>NZ_CP009281.1:0-1357434 GCF_000758585.1 Paenibacillus sp. FSL R5-0345
GATAAATATCAGCACCAACCTATTTTCTTCGACATTTCCACTTCATGGCTGATGCCACATTTGGAAGATTTAAAGGAGTGACAGTCTGTGGACAGCCATACTTCCGAATTATGGCAGCAAATTTTATCGATTATTCAAACCAAATTAAGCAAGCCGAGCTTTGATACCTGGTTTAAGGCTACCAAAGCCGTAACCTTCAACTCCCAGGTTCTCATTATTTCGGCACCTACAACGTTCGCAGTAGAATGGCTGGAAAGTCGCTACACCAAACTAGTAGGAGCTACGGTTTACGAAGTTACAGGGAAACAAGTGGATGTAAAATTCGTCATTGAAGAAAGCAAGCCGCCTGAGCTTGTGGTTCAACAATCGGCCCCCACTCCCGTAGTATCACGAGAAGAAGCACAAACGCATCTACTCAATCCCAAGTACACCTTTGACACTTTTGTAATTGGCTCTGGCAACCGTTTTGCGCATGCAGCCTCACTGGCAGTAGCCGAGGCACCCGCCAAAGCATACAATCCCTTGTTTTTATACGGTGGTGTAGGACTGGGCAAAACCCATTTAATGCACGCCATTGGGCACTATGTTCTGGAACATAACCCAAATAACAAGGTTATTTACATCTCTTCAGAGAAATTCACGAATGAATTTATCAATTCAATCCGTGATAACCGCGGTGAAAGCTTCCGCAATAAGTATCGTAACGTTGACATTTTGCTTATTGACGATATTCAATTCCTCGCTGGAAAAGAGTCCACGCAGGAGGAGTTTTTCCATACGTTCAATGCGCTCCACGAAGAACGCAAGCAAATTATCATCTCCAGCGACCGACCGCCAAAGGAAATTCCCACACTGGAAGAACGCCTACGTTCCCGGTTTGAATGGGGCTTGATTACGGATATTCAACCACCTGATCTAGAGACCCGAATTGCGATTTTGCGCAAAAAGGCGAAAGCAGAGAACCTTGATATCCCTAATGAGGCCATGATGTATATTGCTAACCAGATTGACACCAATATTCGTGAACTCGAGGGTGCATTAATCCGGGTTGTTGCTTACTCATCGCTAACCAACCAGGATGTAACCACTCATTTGGCAGCTGAAGCACTCAAGGATATTATTCCTTCCAGCCGGCCTAAGATGATTACCATCGCTGATATTCAGCAAAAAGTCGGTGAATACTACAATTTACGCCTTGAAGACTTCAAAGCACGAAAACGTACGAAAGCCGTAGCATTTCCACGTCAAATCGCAATGTATCTCTCCCGTGAACTAACGGATTATTCGCTTCCTAAAATTGGCGAGGCATTCGGTGGACGTGACCATACGACCGTAATTCATGCGCATGATAAAATTACACAGTCATTAAAGGTCGATCAGGAGTTGTACAAAGTGGTAAATAATCTTGCGGAGAAAATTAAAAATCCTTCCTAAGAGGAACAAAGAGCCTATACACAATCTATACACATGTGGGTAGGCTTAATTTTATGCTATTTGATAGGGTTATCCACATATTAGACGCCCCTACTACTAATACTATTAAATAACTATAATAATTCATCATGTAAAGACGCGTAATAAAGAACAGCAAATACAACGAAATCCCCAATTTTTCAGCTAGGAGTGAAATCATGAAAATAAGCATTCTTAAAAACGAGCTCAACGAATCCATTCAACACGTATCCAAAGCTATCTCCAGTAGAACGACGATCCCAATTCTGACCGGTATTAAGCTGGAAGTTAGCCATCAAGGCGTCACACTAACTGCAAGCGACACCGATATTTCCATCCAATCGTTTATTCCAGCAGAGAATGACAGCCATACGATCGTGAAGATAGACCAGCCAGGAAGTGTAGTTCTTCCCGCTAAGTTTTTCGTCGAGATTATTAAGAAGCTGCCCTCCAAAGAGATTCACATGGAAGTTAAAGAAGGATTCCAAACATATATTTCTTCTGGATCCACGGAGATTCAGATCGTAGGTTTAGACCCTGAAGAATTCCCGGTGTTACCGAGTATTGAGGAGAACGATACCATCTCCCTGCCAGGTGATTTGCTGAAAAATATGATTAAACAAACCGCTTTTTCTATTTCTACCCAAGAGACAACTCCGATTTTAACAGGTATACTGTGGAATCTGGCTGATAATGAGTTTAAGTTCACAGCGACAGACCGTCACCGCTTAGCTACAAGAGCAGCAAGACTAGAAGGTACGGAGAATGTCCAATTTGCAAATATCGTAATCGCCGGTAAAACCCTTAATGAGCTAAGTAAAATTATCCCTGATCAAAATATGCTCGTTGATATTGTGGTTGCAGACAATCAAGTTCTCTTTAAAATCGACAAAGTACTGTTCTATTCACGGATCCTTGATGGAATTTATCCGGATACTTCTAGAATTATTCCAACAACCTACAAAACAGAACTAACTTTGGACACAAAAAAATTAAGCGAATCGATTGATCGCGCTTATTTGCTGTCCCGTGAAGAAAAAACCAATATTGTGCGCATGCAGACGCTTGAACAAGGCGGCATTGAAATTTCTTCTAGCTCTTCTGAGCTTGGTAAAGTTCGTGAGGAACTTGAAGTCATTGATTTCAAAGGTGAACCTCTCAAAATATCTTTCAACTCCAAATATATGCTCGATGTCTTAAAAGTTATTGAGAGTGAGCAGCTTGTCATAGCATTTACAGGAATGATGAGTCCGATCATTTTGAAGCCACTTGACCAAACGAATAGCTTGTATATCATTTTGCCTTACCGTACAACAAATTAATGCCAACATTCATGAACATGTGGATAAGTGGCTGAAAGGATAAAAACCATGAAAAAAATACTTATCCACAGTGGATATATTAAGCTGGATCAATTCCTGAAACTTTCTGATTGTGTATCCACAGGTGGAATGGCTAAAGCTTTACTGCAAGAAGGACATGTACTGGTTAACGGAGAAGTAGAGGAACGACGTGGAAGAAAGCTGTATCCGGGTGACCAAATTGAAGTGCAGGATAACGGCACCTTTCAGGTTGAAGGTGGAGGAGTTAAAGAGGAGTAGGCTAGGGGAGGAACCATTTCGTGTTTGTTAAAAATATCGGTCTGCAGCATTATCGAAATTACGGGCTGCTGCGTCTGGAGAGCCTGGGCGATGTCAATCTGATTCTGGGTCAGAACGCTCAAGGCAAAACAAACCTCATGGAGGCATTGTTCGTCCTGGCGATGACCAAAAGCCACCGCACCTCGAAAGATCGCGAACTTATTTCATTCGATGCCCCTGGAGACGCTGCTCAGATCATTGCCGAGGTAGAACGTAAGTACGGCGATCTCAAGCTAGAGCTCACCCTTTCTGCCAAAGGTAAAAAAGCTAAGATTAACGGTTTAGAACAACGGCGCCTTAGTGAGTTTGTAGGATCACTTAATGTGGTCATGTTTGCACCGGAAGATTTAGAGATTGTAAAAGGCACACCTGGCATCAGACGGCGTTTTCTTGATATGGAGATTGGCCAAGTCCAGCCCAGTTATCTATTTCACCTCCAGCAGTATCAAAAGATTCTCTTACAAAGGGGCAATTTGCTGAAGCAGTTGTGGGGGAAAGAGGCAGCGGGAAAAGATCTTTTGGAAATCTGGGATGCTCAACTTGTGGAGCACGGTGTTAAAATCGTAAAAAAAAGGAAACAATTCATAAAGAAGCTGCAAATATGGGCTGAAAGCATACACCGGGGGATTACGAACGGCGGAGAAGAACTGAAATTGCTCTATGTCCCCTCTTTCGGCGATCGTGATGAGGAAGATGAAGCTGTCTTATTAGACAATTTTATGTTAAAGTTATCACAAACGAGAGAACAAGAAATCAGGCGCGGCATGACGCTGACGGGTCCCCATCGGGATGACCTGTCCTTTTTTATCAACGGAAGGGAAGCTCAGGTCTACGGTTCTCAGGGACAGCAGCGTACCACGGCTTTATCGCTCAAGCTGGCGGAAATCGAGCTGATCCATGAAGAAATCGGAGAATATCCTGTGCTGCTTCTTGATGATGTTTTATCCGAGCTTGATCCTTACCGACAGACCCAGCTTATTGAAACCTTTCAAAGCAAGGTACAGACATTCATTACCGCTACCGGAATTGAGGGTCTGAATGCCGATAAATTAAAAGGCGCCAGCCTATATCATGTTCATGATGGAAAAGTGGAGTTATAAAGAGCGGAGGAAGATCATGTATATTCATTTGGGCGGGGAGAAGATTATTCGCTCTTCGGAGTTAATTGCAATATTTGATATTTCGATTGAGAAATCTTCCAAGGTGTCTAAGCAATTCGTCATTCACTCTGAGCAGGACAAGAAGCTTGAGCGGATTGGTGAAGAGGAAGCAAAATCTATTGTCGTAACTAAAAATATCGTGTATTACTCCCCCATTTCCTCCTCCACTCTCAAAAAAAGAGCCAAAATTTTGCTCGAGATATAACTTGCGTTTAGTAACAAAGAGATAATCTGAAAGAAGTAGGTGAAGGCATGTCAATGAATCAACCGACATATGATGAGAGCCAGATTCAGGTACTAGAAGGGCTAGAAGCTGTCCGGAAACGTCCGGGCATGTATATTGGTTCCACTAGTTCTAAAGGTCTCCATCACTTGGTGTGGGAGGTCGTAGATAATAGTATCGATGAAGCCCTAGCAGGTTATTGTGACCGGATTCAAGTGATTATTCATGAGGATAACGGGATTACTGTTATCGATAATGGACGTGGCATACCTGTAGGTGAAAATGAAAAACTTAAAAAGTCGACGCTTGAAGTTGTAATGACAGTACTGCATGCAGGCGGTAAATTCGGCGGCGGCGGATATAAAGTATCAGGCGGCTTACACGGTGTGGGTATCTCCGTAGTAAATGCCTTGTCTGAGAAGGTTGTTGTTAATGTTAAGCGTGATGGGCATGTTTATCAGCAGGAATACAGACGTGGTGCACCACAGTATGAGATCAAGGTTGTTGGAGATACGGACGAGACAGGTACGACTACAACTTTTCATCCAGACCCTGAAATCTTTACTGAAACCACGGTCTTTGAATATGCGACATTGCTTACACGTATTCGTGAGCTAGCTTTTCTTAACAAAGGAATCGAGCTTTCACTGCATGATGAGCGGACCGATGTTACCAACGTGTTCAAATACGAGGGTGGTATCGTTGAATATGTGAAATATTTGAATGAGAAAAAAGAAGCGCTGCACGAGGAACCAATCTACGTGGAAGGCTCACGAGATATGATCCAGGTTGAAGTAGCTCTCCAATACAATGATTCGTATACAGAGAACATCTACTCTTTTGCGAATAATATTAATACTCATGAAGGCGGAACGCATGAATCCGGCTTCAAAAGTGCGCTAACACGTATCATCAACGATTATGCCCGTAAAGCGGGTGTGCTGAAGGATGGTAATTCAAATCTGACTGGTGACGACGTGCGTGAAGGATTGACAGCGATTATTTCTGTCAAAATTCCAGAGCCTCAGTTCGAAGGTCAAACGAAGACTAAGCTCGGAAATAGTGAAGTACGCGGAATTGTAGAATCACTGTTCGGAGAGAAATTGCAGGAATTCCTAGAAGAGAATCCAGCAGTATCTCGCCGTGTCCTTGAAAAGTCGCTTTCAGCTTCACGTGCACGAGAAGCTGCTCGTAAGGCTCGTGAGTTAACACGCCGTAAGAGTGCGCTTGAAGTTAGTGCACTACCTGGTAAACTTGCAGACTGTTCATCCAAGGATGCGTCTATCAGCGAATTGTATATCGTCGAAGGTGACTCTGCGGGGGGATCGGCCAAGCAAGGCCGGGATCGTCATTTCCAAGCGATTCTACCACTGCGTGGTAAGATCCTAAACGTAGAAAAAGCTCGCTTAGACCGTATTCTATCCAACGCGGAAATTCGGGCGATCATTACGGCTCTGGGTACAGGGATCAGTGATGATTTTGATCTATCAAAGGCTCGTTACCATAAAGTCGTTATTATGACGGATGCCGACGTCGATGGAGCTCATATTAGAACTCTGTTGTTGACATTCTTCTACCGTTACATGCGGAAGCTAGTAGATGCAGGTTATATCTATATCGCACAACCGCCATTGTTCAAGATAGAGCGCAACAAAGTGATCCGTTATGCAGGAAGCGAGAAGGAACGCGATGAGATTATCGCTTCTTTTGGAGAAAATGTTAAGGTCAATGTCCAGCGCTACAAAGGTTTGGGTGAAATGAATGCTACCCAGCTGTGGGACACGACGATGGATCCTGAAGCGCGTATGATGTTGCAAGTAACGATTGAAGATGCGATGCTCGCTGATAGTATTTTTGATACGCTGATGGGCGATAATGTTGAACCAAGACGTGACTTTATCCATGAGCATGCGAAAGACGTCAGATATCTTGATGTGTAAGAATAAAATATAAGGATAATGTATAACGTGAAACTTATACCTACTTATATTTTTAACAAAACCTCCGGCTTCTGTTCCTAATGGAATTAGAATGCTGGAGGTTTTTTTATTTCAGAGCTGTTTTTTAGGCCTTGGTGATTTGTTTGTTGCGGGTAGTGTATGGAGATTTTCTAGCTTTTACACGCCCGTATGCTACAGCATAGCGGTGTATTCTACGATAGATAGATTTATCAGGAAATAACTTAAATATGACTATGGATGGAAGGGTGTTGACCTCAAGCAGCCACATATCCATATGCTGATCCATGGCAATATCCAGACCGATTTCTTTAATCCCTGGATAAGTAGTTTCCAATTGGCCTGCAATTTGTACGCCTAAAGATTTTAATTGATTAACGGTGGAGAGTGTTTCAGAAGAGTTCATATGACTTTTTAATAATGTATTTACTGACACAATACTGCCTCCGTTATGATAATTGGTGACGATTTTCTGAGGGGCAGCTACTCTTCCGAGCATTCCTGTCGTTTCCCATGCGCCTGACGGACTCTTTTGGGCAAGAACTCGAAGGTCGAAGGGACGGTCTTGATAACGTAGAAGGTCAATTCCCTTTTGGATCAGGTAGGTACGGTTCTGAATTCGTTTCTGTAAGGCTTCATGCAGCTCTTCGGGGGAGAAGAAAACTTCTGCCGTTTTTGCATATCTTAAAATATATAGGAGCTGTGTTTCTTGTTGTTCTATCTCCTCGTTATCGGTGGTGGCATTTTTTTCAGACTTCCGCTGGCTAGGGCTCAAAATCACCGTACGCTGCTCGGCTCTCATTACACCAATGCCAAAGCTTCCGCGGTCAGGTTTAATATAGACCATTGTATATAACACAAGCATTTCTTTAAGAACACTTAAATCGTATTTACGAGTATCCGGTACATATAGAGATAGAGATTGATTTTGAAGAATGACTTTTGTTTTTGCCCATTTACTTGGGACACGTTGAATCTTCATTATCTTCCTCCTTAACAATTTTTTGCAGCATTTGGTCTTTTGAATTCCTTTGTACAAAACTTGCTTTGAAAGCATAATCTTTGACGGCTGAAAATCAGGACAAGCTACCTAAACAATGGTATAATATAAGGATATGGGGTTATGCCTTATCGAACGATACTAGGATAATAAAACCGTGTTTCTTGTCTTTACAGTCTATGTACTAAAGACATTTGCGGAAAGGGCGAATACCCTAACCAACGCAAAAGAAATCAATATTAGAAGATAAAAGGCTATCATGTTTAATTGTGCTACTTTTGTGAAAGTAATATAATTAAGGGTAGCGGTTTTTTAACTGAAGGAGGTCCAGCAATTCATGGCTGAACAAAATAACCCACAAGTCAAAGATCGGGACATTGGCGTGGAAATGCGTGAATCCTTTATGGATTACGCAATGAGCATCATTGTTAGTCGGGCTTTGCCAGATGTGCGGGACGGACTCAAGCCGGTTCACCGACGCATTTTGTTTGCGATGTCGGAACTTGGAATGTCTGCGGATAAGCCTCATAAGAAATCGGCAAGAATCGTCGGTGAGGTTATCGGTAAGTACCACCCTCACGGTGACTCAGCCGTCTATGAAACAATGGTACGGATGGCTCAGGATTTCTCTATGCGCTATATGCTTGTGGACGGTCACGGGAACTTTGGTTCGATTGATGGTGATATGGCTGCAGCGATGCGTTATACAGAAGCCCGTCTTTCCAAGATTGCAGGCGAAATGCTTCGAGATTTGAACAAAGAAACAGTTGATTTCGCACCCAACTATGATGGTGAAGAGCATGAGCCAGTTGTATTGCCAGCTCGTTATCCGAACCTGCTCGTGAACGGGGTATCTGGTATTGCTGTAGGTATGGCTACTAATATCCCACCGCATAACCTAGGTGAAGTTATCGATGGTGTGCAGGCGATGATTAAGAATCCCGATATCACACCTATGGAATTGATGGAGTATATCCAAGGCCCTGACTTCCCTACGGCTGGATATATTTTGGGTCGTGAGGGCATTCGTCAGGCTTATCGTACGGGGCGTGGTTCCGTGACCATGCGTGCCAAGGCAACAATTGAAGAGAACAACGGTAAGGCTCGCATCATTGTACATGAGCTGCCATATCAGGTAAACAAGGCAAGACTGGTTGAAAAAATCGCAGAATTAGTACGTGAGAAACGGATCGAGGGTATAACGGATCTTCGAGATGAGTCTGACCGTAACGGTATGCGTGTAGTTGTTGAGATGAGACGTGATGTGAATCCAAATGTTGTGTTGAACAATCTATATAAACATACTTCAATGCAATCCACATTTGGGATCAACATGCTTGCCATCGTCAACAACGAGCCGAAAATCCTTAATCTGCGTGATGTGCTCTATCATTATTTGCAGCACCAGATTGAAGTTATTCGTCGTCGTACAATATTTGATCTTAAAAAAGCTGAAGCACGCGCTCATATTTTAGAAGGTCTGCGTATTGCGCTGGATCATCTGGATGAAGTTATTGCGTTAATCCGCGCTTCGCGGACAACGGATATAGCTCGTGACGGATTGATGAGCACCTTTAGCCTCAGTGTAGAGCAGGCTCAAGCAATCCTCGACATGCGGATGCAGCGTCTGACCGGTCTGGAACGGGAAAAAATCGAGAATGAATATAACGAATTGTTAGCTAAAATTGCAGAGTACCGTGAAATTTTGGCGAATGAGCATCTCGTACTGGAAATCATCAGCAACGAGTTGCAGGATATTCGTGATAGATATTCTGATGATCGCCGAACAGAGATTACGGTTGGTGAAGAAAGTATTCTCGATGAAGACCTTATTCCACGTGAAGAGGTTGTTATCACTATTACGCATACTGGATACATCAAACGTCTGCCTGTCAGCACTTACCGCAGCCAGAAGCGTGGGGGCCGCGGAGTAATGGGGATGGACACCAAGGACCAAGATTTTGTGGAGCATCTCTTCGTGAGTAACTCTCATAACTATCTGATGTTCTTTACCGATAAGGGTAAGGTGTACCGGATTAAGGCTTATGAGATCCCAGAGCTGGGACGTACTGCGCGTGGGACACCAATCATCAACCTGATTCAAATTGAACAAGGTGAGAAGATTAGTGCCGTTATCCAGGTGGAAGAGAGCGATAGTGACAAGTACTTGTTCTTTGCTACCCGCGAAGGTATCGTGAAGAAGACGCCACTTGAGGATTACAATAACATCCGCAAAGGCGGACTTATCGCTATTAATCTTCGGGAAGAGGATTCCCTGATTGAGGTTAAGCTGACAGATGGCCAGCAAAATCTTATTATCGGTACAGCACGCGGAATGTCGATTACGTTCTCAGAGAATGATGTTCGTTCTATGGGTCGTAGCGCAACTGGCGTGAAGGGTATTACACTCGATAGTAATGACCATGTCATTGGTATGGACTGTGTCGATAAGGAGCTTGAGGTTCTGATTGTTACTAGCAAGGGTTATGGTAAACGGACACCAGCCGGCGACTATCGTTCCCAGACTCGTGGCGGTAAAGGAATCAAGACCATTAATCTCACTGAGAAGAATGGACCTGTAGTTGGTCTTAAAGTTGTTAAGAACGACGAAGACTTAATGATCATTACTACAAGCGGTACCTTGATTCGTACCAGCATGGATGGAATTTCTACTATGGGTCGTTATGCGCAAGGGGTTAAGCTAATTAACATCCGCGAGGATGATGCTGTGGCTACCCTGTGCAGAGCCGATAAGAATGAAGAGGACGAAATGTCTGAAGATATAGAAGGCCTCGAGGACCAAGTAACAGTTGATGAATCTGGCGATATAGATCAGCCGGAAACAATCGCTGAAGATCAAGAGGATAACTTAGAATAGTTTATATTCAATAAAGAGCAAGGGGTTCTGTAATAGAACCCCTTGCTCTTTTTACTATGATTAATTAATAGTTAGTTATTTTATGAAATGTAATGAGTAATTTTTAAAAGAATAGTTTTCATTGCACTAGTCGCTTCCTTTTATCCGTACTATAATTAGCCGATAGAGTATAAATCAGTATATAAAGTACTATTTTCTCAGAAATTATCTGTCATATTAGATTTGGGTAATCCTGAGCTTATTGTTATAGAAATTAAGGGGCTGAGTATATGCCAAATGTATTGGTTGGAGAAGTTAAAGCGGGCTCAAAGATAATCAAAGATGTAATTACACCTTTGGGTGGGATTTTGTTTACCAAGGGAAAAATACTACTCCCCCGTGATCTAGAAATTTTGGAAGCTTTCTTAGTTGGGCAAGTGGAGATCGAGGGTGTTCAAGGAGAGGGCAACTCTGATGCTGCCAAAAAAAACTCGAAGCAAACATCACTTAAAGCCGGAGCCATTATAAATGAATCAATGCTGGTTAAGAACAATTCCCCACTACACGATGAATATGACAAAATGATCGGACTTATTAGGACAAGCTATCGTTCGGTAACGGCAGCCTCTCTTCCTATTTTTGAGTTGCGGAGTCAGTTAGAGGTACTAATTAGTCATTTGAAGGATTATCATGTCTTGAAGTTTTCTCCACGTACGCTAAAAGACGAGGATTACAACTATCACAATGCCGTATTGTCCGCGTTAACATCATATAAGATTGCTCAGTGGTGCGGGTATCCGCAAAAGGATTGGATGCAGATCGCTTTTGCTGGATTGCTGCATGATATCGGAAACGCAAAAGTAGATAGTTCTCTCTTACATAAGCCGGAGTCACTTAATAGTGCCGAAATAGAAGAGGTTCGCAGACATACTACATATGGCTATCAATTATTACGTAATGTCACAGCGATTAATGAAGGGGTAAGACTAACGGCGTTGCAGCATCATGAGAAGGTTGATGGGTCTGGTTATCCACTTAAGCTAGAAGGTAGCCAGATTCACTTTTACGCTAAAGTAGTTGCGGTAGCAGATATATTCCATGCTATGACTTTGGAAAGAGCTTATAGAAAGGCGCAGTCCCCTTATCTAGTATTAGAGCAGATTATGACAGAAAGCTTTGGTAAGCTTGACCCAGTCGTTGTACAGACCTTTATACAGAAGAGCACTGATTTATTTAATGGAACCAGAATACGTTTGAGCGATGGGCGTCACGGGGAGATCATATTCACTGATCGTGCGAATCCTACACGTCCTATGATTAAGGTAGAGGGTACAATTGTTAACTTAATGTTGGAGCGGGATCTATATATTCAAGAGATTATTTCTTAGTGTAGTAAGTATTGAAACACTTCAGAGCTGAGGCTGTGCTGCCTAGTGCATACGAGTATATTTAGTATGATTAGTAGCACAGTCTCTTATTTATAGATTATATTAAAAAAAGTGTTGCAATCAATCTCTATACATGATATATTCTAAGTCCGGCCAAGAAATACACATGCCGAGCTCGAAAAAGAAGTTAAAAAAAGAGCTTGACATTAAACAGCCGGACATGATATAGTATAAGAGTTGCTGCTGAGACATTAAACGGCGCCAACGAGAACTTGATCTTTGAAAACTGAACAACGAGTGAGTAGGAAATCACGAAAGTGAAATCCAAAACTGATGAGTTTCACAGCGTATTTTACGCTTTTGAAATTTCATCGTGAGAATTAATTTTCTCGTCAGATGTTTCAAAATGAGCATATCGCTCTTTTCAATACTAATTGGAGAGTTTGATCCTGGCTCAGGACGAACGCTGGCGGCGTGCCTAATACATGCAAGTCGAGCGGAGTTATTTTGAAAGCTTGCTTTCAAAATAACTTAGCGGCGGACGGGTGAGTAACACGTAGGCAACCTGCCCCTTAGACTGGGATAACTACCGGAAACGGTAGCTAATACCGGATAATTTCTTTTTTCTCCTGAAGGAAGAATGAAAGACGGAGCAATCTGTCACTGAGGGATGGGCCTGCGGCGCATTAGCTAGTTGGTGGGGTAACGGCCCACCAAGGCGACGATGCGTAGCCGACCTGAGAGGGTGAACGGCCACACTGGGACTGAGACACGGCCCAGACTCCTACGGGAGGCAGCAGTAGGGAATCTTCCGCAATGGACGAAAGTCTGACGGAGCAACGCCGCGTGAGTGATGAAGGTTTTCGGATCGTAAAGCTCTGTTGCCAGGGAAGAACGTCCGGTAGAGTAACTGCTATCGGAGTGACGGTACCTGAGAAGAAAGCCCCGGCTAACTACGTGCCAGCAGCCGCGGTAATACGTAGGGGGCAAGCGTTGTCCGGAATTATTGGGCGTAAAGCGCGCGCAGGCGGTCATTTAAGTCTGGTGTTTAAACCTTGGGCTCAACCTGAGGTCGCACTGGAAACTGGGTGACTTGAGTACAGAAGAGGAAAGTGGAATTCCACGTGTAGCGGTGAAATGCGTAGATATGTGGAGGAACACCAGTGGCGAAGGCGACTTTCTGGGCTGTAACTGACGCTGAGGCGCGAAAGCGTGGGGAGCAAACAGGATTAGATACCCTGGTAGTCCACGCCGTAAACGATGAGTGCTAGGTGTTAGGGGTTTCGATACCCTTGGTGCCGAAGTTAACACAGTAAGCACTCCGCCTGGGGAGTACGGTCGCAAGACTGAAACTCAAAGGAATTGACGGGGACCCGCACAAGCAGTGGAGTATGTGGTTTAATTCGAAGCAACGCGAAGAACCTTACCAGGTCTTGACATCCCTCTGAATCTGCTAGAGATAGCAGCGGCCTTCGGGACAGAGGAGACAGGTGGTGCATGGTTGTCGTCAGCTCGTGTCGTGAGATGTTGGGTTAAGTCCCGCAACGAGCGCAACCCTTAACTTTAGTTGCCAGCAAGTAATGTTGGGCACTCTAGAGTGACTGCCGGTGACAAACCGGAGGAAGGTGGGGATGACGTCAAATCATCATGCCCCTTATGACCTGGGCTACACACGTACTACAATGGCCGGTACAACGGGAAGCGAAGCCGCGAGGTGGAGCCAATCCCATCAAAGCCGGTCTCAGTTCGGATTGCAGGCTGCAACTCGCCTGCATGAAGTCGGAATTGCTAGTAATCGCGGATCAGCATGCCGCGGTGAATACGTTCCCGGGTCTTGTACACACCGCCCGTCACACCACGAGAGTTTACAACACCCGAAGTCGGTGGGGTAACCCGCAAGGGAGCCAGCCGCCGAAGGTGGGGTAGATGATTGGGGTGAAGTCGTAACAAGGTAGCCGTATCGGAAGGTGCGGCTGGATCACCTCCTTTCTATGGAGAATCGTCTTCTGCAATGAAGACATTCAAATCGGAAGTTAAACTTCCACAATCTCAGGTTTAGGCCTGTTACTCACTCGTTGCTCAGTTTTGAGAGTTTAAGCTCTCAAGTAAGACTTGATCCTTGAAAACTGGATACCGAAACGAATTTGCGTTTTAGAACATCTTTTAGCAACTTGTGCAAACAAGTAAATGTTATTAGTGAGATGATTCCAAGAGAGATATCGTATGATATTTTCCTGCGGAAAAATCAAGGTTAAGCTAATAAGAGCACACGGAGGATGCCTAGGCGCCAGGAGCCGACGAAGGACGTGGCGAACAACGAAACTGCCTCGGGGAGCTGTAAGCAAGCTTTGATCCGGGGGTGTCCGAATGGGGAAACCCAGCTGTGGTAATTCGCAGTTACTCATACCTGAATACATAGGGTATGTAGAGGCAGACCAGGGGAACTGAAACATCTAAGTACCCTGAGGAAGAGAAAACAATAGTGATTCCGTCAGTAGCGGCGAGCGAACGCGGAACAGCCTAAACCTAAGAGCTTGCTCTTAGGGGTTGTGGGACGTCTCACATGGAGTTACAAAGGAATATGGTAGGTGAAGAGGTCTGGAAAGGCCCGCGATAGAGGTAAAAGCCCTGTAGCCTAAACTGTGTTCTCTCCGAGACGGATCCCGAGTAGTGCGGGGCACGTGAAACCCCGTATGAATCCAGCAGGACCATCTGCTAAGGCTAAATACTACCTGGCGACCGATAGTGAAACAGTACCGTGAGGGAAAGGTGAAAAGCACCCCGGAAGGGGAGTGAAATAGAACCTGAAACCGTGTGCTTACAAAAAGTCAGAGCCCTATCTATGGGTGATGGCGTGCCTTTTGTAGAATGAACCGGCGAGTTACGTTTAACATGCAAGGTTAAGTCGAGAAGACGGAGCCGCAGCGAAAGCGAGTCTGAATAGGGCGAATCAGTATGTGGACGTAGACCCGAAACCGTGTGATCTACCCCTGTCCAGGGTGAAGGTGCGGTAACACGCACTGGAGGCCCGAACCCACGCACGTTGAAAAGTGCGGGGATGAGGTGGGGGTAGCGGAGAAATTCCAATCGAACTCGGAGATAGCTGGTTCTCCCCGAAATAGCTTTAGGGCTAGCCTCGGTATAAGAGTAGTGGAGGTAGAGCACTGATTGGGTGCGGGGTCCGCAAGGATTACCAAGCTCAGTCAAACTCCGAATGCCATATACTTATTGCCGGGAGTCAGACAGTGAGTGCTAAGATCCATTGTCAAAAGGGAAACAGCCCAGACCATCAGCTAAGGTCCCCAAGTGTGTGTTAAGTGGGAAAGGATGTGGAGTTGCACAGACAACCAGGATGTTGGCTTAGAAGCAGCCACCATTGAAAGAGTGCGTAATAGCTCACTGGTCGAGTGACTCTGCGCCGAAAATGTAACGGGGCTAAACACACCACCGAAGCTATGGCTAGATACGTATGTATCTGGGGTAGGGGAGCGTTGTATGTGGGTTGAAGGTGTACCGTAAGGAGCGCTGGACAGCATACAAGTGAGAATGCCGGTATGAGTAACGAAAAGATCAGTGAGAATCTGATCCGCCGAAAGCCCAAGGTTTCCTGAGGAAGGCTCGTCCGCTCAGGGTAAGTCGGGACCTAAGGCGAGGCCGAAAGGCGTAGTCGAAGGACAACAGTTTGAAATTACTGTACCACCGTAATCCGCTATGAGCGATGGGGTGACGCAGGAGGGTAGTGACGCGGACTGATGGATATGTCCGTCTAAGCAGTGAGGCTGATGTGTAGGCAAATCCGCACATCATTAAGGCTGGGCTGTGATGGGGAGCGAAAATTGTAGTAGCGAAGGTCATGATCTCACACTGCCAAGAAAAGCCTCTAGCCAGGAGAAGGTGCCCGTACCGCAAACCGACACAGGTAGGCGAGAAGAGAATTCTAAGGCGCGCGGAAGAACTCTCGTTAAGGAACTCGGCAAAATGACCCCGTAACTTCGGGAGAAGGGGTGCCCCGGTAGTGTGAATAGCACGAGGGGGCCGCAGTGAAAAGGCCCAAGCGACTGTTTAGCAAAAACACAGGTCTGTGCGAAGCCGCAAGGCGAAGTATACGGGCTGACGCCTGCCCGGTGCTGGAAGGTTAAGGGGAGTGGTTAGGGGTAACCCGAAGCTATGAACCGAAGCCCCAGTAAACGGCGGCCGTAACTATAACGGTCCTAAGGTAGCGAAATTCCTTGTCAGGTAAATTCTGACCCGCACGAATGGCGTAACGACTTGGGCGCTGTCTCAACGAGAGATCCGGTGAAATTTTAATACCTGTGAAGATGCAGGTTACCCGCGACAAGACGGAAAGACCCCATGGAGCTTTACTGCAGCTTGATATTGAATTTGGGTACGATCTGTACAGGATAGGTGGGAGCCGTAGAAATCGGAGCGCAAGCTTCGGTGGAGGCGCCGTTGGGATACCACCCTGATCGTATCTAGGTTCTAACCTAGTGCCCTAATCGGGTACGGGGACCGTGTCAGGCGGGCAGTTTGACTGGGGCGGTCGCCTCCTAAAGAGTAACGGAGGCGTTCCAAGGTTCCCTCAGAATGGTTGGAAATCATTCGAAGAGTGCAAAGGCATAAGGGAGCTTGACTGCGAGACCTACAAGTCGAGCAGGGACGAAAGTCGGACTTAGTGATCCGGTGGTACCGCATGGAAGGGCCATCGCTCAACGGATAAAAGCTACCCTGGGGATAACAGGCTTATCTCCCCCAAGAGTCCACATCGACGGGGAGGTTTGGCACCTCGATGTCGGCTCATCGCATCCTGGGGCTGAAGTAGGTCCCAAGGGTTGGGCTGTTCGCCCATTAAAGCGGTACGCGAGCTGGGTTCAGAACGTCGTGAGACAGTTCGGTCCCTATCTGTCGTGGGCGCAGGAAATTTGAGAGGAGCTGTCCTTAGTACGAGAGGACCGGGATGGACGTACCGCTGGTGCACCAGTTGTTTCGCCAGAAGCATGGCTGGGTAGCTACGTACGGACGGGATAAGCGCTGAAAGCATCTAAGCGTGAAGCCCCCCTCAAGATGAGATTTCCCAATTAGTAAGACCCCTTGAAGACGACGAGGTAGATAGGTTGGAGGTGGAAGTGCAGTAATGCATGGAGCTGACCAATACTAATCGGTCGAGGGCTTATCCTATACTTAAAACGCAAATTCAATTCGGATTCAGTTTTCAGGCATCAAGCCTGTAACACGCTTAGAAATTTATTCTCACTTCTGGTGATGAACTAAATTTCACGCGGCAGCGTCTGTTTCACAGACGCATGTTTGGTGGCGATAGCGGAGGGGTTCCACGCGTACCCATCCCGAACACGACCGTTAAGCCCTCCAGCGCCGATGGTACTTGGACCGAAGGGTCCTGGGAGAGTAGGACGTTGCCAAGCACGCAAGACCACTGTTGAGTCATCGACAGTGGTCTTTTTGTTGTATCTATTTGCTTAAAGGGTTGGTACGATTTAAATTTTGTTTGACAGACTACAGTGTTTAACCCATAATACAATTCATACTAAACATATAAGAATTGTAGGGGGAGCGGATTATGTCATATTTTAATTTATCTTTTAAGAAGCCGATTCTGTTTGGGGCAATATCTATTTTGCTATTGATGGTAATTGCAGGTTGCTCTGGATCTAATAATAAGGCTGCTTCAAATAAAGATGTGCAGGAAAGTGCGAGTCCAGCAACAGCAACTCAGAGTCCTCAAACAGCAGAGCCGGCAGTAGGAGGAACCTTCGTCTATGGACGCCCTGCTTCTGTAACCTCGCTGGATTTGCATAATCAGATTACATCCAACAATGCTTTTGCTATCGATAAAGTATTTGAATCATTAGTTGCTTTTGACAGCAAGGGCGAAATTGTAGATTGGCTTGCGAAGTCACATAGTATCAGTGAGGATGGATTGACGTATACTTTTGAACTTCGTGAGGGTCTGAAGTTTTCAAACGGTACGGATGTGACTGCGGAAGATGCCGTATTCTCCCTTGAGCGGCACTTGAAGGTTGGCGGCCCGCTGGCAATATCCGCTAAGGTTGATTCAATCAAAGCACAAGATAACAAAACGCTTGTTATTACGCTTAAAGAACCTTATACACCATTTATCTCAGAGCTGTCCAATTTCTCCAATGGCATCGTTCCTAATAATTTTGGTGGAGTTTCCGAAGAAGAATTCTTCAAGAAACCAATCGGAACGGGACCTTTTGTCGTTGAAACATGGGACACTGCGGGTGATTTGACTTTCACTAAGAACAAATTCTACTGGCAAGAAGGTAAACCATATATTGATAAGCTTGTTTATAAGTTGATTGAGGACGATAGCCAAGCGATCAACCAGCTGAAGGCTGGGGAAGTTAATGCTATTGAATCTTTGGCCTTGCAAAATGCTAATGAGATCAAAGATGGAGCCGACACTAAAGTAATTACTAACGGTAGTTGGGTGACAGAGCAATTATTCTTTAATACGCTGGATGAGCATTTTTCGGATGTACATGTCCGCCGTGCACTGGCTCTGGCGCTTGACCGTGAAGGCTTGACCAAAGCGTTAACCTTTGGATATGCACAAACAGCAAACTCATTACTGCCAACAACGATTCCTTATAACGCCAATGATACAATCAAGGCTCTGAACTTCAATGTCGAGGCAGCCAAGGAAGAGCTTGCTAAATCGGCTTTCCCTAATGGTTTTACTACCAAGTTACTTGTAGCCTCCGGTAATAGTACAAGAGCGCAAGAGGCACAAATTATTCAGGCAGCCGGTCAAACCATCGGGATTAAAATTGAGATTGAATCGATTGAGCTTGCCACTTTCCGTGAACGATTCTTTGCTTATGATTTCGCCGCAATGTTGAATAGCGGTCAAGCTGATTCCCCGGAAGCGAATTCGATTATTGCCTTCCAAACCGATCCGGAAGGCTTCAGCAAATCGTATTGGACCCATTATACGAATGATGAAGTAACGAAGCTTCTATATGAGGGCCAAAAAACAGCAGATGGCGATGCTCGTGCGCAAATCTATACCAAGCTGCTGCAGACACTTGCTGATGAAGTACCTTATATTCCGCTTTATTATCCAGATGTTTTGAAAGGTATTCGTTCTTCAGTGGATGGTCTAGTTGTGCTACCTAATGGTAGCGCCCGTTTCGAAGATGTCCGCATCAGCCAATGATGAATCTTAAGCAGGTGTTAAATCAACCTAGAGGAAGTAAGGACTCTTACAACTGGCTTGTAATATCGCTTATAAAAGCATTGGCAGTGATCTGCTGCGTAATGATAGCCGTCTTTTTCATCATCCGAATTGTGCCCGGAGATCCAGCGAAAATGATCTTGGGAGAATACAGTACCCCTGAGGCGCTCAAGAGTATGCATCATACTCTTGGGCTCGACCTCCCTTTATGGGAGCAGTTCATGCGATTTGTGAAGACGCTGTTTACGCAAGGAGATACTGGAAACTCCATTATTATGGGGACATCAACAAGAGAATTGATTACACAGCGGGCTCCTATCACTTTGTTGCTCATAGTGATGGCCTGTGTGTTGGCAATTATCGTATCGCTTCTGCTTGCTACGGTAGCTGCTACGCATAAGGATAAACTGCTGGACCATTTAATACGTATATTTCCTACAATAACTTTGGGTATGCCAATCTTCTGGGTTGGCTTACTTTTAATTTTGCTCTTTAGTGTCCGGCTTGGCTGGTTTCCTGTCGGGGGAGTTAGAGAAGGGTGGGTTGGAACCTTGCACAGTCTTGCACTTCCGGCAATCACCGTTGCTTTTTCACAGATTCCTACCCTGGTCCGTTCCTTAAGAGCGCAGATGCTTGAAGTGTTAGAATCGGATTTTGTAGTCACCCTTAAAGCCGCGGGAATACCAAACAGGGTTATTCTATTAAAACATGTGTTGCGCAATTCTGCTCTTCCTACACTGATGCTGATGGGTGTGAATATTTCTTATCTAATCGGCGGCACATTGGTCGTTGAACAGGTATTTGGAATTAAGGGAATTGGCAGTTTGCTGTTTACTTCAATTTCGAAACGGGACTTTCCAGTTATTCAAGGAATAGCACTTTATTGTGCGCTATCTGTTGTGATCATCAGTCTCTTGATTGAAATCATTTCTTGGTGGCTTGATCCCAGAACGAAGGGAAAACAATGAAAACGATAAGACTAGAGCCACAATTGTATGAAGGCAACAAGATGACAAGCGGCTTAAAGCGCATATGGAATACCCCTTCTTTGTTAGTAGGAATGATTATGTTTGCAGCCCTTATTCTCTTAACTGTGTTTATACCGTATATAAGTTCCTATGATCCATCCGAGCAAAATTTGAGTGCCTTTCTGCAGCCTCCGTCGGCTGAACATTGGCTAGGAACCGATCAACTTGGGCGTGATCTGTTTACTAGACTGATCTATGCAGCGAGGACTGATCTGAAAATCATGGTCTTGGCAGAAATCATTCCCTTTTGCACAGGTGTATTCCTAGGAATGCTAGCAGGGTATTACGGAAAATGGGTTGATGCAGTTATTTCGCTGTTGTCAGATACATTTATCGCTTTTCCTTTTTATCTGATCGTTATTATCGTTGCTTTTGCCAGTGGAGCAGGAGAACGAGGTATTTATATTACGTTTATCCTTGTAGGTTGGATTGTCTTTGCCCGTGTCGTCAGAGGTCTCAGCGCATCTTTCCGCAATCAGGAATGGGTGGCGTCTGCTCAAACATTAGGGCTACCCGGAGTAAGAATTATTTTGCGTCATCTGCTTCCCAATGTACTTCCTCAAGCCGTAGTCGTTCTTATGACAGATATGATTGGATTGCTTGTCGCCATTGTGACGCTCGGGTATCTTGGGATCGGCATTACACCGCCAACTCCAGACTGGGGGACAATGATCTCGGATGGACAGCCCTTCATCACTACAGCTTGGTGGCTATCGGCTGTTCCAGGATTAGCAGTGGTGTATACAGGAATAGCTTTGTCGCTCCTAGGTGATGGTCTGGCAGACTTATGGAGGAAAAAATGATGTCTACACAACCCATTTTAGAAATAGAGCAACTAACACTGGCAGCGAAGACAAATGAGAGATTAGTCAACAATGTTAGCTTTTCGCTGGGCAAAGGAGAGAGTCTAGGATTAGTAGGTGAGTCGGGCTCGGGAAAATCGCTTACGCTGCGTGCAATTCTGGGACTACTTCCAAACGGTGTTGAGCAGATAGGCGGCACCATTAAGAGTGATGTAAGCAGTGCGATGGTTTTTCAAGATCCAAGAGGTGCGCTTGATCCGCTCTGTATGGTTGTTAATCAGCTGGCTGAAGTCGTGTATTACAGACAGAGAGTAAGCCGAAAGGCTTCCCGAATGATTGCGCTGGAACTGCTCGAAAGGCTTGGTCTCCCCGAATCTTTAAAGAAAAAGGACCGGTATCCGAGCCAGCTGTCAGGCGGTCAATGTCAACGGGTAGTCATCGCTTTGGCACTGGCATGTAAGCCAGGTATTCTTCTCTGTGATGAGCCGACGACGGCGCTGGATGTCACGGTTCAACGACAAATTATTGAAACGATCACCAACCTCCAGCAGGAGCTGGGATTTGCCATGGTTTTTGTTACGCATAATCTCGCGATTGCAGCCAACTTGTGCTCACGCCTATGTGTAATGAAACAAGGGCAGATTGTTGAGCATGGCGCTACCCTTGATATTTTGCAAAATCCATCCGACCCTTACACACAGATGCTGATTAATTCGGTGCTTCCTTTGCCAGAGCTTGAAGGGAGTAGAGACTCATGGAACTAGCCTTGCAAATCAAAGATTTAACTGTTCATTATGGCGGCTTTACTGCGCTGGATTGTATTAATCTGAATCTTGAGCAGCATACCACTCTTGGGCTTGTTGGAGAATCTGGATCAGGAAAATCTACGCTGGCACGAGTAATTGCTGGACTGATTGCCCCGCATGAGGGAAAGATCCTGTTAGGTACCCAAGAGTTAAAAAAGAAAAGAAGCCGTGAGCAGCGAAAAATAATCCAAATGATCTTTCAAAATCCGGATGCGTCGCTGAATCCCAAACATTCGATTAGAGAGATTCTTTCTGAGCCCTTATTGTTTCATAAAATTGTGGGACGTACGGGTGTCGAGCAGAGATGTAAAGAGTTACTGAACCAAGTTCATTTGGAGCAAAAGGCATTAGACAAATTCCCACACGAATTTTCTGGGGGGCAGCGTCAACGGATAGCGATCGCCCGCGCATTAAGCGTTGAGCCCAACATCCTGATCGCAGATGAACCTACAAGCGCGTTGGATGTATCTGTGCAGCTAAGTATGCTCGAACTGTTCAATGCACTAAAAGCTGAACTTGATCTCACCATGCTTTTTATTTCTCATGACTTAGGAGTAATCAATGCAATTAGTGATACAGTTGCAGTCATGCGGCATGGGAAGCTTGTGGAGCAGAGTCCGAAAGATCAATTCTTCATCCGACCTAAACATGAATACAGTTACGAGCTGTTGTCGGCGGTTCCCAAAATGCCAAAATCAAGTACATCAGGAGGTTTCTTATGAGCCCAGAACAAGAACATAAAGGATATGTGCCACTTTCAATGGCTGAGTACAATAAGCTTACACATTTGATTTCCGACATCTTGTTTACTGATCATCCACCGGTTATTATCCCAGCTGAGGCAATTTTGGGGATCGAGGCCGTGGCTGCCGGAATAGCCGCACCTGGTCGAACCATTGTAAATATAGTAACAGGTCCCTATGGAAGTTTATTTGGAAAATGGCTTGAACGGGGAGGAGCATCGGTTGTTGAAGTAAAGGTTCCTTTTGATGAAGTGGTCACTGGCAACCAGGTTGCTTCCGCAATTAAAGAGTTTAGCCCTTGTGCCCTTTCCTTTGTTCAGGCTGAAGTGGTTACAGGTGGATCTAATCCGGCTAAAGAAATAGTTAAGATTGCAAAGGAGTTCAATCTCATTACTGTAACGGACTCGGTTTCTGCGGTTGGGGGAGAGGCGTTACTGGTCGATGAATGGGGAATTGATTTTGCTGTGATAGGCGCGCAAAAAGCTTTGGCTGGACCTAACGGTGTTAGCGCCGTCAGTATTTCACCACGTGGCTGGGAATTTCTTGAGTCTAATAAAAATGCACCGCGTAACTCCTTTCTGTCCTTGCTGGATCTCAAACCTTCGTTGGATGGGGCCGCGCCAATACGAGTTGCTCCAAATATTCCTACACTGGAGGCTAGAGCCTTGATTCAAGCTTTGATGCGAATTGAAGAAGAAGGATTGGATCAAGTAATCAAACGCCATGAGAGAGCTGCTGCAGCTGCTGTAGCTGGTATCCAATCCTTGGGGCTTGAACCTTGGCAGAAGGATAGCAGACATTATTCTACACTGACTACAACGGTACGGATTTCTGGAAAGCAAGATTTGCAGATCGAACAGCCCATAGGAATTGTAGCTCCCGGAGACGGAGAATTATTTGGGCTTCTTCTACGAATTAATCATTTTGGAACAAATGCTGCTCGGCAAAGTGTGGAGGAAGCTATATTAACGCTTGCTGAGTTGTTGAAAGAAGACCCTGATCAGGCATTACAGGCTGTTAGGCAGGCTTGGGGGGAATGAAGATGATTCATAAGCATCCAGAGTTACAGACATTTAAGGATATTTATATAGCAGGTATCGAAGGCAGACGTTTTGATGTTGTAATCAAAGATGGGCGTTTTTCATCTATAACTGAAGCGGAGCCACATAAAGGTAACTCAACGCTTAAAGATACAGATCTATGGATAAGTCCAGGTATTATTGATCTTCATACGCATCTTGCTTGGACAGACTTTGATCATGCGGACCAATTGAAGCGCGATACCCGCGAGATTGAAACCATGCAGGCGCAGGCTTTTGAAGCTACTCTTAGGACGGGTGTAACGACTGTACGGGATGCAGGTGGAATTCTGCCAAGCACAGTGCAGCATCTTGTTCATCAGTATCAACAGCCTTTAAGAGTGGAGACCAGTAGCGACATGCTTGGAGCAGCAGATGCTCGTGGTCTTAAGCATTTGGAACAACGGATGGCGGAAATCTTTGCAACAGGAGCGGGCTGGATAAAAATCATGGCCACAGGCGGTCTTGGAGCACCTACTGAGAAGGTCGTTGATCCGATCTTTTCCGAAGAAGAGTTCTCATTTATTGTTCGTAATGCACATGCCCATGATAAAAAGGTGTTGGTCCATACCTGGGGAGGAGTGACGATAGACTGGTCCATCCAGTCTGGCGTGGAATCTATAGAGCACGGGATGTTTCTAACAGAGGATCAGGCGGGAAGACTTGCTAACTCGGGGGTAGCTTTTGTACCTACTACATCCATCTATCGTATTGCTGCAGATCCGAACGGTGTTCTAGCATTGAACCCTATCATTTGCGAACGAGCTGCCCGTGCTGCCGAATCACATTCCAAAGCTATTAATTATGCCAAAAGAGAAGGTGTAAGCATTGGATTCGGCACAGATTATGCCACACCTGCACTACATGGTTATAATCTTCAAGAACTGGATACGTTGATTGATTATGGTTTATCTCGAAGAGAAGCGTGGCAGTCTGCAACAAAAACCGCTGCTGACATTCTAGGTAGTGGCAACGAGCTGGGGCAAATTGCAGAGGGGTTTATTGCAGATGCTGTTGTTTTCAAAGTGAATCCGTACGAGGCCCACAATGCAGAGGTACTTCGAAAGAGTATCGTTTCCGTGGTTACTGGAGCGAAGGAAGCAGATTTAATCTAGATTCGTCTAAGCTATTTTCTAAAACAACTGATAACCTTGCAGTTGTTTTTCTTTGTAGTTTATAGAAAAATATAATTCCCTTTTCATATTTCATATATAGGGTATACACTCCTTCTTATGCCGCTAAGTAACGAATGTATGTAAGGCGGCAGAATAGAAGGGTGAGTGGATGCTTTAATACATGATGTACTTTTAAAACTTTTATAAAAAAAGTGTTGCAATCAATCTCTATACATGATATATTCTAAGTCCGGCCAAGAAATACACATGCCGAGCTCGAAAAAGAAGTTAAAAAAAGAGCTTGACATTAAATAGCCGGACATGATATAGTATAAGAGTTGCTGCTGAGACATTAAACGGCGCCAACGAGAACTTGATCTTTGAAAACTGAACAACGAGTGAGTAGGAAATCACGAAAGTGAAATCCAAAATTAGAGAATTAATTTTCTCGTCAGATGTTTCAAAATGAGCATATCGCTCTTTTCAATACTAATTGGAGAGTTTGATCCTGGCTCAGGACGAACGCTGGCGGCGTGCCTAATACATGCAAGTCGAGCGGAGTTATTTTGAAAGCTTGCTTTCAAAATAACTTAGCGGCGGACGGGTGAGTAACACGTAGGCAACCTGCCCCTTAGACTGGGATAACTACCGGAAACGGTAGCTAATACCGGATAATTTCTTTTTTCTCCTGAAGGAAGAATGAAAGACGGAGCAATCTGTCACTGAGGGATGGGCCTGCGGCGCATTAGCTAGTTGGTGGGGTAACGGCCCACCAAGGCGACGATGCGTAGCCGACCTGAGAGGGTGAACGGCCACACTGGGACTGAGACACGGCCCAGACTCCTACGGGAGGCAGCAGTAGGGAATCTTCCGCAATGGACGAAAGTCTGACGGAGCAACGCCGCGTGAGTGATGAAGGTTTTCGGATCGTAAAGCTCTGTTGCCAGGGAAGAACGTCCGGTAGAGTAACTGCTATCGGAGTGACGGTACCTGAGAAGAAAGCCCCGGCTAACTACGTGCCAGCAGCCGCGGTAATACGTAGGGGGCAAGCGTTGTCCGGAATTATTGGGCGTAAAGCGCGCGCAGGCGGTCATTTAAGTCTGGTGTTTAAACCTTGGGCTCAACCTGAGGTCGCACTGGAAACTGGGTGACTTGAGTACAGAAGAGGAAAGTGGAATTCCACGTGTAGCGGTGAAATGCGTAGATATGTGGAGGAACACCAGTGGCGAAGGCGACTTTCTGGGCTGTAACTGACGCTGAGGCGCGAAAGCGTGGGGAGCAAACAGGATTAGATACCCTGGTAGTCCACGCCGTAAACGATGAGTGCTAGGTGTTAGGGGTTTCGATACCCTTGGTGCCGAAGTTAACACAGTAAGCACTCCGCCTGGGGAGTACGGTCGCAAGACTGAAACTCAAAGGAATTGACGGGGACCCGCACAAGCAGTGGAGTATGTGGTTTAATTCGAAGCAACGCGAAGAACCTTACCAGGTCTTGACATCCCTCTGAATCTGTTAGAGATAGCAGCGGCCTTCGGGACAGAGGAGACAGGTGGTGCATGGTTGTCGTCAGCTCGTGTCGTGAGATGTTGGGTTAAGTCCCGCAACGAGCGCAACCCTTAACTTTAGTTGCCAGCAAGTAATGTTGGGCACTCTAGAGTGACTGCCGGTGACAAACCGGAGGAAGGTGGGGATGACGTCAAATCATCATGCCCCTTATGACCTGGGCTACACACGTACTACAATGGCCGGTACAACGGGAAGCGAAGCCGCGAGGTGGAGCCAATCCCATCAAAGCCGGTCTCAGTTCGGATTGCAGGCTGCAACTCGCCTGCATGAAGTCGGAATTGCTAGTAATCGCGGATCAGCATGCCGCGGTGAATACGTTCCCGGGTCTTGTACACACCGCCCGTCACACCACGAGAGTTTACAACACCCGAAGTCGGTGGGGTAACCCGCAAGGGAGCCAGCCGCCGAAGGTGGGGTAGATGATTGGGGTGAAGTCGTAACAAGGTAGCCGTATCGGAAGGTGCGGCTGGATCACCTCCTTTCTATGGAGAATCGTCTTCTGCAATGAAGACATTCAAATCGGAAGTTAAACTTCCAAATCTCAGGTTTAGGCCTGTTACTCACTCGTTGCTCAGTTTTGAGAGTTTAAGCTCTCAAGTAAGACTTGATCCTTGAAAACTGGATACCGAAACGAATTTGCGTTTTAGAACATCTTTTAGCAACTTGTGCAAACAAGTAAATGTTATTAGTGAGATTTTTCGAAAGAAAAATCAAGGTTAAGCTAATAAGAGCACACGGAGGATGCCTAGGCGCCAGGAGCCGACGAAGGACGTGGCGAACAACGAAACTGCCTCGGGGAGCTGTAAGCAAGCTTTGATCCGGGGGTGTCCGAATGGGGAAACCCAGCTGTGGTAATTCGCAGTTACTCACATCTGAATACATAGGGTGTGTAGAGGCAGACCAGGGGAACTGAAACATCTAAGTACCCTGAGGAAGAGAAAACAATAGTGATTCCGTCAGTAGCGGCGAGCGAACGCGGAACAGCCTAAACCTAAGAGCTTGCTCTTAGGGGTTGTGGGACGTCTCACATGGAGTTACAAAGGAATATGGTAGGTGAAGAGGTCTGGAAAGGCCCGCGATAGAGGTAAAAGCCCTGTAACCTAAACTGTGTTCTCTCCGAGACGGATCCCGAGTAGTGCGGGGCACGTGAAACCCCGTATGAATCCAGCAGGACCATCTGCTAAGGCTAAATACTACCTGGCGACCGATAGTGAAACAGTACCGTGAGGGAAAGGTGAAAAGCACCCCGGAAGGGGAGTGAAATAGAACCTGAAACCGTGTGCTTACAAAAAGTCAGAGCCCTATCTATGGGTGATGGCGTGCCTTTTGTAGAATGAACCGGCGAGTTACGTTTAACATGCAAGGTTAAGTCGAGAAGACGGAGCCGCAGCGAAAGCGAGTCTGAATAGGGCGAATCAGTATGTGGACGTAGACCCGAAACCGTGTGATCTACCCCTGTCCAGGGTGAAGGTGCGGTAACACGCACTGGAGGCCCGAACCCACGCACGTTGAAAAGTGCGGGGATGAGGTGGGGGTAGCGGAGAAATTCCAATCGAACTCGGAGATAGCTGGTTCTCCCCGAAATAGCTTTAGGGCTAGCCTCGGTATAAGAGTAGTGGAGGTAGAGCACTGATTGGGTGCGGGGTCCGCAAGGATTACCAAGCTCAGTCAAACTCCGAATGCCATATACTTATTGCCGGGAGTCAGACAGTGAGTGCTAAGATCCATTGTCAAAAGGGAAACAGCCCAGACCATCAGCTAAGGTCCCCAAGTGTGTGTTAAGTGGGAAAGGATGTGGAGTTGCACAGACAACCAGGATGTTGGCTTAGAAGCAGCCACCATTGAAAGAGTGCGTAATAGCTCACTGGTCGAGTGACTCTGCGCCGAAAATGTAACGGGGCTAAACACACCACCGAAGCTATGGCTAGATACGTATGTATCTGGGGTAGGGGAGCGTTGTATGTGGGTTGAAGGTGTACCGTAAGGAGCGCTGGACAGCATACAAGTGAGAATGCCGGTATGAGTAACGAAAAGATCAGTGAGAATCTGATCCGCCGAAAGCCCAAGGTTTCCTGAGGAAGGCTCGTCCGCTCAGGGTAAGTCGGGACCTAAGGCGAGGCCGAAAGGCGTAGTCGAAGGACAACAGTTTGAAATTACTGTACCACCGTAATCCGCTATGAGCGATGGGGTGACGCAGGAGGGTAGTGACGCGGACTGATGGATATGTCCGTCTAAGCAGTGAGGCTGATGTGTAGGCAAATCCGCACATCGTTAAGGCTGGGCTGTGATGGGGAGCGAAAATTGTAGTAGCGAAGGTCATGATCTCACACTGCCAAGAAAAGCCTCTAGCCAGGAGAAGGTGCCCGTACCGCAAACCGACACAGGTAGGCGAGAAGAGAATTCTAAGGCGCGCGGAAGAACTCTCGTTAAGGAACTCGGCAAAATGACCCCGTAACTTCGGGAGAAGGGGTGCCCCGGTAGTGTGAATAGCACGAGGGGGCCGCAGTGAAAAGGCCCAAGCGACTGTTTAGCAAAAACACAGGTCTGTGCGAAGCCGCAAGGCGAAGTATACGGGCTGACGCCTGCCCGGTGCTGGAAGGTTAAGGGGAGTGGTTAGGGGTAACCCGAAGCTATGAACCGAAGCCCCAGTAAACGGCGGCCGTAACTATAACGGTCCTAAGGTAGCGAAATTCCTTGTCAGGTAAATTCTGACCCGCACGAATGGCGTAACGACTTGGGCGCTGTCTCAACGAGAGATCCGGTGAAATTTTAATACCTGTGAAGATGCAGGTTACCCGCGACAAGACGGAAAGACCCCATGGAGCTTTACTGCAGCTTGATATTGAATTTGGGTACGATCTGTACAGGATAGGTGGGAGCCGTAGAAATCGGAGCGCAAGCTTCGGTGGAGGCGCCGTTGGGATACCACCCTGATCGTATCTAGGTTCTAACCTAGTGCCCTAATCGGGTACGGGGACCGTGTCAGGCGGGCAGTTTGACTGGGGCGGTCGCCTCCTAAAGAGTAACGGAGGCGTTCCAAGGTTCCCTCAGAATGGTTGGAAATCATTCGAAGAGTGCAAAGGCATAAGGGAGCTTGACTGCGAGACCTACAAGTCGAGCAGGGACGAAAGTCGGACTTAGTGATCCGGTGGTACCGCATGGAAGGGCCATCGCTCAACGGATAAAAGCTACCCTGGGGATAACAGGCTTATCTCCCCCAAGAGTCCACATCGACGGGGAGGTTTGGCACCTCGATGTCGGCTCATCGCATCCTGGGGCTGAAGTAGGTCCCAAGGGTTGGGCTGTTCGCCCATTAAAGCGGTACGCGAGCTGGGTTCAGAACGTCGTGAGACAGTTCGGTCCCTATCTGTCGTGGGCGCAGGAAATTTGAGAGGAGCTGTCCTTAGTACGAGAGGACCGGGATGGACGTACCGCTGGTGCACCAGTTGTTTCGCCAGAAGCATGGCTGGGTAGCTACGTACGGACGGGATAAGCGCTGAAAGCATCTAAGCGTGAAGCCCCCCTCAAGATGAGATTTCCCAATTAGTAAGACCCCTTGAAGACGACGAGGTAGATAGGTTGGAGGTGGAAGTGCAGTAATGCATGGAGCTGACCAATACTAATCGGTCGAGGGCTTATCCTATACTTAAGACGCAAATTCAATTCGGATTCAGTTTTCAGGCGATGAAGTCTGAGCATTACGCTGTAATGCCCGTTTGGTGGCGATAGCGGAGGGGTTCCACGCGTACCCATCCCGAACACGACCGTTAAGCCCTCCAGCGCCGATGGTACTTGGACCGAAGGGTCCTGGGAGAGTAGGACGTTGCCAAGCAGATTAAGCCATTGTTGATAATATCAGCAGTGGCTTTTTTATTTTTTTATTATGCGACTGTTTAAGGCTAGTAATAGTATTAGAATAGGTTACTGTGGAATGACATTTTTGTTACCGACGCCGCGTTGGATACAAGTATAATAGAAAAGTGCTAATAGTTAGCAAATCTTTAATACGAAGGAACTACTCATAAATTCTAACTTTGAATTTTCTTGTGTCTTTAGATGCATTGTAGAGGTAAGGAGGATTTAAGGCATGAAACAATTTAAAATATTTAGTTTAATAATGATTTCTTGTATTTTAACTTTAATACTAGCAAGTTGCGGGACCAAAGAACCTACGTGGGATACTTTTGAGGGTGCACTGAATGAGAAAAGCTTCCCTGTGCCCCATGAGGCCAACTCGCCCGACCAGACTACTACTAATGTTGCTATGGATTATGTACGTTATTCTTTACCTGGCCTAAAGGAGAAGAATGGTATTCCGGATCCTTATATGGAGGCTATTAAAGCTTGGGGCTGGACCGAAGAGGAAGATGATGATAGTGATTCCTCAGGTGTTTTTTTAAAGGATGGGTTAACGGTTCATTTAACAGTGCATGATGATTATTTTGTAGTGATGATTCCTAAAGAAAAGAAGACCTCTATTAAAGGCCTTAAGACCAAATAAACAATCGCCATCCTTAAAGGATGGCGATTTATTTTTTTAATGTGAAAATGTATGAGCTATATTAGGGACTGCCCTTTACTGAGAGTAATAGGATACATCGGTTGGATTGAATTTCAGCATGCCTCCCTGACCCTGTTTATTCAATCTCAGCAGTGTATAAAGACGGGGCAGTAAGAGCCATAAGTGGCAAGTGATCAGAGATACTGTAAATGCTGGTGGTGACCAAAAAATAAAGAGTGCTGCAATACAAAGGCCGATATAGAAGTTATGTAATTGTACTTTTCGGAATATACGGTAACTAATGTGTTGATCAGGCATAAACCCCAGCCAAGGCAGTTTAAATGAGACAGACCACCTTTTTGAAATGGGATGCCCTGAGATTAAAAGAACCGAGCGTGAAATGACATATTGGACCCAAAAGGCTACAGGCGCTGCTATGACGATGTAGAGAATGCTCCACCAGGAAAGAAAAACGGTTTCAAGCACAAGGACTAATAGGGGAAGCATAATATAAATAGGCAGCAGGCGTGCCGTTAGATTGATTTTTTTAATTAGTTTATATTGATAGAATGTAGCTGCACCTTTGGTAGTGGGTTCCATAGATAATAGTCTAACCTCCTCGTGAATTCGTATGTTCTTAATATCGGCGATTAGCTGTATTTTATTAAACTGGTGCGGAAATTCACCGATATAACGGCAACGGAATATATATAAAGCACGATACAAAGGATATGAAAAAACTATGAAAAGGTTTAAAATGATAGAAGGTGTATCATACTGTTCTTAAAAGAGTCAAGGTGGGATGGTTATGGAACAGCAAACCGGGCAAGCTTGTATCATTTGTGGACAGGTAAAAGAGGAAGGTATTGTGATTGTCTCGCATTTTATTTGTGAGGAATGTGAGGCTGAGATGATACGTACCGAGGCTGAGGATGCCAAGTACCGTTTTTTTATCGGCCGGATGAAGAAGATCGGATTGCAAAAGAACGCTTAAGTAGAGTAACTCTGTTAAATGATGCGGTTAAGAGAGCAGTCTGGATGAAAGATACGATGGCTGCATTAGTGATATTTAGTATACGGCTTCCTCGTTCTTCAGGCGGGAGAAGCCGTTTTGTTGTCCGTGGGGTTGCTTTTGTACTGAAGCATAGGCGTTTATGAATATTTACGTTAAAATAGAAGGAACCCTATGGGAAGGAATTTAATATGAATAAATTACAACGTTGTAGGGCGCCTATATACGAAATGCTGGAACAATATAGAATTATGGGTAATAGATCATATCATGTGCCAGGTCATAAAAATGGAAAGGCATATGATGGCGTTGAAGGCGCTGGCTTTTTAGGTGAGGTAATGAAGTATGATGTTACGGAAATTTCCGGAACGGATGATCTTCATCATCCTGAGGGAGTTATCAAGGAAGCGCAAGAGCTGGCAGCAGATTGCTTTGGAGCAGAGGAAAGTTTTTTTCTAGTGGGTGGGAGTACAGCCGGCAATCTGGCTCTTATTCTAACCGCTTGTCCCGAGCCTGGAATGCTTATGATCCTTCAACGCAATGTGCATAAGTCAGTCATTCATGGGCTGATGTTGGCTGGAGTGCGTGCTGTTTTTCTGGAGCCGCTGATTGACCCTCTTAGCGGCTTAGCAGTGGCGCCGGCGGCAGAAGCTGTTAAGGCTGCACTTGCAGCATACCCTGAAGCCGCAGCCGTACTTGTAACCATGCCGAATTATTACGGCATGGGGAGTGACCTTGCGCCCCTCGCGCGTATCTGTCACGACAGCAGTGTACCGCTGCTTGTGGATGAGGCGCATGGGGCGCATTACGGGCAGCACCCGGCGCTGCCTGCCGGGGCACTAGCTTGTGGCGCGGACGGTGTCGTGCAGTCCACGCACAAGATGCTCACAGCGATGACCATGGGCGCTATGCTGCATGTTCAAGGGCCGCGGCTCGACCGCGCCCTGCTCCGGCAGCGGCTCGCCATGGTGCAGAGCTCCAGCCCATCATATCCTATGATGGCGTCGCTGGATCTTGCCCGGCGGCTGCTACACAGCCGGGGCAAGGGTGCCTTCACGGCGGGGCTGGCCGCCGTGGACATCCTGCGGCGCGGGCTCGCGGAGCTGCCGCGCTATGGGCAGGTGCAGCCGGCAGAGCTGCTGCACCCAAATACGCCGCCTGATTCTATGGCGGCGTACGTGACACAGGACCCCTTCAAAGTCGTCATTTATGACGCCACCGGGGTCCTGAGCGGCTTCGAGCTGCAGCGCAAGCTCGAGGCTAAGGGCTGTGTGCCGGAGATGAGTAATGACCGGCACGTAGTGCTGTTGTTCAGCCTTGGATCAAGGGCTGAAGATGCAGAGCAATTGCTGCTGGCGCTGCGGGAAATAGATTCGGAGCAACCTTCCGAATCACCGCATACGCTTAGCAAACCAGACGCTCGTAATATTTCCACGTGGAACAATTTCGATTCTTTACAAATCTCAGAGCCTGTCTCCTTTTCATTGAAGCCAGTGTTAGCTAGTGAGATTGAAAGCATTGATCTTGAATGTAGCGTGGGGAGAGTGGCGGCGGAGATGGTTATTCCATATCCACCGGGGATCCCGATATTATATCCGGGTGAAGTGATCACAAATCAGATACAAAGAAGGCTGGCTGGTTTAGCCAAAGGAGGCGCCAAATTTCAGGCTTGTGCTGATCCGGTCTTACAGCGTATTGAGGTATACAACATTCAGAAGGGCGGAGAAGCATAAGTGGGAAAAGAAGGTTTCTTCATTACATTAGAAGGGGGCGATGGCTCCGGCAAAACAACGGTATTAGGTAGAGTAGCAGCCTATTTACAGAATCGGTCCATGCCTTATCGAATAACACGTGAACCCGGTGGCGTTGAAATTGCCGAGAAGATTCGCTCTATTATTCTAGATCCTGCCCATACAGCAATGGATGCGCGCACAGAGGCATTACTATACGCTGCATCAAGAAGCCAACATCTCGCCGAAGTCGTTGAGCCGGCTCTTAGAGAAGGGCTAACAGTGCTCTGTGACCGCTTTGTGGACAGCAGCCTTGTTTATCAAGGACATGCGAGAGGGCTTGGAATTGAAGAAGTATGGAGTATTAATCGCTTTGCGATTGGAAACCGTATGCCGGATCTAACCTTTTATCTGGATGTAGATCCAGAGATAGGGCTGTCACGGATTGCAGCGAATCAAGAACGGGAAGTAAATCGTCTGGATCTGGAGAGTCTTTCCTTTCATCAGAAGGTTCGCGAAGGCTATCAATTATTAGTTGAAGCAAATCCGGACAGAATAGTAGTTCTAGATGCTAATCGCCCTATTCATATGGTAGAACAAGATATCGTGAGAACACTTGAAGAGAGAGTATTAAAGGGTTTTTAGGGTGTTTTGTCTAATATACTAAGAGAAGTGACATATAACTAGGCGTTTGTTTATCAAGCAAGGGTTACTACGAGAAACTCTATGTAGTAATACACCATAAAAGTATTGGGAGGGAATGCGAAGATGAAGTTGATCATTGCAATTATCCAGGATAAGGACAGTAACCGGTTGTCCAGCGAGCTAGTCAAAGCCAATTTCCGTGCTACTAAACTTGCAAGTACTGGTGGCTTTTTACGGGCGGGTAATACGACATTTATGATCGGGGTAGAAGACGGTCAGATTGAATCCGTATTGACCGTAATCCGTAACAGCTGTAAAGTGCGTGAGCAGTTGGTCACTCCGGTAACACCGATGAGTGGTACAACGGATTCGTATTTGCCGCTTCCTGTCGAGGTGCAAGTCGGTGGAGCTACTGTATTCGTACTTCCTGTAGATCGTTTTGAACATTATTAAGTATAATATAAATTAGCAAGTCATTTACAAAAAGGGCGGTAGATAACCTTTGAAGATCAATCCGGGGTATAGGCCCTTAAAGAGTGAGATGACAAATACAGAAGGGGCTAACAAACCCGTTCAGCAAAAAACGTTCTCTGACGTTTTTCAGCAGCAAAGTGAGCAGAAAACCAAAGATGAACTAAACCGCCAGATCAAAGAAATACAGTCTCAAGGGGATCGTTTATCTAAGTCTATGACGATTCGTGAACTTACCATTTACCGGATGATGATCAAAAGGTTTCTGGAAGAAACGGCTCGAAGAGGCGTTACTCTGAAAGAAACACGCGGTTGGGATCGACGTGGCCGTGGCAAGCGTTACAAGCTGCTTGAGGAAATTGATTCGGCTTTGCTATCTATGGCAGATGATTTGCTGAATAGTGAGCAAGGCCGGATAGATCTGTTGGGACGTGTTGGAGAAATTCGCGGGTTGTTAATCAACCTTTCTTTTTAAAGTTTTGGGAGGAAATTATGCCTTTTCATGATATAGTAGGCCAGGAGAACGCTAAGCGGCTTCTCCAAAATGCCTTGCGCAAAGAAGCTGTGAGTCATGCTTATTTATTTACAGGACCGGCAGGCAGTGGACAAATGAAAACGGCGCTGATGTTTGCCCAAGCAATATTTTGTACCCAGAGCAAGGACGATGCCTGTGGGGAATGCCTGGAGTGCCGGAAAGTAGAGCATGGAAACCACCCTGATTTGTCACTGCTGCAGCCAGATGGAGCAAGTATCAAAATAGATCAAATCCGTGAGCTGCAGCGCGTCTTTTCCTATCGTTCAGAGGGTGTGAATCCGAAAGTTTATATTATAGATGGAGCAGACAAAATGACAGTACAAGCTGCCAATAGTCTGCTGAAATTTCTGGAGGAGCCACCGGCTCCGGCTGTTGGAATCTTAATTTCTGATAATAGCCGTTCCTTATTGCCAACGATTCAGTCGCGGACTCAGCGGATTCCATTTAGTCCGTTAAATCCGGATATTATGCTGCAAGCTCTGGCAAGTGAGGGCGTTCCTATACCCTTAGCTCGATGTGCAGTATCACTTAGTTCAGGACTTGATGGTTGCAGGAAACTTTTGGAACAGAATTGGTTTGCAGAAATGAGAAATGTAATGTTACAATTAGCTAAGGAGTCCTTAGGCAAGGGCAGCTCCGCGGTAGCAACTGCTGGGCAGAAGCTGTTCAAGACCGGGCTCGCTGAACATTTGGATATCTTCTTCAGCATGTTCCATCTGTGGTTTAAAGATATGCTCTACTTCCTGTACCGTAAGCATGAGAGTATCGTTTTCATAGATCAGTTAGACTTTATTTCCAGGCATGCCCGTGAGCGGAGTGCGGAACAATGGGTGGCTTATATGGGATTTGCCGCAGAGAGTACTAAGAAGCTGCGATCCAATGCCAATGCCCAGTTGTGTCTGGAGCAGTTTTTAATCCGACTGGAAAGTTAAAGGATTAGTTATGATATATCCTCCGGATGTCGCTTTACCTGGAAGTATCGTTTTAACCGACGAGGAAGGACAAGCATGAATCATCAGGGAGCGGACATGCCCATAGGTTCCTTTTACCGGCAAACAAGGGGGTTAATTTTTGTACAGCGTAGTAGGTGTCCGTTTTAAAAAAGCGGGTAAAATATATTATTTCGATCCACTTGATTTTCCGATTGAACGGGATCAATATGTTATTGTGGAGACAGCACGTGGGGTTGAATACGGTAAAGTTGTCGTAGGCAAAAAAGAGGTGGAAGAATCCGACGTAGTGTTGCCCCTCAAAAAAGTGATGCGTATTGCCGGAGAAACCGACGCACGCGTGGTTGAAGAGAACAAAGGGGCCGCTAAAGAGGCGTTTACCACCTGTTTAAATAAAATACGCGACCATGGTCTCAAAATGAAGCTCGTCGATGTAGAGTTTACTTTTGACCGTAATAAGATTATATTTTACTTTACGGCCGAAGGTCGGGTCGACTTTAGAGAATTGGTTAAAGATCTAGCAAGTATCTTCCGGACCCGCATTGAGCTACGGCAAATTGGGGTGCGTGATGAGGCCAAAATGCTTGGTGGACTTGGACCTTGTGGACGAGTGCTTTGTTGTTCATCTTGGTTAGGGGATTTTGAACCCGTATCCATAAAAATGGCCAAGGATCAGAACCTATCACTTAATCCGACGAAGATTTCAGGACTTTGTGGACGTCTGATGTGTTGTTTGAAGTTTGAGCATGACAATTATGAGAGTGTAAAGGAAGAAATGCCAGCGGTCGGCAAGATTGTCGTGACCTCATTGGGTGATGGCAAAGTAGTAGGACTTAATGCCGGAAGCCGTACGGTTCATGTACAGTTGTTTGAAGTGGGCAAAGTTAAGGAACTTCCAATGGATGATGTTGTCGTCAAGTAAACCATTATAAGGTTACTTTCGGGGTGGAAACTTGGAGAAGAAAAATATATTTGCACACATGCAGGATATGGAAGCACAGATGGAAACGATGCGCGCCAATCTTGGAGAATGGAAACAGACGGTAAAAGAGCTGATGGAAGCTAATCAGAGGTTAACTCTGGAGAATGAACAGCTTCGCAAAATTTTAAAGCGGGATGCACCTTTGGATCCTACCGTAGATTCTGCGGAGGCGGAAGCTCTTTTAGCTGCCGGAGAGGGAACAGAAGAGGTTGTCGGGGAAGGTTATGACAACTTGGCCCGGCTTTACCATGAAGGCTTTCACATCTGTAATGTTTATTTTGGACATTTACGCACGGAAGGTGATTGTCTGTTCTGTCTTTCTTTTCTTAATAAATGAGGATATCCAGCCGTAGGAGATTGATCCTACGGTTTTTTTTGAATTTAGGCTAAATGAGGTTAACGAATTCAATGAAGCTTGACTCAACAAAACAAAGCATGTGCTTCCCAAGCAAGTTTTGTCTCAGTGATATATTCAATGAAGCTTAGCTCAACAAAACTTTTAGGAGATTATTACATGACTAATTCTTATAACGATATACCTGTTCCACTGTTACCAACGGAGCGGGTGGATGATTTACTAACGCATGATTTACGAATTATTCAAAGCGACGAAGTATTTAGCTTTTCTATGGATGCTGTACTGCTTGCCCGTTTCGCCAGCGTTCCGCCACGCGGGAGAGTCCTGGATCTTTGTACTGGAAACGGTGTAATACCTATTCTGATGACAACCCGAACAAAAGCTTCTATAGAAGGGATTGAAATTCAGCCCCGTTTAGCGGATATGGCTCGGCGTAGTGTGGCTTTGAATGGACTTCAGGATCAGGTTGTGATCCATGAAGGTGATTTACGTGAGTTATATAAAGTAGCAGGGCATGGCGTATATGATGCGATAACGGTTAATCCTCCTTATATGCCGCTTAACGGTAGTGACCTAAAGCTGAACACGCATCAAGCTATGGCTCGTCACGAAATAGGGTGTACACTGGAGGAGGTCATTCAAGCCTGTGTGCGACTAGTTCGGACCGGAGGAAAGGTAAGTATGGTTCACAAGCCACAACGGTTGGTGGATATTATTAGTCTTATGAGAAAATATAGGCTAGAGCCTAAGATTATTCGCTTTGTACATCCACGTGCGCATCTGGAAGCCAACATGGTATTAATTGAAGCGATGCGTGACGGTAAACCAGAGGTTCGTTTACAACCACCACTCATTGTATATAATGAGGACAATCAATACTGTCCAGAAATTATGGACATCTACTACGGTGCTAAAGAGGGTAAATCATGACGATATCATGCCAAAGCAGTTTCCAAAACAATAACAATACACATAAGCAGGAATCAACAGGTTCACTCTTTTTGGTGGCAACACCCATCGGTAATTTAGAGGATATGACCTATCGCGCTGTTCGCACATTGCAGGAATGCGATATTATAGCTGCTGAGGATACAAGACAAACTCGAAAATTGTTAAGCCATTTTGAAATTACACCTTCTATGCTGTTCAGTTACCATGAGCATAATAAGGCTGCCAGTGGACCTGAACTTATCCGCTATATAATAGAAGGAAAAAATTTGGCTCTCGTCAGCGATGCTGGATTACCAGCCATTTCTGATCCTGGTGCAGACCTTGTAGCCCTTGCCATAAGTCACGGTATACCAGTGATTCCTATACCTGGAGCTAACGCAGCTTTGTCAGCTTTAATTGCTTCTGGTTTGCCTACGACTACGTTCACTTTTATCGGTTTCTTACCACGTGAACGTAAAGATATCCGTGCGGTATTAAGTCCTCTTCGTTCGGCACAAGGGACCATACTGTTCTATGAGTCTCCACATCGAGTGGTGAAGACGCTGGCTCATCTCCAAGAAGCATTCGGCAATCGACGAATTGTACTGGCTCGTGAATTGACGAAGAGATATGAAGAGTTTTTACGTGGGACGATTGAGGAATGTGCGGATTGGCTTGCTGAACATCCACCGCTTGGCGAGTATGTAATCGTTGTTGAAGGTGAGAGTAAGGAAGATGCCGAATTGGCAGAATCGGCTTGGTGGCGCCAGTTAAGTATTGAGGAGCATGTTGCACATTACGAAGCGGCAGATTTACCACGTAAAGAAGCTATGAAAAAAGCAGCTTCTGATCGTGGTGTTGCAAAGCGGGATATTTATAACGCACTTCTTGATAAAGCTGAGCAGTAAGTGTTATAGACCGGTTCTTATGCTGAGAGGCTAAGAATACAAAGTTTAATTGTGCTTAAGAGATTTACATGTAGGTTAATGTACTTTGTACAAAGAGGGGAATAAGTCCTTTTAGACACCCTTTTGAGGCGGGAAACTGAAGTAAAAGCAGAAAAAAAATACCTCCCGCGGTCACGGGAGGTCAAGGAGATATGAAAAGGTTAGAATTAACAATTTGATTAGTTCTATTATATACTATTTATTTTAGTTTGTCACAGGGGTAGGAATAGTAGAAATGCATTCATGACAAACTATTTTTCCTTTAAAGTAAGTTACGTTCTCAGCGTTGCCACAGAAAATGCAGGCAGGCTCATATTTCTTAAGCATAATGCGCTCACCATCAACGTAAATTTCAAGTGCGTCTTTTTCACCAATACCAAGAGTACGGCGCAATTCAATGGGAATAACTACCCGACCAAGTTCGTCTACTTTTCTTACAATTCCTGTTGATTTCATCATAACAATCGTTACTCCTCTCAATGTCCAAAAACGCCATTATTCGACATTGTTCACTGTTTTATGATATTCATAATACCAACGATTCCCAAAACAGTCAACCTTTTTTCATATGCTAATTAAGAACTTTTTCACAAAAACTTTGAATTGCCTATCATAATCACGAATTCTAAAAAAAGTGTAAAAATAAACTTTGTCGATTTACCAAGACTAAAATCGGCATCATTCGACAAAGTACGACATAATTACTTATTATATACTTAAATTGGTTAAAATCATATTAAATTTAAAAAAGGAGTTGATCTCATGAAGCAGCCGCTCACAGAAGAAAAGGTTTTCAAAGATCCGGTTCACAACTATATACACGTGCAGGATACTATTATTTGGCGACTAATAAATACAAAGGAGTTTCAGCGTCTACGCCGAATCCGCCAGCTGGGTACCTCGTATCTCACTTTTCATGGTGCAGAGCATAGTCGGTTTTCTCATTCCCTTGGGGTATACGAAATTACACGTAGAATCATTTCGCAATTTGAACGAAGCGGGTATAAGGATTGGATTCCTGAAGAAAGTCTGCTGACCTTGTGTGCGGCTTTGCTTCATGATCTGGGACATGGTCCATTTTCTCATTCTATAGAAGAAGCTTTTGAAATGAACCATGAGGATTGGACTTGTCGTATTATTCTGGAGGACACAGAGATAACTGAGATCTTGCGTGATGTGGAGGAGGATTTTCCTCGTAAAGTAGCTTCAGTGATCTCCAAAACTTATGAGCATGAAATCGTTGTTAATCTGGTTTCCAGTCCGCTAGATGCTGATCGCATGGATTATTTGTTGCGTGATGCGTACTATACAGGTGTAAACTATGGAACGATCGATATTGATCGGATTTTGAGAATGCTGCGTCCTTATAATGGTCGGGTTGTGGTAAAAGAATCGGGAATGCATGCGATTGAGGATTATTTAATGTCGCGTTATCAAATGTACTGGCAAGTATATTTTCATCCGGTGACACGCAGCTCTGAGATTATTTTGCGACAAATTTTCCGTAGAGCTAAGGAGCTTTTCCAAGAGGGGTACCATTTTAGTTTTATGATTCATCCGCTGGAGGATTTGTTCCGTGGAGAGGTGACAGTGAAGCAATATTTAATGTTAGATGAGGCGCTGGTACAGACGGCTTTTATGCAGTGGACGCTTGAAAAAGATGAGCTATTAAGCGACTTGTGTACCCGTTTTATTCATCGTAAACTGTATAAATATGTTGAGATGGAGAATCTTGATACAGATATGATTACTGAAATTCGGAGCAGTTTTGCGGCAGCGGGACTTCACCCGGAATATGACTTGGAGATTGATTTTCCGACAGATTTGCCCTATGATGTGTTCCGTCCGGGAGAAGCCTTTGACAATAAGCAAATCTTGCTGCTTGATCGACATGATCAGCTGAGGGAAATTTCAGAGGTGTCGGATATTGTACGCTCTATTAGCGGCATTCATCGTGGCAGGTATCATCTGTATTTTCCTCAAGATAAGTTGAGACAAGCGCTTACACGATTGCCATCTTCAATAGCAGAGATTTTTGCAAAATAATACAAGAAAATATGGGATTTTTGACAAGAAGGAACGATGTTTTCGTCTTTTGAAATCAATAACTGCTTCTCGTAGAAATAGACGATACAATAGATGGCATGAAATTCACACTGTCTTATGTTAAAAAACAACAAGGAGTGACGGCAAAAATGTTTCTGTTTGACACACATACGCATCTGGATGCACCTCAATTCGACGAGGATCGCGAAGAAGTTATCGCTCGTGCTGTAGAGGCTGGCGTTAGTAAGATGATTAATATCGGATTTAATCGGGAGACGATTCCCTCTACGATGAAGCTGGCAGAATCTTATGATTATATTTATGCTGCAGTGGGCTGGCATCCGCAGGATGCGATAGATATGAAAGAAGGAGACCTCGATTGGATCGCTTCTTTGTGCAGTCATAAAAAAGTGGTGGCTATTGGGGAAATTGGACTGGATTATTACTGGGATACCTCTCCCAAGGATGTGCAACATGAGGTTTTTCGCAAGCAAATCGGACTAGCCCGTGAACTAAAGATGCCGATTTGTATTCATGACCGTGATGCCCATGAAGATGTTGTACGGATTTTGCGGGAGGAAAAGGCAAATGAGGTTGGAGGCGTAATGCACTCATTCTCAGGAAGCTGGGAAACGGCAAAAATGTGCTTGAATCTTGGTTTTCATTTATCGTTTGGAGGACCCATTACGTTCAAAAATGCACGAGTGCCAAAAGAAGTGCTTGCGCAGACCCCGTTAGACCGATTATTGATCGAAACGGATGCTCCATATTTGACTCCTCATCCCTTCCGCGGGAAGCGAAATGAGAGTGCTCATGTGAAGTTGGTAGCAGAGGCGGCAGCTGAAATTAAAGGGCTAACATGGGAAGAATTGGCTAAAATAACGTATGCCAACGCACTGGAACGATTTGGGATTGAGTGAAAACGGGAGTAAAACAGGCGAAAAATAGAGAATGGCCGATATATTAAACTTTTTTAATATAAAAACGGCTGAATATTACAATATTTTAACCAAATTTTTGCTTAAACGTGGTTGAATCGTCCTTTACAACATGCATCAAAACAGGATATCATCTTTTCAGTGATGTGAGCTGTGTTATAGTGACAGCCACTGATTCATGGATCGTCTCGCTGAGTCTCCGTATGGAGAACGGGGGAACCAATATTGACCTGTCGCATGCCTGTATTTTGAATACGGCTTCGACGTGCCACAGGACAGTATTTGATTTCTTCACGTGGTCTTTGGGGTGAATTTAAGGGCAACCGCCATGAGCGGGTGACCTGAAATAGGGCGTCTCTCTTTCGTCCGAACCCGACAGCTAACCCCGTAAGCGCAAGTAAGAGAGGCAACCTCGTGCACAAGCATTCTCTATTCTGAATTTGGAGAAGCCACGAAAGAGTCCTCAATTGAACTCTTTTTAGGCTTTTTTATTTTTGAATAAATAGAATGTTGCCCACATACTGTTATATAACAGGGGTGGGAGTAGCTGTGCCGAGCAGGCGATCCATGAGCAGGAGACGCTAAGTTATTAAGTGCGTGTCCTGTGACAATCTCAAATAGTTTCGTCAAAGGAATTCAGTCCTCATGATATACAATTGACGACGGGGCTATGTAAGGAGGATGGAGAGAATGGGCGTATTCCAACCAGAAGTATCCCATGATTCGCAGTCATCCAGCAGGTCTTTCGCACTACGGTGGGAGCAAGTAAATACTCGCGTACTTTTACTTGCAGGCGTGATTTCAGTCGCTATCGCGCTACTTATTCTGCTGTACGTACACGGTCAAAGTAACAAACAATTATTTTTAGTAATAGACGGGCAGACACAGACGCTTGAAACGCGAGAAGCGCTTCTTGGTGATGTGCTGGAGAAAGAGCAAATTTCGCTGCAGCCGCATGATGAACTATCTTTAGGTCTGAGTGATGAAATAAAAGACGGTGACCGTGTCGTTATCAATCGTGCGCAGAAAATTAGCCTTATTGCGGACGGAGCAACAAAAACGTTATATACAACCGAGGATACAATCGGTAAAGCAATTGACAAAATGGGCATCACCCTAGAAGGTCATGATAAGATTTTCCCTTCGTTAGACACCGCCATTTCTGCCAATATGGAGATTAAGATTGTTCGCATCAACAAACAGACTGTACAGCGGACAACTAACTTACCCTTCAGAGTCATCAAGACAGCAGACCCCTCCCTTACTGTGGGAACAGTTAGAGTGGCACAGGCAGGCAAACCAGGCGTCATGATTCAGCATATTGAAAAGATCTACCAAGACGGAGAACTGGCCTCTATGCGCATGATTGGTAAGGAAGTACAAACGGTAACGAAAGATAAAGTTATTGCCGTTGGTACCAAACCACTTCCTAAGCCGGCTGTAGCTAAGACTACAACAACTTCCAAATCAAACACTACTTCCAAAACGGCTAAGGTTAGCGCCAAGACTAATAACGTCACAAGTAAGGCTGGCGTAGACTTTGAGTACAAGAAGATGATTAAGAACGTCTCCATGACAGCTTATTCATCAGAAGAGCCAGGTATAGGTACCAAAACTGCCTCCGGAACACGCGTAACGGAAGGTCGTACAATTGCAGTAGACCCGAATGTAATCCCTATTGGCTGGTGGGTATATATTGAGGGGCTTGGATTCCGCCGAGCTGAAGATACTGGCGGTGCCATTAAAGGCAATAAAGTAGATGTCTATTACGATTCACTGAGCCATGTGCGTAATTTCGGTCGTAAATCACGTACCGTTTATGTGATTGGACCTGTGAAGCCGGAGTTAAATTAGTTCGGAAGCTTTTGCAAATTATTCTTTGATAAGCTATAGTGATGATAACCGTTAAGGAACGCCAGATGATCATTTCGTTGATCGCAGAGCAACCGCTCATCACTTATAAATTCTTTAACCAAAAGAAGAGGAGCGAAACCTCTTCTTTTTTGCTTTTTTTGGAAGGAGTCAAGAGATATGATTAAGGAATTAATTGTCGTTGAAGGTAAGAGTGATACCGTCGCTGTTAAACGCGCTGTAGAAGCAGATACGATCGAAACAGGGGGCTCGGCGGTAGACCGGACCGTAATTGCGAAGATCGCGCTTGCTATGGAGCGTAGAGGGGTGATTATTCTTACAGATCCGGATCACGCGGGTGAACGAATTCGTAAGATTGTGTCCGCAAAGGTGCCGGGCTGCAAGCATGCTTTCATTCCGGAGAAGGACGCAACCCGTAAGGGAGATATCGGTGTGGAGAACGCCTCTCCAGAGGCGATTCGTCATGCGCTACGAAACGTACATACCTCTTTTGAAGGAGCACCTGCAATAATTGGAATTGACGATCTAATGGCCGCTGGAATGCTTGTACACCCTCGGGCAGCTGAAAGACGTATGGCACTTGGTAATTTGCTTGGAATCGGATATTGTAATGGCAAGCAGCTGTACAAGCGGCTGGCGATGTTTGGAATTACGCGGGAGGAATTTGCCGGAGCTCTCGCCCAAATTGATCAGGGGGGCATTACTTCATGAGTGGTAGAGAGGAAATTTCAACTCCAAAACGGACAAAAGAGATTATTCAACGTTATGGATTTAAGTTCAAGAAGAGCTTAGGACAGAATTTTTTGATTGATCAAAATATATTGGACAAGATTGTAGACGCTGCTGGGCTAGATAGCGACTCAGGGGCTCTAGAGATCGGTCCTGGGATTGGAGCACTGACGGAGCGTTTGGCGCTAACAGCCGGTGCGGTAACCGCTGTGGAGATCGACCGTAGGTTGATCCCTATTTTAAGGGACGTACTTTCCCCTTACCCGCATGTTAAGGTTCGTAATGATGATGTTCTGAATGTAAACCTGCAGGAGCTGTTTAAGGAAGACTTTTCATCCGTGAACAAGGTAAGCGTAGTTGCCAATTTGCCGTATTATGTGACTACACCGATCCTGATGAAGCTGCTCGAAGAGAAGCTTCCGCTTGATAACATCGTTGTAATGATTCAGAAAGAGGTTGCGGAGCGTATGGCTGCTTCTCCGGGAGGGAAGGAATACGGAAGCCTTAGCATTGCCGTGCAGTATTACAGTGAGCCTGAGCTCGTCTGCATTGTACCGCGTACAGTATTCATTCCTCAACCTAATGTGGAGTCGGCTGTAATCCGTCTAAAGGTAAGAGAGCGTCCACCGGTAGAAGTTGAGAGTGAGAAGCATTTCTTTGAGGTCGTCCAAGCTTCTTTCACACAGCGTCGCAAAACGATTGCTAACAATCTCAAGGCTCGTTATTTCCCTGAAGAGGGACGTGAACGTCTGGAGGCTTTACTTGCAGAAGCTGGTATTGAACCAACCCGTCGCGGAGAAACGTTAAGTTTAGAAGAATACGCCCGATTGAGCGGTGTTCTGTTGGCTGCTGGAATCGTATAAGCTAAAAACACGGCTAGTTATGAACCAACTGAGGCCTTTGCCCATACGATGGGGTAGAGGTGGTGGTTGTAATGAATTTAGGAGACTTGGTCGTTCGTAAATCGTATGGCGGTGATTTGACTTTTCGTGTAGATCATATTGTGCAGGACAGAGCCGTCATTAAAGGCACAGATTTCCGTCTGTTGGCGGATTCTCCTCTGAATGACTTGGTTCAAGTGCCTCCTACCCGAATTACGGAACGAGGACAACAAGCACAGATTAAAGCGAATGAATCACTGACACAGCTGCGGAAAGACCGACAGGAGCAAAGTCAGCGGAGCGGGAGCGCTCTATCAGAGGGGGCATGGGCTCCATCGCCCAAGGAAGCTGCTTATTTTGAAGTGCCGGGGAAAGTACTACATCTGGATGGCGATCCGGCGTACTTGAATAAGAGTCTGAGCTTATATGAGCAATTGCGGATCCCTGCTGAAGGTCATCATGTTCATGAGTCCGCAATGGCTGACACTTTATACCGGCTGCTGCCCCGCGTGCGTCCAGATATTGTGGTGATTACCGGTCATGACGGGGTGCTGAAGCAACAGCATACTTACGATCTTCACAGTCTGAGCAGCTATAAAAATTCGCAAAACTTCGTAGCTGCTATTAGGGTAGCTAGGGATTATGAGCGAAATTTTGATGCGTTGACGATTGTTGCAGGTGCTTGCCAGTCACATTTTGAAGCGCTGCTGGGGGCAGGGGCGAACTTTGCCAGTTCCCCTGGACGCATATTGATCCATTCCTTAGACCCAGTATACGTAGCGGCAAAATCGTCGTTCACGCCCATTAGGGATACGGTGAATCTGAGTGATGTTTTGAACAACACCATTAGTGGTAATCAGGGAATCGGCGGTATTGAGACCCGTGGCAGCTTCCGTATTGGGATGCCGCGCCTGCAGAACCTGTCGGCACTAAAAGTGACACCTTCTGCGATTTAATCGACAGGGGTAGGTCTATTTTCCAAGGCTAATAGGTAATTTGGAGTGGCCGAATAGAATAATGTGAAGAGAGGGTGAGCGATATGCTTGACCCTTTTTTTATGTTCAGAGCATATATATTGGGGCACCCGCAAAGTACCTGGGCACGGATCGAAGCCCCCACTTTGGGGGATTTATTACGTGAAATAGCTGCTATCTTTAAAGAACTACAAGGATATGTTTTCTTGCTTAGTAGCAATCGCATTACAGATAACAAGGATATTAGTTCGCCTCTGATTGCCCGCAAAAAAATTCCGTTGACAACCAAATATTCATCATCTATAATTATTTATTTGCTTTGACAAACGCCTGAGAAAGTTGTATAATGGACAAGAAAAGAGGTGGTCGTCAGGCAATGGCTAATAACGCGCTGTTGGAAATTAAACGCAGTCTCGAAGCTCACGTCGGTCATAAGATCACGTTGCGTGCAAACGGAGGTCGTCGTAAAACCGTTGAACGCACCGGTGTCCTGGAAGAAACGTACCCTTCTGTATTTATTGTCAAACTGGATCAGGAGCAGCAAACATTCAAGCGAGTCTCCTATAGCTATGCCGATATCCTTACTGAATCTGTGGAAATCACAGTATGTGAAGACGATGGGCAGATGCGGATTATGTATATTAAAGCTTAATGTCTCACAGGCAGCTTCCTTTGGAGGCTGTTTTTTATTTCTACGAGAACCGGTTGTCCTTGATAAAGGACGACCGGTTCTTTTTGGCGGTTAACATGTCCGGTGAATGATCCTTGTTCTTAGCAAGCATACTAATTGAGCAATGGGTTTATCATTTACTTTCATAAGGGAGGAATTCCGTAATGAGCCGAAGAAAACGAGGCACGATGTCGGAAGAACTAAAGACGGAGTTAGCCAAGGAGCTTGGTTTTTACGAAACTGTAGAACGTGAAGGCTGGGGAGGAATCCGGGCAAAGGATGCCGGCAATATGGTAAAAAGAGCAATTCAGCTCGCTGAACAAGCTGCCCGGAAATCTTAATCTTTAGGGTGTGAACATTTATTTAACGAATAAGGGTGCGTCCAACTGGCGACACCCTTTTATTATTGGACTTCATTAGAAGTTTTTCATATAATATGTTAAGTTGTTTTTACGGGAAAAGCTGAAGGTGGGTGAACGCCTTGAAAATGTATGAGAAGGCACCAGCGAAAATTAATTTGATGCTGGATGTGCTGCACAAGCGTGCTGACGGTTTTCATGAGGTGGAAATGATTATGACCATGGTGGATCTAGCAGACCGTTTAGAGCTGTCTGAGCTGCCAAGGGATACTATTATAATATCAAGTCAAGCGGGTTATATTCCTCTAGATGAGAAGAACCTGGCCTTTCAGGCGGCTAGGCTTATTAAAGAGCGTTATAACGTGAAGAGTGGTGTACATATCCATCTGGACAAAAGAATACCGGTCGCTGCTGGCCTGGCTGGCGGAAGCAGCGATGCAGCAGCTACGCTACGCGGCCTTAATCGGCTGTGGCGTCTAGGCATACCTTCACAGGAGCTACAGGAGCTTGGTGCTGAGCTTGGTTCAGATGTGCCGTTCTGCGTTACAGGCGGTACTGCCTTGGCAACAGGTCGTGGCGAAAAGCTGACGCCGATTAAGAACCCTCCGCAATGCTGGGTAGTATTGGCTAAGCCACCTATCAATGTATCGACTGCGGAAGTATACGGTCGCATTCGGAGCAATAATATCGCTGTTCATCCTTCGGCTAGAAAGATGCAGGACGCGATCGAAGCTGGAGATTTTGGGGGCGTGTGTAATCATCTGGGCAATGTGCTTGAGGATGTTACCTTAAAGCTGCATCCAGAGGTACAGCAGCTCAAAGAGGCGATGGTTAAGCTCGGAGCAGACGGAGTCTTAATGTCCGGCAGCGGTCCTACAGTGTTCGGTTTAGTGTCCAAGCAGTCTAAAGTAGCAAGAATTTATAATGGACTGCGAGGGTTCTGCAAGGAAGTCTACGCAGTGAGATCACTCAATTAGTATGCTTCTCTTGTGTAAACCCGTACAAAAGTGATATATTTTTCATAAAATATTCGGTTTTGGCGAGGAGCATTCCGTGAAGAAATTAAAAAGAAGCCAACGTTTGGTAGACATGACTCAGTTTTTACTTGAGCGGCCACATGACCTACTGCCGCTGTCTATATTTGCCGATCGGTATGGAGCGGCTAAGTCCTCCATCAGTGAAGATTTGGCAATCATAAAAGAAGTATTTGAAGGTGAAGGCATCGGTGAGCTTCAGACCTTAGCCGGCGCAGCAGGTGGAGTACGTTATATTCCTGTTATGCCTAAAGAAATGGCGCTCTCTTTTGTTAAACGTTTATGTGTGCAGCTAGAACAGACAGATCGGATACTGCCCGGTGGTTATTTGTATATGTCGGATCTGCTTGGACTGCCATCTTTGATGGAGCAGGCGGGGAAGATCATCGCAACGGCCTTTTATGGATCGGAAATCGATGTGGTGATGACAGTAGAAACTAAGGGGATTCCGTTAGCCTATGCAACGGCAGCACAGCTCGGCTTGCCAGTAGTACTGGTACGACGTGACCATCAGGTTACAGAAGGCTCGGCAGTAAGTATTAACTATGTATCTGGATCACATAAGAGCATACACACCATGTCTCTTTCCAGACGTGCACTCAAGGAGAAATCGCGGGTACTCATCGTAGATGACTTCATGAAGGCAGGCGGAACCGTTCGAGGGATGGTCGACTTACTGGGAGAGTTTAATGCCGAGGTTGCTGGAGTGGGTGTGTTAGTTGAGTCAGGCGCAGTAGAGTCGGAAGAACGCCTGTTGCATGACTATGTGTCTTTAGTAAAGCTGAGCGAGGTCGATTCGAAAGAGCGGCGGATTTCAGCGCATCCGGGTAACTATTTTTCCTCTTGATGGTTTGACGTTTCTACGTTTTCAAAAAGCGTGGAAATTGTCGAAAACGTAAGGAATATTAAGAAAATCACCCGATGCATGTCGAAAACAACAGATCCTAAAAAATATATTTCTTTTTTAGGTATTTTATGGAATCAAAAAGAAGGAATTCGCTTTGCTGTGTGGAATTATACACCAAGTCTCTGATGGAAAAAGGTGGTGAACACACACATGCAAATTACGGATGTCAGACTCCGCCGCGTTAACTCTGAGGGGAGAATGAAAGCAATCGCATCCATTACAATCGATAACGAGTTTGTTGTTCATGACATTCGCGTCATCGATGGTAATAACGGGATGTTTGTTGCAATGCCCAGCAAGCGTACACCGGATGGCGAATTCCGCGATATCGCTCACCCGATCTCTTCGGGAACACGCGAGAAGATTCAATCCGCGGTTTTAGCCGAGTACGATCGCGCCGCTACTGAAGAAGAAGAAGAAGTTATTGAAGAGGGAGCTTAGGCTGCCTCGGAAGACGGCTACCTTTTGGGTGGCGTAGGATCCGCCGTTTTTGATAAGATCATACCGAATACACTTCAGGACTTAAGCAGCTTGATCTTGCAAGAAAAGCTACCGCTAGTGAAGGATTTGACGACATCTTCGAAAGGCAGCGATAAATGCTTTTCTAACATGGGGTTTATAGAAAAGGGAACCATGACTTCATGGTTCTCTTTTCTTTTTGCCCGGAATGAGATATATTCAGTAGTGAGTTCAAGAGTAGGAGGTTGGCATTCTTGAAAAGAATGGCTATAGTTCTTGCCGCAGGTCAAGGCAAGCGAATGAAATCTAAATTATATAAGGTGCTGCACCCCGTTTGCGGTAAGCCAATGGTAGGGCACGTGCTTGATACAGTAAAAGCTACCGGATGCCAGCGCACCGTTGTTGTTGTTGGGCATGGCGCAGAGAAAGTTAAGGCCTTTGTAGGGCAAGGTGCGGAATACGTGCTGCAGGAAACTCAGCTCGGTACTGGTCACGCTGTCAAACAGGCTAAGGATTTGCTCGGTAGTGAAGAGGGAACAACGATTGTTGCCTATGGCGACACTCCGCTTATTACATCGGAGACGCTGATAGGATTAATGGCTCTGCATGAGGAACGTCAGGCAGCAGCGACTGTATTAACTGCAGTAATGGATGATCCATCCGGGTTAGGACGGATTATTCGTAGTGAAGATGGCGGTTTATTGAAGATTGTAGAACAGAAAGATTGTAATGCCGAACAGGCTGCTATTCATGAAATTAATACAGGAATTTATTGCTTTGATAACATTAAGTTATTTTCAGCGTTAGAGAAGGTTACTAACAGCAATAATCAACAAGAATATTATTTAACAGATGTTATCAGTATTCTGCGTGAGCAAGGTGATCTTGTTCTAGCTTTTCAGACTGAGGATGCTAACGAGTCTATTGGTGTTAATGACCGTCTAGCTTTGTCAGATGCGGAAGCAATTATGCGTCAACGTATCAACCGCAAACATATGCTGGGTGGCGTAACCATAATCGATCCTGCCTCCACTTATATCGGAGCAGATGTGGTCATTGGTTCTGATACAACGATCTATCCAGGAACCATCTTGAAGGGGAAAACTGTAATCGGTGAGAACTGTGTGATCGGACCGGCAAGTGAAATCGAAGATTGTCAGATCATGGACGACGCGACGATTAAGCAGTCCGTATTGAATCAAGCACAAGTTGGCGCACGGACTACCGTTGGGCCTTTTGCCTATTTGCGTCCAGGTTCTATACTTGGAGAAGAAGTGAAGGTTGGAGATTTCGTCGAGATCAAGAATGCTACGATTGGTGACGGTTCTAAGGTGTCGCATCTTAGCTATATTGGCGACGCATCTGTGGGTAAGAATGTAAACTTCGGTTGCGGTGCGATTACTGTTAACTACGACGGGTATAATAAATTTACGACAACAATTGAAGACGATGCCTTTATCGGCAGTAACGTTAACCTTATTGCACCGGTTTCTGTGGGCAAGGGGGCTTTTGTTGTAGCTGGTTCGACAATTACGCGTTCCGTTTCAGAGAACGATCTGGCTGTTGCCAGAGTGCGGCAGGAGAATAAACCGGGATATGCAGAGAAGATCCGTTCCCGTGCAAAAGCGAAGAAAGACCACTCGAGTCCATCGTAAAGCGTTGCTAAGAAGCGCCGGACGGACTTGTATTTCCGCGCCGGCGCCTTTGGAAAGCTAAATTCCGTCACGGAGGGTTTAAATTTTATGACTTATTGTGATTCCAAATTAAAGATTTTCACCTGTAACTCCAACCCAAAGCTTGCTAGTCAAATCGCTGATTACATCGGAATTCCGATGGGTGAATCGCATACTACAAGTTTTAGCGATGGAGAAATTCAGGTCAAGCTGTCAGAGAGCGTTCGGGGTTGTCATGTGTATATTGTACAATCCACCTGCGGCCCGGTTAATGACAACCTAATGGAGCTTTTAGTTATGGTGGATGCACTCAAACGCGCCTCCGCAAAAAGCATCAATGTGGTTATCCCTTACTATGGTTACGCTCGTCAAGATCGGAAAGCTCGTTCCCGTGACCCTATTACGGCCAAGCTGGTAGCAAATTTGATTGAAAAAGCCGGCGCCCACCGTGTAATTACGATGGACCTCCATGCTATGCAGATTCAGGGATTCTTTGATATTCCAGTAGATCACTTGCTGGGAGTTCCCATCCTGGCTCAGTATTTCCGTTCCAAACAAATCGAGAACCCAGTTGTCGTATCGCCAGATCACGGCGGTGTAGTACGTGCAAGAAAGCTTGCTGATTTCCTGAACGCTCCGCTTGCAATTATAGACAAGCGTCGTCCAGAGCCGAATGTCAGCGAGGTCATGAACATTATCGGTAATATTGAAGGTAAAACAGCCATTCTGATCGATGATATTATCGATACTGCTGGAACCATTGTACTTGGTGCTAATGCTTTGATGGAAGGCGGCGTGAAGGAAGTATACGCTTGCTGTACACACCCAGTATTGTCTGGTCCTGCACATGAACGTCTGGAGAATTCTCCAATTAAAGAGATTATCGTGACAGATACGATTCCAATTCGCAGCGCGAACCCAACTTCTAAACTCAAAGTGTTGTCCGTGGCTCCACTTATGGGTGAGGCAATTATCCGCGTTCATGAAGAGTTGTCGATTAGTAAATTGTTTGAGATTGAATAAATATAATCAATGAATTGCGAGAAATATAAGGATAATGTATAGCGTGAAACTTATACATTCTTATATTTTACAAAAGGGTTACACCTCCGTTCTCGGAGATGTAACCCTTATCGGCGTGATGCAGGTAGAAGCGCTGGCTTCAATACCCGGCGCGGGAGACGAAGGTGAATATGCTGCGGTTATAGAGTGTCCCTTGCAGCTCCACGAATCCTTCGTCCACTGCTGTCAATACACCAATGTCAATGTGCACGTCGCCTCTGTATATTTCCACAGGCACAGCATATTGGATATGGTACTGAAAATCGCGCTGATGTGTTAAGATTCTACTTTGATGTAGCATAGGTTATCACCTGTCTTCGGAGTATAATTTCGCTCTGGTTGCACAGAGATATGTAGATAAGATCTATTGTACCAAAAACGGACTTCTCTTGCCGGAGAGCCCGAATGGAAAGGAAAGGTTCGATAATGAAATGGATTGTCGGATTGGGAAATCCGGGAACACAATATGCGAAAACAAGGCATAATGTTGGTTTTATGGCATTGGATGAGCTTGCGGCTCAGAACAGGATTTCCTTCAACCAAAGCAAATGTAAATCCGTGATCGGTGAAGGGGTTATCGGGGGAGTCAAAACCGTATTGATTAAACCGATGACCTTTATGAATTTGTCCGGTGAGGCCGTTCGCGCTTATATGGATTATTATAAAGTTAAACTAGAAGATATGATCGTCGTCTACGATGATCTGGATACCGAAATCGGAAAAATTCGCTTGCGTTATCAAGGTAGTGCTGGTGGGCATAACGGAATTAAATCGATCATTCAGCATGTAGGTACACAAAGCTTTAATCGGGTACGCATGGGTATTTCTCGCCCTGAACCGGGTTTTGCAATAGTGGATTATGTTCTCTCTTCTTTTCCTAAAAAGGAAGGCGATCCTCTGAAGCAGATGATCCTTAATACTTGTGATGCACTGGAGTTCAGCTTACAGAATTCATTCGAACAGACGATGGCTAAATTCAATGGTTGATCTGTAAACTCTGTTGGTTATGAGGCTAAAGATGATGCTCCCCGGACATACTGAAGGTATATAGTACCTTCAGGAGGCATATAGATGGCAATAAACTATGTATGTAGGCACTGCAAGACATCTCTAGGCAGCATTAATAGAAGTGATGTAACAGAAATGCAGTTGGGCCTTCATTCCTTGACCCCTGCGGAGCGCAGAGATATAATAGCGTATAATTCAGAAGGTGAGATCACGGTAAAGGTGACTTGCGACTATTGCAAGGAGGCTTTAGAGCATAATCCGGAGCTTAGCCTGCTGACGAGTCCGCTTCAGTAGGTGATAGCGCCTGTCTCTATCGTCATCCGCAAGCCTTGGCGTTACAGCTGAGGCTTCTTTTCGATTCCAATCATAATAGGTGACGGTGGCTTTGGCTTCCGTTAGCCTGTTTAGTAAGAGAGGTGCGCCTGTTGTTACAAGGTATTATAGAAGCTTTTTCCAAGGATCCCGATTTCCAGTCTATCACCCAGGGTGTAGCTGCAGGTATGAAAGAGCAGCTCATATCGGGGCTTACAGGTTCAGCTAGACAGATCATGCTTGCAGCACTGCATGAAGAGACAGCTCGTCCCTTGCTTGTGGTGACTCATAATATGTTTTCGGCTCAGAAAATGGCCGATGATTTACAGGAAGCGCTTTCCCCGGAACGAGTACTGCTCTATCCTGCTAATGAACTTGTGGCTGCGGAAGCGGCTGTCTCAAGTCCAGAGACATTAGCCCAGCGTATTGATGTACTGACCAAATGTGCCCAGGGCTTCCGTGGTATTGTTGTAGTTCCCTACTCGGGAGTGCGCAGATTGCTCCCTGCACCAGAGGTTATGGCAGAGGCACAGGTTACGGTTTCTCAGGATGGAACGCTTGCTCTGGATGAATTCTTGATGTCCATGATCGAAATGGGTTATGAAAGAGTAGAGCGGGTTGAGAATCGCGGTGAACTGAGCGTAAGAGGTGGAATTATTGATTTTTATCCAATGACTTCTCCTTTGGCATATCGTGTTGAGTTATTTGATGATGAGGTTGATTCGATCAGAACTTTTGATCCAGTCGATCAGCGTTCTATTGATAAAGTACGAAGTGTGAAGATTACACCGGCTAAAGAGATTATAGCGAGCAGGTTTCGCCAGGAATCTGCTTCTGCTGAAGCATCTGTTATGCTGGAACGGCAGCTAGAGAAAATGGCGGATCGGCAGGCTAAGTTGCGTCTAAAAGAAGAAATTGGACGCGAGCTAGAAATGCTGCGCGAAGGAACCTATTTTCCTGAAATCTATAAATATATCAGTCTTTTATACCCTGAACGCTCTCATTTATTTGATTACATGGCCCAGGATACGATCCTTATTCTCGATGAGCCGACAAGACTGCTTGAAACGGCGAAACAGCTCGAAAGAGATGAATCGGAATGGAACCTCCATCTGATGCAAAACGGCAAAACATTGCCGGATCTGGATCTCTCTGTCGAGACAGATGTTGTGATGTACAAACGTCCGTTCCAAAGCCTGTTTATGTCGATCTTTTTGCGCCAGGTCCCACACATTCAACCACAGAACATTCTTGGGTTTATTAGTCGTGGGATGCAGGATTTCCATGGTCAGATGAATGTGCTTAAATCGGAAATGGAGCGTTGGCAGAAGTCCGGTGTAAAGGTAATGATGCTTGCGAGCAGTGAAGAACGGATTGAACGTGTGCGCAGAGTCCTTTATGACTACGGCATTGATGAGCCAACGATCGTACAAGGAAACCTGGGTTCAGGCTTTGAGCTGCCTTCTATTCATTTAGCCGTTATCACTGAAGGAGAGATGTTCTCTCAGAAGCAGCGGAAGGCACGGAAGATCTCCAAAGGGATAGATAATGCTGAACGGATCAAGAGTTATACTGAGCTGAAAATTGGTGATTATGTTGTTCACCAGAACCATGGTATCGGTAAGTATATGGGGATCGGCACGCTGGAGGTCAGCGGTATTCATCGCGACTATATGCATATTTTATATGCGGGTGGCGATAAGCTCTCGGTTCCGATTGAGCAAATTGACTTGATTCAGAAATATGTCGGTTCAGAAGATAAAGAGCCGAAAGTATATAAATTAGGCGGTAATGAATGGACGCGGGTGACCAATAAGGTCCGCTCTTCCGTTCAGGATATTGCTGATGATCTAATCAAACTGTACGCTGAACGCCAAAGTGCAGCAGGGTATGGTTTTGAGAAGGACACACAGGAACAGCGTGAATTTGAAGAAATGTTCCCTTACGAGGAGACTCGGGATCAGCTTCGAGCGATTGAAGAGATTAAGAAGGATATGGAACAGAATCGTCCAATGGATCGGCTCCTTTGTGGAGACGTTGGATATGGTAAGACGGAAGTAGCTATACGAGCAGCCTTTAAATCAGCGATTGAAGGTAAACAGGTGGCTGTGCTGGTACCGACAACGATTCTAGCTCAGCAGCATTATGAGACCTTCCGGGAACGCTTCGCAAATTATCCGCTAAATATTCAAGTCCTAAGTCGTTTCCGCAGCCGTAAGGAGCAGAATGAGACGATTAAAGGTGTTCGGGCAGGAACGGTTGACGTGGTTATTGGTACCCACCGTTTATTGTCTCAGGACCTTGTATTTAAGGACTTAGGTTTATTGATCGTGGATGAGGAACAGCGATTTGGCGTGACTCATAAAGAGAAGCTGAAGAAGTTAAAAACGAATGTAGATGTTCTTACCCTGACAGCAACTCCAATTCCTCGTACATTGCATATGTCGATGCTGGGAGTGCGTGATTTGTCTGTCATTGAGACGCCGCCGGAGAACCGTTTCCCCGTGCAGACTTATGTTGTTGAGCATAGTCAGACGCTTACGCGGGAAGCTGTAGAGCGCGAATTAGCTCGTGGCGGTCAAGTTTACTATCTCTATAATCGTGTGCAGGGCATTCAAGAAATGGCCGCTCAAATTTCCATGCTAGTTCCTGAGGCTAGGGTAGGCATCGGACATGGTCAAATGTCGGAAGCTGAGCTCGAGAAGACGATCCTTGATTTTCTTGATGGAGAATACGATGTGCTGGTCAGCACAAGTATTATTGAGACGGGTGTAGATATTCCTAACGTAAATACACTTATTGTGCATGATGCGGATAAGATGGGCTTGTCTCAGCTGTATCAGTTGCGTGGACGTGTAGGCCGGTCCAACCGGATTGCGTACGCCTATTTCACGTATCAACGGGACAAGGTTCTGACGGAAGTGGCAGAGAAGCGGCTGCAGTCTATTAAGGAATTTACGGAACTCGGTTCTGGTTTCAAAATAGCGATGCGAGATTTATCTATTCGCGGTGCCGGCAACTTACTTGGCGCAGAACAGCATGGTTTTATTGCATCCGTAGGATTTGATCTATACTCACAAATGCTGGCGGAGGAAATTCGCAAGCGTAAGGTTACTGTACTTGGTGAGGAGGATACGTCCCTTAAAGAAGGCAATACTGTCATTGATTTGTCGATTGACGCGTATCTGCCATCCGAGTATATTTACGACAGTATCCAGAAAATTGAAATCTACAAAAAAGTTGCGGCAGTGACATCCTTCGATGATGCTTCTGAGCTTGAGGATGAGCTCTTGGATCGGTTCGGAGAACTGCCTGAAGCAGTTGTTAATCTACTAACTGTGGCTCGTCTGAAAGTGTATGGGAAAATGTATGGTATTGATTCCATGATCAGACGTGGTGATGATGTTACCCTGAATTTCTACGAGGGGAGTCTTGGCGCTCTGGATACAGCAAAACTCGCTAAAGTTGGAAATAGCTTCGAAAGACGTGTACAATTCGATAGAGATGCTAAAGCCAGTATCCGAGTTAAATCGAAAGATTTAAGTGATAAACAGCTGCTTGACTTGCTTGAACAGTTTCTTAAGGAAGCTAAACAGTCTTTTAAATCGAAGGGAGAACTACACAATGTCGTTAAATAAAAAAAAATCATGGAAAGTGCTGCTCGTTTCATTGGTAGCAGCGGTTTCCTTTTCTATGCTCGCAGCATGCGGTAGTAGTGCTGATGATAGCAAGGCAGTAGCGACTTATAAAGGTGGAACGATTACAGAGAAGGAATTTGCGATGGATCAAAAAATCATGAAATTCCTCTCCCCACAGCAAGCGCAATATTTAGAGATTGATGCTTTTAAGGAGTCTATTTTGAAACAGGAAGTGGGCTTCGAATACTTGGCTTCCCAAGCAACGGATGAAGCGAAGAAGCAGGCGAAGAAAGAGGCAGATAGCCAAATCGCAGATTTGAAGAAAGCTCTGGGCGACAATTATAAGAAAACACTAAAAGACGCAGACGTTACTGAGGGCGACATCCATAGTTATATGGAGCGTGTGCTGACAGTTTATCAGGATATGCTGCTTAAAGTGACCGACGATCAGGTTGTTAAAGAATTTGAAGCTACAAAAGGTGACTTTACGGTAGCGACTTTGCGTCATGTGCTGATCGGTCTGACCGATGCTGACAACAAAGAGCGCACCAGCGAAGAAGCTCTGAAAATCGCGAAGGAAGTTAAGGCAAAGCTGGACGGCGGAGCTGATTTTGCAGCAATCGCTAAGGAATACTCTGACGATACAGCCTCTAAGGAAACGGGCGGAGAATACAAAGATAAAGCTGTAGGCACCTATGTAGATGAGTTTAAGAAGGCTGCCCAAACGTTGCCTCTGAATACCATTAGTGATCCTGTAGAGACTTCTTACGGTTACCACATTATTAAGGTGGAGTCCCGCACAGACAAAACCTTTGACCAGTTAACGGATGAACAAAAAGAAGGCATTAAGAGCTCCATTGTGTCCAAGAACCTAGAAGCGTTCATGGAGAAGGATTTGGAAGGCATTATTGAGAGCATCAATCTGCCGAAGAGCTCTGCTGCCGCAGATGAATCCGGAACAGAAGCCACTACAGCACCAAGTGCATCCCCAAGCGCTACAAAAGCCGCTGAATAAACATCGGCAAAAATGGACAAGCTTACCTTAGAAAAAGCCATCCTCACTTAATGTGAAGATGGCTTTTTATTTCGAGGAAACATCTGTAGAACGGCTTTATCTTGATACAGATATTAATACATGTCAGCTTATGTATAAGGATCTGGGAAGAGATGAATACTATGGTCAGATATTACGATAAATCACTGGGATTATCCTTTCCCATAATGGACAGTAGTAAGACCATACTTCTTAAGAAAGCGGGGCACATGTGAAATGAAAGCTACTGGAATTGTTCGGCGTATTGATGATCTCGGACGAGTGGTTATTCCCAAAGAAATTAGACGTACTCTACGGATTAGAGAAGGCGACCCATTGGAAATTTTCGTCGATCGGGACGGTGAAGTTATACTCAAGAAATATTCCCCGATTGGTGAGTTGGGTGACTTTGCAAAAGAGTACGCGGAGTCGTTATTCGAAGGTACTGGTCATATTACGATGATTGCTGATCGTGATACCTTTATTGCACTAGCTGGAGGCTCCAAGAAAGACTATTTGGAGAAACAAGTAGGAATCCTCTTGGAGAAGGTCATGGATAGTCGTAAGACGGTGCTGGAAACCAACGAAGGCAGTTATGAAATCGCTAAAGATCATCCGGATTTGGTGTCCTCATATGTAGCCTCACCGATCATTTCCGGTGGAGATCCTATTGGTTGTGTAGTGATGGTAAGCAAGGATGATTCGGCAAAAATGTCGTCAATGGAAGTGAAAATGGCCGAAACCGCCGCTGCATTCCTCGGCAAACAAATGGAGCAGTAATCGTAATATAGACCCCGCTTTCCTTTTGGTAAGATATACAAAGGGTAAACGGGGTTTTGTCGTTCATACAAAACCGTTTCTACTTGTGGGCATACATACGTTATAATATAGAAATTCATCCCATCAAAGTCGTAGAAGCAGGTATTTTATGAAATCTAACACACAAACATCACGATTACTCCAAGGAGCATTTATTTTAAGTGCCGCAGCGATTATTTCAAAGCTTATAGGTACACTCCAAAAGATCCCGCTGCAAAATCTTGGCGGAGATGCGGTATTTGGTATATACAACACAGTTTATCCCTTGTACACGATGTTGTTAACGGTAGCGATGCTGGGTCTGCCAGCAGCCATATCCAAATTTGTCGCTGAGGCTTCTGCCGGAAGGCGGGATGACGAGGGGCGGCGGATTTTGCTGGTATCTGCCGTAATAACGAGTCTTAGCGGATTGGTTATCGGAGCAATTACCTATGCAGGTGCGCCGATTATAGCTGAGTGGGTCGGCAACTCGCATGTGATGCCCGCTTTACGAACAAGTGCTTGGGGACTGGCAGTTGTACCAATCATGTCAGCATTGCGCGGTTACTTTCAGGGACTTCATAATATGGTTCCGACGGCTGTGTCACAAATTGTAGAGCAGTCCGTACGTGTTACAGTGATGATTGTACTGCTGTTATATCTGACCTCACAGGGGGCAGGCGCTGAGAGCATCGCTGCTGGCGCATTGCTTGGCTCCGCTGGGGGAGGGGTAGCAGGGCTTGTGATTATGCTGTTGTTTTTGCGACGTCATCGGCGGCAGTTAAGACAGGACACCTCTTTAGATGCTGCCGTCTCTGTCGAGAGCCTAGATTTAAAGCTGCCCAATATGGAAAGTAAAGGGCGTTCCAATCAACGGATGAAGGGCGTTAAAGCAAGTACATTGCTAGCTTATGGAATTCCTGTGATGCTTGGCGCATTGGCAATGCCTCTTATCGGCCTTGTAGATGTATTCACTGTACCTCGCTTGCTATCCTCTGTAGGGAGCGAAGTGGAGGCGATGACACAATTTGGTGTGTACAATCGCGGTTTGCCGTTAGTGCAGATTGTAACGATGATCGCCACTTCTTTGTCTGTTGTATTCATTCCAGCCTTGGCAGAGGCGAAGTACAAAGGGGATACGAAGCTGATCGAGAGCCGTTGCAGCTTATCGCTGCGTTGGTTCTGGCTGTTAGGTTTAGCGGCTTCAGCAGGCCTAGCAGTGCTTGCTGAGCCGATTAATATGGCTCTTTACGGGGATACCGCCGGTAGCAGCACTATGACTTGGCTGGCCTTAACCGCTGTTGGTGGTACGGTCAGCATCATCTCGGCTGCGCTCCTGCAGGGCCTCGGCCACGTGCGCGCCCCGGCCCTGCACCTTTTGGCCGCCGCGCTGCTCAAGGCGGCCCTGAACCTGCTGCTGGTCCCGCAGCAGGGCATTACCGGCGCGGCCATCGCTGGCGTGGCCGCGCATTCGTTCGCAGCAGCGCTTAACGTGCTGCTGCTCTACCGCCAGGGCCATCTGCGGCTTCGCCTAGCAGATGCCCTGGCACGGCCCGCGCTGCTCACAGCGGGCCTGGCTCTTGCCGCCGCAGCCGCCAGCTGGGGCGTGGGCGCTGCGGCTACGGCCGCTGGCATTGGCGGCGGGCGCACCGCCAGCTTGGCGCAGAGCCTGCTCGGAGTGCTCGCAGGCTGCGTTGTCTTTGCCGTAGGGGCAATAGCCCTGCGGCTCCTTAGCGAGAGCGAGCTGCGCCAGCTTCCGGGCTTCGGCCCGTCCCTGGCGGACAAGCTGAAGAAGCTGCGCTTATTCCCTTAATCTACATTTACATCACAATATAAAAATGCGGTCTGCTGAGACAGCCGTTGATGAGGAGGAACAGACATGAGTGCAACATTAACGGTCGTTGGTCTTGGTTCAGGTAACCCTGATCGACTGACGTTAGGGATTATAAAGAAATTGAAGGCAGCATCTGTTGTTTACGTGCGGACAAAAGAGCATCCAGTCATGGCTGCACTCTCCGAGCTTGAAATTGCTTCACAGTCTTTCGATGGATTGTATGAATCCTTATCTTCGTTTCCTGAGGTTTATGCAGCGATTACTTCAAAGCTGATTGAAGAGGCTCGGTCCGCACCTGAGGGTACAGATATTGTCTATGCGGTTCCGGGTCATCCTATGGTGGCGGAATCAGCGGTTTCACAGCTGCGTGAGCGGTGTCCTGAGGAAGGCATTGAACTGCAAATATTAGGCGGAGAGAGCTTCCTCGACGAGGCGTTTGTTCGACTGGGGTTTGACCCCATCGAAGGATTTCAACTATTAGATGCTTCTGGTATTCGCAGCGCTCAGCTTCAGCCTGAACTGCATACCCTGATTGGCCAGGTATACGATAGCTTTACAGCCTCGGAGACAAAGTTATGTCTGATGGAGCTGTATCCGCCTGAATATGAAGTGGTTGTGGGTCATGCACTCGGTGTGGAGAACGAAGAAAGTATTGTAAGAGTCCCTCTATACGAGCTGGATCGTCTTAACGGTTATGGAAATTTGTCGTTGGTCTATGTACCTGCGAATCGTGACGAGAATCTAAGAAATCGTACCTTTGCTCGTTTGCATGAAATTGTCGATATTCTTCGAAGCCCGGAGGGTTGTCCATGGGATCGGGAGCAGACACATGAATCCCTGCGCAAAAATTTAATCGAAGAAACCTATGAAGTCCTTGAAACCATTGATGAGGACGACCCCGATCATATGAAAGAGGAGCTGGGCGACCTTTTGCTGCAAATTATGCTTCACTCTCAAATGGAGGAGGAGCTGGGCACGTTTAACGTGTATGACGTCATTGAAGGGCTGAATGATAAGCTTATCTTCCGTCACCCTCACGTCTTTGGAGATACCAATGCGAATGATGCCGAAGAAGCGTTGAAGAACTGGGAGGGCATGAAGGCAGAAGAGAAGCGGCGTAAAGGTGTGAAGCCAGAGGAATTATCCGTTCTTAGTGGTGTTCCGCGTGACCTACCTGCCCTTATGAAGGCATACAAGCTTCAGAAAAAAGCATCCAAGGTGGGCTTTGACTGGGACAACGCTACGGATTGCATAGCCAAAATTCGTGAGGAGATCGATGAGCTGCAGGAGGCGATTGACACAGATGCGGCGACAGATGATCAAATTCTGGAACTTGGGGATTTGTTGTTTGCAGTTACGAATGTCGCTCGTTTTATCGGTGCAGATCCGGAAGAGGCATTAACCCGAACTAACCGCAAATTTGTGCGCCGGTTCCAATATATTGAGCAAAGCTTGCACCGCAAGGGAAAGAGTGTAAAGGATAGTAGTTTGGAAGAGATGGAAGAATTGTGGCAAGAAGCTAAGGCGGAGGAGCGAAAAGTCTAGCCTTTCACAGCCTCCTTACGGTATATGGACTCTAAAATGGGGCAATGCTGTGGATGTAGCTTTTATTTTCTGATTTAGAATGTGGCCAGTAGTTTAATAGTGCTATAGAATAGATTCTGCGACGATTTGTGAGAAATAACTGCTTCTTTTTTAAAAAAACGACGAATCGTGGCAGGATTTTAAGGTGACATCAAGAATAACATAAAGACGAAATGCGATTCGCCCCATCCTATGGTGGTGATTCTCGTTTCATTTATTTTTTCGTATCCTAGGAGGAACTTTAAATTATGAACAAGACAGATTTGGTAAACAACATTTCCGAGAAAAACGGATTGGCAAAAAAAGATGTAGAAGCAGTATTGAACGGGTTCTTGGGTGAGATTACAGAAGCTTTGGCAAAAGGTGATAAAGTCCAACTGATCGGTTTCGGAACTTTTGAAACTCGCAAACGTGCAGGACGCACTGGTCGCAACCCGCAAACGGGCACAACGATTGAAATTCCAGAATCGACTGTACCGGCTTTCAAAGCTGGTAACAAGCTTAAAGAAGCCGTTAACTAATGCGTCTTGACAAATTCCTGAAAGTGTCCCGTTTAATTAAGCGCCGTACAGTGGCCAAGGATGTGTCCGAACAAGGCCGGGTACTGATTAACGGGCGGGAATCTAAACCTAGTAGTGCAGTTAAGGTCGGTGACGAGATTACTGTACAATTTGGGCAAAAGCTTGTAACGGTCAAAGTAGAAAAGCTGGTCGAAACGACTCGCAAGGACGAGGCCGCTGGGATGTATACTCTAGTTCGGGAAGAGCCTGTTGCTAAGAGCAGCGGACTGGACTGGTAAGAGTAATAGTAAATAAAGAAGAAGGCATAACTTTACATTCTGTAGAGTGGTGCCTTCTTTTTTCTTTTTGTTTCTCTTATTTTTTTAGAGGGACGGGATGTTCTATAACTTCTACTTCTGCCATAGATTAGAGGTAAGAAGGAGGGGTACATGCTATGATCGAGCCAGGAAAGGTAAACAAACAGCATGATCTGCACATGCGCAGTCGTAAGCAGTTAGAGTTGACGGGCGTGCAAAATGTGGAGAGCTTCGACAGTGAGGAATTTTTGCTTCGTACAGAACTCGGCCATCTCACCATTCGCGGGAATCATTTACATATCAAAAATTTAAGTCTGGAGAACGGAATGTTGTCATTAGAGGGCAATGTACATTCCCTGATTTATCTCGATCCCGGATCGCAGGGCAAAAACAAAGGTCTACTCGGTAAGCTATTTAAATGAATCCTGCAGTTCAGTGGGTGACGCTGTTCTACATGATCATGGCTGGGTTGGCAATGGGACTGGCCTATGACAGCTACCGGGTGCTGTCGCTGAAGTTCAATTTTCCCAAATGGCTGAATGCTATGCTAGATCTACTATATTGGCTATGGGCCGCTTTGCTAGTATTTCGTATGCTATATGCCGGAAATCAAGGCCAACTGCGATTTTATGTCTTTTTAGGTTTGTTTCTAGGAGTATGGATCTATTTTTTAATCTTCAGTGTTACGGTACGGCGTTTTGTGTTAATGTTAATTCAATCGGTTCAGTATATGTTCAGGTTGCTATGGAGACTTGTGGAGATCCTGATAGGTACACCTCTTCGCTGGCTTTGGCGTTTTATTTTAGGACTGCTAAAGCTAACAGGTCGTATTCTATGGTTTATTCTTAAGCTTCTGCTGCGTCTGACCAAACCAATTTGGGTATTACCTGTAAGGTGGATCTCTCCACGGTTATCGCGGCTGACACATAGCGCCTGGATTGTGAAGATCACTGGATGGATTACCAAATGGCGGAAACGCTGACCTTGAATTAGGGGGTACGTTGCATGAACAGATTTACTGCGGAAGAGAAAAGTAATCATAGTAAAAATTCGGCCGCAGGCGCGAAGAGAAGAAGATTCATGTGGATTGTCTTTGTGGCACTATTTTTTGGCTGGGCGGGTTATACTTACTTCGATCAGAGTGCAGTCATTGCGGACAAGGGCAAGGAACTTGCGAAGAAACAGGAAACTAGTAAGGATGTCATGGCATCTTTAACTCAATTAAAATATGAATTATCCAGACTTAATGATGACGAGTATATTGGCCAATTAGCACGTAAATGGTACAATATCTATCCTCAAGGGGAAACTCCTATTCGAACAGAGCAATCCGAGCAATAATAGAGGTTAAAAGAGGCTTTTACTCTGTTGCCTTGATTTGCTCTTTACTGTATAATCAAATCACCGCAGACAGGATGACCTTAATATTCGTCTGTATATTTTTAAGGGAGGATCATTTTATTCTATGGCAATTGAAGTGGGCACCAAGTTAGAAGGCAAAGTGACAGGCATCACGCATTTCGGAGCATTTGTGGATCTGTCAGGAGGTGTCACAGGTCTCGTTCACATCTCGGAAATCGCCGATAATTATGTCAAGGATGTTAACGATCATCTGAAGATTAGTGATGTAGTAACAGTCAAGGTGATCAACGTCGATAAGGACGGCAAGATCGGACTTTCCATTAAGCAGGCTGTTGACAAGCCGGCATCGGAAGTACGTCCGCCTAGAGCTCCAAGACCAGAACGTCCTAGCGGCGGAGACCGTTTCGGCGGTGGCGGCGGCAGTGGTGGAGGCGGCGGTGGATTCAATCGTGAACGGGGTGGGCGTCCATTTAAGCCTGCAGCCGGTAAACCTTCATTCGAGGATAAAATGTCGCGATTCCTGAAAGACAGCGAAGAACGTATATCTTCGATCAAGAAGAACACAGAAGGAAAGCGCGGAGGCCGTGGAGCCAAACGCGTATAATCCAATAACCTGTACATCATAAATAACCGCAGGGGCATTTCGCCCTTGCGGTTTTTTTGTCATGTCATATAAAATTGCCGACAGCATCCATGCCATTCTCACATAACTCTAGGGCAATCGCTGACGAATGACCGCCGCGTCAGCGCGTGAAACTGCGTTGGAAATAATCTTGAAACTAATCAACCTACCGCCCCGCATGGGATAGAACAGCTTTTTTAAAGATCGCGGTCGAAGGCTTTTTTGTCGGAAATTTCTTGTGTGTGTCCCTCCATTTCTGACAAACTTTCTCAAATCCCCGGCTATATAATGAGTACCATAAATTCTTAAACGGGTGGTGTAGGGGAATGAGTAAAAGCAACGTGGTAAATTTGCCAGAGTGGACAAGAGTGGGAAGTGAAGATAAGAAGCAAAGACAAGCCTTACGCACGCGTATTGCAGCTTGGGGTCAGAAGCAGCGGTACATTCAGCTTATAGCAGCGAAGAAATGGATGCTTTTGCTTAGTTTCATGGGATTTCTGCTGGGTAGAGCCATGATTTTGGACGAACTATCTCCTTTTGCCGCCGCATACTTTGCCGTCATTGTGTTTATGCGTCGCGACTCTATTCTACCTGTAGCTGCAGCCATTATAGCTGGAAGTCTCTTTACCCCATTCCCTGGAGCTTTGATTATTACTGCTGAACTGATTATTTTCTTTCTAGTTTATAAAGGGCTGGAAAGTTATGAGCGAATAGACTTGTCCTATGCACCACTGATGGTGTTCGTGTCTTCGTTTATGGTTGGCTTGTTCCAGATCGTTATTGGCCCTTCTCTTTCTTGGTATCCGCTTATGATGACAACACTAGATGCTCTACTAGGCTTTGTGCTTACATTGGTGTTCATTCAAGCGCTACCTCTACTAACCTATAAGCAAAAGAGTAGAGCGCTCAGGAATGAGGAGATTCTATGCCTTATTATCTTGCTCGCCTCAGTAATGACAGGCCTAGTGGGTTGGACCCTTAACGGTTTGTCTTTGGAGCATATATTGTCACGTTATTTAATTCTTCTCTTCGCCATGGCAGGAGGGGCTCCTCTTGGTGCTGCTGTCGGGGTGGTGACCGGGTTGATTCTCAGTCTGGCGGATATCAGTGCAATCTATCAGATGAGCCTGCTTGCTTTTTCCGGAATGCTGGCGGGAATGATGCAGGGCGGCCGAAAAGGTGCAGTATCTATTGGGATGTTGCTAGGATCCACGATCCTTTCCGTCTATTTTACGGGTCCGGGTGATATGATGGCCTCAACATGGGAGACCTGTGTAGCGGTGGTGCTATTTCTTATAACGCCTAAGGCGATGATATCTGCTATTGCTAAATATGTTCCGGGCACATCAGACCATAGCCGATCTCAACATGAGTATGCACGAAGGGTAAGGGATCTAACGGCAGAACGGGTGACGCAATTCTCACAGGTATTCCAGCAGCTGTCGAGCAGCTTTGGGCAGATTCCACGCGCAGGAGAAGTAGGGAAATCAGACCGTGAGATGGAGGATTTCATGAATACGGTAACAGAGGGGGCCTGTGCGGGATGCATTCGGCGTTCCCACTGCTGGGATGCGAAATTCTATCAGACATATAGATACATGACAGATATGATGACCACTGTGGAGGAATGCCCTGATATTACGGCAGCTCAGTTACCACCGGAATGGAGCCGGATTTGCGGTAAAACTGGCGAAGTGCTTGAAGTCATGAAAGGGCAATATGATCTTTACCAACATGATATGCGATGGAAAAGACAAATATACGATAGTCGTCAATTTGTTGCCGAGCAGTTATCCGGCGTGTCGCAGGTTATGGAGGACTTAGCGCGAGAAATTAAACGTGAAGGACAGGCCATGTATCGCCAGGAAGCTCAAATCCGTGAGACATTGGAGAAATTGGGCTTGTCTATCCATGGCATTGAGATCTTAAGTCTGGACCCTGGGCGCGTAGAAATTGAGGTGGTTCATGCCTATACTCGTGGATTTGATGAATGCCGTAAAATGATCGCCCCGCTCTTATCTGACATTCTGGATGAGAATATTGCTGTCATGAGTGAGACGGCAGTCCATCCTAGGGAAGGCTTGTCGATGGTTACCTTCGGTTCAGCTAAAGCTTTTGAGGTAAACACAGGGGTGGCTGTCGTTTCTAAAAGTGGAGATATGCTGTCGGGTGACAGCTTCAGCACCGTAGAGCTTGGAAATGGTACCTTTGCGGTATCCATTAGCGATGGGATGGGAAATGGTGAGCGGGCGAGAATGGAGAGCAGTGCTGCACTTGGCATGTTAGAGAAGCTACTGCAATCGGGTATGGACGAGAAGCTGGCTGTAAAGTCGGTAAACTCTATTCTCTTATTACGTTCTCCCGACGAGTTCTATGCTACCGTCGATATGGCTTTAATCGATCAGTACTCTGCACAGACCACCTTTATGAAGATTGCTTCCGCACCGAGCTTTATCCGGAGGGGCAGTGAGGTCATTCCAATAACCTCTAGTAATCTGCCTATAGGAATCATTAAAGATATCGACGTGGATTTGATCAGCATGCAGCTTCGGGCGGGTGATATTTTGATTATGATGACGGATGGTATTTATGATGCGCCTGGATATGCCGTTAATAAGGAGATATGGATGAAACGGTTGATCCAAGAGCTTGAAGGGGATGATCCTCAAGATTTGGCGGATAGCCTGTTAGATAAGGTGATTCGTTATCAGGGCAATGAGATCCATGATGACATGACGATTGTCGTCAGTCGTGTTGATCATTTTCATCCGGAATGGTCCAGCCTGCATATGCCTGGTGTCGGCCGAATGGAGCGTCCGCGTACGGTGAGCTAGATGGTTGGGCACGCGCGAAGTGTCGTAATGCCTGTATGTTTAAGCACGCGCGAAGCGTCGTGTTGCTTGTATGTTTTAGTACGCGCGAAGCGTCGTGTACACTGTTATTGGTATAGGCCGAGGCGAGTCTGTGATGTGTAACTCGCCGACGTCTACTATTTACGTTTCAAAGGTTGACTGACTTTGGCGCATAATTTTTTCAGATCTTAACTGTTTACTAGTGAAGGTATGGAACGGAGAGAAATTTTGGAGCTGTAGAAGCGGAGCGTTCGCCTTTGTCCTCGGATTCCAACCGCAACAGGGGGTTCTAATCAGGGAATCTGAGGACAACAGCGATCGAAAGCCCAAACATTTCTCGCAGTTCCCCTATTCACTATCCCACAGTTCAGATCACAAATGTCCCCAACAATAGCGACCGTTTGAAATCTCTCATTTCTGGATATGCTAGAAACAGAGGTTTCAAACAAGGGGGAGTGGAGAGTTATGAAGCAGATTTTGCTCATTACTGACGGTTGTTCAAACGTAGGGGAAAGTCCGGTGATGGCAGCGGCGCATGCCTTGCAGGAGGGAATCACCGTAAATGTGGTCGGTGTAGTTGATTATGGTACGATCGGCGAACTCGGAAGCCGGGAAATAGCCGACATTGCCAAGGCCGGGGGAGGCCTTAGCCGAATAGTCGGAACGCCACAACTGGCGCAGACAATTCAGATGATGACACGGAAAACTGTGGTTCAGACGATCCAGCAGGCGGTTAATAAGGAAGTAAAAAAGATACTAGGTGAAGGGTCGCTGGAGCAGCTACCACCTGTTCAACGCTCGCAGGTTGTTACAGTTGTAGATGAACTAACAGAAACATCGCCACTGCGCATTGCGCTCCTTATCGATGCCAGTGCTAGTATGAAGCCTAAACTGGGTGCTGTGGAAGATGCGATTCGGGATTTGGCGCTCAGTCTGGAAGCTAGAGAAGGAAAGAGTGAGATCGCTGTGTTTCATTTTCCTGGAAATAACAGCAGCGAGGATGCCAGACTTGATTTAGATTGGACCAAGGATATGTCAGGTATTCGTACGCTATTCTCCAAATTACACATGAGAGGCGCAACACCGACGGGTCCAGCTATTTTCAAGGTGCTTGAACATTATCGTTATGATACACTGGATGAACATCGTGGACGGCGAATGGATGACCACGACGAAAGAGAAGGGATGATTGGTGGGTATGTCGTCTAATCCGTCCTATCCTACTGGCACCTTAATTACCGGCAAATGGCGGGGAAACCGTTATGTCGTGGAACGGATGCTGGGAAGGGGCGCGAACGGAACCGTATATCTTGTGCAAAGAGAAGGCAGACGGGAATGGTACGCGCTAAAAATCGGATACGATACACTTGAGCTGCAATCGGAGATCAATGTACTGACGTCGCTGCAATCGCGTCGAAAGCGCAATGAACACCGTGCTCGCCGTGAATCTCCATTATCTTCTTATTTCTTGGAATCGGATGATTTTGCGAATGGAAACAACGTACCTTTTTATGTCATGCGGTATGTTGAAGGCAAGCCTTTGCATCATTTTTTATCGAAGAATGGACCGGAATGGTTAGGTTTGGTAGGGCTTGGGTTGCTCGATAAGCTGCGCACATTACATGAATGCGGTTTTGTGTTTGGAGATTTGAAGCCGGAGAATGTAATGGTGTCCAATTACGGTGAAGTGGAGCTGATCGATTTTGGAGGCGCAAGCCCTAAAGGTCGTAGTGTGAAGCAATTTACGGAGTGGCATGACCGTGGCTTTTGGAATGCAGGTAGCCGCACGAGTGATGAGGGGTATGATTTATTCGCTTTTGCTGTGCTGTGCCTCCGTCTTTTAAATGAAGAGGGGCTCAAGAAAGCCGCGCTACAGTTGCCGCAGACAAGAAGTGTAGATGAACTGTTTAAGTTGGCCAGAAATCTACCCGACAAGAAACTATCCTCTTGGATTTGTTTGGCGTTAAAAGGAGGTTTCTCCGGTTCTGCAGATGCTACAGAGGTCTGGCGCAACCATATTTACAATTCGCGTAGAAAGCGACCTGATAGTATGGACACACCTCGCTGGCTTAAAAATGCTTTTGCATTATCCTTGTTCGTGCTTGCCTTTACGATTTATTGGGTATTTCGGTTTTGAACTTATACATATAGTTGAGAAAAGGGGGGCCGCATATGGAGCAAATGAATGGACTGATGGAGTCAGTATTGGAGTCAGCAGCCGAGCATGAGCTGTGGGCACCCCATGACACCATTGTAGTCGCAGTTTCCGGCGGCCCGGATTCTGTGGCTCTTTTGCATGTTTTGCATGAAATATCTTTAAACGTTATGCCACTTACCTTAATATGTGCTCATGTGAATCACGGATTTAGACCGGAGTCGAAGGAAGAGGCAGAGCTCGTACGTGGTATGGCTGAAGAACTGGGATTGCCCTTTGAGTTTGCGGAATTCGATATTCCCTCCTTGGCTAAAGAGAGTGGACTTGGTCCTGAGGGAACTGCACGTGAGAAGCGGTATGAATTTCTGATTGATACGGCACACCGATATGGGGCGCGTTCTGTTGCTCTGGCTCATCATGCGGATGATCAGGCAGAAACTGTCATTATGCGTTTATTACGCGGAAGTGGATTATCGGGACTGTCGGGTATCAAGTGGAAAAGAACAGAAAAAAAGGTGGAACTCATTCGCCCATTCCTACGTATTAACAAAACAGCACTTTTGGGTTTATGCCAAAATGAAGGTTTCACTTATGCTGAGGATGCCACCAATCTGCTAACGAAATACAAGCGGAATGCCATTCGTTTGGAAGTTCTTCCTTTTCTGGAAAAGTATAATGGAAGAGTGCGGCAGTCCCTCGTACAGCTTGCGGAAATTGCAGGGGCTGAGGATGAATATATGGAGGCATCTGCGGTAAAATGCTTTGAGGAGCTCGTTTCGGAAGGGGAAGGGAAATATACCTTTAACAGAGCTTCATTTGCGGCCATACCCTCCGCTTTACAACGGCGTTTGATTAAACTAATATTAAATTATCTGTCGGCGGATCTATCTGCCCTTGATTTCTCCAAGATTGAATCTGTACGTCGGGGAACGCTGCAGAGCTATCCCACCACCTGGAGTTTAGATTTAGGTGGAGGCCTGACTTGTGTGCGGCAATATGATATCATCTTGTTCTCGTCCAAGCCCGCGCAGCAACAGGCAAGCTATACATATCGTCTGTTTTTACCGGACTCCGAGCTTAAACTGGAGGAAATAGGTAAGGTGATGTCAATGGCGGTGCTGGAGAGAGAAAACTTTTTTGTACAGGGGGAGGATTATGGGAAGATGTCGGCTTGGTTTGACCGTGATGAACTGGTCTTTCCACTAACGATACGTTCCCGATTGCCTGGAGATACCATAAGAGTCATGGGATTAAACGGAAGCAAAAAGGTAAAAGATATTTATATTGATGATAAAATACCTGCTGCTAAACGTTCTATGATCCCCCTCGTTTGTGATGGTTTGGGCAATATCGTCTGGATTCCGGGCGTAAGACGCTCGATGCATGCCGCAGTAGGGCGGCACACGACCTCGGTACTTCTGTTGTCTCTAGCAGAGCTGGATGACCCTGAAGAAACGTAATGGTCGAAGTAAGTCTTTCATAGTATAACTTAGGAGGTTTCGCAAGTTGCAAAATGATATTCAAGAAGTCTTGATCACCGAAGAGGAACTTCAGCAGAAAATTAAGGAGCTCGGTCGAACACTGAGCGAAGAATACGCAGGCCGTACCCCTTTAGTCATTTGTGTACTAAAAGGCGCGTTTATATTTATGGCAGATTTGGTTAAAGCCATTACAGTACCTGTTGAGATGGATTTCATGGCAGTGTCCAGCTATGGAGCATCCACCAAGTCCTCTGGTGTTGTCAAAATTATTAAGGATTTGGATGTATCGGTAGAAGGCCGCGATATCTTGATCGTTGAAGATATTATTGACAGTGGCCTTACGCTCAGCTATTTGATTGAGCTGCTCCGCAACCGCAATGCTGCTTCTATCTCGGTGGTTACCTTATTTGATAAGCCATCAGGTCGTACGGTTAATCTTGAAGCCAGCTATACAGGCTTCGTGTTGCCAGACGAATTTGTAGTAGGCTACGGATTGGATTATGCCGAGCGGTATCGGAACCTCCCATATGTTGGAGTACTGAAGCCTGAGATTTATTCCAATTAAACTATTGATTGCCTTGATCATACGGATCAGGCACCCTTGGCTTCCTATATTTGAGGTGTCCCAAGAGGCTATGGTACAATAACTTGAGTGTTGCGAGAGGAGGTAGGGGATGAATCGGTTCATCCGGAATTCTGGTTTTTATTTGATTTTATTTTTAGTCGTGGTGGGTATTGTCCAGTTTGTGAGCAATGGAAATGAAGCCGCCGATTTCCCTAGATACGACGAGTTACGGCAGGAGATCAAGAACAACAATGTGAAGGATTTGACGGTTCAGTTTGAGGGTAATGCCTTTTTAGTTACAGGCGAATATAGAGAGCTGCCTGCCGATACTAAATCGAAAAGCTTCTCCACATATATTCCTCCAACAGATGCTGCTATTAATGAACTGATTCAGGCCAGTGATGTAAATGGCATTGAATTAACTCAGAAGAAAATGGAAGGTACCAGCATTTGGCTGACATTCCTTTCTTCCATTATCCCGCTGGTCATTATGTTCATCTTGTTCTTCTTCCTGTTTAACCAGGCGCAAGGTGGCGGCGGTAAAGTTATGAATTTCGGCAAGAGCAAGGCTCGGTTATATAATGAAGAGAAGAAGAAAATCAGCTTTGAGGATGTTGCAGGGGCTGATGAAGAGAAGCAAGAGCTTGTCGAAGTTGTTGAGTTCTTGAAAGATCCGCGTAAATTTGCAGCTGTCGGTGCACGTATCCCTAAAGGCGTACTGCTTGTAGGTCCTCCGGGAACAGGTAAAACATTGCTTGCACGTGCAGTAGCAGGTGAAGCCGGCGTTCCTTTCTTCAGTATTTCCGGTTCTGATTTTGTGGAAATGTTCGTGGGTGTCGGTGCTTCTCGGGTACGTGATTTGTTCGAGAACGCCAAGAAAAACGCACCATGTATTATCTTCATTGATGAAATTGATGCTGTGGGTCGTCAACGTGGCGCCGGACTCGGCGGCGGACATGACGAACGCGAACAGACACTTAACCAATTGCTGGTTGAGATGGATGGATTCGGTGGTAACGAAGGCATTATTATTGTTGCGGCAACTAACCGCGCTGATATACTTGATCCTGCATTACTTCGTCCAGGACGTTTTGACCGTCAAATTACGGTTGACCGCCCTGACGTAAAAGGTCGTGAAGCTGTACTTAAGGTTCACGCTCGTAACAAGCCGCTTACGAAAGATGTAAGACTGGATGTTGTCGCTAAACGTACAACTGGATTCACGGGTGCTGATCTAGAGAATCTGCTAAATGAGGCAGCGCTGCTAGCTGCACGTCGTAACCGCAAGGATATCTCCATGATTGAAGTGGATGAAGCCATTGACCGTGTTATCGTAGGTACTGAGAAACGTAGTCGTGTTATCAGCGACCGTGAGAAACGCATTGTAGCTTACCATGAAGCAGGCCATACTATCGCTGGTTATTTCCTTGAGCATGCTGATATGGTGCATAAAGTTACAATTATCCCACGCGGACGTGCAGGCGGATATGTAATTATGCTTCCGAAGGAAGATCGGATGATCGTTACCAAGCAGGAGCTTTTGGATAAGGTTACTGGATTACTTGGTGGACGTGTTGCCGAAGAATTGTTTATTGGTGAGATCGGTACGGGCGCATACAGTGACTTCCAACAGGCTACGCGTATCGTGCGTGCCATGATCATGGAATACGGTATGAGCGATAAGCTTGGACCTATGCAGTTCGGCTCTTCTCAAGGCCAAGTATTCTTAGGTCGTGATATTGGGCATGAACAGAATTATAGTGATTCCATTGCTTATGAGATTGATCAAGAAATGCAGAACTTTATTACTTCGAGCTACGAACGTTGTAAAGAGCTGTTGCTCAAACACTCTAAAGAAATGCATCTGATTGCCAACACGTTACTTGAGAAGGAAACACTTGAGCTTGATCAGATTAAAGAGCTGATTGAACAAGGATTCCTTTCTGAAGATGGTAAGGCTGAAGGTGGCGAAGGCGTTGCACTTGAAGTTGGTGAACCAGTCATTGATAATATCGGTGATGTGCGTGTTCGCATTCAAGGCAAGTCTGAAGATACGGAGTCCACGCCTCCGAACCTATCTAAGGAAATCCCGAACAAACCTGAGTCTGAGGGAAATGACGGATCTGATGATGACAATAAAGGCGGCGGAACTAGCCTTACCTAAGCAGGCTTACTATTCATAAGATGTAAAATTATCCGGAGAGCGTAATTGTTCTCCGGATTTTTTATTTTAATTTTTAGGTAATTTCATGCTTGGAAGCCTGTCTAGTCACATTGACAGGGGCTGGAACGTTGTGTACATTAGTGATTAATATTACTTACTATTATCATCAGCTTATTCATTTTTTCAGATGATGGCTCATGCCATTTGATAACATCGCGCCGGCGTAAAGCCGCGAAGATTTAAGGGGGAGAACAATCGGTGGAAGCTCTGGCACTTGAGCGCAAGCAGGAACAGAATCGTGAACTTCGTATACGTCTTGAACAGCTTAAAAAGGAAAGAAACGCAATCATTTTAGCTCATTATTATCAACGTGATGAAATTCAGGAAGTTGCCGATTTCCGGGGGGACTCTTTTTTACTCGCTCAGAAGGCTGCGGAGACAGATGCAGAGGTTATCGTATTCTGCGGTGTTCATTTCATGGGGGAAAGCGCTAAAATATTAGCACCAAACAAAACCGTCCTTATTCCTGATGAACGTGCAGGCTGCCCAATGGCTGATATGGTCAATGTAGATGGTTTGCGTAAGCTTAAAGCGCAACATCCAAATGCTAAAGTGGTGACTTATATCAACTCGTCTGCAGAGATTAAAGCGGAAACTGATATCTGTTGTACCTCTGCCAATGCCGTGAAAGTAATCGAATCCCTCGATGCTGAAGAAATTATCTGGGTACCCGATAAGAATCTTGGTCAATACGTACAGGATCAGACCGGCAAAAAACTGATTATTTGGGAAGGCTATTGCAACACTCACGATATGTTGACTGTTAAAGATGTAGTAGAAATGAGAGCAAAATACCCAGAAGCAGAATTTGTAGTTCATCCAGAATGTCGTCCGGAAGTAGTGGCCATGGGTGATTATGTAGGTAGTACTACATCCATTCTCGAGTATTGCCGGAAATCCGACCGTAAGCAATTTATCGTTGGAACTGAGGATGGTACAGGATATCAGCTTCGTAAAGATAGTCCGGATAAAGAATTCTATTTTGCTACAAAATTTCTTGTTTGTCCCAATATGAAAGTTAACAATCTAAAAAAACTGGTGAAATGCCTGGAGACAATGAAGCCACAAATCTATGTACCGCCTGCTGTCGCCGACAAAGCCAGAACTTCCCTAGAGCGCATGCTACAAGTCCGGTAGTATGCGCTACTCTTTCGTTGAAACAGGTGAAACGCGGTCATGATTCCACAATATTTGGTTGATTTTGATCTTCGGGATATTCCTAAAGTAAAGACAGATTGTATTGTTATCGGTTCAGGGATTGCCGGATTGTTCACGGCTATTAAAGCTAGTGAAGATCGGCGTGTCATTATGATCACAAAGAAATCAGTAATGGAGAGTAATACTCGCTATGCACAAGGGGGGATCGCAGCTGTAATAGCTGAGGACGATTCTCCTGCTTACCACCGGCAGGATACCTTAATGGCTGGAGCAGGTCTTTGCTCCTCCACAGCTGTCGATGCACTTGTTAATGAAGGACCAGATCGAGTTCATGAGCTAATTCGTTTAGGCACTCTTTTTGATAAGGAAGATGGGGTACTGGCTTTGACGCAGGAAGGAGCGCATAGCCACCGTCGTATTTTGCATGCTAATGGAGATGCTACAGGTTATGAGATTGTTCGTGCTTTGGCTGAACAGGTAGCAGAACATAAGAATATTGAGGTGTGGGATGATCATTACGTCATTGATCTCATCACTGAAGGCGGAGAATGTGTAGGCGCATTGTTGCAGCGTCCCGGGGGCGGACGGTTATTCCTGCAAGGGGATGCGACTATTTTGTGCTCTGGTGGAGCAGGACAATTATTTAGATACACTACCAACCCTGAAGTAGCTACAGGCGATGGGGTAGCCATTGCCTATCGAGCCGGCGCTCATATAAGAGATATGGAATTTATTCAATTTCATCCTACAGCATTGAGTTATCCTGGAGCTCCTAGATTCCTAATCTCCGAAGCAGTTCGTGGGGAAGGCGCAGTATTGCGCAATATTAATGGAGAGCGGTTCATGGAGCGTTATCATGAGTTGCTTGAGCTAGCCCCACGAGATATTGTAGCTCGGGCAATTGTAAGTGAAATGGAGCTTACAAAGTCAACGTTTGTCTATTTGGATATTACGCATGAATCTCCAGAAATGGTGAAGCATCGGTTCCCTACAATACATGAGACATGTATGGGCTATGGATTGGATATTACAAGTGATTGGATTCCAGTGGCTCCAGCTGCGCATTATATGATGGGGGGCATTAAGACCGATCTGAATGGGGAGAGTACGATTCCCCGCTTGTTTGCTTGCGGAGAGGTTTCTTCCACAGGCGTACATGGGGCTAATCGATTAGCAAGCAATTCATTATCAGAAGCAGTTGTTTTTGGGCATCGTATTATTGAGCGGATTCGCAAATTATCCCCGCTTGGACGTGATGTTGTATCAGTTAGCAGCAACGATGGGCGTGTTGATTCGCCAACTCAAGCTATTGTGGAACGCCGTTTGAAGCTGCAAAAGGTAATGGTTCGATATGCTGGATTACGACGTAATGAAGAGACCTTGTCTAAGGGAATAGAAGAATTGAAACGGCAGCTACCCATCTTTGGATCCGTATTGACTAAACGCGAGGAATACGAGTTCGCTAATATGCTGACCTGCTGTTTGCTCGTGACAGAGTCTGCTCTAGCACGGGAAGAGAGTCGGGGGGCACATTACCGTGAGGATTATCCGCAGCGAAGTGATGTTCAGTGGCGCAAGCACCTGCTTCAAATTCGCGATCTGGGAATAGTGGAGGAATTAAGCGATGATGTTTAATGGTTACAATGAAGAACTAGTACAATCCATCAAGGCTTGGCTGCGGGAAGATGTTGGTTCCGGGGATGTAACAACACAGATGACGATACCTGTTGGCCATCAATCTAAAGGGATTATTCATGCTAAAGAAGATGGCGTAATTTGTGGTATCCCAATTGCAGAGTTGGTTTTTGAAATTGTTGATCCTACGCTTAGCTTTACAGCCCTTGTAGAAGAAGGTCAAGCAGTGACCAAAGGGACTGTAATTATTGAGGTGGAAGGCAGCACACACGCAATTCTTACAGGTGAACGGCTTGCGCTCAATTTGATGCAGCGTCTTTCGGGTGTTGCCTCACGTACGGCATCTTTCGTACAGGTGCTTGATGGATTATCGACTCGTCTAGTAGATACACGGAAGACTACACCAGGCCATCGTATGCTTGAGAAATATGCAGTTCGTGTTGGTGGAGGCTTTAATCATCGCTTTGGCTTATATGATGCGGTTATGATCAAGGACAATCATATCAAAGGTGCGGGGGGTATTCGGCAAGCTGTAGGTCGTGCTCGAAAGAACATCCCGCATACGATGAGCATTGAAGTAGAGACTGAGAACTTAGAGCAAGTCGAAGAGGCGCTGGCAGCAGGTGCTGATATTATTATGCTGGATAATATGTCTAACGAGATGATGAAGCAAGCGGTGGCTAGGATTAAAGCTAAAGCGCCACATGTCAAGACAGAGGCCTCCGGCAATGTATCGTTAGAAACGGTTCGTGGGATTGCAGAAACAGGCGTGGATGTGATCTCTGTAGGGCGCCTTACGTACTCCTTCTCCAGTCTGGATATTAGTCTAGACCTTAATGCCAAGAAGGAAGGGCCTTCATCATGATGCTTGCTGTTGATATCGGTAATACCAATATTGTTCTCGGCGTATACAGAAAGCGTGAATTGTTGCATCATTTCCGTCTAAGTACTGCGCGCCAATCGACCGTGGATGAATATGGAGTGCTGATACACAATCTTTTTCAGATGTCAGGAATTTCTGTCAAAGAGGTGGAAGGTGTAATTATATCCTCGGTAGTTCCACCCCTGGTTAAGACTATCGTGGATATGTGTATAAAGTATATAGGCAAAGATCCGTTACTCGTGGGACCAGGGATAAAAACGGGCCTTAATCTTCGCTATGAGAATCCACGTGAGATTGGCGCAGACCGGATTGTTAATGCTGTGGCTGCGATTGAACAATATAAATGTCCGCTTGTTGTTGTTGATTTTGGTACGGCTACGACCTTTGATTGTATCGATGCGGGAGCTAATTATCTCGGAGGAGCGATTGTTCCGGGGCTTGGCATTTCTACAGAGGCCTTATATCAGCGAGCATCCAAACTGCCACGAATTGAGTTAGAGAAGCCTAAAAAAGTTATCGGACGTAATACAGTGCATGCTATGCAGGCTGGTATTATTTTTGGGTACGCGGGTCAGGTTGAGGGAATCGTTAAGCGTATCAAAATCGAGATGAATGCTCCGGGGCTAAAGGTTATTTCTACCGGAGGTCTCGCTTCGCTAATTGCAGGTGAGACGGATTGTATCGACGAAGTAAACCCCATGTTAACACTAGAAGGATTACGAATTATTTATGATCGTAACCAATAAAGATAAAGAAGCCTAAAGGGCGAAGAGATAGGAGGGCTAAGCACCCAATGGAAAAAAAGAAGGATCGACTTATCCGTGGAACGGCTATGAATGGTAAAGTGAGAGCGTTTGCTGTCCGCACAACAGAATTGGTCGAGGAATTGCGGCGTAGACATGATACGTATCCGACGGCAACAGCCGCGTTAGGACGTACGGTTACCGCTGCAGCCATGATGGGCGCTATGCTCAAAGGTAGAGAGAAGCTATGCATCATGGTCAAAGGGGATGGACCGATTGGACAAATTGTTGCGGAGTCCAATGCGTTGGGAGAAGTGTGCGGATATGTACACCATCCTCACGTTCACTTACCTAGCAATAGCATGGGCAAATTAGATGTAGCTGGAGCTGTAGGGACGGAAGGGTTCATTGATATTATTAAGGATTTGGGTTTAAAGGAACCTTATCGAGGTAGTATTCCAATCATCTCTGGAGAGCTTGCAGAAGATTTCACTTATTATTTCGCTGTATCTGAGCAAACCCCAGCTGCCGTTGGCTTGGGTGTACTAGTAGATACTGATGAGTCAGTAATTGTAGCCGGAGGATTTATCGTGCAGCTTCTTCCAGGACTGACGGATGCGGAGATTACGGAGATCGAAAAAGCTCTAGGGGCTATGCCTTCCGTGACAACACTCCTTGATCAGGGCTTAGAGCCAGAAGAAATGCTGCGTTTTCTTTTGCCGGATGCCGTGGTTATGGATGAACTGGATATTAACTTTGCTTGTCAATGTTCGCGTGAGCGGGTAGAGCAGACATTGATTAGCCTTGGGCAAGCTGAACTGGAGAGAATAATTGCAGAAGATGAACAGGCTGAAGTTGTATGTCATTTTTGCAACGAGGCTTATGTTTTTAATAAGGACGAATTACAGGTCATTTTAGAACAAGCGAACTCGTAGGTCATGGGATGATGACGAGACAGGAACGCGCACTTCGCAATACGGTTGTTATTCTAGCTGTTGCATCTTTAATGCTCGGGGGTCTGTTATTCTGGAGTTTACGCGCCATGGCCCTTCTAAAAGGAGATACAACAGAGAGTGAAATATCGGAGATAGCGACTGCAGGCGGGCAACCGATAACAGATAAGCAGTGGATGGATGAGCTGAAAAAAAAGCATGGTTACGAAGTGCTAGTTGGAATAATCAATCATATTGTTGTGGAGATGGAAGCTAAGGCTCTGGGGATTACTGTGACGGATGATGAGGTTGAGCAGGAGCTTGCACGAACTATGGTTGGATACGGATCCGAAGAACAGTATTATGCGCAAATGCAGTCTCAGCTGGGTTTATCCCGTCAGGAAGTGTTCGCAGAGACAGCTTATCGTCTAACCTTACAAGCGATAGCCACCGTGGGTATTACGATTAATGAAGCGGATATCGATACTTATTTAGATCAAAATGCTGAGCGGTTTACTCCGAAAAGAGAACTAGAGCTCTCCATGATCAAGGTTTCATCTTATGAAGAAGGCGAGCAGGTAATGGATCGTTTGGAGCAGGGTGAGAACTTTGCTGATTTGGCTAGGGAAGTGTCCATTGATGAAGCGAGTCGGCAGCAAGGAGGCAGCTTGGGGAAGGTGGAGGAAGACGATCCTTTTTGGCCTGAAGGACTGCTTAAGACTGCGGCTAGTTTGGATGCGAGTGATATAGCGGGACCGATTCAGGCGGAGGACGACTTCGCTATCATTCGACTAGAGAGTATTCACTCTCCAGCAGTTCCGGACCAGAAGGAGATACGGGCGCTGATACGTCAAGAACTGGCTTTGGAGCAAGCACCTCCTCTACAACAAGTAGAGAGTGATTTGCGTACAAAATATGATGTGGCAATAAATATTGACAACAGCCTGCAAGATTGATAATATGATATTAACGTAAAACCTACCGTTTTAGTCGGAAATAACTAACGGTGGTCAAATATCTACACCTCTTTATAGCAGTTATTACTGCGTAAAAGGCACCCACATACAGAAGAGTAAAGTCATAATTTACGTTCTTATATTGCACTTATCATTCTAAGGAGGTTTTTGCTCATGGCTAAAGTCGTTAACAACGTAACAGAATTGATCGGCGGTACTCCGCTCGTTCGTTTGAATCGTCTGGCACAGGAAGGCTCCGCAGATATTTATTTGAAATTGGAATATCAGAACCCGGGATCAAGCGTAAAAGACCGTATCGCAATCAGCATCGTGGAAGAAGCTGAGCGCGAAGGTCTACTGAAGCCAGGAGGTACAATTGTAGAAGCAACTAGTGGTAATACTGGTATCGGCTTGGCACTTGTAGCTGCGGCTAAAGGTTATAAGGCAGTTATCGTAATGCCTGAAACCATGAGCTTGGAGCGTCGCAATCTACTTCGTGCATACGGAGCAGAATTGGTACTAACTCCAGGATCGGAAGGCATGAATGGTGCGGTTAAGAAAGCGGAAGAAATTCTGAAAGAGAACCCAAGCTATTTCCCATCCGAGCAATTCAAGAATAAAGCGAACGTGAAGATCCACCGTGAGACCACTGGACCTGAAATCGTTGAAGCGATTGAGTCCATCGGTGGCCCACTGGATGCTTTTATTGCAGGTATCGGAACAGGTGGAACGATCACGGGTGCAGGTGAAGTGCTGAAGAGCAAATATCCTGACGTGAAGATCTATGCTGTGGAACCTGCTGCTTCTCCAATCTTGGCAGGAGGCAAACCAGGCCCTCACAAAATCCAGGGTATCGGAGCTAACTTCATTCCTGAGATTCTGAACCAGGATATTTATGATGAGATTATCCATGTAGAGAACGATGAAGCATTCGAAACTGCACGCCGTGTAGCTAAAGAAGAAGGCGTTCTTTCCGGTATTTCTTCAGGTGCTGCTGTGTTTGCGGCGCTTAAGGTAGCTAAAGACTTGGGTCCTGGCAAAAAGGTAGTTGTCATTATTCCAAGTAACGGTGAACGTTACCTGAGCACACCACTTTACAATTTCGAAGCGTAATTGCTTGCAATAACGTAAATCTATAAGAGTCTTCATACCACCCTTTTGGTGGTGATGGAGACTCTTTTCGTTGATTAATAAGGCAAAAGGTTCTGTACATATACGGCAGGCTTGACGCGGTAACATCATTATTGTTGAAAAACACTTTGCTTTTTACTGAAAACGCAAAAACCATAATAATTTCCTATCGCTGGGGGCTTTTCAATAATGCCTTAAGTACAGTATACTGACAGGCAACATACTACTGACGATTTAAAATAGGTGAAGGCTGGACAAAACTAATGGAATGCTTACGAAGCGATTTTTGTTGAGAAGTGATGACTACGATGTAATGGCTTCATAAAACTAAGCAAATGCTTACGAAGCGGGTTTTGTCCCGAAGAATAAACTGTAGGATTATGATAGACAAAACTTAAGCAAATGCTTACGAAGTAAGTTTTATTGCGAAGTGATATCTATGATGTAATGGCTCCATAAAACTAAGCAAATGCTTACGAAGTAAGTTTTGTCCCGAAGAATAAATTGTAGGATTATGCTAGACAAAACTTTTAGGAGGATGGCTTTGGAAATCATAACGACATGGCATGAGTGGGAACAATGGGCAGCTGAGGACTGGAGCATGTTCCCTTTAATAATAAAATCCCCCCGGTGCACAAACGAGTTGCCTGCATCGTGGGAGAAGGCCTGGGAATTAGCTTCCCAGTATTCTGTAGTCTTAGAAAGTGGCAAGGGTGGGCGATTTACGTACTTAGGCTTGAATCCTATATCCATATTGAAGGGAAAAGAGGACAAGGCCGAAGTATTTAACTTTTCTACTGAATCTTTGGAATCAGCGGACGATGAGGAAATACTTGAGGTAACAACGCTGCAAGGACAGCCGCTGGAACTGCTACAGCAATGGATGTCTGGCTTCACCTCGCCAAGTCTAAATGTTCAGGGCATTCCTCCATTTACAGGTGGATGCATTGGATTTCTAGGGTACGATGTGGTCCGCTCATTGGAGCGTTTGCCGTCTCTTGCACAAGATGATCCTGGTTTTCCTGATTATCTTTTTATGAGGATGGATGAGGTATGGATTTATGATCATGAAGAGCATGTGCTTTATTGTGCAGTTCACGTCCCGGTTCCAGCAGAATGCGGGATGGAGGAATTGCAGAACCTTTACCTCGGGGGGATAGAGCAGGCCGGGCGAATGGTTGAGCAATGGCAGTTGATTTCTTCAACCTCGGGCTTGAACAAAGAAACCGTAGATAGCATTGAATCCATTACGGCTTCATCAGGAGAGTGGCCGGGCATGACCTCGGCTTTTTCACCAGAGAAGTTCCAGCAGGCTGTGCTGGACGTTCAGGAATACATCCGCCAAGGCGATGTATTCCAAGTGAACCTCTCGCTGCGCCAGGAGGCGCAGCTGAAGTCCTCGCCGGAGGATGTTTACGAGTGGCTGCGCAAGCTCAATCCGTCCCCGTACATGGGGCTCTTGCGGTCGCCCGGCTTCGCGCTGTCCAGCGCTTCACCGGAGCTGCTCGTCAAGCTGCACGGGGACAAAGTGAGCGCACGGCCAATCGCCGGCACCCGGCGCCGAGGCCTGACTCCCGCGGAGGATGCCGCCATGGAGGCGGAGCTTCGCGGGAGCGAAAAAGAGATCGCCGAGCATATCATGCTTGTCGATCTAGAGCGCAACGACATTGGACGTGTCGCTGCATACGGGTCCGTCAGCGTACCTGAGCTGATGACGGTGGAGCGCTACTCTCATGTGATGCATCTCGTTTCGCAGGTTGAGGGCCAGGTCGCGCCCGATAAGGACGCTTACGCTGTTATCGCAGCTTTGTTCCCGGGGGGGACGATTACAGGTGCGCCTAAAGTAAGAACAATGGAAATCATTGAAGAACTGGAGCCGGTTCGGCGTGGACCGTATACAGGATCCATGGGCTTTATTGACTATAACGGAAATATGGAATTAAATATTATTATTAGAACACTGGCTGTAAAGGATGGAGTCGGATATATTCAGACAGGTGCAGGCATCGTGATCGACTCTGATCCATATCGTGAATACCGTGAATGCCATAATAAAGCCAAAGCGGTAGTGAAGGCAGTCCTCTGTAGTGAATTGCAGCAGGAATCCCAAACTACCGGCGGCGCCGAAGGGGGAGAAACACTGTGATCTTGGTCATCGATAATTATGATTCCTTTACGTATAACCTCGTGCAGTATTTGGGGGAACTAGGGGAAGAGGTTAAAGTACACCGCAACGATGAAATTACCATTGAAGAGATTGAAAAAATGGCTCCCGATCATATTCTAATTTCTCCAGGACCATGTACACCTAATGAAGCGGGGATCAGTTTGGAATTATTGCATCATTTCAAAGGTATTATTCCGATCTTCGGCGTATGCCTTGGACATCAGGCGATTGGCCAAGCATTTGGTGGCAATGTTATTCGTGCAGAGCGTTTGATGCATGGAAAGACATCTCCGATTCATCATAAAGGCACGTCGGTTTTTGAAGGTCTGGAGTCTCCTTTTACAGCAACTAGATATCATTCTTTGATTGTTGAACGTGAGAGTCTGCCGGATTGTCTGGAGATTACAGCGGAGACTGAAGAAGGGGAGATTATGGCACTGCGCCATAAAGAATACCCTATCGAAGGTGTGCAGTTCCACCCGGAATCTATTATTACGGATCATGGTCATACGATGCTGCGTAATTTCTTGAAACGGAGAGCCGGAGAAACGGCATGAAATATATAGGATTTAACAATGATGTCATAGATGCACGACAAGCCGTGGTTTCCGCACTGGATCACGGCTTTTTATACGGCATAGGGTTATTCGAGACTTTTCGGACGTATGGTGGACTGCCTTTTTTGCTGGAGCGTCATTTGAAGCGTATGGCGGAGGGGTGTAAGGAGCTTGGTATTCCCTTTGAGCAGGATGCTGAACATCTGCAGGAGTGGATTCAACGTGTTATGGACAAAAATGAATTAAAGGAAGCTTATATACGCTATACCGTGACCGCTGGCGAGGATATTCTCGGATTACCGGCGGACGATTACCGTGAGCCTAATCATTTGCTGTACATCAAAGCGCTCCCGAAAGCTCCTGATAAACTATATACCGAAGGCAAAGAGCTGCAACTGTTGTCCTTACGACGTAACACTCCTGAGGGAGCAGTGCGGTTCAAGTCGCTGCATTATATGAATAATATTTTGGCCAAGCGTGAGCTTAGGGGGTATGCCTCTGCTTCGAATGGTTCTGAAGGACTGATGTTGACCGAACAAGAGATCATAGCAGAGGGCATTGTCAGCAACATCTTTTTTATAAAAAACAATATTCTCCATACGCCGGATATCTCAACTGGGATTCTGCCGGGAATTACCCGGGAAATGGTAATGGAGCTGGCTCGTAGTGCTGGAATTAGGGTAGAAGAGGGCGCATATCACTGGGAGCAGTTGAAAATAGCTGACGAAGTATTTCTTACTAATTCCGTGCAAGAAATTGTTCCTGTCACAACGCTTTGGGAAAAAGATAAAAGATTTACCGTAGGCGATGGCCTTTGCGGCAAGATTACTTCGGTTATGATTTCAGCCTATAGAGAAAGGACGGGAGTATCGAATTGAGACCAATCATATTTAAGCGGACGTACCGCTGTGGGAGTACAGATTTACAATTGGGAGATCGAACGCTGATTATGGGCATCCTGAATGTAACCCCGGATTCTTTTTCAGATGGAGGACTTTGTGATCATCCGGACAAAGCAGTAGAACATGCGCTGCGCATGGCTGCCGACGGTGCTGATATTATAGATATTGGTGGGGAGTCTACCCGTCCGGGTCATAAACCGGTGGGGCTTGAAGAGGAACTAGCGCGTGTATTACCTGTCATCGAGAGTATTCATCGAGCGGCACCGCATATTCCTTTATCTATTGATACCTACAAAGCTGAAGTGGCACGCCAAGCTATTGCCGCTGGTGCTCATATCATTAATGACATATGGGGATGTAAGGCAGATCCGGAAATGGCGGCAGTGGCAGCAGCTGCGGACTGTCCTATTATTTTGATGCATAACCGTCAGGATCGTGAGTATACAAATCTAAGTGCAGATATGTCGGCAGACCTTAAGGAAAGTATTGACCTTGCTTTAGCCGCAGGCGTGAAGCCGGCCAATATTATCTTGGATCCAGGGATCGGCTTTGCTAAGGATTTTAATGAAAATTTGCAGGCAATGATACTTTTAGACCGATTAACTGATCTTGGCTATCCGCTGTTACTCGCGACTTCACGCAAAAAATTCATCCGGACGGTACTTGATTTACCCTCTGATGATGTTGTCGAAGGTACCGCAGCTACTGTAGCTTTCGGTATTGCTCAGGGCTGCCAGATCGTACGTGTGCATGATGTATCCCTGATTAAAAGAACGGTCAAGATGTGTGATGCGATGTTGTATGCTGCACCTCCAGTGGTGCGTGAATAAAGATATTTTAGAAAAAGGGCGGGTTTAAAGATGGATAAAATGACGCTGCATCGAATGGAATACTACGGATATCATGGTGTATTTGAAGAGGAGCGTAAGCTGGGTCAACGTTTTTACATTGATTTGGAGCTGGAGCTTGATCTGCAGGGAGCGGGTCAGAATGATGACTTGAACCAGACGGTGAACTATGCTGAAGTGCATGAGCTTGTTAAAAATATTGTCGAAATAAAGTCCTTTAAGTTGATTGAAGCTTTGGCAGAATACATTGCATCCTCCTTACTGGACACTTATACTGTTATCAATGCAGTAACGGTAAAAGTAACTAAACCGCATCCGCCATTCGACATTCATTTTCAGGGAGTGACTGTAGAGCTGCGCAGAACTAGAAAGTGAGAACAATGTCCATGAATATACATTCCACCTCTGAAGAATCAGAGGCTTATATTGCTTTAGGGGCTAATTTGGGTGACCGTGAGGGTACGCTGTCAGAGGCTTTGAACAGACTGAATAATTATGATGAAATAACGGTGGTTCGCTGCTCCAAAGTTTACGAGACAGAGCCTGTAGGTTATTTAGATCAGCCACAGTTTCTCAATATGGCAGCAGCTTTGCGCACGACGCTTGCGCCAGAGACCTTGCTGGAAGTAATGCTGGGGATTGAGACGCAGCTGGGTCGTATCCGGGATATCCGGTATGGGCCGAGAACGGTAGATCTAGATCTATTGTGGGTAGAGGGGCAGACACTGGATACCCCGCATTTAACGTTACCGCATCCGCGTATGTTTGAGCGTGCATTTGTAATGCTTCCGCTCAGTGATATCGTTCCACAGGACGAACAGTCTTCCGGACTCCGCAAGTTGATTACAGCAGCGCTTCAAGACATAGACGGGAAGGAAGGAATTCGGTTGTGGACAACAAGCGTATGGGACGGAGGATCAGGGCATTCCGCAAGCTAAAAGGCTACACTCAACAGGAGCTTGCGGATCTCGCTGGGATTTCATTGGCTGTGCTTGGCGCAGTCGAGAGAGGCAACAGACATTTGGAAGATCAAATTTTAGATAAAATTGCGAATGTCCTAGGGGTTACAACCGAAGAATTGGCAAATCCTAACTCATAATTTTTAAGGGATACAAATAGGAATAGAGGAAGTGATACGAATGCTGAAGATTGGCGACATTGAGATGAAGAATCAAGTTGTTCTGGCACCTATGGCTGGCGTTTGCAATCCAGCTTTTCGTCTAATCGCTAAAGAGTTTGGTACAGGTTTAGTCTGTGCAGAAATGGTGAGCGACAAGGCTATTATTCACGGAAATACGCGTACTCGCGAAATGTTGTTCGTGGATGAACGTGAGAAACCGCTTAGTTTGCAGATTTTTGGTGGAGACAGAGAGTCACTGGTACAAGCGGCAAAAGTAGTTGATAAAGAGACCAATGCTGATATTATCGATATCAATATGGGATGCCCGGTGCCTAAAGTAACAAAATGTGATGCGGGAGCCCGTTGGCTTCTGAATCCCGACAAAATCTATGAAATGGTATCCGCGGTTGTCGATGTTGTTGATAAGCCTGTAACTGTGAAGATGCGGATTGGCTGGGATAGTGAGCATATTTTTGTCGAAGATAATGCGCGTGCAGTAGAACGTGCGGGTGGCAAGGCTGTCAGTGTACACGGACGAACACGGGAGCAACTCTACACGGGTCGTGCGGATTGGAATTATATCAAGATGGCAAAGGAAGCGGTCTCCATTCCGGTTATCGGCAATGGGGATGTCAATACACCTGAAGATGCTCGGGCTATGCTTGATCAGACGGGTTGTGATGGTGTGATGATCGGGCGTGGTGCGCTAGGTAACCCATGGATGCTGTATCGTACGATTCAGTATTTAAGCACCGGGGAACTGATGCCTGAGCCGGGGTTAGATGAGAAAATTAAGGTTGCCATTCTTCATATGGATCGACTGGTTGCTCTTAAGGGAGAAGCCATTGCTGTTCGTGATATGCGTAAGCATATGGCTTGGTATTTAAAAGGCCTAAAGTCTGCTGCACGTGTGAAGGATGTACTCATGTTAGAGACCAAACGTGATGGAATGGTGAAGATTTTGAATGATTTTGTCGTTCAACTTCAGCATGAAGAAGCGAATAAGGGGAATGAAATGTCTTCATCCGCAGTATAAACGTTATTTTCCTAACGCTTTTTGAACACATCCCACTTTATATGTGGTGTCATTGACATTTTGTAGCGGTTCCAATATAATTTCACAGTATAAAATCGCCGTTACAGTAAGAGCAATGCAGCAGGGAGTGTTCTTATCCTCCTAGATTAGCATATAGTATGGTGTTTTCAATAATTGTATACGACAGGAGAATCGGTTGAGATGAGCGATAAAGAAGTCATCCTTACGCCGGACGGGCTAAAGCGTCTGGAAGATGAGCTGGAGACCCTCAAATCTGTGAAACGCCGTGAGGTTGCTGAACGGATTAAGGTAGCGATTGGCTACGGAGATATCAGTGAGAACTCGGAGTATGAAGACGCGAAGAATGAGCAGGCTTTTATCGAAGGACGCGTTATCACCTTGGAGAAGATGCTTCGCAACGCGCGCATCATTAATAGCGACGAGATCGTTACTGATGTGGTAAGTATCGGTGTTACTGTAAGTGTAGAAGATTTGGAATATGGTGACACTATGGAATACACGATCGTAGGTACAGCGGAGTCCGATCCACTGAATAATAAGATCTCCAATGAAAGTCCAGTAGGCAAAGCCATCATCGGCAAGAAAATAGGCACGATTGTTGACGTTAATACACCTGCAGGCGTTATTCAATATAAAATTCTCGATATCAGAATGAAGTAGTGTACAGATCTTATAGTCTGTAAATAGATGTGCTGCCGAATGTATAAGTAGTTTTGTTGTATGCAGGCAGATAAGGGAACATTGTTTGGGAAAGCTTCCTTAGGGAAGCTTTTTTTCAAAATATAAGGGATTTATATCTGCAAGGGGATGAATAGCATGACCGAGGAAATCAATAATGTGGAAAATGCAGAGAACGAACTTAGTGAGCTTTTGCAAATCCGCCGTGCCAAATTGGACGAGCTTAGAGGACTTGGTATCGATCCTTTCGGCAAAAAGTATGAGCGTACAGCTAACGCTGGCGACTTAGTATCGAAGTATGATGGACTTTCTAAAGAAGAATTGGACGAGCTATCCGTTGAAGTCAGCATAGCAGGCCGTATTATGGCAAAACGTGTGATGGGTAAAGCCAGTTTTGCGCATATCCAAGACCTCAGTGGAAGAATCCAGCTTTATGTTCGTCAAGACAGCATTCCTGAAACGCAATACGCAGCGTTCAATGTTCTCGATCTAGGAGATATCATCGGCGTTCGCGGAACAGTATTCAAAACTAAAACAGGCGAGACCTCCATCAAAGTGCATAATCTCGAAGTCTTGTCCAAGTCCTTGTTGCCACTTCCTGAGAAATATCATGGCCTTAAAGATGTAGAGCTGCGTTACCGTCAGCGCTATGTTGATTTGATTATTAATCCAGAAGTTCAACAGACATTTATTGCTCGTTCAAGAATCATTCAATCGATGCGTCGTTATTTGGATTCACTTGGTTATCTTGAAGTCGAAACACCAACACTTCATGCGATTGCCGGTGGAGCTGCTGCGCGTCCGTTTATCACTTACCACAATACGCTTGAAATGCAGCTGTATATGCGGATTGCGATTGAGCTTCATTTGAAACGTCTTATTGTTGGTGGATTGGAAAAAGTATACGAAATCGGTCGTGTCTACCGTAATGAAGGGATCTCGACTCGTCATAATCCTGAGTTTACTATGATTGAGCTGTATGAAGCTTATGCTGATTACAAGGACATCATGAACCTTACGGAGAATATGATCGCTCATATTGCCCAAGAGGTATTAGGAACTCAACAGGTCGACTATCAGGGCAAGCCGGTAGATCTGTCACCAGGATGGCGTCGTGTAACTATGGTTGATGCCGTTAAAGAAGTAACCGGTGTTGATTTCAGTGTTCATATGACAGATGAGGAAGCACAGGCTCTCGCAAAAGAGCACCGTGTACCTGTAGAGAAGCACATGTCTTTCGGCCATATCCTAAATGCTTTCTTCGAGCAATTTGTAGAGGAAACTCTGATTCAGCCTACCTTTGTAATGGGACATCCGGTTGAAATCTCACCACTTGCTAAGAAAAACGATGAGGATCCACGCTTCACCGATCGTTTTGAATTGTTTATTGTGGGTCGTGAGCATGCGAATGCATTTAGTGAATTGAATGATCCGATCGACCAACGTCAACGCTTTGAAGCGCAAATCCAGGAGAAAGAGCAAGGAAATGACGAAGCTCATGAGATGGATGATGACTTCATCCGTGCTTTGGAATATGGTATGCCTCCTACTGGTGGACTAGGAATCGGTGTTGACCGTTTGATTATGTTGCTTACGAATTCTGCATCTATTCGTGATGTACTGCTGTTCCCGCATATGCGTAACCGTACAAACGAATAGTATTTATACAACAATGAGCACGGGGGAGCTGTCTAACGGCGGTTCTCCTTGGCTACTGTTGATCAGAAGGTAAGGGTTTCAGTATTGCTTTGAGGATATATAGCTTAATGCTAATTTGTTTGAAAAAAAGTGTTGCAATCAATCTCTATACATGATATATTCTAAGTCCGGCCAATAAATACACATGCCGAGCTCGAAAAAGAAGTTAAAAAATAGCTTGACATTAAATATCCGAACATGATATAGTATAAGAGTTGCTGCTGAGACATTAAACGGCGCCAACGAGAACTTGATCTTTGAAAACTGAACAACGAGTGAGTAGGAAATCACGAAAGTGAAATCCAAAACTGATGAGTTTCACAGCGTATTTTACGCTTTTGAAATTTCATCGTGAGAATTAATTTTCTCGTCAGATGTTTCAAAATGAGCATATCGCTCTTTTCAATACTAATTGGAGAGTTTGATCCTGGCTCAGGACGAACGCTGGCGGCGTGCCTAATACATGCAAGTCGAGCGGAGTTATTTTGAAAGCTTGCTTTCAAAATAACTTAGCGGCGGACGGGTGAGTAACACGTAGGCAACCTGCCCCTTAGACTGGGATAACTACCGGAAACGGTAGCTAATACCGGATAATTTCTTTTTTCTCCTGAAGGAAGAATGAAAGACGGAGCAATCTGTCACTGAGGGATGGGCCTGCGGCGCATTAGCTAGTTGGTGGGGTAACGGCCCACCAAGGCGACGATGCGTAGCCGACCTGAGAGGGTGAACGGCCACACTGGGACTGAGACACGGCCCAGACTCCTACGGGAGGCAGCAGTAGGGAATCTTCCGCAATGGACGAAAGTCTGACGGAGCAACGCCGCGTGAGTGATGAAGGTTTTCGGATCGTAAAGCTCTGTTGCCAGGGAAGAACGTCCGGTAGAGTAACTGCTATCGGAGTGACGGTACCTGAGAAGAAAGCCCCGGCTAACTACGTGCCAGCAGCCGCGGTAATACGTAGGGGGCAAGCGTTGTCCGGAATTATTGGGCGTAAAGCGCGCGCAGGCGGTCATTTAAGTCTGGTGTTTAAACCTTGGGCTCAACCTGAGGTCGCACTGGAAACTGGGTGACTTGAGTACAGAAGAGGAAAGTGGAATTCCACGTGTAGCGGTGAAATGCGTAGATATGTGGAGGAACACCAGTGGCGAAGGCGACTTTCTGGGCTGTAACTGACGCTGAGGCGCGAAAGCGTGGGGAGCAAACAGGATTAGATACCCTGGTAGTCCACGCCGTAAACGATGAGTGCTAGGTGTTAGGGGTTTCGATACCCTTGGTGCCGAAGTTAACACAGTAAGCACTCCGCCTGGGGAGTACGGTCGCAAGACTGAAACTCAAAGGAATTGACGGGGACCCGCACAAGCAGTGGAGTATGTGGTTTAATTCGAAGCAACGCGAAGAACCTTACCAGGTCTTGACATCCCTCTGAATCTGCTAGAGATAGCAGCGGCCTTCGGGACAGAGGAGACAGGTGGTGCATGGTTGTCGTCAGCTCGTGTCGTGAGATGTTGGGTTAAGTCCCGCAACGAGCGCAACCCTTAACTTTAGTTGCCAGCAAGTAATGTTGGGCACTCTAGAGTGACTGCCGGTGACAAACCGGAGGAAGGTGGGGATGACGTCAAATCATCATGCCCCTTATGACCTGGGCTACACACGTACTACAATGGCCGGTACAACGGGAAGCGAAGCCGCGAGGTGGAGCCAATCCCATCAAAGCCGGTCTCAGTTCGGATTGCAGGCTGCAACTCGCCTGCATGAAGTCGGAATTGCTAGTAATCGCGGATCAGCATGCCGCGGTGAATACGTTCCCGGGTCTTGTACACACCGCCCGTCACACCACGAGAGTTTACAACACCCGAAGTCGGTGGGGTAACCCGCAAGGGAGCCAGCCGCCGAAGGTGGGGTAGATGATTGGGGTGAAGTCGTAACAAGGTAGCCGTATCGGAAGGTGCGGCTGGATCACCTCCTTTCTATGGAGAATTGTCTTCTGCAATGAAGACATTCAAATCGGAAGTTAAACTTCCAAAACTCAGGTTTAGGCCTGTTACTCACTCGTTGCTCAGTTTTGAGAGTTTAAGCTCTCAAGTAAGACTTGATCCTTGAAAACTGGATACCGAAACGAATTTGCGTTTTAGAACATCTTTTAGCAACTTGTGTAAACAAGTAAATGTTATTAGTGAGATTTTTCGAAAGAAAAATCAAGGTTAAGCTAATAAGAGCACACGGAGGATGCCTAGGCGCCAGGAGCCGACGAAGGACGTGGCGAACAACGAAACTGCCTCGGGGAGCTGTAAGCAAGCTTTGATCCGGGGGTGTCCGAATGGGGAAACCCAGCTGTGGTAATTCGCAGTTACTCACATCTGAATACATAGGGTGTGTAGAGGCAGACCAGGGGAACTGAAACATCTAAGTACCCTGAGGAAGAGAAAACAATAGTGATTCCGTCAGTAGCGGCGAGCGAACGCGGAACAGCCTAAACCTAAGAGCTTGCTCTTAGGGGTTGTGGGACGTCTCACATGGAGTTACAAAGGAATATGGTAGGCGAAGAGGTCTGGAAAGGCCCGCGATAGAGGTAAAAGCCCTGTAGCCTAAACTGTGTTCTCTCCGAGACGGATCCCGAGTAGTGCGGGGCACGTGAAACCCCGTATGAATCCAGCAGGACCATCTGCTAAGGCTAAATACTACCTGGCGACCGATAGTGAAACAGTACCGTGAGGGAAAGGTGAAAAGCACCCCGGAAGGGGAGTGAAATAGAACCTGAAACCGTGTGCTTACAAAAAGTCAGAGCCCTATTAATGGGTGATGGCGTGCCTTTTGTAGAATGAACCGGCGAGTTACGTTTAACATGCAAGGTTAAGTCGAGAAGACGGAGCCGCAGCGAAAGCGAGTCTGAATAGGGCGATTTAGTATGTGGACGTAGACCCGAAACCGTGTGATCTACCCCTGTCCAGGGTGAAGGTGCGGTAACACGCACTGGAGGCCCGAACCCACGCACGTTGAAAAGTGCGGGGATGAGGTGGGGGTAGCGGAGAAATTCCAATCGAACTCGGAGATAGCTGGTTCTCCCCGAAATAGCTTTAGGGCTAGCCTCGGTATAAGAGTAGTGGAGGTAGAGCACTGATTGGGTGCGGGGTCCGCAAGGATTACCAAGCTCAGTCAAACTCCGAATGCCATATACTTATTGCCGGGAGTCAGACAGTGAGTGCTAAGATCCATTGTCAAAAGGGAAACAGCCCAGACCATCAGCTAAGGTCCCCAAGTGTGTGTTAAGTGGGAAAGGATGTGGAGTTGCACAGACAACCAGGATGTTGGCTTAGAAGCAGCCACCATTGAAAGAGTGCGTAATAGCTCACTGGTCGAGTGACTCTGCGCCGAAAATGTAACGGGGCTAAACACACCACCGAAGCTATGGCTAGATACGTATGTATCTGGGGTAGGGGAGCGTTGTATGTGGGTTGAAGGTGTACCGTAAGGAGCGCTGGACAGCATACAAGTGAGAATGCCGGTATGAGTAACGAAAAGATCAGTGAGAATCTGATCCGCCGAAAGCCCAAGGTTTCCTGAGGAAGGCTCGTCCGCTCAGGGTAAGTCGGGACCTAAGGCGAGGCCGAAAGGCGTAGTCGAAGGACAACAGTTTGAAATTACTGTACCACCGTAATCCGCTATGAGCGATGGGGTGACGCAGGAGGGTAGTGACGCGGACTGATGGATATGTCCGTCTAAGCAGTGAGGCTGATGTGTAGGCAAATCCGCACATCATTAAGGCTGGGCTGTGATGGGGAGCGAAAATTGTAGTAGCGAAGGTCATGATCTCACACTGCCAAGAAAAGCCTCTAGCCAGGAGAAGGTGCCCGTACCGCAAACCGACACAGGTAGGCGAGAAGAGAATTCTAAGGCGCGCGGAAGAACTCTCGTTAAGGAACTCGGCAAAATGACCCCGTAACTTCGGGAGAAGGGGTGCCCCGGTAGTGTGAATAGCACGAGGGGGCCGCAGTGAAAAGGCCCAAGCGACTGTTTAGCAAAAACACAGGTCTGTGCGAAGCCGCAAGGCGAAGTATACGGGCTGACGCCTGCCCGGTGCTGGAAGGTTAAGGGGAGTGGTTAGGGGTAACCCGAAGCTATGAACCGAAGCCCCAGTAAACGGCGGCCGTAACTATAACGGTCCTAAGGTAGCGAAATTCCTTGTCAGGTAAATTCTGACCCGCACGAATGGCGTAACGACTTGGGCGCTGTCTCAACGAGAGATCCGGTGAAATTTTAATACCTGTGAAGATGCAGGTTACCCGCGACAAGACGGAAAGACCCCATGGAGCTTTACTGCAGCTTGATATTGAATTTGGGTACGATCTGTACAGGATAGGTGGGAGCCGTAGAAATCGGAGCGCAAGCTTCGGTGGAGGCGCCGTTGGGATACCACCCTGATCGTATCTAGGTTCTAACCTAGTGCCCTTACCGGGTACGGGGACCGTGTCAGGCGGGCAGTTTGACTGGGGCGGTCGCCTCCTAAAGAGTAACGGAGGCGTTCCAAGGTTCCCTCAGAATGGTTGGAAATCATTCGAAGAGTGCAAAGGCATAAGGGAGCTTGACTGCGAGACCTACAAGTCGAGCAGGGACGAAAGTCGGACTTAGTGATCCGGTGGTACCGCATGGAAGGGCCATCGCTCAACGGATAAAAGCTACCCTGGGGATAACAGGCTTATCTCCCCCAAGAGTCCACATCGACGGGGAGGTTTGGCACCTCGATGTCGGCTCATCGCATCCTGGGGCTGAAGTAGGTCCCAAGGGTTGGGCTGTTCGCCCATTAAAGCGGTACGCGAGCTGGGTTCAGAACGTCGTGAGACAGTTCGGTCCCTATCTGTCGTGGGCGCAGGAAATTTGAGAGGAGCTGTCCTTAGTACGAGAGGACCGGGATGGACGTACCGCTGGTGCACCAGTTGTTTCGCCAGAAGCATGGCTGGGTAGCTACGTACGGACGGGATAAGCGCTGAAAGCATCTAAGCGTGAAGCCCCCCTCAAGATGAGATTTCCCAATTAGTAAGACCCCTTGAAGACGACGAGGTAGATAGGTTGGAGGTGGAAGTGCAGTAATGCATGGAGCTGACCAATACTAATCGGTCGAGGGCTTATCCTATACTTAAGACGCAAATTCAATTCGGATTCAGTTTTCAGGCATCAAGCCTGTAACACGCTTAGAAATTTTTTCTCACTTCTGGTGATGAACTAAATTTCACGCGGCAGCGTCTGTTTCACAGACGCATGTTTGGTGGCGATAGCGGAGGGGTTCCACGCGTACCCATCCCGAACACGACCGTTAAGCCCTCCAGCGCCGATGGTACTTGGACCGAAGGGTCCTGGGAGAGTAGGACGTTGCCAAGCACGCAAGACCACTGTTGAGTTATCGACAGTGGTCTTTTTGTTGTATTATTGAAGAATTCATTAGGGTTTAATTTGAGATACTACAGTATAGATAGGCGTAAGGATTGGTGGTGGCTGTGGTGAATTTTATAATTCCACCACAAAACGTCCACTGTGCGTGGACAATAGTCCAATAATTCGCTTACTCGAGAGTCGTTTTTTGAATACCTACTCTGATGATGTAATGTTCTTGACAGTCCAAATGCCCTTTGCTAAGATGGCAATAATATATTTTTGGATGAGCATCACAAACCTAAATTGAAGATATGAACTTGTTCTACTTCCAGATGTACAGAGTTGTCTGTCGTGAATGGACTTAAAGGCGAAGGTTCTTCTTTATAAAGTTTGTAGGCGGGTATAATTTAAAAACAACCGAGGAGGAATGACCCAGGTGTGGAAAGATAAGTTTGGTAAAGAAGGTCTAACTTTTGATGATGTGCTGCTGGTTCCGCGTAAATCTGAGGTACTGCCGAAGGAAGTAGATTTGACTACAGTTCTAAGTAAGAATGTGAAGTTGAACATCCCGCTTATGAGTGCAGGTATGGACACAGTCACAGAAGCGGCTATGGCCATTGCTATTGCTCGTGAGGGTGGTATCGGCATTATTCACAAGAATATGCCTGTAGAGCAGCAAGCGGAAGAAGTGGATCGTGTGAAGCGTTCCGAGAGCGGAGTTATTACTAACCCTTTCTCACTTTCAGCAGAACATCTGGTTTCTGATGCTGAACTATTGATGGGTAAATATCGCATTTCAGGAGTACCGATTGTAGACAGTGACAACAAACTGGTCGGTATTCTAACTAATAGAGATTTACGCTTTATTCATGACTATAGTATTCCAATTAAAGAAGTTATGACGCATGAGAATCTCGTGACTGCTGCTGTAGGTACGACACTTCAAGAAGCAGAAGGCATCTTACAACGTCATAAAATTGAGAAATTGCCGCTGGTGGACGAGAATAACGTTCTTAAGGGCTTGATCACGATTAAAGATATCGAGAAAGCCATTCAGTTCCCTAACGGAGCGAAAGATGCACACGGTCGCTTACTAGTTGGAGCAGCTGTCGGTATCTCTAAAGATACATTCGAACGTACTGCAGCGTTAGTTAAATCAGGTGTAGATCTGATTGTCGTTGATTCTGCACATGGTCATCATATTAATATTATTGAAGCTGTTCGCCAAATTCGTGAGTTGTATCCTGATCTTACGATTGTTGCTGGTAACGTGGCTACAGGTGAAGCAACCCGTGAACTTATTGAAGCTGGAGCTTCTGTAGTTAAAGTAGGTATTGGACCTGGATCTATCTGTACAACACGCGTTATCGCTGGTATCGGTGTTCCGCAGGTTACAGCCATTTATGATTGTGCAACGGTTGCTCGTGAGTACGGAGTTCCTATCATCGCTGACGGTGGAATAAAGTACTCCGGTGAAATCACTAAGGCTATTGCCGCTGGTGCTCATGCAGTAATGATGGGAAGTATGTTTGCGGGTACAGAAGAAAGCCCAGGAGAATCGGAGCTTTATCAAGGCCGTAAATTTAAAGTATATCGTGGTATGGGCAGTATGAGTGCCATGAAACAAGGTAGTAAGGATCGTTATTTCCAGGATGACGATAAGAAGCTTGTTCCTGAAGGAATTGAAGGCCGTATCGCTTTTAAAGGACCTCTTTCGGATACCGTTCATCAATTGATTGGCGGGCTGCGTTCGGGTATGGGCTACTGTGGTACCAAGTCGCTCGAAGAGCTCCGGAATGACACTTCGTTCATTCGTATCACAAGTGCTGGACTTCGCGAAAGCCATCCACATGATGTGCAAATCACGAAAGAAGCGCCAAACTATTCCGTGTAATGGACTAGAAAGACTATTTTTTGGACAGACAGGACTATTTCGTCCTGTCTGTCTTTTTTTGCGTGTACCCCTGTGTTAGAATAGAACAAGCTATTGATATGAGGTTTAAAGGAGAGTAGTAATCATTGAAGCACAAGCAGAAGTTTAACGGTAAGCAATTTATGATTAAGACAGTCACAGTAGGTCTACTTTTAAATATGTTAGTTTCCACTCCACTTCCGGCATTCGCTGAGGAAGGTACGACTACGACAATACAAGCTGGTACTGCAGCTCAGACCACTCAGAAAGCGGTAAAGATCCCTTCTGTGGAATCACTGGGTCTAAATTTGAAATCAGCGGTTCTAATAGAACCAACAACAGGTGAAGTTCTTCTATCAATGAATGCAGATGAGGCTTTGCCTCCAGCTAGTATGACTAAGATGATGACAGAGTATCTTGTAGCAGAAGCGGTGAAGACAGGACAGCTTTCCTGGGATCAAAAAGTCATAGTAGGTGAAAATGCGTCTAAACAAGTCGGATCACGGATTTTTCTAGCGGAAAATGACGAGCATACGGTTGAAGAGCTGTACATAGCAATGGCTGTCGGATCTGCAAATGATGCTACAGTAGCTTTGGCAGAACTAGTTTCTGGATCAGAATTGGAATTCGTAGAGCTAATGAATCAGACTGCCCAGAAGATGGGGATGAAAACTGCTTATTTTGTTAATTCTACTGGATTAGACAAAGCTGACATGCCTAAGAAGTACCGCTCAACTGATAAGAAAGAAAACGTAATGTCAGCGATGGATGCTGCTATCCTTGCCAAACATATCGTTACGGATCATCCTGATTTTAATAGATTTACTACGGTTCAGTCTTATAAGTTCCGTGAACGCGATACCGCGCCAATGATTAACTTTAACTGGATGTTGGAAGCTAATAAGAATATCCAGAATTTCAAGGCTTATGCTTATGAGGGATTGGATGGCTTGAAGACAGGCCATACCGCTAGAGCTAAATATTGTTTTGCAGGTACAGCTGTACGTGATGGCATGCGTCTGATAAGTGTAGTAATGGGGGCTGATACAGAGCCACACCGTTTTACAGAGACGAAAAAAGTACTTGATTTCGGATTTAATAATTTTGAAATCAAACAAGTTGTAGCCCCTAAAGCAGTGATAGCCGGCAATGAAACCGTGCCAGTTCTTAAAGGGAAAAGTAAAGAGGTGTCTGTAGTTACGGATGAAGCTGTTTCATTTATCGTCCCTAAGGGAACAACCTCCCCTGAAATTAAAACAACCGTTGAAATAAATGATCCGGCAACCTTAGTTGCTCCTATAGAACAATCTGCTAAAGTGGGTAAGGTCACTTATTCCTACCAAGTTGAAGGCATGTCGGATGTTCAGCAGAAGACAGTTAATCTGATTACTGCTGAAGAAGCGGAGAAAGCCGGTTGGTTCAGTTTATTCCTTAGAGCCATTGGAGATTTCTTCGGCGATTTATTTACAGGGATCAAGAACTTGTTCTAATGAATTTAGCGTCGAAAATTGTATTAATTCCGAGTAAGTGGATTGTATATTTCCCTTCATTGGGGTAAAATTACAAGTTAGATTACGATAGATCATTCGGGGGGCTAGGACATGGAAACTGGAACATCGCGAGTTAAAAGAGGCATGGCAGAAATGCAAAAAGGCGGCGTCATTATGGACGTCATGAATGCAGAACAAGCAAAAATTGCTGAGGCTGCGGGTGCAGTAGCAGTTATGGCTTTGGAACGCGTACCTTCTGACATTCGCGCAGCTGGCGGTGTAGCACGAATGGCCGATCCTACAATTGTAGAAGAGGTTATTAAAGTGGTAAGTATTCCTGTTATGGCTAAGGCTCGTATTGGCCATTACGTAGAAGCAAAGGTCCTGGAATCCTTGGGTGTTGACTATTTGGATGAGAGTGAAGTTCTTACTCCTGCTGATGAAGTGTTCCATATTAATAAACGTGAGTTCACTGTTCCATTCGTATGTGGAGCTAAGGATCTTGGAGAAGCCCTGAGACGTATTAATGAAGGTGCATCCATGATTCGTACGAAAGGTGAACCAGGAACAGGCAACATTGTTGAAGCAGTGCGTCATATGCGCTTTATCAACAGCCAAATCCGCAAAGTAACCAATTTGTCCAAGGATGAACTATATAATGAAGCTAAGAACCTGGGAGTGCCTTACGAGTTGCTGCTTGAAGTACATGAGCTTGGCAAGTTGCCGGTTGTTAACTTTGCGGCTGGCGGTGTAGCAACTCCTGCCGATGCTGCCCTGATGATGCATCTAGGTGCGGATGGTGTGTTCGTAGGCTCGGGTATTTTTAAATCGGACAACCCTGAGAAATTTGCACGCGCGATTGTTGAAGCTACTACACACTATACTGATTACAAACTGATTGCAGAAGTATCCAAGAACCTTGGTGCACCAATGAAGGGGATTGATATTGCAACTCTAACCCCGGCTGAACGTATGTCAGAGCGTGGCCGTTAATAGAGAGAAGGTTGCTCGGATGAAAATAGGAGTGCTGGCGCTTCAAGGTGCTGTTACGGAGCATATTGTTAGTATAGAGAAGACCGGTGCTGAGGGCGTACCTATCAAGCGGGTAGAGCAGCTTGATGAGGTTGATGGCCTAATTATTCCTGGTGGTGAAAGTACAACAATTGGTAAGCTGATGCGGAAATACGGCTTCATCGAAGCCATACGTGATTTCTCCAATCAGGGGAAGCCGATTTTTGGAACTTGCGCGGGAATGATTGTTCTGGCCAAAAGGATTGCCGGCGGCGAATCAGGGCATTTGGAGCTAATGGATATAACGGTAGCCCGGAATGCATTCGGTCGTCAACGGGAAAGCTTTGAATGTGATCTGGAGGTTAAAGGCATCGATGAGCCGGTCCGTGCTGTGTTTATACGTGCACCGCTTATCAACGAGGTAGGTCCGGGAGTCGATGTGCTTACAGTCTATAATGATGAGATTGTAACTGCGCGGGAGGGTAACCTGCTGGTGTCTTCTTTTCATCCAGAACTGACCGATGATTTTAGACTGCATCAATATTTTGCCGATATGGTAGAGACTACTAGGCAAGTGCAACAACAGAATCGCATATAAGAACATTCTGACTCTTTCAAAGCTGTAAGCAGCAATTTGAAAGAGTTTAGGCTGTTTTCAGGAGGGAAACTTTGTGTTAGACGTAAAAGTATTGCGCAGTGATTACGCTCGAGTTGAACAAGCCTTAGAGAAACGGGGTAAATCACTGGATTTGATTGCTGATTTTCCACAACTTGATCTACGCAGACGTGAATTACTGCAAGAAACAGAAGGTCTTAAGAACCGTCGTAATACGGTATCGGGTGACGTAGCCAAGAAGAAAAAGAATGGTGAGCCAGCAGATGACTTAATCGCAGAAATGCGTACAGTATCTGATCGAATTAAAGAGCTCGATGACGAAGTACGCGAATTGGAAGCTCAGATTTCTGAACTTACTATGAGCATTCCGAATATTCCCCATGATTCAGTTCCAGTAGGGAAGTCCGAGGACGATAACGTTGAATTGCGTCGCTGGTCAGAGCCCAAAGAGTTCGGATTTACTCCAAAATCACACTGGGAGCTTGCACAGCAGCTCGATATTATTGATTTTGAAGCTGCAGCTAAGGTTACGGGATCTCGGTTTGTTTTCTATAAAGGATTGGGAGCACGTTTAGAGCGGGCGCTAATTAACTTTATGATGGATCTTCACAGTGGTGAGCATAATTATGAAGAAATGCTGCCACCTTACATTGTAAATAAAGACAGCTTATACGGAACAGGACAACTTCCTAAGTTTGAGGAAGATTTGTTTAAGCTACGTGACACTGAATACTATTTGATTCCTACAGCGGAAGTACCTGTAACGAACTACTATCGCGAAGAGATTTTGACAGCAGCAGACCTGCCTAAGTACCATGTAGCATACAGCTCTTGTTTCCGTTCTGAGGCGGGTTCAGCGGGCCGTGATACTCGCGGCTTGATTCGTCAGCATCAGTTCAACAAAGTAGAGCTGGTGAAGCTTACTACACCTGAATCCTCTTATGAGGAGTTAGAGAAAATGACAGCAGATGCTGAACGTGTGCTGCAGCTTCTGGGACTGCCTTATCGTGTACTTGGGCTATGTACAGCTGATATGGGCTTTACTTCGGCTAAGACGTACGATTTGGAAGTATGGCTGCCTGAGAGTGGAATGTACCGTGAAATCTCTTCCTGCTCGAATACGGAGGACTTCCAAGCGCGTCGGGCAAATATTCGTTTCCGTAAAGATCCAAAGTCCAAGCCTGAATTTGTTCATACACTGAATGGATCTGCTTTGGCTGTTGGACGTACTGTTGCAGCAATCCTTGAGAATTATCAGCAAGAAGATGGAAGTGTGCTGATTCCGGAATGTCTACAACCGTATATGCGCAATGCGAAATCGATCCAACCTAAATCTATTTAATAAAAGGGTTGCTTTTTCTCTACACCATATGGTACAATTACTAATGCATGTGAAATTTATATGCATTTGGAGAGGTACCGAAGCGGTCATAACGGGGCGGTCTTGAAAACCGTTAGGGTGCAAGCCCACATGGGTTCGAATCCCATCCTCTCCGCCATTCCTTTAAGAACTTTAAGAAATAAGTAGATAGAAACCGTCTCCTCTGGGGGCGGTTTTTTTGTTGTGCTTGAACTAGTACAATTTTAGTTATTGTTTAATGTGCCTAAGTTCATTGAGAATAAAAAGATTGATTTCTCCGCAATGTATTAGAGAAGGAGGATGATCATAATTATGGACAGACAATTGGAAGTAGATCAGCATAATCTTGTCTCGGCCTGGCAAGAACGCCTGCCTGCGTTAATGGAGGATGGGGACAGTTTTAATGTACTGGCAGATGAAGGTGACCCGAATAGTCTGCTGATTCATTTTAATGCAGCGGGACGTCAAGGTTACTCCCTTGATTTCCGCTGTAAGTATGTAGATAGCAGGGAGGTTGCTGTTGATCTGCTTGATGTGGAGCAGAGTGGAATTCATATTGATGAGCATAGCGATGCAGTGCAGCTATTAGCACAGCAGTATACACGGCAAATACACGAATGTGCTCAGGCTCTTCAGAACATGACTAATCCTTAGGAGGAATGAACAATGTCAAAGCCAAAGAGTATTCCAGTTCCCGGGGCACAACCCACCGATGGTCAACCTAGAAAGGAGCATCATTCTTCAGCACCAAAGCCACTTTCTGGATCTAAAAAGGTGAAACAAGCTAATCATGTAGACCATCATAATCCGCAGGGATAACAAATAAAAACAATAAGAATTATAAAGAAGTGTTTCTTGATTTTTACAAATAGTTTATCATTAGAGGGGGGAGATTTTTTTTCACATGGGAGAGGAGAAAAATAATGAACAAAAAATGGGGTTTATCGGCCGCGGCGCTGTTGCTAACAGCAGCAGTAATTCTGCCGGGATGTGGAAGTAAACAGGAGGCGCCAAAAGAGGCCTTAAAATCAGCCGCTACAAAAGCGACCACGATGTCTTCATATGAGATGAAGAGTAAGTTCTCGATCAATGATCTAACTATCGAGACCGCTGATGCTGAATCTGCTGCAATGACAACACAGGTACTCAGCATGCTTAAGAACGCTGATATAACCATTGATGGGGTTTATCAGGCTGATCCAATGCAGACAGAGCTAACTATGGTTCTGAATCTCAAGGGTGATATGAGCATGAGCTTCAATGTCCCTATGGTGATGACCACTGAGAAGCTGTATGTTAAGATTCCATCGATTCCGTTCTTCCCGATTCCGGAGACAATCGTTAACAAGTTTGTAGAGGTGGATCTCAAGGCATTGGCTGAGCAAGAGGGTGCTGAATTTAATCCAAACTCTCTGGATACGCAGAAAATGCAAAAGTTCTCTAATGAAGTCATGGACACTGTATTAGCCGAATATGATGAAGGAAAATATTTTAATGAGCTTAGTCCAAAGGAAGCAAATTTGCCAGAGGGTGTTGAAGCTAAGCAAGTCGTTCAGTTCAAAGTGACGAACGATAATGTTAAAGAAGCAATCACCATCTTTGTGAATAATGCCCTGCCAAAAATCATTGATATTGTGAGCAAGGAAGAATACAAGGATATGCTGCAAATTAATGATGCGGATCTAGCTAAGGCTAAAGAAGAGATCACATCAAGTGAAACTAGAACTGAATTCGATAAGAGCTTGGCAGATCTTGATAAGTATCTTACGATTAATCAGTTCCACTACAATACAGCGATCAATAAAGACGGATTCCCTGTGTACCAAGATTTATTGATGGACATTAAAGTTAATGATCCAGAAGATGGTACGAACGTAGCCTTCTCAGTAAACGGAACAGGTCAATATGACAAGATCAATGAGAAGCCAGAGTTCAAGATTGGAATTCCTCAAGGCGATGATGTAATTACAATGGATCAACTAGAGGAGCAATTCGGTAGCTTGGGGACTTATTAATAAGAAGTTATGAGAGAAAGACCCGCATGTCGCGTATGATATACGCCCATGCGGGTCTTTTTAATAGAAGAATCCTGAACGAGTCAGTAAAAAGTTATTTAGGTTCAACCAGTAACACATCTTCGGCCAATATTGCGTAGGTTTGGTGATCCTGCCACTGGCCGTTTATTTTGAGATACTGGCGGGCGATGCCTTCAGGTTTAAATCCGCTCTTCTCCAGCACCTTCCGGGAAGCCTCATTATGCAATAAGATGGCTGCCTGAACCCTATGAAGACCTAAGGCTCGAAAAGCGTAGCCTAGAATCAATCCGACCGCAGCAGTCATATAGCCTTGTCCTTGCATCCTATGGTCCATCAAATAACCTAAATCCGCATACTGAGCTACACCTCTTGAGACATTAGATAGCGTGATTTGACCTATTAGTTGTCCATCAAGCAGATAGACACCGAACATATAGGCTCTGTCCTCCAGCGCATCCTCCAGACGCTGATTAATGATCCTTTGTTGACTCTCCAGCGTGTAGAATTGCTCATCGCGTTTAGGTTCAAATGGTTCGTGTGTCAACCGATTATTCAAGCGCAGCTCCAGTAATTTCTCTGCATCCTTTAGCTCTAGTGGAGAAATATAGATGTTTTGTGAGGTATGATATAAAGTAAGGGTCATTTCAGGGTTCTCCTTTTTTTAAAATATGGACGCCGATGGTGTTTATGCTTGTTTCGGTGGCTTTTGACGTAAACGGCGAAAGAATGAGGTCAGTAGCTCTGCACATTCCTCTTGTAAAACCCCCTGAATGACTTCGGTACGATGATTAAACCGCGGCTCTTCAAGTAAATTCATGAGGGTTCCAGCACACCCAGCCTTAGGATCGGGAGTGCCATATACAGTGAGGGGTACCCTTGATTGTACAATCGCTCCAGCACACATCGGACAAGGCTCTAAAGTAACATAAAGCTGGCAATCCAGCAGTCGCCACGAATTCATGAATTTGCTGGCCTCACGAATGGCTACCATTTCTGCATGAGCTGTTGAATCCATTGTTGTTTCTCTTAAATTGTATCCGCGTCCGATAACTTCACCATGCCGTACGACGATCGCCCCTATAGGAACTTCTCCTAATGCTTCAGCTTTATGGGCTTCTGCTATCGCCTGCCTCATCCAATGTTCATGAACCGCCACCATATCATCTAGCGATTCACCCGCTCTAATATTCAAGATCATCTTCCCTTTCTTTATATCCATTGTACAACGAACAAATATTCGTTCTTAACAAAATGTGAATAACTCTGTGGATAACCGCCTACTTATGCACATTTTTGTGCACATCGTTCTATAATAAAATGTTTATATGTGCATAAGATGTGGATGGTTTTTTAAAATATAAGAAATTATATATTTCTCGCTATCCTTTATTCTTATATTTCTTGCTAAAACGCTTACCGTCCTTATAAGGGCACCGAAGGCGTTTATACTTGTATATTGTAGATAAAGACCCATTGAATTTCAATATTCCTTGAATTGAATGCTTCATTGAAATGTCTTTTCAAATGTGGGGGCAAAAGGTATGATGTTTATTGTAGGCCCCGCAAGGATTTACCAGTGGATAAGAGGTGAACAAACAGTTTGTCCATAAAGACAAAACTATCTGCTATTATTTTTGGGGCGGTGTTGCTAATTTTAGCACTGAACCTGACATTTAACCTTTATGCCGCCCAAAATAATCTACGGAATGAAAGCATTAATAATATGCAACTAACTGCTATGCAAATGGCCGTTTCTGTAGAACAAAGTAACTATAGCTCTAACTATGTAGAATATCAAATTGCGCATAATTTAAGGATGGCGGCTATCTTTGCCTCCGAGGAATTGGACCCAGACTATAAGAACGTGACGAATGAAGAACTTAAAGCCCTAACTTCCAAGGTGGGCGTGTCTAATATTTCAATTCTGGTAAAGACTGATAACGATGTCGTAGTAGCAAGGTCTTCGGTACCTGGTGATATTGGGATGTCCACAAAAGATTGGGGGTACTGGTACCTGGCCTTTTTGGAGTTGTTCGATAATCAGGAGGTATCCGTGGGTCAGGGTCAGGCCTTGGACCATTTTTGGTCAGGTCCATTTGAATATTCAACCTACAATCCCGATTTCATTGAGAAGTGGGGTTATTATCGTGATGAAGAGAGTAACTACATCATCAATCCCGTTATTCTCAATACGGAGGCCAGCGATTACGTCAAAATCACTAATCCCGACCAAATTGCATCGAGAACTAAAGAAGCTAATCCGGGGATTTTAGAATTGACAGGATTTAACCCGGCAACCTTTGCTTCTGCAAGTATGAAGGCGGACGGAAGCGACACGCTGAATAAGAAGCTGGGGAACCGCCCCATTAAGTACGGCACCTATACTTATGGTAACGTGGAGCGGGATAGACAGGCGATTCTATTAGCTCAAGGGAAGCAGAAGCCGGTTACGCTCGAAATGAAAGTACATGGAAAAAGAGTGCTCAAAAGCTACATTCCTATCCAATCGCCTGGACTGAAAGCTTATGTGATAGGAGTAGTTTTGGATTACTCTGTGATTTCATCTGTGGTTCATGATCAATTAATTAATAGTCTGACTACGTCACTGTTATTGCTTACCTTATTCTTGTTATGTAGTTACATACTGTCTGGATTTGTTACTCGTCCGATTCAGGCGATACTTGCCAAAGTGAACGATGTAGCTAAAGGGAAATTTGAGCCTCCTCTAAAGGTAACAAGCCGGGATGAGCTAGGACAGTTGGCTCTGCGAATCAATGCTATGACGGCTCACCTCATGCAGCGCACCAATCGACTCAAACAGACACTGGAAGAGAACCGAGCGGTTAAGGAGCATTTGGAGTCCGTCATTAACGGAACTTCTGATGCGATTCATACGATCGATATGGATGGCCGAATTACTAGTACGAACAGAGCCTTCGAAGAACTATATGGATGGAGTGCCAAAGAGGTATTGGGTAATATGCCGTACCTTGTACCTGCGACAGCGCTTAAGCAGGAGGAAGAGCGGCTTAATGCGTTAAAGAATGGTGCTGTTCTACCACCCATTGAAACCGTAAGACTTAAACGTGATGGAACAATAGTTGAAGTTAGTGTTAGTACCTCGGTAATTCGTGATGAAGACGGGTATCCGCATTCCTTTATTCACGTTTCACGTGATATGACGGAACGTAACCGAATGGAGGAACTGCTTAGACGCTCTGAGAAGCTGACTACAGTAGGCCAATTAGCTGCGGGAGTAGCCCATGAGATTCGTAATCCGCTTACAACGCTAAAAGGATTTTTACAGCTTCAACAAGAGAAGCAGATTCTGGTTCCACTCCATATTGAACTGATGTTATCCGAGCTGGAGCGGATTAATTTGATCGTAAGTGAATTTTTGATTTTGGCCAAGCCTCAAGCTGTTCATTTCCAGGAAAAAGATGTACGGGACATCCTTGGTGATGTAGTTTCTCTATTAGACAGTCAAGCTCATTTGTTTGGGATTCAGTTTAGTGCCATATTCTCTGAACATCCATCTACCGTACATTGTGAAGTGAACCAGCTAAAGCAGGTGTTTATAAACATCGTCAAAAATGCAATTGAAGCTATGCCAGATGGTGGTGTGATTTCAATGGAGCTAAGAAACACCTTGGACTCTGTCTTCATTCTCATTTCAGATCAAGGTGAAGGAATTCCTAAGGATATGTTGCCTAAGCTGGGTGAACCCTTCTTTACTAATAAAGAGTCGGGAACAGGCCTTGGGCTAATGATTAGCCAACGTATTATTCAGGCTCATAAGGGTCATTTGGATATACAAAGTGAAGTAGGTCAAGGGACAACTGTTATGATCAAGCTGCCTGCAGCTGGTACGGATACCCCTTGGCTTAATATTAAGGATGAACGGAGTGAAGGACAACGTGAGAATTAATAAATTCATCAGTGAGACAGGGTACTGTTCACGCCGTGAAGCAGACAAGCTGGTAGAAGGCGGTAGAGTTACGATCAACGGAGAACCTGCTGTGCTTGGCAGTCAGGCCGTTCCGGGTGATGATGTGCGAATAGATGGTGTTGCGCTTGAAACATCAAGCCAGACGGTTTACATTGCGTTAAACAAGCCAGTGGGTATTACTTCAACTACAGAGCAGCATATTAAGGGGAATATTGTTGATTTTGTAGGTCATCATGAGCGAATCTTCCCGATTGGGCGTCTCGATAAGGATTCAGAAGGATTGATTCTGCTTACTAACGATGGGGACATCGTTAACAAGATTTTACGCTCCGAAGGTCGGCATGAAAAAGAGTATGTGGTTACTGTAGACAGACCGATTACGCCATCATTTATTACCGGCATGTCCAGCGGCGTAAAGATATTAGGTGAGAAGACGCTACCTTGTGAGGTCACTCGTATTACAGAGCGTGTATTCCGTATTATTTTGACGGAGGGCAAGAATCGTCAGATTCGCCGTATGTGCAGCGCTTTTGGCTACGAGGTTAGAAAGCTGCAACGCATTCGGATTATGAATATTCGTCTAGGGGTATTACAAACTGGAGAATGGCGTGAATTGTCTGCTGAAGAAAAGCAAGAACTTGGAGCTACACTGAACTACAAACTTCTATAGTCTAGAAGAAATAGTGATCTAATTATGAATACAATTTATCAAAAAAAGAGCTGTTCCATCGGTCTAAGACCTTGGGACAGCTCTTTATGCTTTGAACTAGGACAACCATTATTCATCGGAAGGAGCAATACCTGAGAACTCTTTGGTTTCTTGATATTTACGAATAATGGACACTTCAACCCGGCGGTTCTTACTTCGTCCAACAGCTGTAGTATTTTCAGAAATAGGGTGGTACTCCCCGTATCCGATCGCACTAAACTTGCGTGGATTCAGGTTCGTATTCGTTAACAGGATCTTCATGAACTGAAGAGCACGATCCGCGCTTAGGTCCCAGTTGGAAGAATAATTGCTATTAGAGATAGGAATATTGTCGGTATGTCCTTGCACGACTACATCATAATCCGGGAATTGCTGCAGCATGGTTGAGATGGACTTTGCTAATTGCCGAGAATCATCTTTAACTACAGCCTGTCCGGAAGCGAACAGCGCATTATCACTTATCGTAATCATAAGCTGAGACTGATTGAGCTTAGTACTGAGAAGATCGGTAAGACCGTTCTTGCTGATATATTGATCAAACTGCTTTTTAAGCTTCTCTAAATCTTCTTGTTCCTTTTGCCGCAGCTTAGCCATTTCTGTTTGTTCATTTTTCTTGGCTACTGATTTATCCATTTGATCATTTTTTCCTAAATCCTCTTGACTCTTAGATGGCATTGCCGCCCGTTCTTCAAGAACACCTGTACCGCCATTAAGAGCGGAGCTGAAGGCTTGACTCATCTCTTCGAATTTTTTGGCATCCGTTGCACTCATAGAATACATTACGATGAACAAGGCTACCAGAAGGGTCATAAGATCAGAATAAGGCAGTAGCCACGATTCATCGGCGTGTTCTTCATGCTCTTCGTGTCTAGTCTTTTTGCTCACCCGATCCACTCTCCTTCTCATCATTTAACTTAGCTCGTTCCGAAGGTGTTAGGAAGACAGCAAGCTTCTGATTGATGGCAATAGTGGATACACCGGATTGTATGGACAATAGACCTTCGACCATCATCATTCGAACTTCAATTTCACGTTTGGAAAGTCGTTTTAGCTTATTGGCAATAGGATGCCATAATACGTAACCTGTAAAGATACCGAGTAGTGTTGCGATGAAGGCAGCCCCGATTGCTGCAGCCAATTTGTTCATATCACTCATATCAGCCAGAGCGGCGATAAGTCCGATAACAGCCCCGAGCACGCCAAGTGTAGGAGCATACATACCTGCTTGTGTGAAAATGAGTGCACCTGCTTTATGTCTATCCTCTGTGGCGTGGATGTCCTCCATGAGAACATCGCGGACAAAGTCCTGATCATTCCCATCAATAATCATTCGCATGCCGTTTCTGAGGAAGTTATCTTCTATTTCATCGACTTTAGACTCAAGAGCCAGTAGACCTTCACGCCGTGTAATAGAAGCCCATTCCATGAACATAGTAATTAATTCGGATTTACTGATTAATTTCTTTTTGACAAAAATTATTTTAAACAGACTTGGAATCTTTTTGACCTCCGAGATTGGAAAGGCCATAAAGATGGAGGCCGCCGTCCCCACTAAGATAATAACGTAAGCAGCGGGTGTGGCTAAAGCGTGAAGAGGAGCGTGCTTGAGGATCATACCCCAAATTACTGCAACTAGACCAAAAATTAAACCGAGTATTGTTGAAATTTCCATTATGCACCTCGTCCATGAGATTATAAGATGTGTTCCGACAAAGCCGCGTATATCATCCTTGAAATAGCGGCAAGGCACTCTGTGCGAAACCGAATAACGTATATTCTTATTTATCGACATCATTCCGTTTTTTGTGAAGTCATTTTTTCGGCTATAATGGATAAGGTAAGTAATTATTCATCTGTGGAGAAAACGGAGTGATACATGTGGGTGTAAAGCATGGTAGAGATTACGGTGAAATCCTAACGGATTTGACTGAGGCTGTCGGAAGAATTTCCGATGGGTACTTATTTTTTGAAATGGATCCGGAAGAGTGGCAAGAATTGCCGCAGGAATCCAAGATGGAGGTATGGGAGGCGCTAGCTGAGGATCTTTTCTTCGCGCTGGGTAATGAACCTATGATTGAGGTGGGGAGCGGCGTTATCATCTACGATAAGGACACGCACCGCATTAATATTTTAGTCGGAGAAGAGGATTTAGCCTCTGTTGTTTTGATTTAGGAAGAGGGGGCGGCGGGGCGTAATTTGCCCGTAGTTAGTAGCCCGTGTTAAAATTGGTGTAGCCGAGTTATAATCGCTGGGATTCTTGAATACATTTAATCGAAAATATTGCCTTTATCCTGGCACATCCCTTGGACCTCAGAAGCTAAGGGATGTTTTGTTTAGCGAATAAGACGAGTAAAGGGACCTGCGGATTTTACTGCAATTTTTAGTAAGGGAGGAAACGAATTGTTATTTACGGAAGAAGAACTGCGTGAGCAGATCAGCAAGCTGGAAGGTTGGAAGCTCGAAGAGAATACCATGGTGCGAAAATATATGTTCAGCCAATATATGAAGGGTATTGCTTTCGTTGATGAAGTAGCCACCATTTCAGAAGCCTTTGATCACCATCCACATATTACGATTGATTATAAGACAGTGACTTTACGACTGAAATCAAATGAGGAAGACGGTATTACAGCTCTAGATATTCGAGAGGCACATGAATTTAATGAAGCCTTTGAGAAAAATCGTTAGTGTCACCCAAACTCATAAATAAACGCCCGTGCGCAGATAGTGAACTATCTTCTGGCACGGGCGTTTTTAGTTGCTTAGGTAGTAGTTACTGTTACTTTTTCTCTGAGAGCCAGAGGGCGACGTTTGCGATCTCCTCAGGGGCTAGCTTTTCTTTAAAGGAAGGCATTTGACCGCGTCCCTTAGTGACGATGCTGTAGATTTCTTCAGCATCATGCTGACCGCCTTCATTTTGAAGACTAGGGCCAACTCCACCTTGAAGCTGATCGCCGTGACAGGTGATACAGCTGGCTTTCACGGTTGCTTCTGCCTTTGCCGCATCCAATTGAACTACCGGCATTGTGGGTTTATTCTGTTCAGCTACCTCTTCTTTACCTGGAAGTGTAAACATAAGTACTACCGCAAAGGCACAGGCGGCAAAAAACAAACCGCTCATGATCCATTTCTGCATCCCAGTTCGTCCCTTCTATGTAAGCTGCTCCCTACATTATAGCTCAAGGTGAAGCGTTATCATAGGGTTTGTGACAAAAAAATGAACGATAATACCATCAATTGATTGAAAAATATGGATTTTAATATCATTTCTCATAGACCATGCAATAAAAAGGTTTGTTTCCTGATGGGGTTAAGCGCTCATACGTATCTGTAATCGTAAATCCACACTTTTGGTAAGTTCGGATCGCCCGCTGGTTCCAGGTCAATACCTCTAGATCAATCTCACGCTCAGGATAACGAAGCAAGGCTTCTTGCACGATTGCATCCATGAATAATTTGCCTAGCCCTTTACCGCATAGATCAGGTTGCATGCCAATCCCCAAACGTACAACACCTTCCATCGGGAACAACTGCGCGAATCCACACAAAGCTTCTTGCCCATTTAATATGGAGACATATTGCTCATTCCGTAGCTGAGGATCACCGAACTCGATGCCTAGAGCCTGCATTTGTTCCCACGGCATCCAGCCGTAAATATTATAAGGGGGGATGTAATTCCAATTGCATATCTCTTCCGCGTGACTAGTCTCCATAGGAGTTACATGAAAAGTAACCGAGGGATTTATCATAAGGTCAAAGACCTCCTTTCACGTGGGTTATAACGCTTGCCGTCCTTACGAGTGCCGAAGGCGTTTATACTTGTAACTAATTATATACAAAAAGAGGGGGCATCGACTCAGAAAATTTATAAGGAATATTGTTTTACAAATTTTGAGAGGGGTAAATATTAAATAAGACAAAAAAACAAGCTCTTCCCCAAGAATTAACCTCTTGGAAAAGAGCCTATGTACGTTCTACTTATTGAACATCATCATTATCTTCTGTCTCAGAAGCAACAGAATGATAAGCATCAGTGCTCATAATCCGTTTAGCACCGATATAGCGTTTTACGTAGTAGCTATCACTCAGGGAGCTAATCGTTACACCGCGTGAGGAAGATGCGTGTGCAAACTTGCCTTCACCGACATAAATGCCGACGTGGGAAACACCCTTACCACTTGTATTGAAGAATACAAGATCTCCTGATCTTAAATCATCTCGGGAGATAGCAGTACCCATTTGATACTGGGAACCTGATTGGTGTGGTAGGTTGATACCGATTTTATCAAAAACATACATTGTAAATCCGGAGCAATCAAATCCATTTGTGGAGATCCCGCCGGATACGTATTTAGTTCCGATGGTCTTGTCGATCACTTTATCCATTTTGGAATCCGCGAAAGCGCTTCCTGCTCCGATGGTGAAGATAATGGAAAAGCTGAGTACAGCTGCTGCTAACTTCTTCTTCAAAAGTTTATACCCCTTCCAGATGCCTACGAGGTTAGCTTAAGGGTTCGGTTGAAGGTCCCCTATGACCCCTCTAAAAATGGAGGTCAATTCACCCAAAGTTGGTTCCCCCGTTTCCCTAATAGTTAGGAAACTCGGCTCAGACTGTTGATTAGGAATAGCTTGTAATCAATACATGACAAAACCTTTGTAAATAACAACTTAATGATTACAAAAATGTTACTAAAATCTTACTGCAGTTATTGTAACAAACAGAGTGCCGCTTGGCAATCGTTTTTAACCTAATCATGCAGAAAAATTCATATATTTAAAGACAAAATGCATATGTAAGCGATAATATTAAACTTATTTTTATATTTATTGAAATTTTTATCAAATAAAAGTGTTTAAAGTCTGTTCTAGAGGTGTAAAGATTATAATAAGGCAAAAGAAAACCTGGATTCGATTAAGGTGATAATCAAATCCAGGTCTATATAGTTGTAATTGTGAGGTTATAGTTGTGGGGAAGTATTAATCGTAGGCTACAGCTTGATATGAGGAAGTACTCATTACTCTTTTAGCGCCAACGTAGCGATTGGCCCAGTAGGACTGGCTAAGTGAAGTGATGGTCACGCCATATGAAGATGATGATTGTGCGAATTTTCCGTTTCCAACATAAATGCCGACATGGGATACGCCATTGCCCAATGTGTTAAAGAAAACTAGGTCACCTGAACGCAATTTGCTTTTGGCTACAGGAGTTCCAACATTATATTGAGCTTTTGAAGTGCGGGGCAAAGAAAGACCCACCTTCTTGAATACATACGTAGTGAATCCAGAACAGTCAAACCCGGCAGTGCTAGTGCCTCCGGTTTTATAGGCAACTCCAATTGTCTTTGAAATAACACTGTCCATCTTAGAATCTGCAAAGGCACTTCCTCCACCAATAGAGAACGCCATCACAAGTCCCAGCGCCGCAGCGACGCATGCTTTTCTTAAATTCTTCAAAAAAATTGTACCCCTTCCAATGCCTGTGAGGTTAGCTTAAGGATTCGGTAGAAGGTTCCCCTATGATCACTGCAAAGCGAGATCAATTCACCCAAAATATGGTTCCCCCACTTCCCGGTGCAAGGAATTCGGCGTTTTATGCACCAGATAGTGACTTATCGACAAGACTACGATGAATACATGAAGTTATGTAGAAATCGTTTCAAATGATTACAAACTTGTTACTAATGGAACAGGACTTATTGTAACAAAGTCTTTACGATTTTGCAAATCGTCATAATTTGTCTATAACGCGAAAGAGTCCCGGCTCCTGATTTAGGAACCGGGACTCTTATATTATGTGTTGTAATGCCATAAATTATTGTGGAAATGCTTTACTGCGCCATAGATGATATTGAGCGGAGATTCCCCACATTTTGAAAAGTGTCGAGGGCAGTGATGAGAGTTGACGAATAAGAAGTGCCGGCAGGCCAGGACAGAAGATACCGGATAGTCCGCACACTAGCAGAAGGATAAGGCCCGCTGCACCAAGTATGATTGAAATGCCTAGTGCAGGAATCAGTGACTTTATACAGATGAATAGGGAAGAGAACATCCCCGTACCGCTGGTATAACCAAACTGCATATATAGAAGGAACAGGCGAACGATAAAGATGTATATAAGCCATGCCAATACGTATGGAAGTAGATGAAGTAACAAAGAGGAGTTCAGAAAGGAAGATAAGAACAGCCCGTACATTTTTGGAGCGAGCCAGTATAACGGCAATAGAGCCAGCACCCATTCGATTAAACTAAAGATAAACACTGGAAATCCATAAAGCTTCATGCCGGGAAAAAAGAACAGGCCTCGCTCTCCTTTTCTCTCCTGATGGAGTTCATGCAGTAATCCTGCTCTTATGAAGGGGGAGAGCAGCAGTCGTAAGAGAACAAGCCCTAGGAACATCCATAACCAATTACGTATCTCAGGATCTGTGTTCAAGCTGAACTGCCCTTCGACATAATAGAGTAGTCTACCCATTCCACTGCCTCCAGCGTCTTTATCTGGGTAGCGCAGTAGAATTGGAACGATAGCAGACCGGATGAAGCCGTACATAAAGTAGCCCCAGAGCAGTCGATAGATGAAGAGCAGAATCAGAATATAAAATTGCTCCTTCATGCTTTGCCAGCCGCGGGTTATCGATGTTCTCACAATCATTCACCTCACCAGACAAGAGTTCCGAGCACAGTTTCAACTAATTTAGTTACACTTAACGTCCAGCGGGAGAGTGTTTTGGGCTCTATTTCCGCCAGTCTGAAGTTATTAAGATGTTTGTTTTCTAAAAGAACGGTATGCTCAGGATCAATCTCAGCAGAGAGGAGAAGTTTATCGCTTAACAGCTGAAACGTAGTCTCTGCTCCTTCACCGTTCCAGACCCGCTCTGCCGCAGAACCGTCAGCGAATGTGAATTTAATGGGAACGTCAACGTAATGACTCCCTTTGTTTGTAATTTTCACTATGGATTCGTAGCTCTGAGCCTCGCTGCTGCCATTCTTTTTAATCGTAATCGTATCTACTGAGAAATCAGGAGCACCGCCACCATAAACATAATCCTCGAAATAAGGCTGCCACGATTTTTTGGTTACCTTCTCAACGACTTTTTGAAAATCAGATGTAGTGGGATGCTGGAAACGGAATTTACGTGCGTAAGTAGACATGATACTGTTCATTGCTTTAGCGCCTACTTGGCGTTCAATATCCTTAAGTACTAGCTTTCCGCGAATATATACATTTCGGCTATACGATTCTGCCCCGTCATATTTCCATGTCTCTAAGTTCAGCGGCTCTGATTTGGTCACCAGGCTAGATTGCAGAGGGAGATTAGCTTTGACACCATATTCCTGCTCCATGAGTTTGTCTTCAGCGTAAGAAGTGAAGCTTTCGTCTAACCAAGCCTCTTCGAATTCATTGCTGGCGACCATACCGTAGAAGTATTGATGGCCAATTTCATGAACGACGGTTCTCTCAAGTGAAGTATCAGGTGAAGAGTCCGTGGCTCCAAAGGCTGTAATGAGCGTAGGATACTCCATTCCTCCTGCACCATTACCCTCCTTAGGTGGAACGATAATAGACAGAGTGGAGTAGGGATAAGGACCATACCATTTACTGAAGTAGGTCAGGGCAGCCTTAGCGGCCTGAAGGTATCGTTCCTTTAAGTCTTTGTGCAATGGATCGAGATAGACCTTGATCCGTACACCAGGTACTTCTGGTGTAGAGAAGGCTTCTTCAGCTACTGTGAAATCAGGGGAAGCCGCCCAAGCGAAGTCATGGACATCATCAGCGTAGAATTGATATATTTTTTGATCTTGTTTCAGTTTGGCATTCTTTACAGGAAATCCGGTCGCAGCTACCGTATAGTTAGAAGGAACTGCAATCGTTACATTAAAGATGCCAAAATCGCTGTAAAATTCAGAGGTGCCGTGATATTGATGTAAATCCCAGCCTTCTTCCTTAACCCCGCGTGTGCCCATAGGCTCGTATACACTAAGCTTAGGGAACCATTGCCCAGCCATCACGAAATTCCCTGATGTACCCATACGGGCAAATATTTTGGGAAGCTGGACCTCGTACTTTAGTTTAAGTGTGACACTTTCTCCTCCATTAACCGGTTGTGGGAGATGCACCTTTAGGAGTGTCTTATCGTTGACGTTACCATCGTCGGGTTGTACAAATTGTACTCGTTGCATTAGCGATGTTCCTTCTGTCGTGCGCAGATCGGTTAGAGTCATACTTCCGAAGCCGTTCTCTGGCATGGTGTCACCCCTGAGCGTTCCTCCGGATTCCTTCATAAAAGTAGTATCTGGTGAGGCAAAAGCATTTGGGTACATATGAAAATATAGATCACTTACAGGTTTTACACCGGGGTGTGTCCAGGTTACCGTCTCAGAAGCGATTAAGGTTTCTGTATCTGGAACAAGCTGAACATCGATGTGGTACTCGACAACCCGATGACTTAATGCTTCCTCTGCCGGAACGGGGGCGCTATCAGGAAGATTTTGCTGTGGTGCAGCAGCAGGAGCTGTGCCACTGGAGGACTTGGCCTCTTTTGAAACAAAGCTAGTAACAGAAGTTGTGGAGTTATCCCCCGAATAGACCCATATTCCTCCTAGTAGCACGAGGGCGGCCAGGGTCGCAAAGATGATAATGTACCTTAATGACAGTGACTTCATACTGTGATTCCTCCCGTGACAAGCATCTACGGGATGTATATGTTTGCAATCGCCGCATTATTAGCTAAAATTAAATTATTCGTAAGAGGAAGGGTGTGCACTCGTGGACAACATACAACCGGAGGGCAAGAAACAGATTGCCTTAAATATTGTGAATGCCAAAAGTAAACATAAAGGCTTTGGAGCAGGCTCTATTGAGCTCAATAACGTATCGCCTGTCATTATTGATGGCGGTGAAGCAGTCATTGATATCGGTGCCATGCATGCCAAGAGTAAGGTTGAAAAGGGTATTAAATTCTCCATGAACCGTGAAGATGTACCTAATGGAAGACAGGTTTGGGTGGTATGGGTAGCAGTGGACCGTACCCAGGATAGTCAATTCTATGGTGGAATAACAGCTTGTGAAATGTGGATTGATACGGAAGCGCGTCGTGGCTGGAAAATCCTCGCCGAGCATGTCAATAAGCTGGATGGGGCTCTAAAACGCAAAATCGATGTGGGAGGGCTTGGTGCAGTTGAAAAGGCTGCGCTAAAATCCCTCTTGATCTCTCATAATGAGGCATGGTGGACCGCATCCTCCGATGAACTCAAGGCTGCTCTGACCGAGTAGGAACAATCACCCGGTCAAGATTAAAGGATACAGTAAAAAGGCTTCGACACCCTGAAATAGGAGAGTCGAAGCCTTTTTTGCTATACATGAATTTAGTTTACGATTTGCTTCCCGTACTAAGTTTGCGTTTGAGTTGACTTACTCTGGCTTGACTGATCCCCAGGATTTCAGCAAGCTCTTTCTGATTGGCATATGGATGATCATCTATGGCCCGCTCCAGGCGTTGGCACATATCCTCTGTTTTCGTCTTCCGGATCGTGCTGCTGTGCTCTGACACTTCGCTAGCAAAATCTTGGCGTGTCTCCGGCGCTTGAGACATGCGTTCAGGATCGGCAATTTCTTTTAGACAGCTACTGCAAATAAATTGCTCTTTATAGTAGGTGACATGGTCGTGGCTTCTGCAAAACGTACATTCTGTCGAGGTGTACTTCCTGAGTATGATGGTGTTATCGTTTAATATAAAAAATTCGATAGGATCACCAATGTCGATATTACGAGTCATACGGATTTCTGCGGGAACCACAATTCTCCCAAGACTGTCTAAACTCCGGATCATGCCTGTATCCTTCATCCCATGTCCCTCATTTACATCTTTATATTTTGGTTGCTACTAACTATTATAGCAGTAATTGTGAGTTAAGAGAATGGGGTGATTACATAAAATGAAGCGGTTACATCCTTTGCGGGAGAAGTGAAAATTGAATTTGCCCATCCTATCAATTCTGCAATAAATAAGTTATAAAAAAGAAAAACCTCTTCAATAAATGAAGAGGGCTAATTCAACCACCAGCGCTTAATATTGTTCCACAGAGAACGATTTTCTTCAGCAGGATCTACTTTGCTTTGTGCATCATCGGCAGCGGGACCTTTGCCGTGCTGATCACAGTATTCGGTGGGCTCAGTTCCACTAATGAAAGTCTCTAGTTCTTTTTCGGGACAGGCTGCTGTCGCTAGCTTGCCGGACTGCGGATTGATGTATACACTAACCACGCCATCTGGAATGGGGAAAATCTTAGGCGGGATATTTTCCAGAGCTTTTTCAGTGAACTCCGCGAAAATTGGAGCTGCCCGTCGACCGTCGGTAGTTGTAATGTCGCGCCCCTTGTCATATCCAACCCAAACAGCAGTGGATAGCTCGGGGGTGAAGCCTACCATCCAGCCATCTGTATCCGTAGTTCCAGTCTTGCCGGCTACCGGACGTTTGATTATAGAAGCTACACGGTTCCCAGTTCCTCCAGTCTCAAATACTCCCTCCATTAAACGGGTTAACACATAGGCGGCAGAAGGTTCTACAACGGCTTCACCCTTTGGCTGTGGAGCTTCATACAGGACCACACCCTTTGAATCCGTTATTTTTAGAATGGCAGTGGTGGGCATTTTCTGACCACTGTTTCCTATAACAGCAAAAGCTGCAGCCATTTCTAGCGGACTGATTGGTGAGGTGCCGAGTGCCAGTGAAGGAACACTTTGAAGCGGGCTGTCAATGCCCATCTTGGCTGCCATCTCGCTCACTTTATCCGCACCGATCTTCATGATTGTATTCACAGCATAAATGTTGTCGGATGCTGCAATAGCTTGTCGCATGTTGATTTCCCCTAGATACTTATCCCCGAAGTTCCGAGGCTGGTAGGTTTTGCGATTGTTATCATAATGGAACATCGTTGGCTGGCTTTTGAAAACGGAAAGACCCGTCATCTCTTTGGAAGAAAGTGCGGCTAAATACATGATTGGCTTAAAGGATGAGCCAGGCTGACGTGTAGTGGCTAGAGCATGATTGTATTGGTTGGTACGATAATTTTTTCCGCCGACCATTGCTTTAATGTAGCCAGTTCGAGGATCAATGGAAACAAGAGCCGTCTCCAGATCACTCTTTTGATCCATCTCTTTGTCGACGGCTTGTTCTGCGGCATGCTGCATGTCAGGGTCTAGGGTAGTGTAAACATTTAGTCCCCCTTGCTCTAGCTCATCACTGCTGATGTGAAGAGATTCTGTGGCGAGATTGCGGATATAATCTCTGAAATAAGGTGCAGCCACAGTGGTATCCTTCTGGCCTTGTGGTTTTAAGTTCAAGTCTTCCTGCACTGCCTGCCCCGCTTCTTCTTGCGTAATTTCTCCTAAATTAGTCATGACGGTCAAAATAATTTTTTGGCGTTTTTTAGCGTTGTCTAAATGATTGTATGGCGAATAGTAGGTCGGTCCTTTTGGAATCCCAGCTAGCATGGTACTCTCTGCTAAGTCTAAATCTGCTGCAGATTTGCCAAAATACATCTGAGAGGCTGCTTCAATGCCATAGGCACCATGACCATAGTAGATGTTATTTAAATACATGTTCAAGATTTCATCTTTGCTGTATTTCATCTCAAGCTGCATCGTATACAAGGCTTCTTTGGCCTTGCGCGTCCATGTCTTTTCGTGGGATAGATAGAGATTTCTCGCGAGCTGTTGAGTTAGCGTACTAGCGCCTTGTGTTCGATTTCCCTCTTCCAGATTGACGAGTACGGCCCGCGCCATCCCCTTCATATCGAATCCGGAATGCTCGTAAAACTTACGGTCCTCGACGGCTAGTGTGGCTTCAATAAGCAGGGGAGAAATTTGACTTAATTTGACCGGTTCACGGCTACGCCCGTCTGAGGTAAAGGTGGCAAGAATATTGCCTCTGGAGTCGAGTAGCTTGGAGCGCACATCGTCGCCAATGGGAGGAAGATCCTTTTGATATAGGTAACCGAGCAGAGCTCCCGTGGTCAGTAGAAACAATATAATCATGGCTAGCAGCAGCCGGAATAAACGGCGGAAGCGGCTTTTTCGTTTAGGTGGATTTGTTGATTCACGTGTCATGGCACCAGACTCCCTTCTCCTTGTATTATGGGATAGGAACTGGAAGGATATTCATTGTATAACTAGGCGATCTGTGAAAGGGACTATTGCCGGAGGCGATTTAAATAGGAGATGACAAACTGTTTCCATTTTGTGACTATTCAATGGTGGATCATGCGTGCTTCAGGAGGTATAAAAGAGTAGAGATTGAAAGCGAGGGTATATATACAATAGGAGGTGTCACTATGAACTGGACGAAAAAGATTCACAGAACGACAATAACCGCCCTTTCGGCGACGTTAATAATGGTTTCAGGCTGGGGTGCATCAGCTTCTTCTGTACATGCTGCGGCATCAGCCACGCCTGCGGCTTGCGGCACTGGAGACCATGGGCTACTACAGTCTCTGCAAAATAAGCATTCAGGAGACGTATCCACACCGCTTACCTTTTCTGATGTTCAGTTTTTGAATGGAGATATCGGACGGGCAGCAGGTAATGGATTTATGATTGGCACTTCTGATGGAGGCTGCAATTTTCAAGCGATTTATGAAGGCCAATGGAGCTTTAAACAGATTGATTTTCCCGATAACGTGCATGGTTTTGCCCTTGCTTCTGTAGAAGACGGTCAAGCTCGATATTTAATCAGTACCTCTAATGGCGGCTCAGAATGGAAAAGACTTTCGAATAAAGCGGTTAGCTTTGAAAGAATCGATTTTATCGACAGTAAGATTGGTTTCGGGTATAACAGGGCATCAACGTATTACACCAAGGACGGGGGACTTAGCTGGAGTAAGATTTCAACCCCATCCAATACACGCGGTGCTTATTTCAGTGATCGTAATACCGGCTGGGCCGTTGTAACTGTGCCTGGAACCGGCTACCGGGTAATGAAGACTACAGATGGTGGCAAAACTTGGAGTTTATCGTTAAAGGTAGCCTTTACCGATCCAGAGTATGGGCAAATCACTTCAAAGGGAGATCAAGTTGATGTGGTTCTCTTTGGCGGCTCAGGGATGAGTCAAACCTCATACTCCCTATATACAAGTACGAGTAAGGGTAAAAGCTGGAATAGAGTGATCGCTCAGGAAACTGCTGGGGGTGGACCTGCTCCGGGTAGTGGAAAAGCTGTAGTAAATAAAGGGCCTGCGTCTGGCAGACCGGGAAATTTGGAGCTGATAGGGAACAGTACGACCTTCTTGGTGGGTTATTCCGACGCAGCAGAAAAAGTAGCGGTAGGACGCACGTATAACGGTGGTAAGCAGTGGACCAATCTTCCGGCGATTGCTGGGTATGATGGGGTAATCTCTTTCACTAGTAATAAAGAAGGCTGGCTGGCCGTTCGCGAGCGCGATTATGCATCGTTATATGTAACGAAAGATGGTGGCGCTTCTTGGCAGCTTAGGTTTTCGTTAAAAATTCTGTCCTTGTAATCGGTGATTTGTAAAGGTAGTAAGCGAGTTAACAGAGCGTTATAGTTAACTAGACGGTTCCTGAGGGGACCGTTTTTTTGTGATTATGAAGCCGGGTGCACTCATGTGCAGTTTTACTACATGTTCCAAGTGTGCTTTTATCCATCAATATGGTAAAATTTTATGAGCTAAGCTAGATCTATTGGATTCAAAGATTGAAATGCTTCTTTGAACTGGATATAGTGTACAATGGGAAAGCGAATAGGCCTTTGATAAAATATAAAAATGTTTAAGTTTCACGATAGACGTTTTTCTTATGCAGAATGCAGAGGCTTGCAGAATGGAGGAACGTGTGATGCCCGAATTACAGTCTGACAAATATGACGTCTCTATTACGCTCGTAAGCCTTCAAGAGGGTCAGCGGAATGTTATGAAAGCGAATGGAGAGGTAGTATCCAAAGGACCGCATCTATATATTCAATATGAAGAGTTAGAGCAGGGCCCTCGAGGAGAGGAAGTTTCTGTTCGTACAACAATAAAGATTGCAGGCAATCAGCTAAAGCTAATCCGCCACGGTGGGATACAGTCGGAACAGAGCTTTCAATCTGGACGGCGTCTACCGGGATTTTATCGTTCGCCATATACACAGTTTAATCTTTCTACAGAAACGAACAAGCTGGACGTGGTTCGCGAAGGGCGTTCCTTAACGGTCGAATGGGAATATGATTTGTACGTTTACGATGAATTGTCAGGAAAGTTTGCTATTAGTTTGCATATACAGGAGGAACCGAAATTATGACACAGAGAAAGAATCCGTTGGAGCTTGTAAATGAACGGGTAAAAGAAGCCATTGCCGATGCAATTGTGAATGCAGGAATTGTTGCACCGGAAGAGGTTCCGGATATCGTACTGGAAGTACCAAGAGATAAGGCACATGGTGATTTGGCTACGAACGCTGCTATGCAGTTGACCAAAATCGCAAAACGTAATCCGCGCCAGATTGCTGAGGCAATTATAGAACATTTGGATACAAGCAGCGCTTCTATTGAAAAGGCTGAGATTGCCGGACCAGGCTTTATTAACTTTACGTTGTCCAAGAATTATTTGTACCCAATTATCAGCCTTGTTGCTGAGCAGGGTGATGATTATGGCCGTATTAACATCGGTCAAGGTCAGAAGGTTGAAATGGAATTCGTCAGTGCCAATCCAACGGGTAGCCTTCATTTAGGACATGCTCGTGGTGCTGCTGTCGGCGATGCGCTTTGCAATGTACTCGATTATGCAGGCTATCAGGTGACAAGGGAATATTATATTAATGATGCCGGTAACCAAGTAGTCAACCTGTGTAAATCCATTGAAACTCGTTACCTGCAGGAGCTGGGCCAAGAAGCAGAAATGCCTGAAGACGGTTACCATGGCGAGGACATTAAGGGATTTGCTAAAGAGCTTGTGGCTGAAAAGGGTGATACACTGCTCGAAATGAGCCCAAGTGACCGCGCAGCTTTTTTCCGGACCTATGGACTTAATAAAGAGCTCGATAAAATCAAACGCGATCTGGGGCTATTCCGCGTAAACTTCGATATTTGGTTCAGTGAGACTTCGCTGTACGAGAACGGAGAAGTGTTACGCTCGCTAGACGAGCTTCGTGATCGTGGAGAAGTATATGAGCAGGATGGGGCAACCTGGCTGCAAACGACTAAGTATGGCGATGATAAAGACCGCGTTCTGATTAAGAACGATGGCACATATACCTACCTTACACCGGACATTGCTTATCACAGCGATAAGTATGGCCGCGGTTACGATAAAATGATTAACATTTGGGGTGCGGATCATCATGGCTATATTCCGCGGATGAAAGCAGCGATGGCAGCACTTGGCAATGATCCTGAGAAGCTAGTGGTTCTGATTGCTCAGATGGTCAGTCTGTTCCAGAATGGTGAAAAGGTTAAAATGTCGAAGCGTACCGGCAAAGCGGTTACGATGGAAGATTTGATGGAGGAAGTAGGAATCGACGCGATTCGATATTTCTTCACCATGCGTAGCATGGATTCCCATCTCGATTTCGATATGGATTTGGCGATCTCTACTTCTAATGAGAACCCTGTATTCTACGTTCAATATGCGCATGCACGTATCTGCAGTATCTTCCGTCAGGCAGAAGAGCAAGGGATCTCCATTCCTGATTACGCTGAGATTGACTTCTCCAAGCTGACAGCAGTGCATGAATATGACTTGCTGCGCAAAATTGGTGAGCTCCCAGCAGAAATTGCTGTTGCTGCGGAAGGTTATGCTCCACATCGCCTCATCCGTTATGTATATGAGCTGGCTGCGATGTTCCACAGTTATTATAAAGCTGAACGTGTAATTACAGAGGATGCCGCTCAAACAGTAGCCCGTCTTGCCCTGCTTGGCGCTGCGCGCACTACCATTGCTAATGTCCTGCGTCTTGTCGGTGTTTCTGCACCGGATCGCATGTAATTCAACATCAAACGACAAAAAATCCGCCTTCCGGTTCCCCCGGAGGCGGATTTTATTTTTTGCCGTTCTTCGCATCGGCACAAGCTGCGCTCACGTCAGAGTGACCCACCCGGTGCCCGGGTAGGGTCTATACGTTCGCGGAGACCGCCCGCTTGGCCCTAACTCCTGCTTTCAGCAGGCGTAGGGCATCGGCAGCGCCGCCGCCAAGGGATGCGCGTCGCTGCCCCTTGCGCAGCCGCACCGGGGATGCGGTGCGCCGCAAGAGCAGCTTCAGCTCCCTTGGCGAGAGCCCCGGTCGCACCGCGAGCAGCAGTGCAGCGGCTCCCGTAACATGCGAGGTCGCCATGGAGGTGCCGCTCATCTCTTTGTAGCCCTCCCTTAGCCAACAGGAGGGCACGCCTTCGCCGGGGCCGTATACATCGATGTAAGAACCGCGGTTGCTGAAGCCGGCAACACGATGTCTTTTATCGATGGCACCCACGGCAATCGTCTCAGGATAACGTGCGGGGTAATCTCCGCCACGCTTGCCATCATTCCCTGAGGAGGCAATGATAGCGATTCCGGCTCGGTACGCTTTTATAACCACATTATGAAGTGCTTTGCTTCTAGTTTTCATTCCGAAGCTCATATTGATGATATCGATTCTGTTCTGCACACACCAATCAATGCCCAGTACTATGTCCGACACATAGGCGGAGCCGCTATGATCAAAGGCCTTGACTGGATATAGCAACGCTCGTGGAGCTACGCCCATCATCCCGCGTGTTCCGCCTGCCGCGGCAAGCGTGCCGGCGATGTGAGTCCCGTGTCCATTATCATCTAGCGGCAACATCCCGCGGTGTAGTAAGTTGACCCCAGAGGCTAATGAATGCTTCAGATCGGGATGGCGGTAATCAGCACCTGTGTCGATTACGCCGATTTTAACGTGAACTCCAGTTGATTTAGACCATGCCTGAGGGGCATGAATGGCTTTCACTCCCCATGGGAGTGTGGCGGTTCCGCTCTTTTCGTTAGCTATAGAATGGATTTGTATTTGTAGATCCTCTTCAACATTTAGAAGGTCTGCAAATCGGCTCATTAGTTTTCCAGCTCCGGCAGCAGGCACAAAGAAGGCCCGAATCAGCGGAGATACCTGCACTTGCCGCAGCTCGGGCTGCTTCGCTTTCAGAGCCTTCCATTGTGTAAATGCTCCGGCATACTGGCGGGGATCATTGAAGGTAAGAATACGCCGCTCACCATTGTTGGGGGCAACCGATATTTCTTCAAGAAGCATGTGCCAAAATTTGTGATAGTCCATAGGATTTGCTGTCCCCTCCTCGGTGCCCTGCTGCCATATTGTATGAGTGGAAGAGGGGGTCCGAATGGGAACTTGCCCTTTTTTAACGAAATGGGCTGCCCATCGTGTCAAAAGACGGCGCTTTACATAAAATAGACAGAAGAGATTAACACTCTCTTTGTAACATCACGTAAGGAGCCGATCCTTGGCGTGGATACAGTCATGCGCGGAGGGTTTCCTCCGCCTTTTTTAATAATAAAAGGGAGTAAAAGTCTCACACGGGTACATATGTTTTAGATTTCTTCTTCTTCAAGATAGAGACAGGTTTCTGCTACGGATAAGTGCTGGAGGACTCTTTCTGTTAGCTGATACCGCTTTTGACTTGCAATTTGTTGTCAAATAGGTTTTACTTAGTTTTGTTAATGGATATTATTGAAATAAACCGTAATGTGAACAATGCGTGAGAGGAAGTGTCCTTTAGTGAGTACGCCACTCAATTTAAAGCTAGACCCTGAGAAAGTTAAAGAAATGCCGATGGTGGATTTGGCTTTTCTAGTCCTTAAGGCAGCCAATACACCCTATTATTACCGTGATCTGATGGTCGAAGTAGCCAAGCTGCGCGGCATGACCGATCAACAAAGCCAAGATACTATTGCCCAGTTATATACCGAGATTAACATTGATGGGCGTTTTGCCTGTGTTGGAACCAACCTTTGGGGATTGAAACGCTGGTATCCTCTAGAGCGTTCTGATGATCCGGTTGGTAACACCAAACGTGTACGTATCATCAACGATGAAGATGACGATTTGGAAGACGACGACTTTGCTGAAGAAGAAGAAAACTACGCTGCTGAAGAAGAGGATTTTGACGCTATCGACGAAGATCGCGACGACCTCTATTCCGACGACGACAGCGAAGAAGAAGTCGACGAAGATGTCGTGATCGATGAAGATGACATAGACGAAGATGACACAGATGAAGACGATGCAGAAGATGACTCAGATGAGGATGCAGAAGCTGACGAGTAAGATAAATAATTTCAAAGAGTCTCGCTGATGGTATAATTCCTCCCTTGACAGTGGGGGATCGTCAGAGTAAACTATTGCATGGGCTTATCATGTAAGTTAATAAACGCGTTTTTTAAAATAAAAAGTGCCCCGGTTCTACGGGTGTCACTTTTTTGTTTTTTTAGATGCAAAGTAGCTGTAGTTTTATGTAATTCGCGGGACGACGCCTTATGTTTTCCCCGGTGTATTAAACTTTTGATTTCCCCTGTTTTGATGATAGTAAAACGGGTTACGATAAACACCATGCGTTGTTGAATGTCTGGACTTTATTTAGGAGGGTTTTACAGTGACAAAGTATATTTTTGTAACGGGTGGCGTTGTGTCTTCCCTAGGCAAGGGCATTACAGCCGCTTCGCTGGGCAGGCTGCTCAAAAACAGAGGTCTAAAGGTAACGATTCAGAAATTTGATCCGTATCTTAACGTAGACCCTGGAACAATGAGTCCTTATCAGCACGGTGAAGTATTCGTAACAGATGACGGTGCGGAGACTGACCTTGACCTTGGACACTATGAACGGTTTATTGATATTAATCTGTCAAAGAACAGCAATGTAACGACAGGCAAGATCTATTCATCCGTAATCAGCAAGGAACGTCGTGGAGAGTATTTGGGCGGAACTGTACAAGTTATCCCACACATTACGAATGAGATCAAAGAACGCGTGTTCCGCGCAGGTCGCGAGACCAACTCTGATGTTGTAATCACAGAGATTGGTGGAACTGTAGGTGATATTGAAAGTCTTCCGTTCCTAGAAGCCATTCGTCAAATCAAGAGTGATATCGGACGGGAAAATGTGATGTATATCCACGTAACCTTGATTCCTTATATCAAGGCTGCTGGAGAAGTGAAGACAAAACCGACACAACACAGTGTAAAAGAGCTGCGCAGTATCGGTATTCAACCGAATGTCATCGTGTGCCGTACGGAATATGAACTTTCCGCAGATATGAAAGCGAAGATCGCACTCTTTTGCGATATTGATGCTAATGCTGTCGTGGAATGCCGCGATGCTTCAACATTGTATGAAGTTCCACTGAATCTTCGTGATGAAGGATTGGACGAGATTGTTGTTAACCATCTGAAGCTTACAACACCTGCGCCAGATATGCGTGAATGGGAAAGTATGCTTGAGCGGATTCAGAAGCTAGAGAAAACAGTGGAAATTGCGATTGTTGGTAAGTATGTAGCTTTGCATGACGCTTATTTGAGTGTTGTTGAGTCACTTTCACACGCAGGTTTTGCTTCCAATGCAGAAGTTAAACTTCGCTGGGTCAATGCAGAAGAAATCACGGATGAGAACGTGGACGAAATGCTGCGCGGTGTTGGCGGTATTCTAGTTCCTGGTGGTTTCGGTGATCGGGGAATTGAAGGCAAAATCTCCGCGATTCGTTATGCCCGTGAGAAATTGATACCTTTCTTCGGAATTTGCCTAGGTATGCAAGTTTCCGTAATCGAATATGGCCGTTCTGTTCTAGGTCTAAAAGGTGCGAATAGCTCCGAAATCGATCCGAACACACCATATCCACTGATCGATTTGCTTCCTGAGCAGAAGGATATTGAAGATATGGGCGGTACTATGCGTCTTGGTTTGTATCCTTGTAAGATTGCTGAGGGTTCCCTGGCAATGTCTTGCTACGATGATGAACTGGTATACGAGCGTCACCGTCACCGTTATGAGTTCAATAACACGTACCGTGATGAGATTGAAAAAGCAGGTCTGGTTATTTCCGGAACCTCACCAGATGGTCGTTTGGTCGAAATTGTAGAACTTCCTGGACATCCATGGTTCTTGTCGGTTCAATTCCATCCGGAATTCACTTCACGTCCGAACCGTCCACAACCTTTGTTCCGTGAATTTGTCAAAGCTTCTTTAACTCATTCCGAACAGCAATAGGTTGTAAACATAATCGTAACTTACGTGCGAGTTTTTAATTAAATCTGAAGAGCCTCCTATTGGAGGCTCTTTTTTTAATTATTAGAATGTATAAGTTGTTCACCGATCTTTTATGTCCAATATTTCTCACTTAAACGCTTACCGTCCTTATAAGGACGCCGAAGGCATTTATGCTTGTTTACCCATTTTGGAGAGTTCCGAAAATGACATCACTGCAATTCAGGCTCTTTATTTACCCATTTTATCCAATTAGAAGGATTTGGGCATTGAAGCACGAATAATAGGTTTCGTATGGAGTTAATTTCTGAAGGGGCCGTTAGCTGTGGAGAGCGCGGTATAGTCAATCTGGCTTAATCTCTGGGAGGGTGTTATATGGAAAAAAAGAAAGTGTTAATTGTCGATGATCAGAATGGGATTCGGATTCTTCTTATGGAAGTATTTAATAGCGAAGGATATACGACATTTCAAGCAGCTAACGGAAAACTGGCTTTAGACATTGTTCGCAGCGAGTCTCCTGACTTGGTTCTGCTCGATATGAAAATACCGGGAATGGATGGACTCGAGATTTTGAAGCATCTAAAAGAGCTGAATCCGTCCATTAAGGTCATTATGATGACGGCTTACGGAGAACTGGATATGATTAAGGAGGCTACCAAGCTAGGCGCATTGATGCATTTTACAAAGCCATTTGACATAGATGAAATGCGGGTAGCGGTCAATATGCATCTTCATAATAAGTCAGTAGATCAATGCAGTTAAAGTGACATTTTCTGTATTGATCCTATTTGGTTATGGTGATTATAAACAGGTTGAGTCTAATTGCTATACGGGCTGGATAAAAATCGTCCCACCGGGACATTTTTTTGTTTATCCTATTTAGTATTTGACTCAGGATGTGTTATAATAAGCCTGTATGTGATGTCGGTTTAAAAACATAGCCAACCAACATTCTTAGGAGGATGAAACCATGCCATTAGTATCTATGACAGACATGTTGAACAAAGCACTTGAAGGAAAATACGCAGTAGGTCAGTACAACATTAACAACTTGGAGTGGACTCAAGCTATTCTTGGTGCCGCTGAACAAGAAAAATCACCAGTAATCCTTGGTGTATCCGAAGGCGCAGCACGTCACATGGGCGGCTTCACTACTGTTGTTAAGATGGTAGAAGGTCTAATTATCGATATGAATATCACAGTTCCTGTAGCTATCCACCTTGACCATGGATCAAGCTTTGATAAATGTAAGGCAGCAATTGATGCTGGATTTACATCCGTAATGATCGACGGTTCCCACCACCCAATTGATGAGAATATTGATATGACTAAAAAAGTCGTTGAATATGCTCATGCTAAAGGTGTTTCCGTAGAAGCAGAAGTAGGTACTGTTGGTGGACAAGAAGACGACGTTATCGGCGGCATCATGTATGCTAAGCTGGATGAGTGCGTTCGTATTGTTAAAGAAACAGGTATCGACACTTTGGCTCCTGCTCTAGGTTCTGTTCATGGTCCTTACCATGGTGAGCCTAACCTCGGATTCAAAGAAATGGAAGAAATCCGTGACGCTACTAACATCCCAATGGTTCTTCATGGTGGTACAGGTATTCCTGAACATGACATCAAGAAAGCTATCTCCCTGGGTACTTCCAAAATTAACGTAAACACTGAGAACCAAATCGTGTTTGCAAAAGTTGTTCGCGAAGTTCTAGCTGCTAAACCGGATGCTTATGATCCACGTACATTTATCGCACCAGGTCGCGACGCAATCAAAGAAACCGTTATCGGTAAAATCCGCGAATTTGGATCCAACAACAAAGCCTAATCATTGTTAGTTTCCGCCTTAGGTGGACAAGCAATTTGTAAAGGGCAGGGTGTAGCTCTGCCCAGTTGAATAGTTTGATGAGGAAAGCACACCGCTTAGCCGGTGTCTTTCCATTTTCATCACTAAAAGTCCACAGCACGTATTGCCCGCACAGCTGCAATACACGTAGGGGGAAATTGATAAATCTATGGAAAAATTAATGATTGGCGGTGGACGTCCGCTAGAGGGCGTTGTAACCATCAGTGGAGCAAAGAATAGTGCTATTGCACTTATTCCTGCGGCGATTTTGGCCGAATCTGAAGTTGTTCTTGATAATTTACCGTCCCTTAGTGATGTAGCCGTTTACTCTGAAATCTTGCAAGAGCTTGGCGCAAGTGTATCTTGGTCAGGCAACCAGATGAAAATTGATCCTTCGCGTATTGTATCTATACCTATGCCTAATGGTCCGGTTAAGAAACTTCGAGCCTCATATTATATGATGGGAGCTCTGCTTGGAAGATTCAAAGAAGCGACAATAGGTCTTCCTGGTGGTTGTAATTTCGAACCTCGTCCCATCGATCAGCATATCAAGGGATTCGAGGCACTGGGAGCAACAGTTACAAACGAACATGGTTCTATCCACTTATATGCTAAAGAGCTACGCGGCGCGAAGATTTATTTAGACGTATCAAGCGTAGGTGCCACTATTAACATCATGCTGGCGGCTTCACGTGCCAAAGGCTCCACAATTATTGAAAATGCGGCTAAAGAGCCTGAGATTATAGATGTAGCAACCCTATTGAACTCTATGGGCGCTGTTATTAAAGGCGCTGGTACAGAAACCATCCGAATCGAAGGGGTCTCGGAAATGCACGGCTGCCGTCACTCCATTATTCCCGATCGGATTCAAGCAGGAACTTATATGATTGCCGCTGCGGCTACGCGTGGTAATGTGTTGATAGATAACGTTATTCCTAAGCACTTGGAAGCATTAACGGCCAAGCTTTTAGAGATGGGCGTTGATATTGAAGAGCTTGATGAGAGTATTCGTGTTATAGGTAGAGCTAAATATGAACATGCAGATGTCAAAGCGCTGACCTACCCTGGCTTTCCTACAGATTTACAATCTCCTATGACAAGTATGTTGACGCAGGCAGAAGGTGTTAGTGTTCTTAGTGATTTCGTCTACAGCAACCGTTTTAAGCATGTGCCAGAATTGGTACGAATGGGCGCAAAGATTCGCGTTGAAGGCCGTTCTGCTATTATTGAGGGTGGTAAGCTTAATGCTGCAAAAGTAAAAGCGACCGATCTACGGGCAGGTGCTGCTCTTGTTATTGCTGGGTTGACGGTAGAGGATGGAATCACCGAGGTGACCGGCGTAGAATATATTGACCGTGGTTATGATAATTTAGTGAGTAACCTTCGACAACTAGGTGCTCATGTTTGGCGTGAGAACGAATAAAATTAGGATATCCCGTTTGGAGGGAGGTTTATTTGCTGATTTACCGCATATATCCTTCCAAATTGGGTATTAATATCCTAACGGGCATTTTAATAGACTCATCATTTTGCCTAGTAGATAGACTAGGGCGAACTCATTTAAAAATTGAATAGGTGGTTATTACATGGATCTTCAAATTTCCGATTTGGAAGAAATGAAGCTGACCGAGTTGTATAAGCTGGCCAAGAAATACCAGATTCCTTATTACGGACAGCTGAAGAAACGGGAACTGATCTTTGCGATCCTTCGGGCACAGGCAGAGCAAAGCGGTCTTATGTTTATGGAAGGCGTACTGGAAATTCTACCCGAGGGCTATGGATTTCTAAGGCCGATTAACTATTTGCCCAGCGCTGAAGATATTTATATCTCAGCCTCACAAATTCGGAAGTTTGATCTCAGAAGCGGAGATCTTGTATCTGGGAAATGCCGGACGCCGAAAGAAAATGAACGATATTTTGGCCTGCTTCAAGTCAATGCCGTTAATGGTGAGAACCCTGCTAGCGCAGCGGAGCGACTTCATTTTCCAGCATTAACACCACTTTATCCGCAAGACAAGCTACCGCTTGAAACATCCCCTACTCATTTGTCTACCCGAATAATGGATTTGCTCGCTCCTGTAGGTTTGGGGCAGCGGGGTTTGATTGTAGCACCTCCTAAAGCAGGAAAAACGCTCCTCTTGAAAGAAATTGCCAATAGTATTTCCACTAATAATCCTGAGATTGAGCTCTTTGTATTGCTTATAGATGAACGTCCTGAAGAAGTAACCGATATGCAACGTTCTGTAAAAGGCGAAGTGGTTGCATCGACGTTTGATGAGCTTCCAGAGAATCATATTAAAGTGGCCGAACTTGTGTTGCAAAGGGCTCTTCGTTTAGTTGAGCACAAGAAGGACGTAGTTATTCTTTTAGATAGCATTACCCGTCTGGCGCGTGCGTATAATCTTGTGGTTCCGCCATCTGGACGCACACTTAGCGGAGGGATTGACCCAGCAGCGTTTCATCGACCGAAGCGGTTTTTTGGCTCTGCACGGAATGTGGAAGAGGGCGGTTCACTGACTATTTTAGCAACGGCTTTAATTGATACCGGGTCACGTATGGATGACATTATTTATGAAGAGTTTAAGGGTACCGGTAACATGGAGCTTCATTTGGACCGCAAATTGGCAGAACGCCGTATTTTCCCTGCTATTGATATTCGCCGTTCAGGTACACGCCGGGAAGAAGTACTCTTGAGCAAAGAAGAGCTTGATACGATCTGGGCGATTCGCAAAAACATGAATGAATCCTACGATTTTGTGGAGGGATTCATCAAAAAGCTGCGTGATACAAAGACTAATGCTGAATTCTTAGCCTCCTTTGACGTTGCGGGAGCTAAACAATCACCAAATGGAACTGCAAGCAGCGGAGGAACTTCCAACAGTGGTACGGCTGCTCGTCGCACAACACGGGCGAAGACTTCTTCAGTACCTACAACTTGAGAATTGATAATAAGAGGAGACTAACATGTATTTGGTATATGCCGACGGGCAAGGAAACGTATATGATCATCCTGAACTGTACGGGCTAGCCCGTAGTGGGGATATGATCGTTGAAATACTGGAGGAAGAGTTGATTCCGCTGCCTGAAGGCGCTACTCTTGTGGGCTTGCCTAGTACACGGGCGGTGGGTATGGATCCTGAAACCGGTGAAATGATGTCGCTGCCAGATGGTTCGCAGGCTGTAGGGGCTTTGTTGCCTCAGGGCTATACTCGCTTGTGTCTTCCTGGCTATGTGAAGACAGACAAGTCTTACAAGCTTCCTCTGTTTGGGTATTCGGCTGTAGTGTGGAAGGATGGCGGGTTCTATGTTGCGGCGGACCCAACAGATAATCCGGAAAAGTGGAATCCACTGAACTGTGATAAACAGGACCTTGAGGTAAGTGTTGGTGAATTAACTGCCAAATATCCTGATAACCGTCTCTATGAGCATCTTTCTAACTGTGCGCTTGGTTATGAATGCCTCACTTCCTCCAATACCTTTTTAGGTCGTTGGGAGGGCGGCGTGCCTGTCTCTTATTCATGTAATGCTGGATGTTTTGGCTGTATTTCTGAGCAACCTGATGATAGTGGTTTTGTATCTCCGCAGACTCGGATGAATTTCCGACCAACCGTCAATGAAATTTCACAAGTTATGCTGGAGCATTTGACCACGCCTGAATCGATAATCAGTTTTGGACAAGGCTGTGAAGGAGAACCTTCTACGCAGGCAAAACTTATTATAGAAGCAATTCGTGAAGTGCGCTCAATTACTGACATGGGCTACATCAATATCAATACCAATGCTGGCTTAAGCGATCATATTCGTGGAATCGTCGATGCTGGGCTGGATTTGATGCGTGTCAGCACGATCAGTGCCCTAGATGATCATTACAATGCTTATTACAAACCGCGTGGCTACACATTGGCTAATGTAGAGAAGTCTTTAAAATATGCAGCCTCGCAAGGTGTATACACATCGATCAACTATCTGATATTCCCTGGAGTGACTGATCGCGAGGAAGAGATTGAAGCGATGGTAGAGTTTGTAAGACGAACGGATCTGAAGCTTATTCAAATGCGTAATCTGAATATTGATCCTGAGAGTTATTTGGAGTTAATCCCCCCTGCTAAGGGTGAAATTCTTGGCATGAAGACGATGCTGGAAATTTTCCGGGATGAATTGCCGGATGTTGTTATTGGTTCCTACACGCATGTACCGCCGGCAAATATGGCTCGAGTAAAGCAACGGCAACTCAACATATAATAGAGTGAATGTACCAATGAATTACCAATGAAACATATTGATCATTTGAATTTTTCGTGCTAAAATACCACAGTGTAATCATATAACTCTGGGTCCGCATGAGGCTTAGGGCATGAGAGGTGAAATTCAAAATGCAAGCAGCAATTCAACCAAAGTATAACTTAACTAAGGTAACCTGCGCGTGTGGCAACTCTTTCGAAGCTGGCTCTGTTAAACAAGAGCTTCGTGTTGAAATTTGCTCCAGCTGCCATCCTTTCTTCACTGGCAAGCAGAAGTTCCTGGATGCCGGCGGTCGCGTTGATAAATTCAAGAAGAAATACGGTATCTAATTGGAATAGCCGCTTAGCGGCTTAATGGTTAGATCGAGCCCCCAGCTTTCTCGCTGAGGGGCTCATTTTATGTCTTGGAGTTGATTTTTGTCTGATCGTGAGCTATACTTATCTTCGCCGTGCTAGACGGGGAGGTAGCGGTGCCCTGTAACTCGCAATCCGCTGTAGCGAGGTTGAATTCCTGTTAGAGGTGCTATCGATGTGAGGCCTTGGTTCCTACGGGCTGTGTTGACGGTTGGGTCCTCCGCAATGAGTGCTTATGAACCTGGTCAGGTCCGGAAGGAAGCAGCCATAAGTAAGTTTACTCTTGTGCCGGAGGGTGGCCTAGCCCGAGCAGTCATGTAGGGTTGCCGCTTGGATCGTAGTCATCAATAACAGGTGCACGGTTTATATTTCTGTTTATAACAGCATCTTTGCGGGACTGACCCCATAACATGAGACAAATCAAAACACCTTCAAGAGAATGGAACCTTGTCGTAAGATAAGGAGATCATCTTGGAGGTGTTTTTGCATTGGCAACCAGAGTAAGTTATCCCGTGGAAATAAAGATGAAAGCTATAGAAATGAGATTAGCAGGAGTACCTGTGAAAGAGGTTATGGAGCAGCTCGGAATACGGAATAAGACACAGCTAAAGACATGGATGAGATGGAATCGAAATGGTGAACGACATCGTTTGGAGCAGCCGGTGGGTAAACAGTACAGCTATGGCAAAGGTCCGGAGGACTCTTCGGAACTCGAAAAAGTAAAGGCAGAGAACCGATTCTTAAAACAACAATTAGATCTGCTAAAAAAGTACGAGGAGTTGGAGAGGAGGTGGAACCAGAGGCCGTTATTGCCTGGATTGAATCCATTCGAAACGAAGTGACGGTGTCTGAGGCTTGTAGATGGCTCGGAATCGCAAGAACGACTTACTACCGCTGGAAAGCAGCTGTGGGGACAAAGCATACAGACAAACTGGTGGAGAAAATCCGGGAGCTTTGCATCCGTCATAAATTCCGCTATGGGTACCGAAAAATCACGGCGCTCCTTCGGATAGAGCAGAGTATAAATCATAAGCGAGTCCAGCGGATCATGCAGTGTGAGGGGCTTCAGTGCCGCGTGAGGATGAAAAAACGAAAGGTGACTGGGCAATCTGTACACTCCTTTGAAAATCTGCTCAAGCGACAGTTTCATGCAGAAGCACCTCTGCAAAAACTCGTCACGGACATTACCTATTTGCCATTTGGCGGGAAGATGTTGTACTTCTCCAGCATTCTAGACTTGTACAATGGTGAGATTGTGGCTTACAGTATAGCAGATAAACAAGATACCTCTTTGGTGTTGGATACATTAAATCAACTTCCAAAGCAGAAAAAGATGTTGTTGCATAGCGACCAGGGCAGCGTGTATACGTCCTTTGCGTACCAGGAAGCTGTAAAAGGAAAAGGCATTACCATGAGCATGTCCCGTAAAGGAACGCCCGCTGATAATGCCCCCATTGAATCGTTTCATTCCACTCTAAAGTCTGAAACGTTCTACCTCGAAGATCTCACATCTACAACGACTGCAATCGTTGTAAAGACCATTCGAGACTACATCATTTACTATAACTCAATTCGAATTCAAGCGAAACTAAATAACCAGTCACCGATGGATTTCCGGCGACTGGCTACTTAAACTTGTAAGGTGTTTTGATCCCTGTCTCACAAACGGGGGTCAGTCCCTTGCCACAAGCAAAGATGCTTTTTGTTTTTGGTCAATAGCCGATGAATATAGTATAATAAATTTGCGACAAATGCCGGGAAAGAGGCAGCCTAAGAGAGGGTAATGCATAGTGGAACATATCGCGCTGTACCGTGCTTGGCGGCCGCAGTCGTTTCAAGACATGGTTGGACAACAGCACATTATCCAAACGCTGCAGAACGCAATTCGTGAACAGCGGGTTTCGCATGCCTATCTGTTCAGTGGTCCGCGCGGAACGGGTAAGACAAGTGCTGCTAAAGTCTTAGCGAAAGCGGTCAATTGTGAACGAGGGCCAGGTCCGGAGCCTTGCAACGAGTGTCCTTCCTGCTTGCGAATCACTGCGGGCAATGTGATGGATGTGCAGGAAATAGATGCGGCATCGAACCGGGGTGTAGAAGAAATTCGTGATCTCCGGGATAAGGTGAAATATGCACCTACCGAGGTGCGCCGTAAAGTGTATATTATTGATGAAGTGCATATGCTGACAACAGAAGCATTTAATGCGCTATTAAAGACATTGGAGGAACCGCCGTCACATGCAATGTTTATCCTTGCGACTACGGAACCTCATAAATTACCAGCGACGATCATCTCTCGTTGTCAGCGCTTTGATTTCCGTAGAGTAGCTTTGGAAGAACAGACAGCTCATCTAAGCGCTATCTGTGAGAAGGAAGGGATTACAGCCGATGTTAACGCATTGCAGTATATTGCCCGTCTTTCTGATGGAGGTATGCGTGATGCAGTGAGTTTGCTGGATCAGATTTCATCTTTTACAGATGGCAAAGTTACGTACGAACAAGTGCTTGGGATGACCGGAGGGATACCCTCTGAGCAATTTGCACGTCTTGCAACTGCTATCCTGGAAGGTGATATGGGTCTTCTTCTGGAGCTTGTTGAACAGCTTATGCATGAAGGTAAGAGTGCTGATAAATGTCTAGAGAATCTTATGTATTATTTCCGTGATTTATTGATGATTAAGATGGTACCCGGGGCCGACCAACTGACTGAGCGAGTGCTTAATCCCGCCGAGTTTAAAGATATGGCCACCGCATTTTCTCGGGATCGTCTGTTTCAGATCGTTGATACACTTAATAAGTACCTAGGTGAAATGAAGTATGCTACACATCCGCAGACGTTGTTTGAGGTTGCGTTGATGAAGCTTTGTAGCTTGCAGCAAGATGAAGGTGAGACTGTAACAGCTGCTCCGTTAGGTGCATTACAGCCTGGATCAGGGGCAAATGCTCCTGTGGTTCACTCTGGCGAATTGGATCTGCTCAAGAAACAGATTGCTGCGCTGGAAAAAAAGCTGGAACAGGCGTTGCAGTCTGGCGGCGTTTCTGGAGGTGGGCGAGATGGTGCCTCTTCTGCGAAATCGCATCCGGCTCCAAGTTCTGCGCCGAGAATCTCTGCAAGCTCTAAAATGCCTCCAAATGTAGATAAGTTCATTGCTGGTAAGGATAGTCCTGATTTTGCAGCTATCTACAAACAGTGGAGTCTTGTCTTGCAAGGGGTAAAAGAGGAGAAAGTAACGGTTCATGCGTGGTTTGTAGACGGTGAGCCTGTATCAGTAATGGACGATGCAGTGCTTGTTGCATTCAAGAACACGATTCATCGCGATACAACGGAGAAGCCGGCCAACAGACAGGTCATTGAGAATGTGTTTGCAGCACGTCTTGGTAAACCTTATAAACTGGTAACTATTATGCAACGCGACTGGAACGAAGCTGCTCAGAAGTCAGTGGGACAGCCTGGCAAAGAAGAGTTACGGCTAGAACATGAACATGACACTGCAGAAGCGAAATCTGAACCTTGGATTGATGAGGCTATCCAGCTTTTTGGAGAAGACCTTGTTGTCATAAAAGAGTAATGTAAGCATACTAGCGCAGATAGCGCATCCCAAAGGAGAGATGATGTATGAATAATATGAACCAAATGATGAAGCAAGTTAAGAAAATGCAGGAGCAAATGCTTAAAGCTCAAGAAGAGCTAGGTGGCAAAGTAATTGAGGGCTCATCTGGTGGCGGTGTAGTTACAGTTCAAGTGAATGGTCACAAAAAATTGCTTTCTATTCAAATTAAGCCGGAAGCTGTTGATCCGGAAGATGTTGAAATGCTGCAAGATTTAGTAATTACTGCGGTTAATGATGCTTTGACTCAAGCTGAAGAGCTTGCAAACAATGATATGGGTAAATTTACTGGTGGAATGAAGATCCCAGGTTTGTTCTAATCACTCACTCCACATTCGTTTAAAGGAGAATAATAAATTTGTATTATCCCGAACCGCTAGCCAAGCTGATCGATGCTTTTACGCGCTTGCCCGGGATTGGGCCTAAGACAGCCGCCCGGTTAGCCTTTCATGTGCTTAACATGAAAGAGGATGACGTCATTGATTTTGCTAAAGCGCTAGTAAGCGTCAAACGTAATCTTCATTATTGCTCTGTCTGCTGTAATATTACGGATACTGACCCGTGTAAGATATGTCAGGACAAAACTAGAGATCCTTCAGTAATCTGTGTGATCCAAGACTCCAAGGATTTGGTGGCAATAGAACGAACCAAAGAGTTTAATGGGTATTATCACGTTCTTCAGGGTGCGATTTCACCTATGGAAGGTATAGGTCCTGATGATATTCGCTTGAAGGAATTATTGACTCGTTTGAGTGATGAGAGAGTAAGTGAGCTTATCATGGCGACCAACCCCAACATTGAGGGTGAGGCAACGGCGATGTATATTTCTCGTCTAGTTCGGCCGTTTGAGATTAAAATCACCAGAATAGCCCATGGCTTGCCTGTTGGTGGCGATCTTGAATACGCCGACGAGGTTACCTTGTCCAAGGCGTTAGAAGGCCGTCGTGAGCTATTCTAGTAGCTCTAAAGTTGTGTTTTTCAAAAGGAGGCCCCTTGGGCTTCCTTTTTTTGTTCTAAGTTTGTCCCTATTCCGATATGAATGAGAATAACGAGATGTAATTTTGCATCGAAATTATTCTGAGGAGGAATTGGTAATGGGATGGTGGAGCGTGTTGTGGCGGGGCGTAGATAAAGAACAGGGAAGAAGAGAGTCTGAGGGTTGGGAAACGTTATTGGAGGTTCGCAAGGCGCATTCAGAGTGGGAGAGAGCGTACCTAATGTTTGATGAAGCGTTGGGTCAAGATCAAATTGATTACGCTATTTATATCCTGGAGGCGGCAGAGCGTAAATATCAGATACATCTCAAGCATGCAAAAAGCATGGGGTTAAATAGCAGTCAGATGTAGGCACTAGTCAAAAAATATAAGGAGGATTATTATGCTAAGAATGTTAGCTATAGGAGTACTGGTCTTATCGGTTGTGTTGTTGAGTGTAATTGTGTTCCGAAAAAAACTTGGATTTGGATGGCTTAGTTTATTCGGCGCTCATTTGGTGCTAGCTGCGCTAGCGATATATGTAGTGAATTTCTCGGGGTTGATCACACAGGTTCATATTCCATTAAACCCCGCAACCATAGGCGCAGTAACGATTCTTGGCCTTCCAGGAGTAGTAATGTTAATGGGATTAAGAATAATTTTGTTTTAAAGCTTGACGTGGGTTTGAAAAATATGATACATTAAGTCTCGCCCCTTTGGACAAGATGTTGATTAACAACTTGCTGAAACGGTAAGCGAAAAAAAGAAATTAAAAAAAACGCTTGACGAAAACAAAGGTGCTGTGATATATTATAAAGGTCGCTGCTGACAAGCAACGACAACGAAAGATGAGACATTGATCTTTGAAAACTGAACAACGAGTGAGTAGGAAATCACGAAAGTGAAATCCAAAATTAGAGAATTAATTTTCTCGTCAGATGTTTCAAAATGAGCATATCGCTCTTTTCAATACTAATTGGAGAGTTTGATCCTGGCTCAGGACGAACGCTGGCGGCGTGCCTAATACATGCAAGTCGAGCGGAGTTATTTTGAAAGCTTGCTTTCAAAATAACTTAGCGGCGGACGGGTGAGTAACACGTAGGCAACCTGCCCCTTAGACTGGGATAACTACCGGAAACGGTAGCTAATACCGGATAATTTCTTTTTTCTCCTGAAGAAAGAATGAAAGACGGAGCAATCTGTCACTGAGGGATGGGCCTGCGGCGCATTAGCTAGTTGGTGGGGTAACGGCCCACCAAGGCGACGATGCGTAGCCGACCTGAGAGGGTGAACGGCCACACTGGGACTGAGACACGGCCCAGACTCCTACGGGAGGCAGCAGTAGGGAATCTTCCGCAATGGACGAAAGTCTGACGGAGCAACGCCGCGTGAGTGATGAAGGTTTTCGGATCGTAAAGCTCTGTTGCCAGGGAAGAACGTCCGGTAGAGTAACTGCTATCGGAGTGACGGTACCTGAGAAGAAAGCCCCGGCTAACTACGTGCCAGCAGCCGCGGTAATACGTAGGGGGCAAGCGTTGTCCGGAATTATTGGGCGTAAAGCGCGCGCAGGCGGTCATTTAAGTCTGGTGTTTAAACCTTGGGCTCAACCTAAGGTCGCACTGGAAACTGGGTGACTTGAGTACAGAAGAGGAAAGTGGAATTCCACGTGTAGCGGTGAAATGCGTAGATATGTGGAGGAACACCAGTGGCGAAGGCGACTTTCTGGGCTGTAACTGACGCTGAGGCGCGAAAGCGTGGGGAGCAAACAGGATTAGATACCCTGGTAGTCCACGCCGTAAACGATGAGTGCTAGGTGTTAGGGGTTTCGATACCCTTGGTGCCGAAGTTAACACAGTAAGCACTCCGCCTGGGGAGTACGGTCGCAAGACTGAAACTCAAAGGAATTGACGGGGACCCGCACAAGCAGTGGAGTATGTGGTTTAATTCGAAGCAACGCGAAGAACCTTACCAGGTCTTGACATCCCTCTGAATCTGCTAGAGATAGCAGCGGCCTTCGGGACAGAGGAGACAGGTGGTGCATGGTTGTCGTCAGCTCGTGTCGTGAGATGTTGGGTTAAGTCCCGCAACGAGCGCAACCCTTAACTTTAGTTGCCAGCAAGTAATGTTGGGCACTCTAGAGTGACTGCCGGTGACAAACCGGAGGAAGGTGGGGATGACGTCAAATCATCATGCCCCTTATGACCTGGGCTACACACGTACTACAATGGCCGGTACAACGGGAAGCGAAGCCGCGAGGTGGAGCCAATCCCATCAAAGCCGGTCTCAGTTCGGATTGCAGGCTGCAACTCGCCTGCATGAAGTCGGAATTGCTAGTAATCGCGGATCAGCATGCCGCGGTGAATACGTTCCCGGGTCTTGTACACACCGCCCGTCACACCACGAGAGTTTACAACACCCGAAGTCGGTGGGGTAACCCGCAAGGGAGCCAGCCGCCGAAGGTGGGGTAGATGATTGGGGTGAAGTCGTAACAAGGTAGCCGTATCGGAAGGTGCGGCTGGATCACCTCCTTTCTATGGAGAATCGTCTTCTGCAATGAAGACATTCAAATCGGAAGTTAAACTTCCATAATAGAACCTTCGGGTTCGAACACTCACTCGTGTTCAGTTTTGAAAGAGTAAGTCTCTTTCATATGCGTTTGGTGGCGATAGCGGAGGGGTTCCACACGTACCCATCCCGAACACGACCGTTAAGCCCTCCAGCGCCGATGGTACTTGGACCGAAGGGTCCTGGGAGAGTAGGACGCCGCCAAGCGAACAACCACTTTGGTTGATTCACAATATTATATATGTTATATGGGCTTTTAGCTCAGTTGGTTAGAGCGCACCTCTGATAAGGGTGAGGTCGGTGGTTCGAGTCCACCAAGGCCCACCATATAACTTATATCCCTTTATGGGGCCATAGCTCAGCTGGGAGAGCGCCTGCCTTGCAAGCAGGAGGTCAGCGGTTCGATCCCGCTTGGCTCCACCATAATTTTTAAATTCAATACTTTCTTTAACATTGATCCTTGAAAACTGGATACCGAAACGAATTTGCGTTTTAGAACATCTTTTAGCAACTTGCGTAAACAAGTAAATGTTATTAGTGAGATGATTCCAAGAGAGATATCGTATGATATTTTCCTGCGGAAAAATCAAGGTTAAGCTAATAAGAGCACACGGAGGATGCCTAGGCGCCAGGAGCCGACGAAGGACGTGGCGAACAACGAAACTGCCTCGGGGAGCTGTAAGCAAGCTTTGATCCGGGGGTGTCCGAATGGGGAAACCCAGCTGTGGTAATTCGCAGTTACTCACACCTGAATACATAGGGTGTGTAGAGGCAGACCAGGGGAACTGAAACATCTAAGTACCCTGAGGAAGAGAAAACAATAGTGATTCCGTCAGTAGCGGCGAGCGAACGCGGAACAGCCTAAACCTAAGAGCTTGCTCTTAGGGGTTGTGGGACGTCTCACATGGAGTTACAAAGGAATATGGTAGGCGAAGAGGTCTGGAAAGGCCCGCGATAGAGGTGAAAGCCCTGTAGCCTAAACTGTGTTCTCTCCGAGACGGATCCCGAGTAGTGCGGGGCACGTGAAACCCCGTATGAATCCAGCAGGACCATCTGCTAAGGCTAAATACTACCTGGCGACCGATAGTGAAACAGTACCGTGAGGGAAAGGTGAAAAGCACCCCGGAAGGGGAGTGAAATAGAACCTGAAACCGTGTGCTTACAAAAAGTCAGAGCCCTATTAATGGGTGATGGCGTGCCTTTTGTAGAATGAACCGGCGAGTTACGTTTAACATGCAAGGTTAAGTCGAGAAGACGGAGCCGCAGCGAAAGCGAGTCTGAATAGGGCGAATGAGTATGTGGACGTAGACCCGAAACCGTGTGATCTACCCCTGTCCAGGGTGAAGGTGCGGTAACACGCACTGGAGGCCCGAACCCACGCACGTTGAAAAGTGCGGGGATGAGGTGGGGGTAGCGGAGAAATTCCAATCGAACTCGGAGATAGCTGGTTCTCCCCGAAATAGCTTTAGGGCTAGCCTCGGTATAAGAGTAGTGGAGGTAGAGCACTGATTGGGTGCGGGGTCCGCAAGGATTACCAAGCTCAGTCAAACTCCGAATGCCATATACTTATTGCCGGGAGTCAGACAGTGAGTGCTAAGATCCATTGTCAAAAGGGAAACAGCCCAGACCATCAGCTAAGGTCCCCAAGTGTGTGTTAAGTGGGAAAGGATGTGGAGTTGCACAGACAACCAGGATGTTGGCTTAGAAGCAGCCACCATTGAAAGAGTGCGTAATAGCTCACTGGTCGAGTGACTCTGCGCCGAAAATGTAACGGGGCTAAACACACCACCGAAGCTATGGCTAGATACGTATGTATCTGGGGTAGGGGAGCGTTGTATGTGGGTTGAAGGTGTACCGTAAGGAGCGCTGGACAGCATACAAGTGAGAATGCCGGTATGAGTAACGAAAAGATCAGTGAGAATCTGATCCGCCGAAAGCCCAAGGTTTCCTGAGGAAGGCTCGTCCGCTCAGGGTAAGTCGGGACCTAAGGCGAGGCCGAAAGGCGTAGTCGAAGGACAACAGTTTGAAATTACTGTACCACCGTAATCCGCTATGAGCGATGGGGTGACGCAGGAGGGTAGTGACGCGGACTGATGGATATGTCCGTCTAAGCAGTGAGGCTGATGTGTAGGCAAATCCGCACATCATTAAGGCTGGGCTGTGATGGGGAGCGAAAATTGTAGTAGCGAAGGTCATGATCTCACACTGCCAAGAAAAGCCTCTAGCCAGGAGAAGGTGCCCGTACCGCAAACCGACACAGGTAGGCGAGAAGAGAATTCTAAGGCGCGCGGAAGAACTCTCGTTAAGGAACTCGGCAAAATGACCCCGTAACTTCGGGAGAAGGGGTGCCCCGGTAGTGTGAATAGCACGAGGGGGCCGCAGTGAAAAGGCCCAAGCGACTGTTTAGCAAAAACACAGGTCTGTGCGAAGCCGCAAGGCGAAGTATACGGGCTGACGCCTGCCCGGTGCTGGAAGGTTAAGGGGAGTGGTTAGGAGCAATCCGAAGCTATGAACCGAAGCCCCAGTAAACGGCGGCCGTAACTATAACGGTCCTAAGGTAGCGAAATTCCTTGTCAGGTAAATTCTGACCCGCACGAATGGCGTAACGACTTGGGCGCTGTCTCAACGAGAGATCCGGTGAAATTTTAATACCTGTGAAGATGCAGGTTACCCGCGACAAGACGGAAAGACCCCATGGAGCTTTACTGCAGCTTGATATTGAATTTGGGTACGATCTGTACAGGATAGGTGGGAGCCGTAGAAATCGGAGCGCAAGCTTCGGTGGAGGCGCCGTTGGGATACCACCCTGATCGTATCTAGGTTCTAACCTAGTGCCCTAATCGGGTACGGGGACCGTGTCAGGCGGGCAGTTTGACTGGGGCGGTCGCCTCCTAAAGAGTAACGGAGGCGTTCCAAGGTTCCCTCAGAATGGTTGGAAATCATTCGAAGAGTGCAAAGGCATAAGGGAGCTTGACTGCGAGACCTACAAGTCGAGCAGGGACGAAAGTCGGACTTAGTGATCCGGTGGTACCGCATGGAAGGGCCATCGCTCAACGGATAAAAGCTACCCTGGGGATAACAGGCTTATCTCCCCCAAGAGTCCACATCGACGGGGAGGTTTGGCACCTCGATGTCGGCTCATCGCATCCTGGGGCTGAAGTAGGTCCCAAGGGTTGGGCTGTTCGCCCATTAAAGCGGTACGCGAGCTGGGTTCAGAACGTCGTGAGACAGTTCGGTCCCTATCTGTCGTGGGCGCAGGAAATTTGAGAGGAGCTGTCCTTAGTACGAGAGGACCGGGATGGACGTACCGCTGGTGCACCAGTTGTTTCGCCAGAAGCATGGCTGGGTAGCTACGTACGGACGGGATAAGCGCTGAAAGCATCTAAGCGTGAAGCCCCCCTCAAGATGAGATTTCCCAATTAGTAAGACCCCTTGAAGACGACGAGGTAGATAGGTTGGAGGTGGAAGTGCAGTAATGCATGGAGCTGACCAATACTAATCGGTCGAGGGCTTATCCTATACTTAAAATGCAAATTCAATTCGGATTCAGTTTTCAGGGAGTCAAATTCCTGTTTGGATTGCTGTGGTACTGATATCGTTTGGAGAGATACCCAAGTGGCTATAAGGGGACCCTCTGCTAAGGGGTTAGACTGCGTAAGCGGTGCGTGGGTTCGAATCCCACTCTCTCCGCCATTTTCAATCCATAGCATTTCTAATTATTGTGGCGGTGTAGCTCAGCTGGCTAGAGCGTACGGTTCATACCCGTGAGGTCGGGGGTTCGATCCCCTTCGCCGCTACCATAATACCTGGAGGCTTAGCTCAGCTGGGAGAGCATCTGCCTTACAAGCAGAGGGTCGGGGGTTCGATCCCCTCAGCCTCCACCATTATTACTTTTTTAGAAACACTTTTTACACCGTGCCGGTGTAGCTCAACTGGTAGAGCAACTGACTTGTAATCAGTAGGTTGGGGGTTCAAGTCCTCTCGCCGGCACCATTATTACTAATGCGGAACCGTGGTGTAGTTGGCCTAACATGCCTGCCTGTCACGCAGGAGATCGCGAGTTCGAATCTCGTCGGTTCCGCCATTTTTTCCACAAGATTAGGGTGGGAAGTTTAATACTACCACTTTATTTTTATGTCAATTTAATATGGCTCGATAGCTCAGTCGGTAGAGCAGAGGACTGAAAATCCTCGTGTCGGCGGTTCGAATCCGTCTCGAGCCACTTTTCCCTGGGGGATTAGCGAAGTGGCCAAACGCATCAGACTGTAAATCTGCTCACGTACGTGTTCGGTGGTTCGAATCCATCATCCCCCACCATTTATGAGCCATTAGCTCAGTTGGTAGAGCACCTGACTTTTAATCAGGGTGTCGAAGGTTCGAGTCCTTCATGGCTCATCCCAAACAGAAAGTCATCACCATAAGGTGATGGCTTTTTTTGTGTTTTGAAGTTGTATTATAGTAGCGCGCTAATGTAGCGATTAACATAATATAAGAGAATATGCTAAAATAGGCGAAAAGAGCAAAAGTGGTGGAGCATGGTGACTATGGATAGTGAGACATTGCGGAAAAAATTAGAGCAGCTCACCGGAAAGAGAACCGGAATCAAGCAGTTAGGGAGGCAGCATTCAGCTTCTCTTTTTAGCATGGGATTAGAAGCGCAGGATCAGCTGGTAATCCATGAGGGCCATCTCTGGGCACCTTTGTATGAGAGTGACGGACGTATAACCGCCGTTTGGGTAGAAATGGAAGGACTAAGCTCTCTGGAAGTACAATTGGTCAATTATGCAGTTCGGAATTTTGCTATTGCACTTAAAGCTACAGGGCTTAGAGAAGAAGGCGAAGTTGAGGCGCGGCAGCTTGGCGCCTGGTTAAACACAGAGCTAGAGCAAGAGAAGAATGATACTGAGATTCCGGATGAGATGACCTTAAAGGGGCGTCTGTTCGGTGACATGATTCCATTCCTACTTAGTAGTGAGATTGCACACAGCCCACAGATAACTTATCGTTCACTGATGAAATTGTTGCGCAGCTATTTTGAGAACGAAATCCTGCTTATTCCTCTTCAAGAAAAGGAATGGTTAATTTTAGCCCGTAAAGAATTGCTTATGGGCGGGGATGATAAGGATGATGAAGAAGAGAGTGTAGATGATCTTCTAGCACAGACTAGTATGGGTTTACATGAGCTGATAGCAAGTGAATGGGTAGGTGTATTCCATTTGGCGGTGGCTCCGGCTATTGTCCCTGTTAAGGGATTAACAGGATCTGTGGCTTTGCTCAGGGAGACGATTGTACTTGGTCGTATTTTTCAAGTAGGAGAGTATATTCATTTACCTTGGGAGCTGCATTTGGAACGTTTGGTTAACAGCATACCTGACGTACGCCGTAAACAGCTGCTTGGACAAATTGGTGATTATTCCTCTGTACTATCAGATAAAGAAATGCTGCTGACCTTAGAGACTTTCTTCGAGATGGACTGTAATGTAAGTGAAACCGCCAAGAAGCTATATATCCATCGTAATACGCTGCTATACCGTCTGGATAAGATAAAACAAGAGACTGGGGCAGATGTAAGAAGCTTTGGAGACGCTGCTATTGTGAAGCTTACTATGCTTTTGTATAAAGTGACGAAAAGGAAATAGGTTTTTTGTGAACCTTACAAATAGCCATCGTGTCACGACTGGGGTAATATAAATGTACAAGGAAACAGAATTTTTATTTTAACTAATTAATAATTAACTCGAGGGGGAAATACAATGGCAGGCGTACGTTTAGAGCATATTTTCAAAAAATACCCGGGTTCAGATAAAGCGACAGTAATCGATATCAATCTTGATATTAAAGATAAGGAATTTCTAGTATTGGTTGGACCTTCCGGTTGCGGTAAATCCACAACTTTGCGTATGATCGCTGGTTTGGAAGAAATCTCTGAAGGTAAAATGTACATTGGCGATCGTGTAGTTAACGACGTTGCACCTAAAGACCGCGATATCGCGATGGTATTCCAATCCTACGCCCTGTATCCGCATATGAGCGTATACCAAAACATGGCTTTCGGTTTGAAACTTCGTAAAGTGAAGAAGGATGAAATCGACAAGAAAGTTCGCGAAGCTGCTAAAATTCTCGATATCGAGCATTTGCTAGATCGTAAACCAAAAGCGCTTTCCGGTGGTCAACGCCAACGTGTCGCTTTGGGACGCGCTATCGTACGTGATCCACAAGTCTTCTTGATGGATGAGCCTCTTTCCAACTTGGATGCTAAACTTCGTGGTCAAATGCGTGCTGAAATCACTAAACTGGTTAAGCGCCTTGAAACCACTTGTATCTACGTAACGCATGACCAAACAGAAGCTATGACAATGGGTGATCGCATCGTAGTTATGTATGATGGTATCATTCAACAAGCAGCTTCCCCTGAAGAGTTGTACAATGAACCTACAAACTTGTTCGTAGCTGGATTTATCGGATCCCCTACAATGAACTTTATCAATGGTACTTTGTCTGAAGTAAGCGGTTCTATCCGTTTCCGTGCTGAGAACCTTGATGTTGAAGTACCAGGCGGAAAAGCACAAATCATCCGCAACAAAGGTTACATCGGTAAAGAAGTAATCATGGGCGTTCGTCCAGAAGATATCCATGAAGAGCCAGTATTCTTGGAAGCTTCCCCGAACACAATCTTTACTTCATTGGTTGATGTTACTGAAAACCTTGGTCATGAAATGCTCCTTTACTTGAGCGGCCTTGGTAAATCTACTGTAATCGCTCGTGTAGATGGACGTTCCACTACTCGCGAAGGCAGCAAGCCAAAATTGGCTATCGATATGAACAAAATTCACTTCTTTGATAAAGAATCCGAAGCTAACATTTTGTTGGGATAAGATTGTAAAGATCTTTTCTCTCTTGATAAAGCCACCCGAAAGGGTGGCTTTATTGTTTAGATGGACCCTGTTTGGTTAGGCGCTAAGATTGCATTCATAGGCGTTATCAATTAAGATAGCAGGAGAATTACCTCCGGAATGTAATGAGATCGCTGCCAACCGGACGCAGTAAGCGGACAAATACCGCAGGTGACGAAAGGACGAACTTACATGGCTAAGAAAGTAAAAGTATCTGAATTGGTGCAGCATTTTCAATTAGAGGTTATTTCCGGCCAGGAAGGTCTAAAGAGACCCATTACGGTCGATGACCTGAATCGCCCTGGACTAGAGATTGCTGGTTATTTTGAATATTATCCAGAAGAACGTGTTCAATTGCTAGGCAAAACAGAACTCGCTTTTTTCTCCATGCTGCCTGAAGCTGAGCGGAAAAGTCGACTTCGTGGAATTTGTAATGACAACACACCTTGTATTGTAATTACACGTGGTTTGGATGTGCCTCAGGAGTTAATTGACATAAGTAATGAAAAGGCCCTTCCTGTGCTTCGGAGCTCCATGGCTACGACTATTTTCTCCAGCCGGTTGACGAGCTTCTTAGAAGGAAAATTAGCCCCTACAGCGACGATCCATGGCGTACTTTGTGATGTATATGGTGTAGGTATGCTAATCACGGGTAGTAGTGGGATTGGTAAAAGTGAAACAGCACTTGAACTTGTAAAACGCGGACATCGCTTGATTGCTGATGATGCCGTAGAAATCCGTCAGACTTCAGATAACCAGCTGCATGGTACAGCACCTGAGTTAATCCGTCATTTACTGGAGATCCGTGGAGTAGGTATCATTAATGTAATGACACTGTTTGGTGCGGGTGCCATTCGTAATCATAAACGGATTACACTTGTTGTTAGATTGGAAGCTTGGCAGCAAGACAAGCAATATGACCGGCTTGGACTCGACGAGGAAACGACACGGATTATCGACACCGATGTTCCACTTGTAACGATTCCTGTACGCCCAGGACGTAACCTTGCTGTTATTATTGAGGTTGCAGCGATGAACTATCGCCTGAAACAAATGGGCTTTAATGCAGCCCTGCAGTTTACGAATAAGTTAACTGCGACCATATCTGAAGATATGGATGATCTCGATTAGGAGTGTGAGAGAATGTTCCCATTAGCACTAAATCCTATTGTCTTCTCAATTGGATCACTGCAAGTACACTGGTATGGATTAATACTAGGTTTCGGTGCACTCGCGGGGTTATATCTTGCGATCCGCGAGGGCAAACGGTTTGGTATCCCACAAGAATTCTTTATGGATATGCTGCTGCTAGGTGTGCCCTCAGCCATTATCGGGGCACGGATTTATTTTGTAGCATTTAAATGGGAGGATTATAAGGATAATTTAATAGATGTCTTTAAGATCTGGAACGGTGGCATTGCCATTTACGGTGCATTAATTGGAGCCATTATTTGTGGAATTATATATTTCCGCTATAAAGGCTACCCCTTCTGGCGTATCGTTGACATTTGTGCACCCGGACTACTTGCGGGTCAAATGATTGGACGCTGGGGGAACTTTGTCAACCAAGAGGCATACGGCAGCGTGGTTGAAGAGTCTTTTTTACGGGATAAACTGCATTTACCTGACTTCATTGTGAACCAAATGTACATAGGGGATGCTTTTCATCATCCAACCTTCCTATATGAATCTCTTTGGAGCTTACTGGGCATCGCACTTCTCATGGTCCTCCGTCGTCAGAAATTTGTGCGTGCCGGTGAGATCTTCATGTCTTACTTTATATGGTATTCCATCGGTCGTTTCTTCATCGAAGCCATACGTACGGACAGCTTGGCGTTTAATGGAAGTGCAGGTTTGGCATCCTTTATGAACGGATTGTGGAAACCGATGGAATGGCTAGGTTTTGAACAAGGATACTTGGACCCAAGCTATGGAAATATCCGTATTTCCCAGCTACTTGCTCTACTGATCATCGTTGCAGCTGTACTGCTTATCATTATTCGTAGGGTCACCGGAGAGCCTAAAGCACATTATTCTGATCCTATCGTATGTACTAAACCGATCAAAGCAGATACCGTAGTGCCAGAAAGTGCAGTAAATACACCGCAGAAAGCTCGTCATGGGGCACAACCTGAACAAGGACAGCCTGCGGATGGAGATAAGAAGGAGCAGTAAAGCTTATGATAGAATGCGTTCTTTTTGATCTGGATGGAACGATTGTCGATACGAATGAACTAATTATTAGTTCGTTTATGTACGCGCTGAAGGACAATGGTCTGGCTCCACTCACCAGGGAAGAGATTATTCCGCATATGGGCACGACCCTTCAGCAACAGATGAGAGTCTTCTCTGGACTTGAGGATGTAAGTGGTGCGCTAGAAAGATCCTACCGTTCTTATAATTATGAACATCACGATGAGTTAGTGCGTCCCTTTCCTCAGGTGAATGAGACGATGGAGGAGCTCAAACGTCGTGGGATTAAAATGGGGATTGTAACCACAAAAATTCGTCCAACAACGATTAAATCACTTGAGATGTTTGATTTGCTAAAGTACATGGATACGATTGTGACGGTGAACGATGTTACTGAACCCAAGCCACATCCAGAGCCTGTTCTGACGGCAGTCAATAACCTTGGCGTTGATCCTCGTAAAACGCTTATGGTGGGTGACAGTACGGTTGATATTCAGTCAGCAAAAGCTGCTGGTGTATATGCGGCTGGCGTATCGTGGTCATTAAAAGGCGAAGAGACTCTCCGCAAGTATGATCCCGACTATATCATCCATAACATGAAGGATATTATAGAAATTGTGGAACGAGGAACGAGTGAATCGTGAGAAACGTAACCCGATATCCTGTAGAAGGTCATAACTCACTTTGGTACATTTACCGTACGGTCAGCCCATGGAAGGGTGTCCGCAACTTTATTTTTATTCAAATCGCACGTTATTGCCCGATTCTACCGTTAAAGAATTGGATCTATCGTCGGATTCTCGGTATGAAGGTTGGGAAGCATACCTCCTTCGGTCTGATGGCGATGGTGGATGTGTTTTTTCCGGAAAAAATCACGGTGGGTGAGAACTCTATTATCGGTTATAACACGACGATTCTGGCGCATGAGTATCTAATCAAGGAATATCGGCTAGGCGAAGTAGTGATTGGTGAAAATGTATTGATCGGCGCGAATACAACGATTCTTCCCGGTGTGACCATCGGTGATTGGGCAGTTATTGCCGCAGGATCAGTGGTACACAAGGATGTGGCAGCCGGCTCTTTTGTCGGAGGCAATCCGCTGCGAGAGCTGCGCCCGTCTTCATCGGAAGATTCCTTGGAACAAGTGTAAAAGATGCTTCGTAAACCCTGCAGTTTCATATTGCGTTTTTTTAGCGCAGGATCTGCAGGGTTTCTTGCGTCTTGGAGAAGCTTATTAAGGAAACTTTAAGATCTTCTTAAGTTTTTCAAACAGATGCATTCGATATAATAATCGTTAGTGATAAGGCGAATCCCACGCTAGGCATTCAGCTTCTAATATCAGAATGTAAAATCAGCAGGTGCAGGCTTCCTGATATTTCAGTTTCAACATTCCGCTTAGCGTCTCTATGAACAACCATCATAGTAGAGAAGAGGAATAGAACATGAACACTGCGAGACAGGAAAGACTGCCCCAACTGGATATTTTCAGAGCATTAGCTATATTAGGTGTATTGCATGTGCATTCCTCATCTTTTGCTGCTGGAGAGCAGGCACTGCATTCTCCTTATTATTACTGGCTGAACTGGATGAACATTTTCTTTAAATTCGGCACGCCTTCATTTATTTTCCTTAGCAGCTTCGTATTGTTTTATAATTATTATGGTCGTCCTGTGACACGCAGCTTGATCATTAATTTCTATCGTCGTCGATTAAAGTATATTTTACTGCCCTATTTTCTAGCTTCTGTAGGGTACTATGCACTAACTTTATATGTGAACGGACGATTGACGCAGAACCTCGGAGACAACTTGTTAAGCTTTTCTAGAGCGTTATTCTCGGGTTCAGCCTATGCTCATCTGTATTTTGTGTTTATTAGTATTCAGTTTTATGTGCTTTTTCCAGTGCTGCTTAAGCTGTTGCAGAGCTCCCGATTCTTAGTACGATGGGCGGTTCCGCTCGGGTTTGCTCTTCAGTGGGGGTTTATTTTCTGGAATAAGTACGAACTGCACATTGTTGAAAAAGGGAGCTTGGCGATCTCCTATTTAGCTTATTATATGATGGGTGCTTATATTGCCATTCACTTTGAGAAGGTGAAGCAATGGCTGATAAAGCCATGGACAGAGCTGCCTGCCAAGCAAAAGGGATGGACTGCCCTATTAGTGAGCTTGTGGTTAATTGCAGCCTTTATCCATGTGCAGCTATGGTATGTGGCCCGCCATTTTGGGGTGTGGACGGATTCGCTGTGGTACGAGCTGTTATGGAATGTCCATACGATATTGTCAGCGTTGGTGCTGCTGTATGCTGCATTTTTGATCCACCGTAGGGCTCCACGCAGGATGGTCGCTTTTTTGACTCGTCTGGGTGAGCTGTCATTTGCGATTTATTTGATTCATCCGCTATTGCTGGCGATATATCGCAGGTTCCGATATCATATTCCCCTAGAGTCGCTAACTTATGTTTTCTTTATCTATGGAGGACTTGCGTTTGCGCTGGGAGGAAGCTGGTTCATGGTGCAGTTTGCTTTTCGCCGAATTCCTAAGTTATGGATCTTCTTAGGGAGTGTTCCTCGGTCTTTAGAGTCTAGTTCCAAGGTAAAGTCAGGACATGCCTCTGATGAGATGAGGAAGGTTAATACTTGATTAAGGCATCATTTGGATGCGGAGCTTAACAGGAGGAAAGATCATGAAACAAAAAGAAAGAATTCCGCAGCTGGATATTTTCCGCGCGATTGCTATTTTTGCAGTGCTAGCTATTCATGCGACTTCGCGAACGTTGGCGGAGACATTAGGTACAAACATGTTTCATCCGTTCTTATTTATTAATAAATTCAGCCAGTTCGCCGTACCTTCATTCATATTTTTAAGTGGGTTCGTGCTGTTCTATAACTATATTGATCGTCCACTGGGCGGAAAGACGCTGGGGAAGTTCTACAGTAGAAGGCTGCTTTATATTATTGTGCCCTATGTGCTATTCTCGCTGCTATATTTCGCTTTAAAAATGACGGCCGGTCATACATGGAGCTTACCTCCAGGGGAGATGGCTTCTAAGCTTTGGAAGTATTTATGGACAGGAACGGCATATACGCATTTGTATTACATTATTATCATTATTCAGTTCTACGTATTATTTCCGCTTATTCTGTGGTGTCTGCAAAAGGTTCGCCGTCTGGCGGCTTGGGCGCCGCTAATCGGATTAATTCTACAATGGGGTTTCGTACTACTGAATAAATACATGACTAATAACGGGTATTGGCAGTTGTCCAAAGGCAGTCTGGCAATCACTTATTTCTCGTATTTCTTGCTGGGTGCTGGGATTGCAGTATATTATTCTTCTTTGAAAAAATGGCTGGTACCTTCACGTGAAGGCTGGCGCACTGGTAAAGGTCCGGTATGGATTACATTGTGGTTGTTATGGATCGTAGCAGGGATTGTTCATGTTGAGCTATGGTTTAACAACTATACGAAGAAAACAGTCATTAATAGTTTATGGTATGAGGGATTCTCTAACCTCCATGCGCTGCTCTCTTGCTTGGTGCTGCTGCAAGTATCCTTCTTACTGTACGGAGCGGGCCGAAGCTTGCTTACAAGATTGTTGTTATCTGCCGGAGCCTGCTCTTTCGGAATTTATCTGCTTCACCCTTTACTGCTATTTTTCTATAGAAAAATACCGTTTCACGGGGGCTCTCTTGCCTATACCGCAGCAATTGCTGGGGGTTGGCTCTTTGCATTGTTAGGTTCATGGCTGGTAGTGGCTGTAGCCTTCCGATATCTTAAATCAGCTTGGATCATTTTCGGATCGGGTCCACAAAAATCGAAAACGAATTCCAAAGGTGCGTAACTAAGTTATGCATTAATGGTAATAAAGAAAGCGTCGGTATTCCACCATTGGGTGGATTGACCGACGCTTTTTAATTTATTATATTTGCCGCTGAAATTCTGCAATGGCTTGATACTGGCTTTCAAGACTACGGTAAACAGAAATATAAATCGGTAGCAGCTGTTTGTATATTTTGGTATGTTCATCTATTGGATCATGCTTATAGGTTGAACCGATCATGTCAAACACCACATCAAAAGAATCGACTCGACCTGTTGCATAAAGGCCAAGTACAACCGCCCCGAGGCAGGAGCTCTCGATACTCTCCGGAATGACAACCTCCTGATCAAAGATATCAGCCATCATCTGCCGCCACACCGAGGAGCGGGCGAAGCCGCCTGTGGCTAGGATTCTGCTTGGGCGTCCGATTTGCTCTTCCATAGCAAGAAGTACCATATACATATTGAAGATTACGCCCTCAAGTACTGACCGAATCATATGTTCTTTATGGTGATTCATAGATAGGCCAAAGAAGGAGCCGCGGGCATCCGGATTCCACAGTGGTGCCCGTTCACCAGTTAAGTAGGGATGGAACAGAAGCCCACCGCTGCCTGGTGGAACCTGCTCCGCGATGCGGGTCAGCACCTCATAAGGGTCAATGCCAAGACGTTTGGCGGTTTCGACTTCGGAGGCGGCGAACTCATCCCGTACCCAACGGAACAGCATACCGCCATTATTAACCGGTCCTCCGACTACCCAATGATTTGGAGTTAGATTATAACAGAAGGTCCGTCCTTTGGGGTCTGTTAGCGGGTGATCCACTACGGTACGTATTGCTCCGCTGGTTCCAATCGTAGCGGCCACTACACCGGGTTTAATGGCACCTACGCCGAGGTTGGATAAGACGCCGTCACTGGCTCCAACAACAAATGGGGTTGTAGGGAGCAGTAAGAGCTGCTCTGCCAGACCGGGAAGCAGTCCATGCATAATCTGCGTGGTGGGAACAAGCCGCGAGAGCTGATCCGCTGTGATATGGGCAATCTCTAAAGCTTCTTTATCCCATTCTAGATTCTCCAGATTGAGCATGCCTGTGCAAGAGGCAATGGAATGATCAATGATGTATTCGCCAAACAGTCTTGCGAATATGTATTCTTTTATGGAAATAAATTTATAGGTTTGGTGGAATACGTCCGGCTGCTCTTCGCGAAGCCACATTAGCTTGGTGATCGGAGACATGGGGTGTATAGGTGTTCCTGTACGCAGATACAATTCATGGCCGTTTAGCTCCTCCTTTAAACGAAGTGCGCATCCGGCGCTGCGATTATCGGCCCATGTGATGCAGGCAGTTAGGGCTTTACCCAGTTTATCAACTGCAATGACACTGTGCATGGCTGAGCTGAAGGAGACGAATAGGATTGCATCCGCAGAGACACCGCTTTGCCGCATAACAGCAGAGATAGTATGGAAAACTGCATTCAGGATTTGCTCTGGGTCTTGCTCCGCTATTGAGGGTAAGGGCTGATGTAAAGGATATCCTACATTAGCTTGTGCAACTATGGCTCCTTTTTCCTCGAAGAGAACTGCCTTGGTACTCGTAGTTCCGATATCAACGCCAATCATATAGGATTTAGTCACGCATTAGCCCTTCTTTCTAGTTGTGGGTAGATTTTTAGAACACAAATTACAGAATTATGAAGTACAATCATATTAGCTCATTATAGTATTGGATAAACGTGGAGGCAAAATAAAGGGATTCCCAAGTTTTGGTTCGAAGTACATAAGTGTTTAATTTAGACAAGCTTAAGCATACAAGCATTTGAAATGAAGTTATAGGCTTTACCCCGTTTGATTGACGAAAAAGCAGTGAACATGATACGATATTGAAAATACTTTAATTTGCTACCACTTTACCATAGTAAAGTAAACATAAACAGTATCTAATGATAACTGACGAGGTGAACAATGAAGATGTCCAAACCAAAGGGATTTGAGAAGCCGTCTGGCGTTCGGGACTATCTGCCCCGGGCCGTAACAAAATTACGCAAAATTGAGAATGATGTCCTGCATTGTATGAGTCGCTGGGGTTATCAGCAAATGATGACTCCGACGCTAGAATATTACGATACGGTTGGCGTGGCTAGCTCAACGTCCGACCAAAAGCTTTATAAATTGCTCAACAATCGTGGTCAGGCGCTAGTGCTTCGTTCTGAAATGACTGCTCCAGTTGCCCGTGTTGTTGCATCTTTATTGAAGGATGAGCCATTACCATTGCGGTTATCCTATCACGCTAATGTCTTCCGTGCCATAGAGGAAGAAGCAGGGCGGGAAGCGGAGTTCTTCCAGACAGGGGTCGAGCTGGTAGGTGATGACTCACCTGAGGCTGATGCTGAAGTAGTAGCGCTCGCGATTTCATCGTTGCAGGCTGCGGGTGTGAAGTCTTTTAAAATCGCTATGGGGCATGTCGGTTTTCTGAATGGTTTATTTCAAGAGGCACTTCCAGAATTACCGGAGGTTCAAGAGGAGCTGAAGAGTCATTTGCTGGGCCGTGACTATGTCTCTTTCCGTGAGACCTTACGGAGACTGGATCTGACGGAAGCTCAGAAGAATGAACTGGATGGATTGCTGCGTTTACGTGGGGGTAAGGAGATCTGTGGACAGGCACTAGAGCTTAGCAGTCATCCGCTTGCCCGTCATTCGATAGACCATTTGTGTAAGGTATGGGAGGTACTAGTCTCTTACGGGGTATCACAGCATGTACTGATTGATCTGACGATGATCGGGGACTTTTCCTATTATACAGGTATGACATTTGAAGGGTATGCAGCAGAATTAGGATTTCCGGTATGCAGTGGAGGTAGATATGACAATCTGCTGCAGCAGTTTGGCCGTCCGATCCCATCCACAGGGTTTTCTTTAAAAACAAATCGAATTCTCGATGGTGTGACCGGCTCAAACGAAGAGGAAGAGCTACCCATCTTAATCCAATATGATGCTACTCGCAGAAAAGAAGGTCTGGAAGAGGCAACACGCTTGCGGTCGGAAGGTCACGCAGTAGTGACTAGATTGGCAGCAGGACCAGAAGAGCTTGAAACGGTGAAGCGTTTGGATACGGACACAGTCGAAGCAGAGGGTGTGCGGTACGGAGAAATCTATACCTTTGTGTCTTTTATAAGTGAGCATGGCTGAGATATCGCTAGTAAGAATGAGCGATTAAGATAAATTTTGCATGGAGATGGAAAAGGAGGCAACTTAACGATGGCACAGATTTTGAAGGTCGCTATGCCCAAAGGTCGGATTTATGAAAAGGCTGCTGAGCTGTTCCGCCAGGCAGGTCTCCCGATTCCACCAGATGGTGAGGCATCCCGCAAGCTTGTTATTCCACTGCCTGAGGCAGGGATGGAGTTTATATTAGCGAAACCAGTAGATGTACCTACATATGTAGAATATGGTGTGGCGGATATTGGAATCGTGGGCAAGGACGTATTGCTGGAGGAAGATCGTGATGTATATGAGCTGCTTGATCTTGGCATTGCTCGATGCCGGATGTCGATCATTGGATTGCCGAACTGGCAGCCGGGAATTCAGCAGCGTGTGGCGACGAAATATCCGAATGTAGCATCAAAGTATTTCCGGGAACAGGGACAACAGGTCGAGGTTGTGAAACTAAATGGTTCAATTGAGCTTGCGCCGCTGATTGGTCTCGCTGATCGTATCGTGGATATGGTAGAAACCGGGCAAACGCTGCGGGATAATGGGTTAATTGAAATGAAGAGCATATTCGAAATTACGAGCCGCCTTGTGGCGAATCGTGTGAGCTATCGGATGAAAAATGAAGAGATACAGCAGCTGTGTGATCGACTGCAGGCGGTTATAGGGGAACCTAATTTGCGGTAGGTGGCAAGAGACGTTAAGGGGTAAAGGGAGGAACCAGCGATGAAGGTTGTATCGAGCAAGGATTTTAAGCTAGAGCGAGAAGTAGAGTATGGAACACCGGAGCAAAATAAGGCGGTAAAGGAAATTGTGGCCGCTATTAAAAAAGAAGGAGACACGGCGCTTCTTCGCTACACGGAGCAATTTGACGGTGTTGCGCTTACGCCTAATCAGCTACGGGTAACCCCGGAAGAGCTTCAGGCGGCATATGGTCGAGTAGAAGAATCTTTCGTATCCGCTATTCAAGCGGCCGCAGCAAATATCCGGGCTTTTCATGCTAGACAGAAACGGAATTCGTGGATGGACTTGCAGCCTGATGGTACGATTCTGGGGCAGATTATTCGTCCGCTGAAGCGGGTAGGGGTATATGTTCCTGGCGGCAAGGCAGCTTATCCTTCCTCGGTGCTGATGAACGTGATCCCTGCGCAGATCGCGGGCGTGCCGGAGATCGTTATGGTAACCCCGCCATCCACCGGCGGCAAAGAAGGAATTGATCCTTACATCCTGGTCGCTGCCGCAGAAGCAGGTGTGAATGAAATCTACCGTGTGGGCGGAGCGCAGGCGGTAGCTGCTTTGGCTTTTGGGACGGAGAGCATAGCACCGGTAGATAAGATATGTGGACCCGGCAATATATACGTTGCGCTGGCGAAACGCGAGGTATATGGCGCCGTGGACATCGACAGTATCGCGGGACCAAGCGAGATTGTCGTGCTCGCAGATGAGACCGCTGAGCCGGCCTATGTCGCAGCGGATCTGCTCTCGCAGGCCGAGCATGACGAGATGGCCTCAGCGATTCTGGTTACGCCATCGCAGAGCTTGGCGGATAGTGTGGCAGCCGAAGTGGAGCGTCAGCTACAGGAGCTGCCCCGTCAGGCGATCGCCCGTTCATCAGTAGAGAACTACGGCGCGATCATTGTTGTGGAATCTATGGAGGAGGGAATCTCCGTAGTGAATCGTTTGGCGCCAGAGCATCTAGAGATTGTTGTCGAGGATCCGATGGGTCTTGTGGGCAGCATCGAGAATGCTGGAGCGATCTTCTTGGGAGCATATAGCTCCGAGCCCGTGGGCGATTATTTTGCCGGACCAAATCATATTATTCCGACCAATGGTACAGCACGGTTCTCGTCACCAGTGGACGTGGATGATTTTATAAAGAAATCAAGTCTGATCTATTACAGTAAGGAAGCCCTCCTTCGAGATGGGAAGACCATTATAGAGCTGGCACGTCGCGAAGGCTTAGAAGGTCACGCACGAGCTATTGAGATTCGATTAGAGAATGAAGGAAAAGGTGGAGACGGATATGGAGAACAATAATGAACAGGCCTTGCGCCAGTCGGGGCTAAGCCGTAAAACAAACGAGACGGATATCAAGCTGTCTCTTAACGTAGATGGAAGTGGAGTTTCCGAGCTGGAGACGGATGTTCCTTTTTTGAATCATATGCTGGATTTGTTTACGAAGCACGGTCAGTTTGATCTATCTGTACAGGCCCGTGGAGATATCGAAATTGATGATCACCACACGGTTGAAGACATTGGGATCTGCCTAGGTCAAGCATTGTACGAAGCACTAGGTGATAAAAAAGGAATCAAACGTTATGCGAGTGTTTTTGTACCGATGGATGAGGCGTTGGCACAGGTTGTAATCGATATTAGCAATCGGCCGCACTTTGAATATCGCGCAACGTATCCTTCACAGCAGGTGGGCAGCTTTTCGACGGAGCTTGTTCAGGAGTTCTTATGGAAGTTCGCACTTGAAGCTCGGATTACGCTGCATGTGATCGTACACTACGGTTCTAACACTCATCACATGATTGAGGCTGTATTCAAGGCTCTCGGACGTGCGCTCGATGAAGCGACACTGATTGACCCGCGTGTGAAGGGTGTGCCTTCTACGAAGGGAGTGCTGTAGCATGACTGTTGCAATCGTCGATTATGGCATGGGCAACCTGCACAGTGTGAGCAAGGCGGTAGAACGTCTCGGTTATGAGTGTGTTGTGACAGGGGATGCCGAGAAAATTCTCGCTGCTGATAGTGTCATTCTGCCAGGTGTCGGTGCATTTGGCGATGCGATGGAGCAGCTGCGGGAAAGCGGTTTGGATCTAGTGGTCAAACAGGTAGCAGCCGGAACCCAGCCGCTGCTTGGCATTTGTCTTGGCATGCAGCTGCTATTTAGCAGTGGTGAAGAGCATGGCAGCCATGAGGGACTTGATATTCTCTCAGGTTCGGTGGTGCGGTTCGCTCCTAGAGATGGCTATAAAGTACCGCATATGGGGTGGAACAAGCTGAGCTTTAGGCAGCCGCAAAGTCCGCTTTTTGCAGATCTTGATGAGGGGCATGTGTATTTCGTTCACTCTTATCACGCGCTTGTAGCGAAAGAGAGCGATTTGCTGGCTGTCACCGATTATGGTTACCCAGTCACAGCTATAGTGGGGCAAGATAATGTGTTCGGCATGCAGTTCCATCCGGAGAAAAGCGGGGAGCTGGGCATCAAGCTGCTGGGTAATTTTTTGAAATATAAGAAAGTATAAGTTTCACAATACACTTTATCCTTATATTTCTCGCTTAAACGCTTACCGTCCTTATTAGGACGGCGAAGGCGTTTATACTTGAAATTAAAGGGAGAGCGGGCGTAAGCCGCGCTATAAATATAATGTAACGAAAGTGGGGAGCGCCAAATGTCTTCTTTTATTGTATATCCGGCGATTGATATCCGGGATGGAAAATGTGTCAGGCTGCAACAAGGGGATTACAGTCAGGAAACGATATACAATGATAGTCCACTGGAAGTAGCAAAATCATGGGAAGAGCAAGGCGGAAAGTTCATTCATTTGGTGGACTTGGACGGTGCGAAAGCAGGTCATCCTGTGAATGATGCGATTATCGGCGCTATTGCTGCTAATGCTAATGTGCCTGTTCAAGTGGGCGGTGGCCTTCGTAATCTTGCGGACGTGGAAAAATTGCTCGGACTTGGCGTTAGCCGCGTTATTATCGGCACTGCTGCAATTAATGACCATGCTTTTACCGAAGCGGTATTGGCTAAATACGGTGATAAAGTAGCTATCGGCATTGATGCGCGCAACGGGTTTGTTGCGACACACGGCTGGTTGAACACCTCTGAAGTACGGGCCGAGGATCTTGCTAAGGAACTGGCTGCAAAAGGAGCGGAAACGTTCATTTACACCGATATCTCCCGCGATGGGATGATGCAGGGTCCAAACGTGGAGGGCATTGTGTCCATGGCGAAGTTCAGCGGCAAAACGGTGATCGCTTCCGGCGGAGTCACCAGTCTTGATGATCTGTTACGTCTAAACGTGCATAGCGGTAGCGGTGTGGGTGGAGCTATTGTTGGCAAGGCGTTGTACACGGGCAATATCGATCTTTCCAAAGCTTTGCAGGCACTCGGGCAGAAGTAGTGCTGATTATGTGCGTTAGTTGACGAACCTGACTAATTAACTCGTTCTTACTCTGTGAAAAATTGCATTTATAGGGATTTTGGTTGTATTTAGTGCAATAGAACGTTGAACTAGGCTTATAGTCACCAGCAACCGAGTGACTAAGTTGGTAGAACGGGACAGTACTCCTCAGATGGATGATATAAGTGTACTTCATACAACTATTATTCCAGTTAAGAGCGTGTTTGCTAATTTAATTGTATTTCGTGCAGCTATAAATGAGAGTTGAGCTTATATCTAAGCTCATTCCCGGATTTAATTGTACGAAATGCAGTTAAACGCCTGGTTTGCTGTACGGACGATGAAATAACTGCACGTTGTGCAACTAAATGAGTCGATTATTTCATGAGCGCGAGCCCACAGGCTGCCTCTAAGGTTGTGGTCTTGCAATTGTCGCGAGTCCGTCGTCCTGCTAGGAGCAAGAGTCGTGGAAACATAGTGATTATAGGGTGAGTATTGAAGTTGGTCTCGCTTATGCCAACAATCCGGATGTCCAGAGGGCCGTAGACTTTGGTGCCCCCTTGGCTAAGGTGGATCGAAATGATTTAGGAAACACATGGAAAGGAGGAACATCTAATGTTAGCAAAACGTATCATCCCCTGTCTTGACGTTAAGGATGGACGGGTAGTCAAAGGCGTTAACTTTGTGAATTTGCGTGATGCCGGAGATCCGGTAGAATTGGCGGCGCTGTATGACCGTGAAGGCGCGGATGAACTGGTGTTTCTCGACATTTCTGCTTCTGTAGAAGGTCGGGCGACCATGATTGAAGTAGTGCGGCAGACCGCAGGTGAAATCGCCATTCCTTTCACAGTGGGTGGAGGGATCTCTACACCTGATGATATGAAGCGGATCCTTCGTGCAGGTGCAGACAAAATCGGTATTAATACGGCAGCAATTACTAATCCACAGTTAATTCTAGAAGGTGCACGTCGTTTTGGCTCTCAATGTATTGTGGTAGCAATAGATGCTAAATATAACGAGGCCTTTGGTGAATGGGAAGTGTACACGCATGGTGGTCGCAAGCCCACTGGTATCCGTGCTTTGACCTGGGCCAAGGAAGCTGAGAAGCTGGGTGCAGGTGAGATTCTACTCACTAGTATGGATGCAGATGGTACAAAAGATGGCTTCGATTTGAAGCTGACCTCAGCTGTAAGCGACTTGCTCAGTATTCCTGTGATTGCTTCCGGCGGCGCTGGGAAGAAGGAGCATTTTTACGATGTATTTACGGAAGGGAAAGCCGATGCGGGACTGGCGGCGACCATTTTTCACTATAAAGAGATTGCTATTAATGACTTAAAGGCAGACTTGAAGCAAAAAGGGGTAGAGATCCGATGAGCGAAACAGAAAAGAATACATCCAGCCAAAAAGAAGCGCTGGCCGGCATTCGTTGGAATGAAGCAGGGTTGGTGCCTACCGTTGTACAGGATGCTAACACACTAGAAGTTTTGATGGTTGCTTATATGAATTCGGAATCATTACAGCTCTCGCTGGAAAGTGGTCAGACATGGTTCTGGAGCCGCTCACGCAGTGAGCTTTGGCACAAAGGTGGAACCTCAGGCAACACACAAGCGATTACATCCATATCCTATGATTGTGATAGCGATACATTGCTTGTGAAGGTTGTCCCTGAAGGACCGGCTTGCCATACTGGAGCTACGTCGTGTTTTTTCCGTGAGATTCCTTTGAATAACCAAACCAAGGAAGCTCAAAAGTCATCTCCTGGTAATACGGATGGCGAGCGTTTTGCTGTTCTTGGTGAGCTGGAGCGCGTGATTGCTGAGCGGGAGGTAGAGCGTCCGGAAGGTGCGTATACCACTTATTTGTTTGATAAAGGCGTGGATAAGATCCTCAAAAAGGTAGGCGAGGAAGCCTCCGAGACCATTATTGCCGCCAAAAATAAAGATAACGCCGAGCTGCGTCTTGAAGTTAGTGATCTGATCTACCACTTACTAGTACTGCTGCAGGAGCGCAAGCTTCCGCTGGATGAGATCATGGAAGAATTGAGTACCCGCCACGAGCGCCCACGCCGGGACCAGTACTAGGGAGGGAACTGACGGATGCATATCGATTACCACACGCATCATGAGCGCTGCGGTCATGCCGTGGGCAAGCTTGAGGAATATGTGCAGCGTGGGATAGCGCTTGGACTGCAGCAGTTAGGGTTGTCGGACCACTTGCCGCTCATCCATGTCGATCCCGCTAGCTATTACCCTGAAATGGCTATGCCAATGGCCGAACTGCCTCGTTATGTGGAGGAATGCCTGACGCTGAAGGAACGCTACCGAGGAGTCATAGATCTGCGGGTGGGGCTGGAAGCGGATTATATTGAAGGCTACGAAGATCAAATTCGTGAGATTTTATCTCCTTACCCATGGGATTATTTGATAGGTTCCGTGCATTTTCTTGGGGAATGGGATATCACAGACCATCGACAGGTTCATGGCTGGGAAGGCAAGGATGAACTAGAGGTATATCGTCTTTATTATGATGCTGTAAAGAAGTCGGCGTTATCAGGATTATATGATATTATAGGACATATGGATGTTATTAAACGGTTCGGTTATGGTCCACAGACACCAGAAGGAAAAGCAGAGGTGAAAGCGCTGGAGCTGGATACCTTAAAGGTTATAGCGGATAGCGGCATCGCCATGGAGCTGAATGCTTCAGGACTTTCCAAACCATGTGCTGAGATGTTCCCGGCGGAACACCTGCTACAGGAGGCTTTTAAGCTCGGTATACAGCTTACGCTCGGCTCGGATGCACATGACCCTGCCAAGCTTGGTGACGGCTTGCAAGAGGCACGCAGCATGCTGTGGCACACAGGTTTCCGTGAACTGGCTGTATTTGAGGGACGCCGCCGTACCGCTGTTCCGTTCAAACTATAATTTATAATCCGCAGGAGGGTATTATGCATCATCAACAATTACGTATTTTTTCCGGTTCGTCGAATCCAAAGCTGGCGGCAGATATTGCAGAGCGACTTGGTGTTGAATTGGGGCAGATTAAGCTGACCCGTTTCATGAGCGGCGAGATTTACGTGCATTACGAAGAGAGCATCCGGAACTGCGACGTATTTTTGGTGCAATCCCTATCCCATCCCATTAATGAGATGTTCGTGGAACTGCTCGTGATGATAGATGCCGCCAAACGGGCATCGGCGCGTACAGTTAACATTATTGTACCGTATTATGGATACGCTCGGCAGGAACGTAAGTCTGCACCTCGTGAACCGATCTCGGCTAAGATGGTAGCAGATGTACTTACGACTGCAGGCGCAACCCGTGTGATCACTATCGATTTGCATGCAGCGGCAATTCAAGGCTTTTTCAACATTCCGGTCGATCATCTGACTGCACTTGATTTGATCAGCAGTCATTTGAAAGCCAAGGCTATGTCTGATCTGGTCATTGTCTCCCCGGATGCCGGACGTGCATCTATGGCTGAGAAGCTGGCGAATAAGCTGGATTCCCCTTTTGCCATTATGATTAAGAAGCGTCCTGCCCATAATGAATCGGTAATCACTCATGTCATTGGCGATGTCGAGGGACGTACACCGATCATTATCGAAGACCTGATTGATACAGGAACTACTATTGTGAATGTCGTAGAGGGTTTGAAAGAGAGAGGTGCGAAGGACAGTATCGTCTGTGCGACGCATGGATTGTTCTCAGGACCTGCGTTGCAGCGGCTTGACCATCCCTCTGTTCAGGAAGTGGTCATTACCGATTCTATCGCGCTGCCAGATGATCATTCAAGTCGGTTTACGGTCTTATCGGTTGCACCGATGCTTGCGCAAGCAACACGCATTATTCTTGAGGGCGGTTCGATCGACAAGCTTTTCAGAGACGCGGGAATTTAATTCCCCGTCTTTTTTATTTTTTACTTGAGAAAGTTGCTGTTAATGGAGTGGTAGAGTCTTTCTCAACTTGAGAATCTCACGGTCACATGTGGTATACTGTGTGAAGATAGCCGCACCCATAAAGGGAACGGAATAGCGATTAAGTTTGGAGCTCCGGTATACCCTATTGGGCGCCGTTCTCCTATTTTTTCGTTAGTATAAGGAAGCTTCTTATAAGGGGGTGCCTTGCTTCCATGATGGAGAGAACTTCAGAGTATGATGCGGAGAATGGTAATGTTATTCCTGTCACTCTGAATGCCAATTTTTTCTTTGAAAGAGCCGTTCGGTCCTTGGATCGCTTTCAATATGATAAGGCATTAAAGAATTTTCGCAAAGCTGTAGAGTACGAACCGGAGAACCCGGTAAATCATTGCAACGTAGCAGGCGTATTATCAGAGATGGGTAATTATGAGGCGTCTAATGACATTTTGACCCATGTCTTAGAGAATATTGATCCTGGAATGACGGAATGTTATTTCTATATGGCTAACAACTTCGCCAATATGGAAAGCTATGAGGAGGCCGAACGTTCACTCGTTACTTATCTCGAAGAAGATGTGAACGGTGAATTTCTGGCCGAATCAGAAGAATTGATGGAGCTTCTGCAATATGAGCTGGATCGTCCTGCACCGCTTATCCGGATTAGAAGCCGGGAAGGGGTAATAGAGCATGAGCGGGCCCGAGCGCTGTTGGAAGAAGGCAAGTTTACACAAGCCGTAACTTTGCTTGAAGAGATTGTAAGCAATACGCCAGACTTCTTGGCGGCGCATAACAACCTAGCCCTTGCGTATTTCTATATGGGGCGTTTCACCAAAGCCAAAGAATGCATCATGCGGGTGCTTGAACAGGACTCAGGGAATTTACATGCACTCTGTAACTTGGCGATCTTTCTGCAGTATGAAGGTGACCGGGGGCAGCTAGCTGGATTGTTACGTCTGTTAGAGACAACTATTCCTTTTCACCAGGAGCATTTGTTCAAAATGGCCACTACCATGGGGATTCTGGGACGGCATAGAACCGCCTACGGTCATTTTCGACGCCTGCTGAAGGATGAAGAAGTCGGCGGTGACGCCAGCTTGTACCATTATTGTGCAGCGGCAGCTAGCAATAGTGGTCTGTACACAGAAGCTCAGCGTTGCTGGCAAAAAGCTGCTAAGCTGGATCCGGAATCGGCTGTGCCGAGGTTTTTTCTGGCTCAGCTGCAGCAAGCGCAGGGAGAAGGTAAAGTGCTCTCTCCTATAAGCTACAACTATCAGCTCCCATTTCAAGAGCAGCTGAAGCTGTGGAAAGACAATAAGGGCAGCTTTGCCGAAGAGGTGCGGAACAATCCACTGCTTCGATCTTCTTTCTTCTGGGCGCTTCGCTACGGCGATGCCAATACGAAGCTTCAGGTGACGGAAGCTCTGCGCTGGATCGAAGATGAAGAAATGTCCGAGATTCTGCAAGGACTTTTGAAGCAACAGCCTTTACAGGAAGAAAAGCTTCAAGAAGCCGCACTTCTCAGTCTGCAACGGCTGATTGGTAGTGTTCCGGAGGAAAAGGTACTTCAGGAAGCCAAAGAAACGCCTACTGCACGTCTGAAGGGATTGCCAGAATGGAGAGAAGATTGGCAAAAAGTCATTGATCAGACAGTAAGTATGATGGACCGGAGATTCGATGCCGTCCAGAAAAAGGATGCTGAATTACTCTGGAAGCAATTCGTGAGCAGCATATATCCGGATGTTCCTTTTATCCGACAAACGGAAGGCTGGTGTGCGGCCTTAGAGTATCTGATCGCAAAAATGCATAACCTTCCAGTCACCTACCGTGAGGTAGCTCAGCGTTACAACGTTTCTGTATCGATGGTCAGTCGCTATGCCCGGCGTATCGATGATGAATGCAGTTTTCAGGGAAGTGTGAGCGACAGTCTTCCCCCATTTACTGAGAATATCTAAATTATCAATGCAGTATTTCGTAGAGACGGAGCCTTCTTTCTAATGAGGGCCCGTTTTCTTCAAAATATAAGGAAGTACAAGTTCTACACCTTTACTTTAAGTCTTATATTTCTCACTTAAACGCTTATCGTTCTTATAAGTACACCGAAGGCGTTTAGGCTTGAAATAAATCCTATTGTGAGGAGGCCACTGTTATGTACAAAACGATTGTAATCGGAACAGGCCCGGCCGGGCTTACTGCTGCTATTTATTTGGCACGTGCCAACCTTAACCCACTTGTAATTGAAGGTATGCAGCCTGGTGGACAACTGACAACGACAACGGAAGTGGAGAACTTTCCAGGTTTTCCAGAGGGGATTCTCGGCCCGGATTTAATGGACAACATGCGGAAGCAGGCTGAACGTTTTGGTGCTGAATTCAAGAATGGTTGGGTGGACTCCGTGGATTTTTCACAGCGTCCATTTAAAGTTACAGTAGATGGATTGGGTGTATTAGAGGCAGAGTCGGTGATTATCTCTACCGGTGCTTCTGCCAGATATTTAGGAATACCAGGGGAGCAGGAGAATGTAGGCCGTGGGGTCAGCACTTGTGCTACTTGTGACGGTTTCTTCTTCCGCAATAAGAAGATCATCGTGATCGGTGGTGGAGACTCCGCGATGGAGGAAGCCAGCTTCCTAACAAGATTTGCTTCCAGTGTAACCGTGGTTCATCGTCGTGATGAGCTTAGGGCTTCGAAGATTATGCAGGATCGCGCACGTGACAACAGTAAGGTTGCGTGGGCGCTTAATCGCACACCGCTTGAGGTTACAACGGATGAGTCCGGTGTTAAAGGGCTAAAGGTTAGGAACAATGAGACAGGTCTTGAGGAACTCATCGAAGCAGACGGAGTATTTGTCGCTATTGGACATACGCCGAATACGGGTTTCTTGGGTGGTCAGATTACCACGGATACTAACGGTTATATCGTGGTGAATCCAGGTACTACTGAAACGAACATTCCAGGCGTATTTGCTTGTGGTGACGTACAGGATACCCGTTATCGCCAAGCGATTTCTGCAGCAGGCACCGGCTGTATGGCAGCAATGGACGCTGAGAAATATCTTGAAGGTACAATGGTGCATGACTGGAGCGAAAACTTGGGTAGTAATAGCAAAGTTTAATCGGAATGATTTCAAGCAGGTGACCTTATCTTAAAGGGTCGCCTGCTTTTTTGTGATGGTTAAAATAACTGTAACAATATCCTTCAAAAAGGACTTGCGCATTCTTAAAATAGGTTTACAATAAGATTGTAATGTTAACGTGAACAATTTGTAAAAAGCAATTATCTTTAGATTTAATCATAGTTTGTTTTGTTATCGACAAGAAATTCTAAAACCAATAAATGTTCACGTTAAACTAAATGCAACTCCCATTATGATTATAAAGGAGAGCAGTAAATCTCATGAGCAGAAAATTCATGGATGAGAACTTCTTATTGTCCAGTGAGACAGCAATTCAGCTGTTTCATACCTATGCGAAAGACATGCCGATTATCGACTATCATTGCCACCTCAGTCCACAAGAGATTTATGAGAACAAGACGTTTAATAATATTACCGAAGCGTGGCTGTATGGTGACCATTACAAATGGAGAGTGATGCGGGCAAATGGTGTAGAAGAGAAATACATTACCGGTGACGCCAGTGACTATGATAAATTTCTAGCCTGGTCCAGAACCGTTCCTAAGATTATCGGGAACCCGCTTTATCATTGGACACATTTAGAGCTGCAACGTTTCTTTGGTGTATATGATCTGCTAAATGAGGCTAATGCGCCGAAGATTTGGGATGAAGTGAATAATCAGCTGCAAGGGGAAGGGTATGGAGCAAGAGATCTAATTGTTAGATCGAAAGTTACTGTTGTATGCACCACAGATGACCCTGTAGATACTCTGGAATATCATGAAAAAATCAGTCACTTGAGCGGATTCAATGTCAGCATAGTTCCGGGGTTCCGTCCAGATAAAGCCCTTGAAATCAATCGTCCTACCTTCAAGCCTTGGGTAGCTCAGCTAAGCGAAGTCTCAGGAATGGATGTTGAAAATTATGGTCAGTTTCTAGAAGCATTGGAGAGTAGAGTGAGATTCTTCCATGCCAGAGCGGGCCGTGTATCCGACCATGCTTTGGATGCAGTAATGTTTGAGCCAGCTACTTTGGAGGAAGCTGCGGCAATATTTGCTAAGGCGCTTCGTGAAGGCACTGTAAGCGAGAGTGAAGAAAAGAAATATAAAGGGTTCACACTTGTGTTCCTAGGTAAATTATATAGCGAGCTGGATTGGGCAATGCAATTCCATATTCATGCGCTGCGCAATAATAACAGCGTAATGTTCGGACGTCTCGGTCCTGACACGGGTTATGATTCCATCAATGATGGTGTGATTGCTAAGCCGCTGGCAGGTCTACTGGATGCGCTGGATCGTGAGAACGCGCTGCCTAAAACAATTTTGTACTCACTGAATCCAAATGATAATCATGTCATTGCCGGGTTAATGGGCTGCTTTCAAGGAGGCGGAATTCCAGGAAAGATTCAATTCGGAACGGCATGGTGGTTCAATGACAATAAGGATGGCATGCTGGAACAAATGAAGACGCTCGCCAACCTTGGTGTACTTAGCCAATTTGTCGGGATGCTAACAGACTCCAGAAGCTTTTTATCGTATACCAGACATGAGTACTTTAGAAGGATTCTATGTGATCTTATAGGCTCCTGGGTAGAGACTGGAGAAGCCCCAGATGATATGGAACTGCTGGGCGGTATGGTTGAGAACATCTGTTACAATAACGCTGATCATTATTTTAATTTCTCGAAACAGGCATTGGTGACTAGGTAATCGTTATGATATCCTTACATGGAATAGCCAAACCCGTTTGATAAGGAAGGTTGACCCATGGCACCTACAATCAAGGATATCGCCAAGCTGGCGAATGTTTCACATACAACTGTATCAAGAGCACTTAACAACAGTCCCCTAATTAAAGAAGTTACACGTAAAAAAATCGCCGAGATCGCTGCGCAAGTGGGTTATGTCCCCAATTACAATGCTAAAAGCCTTGTGATGCAGCGATCATACACCATTGGCTTGTTCTTCACGAGTATCGCCAACGGCACAACGTCTGGTTTCTTCTCTGACACGATTCGTGGTGTAAATAGTGTCATAGATGTAGAGTATAATCTGTTCATCCGTGGGATCGATGATTATGCGGAATATTCCTCTATTCATCGCAAACGCTTTGATGGAATTATTCTAATGAGCCAGAGTGAAGCAGATAATAAATTCATTTACCATGTGGTCCAGCAAGGCATTCCAATCGTTGTGCTGAATCGGCAGATAGATGACCGTTCCATTATTAACATCATCTCGAATGACCGGGAAGGTGCTTATCATGCAGGAAAACATCTAATTGAAGCCGGGCATCAAGACATTGCGATTATTGAAGGCGTAGAGGGTTTTAAATCCACGCAGGAACGCAGAGACGGTTTTATAAAAGCATTGATTGACCATAATATCCCTGTGCGTAACGACTATATGAAAAGTGGTAATTACGATATGCAAAGCGGATATGAGGCGATGGGCAAGCTGCTGGATTTAGAAAAACCACCAACGGCAGTATTTTGTTCCAATGACGATATGGCGATCGGAGCTATGAAATCTGTGTTCGAGCGAGGGCTGCAGGTGCCGAAGGATGTCTCTATTGTTGGTTTTGATGATATTGGTTTTTCGCTTTTTGCGAATCCATCGCTTACCACGGTCAAACGTCCGATTGAGAAGATCAGTGAGCAAGGTGCACGCCAGTTGTTAAGCTTAATCAAGGAACCTACAGAACAAGATGGACGAATCTCGATCGAGACAGAGCTGATTGAGAGAGAATCGGTTAGGAAGCTGTCAAAATAGTAGGTGGACGCATATGGCCCCCAATCCTTTACAATGGTAAAGGGTTTTAGATAAAATTTTCACGTGTGCATAAATTAATAAAATTAAGAATAATAATATTAATTTATATAGTTTTTTTAAATAGTTTATCGTGTGCATTAATAAATGGGAGGCGTTTAGATTGAAAAAATTGAATAGCGATAGTTGGAAAGCCTACAAGCAATACCCCGAAAAGGTCCTGCAATTTGGTGAAGGTAATTTCATGCGCGCCTTTGTAGATTGGCAGATTCATACGATGAATCAAAAAACGGATTTCAATGGTGGAGTGGTGGTTGTACAACCGCTGGGCAACGGACTTGCAGAAATGCTAAATGTCCAGGATGGTCTATATACGCTTTATCTCCAAGGAATCAAAGACGGAGTAGCGGTAAAAGAACATGAGGTCATCAACTGTATTACGAGAACGCTTAATCCTTTTGCCCAGCATGAGGAGTATATGAAGCTTGCTGAGAATCCAGAGCTGCGCTTTATCGTGTCCAACACCACTGAGGCGGGAATTGCTTTTGAAGCAGGCGACAAGTTAACCGATGCTCCGCAGAGCAGTTTCCCGGGCAAGCTGACAGCCTTATTGTATAAACGTTTTGAATTTTTTAATGGGGATGCTTCTAAAGGTTTTATCATCATTCCATGCGAGCTGATTGACCGAAATGGTGATGAGCTTAAGAAGGTTATTTTAAAATATGCGGACCTTTGGAATCTTGGAGAGGGCTTTGTAGACTGGTTGAACGAAGCCAACACCTTCTGCTGCAGTCTGGTGGATCGCATTGTTCCCGGATATCCAAGAGACACTATCGCCGAGATAACAGAAGAACTCGGTTATGAGGATAAGCTGGTCGTTGTCGGCGAGCAATTCCATCTTTGGGTGATTGAAGGGCCAGAGTGGATTAAAGAGGAGTTCCCTGCTGAATTAGCAGGTCTTAATGTACTGGTAGTCGATGATATAGCGCCTTACCGGACTCGTAAAGTTAGAATTTTAAATGGAGCACACACAGCTATGACACCAGTAGCCTATTTGTACGGCATTGATACGGTTGCCGAGGCCATTGAGCACGAAGAGGTTGGGGCCTACGTGAAGTCCTTAATCTATGATGAGATCATTCCGACACTGGATCTGCCGACAGAGGAATTGAATTCTTTTGCAGACGCGGTATTGGAACGGTTCTTGAACCCTTATGTGCAGCATTACTTGATGAGCATCTCCCTTAACGCTATCTCGAAATTTAAGACAAGAGATCTGCCTTCTTTATTGCAATATGTAGAGTCCAAGGAACAATTGCCTGAGAAGCTTGTTTTCTCATTGAGCGCATTAATTGCCTTCTATAAAGGACGTAGAGGGGATGAAGAAATTAAGCTTGCGGATGATGCGGATATTTTGGAATGGTTCGCTTCCTTGTGGGGAGGATGGGATGGTACAGACTCTGGGTTACGCGCACTGACTGCTCAGGTACTGGCGGCAAAAAATCGCTGGGGTTGTGATTTAAATGAAATTGCGGGGCTGACTGACAAGGCGGCAGAAGGGCTAATTGCAATTGAGCGAGTAGGGATGAAGCAAGCGCTGCAAATGTTCGTGAAGAGACCTGCGCACAATTAATACACAGGAGGTGGATAACGATATGATCAAGACCATGAAAGAGGTACTACAAATCAATGATGCTGATAACGTAGCGGTTGCATTGAAGGACTATAAGGCAGGCGACACTATCGTAATTGGTTCAAAAGAGATCAAGATTACAGAAGATATCGCCAGAGGTCATAAAATTGCATTAACCAGCATTAGCGAAGGCGAGAATGTGTTGAAATATGGTTATCCAATCGGTCATACCAAAGCACCTATTGCGCCTGGTGAATGGGTGCATACCCATAATACGAAGACCAACCTAACAGGGGTAGAGGAATATACGTTTGAGCAGAAGCTGATACCGAATCCTTTTGCCGATGAGAATTTGACCTTTAAGGGGTACCGTCGCTTTGATGGAACTGTAGGTATTCGCAATGAGCTGTGGATCGTGCCTACAGTTGGTTGTGTGAATGGAGTGGCGGAGCAGATCATCAATATTTTCAAGGCAGAGGTTGGCGATATCGCTCCGTTCGATAACGTGCTCGTACTGAAGCATAACTATGGTTGCTCTCAGCTGGGTGATGATCATGACAATACTCGTACGATTCTGGCTAATGCGGTTAAGCATCCAAATGCGGGCGCCGTACTTGTGCTCGGACTAGGTTGTGAGAACAACAATCTGCATATTTTTAAAGACATGCTGGGTAGTTACGATGAGGATCGTGTGCGTTTTCTTGTCTCGCAAGAGGTTGGGAATGAGATTGAAGAAGGCGTAAAGCTGTTGAAGGAACTCTACAATAACGTACAAGGCGATCATCGGGAAGAAGTCTCGCTCTCTGAGCTGAAAATCGGTCTGAAATGCGGAGGCTCCGACGGTTTGTCCGGTATTACTGCGAATCCTCTGCTAGGACGTTTGTCTGATTATATGGCTGCTCAGGGCGGTACAACTGTACTGACTGAAGTGCCCGAGATGTTTGGCGCCGAAAAGATTCTGATGGAGCGTGCGGCAGACGAAGCTATTTTCCACAAAATTGTTGATCTCATCAATGACTTTAAGCAGTATTTCATGGACTATAAACAGCCGGTATATGAAAATCCTTCACCAGGCAATAAAGCCGGAGGGATTACTACGCTTGAGGATAAATCGCTGGGTTGCACTCAAAAATCCGGTAATTCTACGGTATTGGATGTACTCAAGTACGGAGAGCTTATCACTAACAAAGGCTTAAATCTTCTTAACGCGCCGGGCAATGACCTAGTGGCTTCGTCGGCTCTGGCTGCTGCTGGCTGCCAATTGGTGATCTTTACGACTGGACGGGGGACACCTTTTGGTACTTTTGTGCCAACGATGAAGGTATCGACGAATACACCTTTGTATGAAGGCAAACGTCACTGGATTGATTTTAATGCAGGTGTGTTGGTCGAAGACGGTTCTCCAGATGAGGTCCTGCGTGACTTTATTAACTACATTATCAGCGTGGCTAGTGGGGATTGGGTAAATAATGAGAAGAATAATTTTCGTGAGATTTCCATATTTAAAACAGGAGTAACGCTATAATAAATGAACATTTACCAATCAAGCTGTCCCTTATGCTTTTTAAGCGTAGGGGGCAGTTTTTTTAGTTTCGGACTATACATAATCCATCTTTAAAAAGAACGATAATTGCATTCTTCTAATTTAGTGACTGCAATCACAATCGCCCCATACGGCCTGTGCTAATCTGTTGTTGAGAATAGTTCTCACACAAAGGAGAATAGTCCAATGGAAAAAGTGCTGCGAATGGATGAGTCTATCTTCGAGATGGTATCAAGGCATCCGGAGGTCGTTGAGATTATGGTAGAGCTGGGCTTTAAGGACATTGCTAAGCCAGGCATGCTGCAGACCGCTGGCCGTTTCATGACCTTATCCAAAGGAATCAAGCTGAAGAAAATGGATCTCGAAACCGTGAGGTTAGCATTTGAACGACATGGCTTCGAGATTATGAAATAAAGACATCTATCATCAAAATATCATTAAGGAGAGATCAATAATGAGTGAACTGATAAATAACCGCGAGGTTGATGTGCCGGAGCAAACTCGTCGCCAAGCCATGCTCAAGGAGATTATTAAAGAACTGCATGCAGGCAAAAGCATTGAAGAGGTGAAGGCGCGCTTCGAGGAAGCTGTAGGCGATGTAACCGTAGCGGAAATCTCAGCTATGGAGCATTCATTAATGACCGAAGAGGGGATTCCGGTATCTGAGGTACAGCGGCTTTGTTCGGTCCATACAGCGATTTTTAAAGGTTCTATTGAGCAAATTCACCGTTCATCTAAGCCTGAGGAGCAGCCAGGGCATCCAGTACACACCTTCAAGCTGGAAAACCGCGAGATAGAAAGACTTGTGAACTTCCGTTTAGATTTACACGCAACCAAATTTCAGAAGAACGACAGTGAAGAACTTATCTTCAAGTTATTGGAAGATTTAAGCTTATTGCTAGATCTTGATAAACACTACAGCCGTAAAGAGAATCTGCTATTTCCTTACCTTGAAAAGTATGGGATTTATGGACCGACCAAGGTCATGTGGGGAGTCGATGATAATATCCGCCGTATGATAAAAGAGGCCAAAGCAGCACTTAGCGCGTATAACGGAAACGCTGCAGAAATTGGGGCTCAAGTTACGGAGATTATCCAGGAAGTAAATGAAATGATCTTTAAAGAAGAGAATATTCTACTGCCTATGGCGCTGGACAAACTGACTGAAGACGAATGGGTCAAAATCGCTCGGGAGAGCGATGAGATTGGTTTCTGTCTAACCGCACCGGAGCAGGAATGGGTCCCAGAGCGCGCCGCAGAGCCGGAAGGTGCAGTGCTGGGAGAAGCAGAGGGAGTAACTCCGCAAGAAGGGTTCATACGTTTTGAGACAGGGCTGTTGTCACTGCATCAGCTGGAGACCGTACTCAATCATCTGCCGGTAGATCTGACATTCATTGATGAAAATGATGTTGTGCGGTATTTTTCACACGGCAAGGAACGTATCTTTGCCCGAACTAAGGCAGTTATCGGCCGTACGGTACAGAACTGTCATCCGCCTCAAAGTGTTCATGTGGTGGAGAAGCTTCTGGAAGACTTTAAGGCAGGACATAAGGACGCTGAGGACTTCTGGATCAACATCAAGGATAAGTTTATTTATATCCGTTATTTCGCTGTCCGCGACGAGACAGGCCGGTATATGGGAACGCTAGAGTTTACACAGAATATCGCACCCATCCGTGCACTGGAGGGGCAGAAGCGTATTCTATCAGAATAATGGGTGATAATGGAATATTTCCAGATAATAATATGGGAAGAAGACTCTCTTGCTTTGGCGCAAGAGGGTCTTCTTAGAATATAATAGAGTATACTATTGAAATAAGGAATTCCCGGGTGTGTTGTCTTTCCTTGACCACAGAGGGGGCTTCTATTATAGTTGGTACTTAGGATTAACTATTTTAGTATAAAAAAAGGTGGCTTGTTACATGTCTGAGAATATCTACGTTGGCGTGGATTTGGGTGGAACTGCAATTAAGGTTGGAATCTGCAATGCTGAGGGAACTCTACTACATACTTATGAGGGACCAACAGGAACTGCAGAAGGTGTCGATACTGTTATCGATAATATCGAGAAGTATGTACGCCAAATTGTGGAGGATTCCCCGTACTCTTGGGATCAGCTTGCAGGTGTAGGCGCGGGCGTAGCAGGGTTCACAAATATTCGTGAAGGAATCATCATTCTTGCGCCCAACATAGGATTTAAAGATGTGCCGATTCGCTCCATTTTGGAAGATCGCTGGAACAAGCCTGTCAAAATAGACAATGATGCGAACGTGGCTGCGCTGGGTGAAGCTTGGAGTGGTGCAGGTCGCGGGATTGAGAACTGTGTTTGCTATACCCTTGGAACAGGTGTGGGTGGCGGAATCATTATTAATGGAAAAATTTATCAAGGTTTCGCGGGTCTAGCGGGCGAGCTTGGCCATATCACTGTAGTGCCGGATCTGGAAGCTATTCAATGTGGTTGTGGCAATATGGGATGTCTGGAAACCGTTTCCTCTGCTACAGGTATTATTCGTATGGCTAATGATGCAGTCGCTCGTGGTGATCGTACTTCCCTTTCTCAGGTAGAGAAGATTGCAGCGAAGGAAGTATTTGATGCGGCTAAAGCTGGTGATGAAGTAGCGATTCGTATAGTAAACCGTGCAGCTTACTATCTGGGTAAATCTATGGCTTCTGTTGCGGCCGTGCTTAACCCTGAGGTCTTTATCATTGGTGGTGGTGTGTCTAAAGCTGGAGATATTCTATTTGATGAAGTTCGTCGCGTGTTCGCTAAGCTCGCACCAGCTCCGCTTCAGACGGGTGTTTCGATTATCCCTGCGGAGCTTGGCAATGATGCAGGTATTGTTGGTGCTGCAGGCCTTCTGCTTCGTTCTTAAAAGATAGGGAGTATTCATATACTAATTTAGGGAGGGGACGCTTTAATGACCGAATTGGACAATACTCCAACGGCTGGAGCCACCCTGATCATTATTACCGGAATGTCAGGTGCGGGTAAGACAATTGCTGTGCAGAGTCTGGAAGACCTAGGGTTCTTCTGTGTCGATAATTTACCGCCGGTGCTGATCCCTAAGTTTGCAGAACTGATTGAGCAGTCGAAGGGTAAGATCGCCAAGGTAGCACTTGTGATTGACCTGCGCGGCCGGGAATTCTTCACTGCTTTGTCCGAGTCTCTAGCCTATATCAAAGATGAGTCAACCATTGGCTGTGAAATCTTGTTCTTGGATGCTACGGATTCGGTACTTGTGCAGCGTTACAAGGAAAGCCGGCGTCATCATCCTTTAGCACCCAAGGGACTTCCGCTTGACGGTATCAAGCTGGAACGTAAAATGCTTGAGGAATTAAAGAATTCAGCCACATTATGTCTGGATACTAGCAGTATGAAACCAGTGCAGCTTAAAGAGAAGATTGTATCTCGGTTCTCGCATTTAGGAAAAAGCACACTTTCCGTCAATATTACATCGTTCGGATTTAAGTATGGTATTCCTATTGATGCAGACCTCGTCTTCGATGTTCGCTTTTTGCCTAACCCACATTATGTGGATCACCTGCGGCCAAAAACAGGTCAGGACAGCGATGTCTATGACTATGTAATGAAATGGCCTGAAACACAGGTGTTCCTGACCAAACTGCTCGATATGCTTCATTTCTTAATTCCGCAATATCGTAGGGAAGGTAAATCCCAGATTATTATCGGCATTGGCTGTACAGGCGGAAAACACCGTTCAGTAGCCATTTCGGAATATTTGGGTAAAATGCTGGGCGTCAGCGAAACGGAATCCGTAGCGGTTAGTCATCGGGATTCCGAGCGTGATCGGCACTAATGAGAGAAGGGGTCCATAGTGGCTGAAGAACAAAGACAGCGTCCACGTATCGTCGTTATGGGCGGTGGTACGGGGTTATCTGTCATGCTTCGCGGCTTAAAAGAAAAGCCGCTAGATATTACAGCTATAGTTACGGTAGCGGATGATGGAGGAAGCTCGGGCATTTTGCGCAGTGAACTGCAAATGCCACCTCCTGGGGACATCCGTAACGTATTAACAGCTATGGCTGATGTGGAACCGCTCATGGCGGATATTATGAGATATCGTTTCAACACGGGTGAAGGCTTGGCGGGTCATAGTCTTGGTAATCTAATCCTCGCTGCGCTTACAGATATATCTGGCGATTTTGTCACAGCTGTTCGCGAGCTTAGCCGATTATTTGCTGTTCGTGGACGGGTATTGCCCGCTGCGGGAGATGCCGTTGTGTTACGTGCAGAAATGTCGGACGGTACGATTATCACAGGTGAGTCTAAGATACCGGAAGCCGGCGGGATCATTAAACGGGTATCTTTGGAGCCTGCTGATGTGGAACCGTTGCCTGAAGCACTTGAAGCGATTCGAAACGCTGATGCGATTCTTTTGGGACCAGGAAGTCTCTATACGAGCATTCTTCCGAACCTACTTGTTCCAAAGCTAGCAGAAGCCGTTGTATCTTCGGATGCAATCAAAATCTTTGTCTGCAATGTAATGACTCAGCCTGGCGAAACGGATAATTATACCGTAAATGATCATCTACAAGCCGTTTATGATCATATTGGAATTCATTTATTCGATTATGTTATTGTCAATGACGGTGAAATTCCAGAGCAGGTCCAGACGAAGTACGCAGAGAAGGGCGCACGTCCGGTACAACTCGACAAGGATGTACTAGATGGCAGTGGGTATAAAGTCATCGCGGATAAGCTAGTGTTATTCCGAACTTACTTAAGGCATGATACCGATAAACTTAGTCATCATATCTACCAGCTTGTGCAAGATTGGATAAACAGGAACCCTAGGGTATAACTTAAAAATATAAGAAAATATAAGTTTTACACCTATACTTTCTTATATTTCTCGCATAAACGCTTACCGTCCTCAAAAGGACGCCGAAGGCGTTTATGCTTGTATATATGAATGACGTACTTATTTCAGAAAGAGGTGAGACCCTTGTCTTTTGCGGCCCTTACCAAAAAAGAGCTGACGATGGTGGAGAGTGAGCCCTGTTGTGAGAAGGCGGAAATGTCAGCACTTATCCGTATGAATGGATCTGTGCAGCTTTCAAGCAAAAAGGTTATTCTCGACATTTCGACGGAGAACGCCGCGATTGCAAGGCGGGTATATTCTTTGCTTAAGAAATATTACCAGGTCCATATTGAGCTACTCGTGCGTAAAAAAATGCGTTTGAAGAAAAATAACGTTTATATCGTTAGAATTCCTAGTCGCGTACAGGAGATCCTAAATGACCTCAGAATTGTGTCCGAAGGATTTATTTTTACCGACGGTATTGATAAAGAGATTGTTGGGAATAACTGCTGTAAGCGTGCTTATTTACGCGGTGCCTTTTTGGCGGGCGGATCGGTTAATAATCCGGAGGGTTCCTCTTACCATTTGGAGATTTCCTCGATGTATGAGGAGCATTGTAAGGCGCTTGTCGATCTAGCTGGTGAATTTCACCTAAACGCACGCTGCATTGAACGTAAAAAAGGGTTCATTCTATACATTAAAGAAGGCGAGAAGATTATCGAATTCTTAAGTTTGATCGGGGCGCATCAAGCGTTGTTCAAATTTGAGGATGTAAGAATTATGCGGGATATGCGTAATTCCGTGAATCGGATCGTGAACTGCGAGACCGCGAATCTCAATAAAACGATAAGTGCCGCGGTGCGGCAGATTGAAAATATCAAACTGCTGCAGCGAGAAGTAGGACTGGAGAGCTTGCCGGATAAATTGCGAGAAGTTGCAGAGATTCGAATGGCACATCCAGATATCAACCTTAAAGAGGTTGGTGAAATGCTGAAAGGTACAGTTAGTAAGTCCGGAGTAAATCATCGACTTCGTAAGATTGATGAACTGGCGGACAAGGTTCGCGGCGGCTAGTCACTTTTTTTCTAGTGTGGTTTACGTTATAATGATATAATAATATAAAATTAATGTGAAATTTTTGGGGAGAACTCAATTAGGGGGTAAGCGTTTCATGACAAAGCACCCGGTAGTTGTTCGGTTGAAGACAGGGCTACACGCTCGACCGGCAGCATTGTTTGTGCAAGAAGCTAACAAGTTTTCGTCGGAGATTTTCGTGGAAAAAGACGATAAAAAAGTAAACGCCAAAAGTATTATGGGTATTATGAGCCTAGCGATCAGTTCCGGCACGGAGATCTATATCAGCGCGGATGGTGCAGACGCGGATCAAGCTGTAAACGCTTTGACGAGTCTCGTCAGCAAAGAAGAGCTTGAAAACCAATAATATTTTGAGATGACTTTTTATCGCATGACTAAAAAGCCCCTAGGGGCTTTTTTTAATACCAAAAAATAGATTTACGTGTGCAACATTTACCAAAAAGACTCGTCTAGAGGATAATAACAAATCACAAAAGATGAAAGGGGCTGGCAAATATGAAAGGTTTGGTTAAAAAGATTGGTTCAGTGTTGATCGTAGGGAGTTTGTTAATTGGAGGGATTAGCATGAGTGGTGCCTTCCAAGGTCCTGCAAAGGCTTACGCAGATGAAGTGCAGAAAAATGTCGTTAGTGTAGTAGGTAAAGGTGAATTGTCCATCAAGCCGGATATTGTATACTTGTCCATCGGTGTAGATACTACGGCTGCAACTGCACAAGAAGCGCAAAAAACAAATGCTGCTAAAATCCAAAAGATCACTACACTACTGAAAGGGACTTGGAAAATCGCAGACAAGGATATTCAAAGTACCCAATTTTATGTGCAACCCAACTATAGTTATAGCGAAAAAGATGGACAGCAAGTGAAGGGATACAACGCGAATCATACGCTGTTAGTGTCTTATAGAGATCTGACCAAGGTTGGTGAATTGCTGGATGCTGCATCTGCGGCAGGGGCAAATAATATCGGAAATGCACGTTTTTCAGTGGAAGATACTTCTGCCTTTGAAGCTCAGGTGATTGAAAAGGCGATGGCGAACGCAGATGTTAAAGCAGGAGCTATTGCTAAGGCAGCTAGACGTAGCTTGGGTCAAGTAATCACAGTCAGCCAAAATGATGGTAATGTTACTCCGGTTTATTTTGAGCAGAATCTAAAAATGGAAATGGCTGCAGCAGATGCTGGTGCAAGCACATCCGTTCAACCGGGAGTAGTTAAAGTTACAACACAGCTGAGCGTAATGTATGAATTGAAATAGTAGCAGAACAAGATGTGTGTAGAGAGGAGAGGTGCTCTTCCGCTAGTAATAGTGGGGGGTGCCTCTTTTTTTGTGTAAAATCTCTAAGATTATGTTTAATAAACTGGAAAGGGGAGGAAAAATATGATGATGAATTTCTCAAAAGAAATAGTACGCAAATGGGGCATAGGCTTGATGTCGGCGGGGTTATTGCTTGGTGGAGGATTACTGCCTGTTGAGACTGGTTATGCAGCATCGGATCAGACGAAGAGTGTGGCTATTGCTTCAAGTATAGTTTTGAAGGCAAACGGGATGATTTCTCAGCAGACAGGTATTTTGCAGGAAGGGAAGGCATGGGTGCCGATCACCTTTATGCGTGATGTGCTGCGATTACCACTTACTTATGATAAAAAAGAAAATGCATATACGATTGGAAAGGGAACGATAAAAACTAAGTTCATGTTATCTAGCTATGGAAATTCTATTTGGGTGAACAATTATTACATTCGAGAATATGAAGGAAAGCTAATTAACAATCGGCTTTATGTTCCATCAGGCCTGTTGAATGATTATTTGGGTTATAAAGTAGATTGGAGTCGGGACTCTGGTAGGCTGAACGTGGTGAACAGACCACTGAACGTGCTGACAGTAACCACTGAAACCTATGCTAAGGATCGGCAAGAGGCTTTTATCCAGCTTGATTATCCGAAGATCAGTGGATTAAGTAATTCCAATGCGCAGCAGGCAATTAATAATACTTTGAAGGAAAGTGTTATGAAATTTGCGGCTGGTGCAGAACAGGATATCTCCGATCGGACCGGGTCAGAGCCTAAGTATACCTATGATATAGATTATGTGGTGACCTACAATCAGAATGGTGTGATCAGTTTAGTGATGTCACAGTATAGCGATACGGGCGGCGCTCATGGCATGACTAATCGTGAGGCATTTACTTTTTCACTTAAGGATGGCAAACGTCTATTGCTGGGTGATTTGTTTGGTGCTAATCCCAACTACAAACAACAGCTAAATGCCAAGCTGAACAAGCTGGTAAAAGCGGAGGAAAGTTATTTGGGAGGATTCAACGGATTGAATACGGAGAAGTATTTTTATCTGAAGGATGATCAGGTCGTGCTGTTCTTCCAATTGTATGAATACACAGCTTATGCTGCGGGATTCCCGGAATATCCCTTTACTTTCAAAGAACTGTTGCCGGAAGGCGGTAGCCCATTTGCTGCTGTAAAATAAATAGAGAAGTTGTAACCGCTAGTGTCACCACTGGACATCTCCCCCTTACCAGAATCACCTCGAATTCATATGCTAAATGGAGTAACTAGTTTATGAACGGGGGAGAGCTATGAGCTATCAATACACTGCAATTGGCGATTCCTTGACGACTGGATTTGGCGCTCTGCCAGGTAACGGTTTTGTACCGGTGTACCGTAGAATGGCGGAAGGGAGACTGCGTTCTAATGTAGCCTCTACGAATTTGGGCGTGAATGGATTGACTACTTCTGAACTGGAACAGCGGCTACGGGGGAGTGCAATGACTCGCGAAGCCATTCGAGCAGCCGACATCATCACTCTATCCATCGGTGGCAACGATTTAATCCATGCTGCGAAGGCTGTAGCTAGACAACCTGAAAATTTATCTAAAGAGCTGCGAAGATCATTGCAAGAATGCAAACAAAATTTTGCTGCAATTATGAGTATCCTCTTCCAATTGAAGACGGGAACGCGTAGACCTTTTATCATTCGGATTGTGGGACTGTATAATCCTTATCCTCAGGTAGTGGGTGCTACAGAGTGGGTGCGGCAGTTTAACCGCTATGCCTCACAGTACAGTAGCCGAGTATGTGGGTTTGCTTCTATCTATAGTGAGTTTGCAGGAAATGAGAGAGGGCTATTATCGATTGACCACTTACATCCGAATGGCCGAGGCTACCGTGTGATTGCTGAGAAACTCGATGCGCTTGGATATGGCGGTTTGATTTAACTGAGATTCGTATGGAGTGGTGGTCTGAAAAGTAAAGAGGCTGTGCGCTAACCATCAAGTGGATAGGGCACAGCCTCTTTGCGTTGTTTTATAGCTTACACACCGCTAGGCAGTGTTTTCTCGATGACTTTATCAACGATACCGTAAGTTGCCGCGTCTGCAGCAGTCATGAAGTAATCACGATCTGTATCCTTCTCAATACGTTCTAGCGGTTGACCCGTACGTTCTGCAAGAATACGATTCAACTTATCACGCAATTTGAGGATACGGCGGGCACGGATTTCGATATCCGTTGCTTGACCTTGAGCACCACCCAGAGGTTGGTGAATCATGATCTCACTGTTAGGCAGTGCGAAGCGTTTGCCTTTAGCGCCAGCGTTAAGTAGGAATGCTCCCATGGAAGCTGCCATACCTACACAGATGGTGGAAACATCCGGTTTAATGTACTGCATTGTATCAAAAATAGCCATACCTGCAGTAATGGAACCGCCGGGGCTATTCACGTAAAGGTGAATGTCCTTATCCGGATCTTCGGCAGCCAAGAACAGCATTTGTGCGATGATAGAATTGGCTACCACGTCATTAACCTCCGTTCCAAGGAAAATGATGCGGTCCTTCAGCAGGCGGGAATAGATGTCATAAGCGCGCTCACCGCGGTTGCTCTGTTCTACTACCATAGGAATATAACTCACGTGGAAAACCTCCTTGATATTGGTTCTTCAAATGTATTCATTTTTACTCTTGCCGTATTACCCACATGATAAACAAATTCAAACAAAAAGTCAAAGAAAGTCAAACTTATATTCAAAAAAAAGAGCCGACACGCGGCTCTTTGGTTAAGTAGTAGTATAGGCACTACTAAATTATGTACAAAAGTGAAATTAATGGCGCGCCCGCCAAGAATCGAACTTGGATCTCAGGCTTCGGAGGCCTACGTCATATCCATTGGACCACGGGCGCAACAAAAATGATTATAATACAATTTCTTTGCAATTGCAATGAATTAATAATGCTGTGCACGGACTCTACCCCTTGTCTTCAAGGTGGACAAGCGTATATTGTCTTTCACTGAGCGATAGAATCTGGATTGTTAATTACAGGTTTTAGGAACCGTACCTCTTTCCCGATCTTATAAATGTATAAGAAGACAAGCGCTTGAGAATTCTACTCTCGGAAGACTTGCACTTCGAGCAATATTTGGTTAGAATATGAGTGGGACTTAAAAAGTTTACCCGGGACATTTTGAGACCATGAACAAGGGAATAGAGGAAGACGAAGTTGCAGGAGTGAAAGTATGCGTAATTTATTAGATATCCAAAAGCAGCTTCTGCCTGATCTCATGGAAACCCTTAAGAGACGGTACACGATTCTTCATCAGATCATGCTGTCCGATATAATTGGGCGCAGAACGCTTGCCGCTTCGCTTGATATGACTGAGCGGGTACTGCGTGCCGAGACGGATCTTCTGAAATCGCAAGGGCTCATTGAGATCGAGAGCGTTGGTATGCGCATTAGCGCTGCTGGACGTAGGCTGCTTGATTTGCTAGAGCCGGTCGTTAAGAGCCTGTTTGGTCTGGATGAGCTGGAAGAGAAAATTCGGGCAACGTATGGTCTGGATAAAGTTATTGTGGTGCCGGGTGATTGTGAGTCATCGCCATTCACCAAACGTGAACTCGGCCGAGCAGGTGCAAAAGCGCTGCTTAGTGTACTTCGTACAGATGATATTGTTGCTGTCACTGGTGGATCAACGCTTGCCGATATGGCTGATCAACTGACACCGCCGTTATCCCTTTCCTATAAGAACGCTTGGTTTGTTCCGGCGCGTGGTGGATTAGGAGAGAGTATGGAGATTCAAGCCAATACGATTGCCTCAACAATGGCAAAACGGGTAGGAGCGAATTACCGGTTGCTGCATGTACCTGATTTACTTAGTGGGGATGCCTACCAGTCACTAGCACTTGACTCTAATATTGGAGAGATTGTACAAATCATCCGCAGTTCGCGTATTATTGTACATGGGATTGGGGATGCCATTGAAATGACTCGCCGCCGCAAGCTGGATGAGGCAACTGTCTCAGAAATCCAGGGTGAGGGAGCCGTGGCTGAATCCTTTGGGTATTACTTTAACGAAGATGGTCAGGTTGTCCATACGATGCTTACGATGGGACTACGTCTAGAAGATATTGTTCGGACGGAGACAGTCATCGGTATTGCTGGAGGCAAACCAAAGGCCAAAGCCATTCATGCCATGCTGCGTTTCGGGCAGGAGAATATACTCGTCACCGACGAGGCTGCTGCTGTGGAAATCGGCAAGGAAATTGATAATCAGTTACAGATATCCTCGTAACTCACTAGAACATATATCTTGCATCATACTTAACATTGTTGTCATGACAGGCTTCACGGTCTGTTTTGAATAAATAAAACGAATTCTAGGAGGAACTATTCAATGAGTGTAAAAGTTGGAATTAACGGATTTGGACGTATTGGACGCCTTGCTTTCCGCCGTATTCAAAATGTAGAAGGTATCGAAGTGGTAGCAATCAACGACTTGACTGACGCTAAGATGCTTGCTCATTTGCTTAAATATGATACAACTCAAGGTAAATTCCAAGGTGATGTTGAAGTGCATGATGGCTTCTTCAAAGTCAATGGCAAAGAAGTTAAGGTTCTTGCTAACCGCAACCCTGAAGAATTGCCATGGGGCGACCTAGGCGTTGATATCGTACTTGAGTGCACAGGTTTCTTCACAACTAAAGAAGCAGCTGAAAAACACTTGAAAGGTGGAGCTAAGAAAGTAGTTATCTCCGCTCCAGCTACTGGCGACATGAAAACTGTCGTTTACAACGTTAACGATGACATTCTTGATGGTACTGAGACTGTTATTTCCGGCGCATCTTGCACAACGAACTGCCTAGCTCCAATGGCAAAAGTATTGAACGACAAGTTCGGTATCGTTGAAGGCTTGATGACTACAATTCACGCTTACACTGGTGACCAAAACACTTTGGATGCTCCACACGCTAAAGGTGACTTCAGACGCGCTCGTGCAGCAGCTGAGAACATCATTCCTAACACTACTGGTGCTGCTAAAGCAATCGGTCTTGTTATTCCAGAACTTAAAGGTAAATTGGATGGTGCGGCTCAACGTGTTCCAGTTGCAACTGGTTCCCTGACTGAGCTTGTAACTGTTCTTGATAAGAGCGTTACTGTTGAAGAAATCAACGCAGCAATGAAAGCAGCTTCCGATCCAGACACTTATGGTTACACTGAAGATGAAATCGTATCTTCCGATATCAAAGGTATGACTTTCGGATCCCTGTTCGATGCTACACAAACTAAAGTATTGACTGTTGGCGACAAACAACTCGTTAAGACTGTTGCTTGGTATGACAATGAAATGTCCTACACTGCACAATTGGTTCGTACTTTGGAGAAATTCGCTAAAATCGCTAAGTAATTGACTTGATATAAGTAACATCTATAGAGCGGAAACAGAAGTTCCTTGTTTCCGCTCTTTCTAAATGTATTTCTTGTTTCCTGCTAGAAACAACTTTGGGTGTGGAGGAATTAATCATGAACAAAAAGAGCGTCCGTGATGTAGAAGTAAAGGGTAAACGCGTATTTGTACGCGTGGATTTCAACGTACCTGTAGAAGACGGTAAGATTACTGATGATACTCGTATTCGCGAAACACTTCCAACCATTAAATATTTGATCGAGAACGGTGCAAAGATTATTCTCGCAAGTCACATGGGCCGTCCTAAAGGCCAATTCGTAGATTCCATGCGTTTGACTACTGCTGCTGAACGTCTGTCCGAGCTTCTCGGCAAACCAGTAGCTAAAGCTGATGAAGCTGTTGGCGATGCTGTAAAAGCAAAAATTGCTGAGCTAGGCGAAGGCGACGTACTTGTACTTGAGAACGTTCGTTTCTACCCAGGCGAAGAAAAGAACGATCCTGAATTGGCTAAACAATTTGCTGAATTGGCTGATTTGTTCGTCAATGATGCGTTTGGTGCGGCTCACCGTGCACATGCATCGACAGAAGGTATCGCTCATTTCCTACCAGCTGTATCCGGTCTTTTGATGGAGAAAGAATTGACCGTTCTTGGTAAAGCTCTTACTAACCCAGAACGTCCTTTCACTGCGATCATCGGTGGTTCGAAAGTTAAAGACAAGATTGATGTTATTGATAACTTGTTGTCTTTGGCTGATAACGTTCTGATCGGCGGTGGATTGTCTTATACATTCACTAAAGCTCAAGGCTTCGAAATTGGTAAGTCACTTGTAGACAACGACAAACTTGACGTTGCTCTTGGATTCATCGAAAAAGCTAAAGCACTTGGCAAAAACTTCATGCTTCCTGTTGATGTTGTTGTTGCTGATAAATTCGGTGCTGATGCTAACACTAAGATCGTTAATTACAATGAAATCCCAGAAGGTTGGGAAGGACTTGATATCGGACCTAAGACTCGTGAACTTTATGCCGATATTATCAAAAACTCCAAGCTGGTTGTCTGGAATGGACCTATGGGCGTATTCGAAATCGATAAATTCGCTGAAGGTACACTTGCAGTAGCAAAAGCTTGTGCAACAACTGAAGGTTACACTGTTATTGGCGGCGGAGATTCCGCAGCAGCAGCAGAAAAATTCCACCTGGCTGACCAAATGGATCACATCTCCACTGGTGGCGGTGCATCCCTTGAGTTCATGGAAGGCAAGGCGCTTCCTGGCGTAGAAGCACTGAACGACAAGTAAGACGTATAGAAGGAGGCAATTTAATTCATGAGAACACCAATTATTGCGGGTAACTGGAAGATGTTCAAAACAGTTCCTGAAGCAGAAAGCTTTATTGCTGACATCAAAGGCAAAGCAGAAGTAGAAGGCGTTGAGACTGTAATCTGCGCTCCATTTACTAACCTGCCTGCACTTGTAGCAGCTGCAAAAGGTACAGACATCAAGATTGGCGCACAGAACCTGCACTTTGAAGATAACGGTGCTTACACAGGAGAAATCAGTGGTGTAATGCTTAGCGATCTTGGCGTAGACTATGTAATCATTGGTCACTCAGAGCGTCGTGCTTATTTTGGCGAAACAGATGAAATCGTGAATAAGAAAATGCATGCTGCATTCCGTCACGGTATCACTCCAATCGTATGTGTTGGCGAAAAGCTCGAAGAGCGTGAAGCTGATCAAACGAAAGCTGTATGTAAAGTACAAACTGAAGCTGCATTCCAAGGCCTTAGTGCTGAGCAAGCAGCAAAAGTTGTCATTGCATACGAACCTATCTGGGCTATTGGCACAGGTAAATCTTCCACTTCCCAAGATGCTAACGAAGTTATTGCGTACATCCGCAGTCTTGTAAAAGATCTGTATGATGTTGCAACAGCTGAAGCTGTTCGTATTCAATACGGCGGCAGCGTGAAGCCTGAGAATGTAACTGAGTACATGGGCCAAAGCGACATCGATGGTGCGCTTGTTGGCGGTGCCAGCTTGCAGCCTGCTTCCTTCGTTCAATTGGTTGAGGGGGCGAAGTAAGATGTCAGCTCCAAGACCTGTAGCTTTGATCATCATGGATGGTTTCGGTTTGCGTGGAACATCTGAAGGTAATGCCGTTGCTCAAGCTAACAAACCTAACTATGACCGTTACTTGAAACAATATCCTAATACTACCCTTACTGCTTGTGGTGAAGCTGTTGGTCTTCCAGAAGGCCAAATGGGCAACTCTGAAGTAGGGCACTTAAATATTGGTGCAGGACGGATTGTATACCAGGATTTGACTCGTATTGATAAATCGATCCGTGAGGGCGAATTCTTCGATAATGAAACACTGGTAGCCGCAGTTAGAAATGCTAAGAACACAGGTAAAAAGCTTCATCTTTACGCGCTTGTATCCGACGGAGGGGTACATAGCCACATTAACCACCTGTTTGCTATGCTTGACCTGGCTAAGAAAGAAGATATGCACGAAGTGTATATCCATGCTTTCATGGATGGCCGTGATGTACCTCCAGATAGTGGTAAGAAGTTTGTCCAAGATCTGGTGGCTAAGATTGAAGAAGTTGGAGTAGGTACAATTGCAACGGTATCCGGACGTTATTACGCCATGGACCGTGACAAACGTTGGGATCGTGTAGAAAAAGCCTATCGTGCTATGGTTTATGGCGAAGGCCCTAAATACACGGATGCTCTGCAAGCTATCACTGCTTCTTATTCAAATTCCGTGTTCGACGAATTCGTTGAACCTAGCGTGATTGTAGACAGTGAAGGCAAGCCGGTAACGGCAGTAGAGAGCGGCGATTCCGTCGTGTTCCTCAACTTCCGCCCTGACCGTGCTATTCAGTTGTCACAAGTGTTCACGAATCAAGATTTCCGCGGTTTCGACCGGGGTCCGTTGTTCCCACAAGACTTGCACTTCGTATGCCTGACTACTTTCAGCGAAACGGTACAAGGTTATGTAGCCTATTCACCGAAGAACCTGGATAACACATTGGGTGAAGTACTTGTGCAACACAACAAGAAGCAACTGCGCATCGCGGAAACTGAGAAGTATCCGCACGTAACGTTCTTCTTCAGTGGTGGACGTGATGAGGAACTTCCAGGAGAAACTCGTATCTTGATCAACTCTCCTAAAGTAGCAACCTATGATCTTCAACCTGAGATGAGTGCTTACGAAGTGGCTGCAGCCTGCGTAGCAGAAATCGAAGCGGAAAGACAGGATGCTATTATCCTTAACTTTGCAAACCCTGATATGGTTGGACACTCCGGTATGCTGGAGCCAACAATCAAGGCTGTAGAGGTAACGGATGAGTGTGTAGGTAAAGTAGTGGACGCAGTAGTTGCCAAGGGTGGCGTTGCGATCATTATCGCCGATCACGGTAATGCAGACATGGTATTTGATGAGAACGGTCGTCCGTTCACAGCTCATACCACTAACCCGGTTCCGTTCATCCTTACGGATGAAAATGTTGTATTGCGCGATCGCGGTATCCTTGCTGATGTAGCACCAACCATTCTGGATCTGATGGGAATTCCGCAACCTGCGGAAATGACTGGTCAATCTATGATCGCTAGTCGCAAATAAGGAAACAATACCTGAGATTAAGCTTCAACAATTAAAACCAAAACATTGTTTAAAGGAGATTAACTAAAATGACTATTATTTCTGATGTTTATGCTCGCGAAGTCCTTGACTCCCGTGGTAACCCTACTGTAGAGGTTGACGTTTATCTTGAATCCGGTGCTAAAGGCCGCGCTATCGTTCCTTCCGGCGCTTCCACTGGCGCTCATGAAGCTGTAGAGCTTCGTGATGGCGACAAATCCCGTTACATGGGTAAAGGCGTTCTGAAAGCTGTTGAGAACGTAAATGAAATCATCGCTCCAGAAGTTATCGGTATGGACGCTCTTGACCAAGTGGGCATCGACAAATTGATGATCACTTTGGACGGAACTCATAACAAAGGTAAATTGGGCGCTAACGCGATCCTAGCTGTATCCATGGCCGTAGCTCGCGCAGCTGCAGCAGCTTTGGATATTCCTTTGTACGTATACCTGGGCGGATTCAACGCTAAGACTCTTCCAGTACCAATGATGAACATCATCAATGGTGGTGAGCATGCGGACAACAACATCGATGTTCAAGAGTTCATGGTTCTTCCTGTAGGAGCTCCAAGCTTTAAAGAAGCTCTTCGTACAGGTGCTGAAATCTTCCACAACTTGAAATCCGTACTTCAATCCAAAGGCCTGAACACAGCTGTAGGTGACGAAGGTGGTTTCGCACCGAACCTTGGTTCGAATGAAGAAGCAATCACTACAATTATCGAAGCTATCGAAAAAGCTGGTTACAAACCAGGTGTTGACGTATTCTTGGGTATGGACGTTGCTTCCACTGAGTTCTACAAAGACGGTAAATACACCCTTGCTGGCGAAGGTAAATCTTACACTTCCGCTGAGTATGTTGACCTTCTTGCTTCATGGGTTGAAAAATATCCTATCATCACAATCGAAGACGGTATGTCCGAAGACGACTGGGATGGTTGGAAATTGCTTACTGAAAAATTGGGAGACAAAGTTCAATTGGTTGGTGACGACTTGTTCGTTACAAACACTGAGCGTCTTGCAACAGGTATCGAAAAAGGTATCGGTAACTCCATCTTGGTTAAGGTTAACCAAATTGGTACATTGACTGAAACTTTCGATGCTATCGAAATGGCTAAACGTGCTGGTTACACAGCAGTTATCTCTCACCGTTCCGGTGAATCCGAAGATAGCACAATCGCTGACATCGCTGTTGCGACTAATGCTGGTCAAATCAAAACTGGTGCTCCTTCCCGTACAGACCGTGTTGCTAAATACAACCAATTGCTTCGCATCGAAGACGAGTTGGGTGAATTGGCTCAATACAACGGCCTGAAATCCTTCTACAACCTTAAAAGATAATCTGCTTTTATAGCAGAGTACGAAGACCCGCCTTTATGGCGGGTCTTTTTTGTACTCAAAGAGACGCAGACGCTATGTAATTCCTTATCTTACAAGAAAAGCTACGACTTAACAGTCTAGGCGGTTGTATTACCGACAACGCTATGATAAAATAAGAATACTGTTTATGTATCGTGATAACCTCAATTACCATAGATAGTGATGCTTAGGCGTAGGAGGTGGAAGTGAATGGATATCTTTTTGAAAGTTGTGCTCCTGATTTTTTCCGTCGGTCTTATTGCGGTCGTTCTTCTGCAAAAGGGGAAAAGCGCGGGTCTTTCCGGTGCCATCTCCGGCGGTGCTGAGCATCTCTTTGGTAAAACAAAAGCTCGGGGTATGGAACTCGTACTACAACGTGTAACTGTTGGACTTGCTGCAGGATTCTTCATTATGGCGATTCTAGCTGCTGTTTTCATTGACTAAAGTACCTACAGTAAGCCCTCGCTCTGTTCTGAATGGAATGGAGCGAAGGCTTTTTTGTTATAATTAAAAGGGGATAAGCACCTGTAGGTGCTTTTCTTTGCATAAAGGAAGAATAAGATTCGGTAAGGTAGAGGCCTAATAAATAGACTATCTTCTTAGTTGTGACTGAAATTTTGTACTGCGTTTACCTTTGGATGACAGTAACAGGGATGCGCAGGATTGATTTCGTGTATACTAGGGTATGAAGTAGGTAAAGGTAAATTTTACTTGGCATTACTACAGAGCAGGACAAGACATACATATTTGCCAGCGGCTTGGAGCCGCGGAGGGCTGGGGTGACGAACATGATAACACAAGAAATATTACTCGATTTCATGCGGGAAACTGCATATAAACCAATGACTTATGAAGAGCTGGTGAGCCATTTTGCTCTAGAAGATAGCACAGGGTTTAAAAAGTTCGAGGAACTACTAATTGAATTAGAGCAGGACGGAAGAATTGTATTAACTCGTAATGCACGTTATGGCGTGCCGGAACGAATGGATTTACTGCGAGGCCGGTTACAAGCTCATGCGAAAGGCTTCGCTTTTTTGATCCCGGATGATCGTGATCATCCTGACGTGTACATCCATGCGAATGATCTAAAGGGAGCTATGAATGGCGATATCGTTTTGATCCGTATTACCTCTAAAAGTCCGTCCGGCGGACGTATGGAAGGTGAAGTTGAACGTATTGTAAAACGTGGCGTATTGCAAACGGTCGGCGTATTTCAAAATCTAGAGACCTATGGTTTTGTGCTGCCTGATGATAAACGGATTAACCGTGATATTTTTATTCCTAAGCAATCCTTCATGGGGGCGGTAGACGGGCAAAAGGTCGTTGTGCGCATCGTGAATTATCCAGAAGGACGATCAGCAGCAGAAGGTGAAATTATTGAGATTCTCGGACATAAGGATGATCCGGGAGTCGATATTCTATCTATCATCCGTAAGCATCAGCTACCAGAGGCATTTCCGGCTGAAGTGATGTACGAAGCGGACAATGCTCCGGATTCAATCACAGAAGAGGAAATTGCTGAGCAGGGACGGCGCGACTTGCGCGGACTAAACATTGTCACGATTGATGGCGAAGATGCTAAGGACTTGGATGATGCCGTTAATGTTCAGCGATTGGAGAACGGGAATTACAAGCTAGGCGTGCATATTGCGGATGTAGGTTATTACGTGCGTGAGAGCTCTGAACTTGATAAAGAAGCTTACGATCGGGGCTGTAGCGTGTATTTGGTGGATCGGGTTATTCCGATGCTTCCTCACCGTTTGTCTAACGGGATTTGTAGCTTGAACCCACAGGTTGACCGCTTAACAATGTCCTGCGAGATGGAATTTAACGAACAAATGAAGGTTGTGAAGCACGATGTCTTTACCAGTGTGATTCGCACCAAAGAAAGAATGACTTATTCTAATGTTCGTAAAATTTTGGAGGATGAAGATCCAGAATTGCTGGAGCGTTATAGTCCATTAATTGATGATTTCCGTCTCATGAAAGAACTAGCGATGAAGCTGCGCGATGCGCGGATGCGGCGGGGCGCGGTTGATTTTGATTTCGAAGAGAGCAAAATCATTGTGGATGAGAACGGCAAGGCTGTAGATATTGTGAAGCGTGAGCGTTCTGTAGCGGAGCAGATTATCGAGGAATTTATGCTTGCTGCGAATGAAACGGTCGCTGAGCATTTCCACTGGCTGAAGGTTCCGTTCCTTTACCGGATTCACGAAGATCCAGATCCAGAGAAGCTGCAGAATTTTATGGCTTTTGCGGCTAATTTCGGATATCACGTGAAGGGACGTGGCAATTCGGTTCATCCACGTGCTTTGCAGGATCTGTTGGAGCAAATCCAAGGAACTAAAGAACAGACTGTTATTAGCACAATGATGCTGCGTTCCATGAAGCAGGCGAAATATGATGCAGAGAGCACAGGCCATTTCGGACTCGCTGCAGAATACTATTCTCACTTTACTTCTCCAATTCGCCGGTACCCCGATCTGGTTATTCACCGCGTAATGCGTGAAGTGATTGAGAATGGAGGGGCGCTGAGCCAGAAACGACATGATTATTTGGCCGGCCGGATGCCTGACATTGCTCAGCAGTCCTCGGAACGTGAGCGTGTGGCGGTAGAGGCTGAACGTGATACAGAGCAGCTGAAGAAAGCTGAATACATGCAAGATAAAGTAGGCGAGGAATTCGAGGCTATGGTCAGCAGTGTGACCAGCTTCGGAATGTTCATCGAGCTGGACAACACCGTCGAAGGACTCATTCGTCTCAGTGCAATGAGCGATGATTATTATCACTTCGACGAGGCGCATATGGCGCTCATTGGCGAGCGCACATCACGGGTGTTCCGTATTGGCGACGAGGTGAAGATTCGAGTCGCCAAGGTAAATATGGATGACCACACGATCGATTTCGAGTTGGTCGACATGAAACCGCGCGCGCCAGGCGAGCATCGCAGCGGTGGTTTTGGAGGCAGCCGCGGTGGCAAAGGCGGCCGTTCAGGTGGCGGCGGCTTCGGCAAGCCAGCCGCTGGGGGTAAAGCCGGCGGCGGCAAGGGCCGCGGCGGTAAAGGCAAGCCCGGCGCTGCTGTAGGCGCGGGCAAGGGCAAGCCGGGCGCAGGTGTGCGCGCCGGCGAAGGGCCGCGCGAAGCGGCCGGTGCTGTTGCACCGGGCGGACGCGGAAAGCGGAAGCGCGGGCGTGATGCCGGCGAGGATGCGAGCCGGGGTGTTGCGGCGCCGGGCGGAAGCACCGGCGCAGAGCGCGGGGGCGAAGCCGGCGGCAACGCAGGCGCACCGCGTGAGCGCAGCGGCGGTCGAGGCCGCGGTGGGGACAACGGCGGTGCCGGTGGTGGACGCGGCATCAGCTTCGGCTTTGGCTCCGGCAAAGGCGGATACGGCGCTCCTGCGTCCGAGTCTTCCGGCGGCGAAGTTCGCGGCCTGGACGGCAGCACGAAGTTCCGCAGCCGCGAGGACCGCGGCGGTAACTTTGGCGGTGGAGAAGGTCGTAACGGCGCTCCAACAGGTAAAGGTCGCCGGAAAAAGAAGAACAAAAGCGGTGTGTTCATCGGTCAGTCCGTGACACCGGGCAACGTTCAGACGTCTGAACAAGCCACTTCTAAACGTAGTGACACTACGGGCAGCACTCCAGACGGAGCTCCTCGTAAGAGAAAGAAGAAATAAATAACGTTTATGGGCTACGTCTCGTAGCTCTATGACGCAAGATTAAGCACCGCCCCTTTGCTTGAAGTGCACCCCTTAGAATAGACATTGGAAAAAACCCCTGGTTTATCCGATGAAATTCTAGGGGGTGCATTTTTATGGCGATTAAAGGACAGAAGTTTAAAAATTACTCAGATGAGATTAAAAAAGAGGCCATTCGTTTACATGTGGAGGAAAGATGGACTTATCGGAAAATTACGGAGCATTTTGAGATACAAGATCAAGGACGGGTAAAGAGATGGATGAAGAAATACCGAGAGCTAGGGGAATTTGGGCTACTAGATCAACGGGGGCGTCGTATTGAATATATCGATCAAGATAGGTATGTTCAAAAGCTCAAACGGGAAAATGAAATGCTAAAAAAGTGTTTGGAAATCTGGATGCAGGAGGTGAAACGCACAAATATAGAGTCATTGAGAACGCTGCAAAAGAGTATGCCGTTAGCAACCTGTGTAAACTCTTTAGGGTCTCTAGAAGTGGATACTACGCTTTCCTGAAGCGCAAAGGAACAGATCGGGATCAGGAAGCAAAGGCGCTCATTCAGAAGGTCTATGAAAGGTATGAAGGAGTCTACGGTTATCGCCAAATTCAATTGTTCTTGCTACAAGACCACGGGGTTTGGATGAATCATAAGAAGGTACTCAGAATTATGCAGGATTTAGGCATTCGTTCGAGGATCCGCCGAAAACATCGTTGTAATTATGCTACTTCTGAAGGAGACCGTGTGGCGAAAAATATTTTGAAACGGGATTTCAAAGCGGATGCTCCCAACCAAAAATGGGTGACAGACATTACGCAATATCGTGTAGGCGAAAAGTGGCTCTATCTTTCTGCGATTAAAGATTTATTCAATAACGAAATTATCGCTTATCAAATGAGCGCTAGGAACGACAACGAACTGGTTCTCCGGACCTTTGAGCAGGCGTGGAGTCAGCAAAAAGACGTGACTGGACTGATCGTTCACAGCGATCAGGGATTCCAATACACGTCTCATGCATACCACGACATGCTGCCAAAGGTTGGGGCCCGAATCAGCATGTCTCGCCGAGGCAATTGTTATGACAACGCCTCTATGGAGAGCTTCTTCTCGCATCTCAAAACGGAAGGACTCTATCCTTATGATATCCGAAATATGGATGAGGCACAAAGGAAAATTGAAGATTACATTCGATTTTATAACCAACATCGGCCACAACGAAGGTTAAATAAGCTGCCTCCGGTAGAGTACCGGAAACAGCTTATTGCCTAGGGTCTTTTTTCAGTGTCTATAAAATGGGGGCTTGACCAGCTGGGGGCGGTGCTTTTTTAATTGTTTTCTGCAGCTCGGCTAAAGTGTAAAATTATCGTTTCTGAACGAGAATATTGGTTGCCACAAGTTTGTTGAGTAATAGTTAGAAGAAGCTTTGTACTAACGTCGTTTTTGCAACTATGACACTTGGATTGGAGCAAAGTAACTAGTGTTATCACGATGCTTATTTTTAATTGCATAATGTGCGGTTAAAATACTGGCGTTTCAGTAAAGAATGAGGTTAATTGCACTTTGTACATCTAAATTGGATCAGTACCTTCAAAACGGCATGACTTCGAGTTTTTAACTGCAGAAAGTACAACTAAACAACCATCAAGCGTCTAAATATATTAAATAGATGTATAAAGTGCATTTATGTAGCTTAATTAGCTTTAGCGTCCGAGGGAGAGAGTGAATAAAAAAGGGTATGAGTTAATTGGGATGTGTGAATATAGGAACATAAATATATTTTTATAAACAAATGTAATTAAAGTTAATTAATGGGTAAACTTACTGACAACTAGTTGTCAAAATGACTCAGAAAGGATTACCTGATCCTTTCTTGCGCACAATCGATTCCATTTGTTACAATATAGATCAGACGTTCGATGACTATGTCGTTTAAGATTAGAGAGACATGGTTACTTTAACTTATGAATATGATTCAAGGAGTGATTCTCATGGGTAAAAAAGCAGACGGGAAAGTACTTGCCCAGAACAAAAAAGCTTCCCATGATTATTTTATCGAGGATACTTATGAAGCTGGCTTGGTGCTGACAGGTACAGAGATCAAGTCGCTGCGTAATGGCCGCGCTAATATTGGAGATGCTTTTGCTACGATCCGTAACGGTGAGATTCACATTCACAACATGCATATCAGCCCTTTTGAACAAGGTAATCGTGCTAACCCTACTGACCCGACGCGTACTCGTAAATTGCTGATGCATAAAGAGCAAATTCATAAACTGCTGGGCTTGTCCAAGCGAGATGGATTTACGATTGTGCCACTTAAGGTTTATGTGCGAAATGGTTATGCGAAGCTGTTGATTGGTCTTGGTAAAGGTAAGAAAGAGTACGATAAACGTGACTCTGCTGCTAAGCGTGATGCTCAGCGTGATATCCAGCGTGTATTGCGTGAGAAGCAAAAGATCGCCAGATAATCTAGGAAGAATAGACGATTCAAATGAGTACCAGTTTCCACCTTCAATTCCTTTAACCCACGTGTTAAAGTATTGATAAATGTGATATACTGAATAAGTAAGATTATTGCTTCGTTACGACTTCTTGAAGAAGAAGCTGTGGATTGGATCTCTCTTGCTTGGAAGATCCGCTTGATCCGAAGCGCCCTTTATAATGAGGGGCCGTTCTTGGATTCGACGGGGGTAGTTCGAGCATGAGTAGCGAGTAGTGGGGACGCGTCCGCTTCATCAACGCTAAAGCCTATTAAACGGCAAACAACAAAACAACTACGCTTTCGCAGCCTAAGAAACTGCGCGCGTGCTTCTACCCTGCATCGCCCATGTGACAGGGATAGGGGCTAACAAGTAGTGGGATACGCCGTCTGGTCTCCGCCTGGGGTCAACGGAAGAAGATAATCAGGCTGACCCAACGTATAGCCGGTTACGGGGCGATACTCGGGTGACATCAAAACTGTGACTACACTCGTAGAAGCTTATGTGCCGTTATCTTCGGACAGGGGTTCGACTCCCCTCGGCTCCATAAGAAAAACCCGCTAAATAGCGGGTTTTTTGCTGTTTAGTGTTTGAATTGTATACTGAATGTAGACAAGGAATTGTGGGGAACTAAATGTGTTCATTATTGTAGACATGCTGTTTATATCTAAAATTAGATCATTCACTTTGAAGTTAATAATTAGTGGCACATTTAATAAGCATCAAAAGCAAAACATTCGGAGGAATTACTATCATGAGTTTTACTATTGATTATGTTAAAAATAAAAACAGAATTATTGTAACATCGGACGGTATGGAAGTTGAGGATGCCCTTGCGTACGCGGAACAATTTCCGAGAGTACTGAAGAAAACTAAGCGAGGGTTTACAGGTATGACTGTAATTACTGGAGGCTTGGTATTCAAGCAAGAAGTGATGGCAATTCTTGCTCCAACTGGTGAAGATGCTGTGAAAGCCGGGATCTCTACAAAACACAAATGGGTGTATGTTGCGCCTACCGCGTTCTACAAAACGCAAATGCATCGTATGTTTAAAGATATTGCAAACTTGTACGAATCGATAGAAGAAGCTGAAGCGTATCTTGATTCCGCAGGCAATTAGCAACTTCTTAAAAATTAAAAACCTTTATGTAAACCTTCTGGCTGGTTAGAATGCTTCTAGGGTGACTTCAAAACTGTGACTACACTCGTAAAAGCTTATGTGGCGTTATCTTTGGACAGGGGTTTAACTCTCTCGGCTCCATATGGAGTATTAGTGAAGACACCTTAAAGGGTGTCTTTTTTATGTTTTCAGAGTATGATCTGGACTATGCATGACGGTTCAAAGAAACTGAGTATCTTGCTAGGTCCAGTATCTTTCGTATATGGAACTAAAATTGCAGTGTAGAAGAAGTGCTTGTCCCGTAATTAAAGATGATCAGCTCTGGAATTGCTATTCATTCAGTCTTAGAATTGTGAAAGTTGTGAAGACCAAAAAAAATTAAGGTTCTATATAGGGATAAAAAAGGCAAACATAGGATGGGATGAGTTAATAAGTAGATATAAATGAAAACCAGTACACTTATGCTATAATTTAATAAAGTGTTTCTGTGCTTTTAGAAAATCGGATAAAGGATGCAATGACCAACCATGTATGAGAATCAGACTTCTATGCACCACAAGCTGTTTATTATCGGCGCAGGTGCTGCCGGACTAATGGCCGCTGTTACTGCGTGTGATATGGGTATCGATACTGCCATTCTGGAGAGTAACGACCGGATTGGAAAGAAGATATTAATGACAGGTGATGGCCGCTGTAACATTACAAATGAATCCACTGCAACGGGTACAGATGAAGCAATCGCTTTATCGCGCAAGTATCACAGTAATCAGGCCGGATTTCCACTTGCGGTATTGCAGCAATTTGGCATCCGTCAGACCATAGATTTTTTCTCCTTTCTCGGGCTTCCGCTTACAAGATTGAAGGAGGGCTTGATGTATCCGATGTCGCTGCAGGCAGCAGCGGTACTGGATATTTTCCAGCTAGCGCTGGAGGATCGGAATGTTCCGGTGTACCTCAATAACAAAGTGTTGGATGTTACTGTTTCGAAGAATCATCCGCGCTTCAAGATAAAATGCCAAACGGAGACAGAGGAGGAGGTTGTTTATACTAGCGACTATCTACTTATATCTGCGGGTGGCCTTGCCGGTCCAAATGCGGGAAAAGAACCTCCTGGGTATACACTTGCCGAACGTCTGGGACACACCCTGATTAAGCCTTTACCGGCCATTGTGCAATTGAAGCTGCAATATCCGAATATGAGGGCACTGTCCACTATCAAATCTCAGGGACAAGCTCATATCATTGTGAACGGTAAAGTCATCTGCAGTGAACAGGGTGAAATTGCCTTCACGGATTATGGTATTACCGGCCCGCCAATTCTTCAGCTAAGCAGGAAGGCTGCGTATCATCTTGCAAGAGGAGAACAGGTAACATTGTCGGTTGATCTGATGCCGGGCCGCACGGAGGAAGAGTTAGTTGAGTTTTTAGAAAGGCTCTGGGAGACCTTTGGACACCGGACTGTGGCGGATTGCCTTGTTGGCATCTTCAATAAGAAGCTTGTTTCTGTCCTACTAAAAGAGACTGGCTTAGATCAACAGCCAGAGTTGCTTTGCCAGGATCTATCGATGAAAACCAAGGGGAAATTTTATCGAATCTTGAAGCGTTGGGAATTTAAAGTGACGGATACCAATGGCTTTACGAATGCGCAAGTGACAGCAGGCGGCATTGATACGTCGGAACTCATCGAAGGAACGCTGGAATCCAAGCTGGTGCCTGGGCTGTATTTGGCTGGCGAAGTAATGGATGTGGACGGAGATTTCGGCGGCTATAACCTGCAATGGGCCTGGAGTTCCGGATATGTGGCCGCCATGGCGCTAGCTAAGTCAATTCAATAAATTTATTAGGAAAAGGGATGCATCAATTAACATGTATAAGGATCAGACTTCTAAGCACCACGAGCTGTTCATTATCGGTGGGGGTGCTGCAGGTCTAATGGCTGCAGTTACAGCGAGGGATCAAGGTATTGATACAGCAATTATTGAAAGCAATGACCGGCTTGGGAAGAAAATAATAACGACGGGTAACGGACGTTGCAACATTACGAACCAATCCACCGCCACCGGTACGGATGAAGCGGCCGCTTTATCACGCAAGTATCACAGTAATCAGGAAGGATTCCCAATACATGTATTGCGGCAATTCGGTGTCCGCCAAACGATCGAATTTTTCTCCTCGCTCGGGCTTCCCTTTATAAGCTTGGAGAATGGCCGGATGTATCCGATGTCGCTGCAGGCGGCTTCGGTGCCGGGTGTATTTAAGCTGGCGCTGGAGGATCGGAATGTTCCCGTATATTATAAACATAAAGTGTTGGATGTTACCGTTTCGGAGGGACATCCGCGGTTCGCGATAACCTGCCAGACGGAGACAGAGGAACAGGTTGTGTATACCAGCGACTATCTTTTTCTATGTGCAGGCGGCCTTACCGCTCCCAAAACGGGAACGGACGGCTCCGGTTATACGCTTGTCCAACGTCTGGGGCACACCCTGATCAACCCGGTGCCAGGCATTGTACAATTGAAGCTGGATTATCCGTATTTAAAGGAACTATCGGGCATTAAATTTGAGGGAGAGGCCCATGTTATCGTAAACAATGAAGTCATCCGCACTGAGTCTGGTGAGATTCTTTTTACGGACTATGGTATCTCGGGCCCGCCCATACTTCAGCTCAGCAGAAAGGCTGCGTATAATCTCGGAATAGGAGAATCGGTGACATTGTCGGTTGATTTAATGCCGGAGCGCACGGAGGAAGAGTTAATTGATTTTCTGGAGATCCACTGGGGGATCTTCGGACACCGGACGGTTGCCGATTCCCTTATAGGTATCGTCAGCAAGAAACTGATTCCAGTTCTGCTGAAGGAGGCTGGAATTGATCAACAGTTGCACCTGCTTTGTCAGGATCTTTCGTGGAAAACAAAAAAAATATTTTATAAAATATTGAAGCGTTGGGAATTTAAAGTGACCGATACCAATAGCTTTACTAATGCACAAACAACAGCCGGTGGCATCGATACGACGGAGCTAACCGAAGGAACGTTGGAATCTAAGTTAGTCCCTGGACTGTATTTGGCAGGTGAAGTGATGGATGTCGATGGAGATTGCGGCGGCTATAACCTGCAATGGGCCTGGAGCTCCGGCTATGCCGCAGCGATGGCACTTGCTGATCGACGTAATGGCAACACGTAAGGAGACAGATGGTTTACGGACTCTTGGCACGTTGCAGTGAAATACTTGCATGCATTGAACACACAGCGGCTAATTGTGGATTTGCTATGGCTCTGCTCCATATGGATTACAAGTAGAAGACACCTTAATAGGTGTCTTTTTTTATTTACTGGGAAATCATACCTATTGGAAAACAGCATGTAAACTTAGAGAAATAGGGATTTGTCATCATTGTAAATAAAATATACACGAAGATATATGCAACTCTTATTAACTATATAATTTCACTTTCAATAATTACCGATAGAATAACGAGATTGATATATAAATTAAATTGGTATTTTTTACTAGATAATTGGTATTTAAGACTAATAAAAATTTGGAGGGAAAAATGAAGAATAAAATTGGAAAGCTTTCTAGTGTAGTTTTGTTGTTTTCACTTGTAGTGTCTTTAATTACAGGTGGATTAGGAAATACGATAGCACATGCTGCGGGTCTTTCGATTACGGGTAGTGGGGGCTGGAATGAAACTGCGTATGTGGAATGGTCACCTGTAAGTCAAGCGACGGGTTATACGGTATATGTTAAACCGGCAACTGCAGCGGATTCCCAGTATCAACAAATTAATGATGAATTAATTCGACAATACGCTTCCTATTGGAGAGCGGATGCTGTGGGACTTGCTGCTGGAGCTTATGTAATGAAGATTGAAGCTACACTGCCAGGCGGTGGGGTGGTAAGTGAGGTTTCGAGTCCGCTATCTGTTACGTCATTTGACCGATCTGGATTTTCTTTTTCGGCCAACTCACCCTATGGAACTGGTTCGGGTGCTTATAATGAAGATGGAACGCTCAAGAATGGTGCACAAGTGCTGTACATAACCTCTCAGAATGCTAAAACCGTAACCCTTGGTGTGAAAACTAACAGCTCAGGTGCTATACAAACTGGCGTAGGTCTTGGAGAAATATTGAAACTTAGACAAAAAGGTTATGATAAAATGCCACTAGCGATTCGAATGATTGGAAAAGTTACAGCTGCTGATCTGAGTGGACAACTTAACAGCAGTGGATATCTTGAAGTCAAAGGTAAAAATAATTATTCGGAAATGAATATTACGATTGAAGGTATCGGGAACGATGCTTATGCATACGGTTGGGGAATACTTCTTAGATATGTCGGTAATGTGGAAGTAAGAAACCTAGGGGTGATGTTATTCCCTGACGATGGCATTTCAATGGATACAGGCAATGCGAATGTGTGGGTGCACAATAATGATATTTTCTATGGATCTGCAGGAAGTGATGCGGACCAAGTTAAAGGTGATGGTTCCACGGACGTTAAAAAGGGGTCAACATATGTTACCATCTCTTACAACCACTATTGGGATTCCGGAAAAGTTGCTCTAGTGGGTCTGAGCGAGTCTACTGAATTCTTTGTTAGCTTCCACCATAACTGGTTCGATCATTCGGATTCCCGTCATCCGCGTATCAGAGTGGCCTCTGTTCATATCTATAATAACCTTTATGACGGAGTTTCCAAATATGGTGTCGGTGTAACCACAGGAGGTTCAGCTTTTGTAGAATCAAATGCTTTTAGACATGCTAAATATCCAATGATGAGTTCTTTACAGGGTACTGACGCTTTAGGAGAAGGTACATTCTCAGGTGAAAATGGAGGTATGATCAAAGCATACAACAATAGTATTGTTGATGCTGCGAGTCTTATTTATGCGAACTCTGATGCTGGAACTGCTCCGGCAAAAGCAACCTCATTTGATGCCTACTTAGCATCGTCGAGAAATGAAACCGTCCCAAGTTCATACAAAACACTAAAAGGCGGCACAACGTATAACAATTTCGATACGATCGTTGATACGGGAGCGAAGGTATCTGACATTGATGACGTGAACGCAGTTGAACAGATTGTTACGGCAGAGGCTGGACGATTGAATGGCGGAGACTTCACATGGCAGTTTAATAATTCAGTGGATGACACATCGTCTGCACTTAATACAGCTCTGATGTCCAAAATAAGAAGTTACACCACTGGGCTTGTATCTGTAGGCGGTAACTCCAACTCAACAGAGCCGACACCAACAGCAACGCCAACACCAACAGTAACGCCGAAGCCGACGGTAACACTTACACCGACAGCAACTCCGGTGCCGCCAACGGGAGCGTATGCCCATAACTTTACGACTGATGGGATTACAAGCGATTTTTTCAATATTCAAGGAAACCTTTCAGCAAATAAAGGAACTGTGATCTACAATGGATTGACACTAACTCAAAGCTTAAAAATCGAGAGTTCAACTAACATTGAGTTCACCTCTAATGAAGGAACTTTGACATTAGTATTTAATTCAGCAGATGGTAACAAAATCAAGATTGATGGAACAAGTTATTCCATGACAGATGGCATTGTTAGCGTAGCGCTAGCAGCAGGCGCACATACCATTACGAAAGATAGTCCTGCCAATCTTTATTACATGCAACTAGATCAGGTTCCAACAACTAGAGCATATGTTCATAACTTTACGACCGATGGAACAATTAGCGACTTCTTCAATATTCAAGGGAATCTCTCAATTAATAAGGGGACTGTGCTATATAATGGTCTAACACTCACTCAAAGTCTAAAAATTGAGAGTCCAACCAGCATTGGGTTTACGACAACTAAGGATTCAACCCTAACATTAGTGTTTAATACAGCTGACGGAACTCAAATCAAGGTCGATGGAACAAGCTACCCGATGACCAATGGTATTGTCAGCTTACTCCTTGCACCCGGTGCCCATACCATTACCAAGGATAGTCCTACGAACCTGTATTACATGCATGTAGAATAAGATGCTTTAATTCCTTACTAATATATATTTCGATATTATTCAGACGGATTCGATTTCCATCGGCTCCATATGAAGTAAAGACACCCTTAGGGGTGTCTTTTGCTTTAGTCCAAACTCTTCCAGTCTCTCTTATATACTCGGCTCTCTTTTTGCCCAGCTATAGTTTTTTTCAGCCAACCCAGTTAAATGAACCGAGCCTCTGACGCATGAAGCCCTATATGAGAAAAGATAGCTCAGCCCTCTTCCCCCAAATCACCCTATTGATGGTAACTTGAATTTTGCGTAGTACTAGAATCTAATTTATAATAATAGACTGATCTAAACTGCTTTAGGAGGAAACAATGGAATTTATCAAAAATCATCTAGACGGATATGGCATAAGTGAACAAATGATTGGGTATCTCTCAAATTTGATCATGGTTGTTTTTATAGCTGTGGTCTCCATAATGGTTAATTTTATAGCCAAAAAAATCGTATTAAAGACAATTATTCATATCATCAATAACAATAGTTATACGTGGGACAATGTCATTTTGGAGAAGAAAGTATTCCATAAGCTGTCGCATCTCATGCCAGCAATCATTATCTATTATTCGGCATCTATCTTCCCATCTTACCAATCTATAATTGAAAAATTTGCTTTAACGTATATGATTATCGTAACTATCATGGTGTTTGATGCATTGCTCAATGCCCTTGATGCGATATATCGTTCGTTCGAGGTTTCCAAGATTAGACCCATTAAGGGATACATTCAGGTAGGAAAAATCGTTCTATTCATCATCGGTGGTATCGTGGTGATCTCGAACCTCATCGGTCAGAATCCTTTAATTATTCTCAGTGGTCTTGGTGCCTTATCGGCTGTTCTAATGCTAATCTTTAAAGATTCCATATTAGGCCTTGTTGCAGGTGTTCAATTATCATCGAATGATATGGTGCGTGTCGGTGACTGGATTGAAATGCCTAAATACAATGCGGATGGTGATGTGATCGACATTACATTAAACACAGTAAAGGTTATGAATTTCGATAAGACAATCACGATGATTCCGAGCTACGCTCTTATCTCGGACTCATTCAGGAATTGGAGAGGTATGCAAGCATCTGGTGGCAGAAGAATTAAGCGAAGCATTTATATCGATACGAGCAGCATAAGCTTTTGTTCCCAAGAGCTGATTGATGAATTTATGAAGATTCAATACCTTACCGATTATGTCACGACAAGACTGAATGAAATTAACACGTACAACCTGGAACATCAGATTAATACAGATAGTATGGTCAACGGTAGACAACTTACGAATGTGGGTGTATTCAGAGAATATATCCATCAATATTTGAGAAATCATCCGAAAATTCATAAGGATATGACACTGATAGTCAGACAGTTAGCACCGGGAGATAACGGTCTGCCATTGGAAATTTATGCTTTCAGTAATGATATTAACTGGGGAGTATATGAATCGGTTCAAGCGGATATCTTCGACCACATTTTTGCGGTTATGCCGACATTTGGACTTCGTGCTTTCCAAAATCCAACCGGCCATGATATCGTCCATCTAAAAGAGAGCGCGCAATTTTCTCGGGAATATTGAGATGGAGCGGAGATAAACTGAGTGATTGTAAGGAGAGCGAATCCCCTTGGTCTCCAACATTATGAACACCATCCTTATGAGGATGGTGTATTTTGTATTTGCTAGCAATGCAATCACTGTATTTTCAGCTAACTTTCAGTTCAATATAAGCTTTGTTTAAGAATAGAAATGTAAACTAATCGTGTATAAAATCTATCGAAAGGAAGTGATATAGTATGCTGAAGCGTACAATGTCTCTTATGCTTGTCTTCATCTTGACAATGACTAGTGTAGTGGGGGTTGCTTCTGCTAGTACAACTACGAAGGAAACGGTTATTAATCTTTCGGATTCAGCAGTAACCGTTGATGGACAGAAGGCGTCAACGAGTTCATCGGCCGCTGTATATACGGGAGCTAGCATTGTGTATTATGAGGACGGACATGACAGTAGCTATGGAGAAGGTACAGATTCAGATACACACAGTGCGGAGGAAGCAGCTAAGCATACAGTTGTGACCATTACAAAACCGGGCGTTTATCGTGTAACAGGCAAGTTATCTAAAGGACAGCTTGCAATTGATCTTGGGAAGGATGCGGCTTCTGACCCTACAGCGGTAGTAACACTTATTCTAGATGGAGCAGATATTACGAGTACAGTTGCTCCGGCAGTTATTTTCTACAATGTATATGAGCCGTACTCCAATACAGAGGACACCAAAGGAATTGTCGATCTTAGTCATGCAGGTGCACAGGTTATTTTAGCAGATGGCTCTGTAAACACTGTAAATGGCTCTTATGTCGCACGAATTTATAAAGAGGGCACAACGAAAAAACTGCATAAGTATGATGGAGCCTTCTATTCTAAAATGTCCATGAACATTTCTGGAGAAGCTAAAGGAACAGGAGAGCTACATATTACTGCTGCTAACGAAGGGCTCGATTCTGAGCTGCATTTGGCTCTCAATGGTGGAAAGGTTTATATTCAATCCCAGGATGATGGAATCAATACGAATGAGGATGGAATATCGGTTACAAGTATCAATGGTGGATATCTTTATGTGAATGCAGGTCTAGGAGCAGAAGGTGATGGGATTGACTCCAATGGCTACTTAACGATTAACGGAGGAACTATTGTTACTATGGCTAACGACCGTAGTCCTGACGGCGGTATCGATGCAGATAAGGATATTACCATTAATGGTGGTACGGTGCTTGCACTAGGAACGCGTAATGATGCGACCTCTTCTACATCCAAGCAACCGTTTATGGAGTTTTCTTTTGCTACGACACAAGCGAAGGGAAGTATAATTTCATTAAAAGATTCGGCAGGAAATGAATTACTAAGCCATACTGCGGAAAAGAACTTTCAAAGCGTAACCTTCTCATCGGCTGACCTTAAGCTCAATACTGAATATCATCTGTACATTAATGGAGTTCAGCAACAATATACAGGAAATTCATTTGGTATGATGGGTGGCGGAGGCTTTGGTGGTAATCGTCCTAGTGGTGACAACGGCCAAGCTGCTCCTCCAACAGGAGAGCGTCCTACTACTGGAGAAAAACCAGAAGGTACACCTCCATCAATTCCTGATGGGATGCAAGGAAAACCAGAAGGTGGCTTTAATCCAGACGGACAAAACACAACAGTAAGCGGTGAAGGTTCTACAGTATTTAAAATAACCGACTCTATTCATAGCTTTTCAGGTATTTCCGAGGCAACTGATAATAGCGGTAAAACAAAAGTTACCTTTACCGTCAATGACGGAGCCGGCATTCAAAGTGTAGCTTCTGGTAAAAGTGTTGTATTGAAGGGAGTTACAGCAAGTGCAAATGTTCCTGAAAGTGATATTCAGCTAACAGTAACGGACGTACCTTCTGAGAACTATTCTGAAACGTATCTTCTTTCTGAGTTAAAGGATGATTACTCTAAGATTATGCCTAAGGAGGATGGGCAATACCGTCTTACCATTGCGGTTGTGTCTTCTAACGAAACCTACACAGGGGTATCACAATGGCAATTTTCAATCGGTATGCTACCCTTCACGGATGTGAAGTCAGACGATGCGTCTTATAATGCCATTAAGACTTTGTATGAAAAAGGAATTATGATTGGAACGAGCTCTACTCAATTTTCACCAAATTCACCAGTAACACGTGCAACTGCGATTACAACTCTTGGTAGACTTCTTAATATTGAGCAGACTGAATCCAACGCCTTTAATGATGTTGTGAAAAATAGCTGGTATAGTGGGTATGTTGGTTGGGCAGTTGAAAATGGACTTGTTATTGGCGATGGAAAAGGAAATTTCATGCCCAATGCTAACCTGACTGCTGAGCAGATGAAAGCTGTTATATCGAGATATGTGGAACTTAATGGATTAAATATTGCGGTAGACGAGCTTTTTCCAAATACTCTTACGGGTACAATGACTCGCGCAGATCTTGCGTCTATATTAAGCAAGCTGCTGTAGATATGAGTAATAAAAAAGACACCCTTTCAGGTGTCTTTTTTATTTTTTCATCTTGAAAAGAAAATATTGCTGACGAGTCTAATGAAAGTTCCCGGTTTCATTTTCCGTGAATTTTCCATTGCTGTCATGCTGAGCTTGTTTGCGGCGATCATTACGGGCTTGTTGCTGCTGTTGGGCTTCCAGGCTGTTTACGGGAGTGGCTTCCAATTCTTTTACGGTGTTGATCAGATTCTTGTCTGGTTGATTTGCACTCAATTGAAAATTCCTCCTTGATTACCTAATGGTTGTGAATTTTATTATGTGCTGGCTACTGTGAGGCTATTCGTAATGTATTTTCATTCTATATGCCATTATTTTGGATGTTATCTTACTGTAATGTCTTGAAAATCAGGCCCAGCTTGTCTAAGTTATCTCCACCACGACCTAAGAAACCTGCGACATAGCTACCTGAAGGAGCAGACAAAGTGTAAGAGGTTCCACTTTTTGTCCCTGCGGCTACTTTGCGGTTTTGATTTGTTGTCAATTCAAGATAGAATATCCGATCGCTGCCTTTATAGCTGTTTTTGTACACCACAGCGCTTGTGATGAACTCCCCGCTGTTAAGTGTGAGCGATGCTGCTGTACCGCCTGTGCCGCCATTCAACAGCGAGGTTCCATCGGCGTATTGCATAGCTATGGAATCTAGACGGCTTGCTCCTTTTAAGGTTACGGAGGTTGGACTGCTTGTGGATACGGCTTTACTTCAAGCCTTCTATATACATAGACTGAGTAGTATGATTTGCTAATATGTATTAAGAGTACTAATTAGAGGAGGAATCCAGTGGATAAATACAACATCCATAGCGACTTTGAACCCTACGCGAAGACAAAACTCCCTTTAAATCCTTTGATATTGCCAATTTTGAATAAACTCATAGCGAGAAGTGCGAGAAAATTCAACTCTACTGAAGGCGTGAATGTAACGAAAGAAGTTATTTCAGGCTATAAAGACGGAAGTGTTGAGCTGACGATAATTGAACCTGATGGTATTCCAAAGAATGCTCCTTGCCTTATTTACATTCATGGAGGAGCATTTGTCCTAAAAGCAGCACCTGCTCATATCCATTGGGTCTGTGAGTATGCTTCAAAAACACCTTGCATAGTGGTATTTGTGGATTATAGACTAGCCCCGAAATACGCTTTTCCATTTGGTGTCGAGGATTGTTATGCAGCATTCGAGTGGGTCTGCAATCATGCGGACGCCTTAGGCATTGATAAGAGTAGAATAGCAATTGGGGGAGATAGCGCGGGTGGCGCACTTGCTGCTGCAGTGACTTTAATGGCACGCGATAGGCAAGCTCCTCTTATTTGTTATCAAATGCTACTTTATCCAGTAACAGATGCAAGACAGACTACGGAATCCATTAAAGAGTTTACAGACACACCACTGTGGAACTCCAAACTTAATAAGAAAATGTGGGAATTGTATCTCAAGAATGGAGTAGCCGCTAGCAAGAGAGAATATGCATCTCCTATGGAAGCAACATCATTAAAAGGCTTGCCTGACGCCTATGTTGAAATTACAGAGTTTGATTGTTTGCGGGACGAAGGAATTCATTACGCAGAGGCTTTACAAAAAAGTGGGGTTCAGGTTGAATTGTATCACACCAAGGGAACCGTTCATGGGTATGATATAGCTGAAAAAAGTGAAATTGTGCAGCAGAGTGTAACACGAAGAATTGAGGCTTTACGAGGAGCTTTCAAGTAGAAAAAATGAATCAAGCCGTGGGCATCTTTTCGATGATCCACGCGTTTGATTCTTTTTTATTTTATCATCCATAAAATGTAAAAATGTCATAATAATTTGATGACTGCTGTCACTATTTATCTTAATTTAAAAGCATTACAATAAAGGATGGTCCTAAAGCTTAGCTATTGCTAGAGTTGAGGCTTACTCAATCCTAAAAGAATTAACTATTTACACTGGAGGCAGCTCTTGAAGATGAACCCACAACTGTTACGAGATTTCCCGTTCTTCGAACATCTTGATGATGAATATTTAGCTGAAATTGCCAAGCTATGTAGTGAGCGTACTTATATAAAAGGAGAGTCCATCTTTTTTGAAGGTGAAGAGGGAGAGGAACTCTATCTGGTGATCTCAGGAGTTGTTCAAATCTATCAAGATAACCACTCTAGGGATGTGATCCTTTCTATTTTTAGAGAAGGTGACTTCTTTGGAGAGATGGCTTTGCTGCAAAATGAAAGAACACGCTCTGCTTCTGCAAGGACCATTGAGAAGTCCACCTTATGTATTCTGAAAAAACGCGATTTCATTCCCCTATTAAAAAGTAACCCAGAAATACTAATCGGCATTTTGGAAACAGCCTTAGATCGTCTACGTGATGCCAATAAATTAATAACAGACTTGACTGTTATTGACGTGCGTACGCGCATTGCTCGCGTGTTGTTGCGTCTAACAGAACAGCATGGCGTGCCCAGTGATGAAGGTGTTCTAATCGATTTGAAGCTAACGCATCAACACCTGGCAGATATGACAGGAACGGCGCGAGAGACCGTGACAAAATCATTGCTTGGATTACAGGATGAGCAGTTGATACGTATTGATCAGAGAAAGATACTCGTGTGTAACATAGATAGACTTAGAAATATACTTGACGTAATTTAAATTTGGATATTTGAAAATTGTAATTGGGGTTACAGAACATTAATCAACCTAAATGATATAACAGTATTAACAAAGAACACGAACGACTATTAATAAATGAAAAGAGGAACTGGAATGAGTGTTAAAAAATTGGTTTTATCTATGTCAGGTACTTTTGTACTGGGAATCATTGTAGGCGGGGTCTTGTTATATAACGATTCGGTCTATAACTCCGTTAAGGATGCCCTGAATGGAAATGCCACGCAAAATTCGGTAGGCAGCGTTAATGGAGTGGGTGGTGTGACACAGGTTAATATTCAGGGTATGGATCTTGAAACAGCATTGATGGCTGTACAGTCTAATCGTGCAAGTATGTTAGAAAATCAGTTGAAAGACCAAATCGAATCCGTACAAGCCAAGAATGAAACAATCTCAAAACTGAATCAATTGTTGGGAATTATCAATGAAGAGCTAGGGAAGCTTCCTTCAGGTACTGAGGCCAACGCTGCTGTGAATCTGGCAGATGACAAGGGTGCCATGTTTACTGCCATGAGTATGGCTATACCGCAAACAAAAGGCGAGCTTGAGAGTCTGTTGGGACAAATCAAGTCACAGATTGATAGTGCAAGTAATAGTCAGCAAATGGACATGCTGCGCCTGCAAAGTTTATCCAATAAGCGGAACGAAGCTTTCGATGTAATGACGAATTTTGTTAAAAAAATGGAAGATTCAAGAAATAGTATTATAGGAAATATGCGGTGATGAATTAAAACTATGATACCTAGTGCTGCAGTCGATTTTCTACGTGATCATCCGTTATTACGAGGTATTCCTGATGATGAGCTACGAAATGTAATTAACGCTATAAAACTTATGTCTTTAGAGGATGGACAACGACTTCTTATGGAAGAGTCCACCTCTAAGGACTGTTTCATTATATGGCAAGGGAAAGTGCAAGTCACCTCGGTGAACTTAGTTGGAAAGGCGCTGCTCTTAGCTGAACTTGGACCGGGAGAGTTAGTAGGAGAGATCGGTCTTATTCGGAACGTACAAAGATCAGCTAGTGTTACGGCAATCGGACCAGTAAAGGCGTTGCGTCTGGACCGTTCCTCGTTCGAATATTTGGCGAGCCTGAGTCCGCTATTTTATGAGAGTGTGCTTGTGAACATACGGATTCGAATGATCCATAGTATGCTTCGCAAAGCGACAATCTGGTCGGTCATACCTGATGCTGAACTTCGGGGTCTTGCAGAGATTACAACGATTAAGAAAGTAACGAAGGGCGAAGAGATTATCGCGGAAGGTACGGATGTTGATCAATTTCTCATGATAAGCAGCGGAAGCATCGAGCTTTGCAGCCGAAAGCGGCGTAAGACTATTCTTCGAGAAGGGGATTTTTATGGAGAGACAGAGTTACTAACGGACACGGTTTCCTCGCACACGTTGATCGCGGTAGAAGATAGTGAATTACTGATCATGGGTAAGTTAGAATTCTTAACTATACTTGACTATTATGCTCCGGTTCGTCAACAACTCATAGAGGTTCTAAATATACGAACACCTCATATGTTGGAGAAAGTTACTATCGCCTTTGGCGGGGAGTCTATTGTAGAGGATAATAAATCGCTACCTAAGGCCAAGGACAAGTGGATGGAGCAATTACTCTGGCTGGTAGGTGGATTCCTTGTCTTATCCTTCTTGGCACTATTCCTTCATAGCCAATGGTGGAAGATCGCCGCTTTAATTGTTGGAGGTGTTGTGGGTCCTGTAGCATTCGTAGCTTTTATGAGAAGTCAGCAGTTAATAGGCTTTCGCCAGAGGAGGCTTGGTTTAGTTTTTGTGTCCACGGCGATTGTTGCTATCCCTCTGGCTTGGTATTTAGAGCGGATTTGGCTTTTTGAAGTAAAAGCAAATTCCTCCGACTTTTCGCAGCTTTACGTACCGTTGTCTGTAGCTCTAATTGAAGAAACTGCAAAATTATTAGTCTGTGTGATGCTCGTTCGGACGCGAAAAATCCATTTTCTGATGGATGCAGTGGTGTTTGGTGCCGCAGCAGGAATGGGATTTGCTGCAGTGGAAAGTATTATTTATGGATGGGTACATATTGATGATGCCTCTTCACTTGGAATGCTCGCCGTCCTATGGATGAGAGCATTATTATCTCCCTTCGGTCATGGAACATGGACTGCGATCGCAACTGTGGGTATCTGGTATGCAAGCAGCATGCATAAGAACTCGAACTTGGGTGACAGTAAGCCGTGGACGAAAGGGCGACGTGCAATGGAGATGTTTTTGGCAGCAGTCGTGATGCATGCATTATGGAATTATCACTTTGAATCGGGTCTGATGAAGGCGGGTGCTATGGCCTTAGTCGGGTTTTTGGGTCTCTATTTATTGTTCTCACTCATTCGTAGGGGAAGAAGAGAGGAGTTCCATGCATTGAATATGTTAAATCCAACCACGCATGAGGCGATAAGGCATGACGATCAAGTGAAGCCTAAGACGCAGGAGCTTTTTTGTGAAGGCTGCGGGTCAATGTCTCCTCAAGGTACTCGTTACTGTGCACGCTGTGGCCAGGCATTAAGGGTGAAATGATAATTAACTTTGACGTAGAGCCACAAGCTCCGTTCCTAGTGGAACGGAGCTTTTTTGCGTGCTCATTTAGAAACATGTAAAGGATTGGATGGACTCCAAGCTCAATCCTGTATACACCCAGAACCTTCCGTTCCACTGAAATCCAGCAACCGAGGTACGTCCTACGAAAACCGGGTAAAACCAGAATTGATTTCTATTGACAAGCCAAATGTACGTATTCCGAAACAAACAGCCAGCAATTGCTCCCGGGTCGACAGCAAGGGGCGAAACCGCAGATTGCTGAGGGATGAATTCTGGGGGAGGTGAGCTGGGTGCTGTGAGTCCTGGTTGCCCGGGGCCTGGCTGTCCCGCCTGTCCCGGCTGCCCTGGGAATCCTGGGAAACTTGGAGGTGGTAAAAATGACATAATCTTGTCACTCCTTAATGGATGGGCTAAAACATTGTATGTAGAAGCGGAGAAAAGTGAATGGGCGTTTCGAAGATTCTTTACTATGTTTCGCGGGGGATGAAATGTTTTCTGGATTATGTGTTAAACGAGAAGACAGCTCATTGCAAGAATGAACAGTGGCTTACAATGCCATGTGGATATTATTCCCTTTATAAATTAAGCGCATGAATAACCCATGGAGGTTATAATAGACACAAAGAAGAACCGATGCTTACTAACCAACAGTACAATAGACCCCGTATCTTACGATGGGTGGGGTCTATTTTTTTTGGCGTAAGGCTGTTATGAAAGCTGTGTAGTCGGTATTATTGAAAGGTGATTTAAATGCTGAAAGCTTATGGTTGGCTCACTTTTTGTGTAGTCGTATGGGGTAGCAACTTTGTGTTTGGAAAGATCTTAGTTCAGGACTTCTCCCCCGGTCTGTTAACATCACTGAGACTTTTATTTATAGTGTTATGTCTAGTTGGAATAACAGCTTACAAAAAGAGTTTTAAGCTGGTGGGTAAATCGGATGTCCTACTAATTTTATCTTTAGGTGTTATTGGTGTGTTTATTAATCAATGGTCCTTTTTTAAAGGGCTGCAAACGGCTGATCCAACGACATCTGCAATTATTTTAGCTATGACTCCTATTTTAACGGGCTTGTTAGCCGCTGTTTTTTTAAAAGAAAAATTAACGATTCGTATGCTCATAGGGTCCATTCTAGCGATCATAGGCATTTATTTTGTCGTTGTAAAAGGTGGATCATCCTCGTTACATGTTGACAAAGGACTACTGTGGATTGTTGTGACGATGATAACATTCGCAATTATGATTATTATGACTAGGGTACTCTCGCAAAGAATAGATCCACTCACGATTACTTTATATTCAAATCTGGTGGGTTTTATATTATCGATCCCTTTTGCCTTCTCGCTAGATACACCTATACGAATGAGCTCGAATATTACGGATTGGGCTCTGCTGATTGGAACCGCCATTGTTGTACATGGCATAGCCACTCTGATTTGGAATAACAATATTCGACATGTTAATGCTTCAAAAGCGTCTGTATTATCTAATTTAGAGCCTTTTGTAGCCATGATTATGGGATTAATATTACTGTACAAACCCATCACAGGTGTGGAAGTGTTAGGGTCATTGTTCATTCTGACAGGAGTTATGTTATCTACGTATCAACGAAAAAGTGCGATATTAAACCCGGTGGAATAGCCTGAGGGGGAGAGACTCGGAGACTCATTAATTCTCCGGGTTACAGCCCTTATTTTCACCAATTTATTCATATACTTGTGAATTAGTATCTTAATAGACTTAGATATGTTATAATAAATTTATTGAAGTAGCGTCCTAATAAATACACATAGTGTAGAGGGTTGTTCTTGAATTAATAACCTTGTACCATATGTGTATTTTTTATTTTTAGAGATAAGAATGTCATGTAAATTAAAATTAGGTGGTAATTAGTATGGAAACAGGCACAGTGAAATGGTTTAACGCAGAAAAAGGATTTGGATTTATCGAAGTTGAGGGCGGTAGTGATGTATTCGTACATTTCAGCGCAATCACTGGAGACGGTTTTAAATCTTTGGACGAAGGTCAACGTGTTGAATTTAATATCGTACAAGGCAATCGCGGAGCACAAGCTGAGAATGTCGTAAAACTCTAATATAGAGCTCGAAGCCCCAAACAATATGTTTGGGGCTTTTTTATTTTTTTTCAGGGGATAAAGAACGGGCTGATATCCTGAATCTTTTGATGTTCTGAAGTTAATCAAGCAAATAAAACCATTTTATGGTATGTTTTTTGGTGATTGATGTTATAACTTGGGAGCTGTATAAGGATGATAGGGAATACGACAGACAAAGAACGGACGATATTCGATCATGCTGGAAATACGATCAAGACAGAAGACAGAGAAATTCGAATTCTTGCCAAGTATGAAGAGCCGCTGGTTGTCCTGTTAGGAAACGTGCTTAGCGATGAGGAATGTAATGAGTTAATTGAGTATTCTAGAGAACGATTGCAACGTTCGAAAATAGGCGAAGACCATGTGGTCAATTCAATTAGAACGAGCAGCGGTGTGTTCTGTGAGGAGAATGAGACGGTTACAAGAATCGAGAAACGATTCTCACAAATTATGAATATCCCTATCGAGCACGGTGATGGCTTGCAAGTCCTTTTGTATATCCCTGGTCAAGAGTATCTACCCCATCATGATTTCTTCGCACAAACGAGTCGAGCAAGTAGCAATAATCGAATTAGTACGCTCGTGATGTATTTGAATGATGTGGAGGAAGGTGGAGAAACAGATTTCCCTATGCTTAATTTATCTGTGAGCCCTAACAAAGGTATGGCGGTCTACTTCGAATATTTTTATGATAATCATGAATTAAACGAGTCCACCTTACATGCAGGTATGCCAGTAATCAAAGGCGAAAAGTGGGTTGCAACGATGTGGATGAGAAGACAAGTCCTTCGCTCTTCCTAGATGTAAGTTATTGTATTTTTTTAATCTCACTTACTACAGTCAATATATCTTCCAGACAAGACACCCTAAAGGGTGTCTTTTTATATTAAAGTAAGTAATTTTATTGATAATTTCTATAGATTGGAGAGAGGCTAAGGGGGATCGGAGTATTGATTGGAGGATTTACTAGTCACTATGTTATAATATTTATTCACTATTTCAAATAGGGTGAATCTAACATCATGAGAGAGTTTCAAAGTAATCATCACAAGCTGTTTATTATTGGTGGGGGCGCTGCAGGGTTAATGGCTGCCATTACTGCGAGTGACTTTGGTATTGATGCAGCTATATTGGAGGGCAACGACCGGATTGGCAAAAAGATATTAACGACAGGAAACGGTCGCTGTAATATTACGAATAATTCTACAACGATGGAGCCGGAGGAGACGATTGCTTTATTATATAAGTATCACAGTACTCAGCCTGACTTTCCATTGTCTGCGCTGCAGCAATTTGGTATCCAACAAACCATCGACTTTTTTAGAATGCTCGGACTTCCGCTAACAAGCTTGGAGGATGGTCGGATGTATCCGATGTCACTGCAGGCTGGCTCTGTGTTGGATATTTTCCAGCTTGCGATGAAGGACCGGAATGTGCCTGTGTATTTTAATCATAAAGTGTTGGATGTTACTGTGTCGATAGATCATCCACGTTTTAGGATTGTTTGCCAGACAGAGTCGGAGGAGCAGGTTGTATTAACCAGTGATTATCTTTTTCTATGTACAGGCGGTCTTACCGCTCCGAAAACGGGAACGGACGGTTCCGGGTACACCCTGGCTCAACGTTTAGGGCACACGCTTATTGAGCCTTTGCCGGCCATTGTTCAATTGAAGCTGGATTATCCGCATCTAAAGGCATTGTCAGGTGTCAAATTCGAGGGAATGGCTCATATCATGGTGGACGGTCAAACGATCCGCAGCGAATATGGCGAGATTCTTTTCACCGACTATGGTATCTCCGGTCCAGCCATTCTCCAGCTTAGTCGAGTTGCTTCTTATAACTTAGCTGAAGAGAAGCCTGTGGTGATATCGGTCGAATTAATGCCGGACCGCAGTGGCGAAGAAGTAATTGATTTTCTGGAAATGCACTGGGGTACATTCGGGCACCGGACTGTTGCGGAATCCTTTATCGGCATTATCAACAAGAAGCTAATTCCTGTATTAATGAAGGAAGCAGGCATCAATCAGCAGCCTAACCTGCTTTGTCAGGATTTATCGTGGAATACGAAAAAAATAATTTATCGAATCATGAAGAATTGGGAATTCACAGTCATAGGTACCAATAACTTTACTTTCGCCCAAACTACAGCCGGAGGCATCGACACAATGGACATCAACCAAGAAACGATGGAATCCAGGCTTGTTCCCGGGCTCTATTTTGCGGGTGAGGTGATGGATGTGGATGGAGACTGTGGTGGATACAACCTGCAGTGGGCTTGGAGTTCAGGTTATGCTGCAGCAAAAGGGCTTGCTGATCATATAGCAACTAATTCTGAATGATACGAAGAGAAAAGACACCTTAAAGGGTGTCTTTTTTCGTTTAACTGCAATGTCTACTCCACCAAAACACCATTAATGAACGTCATAGTTTTATCTTTGAATTCAAGAATAAACTTGTTTGGGAAATCCAGATCGGTTTGAATCTCCGTCCCCAACATAACTTTTTTCCCTACATCATCAAAGGGATTGTGAATCAAGCCCCTAGGGGTATACCTAGTTTCGGAACCAATCACATTATTATTTTCATCGCGGATAAATTTAGTTTTTCCTGAGAACACCAAGTCTTTACCATTTTGCAAAGTTAGATGAACCTCCAGATGAGTCTTTGTCTTCTGATAATCGATGGTCACATCTTTAGAGGATACAGGGAAACCAATTACAAAAAGTCCAATAAGAGCAGCAGCCAGTAGGATTACCGTTAAAATGGAAAAGGCGAGCGTCTTTATATTTTTTGATTTGACCTTTTTAAAATAATTAAGTTTGTTAACTTCTTCTTTATCAACAATAGGCACAATTAGATCTGCTGTTGCGGTCATTTCGTTATAGGACTGAAGGCAGCTTTCACAGGTTTGCAGATGTTTTTCAATCTCTTCGTTGCTATGTACAGAGGTTAGTTTTTCAATATAGGAGGGCAATAAATCCTGAATGATCTCGCATTTCATGAAGATCTTCCTTTCATCAATTTTTGTTTTCCGCGGTAAAAGGTAACTCTTGCCCAAGTCTCATCCCTTCCGAGAATTTCACCAATTTCCCGAAAGCTGAATTCTCCGGTCAAACGCAGATACAATACTTCCTTGGTATTGGGATCAAGTAAATGAAGCTGTTTAAATAACTCCATTTTATCTTGAGCTAAAATGAATTGAGTTTCTGTTGAATTTTCGTTTGAAAAAGCAGGGTCTTCTAATTCTTGAGTCTTCCTTTTGTTCTGCTTGTCCAGCTCCTGATACCACACATGCTTAGCAATCTGACAAAGCCATACGTATACTTTGCAGGTTCCATCATATTTGTGTATGGACTTTATAGCTCTATAAAAGGTTTCTTGGGTGATTTCTTCTGCCAGTAAATGATTATGACAAAAACTGAAAACGAATTTATATACTTGGGTTGAATATTCCCTGTATAATTCCCCATTGTCCTGCATCCGTTCACCTCCTCAAGTTATATATCCGTAAAATGCTATAAACGTTACAGCCTTATATAAACTTTTGAAATTAAAATCTTTGGAAGAAACATCATCATAAAGGATTTTGCAGGCAATGTCAGGATTTAAGTTGATAAAAAACAGAAAAAACGGACATCATTGATGTCCGTTTGTCCGTTTGTCCGTTTGTTTCTTCTATTTTCCACTTGGCAACAATTTATTCAATAAGATCGCAGCCAATGAAGCCGCTAGGATAGGTGAGCCCAGCAAATATTGCACGAATGAAGGTAAGGAATGCAAGTAATCGCTAGGAATGAGTACCAAAGCTAACGTTATAATCATCGGTATTGCGATAATGTACATTTCTTTTTCGCCAATCGTTACGTTCTTCATCACCTGCACACCGTTAATCGCGATAATCCCGCAGACGATAGCGAAGACGCCGCCGATTACAGCGGATGGAATTGAAGAGATCAGAGCAGCTAATTTACCAGAACAACCGAAGAGGACAAACCATCCTCCTACAGCAAGAAAGACCCGGCGGGAGGCAACACCCGTGATGGAGATAATGCCTGCATTGGTTGAATAGCCTGTAACAGGTGTTGATCCGAGAGCAGAAGCAATAAGACAGCCAATTCCTTCACCGATAACACCTTTGTTAATATGCTCGTCTGTTAAAGGTTTATTGATTACGTTGCTGACAGCAAACCAGGTACCAGTTGTTTCAGCAAGCAGTACGAGATAAATAATGACCATGGTGATAATAGCAGAAAAGTTGAAAGAAAATCCGAAATCCACAAAAGCGATCCGCGGCATACTAAACCAATTCGCTTGGCTAATCGCTGAGAAGTCTAACACACCCATCATATTAGCAGCAACACATCCAACTACTAACGCCATCATGACGGAAATAATTCGGAAGATCGATCCTTTATTGCGGAACATAGAACCTAGAATTACAAATAAAAGGAGTGTACCCGCTGAAATAAGGGCTAATAATACATTCTGGTTGATGGAAGCGCCTGAGGCTCCATAGATATTGTCTCTTATAGCAACTGGTAGTAAAGAAAGACCAACTATGAATATGATCGTACCACCTACAATAGGTGGGATAAAGTTTTTAACGATTTTATTAAAGATACCGACATAGCCCAGAATAATAACCAGGATCGCACCGATTAAACTGGCACCTAACACGGAACTCCAACCTAACTCTCCGCCACCACTTGCTGCATAAATACTGACGATCGCACCAAGTGGAACATAAGAAGGCCCTTGAGCGATCGGAAGCTTCATACAGAAATAAGTCTGCACAATCGTTGCAAGTCCAGCAGCAATAAAGGTGGATTGAATCAACGCGCTTGACTGATTGGGTTGTAAGCCGATTAACATTGCAACTAGGAAAGGAACCACATAAACGTCCATTGCCAATACATGTTGGAAGCCTAGGATGATGGATTTACTGAATGAAACCTTTTCATCGGGTAGAACGGTTAATAGTTGTGACTTTAATGGTGCTTGATCTTGCACGTTTGCTTGTGTTTCCACTCAGATGCCCACCTTATATTTTCTAGTTTTATCGATCCTTAACGTGAATGAACCTTGTTACCCTGTACCCAGACTTCACGGATATTCTCAGGTCGAGCTAGATACATCATTTTTTGAAACACGTCGTGTAAATCTTCATTCCCATCAAAGATAGGCAATCTAGCCGATGGTATTTTCGTATCGATAATTTGAACATCCCATGTATAGCCTTCTAGTATCCGACCGATAGGTAAGCTTAAACTTTTACCACCGCCAGCGGTAGCAAGATAGAAAGATTCATCAATCTTAATCCGAGATCCTAGTAAACCACGCTCTTGTGCAGGAAGAGAAGGATTAACGCCATCCTCTAGCATTCGTGAAGACATTACAGCTTGTCTTATGTTATCGAAGAGACTAGGTGAAAAACCACCGGAAATATCAGACCCTAAACCAATCTCCACACCCTTGGAATGAAAGTGAGCGATAGGGATGACACTATTGGCAAAATAAGCGTTTGATATTGGACAATGCGCAATAGCTGTTCCTGTCTCCGCAAATAAATCTACATCGTCTTCATCTAAAAAATTGCAATGTGCCATGACAGATTTATCACGGAGCAGACCGAAATCATGCAAGGCAAAAGCATCGTTCTTCTGGAATCGTTCTTGTACATAACCGTGCGCCCAATCACTTTCACTACAATGCGATTGAATATGAGTATCGTATTTTGCGGCTAAGTCCCCTAAACCTTGCAAAGCCTCATTTGTGCAGCTTGGGATGAACCTAGGTGTCACTACTGGATAAACGCCTTGCTTAGTAGATTTGGCTAGTTCTTTTACCGCTAGAATAAATTCTTCTGTATCTTTAAGTGCGGTGTCGGTGTCAGTGTCGCGATAGTTTTCTGGATTCCCTTGAGGATCGTCCATTACCACTTTTCCAACGAGTCCCCGCTGTCCTTTTTCTGCACAGATTTGGGCTAATAATAAGCTGGCTTCTTTATGCACCGTTGCAAAATAAAGAGCTGTAGTGGTTCCGTTCGCGAGTAGAGTATCAACCACGTCATCGTAGATCTTTTTTGCAAAATCCAGGTCTGAAAATTTAGACTCCAATGGGAAGGTGTACGTATTTAACCAATCATAGAGTGGAATGTCTAACGCAGTACCGGATTGAGCCCACTGCGGGGCATGAACATGCAAGTCGATAAAGCCAGGCAAAAAATACTGACCTTCAGCTAATCGATGGAAGTTATCTTGATCTTGATAAGAATCTAGTAAAAGTTGATAGTCGGGTTCCTCTGGCGAAACGATCTTTTCTATCATCCCATCTGTATTAATGCAGTAGAGGTGGTCTTTTAAAATTTGAATTTCCTTCGGTGATTTGCTTGAAAATGAAGTACCTAGGAATATTTGCATATATTCTGTCATGATTTCCGCCTTAATGTTCGTCTTTTGGTGTTCGTTTGTTATTATAATCCGTAAAAAATGATAAGTCTATACCTAAAGTCGAACAAAGACGAGCGTTGAATACTGAATTATGTTCTAATTAGATCGAAACATATGAATTCACGTTATCTTTGCGTAAAATGTATGCGGTTACTTACTTATGCTATAATACTTATAGATTAATAAGGTTAAGCGCTTGAGAAAAATGGGTTAGGGAGTGTTACTGAAATGAGAAGATATAACTTTTGGCGTCCGATCATGCTAATTATTGTCGCCCTGCTTACGAGAAGCTTGGTTACTAACGTATGTATTTTGTTTGGTCTTCAGACTGATGTAGCGAGTAGTATAGGTACGCTGGGCATGGTTATCGCCGGTTTAGTGATGTATAATCGCATGAACATCCGCCGCCGAAAATAACGAACAGATTCCAACAATCCGATCCATCCGGTTGATTAATAAGTCATGAGTGCAATCGTATAAACTGCTTAGTTATTATGTTATAGTAAAGAGTGAAATAAACATGTATTAACCTTAAAAGGAGTACTTCATGACACAGTTTGTCTACAAGCAAATTATTGATGATCTAAAAATGAAAATCTTTGCTGGGCAGTTTCCTGATATGAAATTACCGGATGAACGGAGTCTCAGTGAGACTTATCAAGTGAGTCGGAGTTCCATTAAAAGTGCTCTGACTAAAATGGCGAATGCCGGCATTATTTTTAAAAAACGTGGTTCAGGAACCTTTATTAACCCGTTATACATAAAAAATGAATCTATTTTTAATTACGAAGGCTCTAATTTAGGGGTCACCGACAATTTTCATATGCATGGCAAGAAACCTAAAATCAAAGTATTGAAATTTGAGGTTATCCCACCAACAGAAGAGTTACAGCGGGATTTGTTTTTAGGGCCTCATGACTTTGTTTACAAAATCGTTCGACTTCGTCTCTTTGAAGATGAACCCTTTATGATTGAAACAGGGTATATCCCCATAAAAATCGTACAAAATTTGAATCAGACGATTATCGAAGGATCTATTTTTAATTATTTGGAGGACTCGCGCAATTTAGCGGTTACCAAATCTTTTTTATCCATATCTGCAGAGCCGTCGGATTCCAATGATCAAGAACTGCTGAATTTAGAGAAGAATGAGCCTGTTAGCATTATGGAGGGGATTTTCTTCTTGGATAATGGCACGCCTTTTGAATTTTCGCACATGCGATTCCACTACAAATTCTTAAAATTTAATACCTTTGTATCGGTTGACTAAAAGTAAGACTGGGGAATTTTTCTCGGTCTTATTTTTTTTGTTTTGAACAAAATAGAGTTAAGTCCTCCAGCATGATCTCTTCGAAAATAGTTCCTATATTTTTACAAATATTAAAATATACAAGCTTTTTTACAGTGAATTTACTCCGTTTTTCATACTATGTTCATATTTTCACATAATTGGACCGTATCATTTGTTTAAAAGGTTGAATTAATTTTGCGCGGCGGTATGATGTATTTGTGGAAGTAATACGGTACTGAAAAAAACATAAAAAATTTTGGGGAGTGGAAGAAATGGTATTATCCATGGATGTTGATTACTCATCAAAAACTTATTTAGAAAAGCTGGATGCCTATTGGCGTGCGACGAACTACATATCCGTAGGTCAACTGTACTTAAAAGATAATCCGTTGTTAAAGGAACCGTTGAAGGATGCAGATGTAAAAATTAAGCCTATCGGACACTGGGGAACCATTCCTGGCCAAAATTTTATTTATGCCCATTTGAATAGGGTCATTACTAAATATGACTTGAACATGTTCTATATTGAGGGGCCTGGTCATGGTGGTCAGGTTATGGTTTCAAATTCTTATCTGGACGGTAGTTACACGGAAATTTATCCGGAAATCACGCAAGATATTCCAGGGATGAAGAAATTGTTCAAACAATTCTCATTCCCAGGGGGCATTGCTTCTCATGCCGCCCCAGAAACACCTGGTTCTATCCATGAAGGCGGCGAGTTGGGTTATTCTCTTTCTCACGGTGTCGGTGCCATATTGGATAATCCGGATCTGATTTCGGCTGTTGTGATTGGTGATGGCGAGGCTGAAACTGGACCACTAGCTGCTTCATGGTTCTCCAACAGATTCATCAACCCGGTTACTGATGGTGCGGTTCTGCCGATCTTACACTTGAATGGTTTCAAAATCAGTAATCCAACGATCCTATCCCGTCAATCAAAAGAAGAAATTACCGCATACTTTAAAGGGATGGGTTGGGAACCGTTCTTTGTTGAAGGTGAAAATCCTGATCTTATGCATCCAGAAATGGCAAAGGTGCTGGATACTATCGTAGAAAGAATTGAAGCGATTCAAAAGAATGCACGTGAGAACAATGATCTTACTCGTCCGGTTTGGCCAATGCTGGTCTTCCGCTCTCCTAAGGGATGGACAGGTCCAAAGCAATGGGACGGTGTACCAAATGAAAATTCATTCCGCGCCCATCAGGTGCCAATTCCAGTGGACCAAAAAAATATGAAACACGCACCAGCGTTACTGGAGTGGTTAAATAGCTATAGACCGGAAGAATTATTTGACGACAATGGCCGTTTGAAAGCTGAAATTGCTGAGATTCTGCCTACAGGCGACCGACGTATGGGAATGAATCCTGTTACCAACGCCGGTAACCTCATTAAAGATTTGAAATTGCCAGATTATCGTAACTTTGCACTTGATAATGCTGTGCCAGGCCAAGTTATTGCACAAGATATGGCTGTGCTGGGTAAATACATGAAAGATGTAATCTCCCTTAATGAAGAGAACCGTAACTTTAGAATTTTCGGACCGGATGAAACGATGTCCAACCGTCTGGGACCTGTCTTTGAAGTAACTAAACGACAATGGCTGGATCAAATTAAAGAACCAAATGATGAGTTCCTCTCATCTTATGGACGTGTAATTGATTCTCAATTGTCTGAACATCAAGCAGAAGGCTTACTTGAAGGATATGTTTTGACTGGACGTCACGGTTTCTTTGCGAGTTATGAAGCTTTCTTGCGTGTAGTTGATTCTATGATTACTCAGCATTTTAAATGGCTGCGTAAAGCAACAGATCAAAGCTGGCGTGCAGATATCCCATCCTTAAATGTGGTGGCAACTTCAACTGTATTCCAACAAGACCACAATGGTTATACTCACCAAGATCCAGGTCTGTTAGGTCACTTGGCTGATAAGAAGCCTGAATTTATCCGTGAGTATTTACCTGCCGATGCGAACTCCTTGCTGGCTGTCTTTGACACCGTCTTAAATGACCGTCAAAAAATCAACCTGATCGTTTCATCCAAACATCCGCGTCCGCAATGGTTTAATGCAGATGAAGCACAGGAGCTGGTTGAAAAAGGCTTGAAGATCATTGACTGGGCAAGCACCGATCAAGGTGGAGAGCCGGATGTTGTTATTGCTTCTGCTGGTACAGAACCAACTATTGAAAGCTTAGCGGCAATCTCTATCCTGCATGAGAAACTTCCAGCACTTAAGATTAGATATATCAATGTGGTGGACTTATTGAGACTGAGAAGTCAAAAATTAGATCCTCGTGGTTTATCTGACGAAGAGTTTGATCAATTTTTCACAAAGGACAAACCGGTTATTTTCGCCTTCCACGGGTATGAAGGTCTGATTAAAGACTTGTTCTTTGATCGTCATAACCATAACCTTCACGTACACGGGTACCGTGAGAATGGTGATATCACAACACCTTTCGATATGCGTGTCTTGAATCAAATGGACCGTTTTGATCTAGCGAAGGAAGTTGTGCTGAGCTTGCCTGATGGGGATAAGCATAAAGCCATCGCAGATGAAATGGACGCTATCGTGAAGAAACATCACCAGTTCATTCGTGAAGAAGGTATTGATCTGCCAGAAGTAGAGAACTGGGTATGGAAGCCATTGAAATAAGCATAGCCAGTACCATAGGAAGTAATGAAAAAGACACCCTTAGGGGTGTCTTTTTTGTGTTGTCCAAGTAACTATATAAAACAATTATAGTCATTCTTTCATCTTTACCACTGTAAATATATGTGAGTAAATAGGATGGATAATGAAAGGGGAGAAATGTATGCCACATATTGATAAACTTCCCAAGTCTATAGAAATGCAGCTTACGGAACAACCGTTATTTCACTTTGTATCTGATTTAATGAAAGATGGACAATTCGGTGAGCAGTGGCTTGTATTGACTGAGAAGGAGCTTTCCGTTTGGGGGACGGATGGGAAATTGGTGTCGAAGCTATTTGTTTCGAGCATAACCGATTCCCGAGTTGTAGGCGGGGTAGGCGGCGGTTCGTTGCTTGTCGATACTAAAGAGGGTCCAATGATTCTTATACGTTATACCGCATCACTTACTTCTATATTTGGATTTGCGTCTAAATTAATTGCTGCTGTAGCTAAAGGGGAGGAGCGGCCAACGGCTTCTGAAAAAGAATTTCCAAGACATTGCCCAAAGTGCCGCAATCCGCTTCCGGACGATTCTCAAGCTTGTCCGGTATGTAAAAGTAATGGCAAGGTTCTGTTTCGGATGCTAAGTTACGCTAAGCCGTATAAAATCCAAATGATCGCAGCAGCGATTATGTTGATTTTCACTACATTGGTAGAGCTTGTTCCACCTTTTTTGACGAAGATGATTGTTGATAACGTGTTAACAAAAAAGGACATGGGCTCAACGCTTCTATGGATAGTCATTGGGCTTGCTGCCACATCTCTGGTGGTTACGCTAATGCAGACTGTACGTGGGCTTATCGGGGTATGGATTGGTTCCAAAATTATGGGTGATCTGCGTCATGATGTGTATCATTCCTTGATGAAATTGTCGTTATCTTTCTTCGATCGAAGACAGTCTTCGCAATTCATTGGACGGGTCAATAATGACTCTGAGGCGATGCGGCAATTCATGACAGATGGTGTGATATGGGTCTCTGGCGAATCCTTGAGGGTAATCGCAATCTTCGCGATTATGTTTAGTATGGATTGGAAGCTAACACTGCTAGCCATGCTGCCTATGCCGCTCATGGTCGTACTATCGACTGTATTATGGCCAATGATTGGTAGACGTTGGTATCAGCAGTGGAGATCTATTTTCAGACTAAATGCTTTGGTAGGCGATTCTTTGCAGGGCATTCGTGTAGTTAAAGCATTTGGACAGGAAACTACAGAAATGTCACGTTATACTGTCGCTAATAAGGAATTGGTGCGGCACAACATCCGGATTGAAGGCTTGTGGCAGGGAATGTTTCCCGCCTTTGCATTAGTTGCTGGTGTAGGTACGCTGTTAATTTGGTATTATGGCGGCAGAACGGTGCTTGATGGGCAATTATCCATTGGTACACTAATCGCTTTGGTTACTTACCTGGGAATGCTCCTCGGACCTTTGCAGTGGGTAAGTCAAATGATCAATTGGGCCAGTCATGCGATTTCGGCAGCCGATCGGGTATTCGAAATTATGGATACACCATCCGATGTGCCTGATACTACGAACCCAGCGGATATTGGTCGTGTCAGTGGTGAGGTAGAGTTTAAACAGGTCACTTATGGATACGAAAAGCATCATCCTGTGCTCAAGAACGTGGATTTAAAAGTGGGTGCAGGAGAAATGATCGGTCTGGTTGGGCATTCAGGTGCTGGGAAGTCGACCTTCATCAACATGATTTGCCGATTCTATGACACAGACGAGGGGACTATCACCATCGATGGGGTGGATATCCGTAATATTAGTCAGTCTGACCTGCGGAGCCAGATCGGTGTAGTGCTGCAGGAGACATTCCTGTTTGACGGCACGATTGCTGAGAATATCGCTTATTCTAAACCGGACGCCACAGAGCTAGAAATTATGCGTGCTGCTAAAATTGCCAATGCACATGACTTCATCGTTCAGCTACCTGATGGCTATGACACAAGGGTAGGAGAACGTGGGCATAAGTTATCCGGAGGGGAGAAGCAGCGAGTGTCTATTGCCCGAGCAATAATTCACGATCCGCGGATTCTAATTCTGGACGAAGCAACGGCTTCAGTGGATACAGTGACTGAGCGGCAAATTCAAGAAGCGATTTCGCGTCTGGTCAAAGGCAGAACGACATTCGCCATTGCTCATCGCTTGTCCACTTTAAGAAATGCCAATCGGCTCGTCGTGCTGGAACGCGGCAAGATTATTGAGGTGGGTACGCATGAAGAATTGCTAGCAGTAGAAGGGGCTTACTTCAAACTGGTCGAAGCACAGAAAGAAATGTCCCAGATCAAGGGGGTAGAAGTGCATGAGTGATCCAATCAGCGTCAGTGGTCAATCGAATGCTAAAGATAAAGATAAAGATAAAGATAAAGATCCCTATGAAATTAATATTTTCGAACCGGGTGCGATCTCCTTTAGTCGTAGTCAAGGCGGGGTATTTCAAGGCGTAGTGGAAGGTAAGGTTTATGAAGAACTAATTCTTTTTCGTATCTTTCCTTTTCAATACAACACCCAGTATATTTCTGTACGTAACTCTAAGAGTGAGGAGATCGGTGTCATTCGTGACATTGATCAGCTGGATGAGGAAAGTCGCGGGGAAGTGGACAAAGAATTGCAGCTGCGATACTTTTTACCGGTTGTGACCCGAATTGATTCCATCAAACAGAAGGCAGATATGTGGATTTGGGAGCTGCAGACGAATCTGGGTCAGACCCGTATCGTGATGCGTAACCTGCATGAGCATATGCAATACCCAAGCCTTCATCGAATCATTCTGACTGACGTTAACGGAAAAAGATGCGAAATTCGTGATTATTCCACTTTGGATGCTCAGAGTCGGAACAAGCTGAAAGACGTTTTATAGTGGAAGAAGGAAAGTGCTTGGTAGTTTATACTACTGAGCACTTTTTTGATCGGTGTAAACATCCGAGGTTATCCCTCCTTTTGTGATGAGGAAACGCATTGGATTGAAGCAAATTTGTCACTAAACTCCCAGTATATGTGGTAATATATTACAACTAGATGATTACTATATGGGAGGTATGTGAGTGAAGCATAAATGGATGAACTCGCCGTACACCTTTGCTTTAGGGATGTTTGCGATGATGGTTCCCAGTCAGGCTTTTAGTTCTTTTTACAGTTATTTTTATGTGGAGAAATTGGGCTTGGGCATTGGACTTGCTACACTGGCCAGAACAATCTTTCTGATCTGGGATGCGGTGAATAATCCGCTGTTTGGATACTGGTCAGACCGCACAAATACCCGCTATGGTCGGCGTAGACCCTGGGTGTTCGGCTCGATTCCGCTGTTTATGCTGGCGTTTGTGCTGGTATTCTCTCCTCCTGGCGGTTTATCCGAGAATGGACTCTTCACTTGGTTTCTAGTGACGCTTATTTTCTATGAGGCTGTCGCTACGGTCTTGTGGGTGAACTATGGCGCACTGCTTCCGGAGCTCTTCCGTGGAGATCGTATTCGGGCAAAAGCCTCGGCGATTCAGCAAGGCTATCAAGTGGTTGCTCTGTTAATCGGTACGGCTCTAACGCCAATCCTTTTCGCAGCAATTAACTTCTCTAATATGGCTATTGTGTATGCCTGTGTCTTCGGTGTGTTTATGTTCTTATGTATGATGAATGTCCAAGAGAAGAAAGAGACTACTAAGACCGAACCTTTGAAGCTCATTCCTGCTTTTCGGGAGACGATACGGAATAAGAAGTTCTGGGTGTTTAATATTTCGAACTCTTTTGCCCAAACGGTTAATGGACTTGTAAGCTCGATGATTCCCTTTTATGCAAAATATGTTCTACATATTTCAGAAGCACAGGTGTCTATTATGCTCGCGGCTGTCTTTGTCTCAGTCATTCCATTAGTGTTCGTGTGGTATTGGATTATTCGTAAGATGGATGGGGTCAAGGCATGGCGGCTATCGCTTATCCTATATGCTTTATCTGTCATTCCGCTATGGTTCGGGTATGATCTCGTGAGTGGTGTGGCCGCTGGCATTGTTGTCGGCTTCGGACTAGCAGGGTTTCTAGTAACCCCGGCGATCGTAGGTGGCAAAATCATTGATGAAGATGCAGAGAAGACAGGGCTGAGAAGAGAGGGTATCTATACTGCAGTAAGCGGATTCATCACTCGTTCAAGCGGATTAATCTCGGCACTGGCCTTTTTTATTGTAGGGATGATCTTTGGTTATAAGGGTGGCGATGATCCAGGGTCTGATCCGGAAGCGACGTTCCGGTATTTAATAAGTGTGGTACCGTTATGTCTGCTAGCTATATCTGTTGTCATATCTTTTACAATTAAATTTACATTTACGGGGCAAATGAGAGGTGATGCTGACTATGAGCAGAAGATTAATCATCAATTGTGATGATTTTGGGCAAAGCCCTGCCATGAATCAGGCCATTATGCATCTATTAGAAGAGCAGAAGGTATCCTCAACGACGATTATGGCAGTAGCTCCTGGATTCGAGGAGGCTGCTGCATGGTGTAGCCGTAGGCAACAACAAAATGTGGGCCTTCATTTGACGTTGACTAGTGAGTTCGAGGCTTTACGCTGGAGTAGCCTGACGGGGGATTCTTCTCTGCACGACGAGAGTGGACATCAGTATAAGACGGTAAAAGAGTTCGAGCAGGGGGCGCAGACAAAAGCTGTGCTGAAGGAGATTGTTGCGCAGTACGAGCGAGTGAAGCAAGCAGGAATAGTGATTAGTCATGTAGACAATCATATGGGTAGCTTATATGGCATGGAAACGGGACGCAGTTTGCTACCGCAGACGCTGTGGAGAATTTCGCGCTGGGGGTTGCCGTCAAGATTCTTCCGATACATCCATGCAGAAGATCCTCTTCTGGGATCGCTGAAAAATATTGAACGTCCTGTTGCACTTGGATCCGGGCTGGCCGATACATTTGGAGTCCCGATTCCTGATTACTTGTTGTCGCATCCTTTTGGTGTGGAAGAGGGTGAGACGTACGATAGCTTCAAACAATCCATTATCGCCAAGATGTATTCGCTACCTGATGGTGTTAGTGAAACCTATATTCATCCCGGAATAGACGATCAGTGGATGCTTGCAAATATACCACATTGGGAGAAGCGAGTCTGGGAATACCATCTACCTTTTGATGATGATTTTACCTATGCGATTCGTGATGCTAATGTTGAATTGACGGACTATCGCTATGTACAGGAGCATTTAAAGCGCCCACGGGTAAAATCTGCGGGAAGGCTTTTGAAGAATCTGATAAGTTCATGAGGATAAATAAAAAGACACCTTGAGGGGTGTCTTTTGACTATCCCATTAAACCCTTCAGTCCATTCAAGAATGGGGAAATCGATTTAATCATATTGTAGCCCATTTTCACAACCGGCATTGTTCTTTGGATCATCCCTACGAAGCCCATAATTCTACCGAATCCTGAAGCGCCTGAACCTGCAGCCTCGGCAGCCCCCGCAGCTCCTCCTCCCATTCCGAACAGTGAGCCAAATAACGGCATGAGTCCAGATACATTCGCCTTCTGGCGGGAGTGAGTGTGTCTTTTTGACTTTCTATTTTTACTTTTATTTTTACGTGGTTTGGACAGGGTCAATCCATCCTTATCGAGGCCAGTTATCCATCCTACATACGTGCGTCCATCATGAAGCGTAACACACACGGGTCTACCCTTGAGCTGTTCAGCTCGCTTGCGAATCTTTGCTCTGTTTGACATACGTGGATCACCTCATTGGTCTATTTAATTCTATATTACTCAGATATTCTGGTGTTGCTTGTGCTGGTTCATCATAAATTGGAAAAGAAAGTCCAAAAAATTGATGAAGAGAGGCTGTACATAAATATCCATCTCAGACTGGGACAATGCTAAGGTCATCGATTTTCATTTGGGATCTTATATTTGAGGGAATGGCTTGAAAGAGGACAATAGATAGATTAAAAGGAAAAAAAAGGTGTTCTTCCGCTTATAAAACCCGAATACCAATTAGCATGGGGGTGGAAGGATGTTATCGGCATGGATTGGAAGTTTTATTTTTGCGGGAGCAGCGGTTTTTTACATACTACTAACATTGGGATTACCTTATGGTGAATTTGCGATGGGAGGCAAACATAGAATCATGCCTTCACAGATGCGGGTGGCATGTGCAGTTTCAGTAGTCATACAACTGCTTGCAATCTTGTACTTGCTGCAGGCAGGTCATGTGATTTCAATTGGTTTACCGTTTGATAGAGGCGTATGTTATTTTTTCGCAGTCTATTTAATTCTCAATACCGTTATGAATTTATTATCGGACAGTAAAAAAGAAAGGCTTGTGATGACACCTTTATCTTTAGTCACTGCTATTTGTTTTGGGCTTACAGCTATCATACGTGGGTCTTGAGAAAGATATCATGAGACCAGGATTCGACGCATCTAGACTTTAAATTAGTGATTATTTTAGGACGCATCTGTATAAGATGTGTTTTTTTGTATGTCTAGAGACTCTTGATCTATTAAATTAAAACATGACTTAGGTCTTTCTTCACACGTTAATAAATTTAACATAGTTTTAAATTGATTTTACAATACTATGCTTTTTCGTTACATCTGTGTGATATAATATCACAGAAACTATGTAAAAATGATAGGGAGGACTTATAATTTATGGGATGGAAGACACGATGGAACAAGCCACTCGCTTCTGTACTGGCAACTGCAGTGCTTTCTTTGCAGGTGTTTGGAGGAATTGGTTTGGGTGCGACTTGGGGTACAGACAAAGCTGAAGCAGCATCCTCAGCTACAGCCAAGCTCCGGTTAATGAGTACCACAGACGTGCACACCAATGTCTACGGCTGGGACTACTTTAAGAATGCGGCCTCTACAACTGTAGGGCTCGATCGAACAGCTACGTTAGTTACTTATGCTAGAAGCGAATATCCTCTTAATAATCTTCTACTCGATAACGGGGATCTGATTCAAGGTACACCACTGGGGACTTACATTGCAAACGAAAGTAAACTGATGGAATCAGAGACCAAGCTACACCCTATGATTGCGGCTATGAATATTATGGAATATGATGTTGCCACTTTTGGTAATCATGAATTTAACTATGGGCTGGAATTCTTAAATCGTACTATTAAAGGCTATAGTAATAATCCATTGACTGGTGCTGATTTCCCTTATGTAAATGCCAATATATATATTGATGATAAAGATGGTAATCCAGACAATGACAAAAATGCTTTCGACCCTTATGTCATTATCAAAAAAACAATAATGGACAGTGATGATCAACCTCAGGTAGTTAAGGTTGGTATACTAGGCCTTGTGACCCCTCAAATCATGGAGTGGGACAAGGTTAATCTGGAAGGTCGAGTTATTGCTAAGGATATTGCAGAAACTGCAGCGAAATTTATTCCTGCCATGAAGAACGAGGGAGCCGATGTTATCGTAGCAATGGCGCATACCGGCTTCGATGCAACTGCAGTTGCGGGTACTGATGCAGAAAATGCTATCAATCTGTTAAGTAAAGTTGATGGTATTGATGCAATTACCTTCTCGCACACTCACAAGGTGTTTCCGACAGGCGATAATGCTTCCCTTGATGCTTCTTTCAAGGATCCATTAACAGGACAGCCGTATAATAGTCCTCAATCTGTTGTTGATAATGTTTATGGCCACATTAATGGTACTCCAGCTGTGCAAGCAGGTTATGGCGGGGGTTACTTGGGTCTGATTGATCTTAATCTGGTGCAGGAAGACGGCAAATGGACAGTCGATAAAAAGAACTCTAAAGCTTCGACCCGCTCCATAGCCAATGCTAAACCGGATGCTGTTGTTGATGCTGCTGTGGCAGCAGATCACCAAGCTACTATTGACTATACAGGTCAAGAGCTAGGCGTTACTACTGCTCCGATGAACAGCTATTTTGCAATGGTTCAGGACGATCCTACCGTGCAAATTGTGACCAATGCCCAGAAGTGGTATGTGGAGAAGTATATTGAAAACAACCTTCCACAGTATAAAAATCTTCCGATTCTCAGTGTAGGTGCTCCTTTTAAGGCTGGACGTAACGGCCCTTCGGAGTACACGAGTATTGAAAAAGGTCCGTTGACTATCCGCAGTGCAAGTGACTTGTACCTGTATGACAACACGCTAAAAGCTATTAAAGTTAAAGGCTCTGTTGTTAAGGAATGGGTTGAAATGAGTGCGGGTGCGTTTAATACCATCGATGAGAAGAGCACGGCTCCACAAAGCTTGCTAAATGGAGATTTTGCGGTTTATAACTTCGATATTATTGATGGTATTAAGTACACTATTGATGTAACTAAGCCTGCGAAATATAATCCTAACGGTACAATTAAGAATGCTTCATCCAGTCGTGTGAAGCAAATTACGTATAAAGGTAAAACTTTGGATCAGAACCAAGATTTCATTGTTGTGACTAACAACTACCGCGCAAGTGGCGGGGGCAATTTCCCGGGTGTGAAAGGTTCAGAGATGTTGGTGGATTCACAAGATGAGAATCGCCAGATCCTCATGGACTACATCAGAGAAGTAGGTACCATTGATCCTTCTGCGGATGGGAACTGGTCTTTGGCCCCTATCTCGGACGATGTGAATATCACCTTTACTTCTTCACCAGAAGCGGCAAAAGTTACGCCAGCCAACATTACGGATACTGGTGCAAAAGATATTAAGGGATTTAGTATTTATAAATTGGCTCTCCCGGTTAAGGATGTAGAAGTTCACCTTCTGGGAATCAATGATTTCCACGGCCAACTGGATACAGTTTCTACAGTAAGTAACAAGAATGTGGGAACGGCTGCTATTCTTGCAACTTACCTAAAAGAAGCACGGGCTAAATACGACAATGCTCTGCTCTTTCATAACGGAGATTCCGTAGGTGCATCTGCTCCGGTATCCTCGCTTGAACGCGATGAGCCGACGATTGAGTGGATGAACATGATGGGATTTGATGTAGGTTCCCTGGGTAACCATGAATTTGACCAAGGTGTCGATGCACTGATGACGCAGCTTTATGGCGGTGTGGATCCTAAGGACGGCAATGTTACCCACAAGGGTACCAATTTTGACTATGTTAATGCCAATGCGGTAGATGCGACAACCCGCGAGCCGATCATTAAACCTTATGTAATTAAAGAAGTGGGCGGTGTGAAGATCGGATTTATTGGTCTGGTAACGAAGGCTACACCAGGCAAAGTTTCACCTTCCGGTACCGCTGGCGTATATTTCCTCACACCTGAGGAGGAAGTAGCGGCTGTTGAGAAATATGCGAAGGAGCTTCAAGCTAAAGGCGTAGAGACGATTATCGTGCTTGCGCATGATCCAGCTTCTACTAAAGACGGGGTAACTACAGGTGAGGCAGCTGATCTAGCCAACGCACTTCCTGCAAATTCCCCTGTTGACGTTATTGTTGCTGGTGATAACCATGCGCTGGCAAACGGAACAGTAAACGGTAAGTTGATTGTACAAGCCTACTCTTACGGTACAGCATTTGAAGATATTAAGCTGATCATTGATCCTAAAACAGGTCATGTGAAGGAGAAGTCTGCTGTAGTGACCTCCACCTTCCATGACGGCGTAACACCGGATCCGGAAAGTGTGGCACTGGTTAATACTTACCTTGAGAAGCATCCTGAACTTACTCAACCAGTGGGTACAACAAACGGAACTATCACTCGTACCGATGCTTACAACAATGAGGCTGCACTTGGTAACCTGATCGCTGACGCTATGCGTACTGCTGATTTCGGCGATGGCGCTAAGGCTGCTGATTTCGCCTTTATGAATCCGGGTGGTATCCGTGCGGATCTTCCAAAAGGCCCTGTAACCTTCGGCGATCTGGCGAAAATTCAGCCATTCGGCAATACGCTTGTGAAGCTGACGCTGACTGGAGCGCAAATCAAAACGTTGCTGCAACAGCAATGGAATGTAAAGGCTGATGGAACACCCGATATCAAAACGCTGCAAATTTCTGGACTGAAATATACAGCGAATATGTATCTTCCGGTAGCAGATCGCATTGCCAAGCTTACGCTAACTAATGGAACACCAATTAATCCTACACAGAAATATACGGCTGTAGTGAATAACTTTATGGCTGCGGGCGGGGATAACTACAAGGTTCTGACTCAAGCTAGTGATTCATTGGCTGGACCTATTGATTTGGACGTATTCTACGACTATATTGTGAGCACGTTTGATAGAAAAGAGATTAAAGCAGCTGTTGAAGGTCGGATTGTTAACAATTTGAAGGAAGTAACTCCAACGCCGACACCTAGTCCAACGGCAACACCAACGCCAACAACGGTACCAACAACAGCACCAACAACGGCACCAACAACAGCACCAACAACAGCACCAACAACAGCACCAACAACGGCACCAACAACGGCACCAACAACGGCACCAACAACGGCACCAACAACGGCACCAACAACAGCACCAACAGCAACACCAGCACCAACAACAGCACCAACAGCAACGCCAGCACCAACTACTGCTCCAGCAGCAAACTTCAAAGATCTGGGTAAGGTAGTATGGGCGCAAGAAGCTGTTCAAGCATTGGCTGCTAAGGGCATTATAAAAGGATTGGACGCAAATAGTTTTGCGCCAACCAAAACAGTGACTAGAGCAGAGTTTATTACAATGCTGGTACGCGCACTGAATCTGACGGGTTCGGCAACAACCAGTTCATTCAGCGATGTTAAACAAGGAGTTTGGTACACGGATTCTATCGCTATTGCGGTGAAGGCCGGGATTGTACAAGGGTCTGGTGATGGTAAGTTCGAACCGGGTCGTCAAGTGACCCGAGAAGAGATGGCTATTATGATTGCTAATGCATTGAAGGATAAACTACAGCCGATTGATAAGAATGCAGCGCTGGGCAAGTTTGCAGACAAGTCCAGTATTGCTCCTTACGCTCAGGACGCTATAGCACAACTGACCCAATTGGGGATCGTTAACGGTGTTGAAGGTGGCAAATTTGCACCTAAGGGCATAGCTAACCGTGCTCAAGCGGCAGTCATTATCTACCGTATGCTTGAACAAGCTTCATAACCCGATAGTTCTTCTGAAAAAGTGTATCGATGATCCCAAATAGGGACTCGGTACACTTTTTCTTTTTACATTAGGTATTGCCCTTTGTGCTAATATATGATAATTTAGTTCTGCACTGCATGTTTCTTTTATATTTTGTGCGGTCGTGGCGGAATTGGCAGACGCGCACGGTTCAGGTCCGTGTGGGTTAATCCCCGTGGAGGTTCGAGTCCTCTCGACCGCATACCTAAGTGCATATAAACTAGCTGTACTTTTGAATTGCTCTTCAACCTGAAGAGCCTTTTTTTTATTTATAAGGATATTTCAAGTTTGGATAACTCTAATATAAAAGAAGTGAAGCGAAGATGGAACCTAATGTAAATGTCAATACGAAGCGAAGTGTGCGGTTTCTTGAGAAGTATTTTTCAGGAGAATCGTTAGATTATCGCCATATGATTGCTTTATTCATTCCTATTCTGGTAGATCAGGCCTTTATAGTGGGGCTTAATCTAGTGAATACAGCCATGATCAGCTCGTCCGGTGTGGCAGCTATCAGTGCGGTGAACATGATCGATTCCCTTAATCTTTTTCTCATTAGTGTGTTTATCGCGGTATCAACAGGTGGTACGGTTGTCGTAGCGCAGTACAAAGGAAGCGGTAATAGTCTTATGGTGTCAAAAGCCACCGCAGGTGCCACCTCGTCGGTTTCCCTTATGGCTTTTGTTATTGGTATGTTTGGTATTCTTTTTCACAATCCGTTGTTGAACTTACTATTTGGAGCGGCTTCGCCAGAGGTAATGCACAACGCCCGAATCTATTTGATTGGGAGCTGTATCTCCTATCTTGGAATAGCTGTGGTAGAGGCAGTGTGTGGTGCCCTTCGGGGAATCGGAAGGACGAGAGCCTCGCTTGCACTATCGCTCATTATGAATTTAGTTTACGTCCTCTTGAATCTCGTATTTATTAACCTTTTGCATATGGGTGTTCTAGGGATGACTATTTCTATAAATATAGCTCGATATTTGGGCGCGATATGCGCTCTGTATTATCTGTTCCGGATGGACAATGAACTGCATATTCGAATTCGTGACTTACTGGTGGTTCAATTCTCCATGCTCAAAAAAATAATGTTCATCGGTATGCCGTTTGCGGCGGAGCAGATGTTCTTTAATGGTGGTAAGATTCTGACGCAAGTCTTTATCGTCAGTCTCGGTACTTACGCGCTTGCTACAAACGCTATTGCCTCTTCCTTTGCGGGGATTATGCAAATTCCGGGCAATGCGCTGTCTTTGACGATTATTACAGTGGTCGGACAATGTATGGGAAGCAATAATGTTAAGGATGCCCGGAAATTTATTAAATCGTTTCTCGTAGCCTCTTCCCTTTCCTTTGTGGTGATGGGATTGTTAGTTATGCCTTTCTTCCATCCGCTAGTTTCGATGTTCCATCCACCTGCGGAGATCGTGAGAGATATCTTTATAATTGTACTTATCAATACAATCGTACAAATACCACTGTGGTCTATTAGCTTCATAACACCATCAGCGCTTAGAGCAGCAGGAGATTCCAAGTTTACATCCATGGTGTCTATGCTGAGTATGTGGTTGTTCCGCGTAGTACTCGGGTATATCTTAGGTATTGTTCTGGATTTCGGTCTACTTGGGGTTTGGTTAGCTATGAACTGTGAGTGGGGAATTAGAGGATTCATATTTCTACGGCGTTTCATGGGTAAGAAGTGGGTTCAGCATCGTGTTATATAGTAAAAGTAAAAGACACCCTAAAGGGTGTCTTTTTGTTCGCCATGCATGTAATGTTATTCTTTGATCTGTGAGAACAAATCATTCAAAGCCTCGCTCATTGTGGGGTGAGTAAAGATATGATCTCTCAAAAAGGTGAAATCTTGCCCTGTTTGAATAGCCATACTCACGATATTAATCACTTCACTGGATTCCGCACAGAACAATGTAGCTCCGAGAATTTTATTGGTTTTTGCATCCACAATAGCTTTTAGGAAGCCTTCAGTTTCGTTAATTAAGCGGGCACGTGGAATAGCTGCTGAAGGCAATTTCGCGACTTTAATTTCAAGTCCTTGTTCGGTAGCTGCTTCTTCACTAATTCCTACTCTGGATAGTGGAGGATCTATAAATACGCTGTACGGAACAGCGTCACGGTCATTTGTGGTATGGGAATGATCGCCGAAGAGATCATTTCGTACGATTCTATAATCGTCTAAAGATATATAGGTAAACTGTAATCCGCCTTTGACATCGCCAAGAGCCCATATATGGGGAACGGAGGTTTTTAGGGAAGGGTCCACCTTAATAGCACCCCGATCTGTAACTTCTACACCGGCTGCTTCTAGATTTAATCCCTCGATGTTTGGTTTTCTACCTGTCGCTACCAGTACAGCATCGACTTTCAATTCTTGAATAGCGCCATCTATCGAAAAGGAGATAACTGTTCCATCTTTAACATCCTTCAGTCCTATAACCTTTGCCTTCAGTTTGACCTCAATGTTCTTCTTGGTAAAGGTTTGGAGGACGGCCTCCGCGACATCGCGGTCTTCTTTAGGGATGAATTTCGAGGAACCCTCCAGCACCGTAACCTGTGAGCCGAATTGACTGTAGATCGAAGCGAATTCCAAACCAATATAACCACCACCAATGATGGCTAGTTTAGTTGGGAGCTCCTTAAGATCCATAATGGACGTGCTGGTATAAACGAACTTACTATCTTGTATCCCGTCAATCGTTGGAATGATGGTCTCAGCACCCGTATTAATGAAGATTTTGTCGGCGGTTAAGATTTTCGTCTCACCGGCTTCCTTCACTTGAACTTCGTGATCTGATAAGAAGGAAGCTTCTCCATTAATAACTTCTATATTCTCGTTCTGATTTAGATTATCGTAATTTTTCTGGCGTAGAAATGAAATCAGTTGATCCTTGTTATGGATCGCTTCTTCATAATCTTTGCCTTGATGTGCTTGGTAAGCTAAGGATTTGGTAGGGATGCAGGCGATGTTAATGCAGGTTCCACCGTACATTTCCTTAGATCGTTCAATAACGGCTACTTTCCATTTTCGATTAGCTAGTTCTGTGGCAAGGGTCTTTCCGCCTTTACCGAAACCAATAATAATAGCGTCGAACTTGTTCATTTGAATACCTCCGGGTTACACAGGATGTTATAAATTATGCGGTAAATAGCATGTTATCTTTATTATTACCCTTGATTCAAAGGCTATTAAACGAATAATAAGGAGATTTAAAGACAAAAAAAGATCTCCTCTAAAGGAAATCTCTTAATGATCAATAGGCTGGCTGGCGTATAAATTAACGTAATTTAATCGATCCGCCATCGACCATGATTGTTTGACCCGTAATATAGTCGGAGTCTTCGTTCGCTAGGAGAACAGCAACACGGCCGATATCACTTTCCAGCTCACCCAGTCTTCTTAAAGGGATCTTGGAAATCATGCTTTGGTAGTACTCTAGGTTTGCTTCTGCCCATCGAATCATACATCGAATGGTTTCTTTCAAATAAGGTAATGCGGCTTGTATGAAATAGAAGGTAGGATAGAATCCGGTTAGCTGTCTAGGTAGGAGAGAGTACAGGGAATCCCATGGTGATCACTGCACCGCCATCCTTACGGTTCCCCGCTGTAATCAGACCTCCGGAGCGCTCTACGATCGCACGGGAGATGGCAAGTCCTAGTCCCGATTCGCCATCTTTTCCTTTAACAAATCGGTGGAACAGGTATGGAAGCAGGTCTTCTGAAATGCCAGGGCCATCATCGCTAACTGAGAGTAGAACCTGGTCATCCTTAACCGAAGCATGAATGTAGATATGCTGATTAGCATAACGAGTTGCATTGGAAACCACATTAAGCAGTGCCTGCAATAGCTTATCTCTATCGGCACGGACCGTAAGCGGCTCGCAATCATCGTAGGATACATGCAGGGTCAGCCCTTTTTTCATCAAAAGAGGGTTCATGCGTTCAATGGTTTCTACAATTATATCGTCCAGTGAGAGCTCGCTAGTTCTAAATATATTCTCCTCACTATCCAGCTTCGCAAGCAGGGTCATTTCCGTAACGAGTTTCTTCAGACGACTACTCTCGCTCATAATGATATCCAGACCCTTATCGATCGCTTCCCCCTCGAAGACACCATCCTTAATGCCTTCAGCATAACCAGAGATGGACATCAGTGGGGTCTTTAATTCGTGAGAGGCATTCTGAAAAAATTGCTTCTGTACGTGGTTAAATCGATTCAATTCACCAGCCATGTCATATACCGACTTAGCAACAGCGCCAATCTCTCCACCAGCCTTGATCAGTTTAACCTCTGAGAAGTGGCGCTCTTTTACTTTTTTCAGTTCTTGCTGCAGCTTCATTAGAGGCTGGATTAGCTTTTTCGTGATAAACAGGCCAAATAGGAGCATAAATGCCCCTGCAGCACCGAAAACGATTAGCAGTCTTTTGAACAGAGCTTGTTCAATGCTTGTTACTGCGCTCATAGGTGTAAGCAGAGTTAGCGTGCCTATTGGCGTAGCCTTCACTTCTGTTATATATCTTGCATCTGTTCCATTCCAAATATTCTGGAGGTCAGAGGCTTGACCAGCGACAAACTGCGCATTGGATTTTACCGCGACGGAACTCATACTCGATGAGGTGGACAATACTTTTCCTGTCTCATCACTAAGGATAGCCTCGACGCTTGCAGTGCCTACAGAAGAAGGCATGATCACGGGCAGCGCATGGAGTTCAGTCTCAAAGTCGCCACTGTATGTGCTCCCCTCAACTATAGTGGCTGACATGGCAGAGCTAATGGTTCGCAGTTCCGCCTTTTGTGTTCCGACAAAATGATTAAGCAGCACAAAATGGATCACGACAGCGGTAATAGACAGGAGCAGTACCAATACAACGCTAAAGGCTAAATTAATCTGATGTGCTAGCTTCATCGATCTCCACTCCCTCCTCAATACGCATACGATAGCCATGTCCCCATACGGCTTCAATCGGCAGCAGATCTAGTTTTTTTCGCATCCGTTTAATTAAATGGTCTACGGCACGGTCGCTTCCGAAATAGTCATCTCCCCACACATGGGTTAGCAGCTCATCTCTTGTAAATGCGCGGTTGGGAGAGGTTGCGAATACTTTTAGGAGGGTGAATTCTTTACTGGTGAGTTCAATCTCTTTCCCATGCCAGAACACACGTCTTTCATCCAATAATAGCTGTAGATGAGTAACCTCAATATGCGTAGGTGTGAGGGGGGTACTACTTGCAGGTTCTATTTGAATACTCATTTTATACCACCGTTGTAGCTGGCGTTTAATGCGAGCAACTAGCTCCCGAGGGCTAAATGGCTTGACTAGATAATCATCACTGCCTAGCTCTAAACCTAAAATTTTATCCACTTCATTATCCCTTGCGGAGATCATAATAATCGGCACTTCGGCTTCATTGCGAATTCGCCGACAAAATTCGTACCCGTCCATGCCGGGCAGCATAACGTCGAGTACCCACATATCCGGTGGGCTTGTCTGCCATAAGGTCCATGCTTCTTCAGCGCTGCCAAGAGCAATCGTGCGGTAATTTTCTTTTTGTAAATAAGCTTCTACAAGATTACGTATATGTTGATCATCATCTACTACGGCAATGAGATAGTTGGTATTCATTTAGTTAACCTCCAGATTATTCTTCTGCAATTATATCAATCCAGAGGGGAGTAGAGGGGGCTGCCATCGTTTTTCCACAAATTAACCAATGTTATGCCACACCGATTTTGTAAGCTTGGACTTGTAAGATCATTCGAATCGACGAGGAGTGTTGTATTTATGAATCAACAGATGATATTTAAAAAGTTAGCGTTATCCGCCCTACTGGTATCCGCAGTTGCTGCACCGACTGCAGCGAACGCAGCTAGCGGAGCTCAGGATCAAAGTGGAAAAACAACGGCTGCAGCGGTGGTTACTCCAGCAACTAAGGGAACAATTGCTACTCAAGTAACAATCTTTGATTGGGTAGATCCCCTTGAACTGGCTAAAACATATGCACCTAGTACTCTAGAAGACTGGAAGAAGACCTTGGATCAATATTACAAGGCTGCTGGATTTAGTGTAACCGCGGTTTCCGAGCTAGTACCTTCTGAGCAGGCAGAAGGGGTTGTGTTCTCGAAAAATATTGCATCAGCCGAAGCGCTGCCCGTGAGTTATATTGAAGCTGGTCGCAATGTTGAGGTATTGCCTAATGATGAGAAGATGGGGAGTGTCGTCTCTACTTCTATTAAAGGTGTAGCTGCAATTGCAGCAGTAGAAGTGAGTGAAGCTACAATTTCAATTCAAGAGTTTAGCGAGGCTGATAAAGCCTTTTTCAAAGCCCAAGAGGATCTGAATAGTGCTGCTAAAACCAAAGATGCCACTGTGATTAAGGAAGCTTTAGCTAAGCTGCTGGATCAATATAAAGAGAAAATCGAAGCATTTGAAACAGCTAAGTAACAGCGATTAACGCGGCTGGATACAGAGCAGAGAGAGTGAAAAGGGAAGAATAAAAGACACCTCGAGGGGTGTCTTTTTTTACGTAAATGTAAGGATCGATCGAAGGTGTACTTTAGCAGGCTTTCTCTAGTCCAGCCCAATCTCGCCCTTTACTTGAAGCTTTGCCTTCTTGCGCCAGTTGACTCCGATCACCCCGGCGATGATCATCACCGTACCGGTCCAATGATACCATTCCAGCTGTTCATTCAGCAGAAGCACGCCGCCAAGAATAGAGACAACCGTCGAAAGACTGCCGAAGATGCTCACGCGTGAAGCCTCCATTCGGGATAAAGCGTAGTTGGAGAGGAAGGAGGTCACGAGGGATGAGAGTACGCCGAGATAGATCATGGAGAATATGAACTTAGGCTCCTGAAAAGGTGTGAAATATTGATTCAAGGTTCCTGCTGAACCATGCTTAATGATTGATAGACCATTGAAAAATATAAATCCGAATAAAGTAATCATATAAGTGAGCTCTTTAGGACTCCAAGTTCGTGTCAGCTTTCGGGCCGCAACATTATAGCCGGCAAGGGATAGCGCTGAGATTAGGATGAGTAAGACGCCCCAGAGACTAGAGGAAGAAATACTCACACCCGGTATGGCAAAGATAAGAATGATACCTGCAACCGAGATTAAGGTGGAGATCTTTTGGAAGCCGCTTGTAGTTTCCTTTAAGAACATTGCCGCCAAAATAATGGTGAAGATGGGCATGGTCGCCTGAATAATACCCGCTACAGCTGATGTTGTATGCAGAAGTCCAAAGGCTTGGAGCGTAAAGTACAACGCTGGGTATAGTAGAGCAAGTGGGATGACCACTGCTGCCTTGGATATTCCAAACTTCACCCGCCCCCACCCTGGAAAAGTAAATAACGAAGCGGCAAGAAAAGATAACGTGAAACGATGAGCCAATGTATCGAATGGGTCCGAAACGGTTAGTGCCATTTTTACAAATATAAAAGAAAACCCGACAATAACAGCATTCAAGACAGCAGCTACTATCGCTTTTTGAGTAGAAGATATATTCATCAGTAAGACCTCCAAAGTGTTGCGCGCATTTAGGACCGGTCCTGTTATGTTCTTTATTCTAAGGCTAGAATAGCTGTGCTACAATGAAATTATTGTTCATCTGTACCGGTACAAAATAGACTCGGAGGAGGGTGAAGGAGATATATAAGTATTCGGAATTAATTAATGATCTGGAATTTCAAATCGCAGAAGACACGTACCGAGAGGGTGACAAGCTGCCCTCTATTCGGGAGCTGGCACTGCGTTATGATTGCAATAAGAGCACAGTTATCCGTGCACTCCAAGATCTTCAAGATAAACATCTAATCTACGCTGCTTCAAAGAGCGGATATTATGTTATGAAACGAAGTGGGGAGCGGAAAGAAGAAGGTGCGCACTGGATTGATTTTGCGGCATCTGCACCGGACCCGGATATTTTCCCGTATCTGGATTTTCAACATTGTATTAATAAAGCGATTGATATGTACCGTAAGGATTTGTTTATCTATGGAACGCCGCAGGGGCTGCCGTCTCTTATCCGTGAAATGCAGCGACAACTGGCCTCTTACCAGGTATTTGCTGATCCGAAGCAGATTTTCATCACCTCTGGCGTGCAGCAAGCGCTTGGGCTCTTGACCCGGATTCCTTTTCCGAATGGCAGGGAGCGTGTGCTGATTGAACAGCCGAGTTACCCGTTATTTATGGAGTATTTGAAGACGTACGGCATCGAGACCGAGGGGATACAGCGTTCGGATGACGGGGTGGATTTGAATGAATTAGAGCGTTTTTTTAAAACAGGCGAGTTCAAGTTCTTCTATACCGTTCCGCGGTTTCATAACCCGCTAGGTGTTTCCTATACTCGTAATCAGAAGAAGGCGATTGCGCAGCTTGCAGCTACATACGATGTGTATATCGTAGAGGATGACTACATGGCAGATTTAGAGCAGGATGCGAAGCAAGATCCGATCTATGCCTATGACAATACCTCACATGTTATCTATTTAAAAAGCTTCTCCAAGATCATATTCCCAGGTCTGCGCGTTGGTGTGGCCGTACTTCCCGAGGTGCTCTGTGAGTCCTTTAACCGATTCAAAAGACTGATGGATATAGATAGCTCTATGCTATCCCAAGCTGCTCTGGAGCTGTATTTAAAAAGCGGGATGTTTGAGCGCCACCGTAAAAAGATGCGTTCCTGCTACGGAAAAAGGTCCATGCTCCTCCATGATTCGATCGTGAGGGAGGTAAATGCAGCCTCTGAACAGTATTATTCCTATCGTCCTGCCAGTCAGTTAGGTGTGCATACATATCTGAAATTGGCGGATAACCTTAGAGCAGAGCAAATAATCAAACGGCTGCAAAAAAAGTCTATTCGAGTGGAGATGGCGGATAGCGGTTACCTGCCCTATTTTGCTAAAAAAGAGAGAATCCTAAAGCTTAACGTATCTAGTGTAAAAGAGCCTGACATTCCCTCTGGTATTGAACAGGTCATTCGAGAAATAAGATGAAGTAGCGGTAATAGAGACTATGACTAACTTTGGAGGAAAAATAAAAAAGCCTGCTAATGTAGCAGGCTTAAGGGGATGCGTTATATGAACTTCTAATCTTTCTCTGGCAATGGATATGGATGATTTCTCTTACTGATCTTCTACTATCTCTGACTGCCAGCCTAACTGTCTGCACATCTCGCTCATTTTGCGGATATTAAGTCTGGCTTCAATCTTGGTTAAGCCCAGTCTCATCGAAGTATCCGCAGCCCAGCGAAGTAAGTACACCAAGGTGTCAGCCTGCGCTTCTTTAGCTGCATAATCTAATAGTACAAGGGTATTGTCCACAACACCTGCGCGTACATATCCCCAGTAGCTGCCATCAAATTGCTGTATAGTAAACAACTCGCGATCCTCTATAACTCCAACCTCTTCTAGCGGACTTTCCAGATGCTCCAGCCACTCTTTTTCAGAAGTGAAATGCAGTGTATATTGCGGAATATTCCACTCGGTAGTCTGGGTCGCGAGGTCGGTAAGCTGCTTGTTATTTTCTAAAGGAACCCATTTTTCCACGGGATGATCTAACGCTGCCGGAACGTCTACAACGATTTTCCAAGGTCTGTAGTTTACTTCTACGCCAATGGACCCTAGGATCTCAGGTACGCCGACACTTTCCAAACCTCTTTGCTTGGCGATCCGAATAAGTGCTCTCAAGGCATCCGGTGAACCCTTTGCGACATCATTACTATGCATGACTACAATGGTTCCATTTTCAAGTGTAGGTTCAACTCTGGCAACGATCTCGTCTGCAGAAATACCTGACCAATCTCCGCAATCAACGCCTTCAATATCCAGATAACCGCCCCATTCTGTCAGCCAATCCAGATTCTCTTCCCGGAATGAGCAGTATGGAAAACGCATGAAATTTGGAGACGGAAGACCTGTTGCGTCCTGATATGCCAGCTCGGTCAGCTTCAACTGCTCTAAGAATACGGCCTTTGGCACTTGGGCCATTCGCCGGTGATGATACGTATGCGGAGCAAGTACATGACCACGGGAGAGGATTAATCTCGCCTTATCTGGGTGCTGATCCATCCATTCCCCAGTGAAGAAAAAGGTGCCTACAGCCCCTTCCTCCTCCAAAACATCAAGCCACAATTCAACGGGAAGTTGGGAAGGTCCATCATCAAATGTAAATGCGCATAGTGCTTGGTTGATATCGCCTTTCCAAACCGCTTTAGCTGACATATTGACGCCTCTTTTCTATGGTTATTTGGTAAAGAAGTTCGGCAAGAACTCTTTATTGGCCTCCAGCATTTCATCCAGCATACGTACCGCTATATCTACAGATGGAACGAGTGGATGATGTACCATGGCCTGAAGAGCAAGTGCACGGTCACCGGTTACAGCGGCATCAATAGCTAGTTGCTCATAAGTTTTGACCGCATGAATGAGTCCCTTAGCCATCGGTGGAATCTTGGTCAGTGGTAGAGGCAGTGGACCGTTCTTGGTGACAACACAGTTGACTTCGATACTTGCATCTTCTGGCAGGAAGTCCAGTATGCCACGGTTAGCAACATTCAGGGTCTGGATGTCGCTTGATCCGTTATGGAGCGATCTCATGAGATTAACGGCCGCCTCTGAGTAGAAAGCACCGCCGCGTTGCTCCAGCTGTTTTGGTTTCTCGCTTAACTCCAGATTGGCGTATAGCTCAAATAGCTCTTCTTCTACGCGCTTCACGACTTCAGCACGATTGATGCCTTGCTTAAATGATTCCATTTGCTCTTCGAGCATGGCATCTGTCATATAAAAATATTTCAAATAGTAGGAAGGGACGGCACGAAGCGATTGTAAGAACTCAGGATTCCACTCTCGGGCAGGTACGTTCTTAGCACTGTAACCTTCTGTGAGCATGTCATCCAGCTTATCTTCACCTTCAACATCGATCCGAGTAATCCAGTGCAAGTGATTCAGACCCACAAATTCGGCATAAACACGGTCCGCAGCTACGTTATATTTGGCGGATACTTGCTTGATCAGACCGATAGGTGCGTTACAGAGACCGATACTCTTTACTTTGGAGTATTTCAGAACAGCCTCAGTGACCATTCCTGCAGGGTTGGTGAAATTGAGCAGCCAGGCGTTAGGAGCCAGCTCTTCGATGTCACGGCATACATCCAGAATGACAGGGATAGTACGCAGTGCTTTCATCATTCCACCAGGGCCCGTCGTTTCTTGACCGATAACACCATACTTAAGAGGAATAGACTCATCACGTGCGCGGGCATCGAGCATACCGACACGCATCTGAGTGCTGACGAAGTCTGCGCCTTCGATAGCCCTCCGGCGGTCTGTTGTAAGATGAACTTCAATCGGAAGCCCGGATTTCTCAACCATACGTTTAGCGAGATTTCCAACGATATTCAGCTTGCGGAGTCCAGGTTCAATGTCTACAAGCCAGAGTTCACGAACAGGAAGCTCCTTGTAATGAAGAATAAAACCCTCTACCAATTCGGGTGTATACGAAGAACCCCCACCGATAACTGCGATCTTTAATCCTTGTTTAGTTGCCAAGATCAATCACTCCTGTCTTATTAGTTTGTTGAATAGATTCATAGTCTTGGAATCCCCGCATTTTGTTAAAGACTTCATTACTAAGGACTAGACCGTCTTGGTCCATCGCGGACCATACGGCACCTACTACAGGTTCTGTGGTAAGGGTTACCACAGTTGCTTGTGGAGCTGCGGCTAGTACAGCCTTCTCAATTGGTCCGCGAATCCAGCCGCGATCTCCACGGGTTAGCAGACTTCCTGCCAGAACCACATCGAAGGTATCCTGCTCCATGCCAAGCTTGTGTATGACTGCAGCAGCGGATTTTCCTAACTCAACGCCTTGCCGATTTAGAATCTCCAAGGCTACGGCATCTCCCTCAGCGGCTGCTTCAAAGAGCAAGCGTGCAGCATGTACAGGCACCTGTTTCCAATGATCGAGGAAATCATTAAACATATCCGCTACTTCCTCATAGCCTAGCAAATTGAGCAGGAGACCGGTCAAGAGTGTAGGTTGTTCTCGTCCATCCCAAGCTCTAATAACAGAGCGAAAGACTTCAATGTTGAGTGCACCACCTCCGCCGAAATCCCCGTACATGTAGTCGAAGCCGCCACACTGATAGTGCTCTCCTTTCGGGTTTCTGCCTGCCGAATTAGTGCCCGTGCCACAGATTAGTGCAACTCCATAAGTGCGAGTCGTCCCTGCGCGTAATCCGATCATCGTGTCACAGTTGATTGTGTAATTGATAAATCCGATCTCGCATATCATTGGGTGGAGAATGGCATAATCAGCCTCGCGATCGGCACCAGCAAGTCCTAGATAAGTGTGCTTGATGTCTTCTAATCGGAGTCCGGCTTCTGAGAGTGCTCCGAATGTGGCTTCTCGAATACTGTTGGCTGCCTCCTGGGCGCCAGTCTGGTGGTTACCGTTACCGCTCTTGCCTTTACCGAGAACATTACCAAGTTCATCGCATAGCAGAGCATAGGTTTTAGTACCTCCACCATCGATCCCTAAGTAGTAAGTCAAAGGTCATCACTCCTAGTGTATGGTATAGAATCTACTTGACTGCGGTAGATTCGCGTACAATAATTTTGGGGTCAATCCGCACGCCGGCTCCACGTTTCATCTTGCCGGAGATGCGTCTGAGCAGCATATCTGCGGCAGCCAGCCCGATTTTATCCGAAGGTTGACGTATCGTTGTAAGATATGGATGAAGCTGTGAAGCAATGTAATGATCATCATAGCCAATTACAGCTACCTCTTCGGGTACTCGAATGCCAGCTTCCATCAATGCGTTGATGACTCCAAGGGCGATATTGTCATCACCAGCGAATACTGCAGTAGGTAGTTGTCCTTCATTTAGCCAACGCTTGCAGGTATCATATCCCATTCCAATATCGAAATCGCCATGCACAATCTCAAATGGAGTGAGATTTTTTTCTTCAAGCGCGTGCAGGAATCCAGCGCGTCGCTCCCGCGTACTGCGGAACATCTCCTGTCCACAGAGATGAGCGATTGACGTATGACCGAGTGATAACAGATGACTGGTGGCCATATATCCACCCTTGAAGTTGTCGATCGTGATGGAGTAGGTGTCATTTTCAGGCTTCTGATTATCTATCAACACATAAGGGATACCTCGTCGTTTTAATTCCACAATATAATTATCCTCTTCCACTGGAGACAGTAGAATCAAACCATCTACCCTATCCTCCTGAATCAGATAGTGGCTATCATCCGATTCGATGCCTTTTGAGATGGATATGGCTAGATAATAACCGTGTAGCGCCAACACCTCATTTAGTTCTTTGACCACTGCATCGAAGAAGGAATCCTGCAAGGTGGTGACGATTAGACCGATAATTCCAGTCTTGCCGCTGGCCAAGCTCCGTGCCGCTGCATTAGGGCGATAATCCAGCTCTTTAATGGCATCTAACACCTTCTGACGATTGTTTTCTCGTACCGATTCGGCTCCGTTTAGAACCCGGGATACGGTTACGACGGATAATCCGGATTTCTTAGCAACATCAAAAATACTAACCTTCATTTTAAGTTCTCCTTGCTTAAATATAAGCGCTTTAACTTTTGTACGGATTATGATTATTCTTAAGTTTAAATGTAGTATGTGTACATCCAAAAGTTTAAGCGCTTTAACTTTTGGATGCGCTTGTTAAATTCATCTTAGAGGATGACTTCTAATTAATCAATACTTATTTTGGATATGAAAGCGATATCGTAATTTACTAATTTGTGTGTAAGTATGTCAAATATGATGACATTCATTTGTGATTTTCGAGAGCGAGCGCTCGTGCTATGATTAGGCTTGATTATATTTTTTTAGAATCGAGGAAACTGAGTGACGACTAGACCCTACCTAAAAATGATCCAGCATTCCGTGAAATCCAGAGGTATCAGCTTTGAGGAAATCACGCCGAATTTCGTATATAGAGCAACGGATGGAGTTCATTCGTTTGTAATGGTAGACGCGGAGATTGGTCTAAACAGCAGCGCTTCTACGATTATTGCCATGAGTAAATCTCTAACTTATGATGTCTTACGCAAAGCGAATATTCCGGCTGTAGAGCATGTCTATTTAGCACATCCGGACTCCAAATTTAGCAATTTAGATCCTTATCCAATAGCTAAGGATTATTTCCATAAGTGCAATGGAGAGGCTGTTGTGAAGCAAGACAACGGGGCGCAGGGCAATCATGTGTACAGGGTTAATGAGATAGGAGATCTGCAAGAGAAGCTGGATTTATTATTTTCCTTGCAGCTTAATGGGGCGATAGGCCCTTATTATGAAGCAGAGATTGAGTATAGAATCGTAACTTTTAATCATCTGGCGCGTGTATTCCTTGGGAAAAAAAGAGTTCATTCCTGGAAGCACAATTTGATTAATGGAGCTGTTACGATTGAGGTAAGAGATCAGGCCAAACGAGAGGCGCTGGCAGAGCTTGCTTCCCAGACCTCTAAAGCGATGGGCCTTGATTTCTGTTCCATAGATATCTTAGAGACAAATCAAGGCCTCAAGGTCATCGAAGTTAATCATAAGGTTATGTTAGATGAGTATTGTAAGCAGAACCCGAGCGAAGTGCCAGCTCTATCTGATCTTTATAGGGAAGTCATTCTCCAGCGTTTTGAGAAGCTATAAGCCGATATCGAGCAGCGATTGCCCGAATAATCGTTTGGCATTTCCGATGAAGGTTTGCGTGCCGACAATTACAATAATCTCGGAGGACGATCGAGCTTTTATGTGAGTAAGAGCATCCTCCAAATAGGGAAACTCGGAGCTTTTTTCGATAAAACGCTCGGCAACACGGAGTGCATCTGTAGGAAAAGAAAGATGACTGATGTCAGGCTTTGTGACGATCAATTGCTCCGAGACCGTACTCATCACTTCGATAACCCCTAGATAATCTTTATCTTCGGGAACACCGATGATTGAAGTTACATCTCGACTGCGGTCGGGATTGACTAGTTGAATAAGCTCAGCCAGATAGGCTGCCGATTCCTTATGAATCGCTCCGTCAATAATCGTTAACGGATCATGGCAGATCACCTCACAACGACCCGGCCATTGCAGTTTTGCAAAACAATTGATTAAGAGTTCCCTATCCAGGGGACTGCCTGTAATATCCTCACATAGCGCGACTGCAGTGGCGGCATTTAGAGCTTGAAATTGCCCCAATAACGGGATCGTTAAGGACGGGTAAATCGCTTGATTTGTCCGAACATCAAAAGTAGTTCCAATGGGCGTTATTGTAATAGAGTCAGCCCAAAACTGCTCCTCATAGTACTGTACAGAATTGGAGGTAAGGTTCTCCTTTATAGTCGCTAGTACGCTCGGATTCTGCCTGCTGATATAGGCTTTTGTAGCCTTATTTTTGACGATTCCCAGCTTATGTAGCGTAATACTATTCAGGTCAGGACCCAAATTAGCTACATGTTCTTCCATAATCGGAGTAATGACCGCCCAATCATTCTTCAGGACATTCGTGTCATCAAACCTTCCGCCTCTTCCGCATTCAATTACATTGAAATCGGTATGATTCTCCTTGAAGTACAACGCCGCTATAGCTAGACCTATCCCAACAGGACCTTGATATTCATCAGCACTAAGCTGATTTTCAATCGTTTGGAATCCCTCGTGAACCACATTTCCTAATCGTACAAAATCCTCTGTGGATATGGCCCGCCCGTTAATCCGAATTCTCTCGTTGAAATCGACCAGATGAGGGGAGGTGAACAAGCCCACTTTATAGCCTAGGTGACTTAACAAAGAAGAGATGAATCTGGAGGTGGAGCCTTTACCTTTACTGCCTGTGACTAGTATGTATTGTTGATCTCGATCCGGACTTCCGACTAGATCCAGCAAAGCTCTGGTTAATTCCGGTCTTCTAACTTGTTCATCCAAAGTTTCTGTGATGTTGTTAATGGCTCTTAGATAAGAGCTATAGATCATATCTTCTACCTGGGATTGTGAAGTGAATTTCACGATTATCGCTCCATTTAGTTAATTTTTGCTCGTTCTTCAGATAGCGTCGTGTAGATGATTATCGGAAGCAGTATCAGAGAAATAGCAACGGTCAGAGCGATGCTCCAGTTCAAATCCTTATACAGCTGAACTACAGTAAACAATAAAGCGATTACGGGCAAGACCAACTTGTTTAAGTGTTTTAAGAATAGGGAGTTCATGCTTCTCTTTACGGTAACCGATGTGCCGATACTGGGGATTTCCAGTTCATTCCGTGACAAAGCGGTGATTCCGATAAATAAGTGGCTGTCGATAAATTTAAGCTGCTCATTCTCCTCATTTAGCTTGATCAGTTGGGCTATATGCTCAGTGTCTATATCTAAGATGGGGACGGTGATTGTTTTGTTGTTATAGGTGACGACGATTTTGTCGGTCTCTTCCATACCCAGCAGCTTTCTAACATTGGGATGAATTCGGCATAGATTTTGGTGTTCATCAAAAGGGTAGGGATGGCCTACTCTTAGTGTAAGCTCTCTTTTGCCAATAAAAAGATTTCCTAATGCGGTTAAAGGCCGTTTGATTCCCAGATGTATAAGTTTATGTATGCCTGGCTTGGACTGAGGACTTGTTCTTGCACGGGTAATAATTAGTTGATCATCCTCAGTGGCATGAGTCTCAAGCAGCAACATGATATATCTGTTGAAATACAGGGCATTCGGCTTGGCTGTGTCATCTTCTTTTAAAGTTAAGTTTACCCGAAAGCCATTTTTAGGATTAATAAGCTCGACATGGTTCGAATATTTACGGACAAGCGTTGGACAGGCTTTGACATAAGGCTTGGCAATCTCGTCCACTTTAGGAATTCCCCGAAGGATCGTGCTGTACTCAGGTTTGGTAATGGTTAATCCTGTTAGTGGGCAGTTTCCTAGCTTGTCCTTTGCTCTTTTCGACAATTGAATACTGCCTCTTGGGATATCACTTTTAGATAAAAGCAAACAGCTAACCTGAGCGCCATTCTCTGCTTTAAGCTCGACAAAGATATGGTGTACTAAGCCTAATTCGACTAACTCATCGGGGTTTATTGTGATTTCTTTCCGAGCGGTATAGCTCTGTTTCTCCAGTATAGTGAAGGTCTGCTCGATATTTATGTTAGGCGCCTCCCAATCGATTGATAATTTGTTCGAGGGAATGAATGGTTTTTTGGAATAAATCAAATGAATTCGGGTTACGATAATTTCGATTAATTTCAATCTGAAAACCTTGAACTAACAATTCTTTAGCCGAATACGAAGTGATCGTTCCGGGATGAGATGCAGAAAAGGTATGGTTTTGATGAACATTGGTAATACCATTATTGAAAAAAATACGTACGACTTCATTTATATTATTTTCCTGTATGGATGTTCCGTGTAATGTGCCTAAATCAATATCGAATTCTCTATCTTTAGAAGCACCATGCAAGTCTATAACAAAGTTAATTTGATGCTCTTTGACAATTGTTCCAAGCGCAGCTTTATATTCTCCCCCAAGGATGTAATTAGGGTCTTCTTTGGAGAAGCTATTGGAATAGATACAGTGGCAATCTGTGAGCTTGTGTAACAGCAGCGCTAGCGAACCTGTATACATGTCTGCAGGCTTTACAGCATGTTCTCTATAGTGGTTAATGGCATGCGGAGCAGATACAAGTACGGGAAGGGTGCCAACTTCAATGGAGTAAGAGGGCTCTACGCCGATATCGCCAAAATAATTATTATTAGAGAATTGTAACTCATACTTTTCGATCAGAGATAAGATATGATATCACCTATTCCTATTTATTTTGAATCTATTATAACGTCTGAGGATTTGTGATGGCGATTTTTTCTAATAAAGTGGCTATTGAAATGTTGGAAACGGTGTGCTAATATTTCAATTGAAAACGTTACCGATAAGGATACCGGAAAATAAGCGATCGTTACTTAAGTGGAATGGAAACGCTGACAACACTCTCGGTGGGTAATTTCGGAGACGTCTTTAAGCGAGGTAATTTAATAACAAGTACGAGGGGGAAGAAAAATGAAGAACATTAAAAAATATCTAGGGCTCATGTTGGTTATGTCTATGGTAGTAGTCTTGGCAGCAGGGTGCGGGAATAAAGAAAACAATGCTGCCTCTAACGATGGGAACGCTTCATCTGGTAAAAAAGGATCGGTTTACTTTTTAAACTTCAAGCCTGAAATTGCAGAAATATATGAAAAAATAGCTAAGGATTACGAAGCAGAGACAGGCGTTAAAGTAAAAGTGGTAACGGCTGCCGCAGGTACTTATGAAACCAAATTGAAATCTGAGATTTCTAAGTCAGATGCACCTACAATCTTCCAAATTAACGGACCTGTTGGTTTTCAATCTTGGAAAGATTATACCTTGGATTTGAAGGATACTAAGCTGTACAGCTATCTGTCCGATAAAAGCTTGGCTGTAACAGAAGGTGAAGGCGTATATGGTATCCCTTACGTAGTTGAAGGCTACGGTATCATCTACAACGATGCAATTATGAAGAAATACTTTGCCTTGGCTGATAAAGCTGTATCCATCTCTTCCACGACTGAAATCAATAATTTCGAGACCTTGAAAGCAGTAGTAGAAGATATGACTGCTAAAAAAGATCAACTGGGTATTAAGGGTGTATTTGCTTCCACTTCCCTCGCTGCTGGTGAGCAATGGAGATGGCAGACTCACTTGGCTAACTTGCCGCTGTACTATGAATTCAAAGACAACACTGAGTTTGATAACACCGTACTTGCGGGTTTAGCTTCTAAAGAAGTTGAATTCAAATATAACGATAAATTCAAAAACATTTTCGATCTTTACATCAAAAACTCTGTGACTAAAGAAGCGCTTCTAGGTAGTAAATCTGTAGCTGATTCCATGGCTGAGTTCGCACTGGGTAATGCAGCTATGGTTCAAAACGGTAACTGGGCGTGGTCACAAATCAATGATGTAGACGGTAACGTAGTTAAAGCTGAAGAGATCAAATTCTTGCCTATCTACACAGGTATGGAAGGCGAGGAAAAACAAGGTCTGGCTGTAGGTACAGAAAACTATTTGGCAATCAACAGCAAAGCATCTGCTGAGAATCAACAAGCTTCTATCGCATTCTTGGAATGGTTGTTCTCCAGTGAAAAAGGTAAAGCTTATGTAACGAATGACTTAGGTTTCATCGCTCCATTCAACACTTTCGAAGATAGCGAAAAACCAGCAGACCCACTGGCTAAAGAAGTGTCCGCTTGGATGGAAAAAGATCTGACTTCCGTAGCTTGGACATTTGCAGCATTCCCAAGTGAGGAGTTCAAAAATGTCTTTGGTGATGCGCTCTTGCAGTACGCTCAAGGTAACAAAACTTGGGATGAAGTTGTAACGATCTTCAAGGACACTTGGAAGGCTGAAAAAGCAAAATAATAAAGGCATGGAAAGATGATTGAATATCCCTCAGTTGTTATATAGATACAAGCTTAGTGCCACTAGGTTCCTTAGGGACTTCAGTGGCACTAAGCAACAATTCGAGTGAATTTGATTACATCTGTTTAATCATTTTCCATTCTGAGATAGGAGAAGACTCCATGGAAAAATCGATAAAAAAATATTTTGCTCTTTTTGCATTACCGACCATAATAGCCTTTGGAATCGCTTTTGTTGTACCATTTCTGCTAGGTATATATTTATCCTTTACAGAGTTTACTACAGTCAATGATGCTAAATGGATAGGTTTTGGCAATTACGTTAAGGCATTCTCAAATCAAGAATTCCTAAATGCGCTGGGCTTTACGGTTAAGTTTACAGTTCTATCGGTTCTTACGATTAATGTGTTCGCTTTCATTCTGGCGATGTTGTTAACTAGAAAACTAAAAGGCACTAACGTATTTAGAACTATCTTTTTCATGCCTAACTTGATAGGCGGTATCGTATTAGGATACATTTGGCAGTTGATCTTTAATGGAATCCTGTATAAATTTGGTGTTACTTTGACCTCAGATGCTACTTATGGATTTTGGGGATTAATCATCCTTATGAATTGGCAATTGATAGGGTACATGATGATTATCTATGTTGCAGGTATTCAAAATGTGCCTAAGGATATAGTAGAAGCCGCAAGAATTGATGGAGCTTCACGTTCTAAGATATTACGTAATGTGACCATCCCGCTCGTAATGCCGTCTATCACCATTTGTTTGTTTTTAACCTTATCGAATTCATTCAAATTGTTTGACCAAAACTTAGCATTGACCGCTGGTGCTCCGTCTAAGCAGACATCCATGTTGGCACTGGACATCTACAATACATTCTACGCAAAAACAGGGTGGGAAGGTGTGGGTCAAGCGAAGGCCGTCGTATTCTTTGCTTTAGTAGCCTTAATCGCCTTAGTACAACTTGTCATTACTAGAAGAAAGGAGGTTGAGAACTAATGCAACAGACTAGAGCAAAAGACTACTCCATTTTCACTATTTTGTTGGTCTTGGCCATTGCGTTCTTATCTCCGATCTTTATTGTTCTAATGAACTCCTTCAAAGGTAAGTTCTACATTAGTGATACGCCTTTTTTATTCCCTAATGAAACTACATTTGTTGGTTTAAAGAACTATACTAGCGGTGTAGCGAAGATCGATTTCTTTAGTGCTTTCGGAATGTCCTTGTTTATCACCGTGTGTTCGGTTGCTGTAATCGTGTTATTCACTTCCATGACCGCATGGTATATTACTCGGGTGAAATCAAAATTCACGAACTTAATGTACTACGCATTTGTGTTCTCAATGATCGTACCTTTCCAAATGGTTATGTTCACAATGACTAAGACAGCCAATGTGCTGCATCTCGATAATCCGATTGGAATTATCTTGATCTATTTAGGATTTGGCTCAGGGCTATCCGTCTTTATGTTTAGTGGATTTGTGAAGTCCATACCGCTTGAAGTTGAAGAAGCAGTTATGATTGATGGATGTAATCCACCGCAAGCCTTCTTTAGAGTGGTACTGCCCATCCTTAAGCCTATAGCTGTAACCGTAGCGATCCTAAATGTAATGTGGGTATGGAATGACTTCCTGTTGCCGGATCTGCTGATCGGTACTGAATACAAAACAATTCCTATTGCGATACAGTACCTAAAAGGCGGTTACGGATCGATTGATATGGGAGCTATGATGGCGATGCTTGTATTAGCTATTGTACCGATTATCATTTTCTACCTCACCTGCCAAAAATACATTATTGAGGGTGTTGTTGCAGGAGCTGTGAAGGGTTAAATAGAATATGTCTGTAGAAGCAAGTAGGGTGCTTTTCTTGTTGAGTCTTCTCTTCAAGAATCCCCTGCTTTCTTATTTAACGTGCAAAGGAAAGGTAGAAATGGAGAGATTGACTATAATAGATATCGCCAAATTATGTGGGGTTGGCGTGACTACAGTATCCAGAGCGATAAATAATCATCCTGATATTAATGAAGAAACAAAAGCGATGGTGATGAAAGTCATCAAAGAGAACCATTATGTACCGAATAACAGTGCCAGAAATTTAAAACGTTCCGATTCGAAAACGATTGCAGTATTGATCAAAGGGATATCTAATCCATTTTTCAGCCCGATGATTAAAGTATTTGAAAAAGAGATCCAACGAAAGAAGTACTCCTTTATCCTACAGCGAGTCGATGAGAATCAAGATGAGATCGAAGTGGCAATTGAGCTGGAGAAAGAAAAGCGTCTGAAGGGAATTGTGTTCCTTGGGGGATTATTCTCACACTCTCAAGAAAAATTACAGCAATTAACGGTTCCATTTGTCCTCAGCACGATCGGAATGACGGAAGAGTTTGATCTAAGTAACTATTCTTCTGTATCTGTAGATGACTTTAATGAGAGTTATAAAATTGTAGATTATTTATGTAATCTGGGACATGAGAAAATCGCAGTCATTACCGCGCCCGAAGATGATGTAAGTATCGGTAAGTTGAGATATGAAGGGTATAAGAAGGCTCTTTCTGATCATGGAATAGTTTATAATGAACGGCTAGTACGGCGGATGAAAGAAGATATTGATAGCTATAGTATGGAAAATGGGTATGCGGTTACAAAAGAACTACTGGATTCAGGGGAAGAGTTTACTGCTATTTTCACCTTATCGGATAGTATGGCCCTCGGTGCTTGTAAAGCAATATTTGAAGCGGGCAAGCGAGTTCCTGAAGATTACTCTGTAGCTGGTTATGACGGACTGGATATTTCTTTCTATTATAATCCCTCTATCACTACCATCAAACAGCCAGTAGTAGAAATTGCGGAGGCGACGATTAAGATTCTTTTTGATCTCATTAATAAGAAGGTCAGTCATGCGCATCAGATTTTCCCTGCAGAACTAATCGTTAGAGAATCTACGAGATCTATATTGTAGTGTCAGGTCGCTGAAGGCTGGGGAAATTGCCGGTGAATTCGAGGACTAAGCCACTTAAGATATGGGTTTAGTCCCATTGTCAAGATAACCAGGCACCTACCATATCAGAAACAGGTTTATAGATAAAGATCATCCAGCCTAAGGGATTAGAGACTTGGATATGCAAAGCGTTCATAACGCCGAAATAGGTTCCCAGCAGTAGAAGAAATGAGAACACCCATAGCTCTTTGATTAATTTGTTCTTCCACATAAGGGGCACTTCAATGGCTATAATCACGGCTACAACGATGACGATCAGTACTAACCCCAAAATTCATAACCTCCCAAGCCATCTTTAGTTTCGAGATTTCAAGTCTTTATGCAGTGCTCTCCGAAACATCGCCACACCTAACAACACCAAGGGTAGAAAAAATCCGAAGGTTATAACATAGTACACCAAATAATTATCGAAAACTGTGTTGTAATATGTATAGTTCGGGGCAATGAGAGGTGCTAGAGCAACCAAAATTAACCCTGTGGGTAAGGTTAGCACGCGAAACTCTTTTAGTTTGAATAATTGGGATACCCCTAGAATGAATGCATAGAAGAACAAAGTTACTTTTATAAACAGGGTTAACATCCATTGTAGAGCTATCAGGGCTTCCACCCGCTCAAAGAATCCGCCCACAGATATTCGCCTTGCTATATTATAACTAGGGTATATGTCTCTAGTTGTCAGATCGGGACCTAGTACTAAAATGGAAACTGAGAGCGTTAGGAAGATTATAATACCACCGAGGAAGCAGCCTTGTAGTAAGCTTTTTGTTATCTTTTGTTGTTGGTTTACATAAGGTAGAAACATTAGAAAGACAACCGGTTCTAAAAAGGTGTAAGCCGTAATAGAGATAGCCCCTCTCAACACTGGCTTTATGCCATCCTCCAATATGGGAGTTATTCTGACAAATTCTATCTGAGGAATAATTGCGACCGTCAGAACTAGAAATAGGATAATAATCATGGGCGTAAAGATTTCCCCAGCCCGTCCTATAACCTCAATACCGAGCCGCGTCGCCATAATCACGATCAGTATGAACAAGATTAGAATGGATGGGATAGGGGTTCCTTGCAACATTTCTGAAACCACGAAATCACTGATCTCTCGCATACTTCCAACGCCAATCATAAGAAAAAACATTAAAGTCATGAGTGATAGGATTGTACCTATCCATTTTCCAAGTGCCTTTTGAATCGCCTGAATTAGCGTTAGATTGGGGTATGCTTTAACGAACCTACTGTACATATAGGTGGTTAACAATCCAGCTACCATTCCAATTATGGTGGAAATCCAGGCGTTTTGTCTGGCGTAGTGTGTAGTAGAAGGGGGGATTACGAGAATGGAATCCCCGATAGTAAGAAGCATAACCAGAATGGTTAGCTGACGATTACTTATTTTTCCTTTTTCCAGCATAGCTTCGTTCCCTCCAATGTATCACTTCATCTCTTCTAAGAAAGAGTTAGTTATTTTTCCTAACAGGCGAATTTTAATGTCTGTCTTTACACTTACTGGCAGGTTAGCAAAGATTTGATCCCAATTGTCTTTTAGTTTCTTCCATGCCTGTGGATCAGAGCGATGTACAACCTCGCCAAATCCAAAAATATCAGATTTATATTGTTGTTGTACTTTCTTAATAGTATTTTCGAATAAAAGTTCTACCTTCTGGTTAGCGATTTGTTCTAATTCGGTGATGGTCTTTGGATTGGTCAGGTCTAGATTTCTACATTGAACCTCTCCTAAATTTGATTCTATGTGTTGTTCTATACTGATTTCTGGCTTGCCGTTTTTCATGCTACTTTTTATTTTGGAGTGGGCTTCAAATACATCAAGAGACACCTTATTTCCTTCGGGGCACTTGATGTAGAATACGGTGCTCTTCACCTTATTGGTTAAATAGTTATATACTTTTGATTCCTCTTGATTTAGCCAGCCAATCAATTTGTCCTCTTTAAATACAGCCAATCCGGAGTATTTCAATTCTGTTGGAGAGTCAACTGTTTCAACATTCTGTTGAGTTTCTCCCACATCTACATTTCCATCGATGATAACCCCTGTTAGGACTGGATTCTTACCTTTAGTAACAAGCTCTGTTGTCAATGTTCCTAAGGTCACAGTAGATGTAGGTGCCCATTGTTTCTCCGATGTTTCCAGACTAGAATATAATCGCATGGCAGGAATCTTTTCGAGGCTGGTTAATATTTTCAAAGCATCTGATGCTTTGGAGTTTTTGGATACGACTATAAAAAAATCATTTCTCACTTCGGTATCTCTAGACAAGAGATCAAGAACTGGACTGATTCCTTCCTTTGCTAAATCTTCGCCCAGAACTAATATTCGCAAATGAGCGATGTAAATTTTGCGGGGGCTAAGGGTTGTGATTTTCCTTACGGCTTCATAAACGGTGCTTCCAGTGGCTTTATATAGGTTTACGGGTGACTGAGGACTTCCGCCCTTTGAGCCTGCAATCTGACTGGGTAACACCACTTGTGCAGAAACTTGATATTGATCTCCGATCTTATCAATGCCGAGCCCGACAGTAATCGCAAGATCGTTCAATTCACGGCGACTCCAGCAACCTGTTATGAATATTTGTAAGAGTATAACAATGCAAAGTAGGAGTGATCTTCGTCTCATGGTTTATTCCTCCGTTACATCTCCCGGTTTTTCCGGTGGTGTACTCTTCTCCCGAACGAGATTTTTTTGATTGATTAGCTTAGGACGGGTAAACATAGCCCAACGAGGCATTCGGAAAAAGGTGTCCTTTTGATCAACAAGATTAAACGGAGCTAGCGGGCTCATATAAGGAACTCCAAAGGAGCGTAAACTGCACATGTGCAGAACAATTGCAATAATCCCGATAATGATTCCGAACAATCCGAAGGAAGCGGCTAGAAACATCATTGGAAAACGAAGCATTCTGACCGTCAAGGCGAGATCAAAGGCTGGCAGAACAAAGCTGGAAATAGCTGTGATTGCGACAACAATGAGCATGGCGGCAGAAACAATACCGGCATCAACTGCTGCGGTCCCTATCACTAAAGTTCCCACAATAGAGACAGATTGGGCTATGGTTTGAGGCATTCTTACACTAGCTTCTCTTATAATCTCAAAGGCAAGCTCCATTAAGAGGGCTTCAATAAATGCTGGAAGCGGCACGCCTTCCCGTTGAGCAGCTAAACTAATTAGCAGCGTTGTGGGCAACATCTCTTGATGGAAGGTAGTAATAGCTACATATAAAGATGGGGCTAGCAGGGATATGAATATACAGAAATAACGGAGCATCCGAACTAGGGTGCTGACATCCGCACGTTGGTAATAGTCCTCTGCGGTCTGCATGAAGGAAACGAAAATGGTAGGAACCATCATCACTTCAGGGGTGCCATCTACTAAAATAGCTACTTTCCCTTCCATAAGACCAGCTGCAATAACATCAGGACGTTCGGTATGATGAATAGTTGGAAATGGAGTATAGGTTTCATCCTCGATTAATTCCTCGATATAACCACTCTCCAAGATTCCGTCAATATCGATCCGATCTAAACGTGAATGTACTTCTTGCACCACCCCGTCATCTACAATTCCTTTGATATACATAATCGCAACATCTGTTTGGGTAACCCGTCCAATGGGTTGCGTTTCTAACCATAGGTTAGGGTCTTTTATTTTTCGCCGGATTAATGCAGTGTTGGTACGTATGCTTTCTGTGAAAGCTTCCTTAGGCCCACGGATCACCGTTTCGGTGGAACTTTCTGTTACACCACGATCTTTCCAACCACGCATACCTATCATGAAACCCTTGGCGTATCCATCTAGCAAGAGAATCACATCTCCGGATAAGAGGGAGGTCATTAAAGAATTGAACTCCGTTGCGTCTTTGATTTCACCTACGGTAAGCATGTGATTTTTTAATAAGGAATAGTTGTCTTTCTCAGGTTCTAAGCTCAAATCTGGAATTTCTAAGATAAGAGACTCTAGAATGAAATCCTGAATAGCTTTACTGTCAGCCAGTCCATCTGTATAGAAAATAGCAGCCTTCATCTGTTGCTTGGAGCCAATGAAGAAATCTCTGATTACAAGGTCTGTGCTATTGCCGAGCGCTGTTTTTATATGTTCAATATTATCTTGAAGGTTTGTCTTGATAGGTTCTTTAGGTATTTCTCTATTGGGGTTGGGGTATCCTGATGTAGGGTTTTTGAATATTTTAGTTATTGTTCTGTTTAGAAATCCCATAGTTGTTATATCCCTCTTCCGCAAGCTGCTGTGAAATTAGCTATTACCAAAATGCGGTGGGATTATTCTTTGAATAATCAACTGCAGGTTTGGGGATGAACATGCAAAAAAGCCGTCGAGAGCATCTCGACGGCTAGGGTTAGAACTAGGTATTTAAAAACTTTAGGACGTCCAATCGTTATATAAATGTTTCTCAGTTAAGATGGACAACAACTGGATACCGACCTCATTATGGCCACCTTCAGGGATGATCAAATCGGCGTATTTTTTGGATGGCTCAATAAAAGCTTCGTGCATCGGTTTAACCGTGCTCAAATATTGGTGATGGATTGATTGAATGCTCCGACCGCGTTCCTCGATATCACGGAGTACCCGGCGGAGGATGCGTACATCAGGATCAGCATCAACAAAGACTTTGATATCAAGCATATCGCGGAGGTTCTCGTCGGATAGAACATGAAGCCCCTCGATAATTACAATATTGTTTGGTTTCAGTTCTACAGTCTCCGTAGTGGAGCGGGCATGAACTGTGAAGTCATACACCGGTGCATATGCGGCCCTATCTTCTCGCAGACATTTAAGATGCTCAATCAGCAGCTCGTTGTCGAAAGCGAAAGGATGATCGTAATTGATGGATTCACGTTCAGCGAAGCTGAGGTGTGAATGATCTTTATAGTAGTTATCTTGAGATATGAAAGTTACCTTTCCCGTTCCAAGACGGTCAATGACGGAGCGGGCTACGGTTGTTTTTCCCGAGCCGGTGCCGCCGGCGATACCAATAATGAGCATGTGATTCAATAACCCTCCCTAAGATTGCCGTTGCAATTCCAATATTGTAGCACAGCGCTCATGTTTTTTCACCTTAGATCGGGTAAAATTAAGATGGGATTTTTTGAAATTCGTCTATATTAGGGACAAGGCAAACACGGAAGGGGCAATTCTACCAATGAACGGAAAAAAATCAGTGCAAGAGGCATTTAATGAAACGACTTATCGAATCGTAGGACATGGGGATCGGGATGTTCAAGTCTTGAAGGAAGCCTTTGAAGCTGTAGAAGATAATACGCCATCTGATATTTATGGATCGGGCAAGGTGATTGAGAATTTCCAGTCGGAAATGGCGAAGCTTTTGGGAAAAGAAACAGCAGTCTTCTTTCCGAGTGGAACGATGGCACAGCAAATCGCCTTAAGAATATGGTGTGATGAAAAAGGACTCAAGAGCGTCGCCTATCATCCTTTATGTCATTTGGAGATCCATGAGCAGGATGGGTTGGAGGAATTGCATCATATTAAGCCTGTCCTACTTGCGGATAAGGATCGACTAATTACCTTGGATGATGTATTACAAATGAAGGAGGATATTGCTTGTCTGCTGCTTGAATTACCGCAGCGTGAGATTGGCGGGCAGTTACCAGAGTATCAGGAGCTTGAAGCGATTTCTGCTCATTGCCGTGCTCGGGGAATTAAGCTGCATTTGGATGGCGCAAGATTGCTCGAGACACTTCCCTATTATGGCAAGACAGCTGCTGAGATCTGTGCCCTCTTTGATAGTGTCTATATCTCACTGTATAAAGGAATCGGAGGAATTGCAGGCGCGATTCTTGCAGGCAGTGAGGCGTTTACGAAGCAATCGAAGATATGGAAAAGGCGGCATGGTGGCGACCTAATCAGTCTGTATCCATACATTATTTCCTCTGACTATTACTACAAGCAAAGAGTAAATAAGATGCAGCAGTATTATGAAGACGCTAAGGAGCTTGCTGCTTTAGTTAATAAATGCCATGCGGTGACTACGTTACCTACTGAGCCTGTCTCCAATATGTTTCATATGCATTTTCAAATGTCTAGGGAGCGCATGGAACCAATCCTGTCTTCTGTATATGAGGCAACAGGAATCGGTTTAAGCGCAGCGATAAGACCAACGGGAGAACATAGTTCTTATTGTGAGATCAGTATTGGAGACAAGTACGCCGACATCCCTAAAGAAGAAGTAAACGGATTCTTACTGCTGCTCGATAAGCTAATGCATGAATCATCTTCTGAGCAGCGTTCGAAGTAACGAAATCCGTAATAATTGTTTTTTAATAAGCTTTGTACGAAATTCATTTCTTAATTGATTGTAGATTGGCGGGCAATGGTTAAGGGCCCAATGATACATGAATTTAAAGTCTGTAGCGTCTTTCGCAGAATTTAATAAATAGTATGAGATCGTATCATACGCATTATGGCTAAACCATTCTGTCATTTCCTGCTCGCTATAGCCATATTTCTGAATGGCCATATTCTTAATCAAGAGTTTCTCCTCCAGATTCTCAATTAAGAATCCCTGACTCAGATGAAAGGTAATGTTGTCACCATGTAATCTATACACGCCGGCAAGGGTATCTATGAAGCCAGCATCACCGACCAACAGAGAGCGCAGATAAATAGAAGCATCGTTGACCATATTCATACTCAGGATATCCATAGCCATTAAGGCCTCGCGCTTAAAGACAGTTGTTAGTGTGGAGGAGGGCTTCGGATATCCTTTTTTCTCGAAATTCATGAAATAATCTTGCTTCTTAATAATTTTACTTAGCTGTAGGCTGCAGATCTTCAGTTGTTTTGCCTTTGAATATTCAAGAAACACATTAGCAGCCACAAATGAGATTTCGGGATGAAGATTGTGAAAGTCCACAGCCTTACTTAAATAGTTCATGTCAATCAGATAGTCGTCATCATCTAGGAAAAGAACATACTCGCCATCACCATGAGCGGCAAAGGCTGAACGGCGATTATTACCGGGTCCGCTATTCTTTTCGTTTCGCATGTAGATTACCTGCGGCTCATCTCCGAAGCTTTGCTGCATTAACTCTTCCGTCCCATCTGTAGAACAATCGTCGATCACTGTGATCTCTTTATGAGGATAGTCTTGCTTTAAGATGCTTTGGATCGCTTGGTATAGAAATGCCTTTCTATTGTAAGTAGTGATAATGACACTGACCTTGGGATAATCGGCAAAGGAAACGAGTACTGGGTCTGAACTAGCCGTATCTGAGGACTGATATTTGAATGCAACTAACCCATGGATTAACCCGTCGATCTCTTCGTGCACGATACTAAATTGCTCTGCTAAATAGAACCTTAATGCATCCTCCGAAGCTCTCCCTGTGAGATAAGCCTGGATCACCTCTGATAAAGTTTCTAAAAAGGCTTTGACTTGGGGATTTTGTTCTTTATCTATGATCAGACGACATCTTTGGAAGATTTCTTTATCATCCATATGAAGGGGGAATGAGTGGTTGATTTCATCATTTAGGTCATTCAGAAAGACGTAACAGGCTTGCTGTAAAACCTCGCTATGATCCATTTCGAGTCCTCCTGTTGTGTTATTTGGATAAACCACTTACCTCAGGCTGAGTATTAATTTTATTTTTGAGTTTATATCGATACTTTTTGAGATGTTCCCATGTATAGAGAAATACTTCCCGTTCCATTAAAGAGCCGATTACGAAATATACAGGCAAAATCACAAGTCCTAGCAGTACACCCCACAACATAAGTCCCGCATAGGAATGGATGGGGATATTGATAGCGCGAGAGATCAGAATAATGCCCACAAAAACCACTGCATTCGTTAGCCATCTTTTAAAGGTGACCCAAGGACTCCGATTCAGCAGATGTCTGCTAGCGTAGATCACGATATCTATGGAGCGGTATAAGAGGGCGGCTATAGTTCCCATCAGTACACCGTAAATTCCCATGAAGATTACAAATACAATGGAAGCTACCAGATTTATAGCTGATTCCAGAATGGAACGGTTCTGTGTGTTCTTGAAATGCCCGGCGATGGTAATCACATTATTGGAAGAAGCTCTGGCATTGGTTAATAATTTGATGACTACGAACAGGATCGGTAGCCACATATCGATGTAATTCACGTCATTTACTCCAGCGGTATACAACTTCATAAAAGGAAGAATTAGAATGTAAGCCACAGTCAGAATTGAGAAGATGAGCCCCATAAAGTAGACTTCGTAAGCATCATAAAATTTAATAAAGGCTTCTTTACTCTCATGAAAGCTCTGACCAAGAGCTGCCTTTACACTTCCGTTTATAGTTTGAACAATGTTATCTACAATCGTAAAAATCATGTTGTACATGACATAGATGCTAACGATCTTTAAGTTCGTAAATATAGTCAGGATCAGCACGTCGGTATTTCTAAACACCAAGTAGGAGATCTCATGAACTAACACGGAGTTTTTTTGACCAATGGCTGCATAGTCTGGTTTAAGATTTAGGTCGATCCATTTGTAATGCTTATTGATATAGATATAGAAGACAACGATTTGAAGTATGGTCAATATGAAATAGGATGCTTGCACTGCGATGATGTTAACACCTTGAAGTAATAACAGAATCCGAATCACATTGTTCAGAATATTAGCCACAGTGACAATAGAAGTTTCTACATAGCTTTTTCCCTCTGCAGCGAGCAGAGCTTTGAATTTTCCTTGAAAATAATAATTAATCGCTCCGCCCATCCCTGTGAGCAAAATAATGAGCATAATCGATAATTTATCGATGTCAGAGGTGATCACTAATGGGTATATAACGGCAATTAGGAGGACGGCGAAGAAATAATAAATCCCTGTTTTTTTATAATAGCTGGAGGTAGCGGCCAGAATAGAGTTGATATGGGTCTTATCATCCGAAGCTACCGGCTTATATAGGGCTTGAATCGAAGCGGCGCCTACACCGGCTTCCAGCAGGGCCAAATAACTAATGATCTGTACAATCGAAGCGATTAAACCATTGGCTTCAGAGCCATAGTTAACCATAATCAGTCTGGGTATAAAAAAACCAAGGATGATCGTGATGAGCTGACTTCCGAGTCCAAAGGATAAGTTAAGAATGCTCCGCTTGGCTCTCATAACGTATCCTCCTTTCGTAAAGCGATAAATACGTATCCAGATGTTCGAAATGCCTTTCGGCATGTTTGGCTTGTGGCGTAACATCCATGTAGTGGGTAGTCATACTATCAAAAACCTGTGCAGGCTGTAGCTGCTCTAGTGTAGTGAAATCGGTATATAACCCTTTGTACTGGGCATCTTCCATTACATTGATCATTTTTTGGCTGTAAGCCACGGGAAACACTGGTTTATCCAACACCCAACCCAGGATCATCGCATGGAATCTTGATGCTACTATGAAGCTGGAGTTGGCTAGAACGGCCAAGACCTCTTCCATATTCGTTTTATATAAATGCACTTGGATGGCATCCTCATAGGAGGAGCCCATAAGATTCCGGATTTCCTCAATCGCTAGCTGATCACCTTCATGTTCGCAAAATGACATGAAATGAACAGCGTAGCCTTTTTCAATGAAATAAATTGCGAGTTCTTTCATTTTTTCATAATAGAGGTTGTCAAAACCGTTCAGACCTTTAGAAGAAGGCTTAATAACGGATAAGACGATGTAATCCTCAGGTTCGGGTTGAAGATCTGGCGGGTTAAGCTGAAAAATAATATCTGGCGCTAAACGGACATGATCCAGATCCTCAAATAACTCATAAGAGTACTTTTCTCTAAAACAGATATCTGTATAGTCCTTAAAAATCCGCCTGTGTTCCTCATAATATTCTTTATCTGTATAAGGGCCGAAATTCGATCCTAATAAATAGTAGGGTTTATTCTTATTCCGTATGGCTTCAGCGTTCTTGAAATGCTCTTCCCAATGCTCTGCCTGCATAAAGATCGAGCCACCGATATGAACAACGCCATCGGAGCGATCGGCCATATATTTTTGTGACAGATTATGTATCTTTAACCTTCTGCAAATAAAGGCAACGCCTCTTAAGAAAAGGGAATCAGAAGGATACACTTTCAGATTCTTGATCTCTTTGAAACACTGCTTGTATAAGCTTGGAGCACAGATTCTGAATTGGGTATCGGGATATCGCTCACATAGCACCTTAATGAACAAATCATCGCCCAAATTAAATTCCGTATAGGCATAGATCAGCATCTTTTTCATATTCTAGATTCCTTTCGCTTGAACCTGGATAAGCTTCTCTCCACAGAAATGAATCTGTGATATAGAAGCGGGGAGATTAAGAATGCTCGGATATAAAGGGCTAATCTTCGATCATTACCTCTATAACGTCTTATGAGTTCATACATTTCTTGATTTAGTTCAGGATAGGTATGATCAATGTCGCGAAGTAACTCCTGAATGCTTATGCCTTCTGTCCCATTTAGACAGGTTTTGAGGTTGAAAAAGTAATTCTCGATCAACTCGCGATTTCTTATATAAGGGGATATCATATCCAGCTTCTCAAAGGGATGGGCCTCGAAATAGGCATCAACCCGTTTGAATACACCGACGACATCAAATTTTTTTACATTATAGCTATTGGAAATTGAAGTGTTTCTTTGTAAATAAAACGATAATATATCCGGTAACGTAATGACTGTAGCCGCTCTGGACAAGGCTTTGTAGATAAATTCCTGATCCTCTCCATTTACACAGCGTTCTGTATATTTGAGTCCATGATGGAGTAATAGTTCCCGTTTATATGCAATGCTCCCTGTCCATATCCGCAAGCTTTTGTCCACAAAAATATGAGTCAGCGCTTCACTGCCTGTGATGTCACTATAATCGGAAGAGTAGCTCAAAGTAGTGACTCCATCCTCTGAAACATGGCTATATCCCCAGCAAATAATCTCGGGGGCTGATGCTTGAGTATGGGTATGAATAGTTCGTACTAAGTCTGTAGAGATATAATCATCACCATCCAGAAACAGCACATATTTTCCTGTAGCTTCTGTTAAGCCTCTATTTCTAGCCGCACTAACCCCTTGATTTTCTGTTTGAATGGCTTTGCAAGAAAGATCGGGGTGAAGTGCGAGAATATTTGCTATCACGTTGTAGGTGTTATCTGTAGATCCGTCGTCCACGATAATGACTTCGAAATGTTGTTCACTTTGGGTAAGGAGTGAATTAAACATAGGGGTTATATAATGCTCAATATTGTATACAGGGACCACAATGCTTAAATTCATGTGCTGGCTCCTTTCCTTAGTAGAACTGGATAAATAGCTATCTTAAGCTTACCCTCCGTATCAAAAGATTGTATATACTACTTTAGTTTACTTATTGCTACCTCTATTTCGTTGTAACATCACGTGAATAATAATTATTACAGTATGTAAAATGACAATCATATCGATTGGTATAACATATATAGAAAGCCATAAAATCATGAACGCTCGAAGCGGAGGGACCTACAATGCAGCTGCAAAAAATATTCGTAAACGGTGAGAGATTAAAGCATACGATTGAAGCATTTGCGGATTATGGGCGTACAGATAACAACGGCGTGACCCGGTTATCGCTGACTGAAGAGGATCTTAAGGTTCGGGATTATTTTCGATCCTGTTGTGAAGAATTGGGGATGTCTGTGAAGGTGGACGATATGGGCACGATGTACGCTACGCTTGCGGGTGTAGAGTCTGGGCCTCCTATTGTGATTGGTTCGCATATGGATACTGTGAAAAAAGGTGGCAGATTTGATGGCGTACTTGGGGTAATCGCTGGACTAGAGGTAGTCCGCACACTCGTGGATCATGGGATAAAACCGAAGCTACCGGTGACCATTATGAATTTCACAAACGAAGAAGGCGCTCGCTTTGAACCTTCGATGATGGCCTCTGGTGTGCTGGCCGGTAAGTTCGATAAGGTGGAAATGTTGAATAAAAAAGATCCGAAGGGTGTTACCTTTGGTGAAGCACTGGAGAAGAGCGGGTACAAGGGAGAAACGAGCAATCGTATTACCGAAGCTGCTGCTTATTTAGAGCTTCATATCGAGCAAGGTCCCGTGCTAGAACAAGAAGAACTGTCGATTGGTCTGGTGGACTGTGTAGTTGGCATGGCTTGTTACGAGATTGAAGTGACGGGTGAATCGGACCACGCGGGCACAACGCCTATGGCGATGCGCAAGGATGCCTTGTTCGCTGCCACGGATCTGATCACGGCGCTGCGAAGCAAGCTGAGTGTGCTCGACTCCGAGTTGGTGTATACCATGGGCAGAATGAACGTGCTACCTAATATTCATACCGTTATTCCTAATAAAGTGATCTTCACCATTGAGGCTAGACATAAAGAGATGGAGATTGTTCGTGAGGTGGAAGCGATTATCCATGGTTTGCCGGAGAGGCTGCTGGACTGCGAAGTGAGTAAGACCAAGCTTTGGGGCAGAGAGACCGTCTGGTTTGACCGGGGTGTATGTGATTTAGTGGAGCAAGCGACACAAGCCTTGGGTTATTCTAATCGGAAGATCGCAAGTGGCGCAGGGCATGATGCTCAGTTCGTAGCCAGCTTTCTGCCATCCGCGATGGTGTTTGTACCTAGTGTGAAGGGGAAAAGTCATTGTGAAGAGGAGTTTACCTCCTATGAAGACTGTGAAAAAGGGGTAAATGTAATCCTAGAAACGGTGTTGTTATTACTGTTAAAGTAAAACATGTTATTAAACATAACATTCCATTATGGTAGTAGTGCTTTAATTTCATACAAAATCGTCAAAAAGACACTCTAAGCAGTGTCTTTTTGTATGAGATAATGATTAGGGTTGTGTTGGGTACCAAATGAACCTGAAGTTGATGGGCGGTTTAAGACGAATCCTTTGTGTAAAAACACAATGATGATAGATAATATTTTAATTTTTTACCAAAATGGGAATACTAAACGTATGTTATCATTCTTTACATAAGGGATCTACATTAGACGGGAGAGATGAATGATGATTATCGGAGTGCCTAAAGAAATTAAAAATAATGAGAATCGTGTAGCCATAACGCCTGCGGGTGTAGTTAGCCTTATTAAAGAAGGACATCAAGTGTTAGTGGAAGCCGGGGCTGGTGTGGGAAGCGGATTTCCGAATGAAGAGTATGCTTCTGCCGGAGCAAAGTTGGTTCAGGATGCAGCTACGGTCTGGAACTCTGCCGAAATGGTGATGAAAGTCAAAGAACCGCTGGAAAGCGAGTACCCCTATTTCCGTCCAGGCCTTATCTTGTTCACGTATTTGCATCTTGCACCTGAACCTTCTCTGGCCGCTGCACTTAAGGACAATGGTGTCTTTGCTATCGGATATGAGACGGTTGTTCATGAACGTACCTTGCCGCTATTAACACCGATGAGCGAAGTAGCGGGCCGGATGTCTGTTCAGCTTGGTGCTCAGTTCTTGCAAAAAAACTATGGCGGACAAGGAATTCTTCTCTCCGGTGTTCCGGGGGTTAGTCGCGGGAAAGTTAGCATTATCGGCGGTGGCGTAGTAGGTACCAATGCTGCGAAAATGGCGATCGGATTGGGAGCTGATGTTACGATTGTTGACCTCAGTGCAGAAAGATTACGTCAATTAGATGATATTTTTGGGGCACAGATCAATACACTGATCTCGAACCCTTACAATATTGCCAAAGTAGTAGCTGAGGCAGATCTGTTGGTAGGTGCGGTGTTGATTCCGGGTGCAAAAGCGCCGAAGCTGGTTACAGAGGAAATGGTCAAGACCATGAAGCCGGGGTCAGTGATTGTTGATGTGGCCATTGACCAAGGCGGTATCGTAGAGACGATTGACAGAGTGACAACACATGATAATCCTGTATTTATCAAGCACGGCGTACTGCATTATTCTGTTGCTAATATGCCGGGTGCTGTTGCCAAAACTTCGACGATTGCTTTAACCAATGTCACCGTTCCATACGCCCTGCAAATTGCCAATAAAGGCGTGGTCAAGGCGATTCAGGAAAATGCCGGCCTAAGAAGCGGTGTAAATGTCGCTAATGGAAAAATCACCTGCCAAGCCGTAGCTGAAGCACTTGGAGAGAAACATTTTACGGTAGAACAAGCGATGGAGCAAACGTTCACGATGAGTTAAATAGATGCGTTCCAAATGAGTAATGATATTTGGAAACCGACAAACAGCAAATTCCCGCTATGGGAGTTTGCTGTTTGTCGGTTCTGGGGGAATACACCTGGCTAGCTTCTCTTTTGAAGTGAGGAGATCTGGTAGAAATCTGCTTGTGTGATCTCGAAGGTGGAATTCTCTGCACTCTGCACTTTGCACTTGCTTAAATCGAGTAGAAGCTTGCAGGCTGGTGATAAAAGTAACTGAAATGCGTAGTGGTGTGGTTGGGTCGGGTATGTGTGATGGTATGTTATTAAAAGTAAAGTTCTATTTCGCTGTGGCTAGGTACAGTAGATGTAACTAAAGCTGTGCAAAAGAAGGGTAGAATACGTAGAAGTTGGTATTCGAGCACATCTAGCTAGTTTCAACTATGCGTAGCCTGATTAGGCCGGTTATAGCTGGATTTAGTTTCTGGTTTTTGGTTTTTGGTTTTTGGTTTTTGGTTTTTGGTTTTTTGGTTTTTTGGTTTTTTTGGTTTTTTGGTTTTTTGGTTACGATGAGAGGCTTGTTGAGATAGTTTTTGGGGAAATCCTCCCTAAAAATTACGCATAAATAGCTTAAAATGCAATAATTAGGGAATTTCTCCCTAATAATACGAAGAAAATGTCCGATTACAACCTAATCGGATAAAAATTAGGGAGTTTTTCCCTGATTAGTGGTAAAACAAGCCCAAAACACAGAATTTTAGGGAGGAATTCCCTAAAAACTCTAAAGGTGCTCTCTCAAATAGCGATTTATGTGCTGTCGAGCCACTCCGTCACCCGCACTCAACGTAACTCTCATCAACGTAGCCTGCAACTCCGTCCCATGCAAACCCGCAACCCTGTAACCAACGTAACCGTAACTCAACAACTCCGCCCACACGGGAATTTATAACCCCGTAGCTCCTTTGCCCTGTCATCTCCCGGCCCGTGACCACGCCCTCCATCCCATTATCTATAGTCAGCTGAGAGCACGCATACTATAATAAAATCACGCTAGAATGCAAGGTTCGGCTATTTTTTCGGGCAGGGGTGGGGCTAGTGACGGATAAGGATCCATTGTTTGATCGTTTCTTCGATAGTATGGAATCGTTGGCGGATGCGATTAGTGAGTCTCTTCAATCTCAAGTTACGATTGAGGATAGTAATCACCATGTGATCGGATACAGCTCCCATCAATTTGAGAGTGATTCCGCGAGAATTTCAACCATTATCGGAAAGCGCGTACCTAATGCTGTCATTATTGGGTTGCGCAAGAAGGGGATTATGCAGCAGCTTGAGAGCGCTACACGTCCGATTCGGATTCCTGCGGTCATGGAGGTAGGGCTTGGTCCCCGACTCGCTATTTGCATCAAACATCAGAAGGAAATTCTCGGATACATATGGGTAGTGGATGCAGGCAATCTAGTTGAAGGGCACGCGGAGAATATTGTAGAGAAAGCGGCGGCCATCGTTGGTCGTTATATATTGAAGCAACGGGGTTGGAAGACGAAGCAGGAGAAGACTCAGGAGGATTTTTTCTGGAAGCTGCTCACCTCCCATTATGACAATGAAGCGAATATCAAGCAGGATGCGGAAGTTTGGTCGATTCTTTTGCCGGAAAAATATTATATTAGCGTGTTTGAGAGTGACAAAATTATCAATGATCATCTCATACTTCGGTTTCGGCAAACTATGGCCTCTTATCCGGGGCTGCAATTATTGTTTCTGACGGCGGAGCACAATCGGTTGATTATATTGTTTTCATTCAGCTTTCGCATGGAAGGAACGGGTGGGCTGTTTTCGTTCATGCATAAAATTATCGAGGATATGCGTAAAAGTGAGAGCTGTATGCTAGCAGCAGGCTGTAGTCTGGATTACACCGAGTATATGTCGGCGGCTATTGCGTATTGGGAAGCGGGATCCATTCTGGAGATCAAGAAGCTGCTGCCTTTTCATGGCCGGGAGTTACTATTGTATGAGGATATTGGATTTTGGGCGTATATTCCGGCTATGCTGGAGCAAAAGCGCAGTCGAACCCGCAAAAGTCCTCTGCTCTATCCGCTTAAAGAGCATGATCGCGAGCATAAAAGTGATTTTCTAAAAACGATCGCCGTTTATTTATCGCTCAATGGAAACCTGAAGGAATCGGCTGCTTTTTTACATATTCATACCAACACATTGCTGTATAGATTAAATCGCATAGCAGAGATTACAGGTAAAAGCTTGAAGGATACTGGATACCGTACTTCTATTTATTTGGATATTTTGACGGAAGAGACCAGGCAGCTCAATCAGTGGTTTGTTGAGGCACGGGAATAAAATGAATTAAGCACCAACTGGGCAGTGAACACGTACAATAACCTATATTTAGAACCTATAACATTGGAGGGACTAAGCATGGTGAAGGAAGTTCGTTCACCCGATGCCCTTGACTTTGAACGGAAAATGAGAGAAAGCATCGTGGATTCGGCCGAAGGTTTAAATAATAGTGGAGCGGATTTTGCAACATTTGATGAGTCACGCGGTAATCCGCAATTTTGGACGCGTACAGATATCGGAGGACTTCAGCTGAATGCTGGCGTGGCACCTTCGGTTGGGGTTAAAGACATTTTTCGGAACGGACATTTATATGCCTTCGAATGCGCGACAGCGATGGTCATTGTTATGTACAGGGCGACAATTGAAGCTATAGGTGAAGAAGCTTTTAATAGGTATTTTAAGGATTTGTTCTTATGGGATTGGAACTACGACGAGAATCTACGCTTAGTTACGAATTATAATAAGGATCAGATGCTTCGGGGAGATGTTGTGTATTTCAGGAATCCAGATCATGCCCCTAGCAAGCCGGAATGGCAGGGTGAGAATGCTGTTAAGCTTGAAGAAGACCTGTTTTATGGCCACGGCATTGGGATAACCACTGCAGAAATTATCATAGACTCTCTTAATGAGGAAAGAGTGCCCGGAAGTAATGTTTCAGCTTTTCTTACGAATGAATCGATACATCCTGATTTTAATTATTTACAGAGATTGTCTACAGAATCTGTCTTACCCATGGCGGAAAACAGAGGCTCCCAATACACTGTTTTTTCAAGAATAGGGGTTCGAAGCTACATTTATAAAATCTAGAATCTAAGAAAGCACCAAGAAAAGCAATCTTCCTGCAAAAAAATCCCGGACCTCCGATAAGGTCTGGGATTTGTTGTGTTCGATAACCTAAAGCTCTGTAAAATCGTTGCGGAATTTTTCGAAATCAGATTTTCTACATTCCAGCGCAAGCCGTGTGCCTGTTTCTTCATAGCTTGTGGATTGAACATGGGCATGCTCGTTAAAATAAGAAACCACATTGCCGCGATCGAATGGAATCAAAATTTCACACTGAACATAATCCGTAAAAACATGGCTGCGAATCAGATCAGTAAGTTCAGCCATTCCACTATTTTGTTTCGCGGAGAGATAGATGTTGTCCCCTTCAATATGCGGGTAAGGCAAGTCTGTTAGGTCAGCCTTATTATAGGCATAGATCGTCGGAATCTGATCAGCGCCGAGTGTTTTTAATGTCTCATCCGTGACGGCCATATGCTGCTGATGCTGTGGATCAGAAATATCGACTACGTGAATCAATAAGTCAGCTTCGGTCACCTCTTCAAGTGTGGAGCGAAAGGCTTTGACTAGATGATGGGGAAGCTGGCTGACGAATCCAACGGTATCCGTTAATAAAAAGGTTTTGTGATCCGGTAGCTCAATGCTCCGAACGGATGTCTCCAGCGTAGCAAATAACATATCTTTGGCGAACACTTGCTTATTAGAGCCTGGATGGAACGTCTCCACCATCACATTCATTAAGCTGGACTTGCCGGTATTCGTGTAGCCGACGAGACAGACAACCGGAATTTCATTCTTATGCCGCTGCTTCCGCTGAATTTGGCGTCTTGCCACTTGCTGTTGAAGCTCAACTTGTAACGCTGTAATCCGTTCTTCAATTCTTCTGCGATCCAGCTCCAGCTTCGTTTCACCTGCGCCTCTGTTCTTCAGCCCAGCACCACCGCCTTGTCTGCCAAGGGACTCCCGGAGTCCTGTTAATCGAGGCAACATATATTGCAGCTTGGCTACTTCTACTTGCAGCTGTGCTTCTTTGGTCTTCGCTCTTTCTGCGAAAATATTCAGAATTAGAATCGTCCGGTCAATGACCTGACGATCCAAAGAAGACTCTAAATTGCGAATCTGTGATGGGGACAGCTCATCGTTAAAAATAACAATAGGAGCATCATGCGCTTCCAGAAGCGCTGATAATTCCTGGATTTTGCCTGTGCCGATATAGTGGGAAGGGTTGATCCGACTTGCCTTTTGACTAAGCTCTCCGACAACCTCCAGGTCACAGGCGGCAGCCAAATTGCGCAGCTCCTCCATGGAATAGGCAAAGTTTGTTTCGTTTTGAAGCTGGACACCGACTATAATAGCTTTTTCTCGTAGTTGTTCCATATATTAATCATCCTCCAGTAGTAAATAGTAAACGCAAAAAAACACAGGCCATCTGCCTGTGCTTACGGTTCGTTAGAGGACGTCAGAACAAATGTGTAAGGAGAAATCTCCATTACCACATTCGGGTCATCCATAGATATATCGAATTAAACAACGGCTGGGGCGTAGGGAAATAATAACTTAATCCCTTACGAGCAGCAGTTGGTTTAAATTATAAGAAAGTATAAGTTTCACGATATACTTTATCCTTATAATTCTCACATAAACGCTACCGTCCTTATAAGGACGCCGAAGGCGTTTTAGTTTGTTGGCTTCTATGGAGTTAAATGGGTAGACCTATCCTGAGTCCTCTGCACATGGGCAGAGCTTTAGCGCTATTCAATTAGCTGCGCAAAGTTCTAACTCGGATAAAGTCTATCACACGTAACCCTCCGTTCATAAAAAGTTAAGTCGAGTTTACCATATCCTTTATTTGGTGGCAAATCTGTATTTTATGCTCGGTGAAGCACTTCTCTATTTTAATATCATCCAAGAATTCTAAAAAAAGATTGCATACCATATATATATAATTTGATATGAATAGGAGGTGTGAAGACATTGCCTGTCCTCTCTACAAACACCATCATTAATTTACCTGTCGACGGTACTCGTCCAATAGATCATGTTGTGATTAAAGTAGTTAACAATGGATTAGCTGGCGCGGCTTGTTATTTAACGGGTTTATCCAATAGTGCAAGTCCTCAGACAGTCTTTATTGAAGAATTATTTGAGCTGCAATATCGGGAAACGTTAAGCAGGACCTACGCTATTGTAGAGGAATTATTTCAATTTAATTTTGTATATTCACAGGAGCAAATGAAGATTCAGATTTTTCTTGTGGATGTTAACGGTGTCTGGACGGATGTTAATCTGGAAGTGTTTCAAGTAAGCCGTATAACCTCGGAAATACGTGATAACGTATCCGTTACATCGACTGACTTTGCAGCGATCAGCTTTATGAGGAGCCCTGCCTTTACTCTTCCACAAGGTCTTGCGGCTGAAATCAGACCGGCAGCTTTAGATGTTCTGTCCAAAAGACCTGTGCGTTATATGGTCGTTGCAGGCGGGACGCTGGATGGGACATTCGAGAATTTTCCTACACCAACTACGGATATTCCTGTTACGGATACGGCACTGCTAGTGAATTACACCTGCACTTCAGTCACTGGTGGAAAGGTTATTATGCAAGGTACAGGATCAGGGATCTCTGGTGCGTATGCAAATTTGGCCGTTAATTTGCTTAATGAGCGACTCTCTTACGAGCTTCAGCATGAGCCGGTGACTTTGGTAGTTAACTCACTCTCAGGTGATGATGATCTTGCAGTCACCTTTAAAATGTCTGAGCAATGGTGAGCGCTCAATAATCTAGTGCTGAAGATAAATTCGGGTGATTGAAAAAAGGAACATCCGCGTAGATGCGAATGTTCCTTTTGATAGCGTTGCAAGCGGTAGGTTTAGTCTGTTAATCCTCGCCGCAATGTAAATAGGTCTTTCAAAGCTTCAGTAGACAGCTCGGTAATCCAGCCTTCGGAGCTGGAGATGACATTATCACTTAGCTGCTGCTTACTCTCCAGCATCTCATCAATCTTTTCTTCGAGCGTCCCGAGGGCGATGAATTTATGCACCTGCACATCACGTGTCTGGCCCATCCGATAAGCACGGTCTGTCGCCTGATTCTCAACGGCTGGATTCCACCAGCGATCGAAATGGAATACGTGGTTGGCTGCAGTTAAGTTCAGACCGACACCTCCAGCTTTGAGTGAAAGGATGAACACATTCGGCTGATCAGACGGTGACACCTCTGGACGTCTGGCCCTTTCGTCCGCAGAAGGGGCGGGCGTCTGAAATTGCTCAATCATTCGGTCACGCGCCTGTTTGGAGGTGCTTCCGTTCAAATAAAGGACAGGCTCTCCCAGCTCCTGCTGTAGAACAGCTTGAAGCATTTTCCCCATCCCTACATATTGCGTAAAGATGAGACAGCGCTCATCCTCTTCACGTAGCTCCTTCACCATATCCAGCAGTCTTTCGAGTTTAGAGGAACGGTTAATGAGTTGACTAGTGTCCAGCTTGTTGTCTGAATCAGTTTCAGGGAGGGCTTCCTTGGTCACGAGCATCGGGTGATCACACAGCTGTTTAAGTCCGGTTAAAGCTCCAAGGATGGCACCTTTGCGCTCGATACCTTCCAGCTTCTGCATACGTTCCAACAGTCCGTTTACGGTCTGATCATAGAGCGCAGCTTGTTCAGCTGTCAGATGAACATAAGTCTTCATCTCATTTTTATCGGGTAGATCGAGCTGGATATTAGGATCCTTTTTCTTGCGGCGAAGCATGAACGGCTTCACGAGATTCTGTAGGTCCGCCGTACGCTTCTCGTCACGTTCCTTCTCAATGGCATTACTGAACCGGTCGTTAAAGGCTTTGGCGGTGCCCAGATAACCTGGGGTTATAAAATCATAAATGGACCAGAGCTCCGATAATCTGTTCTCTATAGGTGTTCCTGTTAGCGCAATCCGGTGTAAAGCCGGGAAGCTGCGCACAGCTACCGACTGCTTCGTTTGAGCATTCTTGATGTTCTGTGCTTCATCGAGGCAAATCGCCGCCCAAGTGAATTCCTTTAGCAATTCCTGATCAAGGGCCGCAGTCGCATAAGAGGTAAGTACCACGTCCGCTTGCGAAGCAGCGCCATAGAAGAATCCTGCATCCAGACGGCGACTTCCGTAGTGAAGCATCACATTCAGAGAAGGCGCGAAGCGCTGCAATTCCTTCTGCCAGTTACCAAGTACAGAGGTAGGGCAGATGATTAGAGCAGGCCAGCCAGGCGGGTCGGTCTGGCGACGAGATGAGCTAGGATCGGTATTTTCTTTGATATGAAGTAAATATGCGATGAGTTGGACGGTCTTGCCAAGCCCCATATCATCGGCTAGACAAGCCCCCAAACCGAATTGACGCAGGAAAGTCAGCCAAGCATATCCTTCGTGTTGATAGGTGCGTAGCTCTGCCTGGAGTCCTGCGGGCACTGGAGGCTTCGGCCACTGTGAGCGTTGGCCCAGCTGACCAATGAGGCTGATCAAATGCTCGTTTAGCTCTACCTCGAGCCGCAGGCGCGCCGCATCCTCTTGAAGCTGCTCTTCTGTAGCCTCAGCATCAGCTTCCTCACTCGCTTGCAGCAAATGAAGCTGAAGCACATCTTGGAAAGACAAGCCTTGTGACTTATCCATTCCAGCCATGGCTCTTTGGATTTGTGCCAGCAGCGCGGGATCGAGCGAGACCCATTTGCCTTTGAAGCGCACGAGTCGTTCACCTCTTGCGACTAGCTCGGCAAATTCAGCTTCGGTGAGGTCGACGTCGCCGATGGAGATTCGCCAATCGAAATCGATGATCGAATCGAGGCCGAACAGCGACTCGCCGCCGCTGCGTTTGTCCTCGCCGGAGCTGATCTTGGCGCGGAGGCGTGGTTTTTTCCGGCTGGCGGCTTCCCACCACGCCGGCAGCAGCACTTGCCAGCCTGCTTCCAGCAGCCGCTGGCTCTCGGCCGTCAAGAACCGCCAAGCGATGGCATCGCTGAGCGGTTCGGCCAGCACGTCGCCGCCCGCCGCGAAGCGCTCGGGCGGTAGACTGCCGCGGAGGCGCTCCAGCCATCCCGCGGCGCGTTCATGCACGTGGGCCGACCATGCTGTCGGCCACAAGCCGTGCGGCTCGCCGTCATCGGCGAGCCTGATGGGAACAAGCGCGGATTCATCGCGCTTGTCCTGGAGGATCAGCTGCAGCCGCCAAGGGGATTCATCCCCCTCCGGCTCCAGCAGCTGAAGTGCGGGCCGGAAAGGCGCGGTATCCGCCTTCCAGCCAATGGCGATAAGCCATGCAGCGGTATCCATACCCGCTGCAAGGGCCCCGCTTCTATCGAATAGAAGCGGGAACTCGCTCCGGAGGTCGCCTGCTGCGGCCTCCGTGCTGTAGTACCTCTGCGATACGGCGGCGGAGAACGCCGCGCGTAGCCCGCGGCTAAATTCGCTGCCGCCATTTAGCGCCTCAAGGGCACCCTTGGCAGTGTCATTCTCCACTGCCACCAGCGCAAGAGCTCCCTCATCCCAAGTCCATTGCAACCTCCCGGTGCGGTAAGCGGAGATATCGGGAATATACTGTTTGTTCTCCAAACATATAGCCAAAAGTGGTGCAAGTTCAGTCAGATGAGCCGCCTCGCCCTCCCAGTTCCATTCGATATGCGACAGCAGCTTCTGCTCTGCAAAGAAGGGGATGACCTGCTCCGCAGGAAGAATTACTAGCTCTACACCTTCACCGGCCGGTTGAACCGTTAACTCCGTACCATAAAAAGACGCCTCATGCCAGGCGAATAGCCGCTGCTTAAGCTGCAAACCGGGCACCAGATCTTCTCTTTCATTCATTCCATATAGTAAAGCGTCGCCATACTGGCTTAATGCAAGCCGGATGGTCAGCGTGCGCAAATGCATGTTCATGGTATTAGCTTTCCTTTCCGAAGCTCCTCTTGCAGCGCGCGAAGTCTGCTGTGCCTAGTAGTGAAGGCAATAAGGAACTCTTCCCACCGTTCTTCTTGTTTCATTTTTTTATACAGCTTGGATAATCGCTTCAAAAGTTTCACAGCTGCCTTGTAGCTATGTCTATTTTTATCCAGCACAAATCTTTCAGCGGCCTGATGATAGAAGGGGAGTAGAACTTCGGGTGCATTTTTCTCCATAGGCTGGAGGTCTGTAACACGAAATTCAGAAGGCTGTTTACCGATGGACAGTTGATAATCCATCCATATATGCCATTTTTCATAGGTAATTAGCTTCTCTTCGTATACTTCGCCAGAGATAGGTAGCATAGTGGCTAATGTATTCCACATCTGCGGTTCAGCTTCAGGAAGGTGGCGAACAGCCTCTTCCCAGCTATTCGAATAGTTATTCAAATTATAGAGCCTGCTGCTTAGCAGTGGGCCGATCTGAACAAGCCAACTCACCAAGCGTGACCACTCACCTGCATCCAGAAGTGGAGAGGTGAAGCTCATAAGCTCATCGGGATGGAGACCCGGACGCTCGGCAGCCTTATTCAGCAATTCCCAAGCTTGTGGGTCCTTCTTCAGATAAAAATACATGCGGCTCTGGGCCAACAGCCATGCATGACGTGACAGGGAAGCGCCTAATTCACCTTCTGCTTGCTGAAGCTGTTTGATTTCATCTAGATAAAGCTTAGTTCCACCCGTATTCGGGTAGATCCAGTTTCTCCACAGCAAGTCATAGCAAAGTGAAAAAGAGGGCTGATCCCGCAAACGATCGCGCGACTCCGTCAACATCTCACGCCGCAAGTAGGAGAGGGTCTCGACGATATGCGGCCACAGATCGTATTCCTGCTCTTGCTCGGGAGACAGCGGGAGTGTGCTTTTTAACAGACGTGTGATTGCTTCCTGTAGCTCAGAGACCGCTACTTGCGTGTAATATCCGAGTGATGCAGTGAAGGCGACCTGACCCGGTAGATTGGCGGAAGGCTTAGCTAGCTTTTCTAAAAGAAAAAGATGGGCATGCAGAGTGAATAGCTTGTCCAATTCCGGAGATAAATTCGGCTTGGATTTAGTAATGGAAGATAACGCACGATCCACATATTCAGGATTGCGAGTGGTATGTGCCAGAGGGGTAATGCAGATTGCAAAATACTCTCGCCACTCCGTGAGGCCTCCCTCAGCGATCCGGCTGGCATGCTCTTTTAGCTGTTGCTGGTGTTTTCCATCTGCTCCGATAGGGGAGCTACTCGATGTTTTTGGGAGAAAGGACGCAGCCTTGGCGTTAGCTAGAACTTGTACAGATCTATTCTGTTGTTCGGCAAAACTGAGCAGTACGGCTGCCATATGCTTGCAATGACCTGAAACAGGGCAGTTGCAATGACACCGAGTGAAGCTGTCCAGATCAATCGTAACGCGGTAATCCTCTCTACCTTCAACAAGTGCATTGATCTTAGATGGCTCCGTCATAGTGAACGAACGAATCCGGCTTTGCTTATAATATTGGAACCCCCGTTTGAGGGTAAGGTCATCGAAATAATAGGCGACATTCTGGATGAGCTTACTCCACTGCGTATCATCCATAGTATAGGTTGGTTGCATACAATTGGTCCCCCGTAATAAAAATGTTCGTTATTTGAATTTCATTATATCATTTCTTTTTGAGTAGGATGTTTTGGGGTTGTAATGAATGCGAAGTTGCTGGCTTGTATGGAACCTAAGCTCTAAACATATACTAAACGTACTGCATTTTGAAATATAAGAACGTAAGAGTTTCAATGATTCTTATATTTTGGCAGATACGATTATCATCTCTGAGAGGACGCCGAAGGCGGTTCTTTTTAGATAGGGGGTAATGGTTGATTTTATGTAAATCAAACAAAGGTCAAAAAAGGTCAAATCATTAAATATGTTTAAATTTGTAGCATTAAATCAGCTGATTTGCCTGAATTTGACCGAAAATTGGCTTAAATCGATTTTGTTATTCCTCTGGCAGGGGACTATAATAAGGTCATAGGTCAAATAAAGTCAAAGTCAATGAGAGGAGAATGGATAATGTTTGATTTGGTTCCTTTTGGTAAACGTAGAGATGATGCTTTTGGTATGCTGGCTAAGTCTTTGAATGATGTTTTTAACGATGATTTTTTTGCTCCGATCAAGAGCTCAACGATGTCCTTTAGAACGGATATTCGCGAGAGTGACCAGGCTTACCTGATTGAAGCTGAACTTCCTGGCTTTAAAAAAGAAGAAATCGACATTGATTATGCCAGCCCCTACTTGACGATTAAAGCGGTGCGGAAGGAAGAGAATGCCGAGGAGAACAAGGATCATCAAATTGTACGCAGAGAACGTCGATATGGTGAATATGTTCGCAGATTCTATGTTCAGGACATTGCAGAAGAAGAGATCCGCGCGTCTTTGAAAGACGGATTACTGAAGCTGGAAGTTCCAAAACGGCAAAAGCCGCAAGGAAAACGCATTGAAATTCAAGACGGAGATTCTAGCGGTTCGCAGTCTGAATAAGCATAATTTAGGCGGAATTAGTTTCCGCTTAACATCTTAGAGATTGGCAGCGGGCTTTTGATATAGTGTTATGAATAAAAGGCGCATTGTAGTGGAGGATTCCGGCTATGGTGCGTCTTTTCTCGGAATGGAATGATAAGTTAAGTTACAGGTAATAAAGCAATGAAAGGAGGAATCCGAGTGGCTAACAACAACTATTATGATGCTTTGGGTGTGAGCAAAACAGCAACCAAACAGGAAATTAAAAAGGCTTATCAAAAGCTCGCCAAGAAGTGGCATCCCGATGTGAACAAAGCTCCTGAGGCAGAGGCCAAATTCAAAAAAGCGGCTGAAGCCTATGAAGTGCTTGGTAATGAGGAGAGACGAAAGCTTTACGATGAGGAGCTGCTTTATGGGGCTCAGCGTGGTAGAGCGGGTGGAGGTGCTTCGAGCGGGGCCTCTTCGTGGGATTCAAACTTTGGTGGAAGCTGGAGCGGCGGAACTTATTCTACAGGGGGCTCTGGCATTTCGGAGGAAGATTTGTTTGGAATGTTTTTTGGGAATCGGGGCTCGGCGGATCGAGCTGGCTTTGATTTCTTTTCTAGTAGTGGTAGTGGCCGTTCGAGCAGCAATCCATGGGGTGAGGCGCACAGTACGACGCAGGCGCAGCTGGATATTACGTTGGAGCAGGCTTATAAAGGAGCAACTGTACGAGTACAGATTGGTGATAAAACTGTGGATGTTCATGTTCCGCCGAGATCTAGTGAAGGTACGATTTTAAAAATCGCAGGGAACGCTCAAAGTGGCATAGCTCCAGGCGGCGATATACTGCTGGCACTTCATATTCTTCCTCATGATATTTACGAGCTTCGAAATGGCGACTTATGCGGCGTAGTTGAAGTTGCTCCTTGGCAAGCGGTATTGGGCGGAGAGGTAAAGGTTCCACTACCTGGCGGCGGTGCTGTGAAGTTGAAGATTCCTGCAGGAATTCAGAGCGGCAAAACGCTGCGCATCCCAGGCAAAGGTTTGAAGCGTGAAAATGGTACGAATGGTGATATTTTATTTGGTATTGAGATTATTATTCCTGAGACAACCAGCGAAGCGGAAAAGAACTTGTACCGTAAACTGGCTGAATCCAGCCGATTCGAGGCCAGAGCTAAACGCCAAAGCACCGGTACGCAGCGCCAAAAGTCTAAAGTGGGTAATTAATAGATAGGTAGAGGTAGAGTTGGTGAATATGGTGAATGGAATGCTAGCTGTAGGATAGTAACTTAATTAGAAACTAACTATAGAAGAGACCTGTGAGGAGTGTCGGGAAAAAGGAAGGCTAAAGTGTGGTGAAGTGTGCTGAAGTGCGCTGAATGCGGCTTAATGAGCGAAAAGAGGTACAGAAATACCCTAGATTACGCCGAATTCGGCTCAATGAGCGAAAAGAGGTACAAAAATACCCCAGAAAGCGGTGAATTCGGGTTAATGAGCGAAAAGAGGTACAAAAATACCCCAGAATGCGCTGAATGTGGCTCAATGAGCGAAAAGAGGTACAAAAATACCCCCGAATGCGCTGAATGTGGCTCAATGAGCGAAAAGAGGTACAAAAATACCCCCGAATGCGCCGAATGTGGCGCACCAAATTAACTTATACCGGCCAAAACGGCCGATCCTATATATCATTCATAAATAGAAAGGTGAGAGAGCTATGGATTTCAATAAACTTACTCAAAAGCTGCAGGAAGCAGTGGCTGCGGCGCAGTCGCTTGCTTCAGACAGCGGACATCAGGAGATCGATAATCTCCATCTATTAAAAGCATTACTCCAGCAGCAAGAAGGCTTGCTGCCAAGACTGCTGCAAAAGATGAATGTCCCCGTAGCTGAGATGCTGCGCAGCACGGATGAACTGCTTGGGCGTAAGCCGAGCATCAGCGGGTCAGGAGCAAGCACGGTGCGGCGTTATGCCTCGCAATCGCTGATCCATCTGCTGGAGCAGGCGGAGAAGGAAGCGGCGAAGATGCAGGATGAATTTGTCTCTGTGGAGCATGCTGTGCTGGCCATGGTGTCGGATTCGAGCAGGGACAATCGTGAGCTACGTGATCTTTTTGTCAGTCGTGGCCTAACACGCGAGAAGCTGATGTCTATACTTGCGGAGATTCGTGGGCATCAGCGTGTAACGAGTCGGGAGCCAGAGGCTACTTATGAGGTGCTGGAGAAATACGGACGTGATCTGGTAGCAGAGGTTCGTGCAGGCAAGATCGATCCAGTCATCGGGCGTGACGCAGAAATACGCCGTGTGATCCGAATTCTGTCCCGTAAAACGAAGAATAACCCTGTTCTCATCGGTGAGCCAGGTGTAGGGAAAACGGCAATTGTAGAAGGCTTGGCTCACCGGATTGTACGCAAAGACGTACCGGAGGGTCTGAAGGATAAGACGATTTTCTCGCTGGATATGAGTTCCCTCGTAGCAGGCGCGAAGTTCCGAGGTGAATTCGAGGAACGCTTGCAGGCGGTGCTTAGGGAAGTTCGTGAAAGTAACGGCCGAATTATTCTTTTTATTGATGAGCTGCACACGATTGTAGGCGCAGGTAAAACTGAAGGCTCGATGGATGCTGGCAATATGCTCAAGCCGATGCTGGCTCGGGGTGAGCTGCACTGTATCGGTGCCACAACGCTCGATGAATACCGCAAGTATATTGAGAAGGACCCTGCGCTGGAGCGCCGTTTCCAACAGGTGCTGGTCAGCGAACCGGATGTAGAGGATACGATCTCCATTCTACGCGGTCTGAAGGAACGGTTCGAAGTCCATCATGGAGTCAAAATCCATGACAGCGCCCTCGTAGCTGCAGGAGTATTGTCTAATCGCTACATTACGGATCGTTTTTTGCCGGATAAAGCGATCGACTTAGTGGATGAAGCTTGCGCCATGATCCGTACAGAGATTGACTCTATGCCGGGTGAGATGGATGAAGTGACCCGTCGTCTGATGCAGATGGAGATTGAAGAAGCAGCACTTAAAAAGGAAACCGATGACGCCAGCAAACGCCGTCTGGAAATCCTACAACGTGAACTCGCCGATCTTAAGGAGAAGCAGCTTGGGATGACGGCGCGTTGGGAGAAGGAGAAGTCAGCGATTCAAGGCATCCGCGACCTCAAAAAACGGCTGGAGCAAGCCCGGAAGGATTTGGTCGATGCGCAGGAGGAATATGATCTTAATAAATCTGCCGAACTGAGCTATGGCATTATTCCTGATCTGGAGCGGCAATTGAAAGCGGCTGAAGAAGCGGCTCAGCAGGATCAGGATACTAGATTATTGCGTGAAGCTGTAACCGAGGAGGAAATCGCAGATATTGTATCGCGCTGGACGGGTGTGCCGGTTAGCCGGCTGGTTGAAGGCGAACGGGATAAGCTGCTACGTCTGGAAGAAACGCTGCATGAACGAGTTGTGGGCCAAGATGAAGCTGTCAGCTTGGTGGCTGACGCCGTACTTCGGGCAAGAGCTGGGATCAAAGATCCAAATCGGCCGATCGGTTCCTTTCTGTTCCTCGGTCCGACTGGGGTAGGGAAGACGGAGTTGGCAAAATCACTCGCGGTCTCTCTCTTTGATCGCGAAGATGGCATGATCCGTATTGATATGTCGGAGTATATGGAGAAGCACAGTGTTTCTCGCCTGGTCGGAGCACCTCCGGGATATGTTGGATATGAGGAGGGCGGCCAACTAACAGAAGCGGTACGGCGACAGCCATATACAGTAGTGCTGCTCGATGAAGTGGAGAAGGCGCATCCTGATGTATTTAATATTCTACTGCAGCTGCTTGATGATGGGCGGCTGACCGATTCGCAGGGCCGGATGGTCGACTTCAAGAACACGATCATTATCATGACCTCAAATATCGGCTCACCACATCTGATTCAAGGCACCGATGAGAAGGGTCAGCTTACGGAGGCGGCTAAGGACAGAGTAATGAAGGAACTAAGTGGACATTTCCGTCCGGAGTTCCTGAACCGGGTAGATGACATTGTGATGTTCAAGCCTTTGACCCTGGGCGAGATCGAGAAGATCGTGGACAAACTGGTAGACGGATTGCGTTTACGCCTTGCTGAACGGGAGATTGGTCTTCAATTAACTGAACCGGCGGTACGTTTTATCGCTAAGGAGGGTTTTGATCCAGTGTATGGGGCTAGACCGCTGAAACGCTTTATCCAGCGTAGTTTGGAGACCCGTGTGGCCCGTGCGATCATTGCTGGCGAAGCTGCAGAAGGTTCAGTGATTCAAGTAGATGAATCTGGCGGTGACCTGACAGTTACCATCATGAAGCCAGTAGGCGATGAACCACAGCGTGCTGAATAAGAGGTTCGTACGATGTAAAAATATAAGGCATCCACAAAGCCGTTAAGGTTTTGTGGACGCCCTTTTTATTAGTACACTCACTCCACCCAAGGTATTAAATGGGGGTGTTCATCCAGAATGGACAAGTATTGCTCCTTCCAGCCGTATTGGCCATCGGGATCAAGGAGCATGTAACGCAGATATTTTTCTAAACGGAATTCTGCCTTCGACCAACCTAAATGCTTGAGTCGTAAGTTGCTTAGCTGGTGGGGAAGCTCGAAAATATTTTCCGGAAATCGCCCACAGTGCTGTGGGGATTCATTCCATACATAGTTGAAGTCTTCTTTATAGCGAAGCAAAAAAGGACGGTAATTCAAATGAGAGCGCCAGTAAATATCTTCTCTGTAATGGGTGGCGTTCCATAAATCGTAGAGACGGAAGCAGAATAGATCGACCTCGTCAGCGTACAGTAACGTTTCAATATTTGCAGCAAAACTGGGTTCAAAGATTTCGTCTGCATCCAGACTCAGAATCCACTCAGGATTCGTCTTCAGAACCTCTTCCCACTGCTGCTTTCGCAGCTCAATTTCATTGCTGAATTTGGATATGGTATTGTGCACGAGATGAACGGGAATGCCTTCAAGGGCTTCCAAACAGATAGCTGCTGAATTATCCGTGCTGCCATCATCAATAATGACGGCCTCATCGATGTATTTGCGATGCTCCTCCAGAACCTGTCGCAGAAAGCGTCCACTTTCATTTTTCACAACCATGGTGAGGGTTAGCTTGGGCCGCTTTTTGGCTAGAGGGATTGTTTCCTTGGAACTTTCATTGTCTGGATTCTCTGTAATGTCTGTATTGGTTAGATTGTCTGGATTCTCTGTAATGTCTGTATTGGTTAGATTGTCTGGTGTGGAGGTCGACTCTGTCGTTATAGGCACATCATCCGTAGATAAATTGCTCGCTGCATCAGTGGAGTCAGCTTTGGTCTCCGTGGTTTCTTTGATAAAATCGTCAACTTTGCTCAAATCACTGTCTCTATACAAGTGTAGCGCCGGATAATGGGTGTCGACGAACAGGGGAATGCCAAGGGCTGCGGCACGAATGCAGAAATGGCGGTCTTCTCCCCAATAAGAAATGTTGCGAATTTGATTGTAGCTAACCCCGGCTTTTATCGCATGCTGACTAATCAATGTACAAGCCCCGAGTCCGCCTACTTCATAAATTCCGGGATTCCGCATCTTAGCTATGAATTCATGAAATCTGCGATTGATCTCTTCTTGTTGCAGTTTTTCGCCGGGCAGTAACTCCCATTGATTGTATTCGTCGTGCATCCATACCTGCGGCTGAAACATAGTTCCGGGCTGCCACTGCGTCCAGAATACCTCTGAGATAATATCCTTGTTCGCACCTATGAGATGTCTGAGGGTATCGGGATGGAGAATGAGATCGGAGTCAATCAGAAACAAATAGTCATAATTCAGGGTCTGGGCTCGGTTGATCATGAGATTCTTAAAGTTGGCTACTTTCCAGACTAAGTCGGTACTCCAGAAGTGGGTGGTATCATTGCGAATATACGCATCATGAAAGCCGGAGCTCTGAAGATAAATATGATCACCCATGCTTTTGAATTCCTGGAGTAGCCGGGTTGATTCCTCATCATCATTATCATCTATCAGATGAAAATCCAGCTCAATATTGGCTACATTCAGACGAAGCAAGGAATTGAGAAATTCTTTTAAAACCGTAGGCTTCTGGTGGATCGGACTGCCGATCAATACACGAATCTTGGTTTCCGTCATTGCCGCCTCCTTGAGGGATGCTCCCTCTTTCCTTGGATGTATCCGTATGTTCTCAATATATTTACAGGGGAGCGGCAATAATCCTTATTTTTCAAAGTTCTGTAAAGTAAATGAGTGTTAGATATATTAATTCGTAACAATCTGCTGTACAATAACCGAATAATTAGATACAGATGCCAACATGAAGCGCAGAGGATGAGAGCAATGGGTAAATCACCGCTAAAAGTACAGGAGTTAATCAATCGAATATTAGCCATGAATCCTAGTGCGGATGTGTTCTGGTATGATGCAAATGGTGGTAGAATTATCGATTTCCTCAATATTACATTAATGTGAAATGCTATCCATTGTAATTCCTAGTATTCCGATATACAATATAAAAAACACAAGCAACGCAGAATACAGATTACGGGGGAGAAACTTATGCGTAGAGGATTATCTGGAGTTATTACTTTGATTTTGTTAACATTTTTGATTAGTGCGTGCTCCGGAGGGAACACCGCCACTTCCACAAATACAAATCAAACACCTGCTACTAATGATGGAACGACAACAAGTACTGAGCCAAAAGATGGAGGCAACTTGATTATTGGGGTCGCTGCTGATCCTGTTATTCTCAATCCAAACTATGCGGGTGACCGTGTCAGTCTTACGATTGACCAAGCGCTCTATGCTCCACTGTTCCAAGTAAATGATGGTAAGAAGACCTTCTACTTGGCAGACAGCCTGACACTGTCAGAAGATAACCTGACTTATACTTTGAAGCTTAAAGATGGTCTTACATGGCATGACGGAGAAAAGCTTACTGCTGACGATGTCGTGTTCACGATTGATAGCATCCTCGATGAGAAACAAAACAGCATGTTGAGAGCAAACTTATTCATCGGTGATAAACCCGTTAAGGCAGTTAAGGTGGATGATCTGACCGTAGAGTTCAAGCTTCCGCAGGTCAGCCCAGCTTTTGAAGCTACACTAGTGCAAGTATTCCCGATTCCAAAGCATATTTTTGAGAATGAGACGGATCTAGAGAAAAGCACCAAGAATGCTGCTCCGGTCGGATCTGGCCCATTCAAATTTAAAGAATACAAACCAGGCGAATATGTTACACTCGAGAGATTTGATAACTATTTCGGCGGCAAGCCACATCTTGATTCCGTAACATACCGGATTGCTAAAGATACGAATGCTGCAAATCTCGCACTTCAGAACGGTGAGATCAATATTAAATATCTAGATCCACAGGATGTTGGTACGATTGAGGCTTCGAATAATTTCGAAATCCTTCCTTATAGTGAAGGTCGATTGTCCTACCTGTTGTTCAATGCGAACAGCGATAGAGGCGCTCTTGCTAAAAAAGAAGTTCGTCAAGCCTTGTCTCTAGCACTAAGTCGTGATGAAATCATTCAGGCTGCTTATACCTCTAACGAGTATGCAGACCCAGCGAAGTCATTCTTGACTCCGGATGCATTGTTCTATACTAATGATGTACCTTCTTTCGATAATGATGTGGAAAAAGCAAAAGAGCTTCTGCAATCGGCAGGGGTTAGTGATCTGAAATTGAGATTGATTGTATCGAGCGGTAATAAAGCTCAGGAAGCCATTTCACTATACGTGCAACAAAAGCTAAAGGCCATTGGCGCAGAAGTTGAACTGCAAAATATGGATGCCTCGGCATATGGTCAGAAGTTCAGTGATATGAACTCAACAGATTTTGAACTTGCGATTGCAGGTTATATTATGGGTTACGATCCTGATGCTTACAGAATTTTGTATACTTCTACTGCTGACTCCAACTACACGCATTATAATAATGCCGAGGTTGATAAGCTGTTCAATGAAGGTGCAGGAGAAGCAGATGTGACTAAACGTGGTGAGATCTACAAGAAGATCCAAGAGATCATTGCTGACGATGCACCGATTTATCCAATTGCTAATACTAAGACTATTGTAGCTGTCTCCAAGAACTACGGCGGTCTTGAAGAAGCGGTCTTGAAGCCTGTCGTTATTTTTGAAGATTTATCGAAAATCTACCTTAAATAAAAACGGGAAAAAGTAAGCTGGATTATCCAGCTTACTTTTTTACCGATACAGAACTGGGAGAATAAAACGTATGAGACAACTTATCGTCCGAAGATTACTGCAAACCCTGCCGATGTTATTTTTTGTTTCGGTTGTGTGCTTTGCGATGATTAAGCTGGCTCCGGGGGATCCGGTCTTATCCTTCGTTACGCCGAATATGCACGCAGATGATATTGAGCGCATCCGGCATAACCTTGGGCTGGATAAGCCAGCCTACATTCAATATTTAATCTGGATTAAAGAAATACTGCAGGGGAATTTCGGTTATTCCCTAGTGAATCATCAGCCAGTATTGGATCAAATTCTTGAACGCCTACCTGCAACCGCCGGTTTAATGGGTTCTGCAATCGGTCTTGCTGTTTTGCTGGCGATTCCACTCGGTCTTATTGCCGGGGCAAACCGGAACCGCTGGGTGGATAAGCTGATTAATTTCTTATCCTATGTTGGAATATCTGTGCCTTTGTTTTGGCTTGCCATTTTACTGATGTACTTATTCGCGATTAAGCTGCACCTGCTTCCTATTATGGGGATGCGAACGATTGGTGTGGAATCGGCGTTTGATGTATTCAAGCATGGTATCCTGCCTTGCACTGTGCTTGCTTTTGGGTTCCTCGCAGGTTATGTGCGATACATTCGCTCTAGTACCATTGGACAGCTAAAAGAAGAGTACGTGCAGATTCAATATGCTTTTGGATCTAACAAGACTACGATTTTGTTCCGTCATGTAATGAAGCATGTGTTGCTTCCTGTAATTACATTGCTCGGGATGTCTATGGGTGATCTGGTGGCAGGTGCAATTGTAACAGAAACGGTATTTTCATGGCCGGGTATTGGCTCTTTGGGGATGACTGCAGTAAAAGGGATGGATTACCCCGTGATTATGGGAATTACTCTATTCTCCTCTTTAATGCTGATCATCGGCAATCTGGTCGCGGATATTCTATATAGCTTCGTGGACCCACGAATTAAATTAACGAGGTGACCTCATGAATCGCAGTAAATGGAAAAGTGTTGGAGATGAGCTATTTACGAATAAATTGGGCGTCGCAGCCCTCATTACTTTATTCATCTTCACACTAGGCTCTATATTTGCCTTTTTATCTGGACATGATCCGAATGCGATGGATGTTCTGGCACGTCTGAAATCGCCGGGAGCCGATCACTGGTTCGGGACGGATGACTATGGCCGGGATTATTTTGCCCGCGCATTATATGGCGGCCGGGTATCCCTGCTAGTTGGCTTTGCTTCAATGATCATTGCTACAGGCATAGGTGTGACGGTGGGCGTAATCAGCGGATTCTTTGGCGGATGGGTTGATAATCTTCTCATGCGGATGCTTGATGTAGTACTGTCCATTCCATCTTTCTTAGTTCTGCTACTGCTTAGCGTATTTTTGAAGCCGAGTGTAGGGAATATCATCATTATTATTGCACTATTAATGTGGATGAATATCGCCCGTGTCATTCGGGCGGAGACGATGACGATCAAAGAACGGGAATATGTACTCTATGCAAAAGCCTCCGGTCAGAGCAACTTCGGAATTATTTGGCGTCATATTCTTCCGGGTCTAGTGCCTGTTGTCATTGTAGGTGCGACGAATAATATCGCTTCGGCAATTATGATGGAGTCGTCCCTAAGTTTCCTTGGGTTTGGGGTACAACCTCCAAATGCCACTTGGGGCAGTATGCTTAACAATGCGCAGGGATATATCGCTCAAGCGCCATATCTGGCTTTGTTCCCTGGATTACTGATACTATTAACGGTACTGAGCTTTAATGTTTTAGGCGATATTTTGCGGGTAGGCTTTGAACCGAAGCTGATCCGAAGATAGGAGTGTGAAGACATCATGACGGAACGGCTATTATCTGTTGAGGATTTGAAGGTTTCCTTCCAGACTCGAGACGGAGAGAACCAAGCAGTTCGCGGCGTTAGCTTTCATATAGATGCTGGTGAAACGGTAGGAATCGTTGGTGAATCTGGTAGTGGGAAGAGTGTGACTGCCAAGGCGATTATGTCGTTGATTACACCTCCGGGTAAAATTATCGGTGGAAATATCAATTTCCGTGGTGAGAATTTATCGAACCTTTCGGAAAAAGAGTGGAGAAAGCTGCGCGGTAACCGCATAGCAATGGTGTTTCAGGACCCCATGACCTCTCTTAATCCTGTAAAAAAAATCGGCCAGCAGCTTACGGAGGTCATCCGTCGGCATCGCGGTTTAAATAAGCAAGAAGCGCTTAAAGAGGCGGCAAGCATCCTGCGTCAGGTAGGTATTAATAATCCTGAACAGCGGCTGCAGCAATATCCGCATGAGTTCAGCGGCGGGATGCGCCAGCGGGTCATGATTGCCATGGCTCTTTCTTGCCAGCCAGAGTTATTGATTGCAGATGAGCCAACCACTGCGCTCGATGTAACGATACAGGCACAAATTCTCGATCTTTTTAAAGAGTTGAAAAACAATACCAGTACCGCTGTAGCGCTCATTACCCATGACTTGGGTGTGGTAGCTCAGGTATGTACACGGGTTATCGTAATGTATGGTGGACTCGTGATGGAGGAAGGCACGGTGGAGGATATTTTTTACCGCCCGCAGCATCCTTATACGAAAGGTCTGCTTCGCTCGATTCCAAAACGTGACGGTAAGTCGCGTGAACGACTTGTTCCTATTGAAGGTACACCGCCGGATTTGCTGAATCCACCTTCTGGATGTCCTTTTATGGAACGTTGCCCTAATGCTTTTGCCCGCTGTAGTGAGCGTCCTCCGGTCATCGAATTATCGCCTGGTCATCGTTCGATGTGCTGGCTGGCAGACGGTGCGCAGGAGACTCCAGCCGTAGCTGGTGTTGAAGGGAGCGGTTCGGTTGAGTGATAATAAGATTCTAGTGGACGTAAATAATCTCAAGAAACATTTCTCTAAAGGTAAGGATATATGGGGGCGCGATACATCTGTGCTTAAGGCGGTAGATGGTGTAAGCTTTCAGATTCGTCAAGGGGAGACCTTTGGACTGGTTGGAGAGTCAGGAAGCGGCAAGTCCACGGTTGGGCGCTGCTTGTTGCGATTATATGATTATACCGACGGTGAAGTGTCTTTTGACGGGCAGCCGCTGAGCAAGCTTGGAGAGAAGCAGCTAAAACCTTTTCGCAGACGCATTCAATCGATCTTTCAAGATCCCTATTCATCCCTTAATCCAAGCCTGAATGTACTTGATCTGATCAGCGAGCCTATGAAAATCCATGGGGTCCACGAAGGCGACGAACGTATAGAAGCGGTTGCGGCACTACTGGATAAGGTGGGTTTAAAAAGAGAGCATCTTTATCGCTTCCCTCATGAATTCAGCGGTGGGCAGCGTCAACGGATTTCGATCGCTCGAGCGTTATCTGTGAAACCTGAGTTTGTAGTGTGTGATGAACCGATCTCAGCGCTGGATGTATCTGTTCAGGCGCAGGTAGTGAATATGCTGGAGGATTTGCAGTCCGAATTTGGGTTGACCTACCTCTTTGTTGCGCATGATCTGTCGATGGTACGTCATATTTCGGACCGGATCGGTGTGATGTATGGCGGTCGTCTAGTAGAGGTAGCCGAAAGTGATGAACTGTACGAGAATCCTATTCATCCTTATACAAAGGCATTGCTGTCTTCCATTTTGGAGACGGACCCTAGACGGGCTAATCAAAGAATTATTTTAGACGGATATTCGGCAGAGTACGGCAGAGCTGAGACTTCTACATTGCAGGAAGTTAGTCCGGGCCATTATGTTGCCTATGATTTCACGGAATAAGTAGAATCTATATACAGGTACGGGAGGAATCAGGATGTCAGAGAATTTGAACCGAGTAAAGTTATCCCAGTGGGATGCGTTATTGGTAGAGTCACTTCGCTCTTTAGGCTGGTCCAATGAGGATATTCTTCGTAAAGTGGCAGAGGGCGATTTGCCCGTTGGCGAGAGTGAATACGAATTTGATTATAAGCAGTTGACCACTTTGCAAGCGGAGCAGCCAGAACTGTTCGAGCAAGCGGTGAAGACTGGCTATCAGATTAAATACAACACGATCCGCGGCATTCGTAGCTGGATATGGGTTGCTCTTGGTAAAGAGGGAGAGCTGGAGCTTGAAGAGGGTAAAGAAGCGGTAGAAGCGGCTTTGACTGTGGCTGAGAAGGAACGTCTGGCATCTGTATTATCTTTTGGTTGGCAGATCGAAAGCGGGACGAAGTCAGCAGATGGAGACACTTCAGTCTACCGGATTTCCCCGATTGCACACTAAGCTGAATAACTACAATAAAAAAACGATTGTTGCGAGGGAGGACTCCCAGTGCACAATCGTTTTTTTCTGTGAAAATTTAATATACATTTACCGCTGGATAAGCAACCTCATATTGCGCAGCGTCAAACCAGGTTCCTGTTTTAAAATCTCTGCCCCGGATAAGTACTTTATCGCTATAGACTTCCACATAGAAGCCTTGGCTGCCCGTCTTATGCTTATCTTCGTTTGTCCAAAGGTAGGCGACGGAAGCAGCATTAAACATCGTTGTGGACGAGCTTGGGGAAGAGAATTACTTTGCAGATAAGAGAAGGTCCTAGACCGTCTACAATTACACATAAATGTACATAATTAAATATATAGCTCTCCATTTGAAGGAGGTGTTCCTTAAGCCAGTTGAGACTTAGGGATCGCCTCCTATTTTTATGATAAGAAACAAAATAAGAAGAAAATGTAACCAAAAGTAGGTGGAACTGTCACCAAATATGTAGTTACATAGTGAATAAGATTTCTTTATTAAGGAGATTTAGAGATTGCATACGAAAAAATATATAATACTTTTAGTCATCGTTCTGCTAATAAGTCTTGTTGCTATTTTCAACAATCAACGTGAACCTTCGATATTGACCATTAATGTAAACGGTCAAATCATTAAGACAGTAGCTACTTATCCGGGCTCACCTGATGAGCTAATGATTCCCAAGGCTGCTGCCGAACGGGCCCTTAACATGCATATTGACTGGCAGAAGCAGGGGCCGCTTCCGAAAGGTATCTACTATAAAGACCATGTAGCTGTGCTGATGTACCATCATCTGTCAGAGAAGCCAATGCCGCAGTTTCCTTGGATTTTATCGGCTGATCGGTTTGATGATCAAATGAACCTGCTGAAGCAGGAAGGGTTTCATGTGATTACGATGGAACAATATCGAGAATTTATGCTAAATGGCGGTACGGTTCCAGACAATGCGGTGCTGCTGACTTTTGATGATGGATATGAGAGTTTTTATGAGCTGGCCTTTCCTATTCTGAAAAAATACGGGTATACGGCAGTGAATTTCGTTATAGTCTCTACGATTGACCACCCAGATCCGAATAGTGTGCCGAAACTCAACTGGGAGCAGATGCGTGAAATGAAGCGTGACGGGATGGGGTTCTATAGTCATACGTACGATTTACACCATTATGGTATCGTGGATGCTGAAGGTGGGGGACGGCCTGCCGCTAGTGCCTTGTTATATATCGACGATGAAAATAGGAATGAAATGAATACGGAGTACTATAGCAGAGTTACTCGTGATTTGGCCAAGGCGGAGCAAAGGCTGAAGGAAGAACTGGGAAATACCGATTCAGCGATTGCCTTTCCTTACGGATCTTACAATGACCGGTTGCTATCCGCATGTGATTCACTCGGAATTTCGCTGACATTTAAAATCCAGGATGGAATAAATGCGAGAACGGACCGGAATGCCTCCCGAATCAACGGGGGAAGCCAGAATCTAACCGCAGTCCAAACCCTTGAGCAGATCAAACATATAGATTCGCCTATGGAATTAACCCTGAATAGTCAAAAAGTAGCACTGATAGGAAGTGCACCCGAAATGAGGAAAGGGACCTTAATGGTTCCGTTTATGCAATTATGCAAGGATCTAAATATTGATCTCAATTACGATCAGAAGCGTCGAACCGTTAAGTTAATGCGTACAACGGGAGGTACATAAACGAATAAGGAAATGTATGGAATGGATATCATCTTTCCCTACGATCATTAGGGGTTTACAAAAAGTGAGAAATTTCGCCAATTTGGGCGAATCACTAGTTGCTATAAGTGAATTCCTTACTGTAGACTATAAATAGAGTACTAATTGGTAGGTGAATGGAGAGAACAGATGGAAGTATTTAAGCGTTATTACGCGAATTTAACGGTCCGGCGTTTTTTTATTTTGGGGCTGGTTGCCCTGCTGCTATTCAGTATTAGAGATATGCTTAATTTAGTACTGTTAACATTTTTGATTGCTTATGTAATGAACAGCTTTCAAGTGCTGCTCACGAAGCGGATCAATAAATATGTTGCAGTCAACAGTAAAGTCATTATTATTATGTTGTATTTAGCTCTGATTGCTCTGATCGTAGTGACTTTAGTGAATTATTTACCGAAGGTCTTTACTCAGATTAAGCAGTTAACCAATTTTCTGACCAGTTTAACCCCTGCAAACATTCCACAAAACGAAATTGCGCAGTATTTATTTGCCCAGCTTAAGGATTTGAACTATCAATCTTATGTGAAAGATGGTCTTGAGTACGTCCTGAAAATAAGTAATTGGGGCACCAGCTTCGTATTATCCACCATTCTGAGCTTTGTCTTTATCCTTGAGAAGAACAGAATTGTCAGTTTCACTGCCCGTCTTAAAGAGAGCAAAATTTCCTGGTTCTATGTTGAGCTTGAGTATTTCGGCAGAAAATTCATCTCATCTTTTGGTAAAGTGATTGAAGCGCAAATTCTGATCGCGCTGTTTAATACATGCTTTACTGTGATTGGACTTTGGATCTTAGGCTTTCCGTATCTATTCGCCTTATCGATTATGATCTTCCTGCTTAGTTTGATTCCAGTTGTAGGCTTTGTGATCTCCTTAATACCGCTTTGTATTATTGGTTACAACATCGGTGGCATAGCAATGACGATATATGTATTGGTTATGATCGCCATACTACATTTTATCGAAGGTTACTTCTTAAATCCAAAACTGATGTCATCCAAAATGAATCTGCCTATGTTCTACACCTTTATCGTACTTCTCTTCTCTGAGCACTATATGGGTGTATGGGGTCTAATTCTCGGTATTCCAATTTTTGTATTCTTCCTGGATATACTGGAGATCACTAGGGATAACAAGATAGAGACTTAGGAATTGAGTTAAATAGCATCGAAAATACAAAGAGGGTGATCCGATAGCCATTCAATGGCTTCGGATCACCCTCTTTATTTTGGCGCGGAGAAATGTTGTACGGCCACTGTATGTATCTTCCTTAGCCGAAAGAAGTGAGAACACTCTCCGTAACGATGTCCCTCAGCTCCGCCTTGTGTGCTGCATACTGCTCAGCCGTAATACTTCCGGAAGCCAGCCGTGAATCTAGCTGTTCCGTTAGCTGAGCTACTTGTAGATTGATCACATCTTCAATATCCGTGTTTTGTTCTATTGCAATATCTTGAAGTGACTTACCGTCATATAAGGCATCATACAAATCTTCATCTGTGGGCTGGTTAAGTGCTTTCAACAATAATTCGTCTTTATCCGCAGCTTTTACGGTGGACCATTGTGCAGGCGAACTTGCGTTAGCAGTAAGGCTGCTCCAAGCATTTCCAAAAGACATCACTATAACTACGGTTCCTACTATAATCACTCTTTTTATATCCATTAGAGTCCTCTTTTCTTATTTTACAAATAACATTTTATGGTTTCTGTTGAAAGTGTCTGTGATGGTTGTGGTTTAACTTGCTTCTATTATAACCCGGAAAGCTGAGCTGAAGCTTAAACAATATTTAAGATAACCTAAAGATTTAACATTGGAATAATATAGCGATAATACACCGGATGTATACTTTCCAGATGATCTCCAATGTATATTTATGCACTGGGTCACAATCAAACTTATGGGGAGTGTTCGGAGTTTTGAGAATAACAGCAAAAGCTAAACGTTTTCTATCCGGTGTAATTGCAAGCAGTCTGATGTTGGGGATAATGGTTCCAGCAGGATATGCTGAAGAGCAGCTGGATACGGAGCAGACATCTTCCGAATTAGGATTACATGTTGATGAACAGGATCAGCTACTTACACTTATGAGTCAAACAAACGTGACAACAGCTGTGTATGCGACACCTACCCATCCGGGATCTTTACTTATTACAGAGGTTGTTCCGGATACTAAAAATGTAAAAGGCACCAATGGAACCTCTGTAGATGGTTATGAATTTGTTGAAATCTATAATAATACGGACGAGCCAGTTAACTTTAAGGATTATTATTTCTTTTATAATGACAATGATACTTGGACACCAAATGGAGATGCGGTCATACCGGCGCATGGGAATATCGTCTTCTGGATTATGAACGGTAATAATCTGAATGTTCCAGCCGAGGATTTCATCAAAAACTTTAATCCTTCAGCAACTCTTCAGGAAGGAGTGAACCTGTTCCGTATCAATGGTGGGGGTGGTATGGCTAACACTTCTCCTCGTAACTTACAAATTAAGAGTAAAGCAGGAGATACTTTAATTGTTTCTGCTTCTTATGGGAAAGAACAGGTGAAGGAGAATAACGGCATATTCTATCAATTCTCTCAAGCAGACAGCTCTACAATGAGTCTCATGCCAAATTCGGGAACCGGTGCGGCTACACCTGGAACTGTAGAGCCAGAACAGCTTCCTAAGCCAGTGCCTGGAGACAAACAGCCGGTGATTGAACACCACCCACTGAGCAGTGTAGATCCAGTTGATCTTTCCATCACCGCGAAGATTACGAACTTAGAGAATGGACCAGACGGAACGCTAACGGTAGTGAAGTTGCAATACGGCTCTCCTTCTCAGGTGAAAGATACGGTAATCACCATGACCTCAAAAGGCGAGGGGGAATATACGGCGGTAATTCCCGCGGCTGCGCTGGAAGAGCCAGAACTGCACTACAGCATCCGCGTGAACAATGTAACGGAGAACTATTCTGTTCATGTGAACCTGCCCGCGTTCGACACGAACAATGTGCCGAAGCTTCTAATTACAGAGCTGCTGCCGAATTCGACGAATGTAAAGGGAACGAGCAGTGACGCTTTTGAATTCATTGAGGTGTATAACAATACTGACGCACCGATTGATTTCAAGAACTACAAGATCTATTATCGTTATCCTGATAAAGGTAACGCTTCTGATGTGAAGTGGCCCTCGACGAAGGAAAGCTTTGTAATTCCTCCACAGCAGTCCGTGGTGTTCTGGATTATTAATAGTGCTAATAGTACATACACTGCCAATGATTTCAATACAGAATTTAACACTAATCTGGTTGATGGTACGAATCTCTTTCTAATCAAAAGCGATGGGATGGCCAACTCTGGCCGCCGGGCAGTCGTAATCAAGAGTAATACGGAGAAGGAAATTTCCTCTGCGTATTATGATGCCGACCTTACCTATGATGGTGGAGCTAAAGGTGATGACACCAAAGAAAATAAAGCCCTTCTATACAAGTATCCCGTGAATGGGCAAAGCAAAATGCTCAAGATTAGCACAGGTTCGGCTGCTCCATCACCAGGGCAGGTGGATGCAGCGCTGCTACCTAACACACCGATTCATGTGGAGCCGGATACCGAGAATCCGACGGTAAATGATCTGACTGCTATAACGGAGATTGATCAGTCGATGAGTCTCGATTTGAAGGCTTTCGCGGATGACAATAAAGCCGTTACATCCGTAGAAGTAAGAGTAGCTTCGGATAAGCAGCCTGATTTTGTCAGTCATAATCTTTCTCAAGATTTCAATGACAGTCTGTATCATTATAAATTGTCATCTGCTGATCTGATTGGTAGGAATGAAATACAGTATTATTTCGTCGTATCTGACGGCACGAATGAGACCGAATCTCCGGTAATGAAAGTGAAAATCACAGGTGGTCCCGATCAATCAGCGCTTCGTTTGAATGTGAAGGATGGACAATTCATTAATGGCTCTATGACGGTAAAAGGAACCTCTGCCACTGCCAAAGCTGATGAAGTGGACCTGACCATCGACAATAAGGTGCTCGGCAATAACGAGGTATATGCCGCGCTTGAGAATGATGCTTACTTTGTATTTGATGCGAAGAATGTAGATTATTATTTCAAAAACGGTATCACCATGGGACCAGAAGAATTAGGGGATGCGAGTATTCTGTACACCTTTATGGACCCGATTACTACGTATACGACATTAACCTTTCCGATCTCCTCTGCCGCTTTACAAGTAGGCAAGGATAATGTGATTTACATTCGGGCGGGCTCTAAATCATCGCCTTTTGACCCTCGTCCTGAGGAGAATAAAGATGATTTCGAAGTGAAGAATGTGCGCCTATTACTTGCAGACGGCACAGAAATTTGGGACCCTGCTTATGCAGAACGTGATAAAGAAATTAAGATGGGGGACAGCGCAGGTAAGCATGAATCCATCGGCTTCCGGTTCGATCTGAAATCGGATTTATTCCGTTCAAAGGCGTATAACTGGAAAACTAAAGAAGTAACTGACGGAGAACATAAAGTAACAGTGACCGAAGGTGGATCCAAGGTATCTTCAAATGTAATTGTAGACAATACGCCGCCATCTATTAAAGCTTCGATTGAAGAAGGAAAAACTTATCGTGGTAATTTCATAATTACTACTGAGATCAAGGATACTTACGCAGGTGTAGATAAAGTTAGCGTGAAGCTGGATGGCAATGTTATTGAACTGCCTTATGCTACTTCATCCGGAAAGCTGTCCGGTGGAGACCATGCGCTTTCTATCACCGCATTAGATAAGATAGGTAATCAGGTGGAAAAGGTAATTACATTCCATGTACCGAATGAAAATCCATTTGCACCACTCCTGATCTCACCTCAGAACTGGGAGATTGGTGTGGGTACGAATCCGACCTTGAAGGTTAAGGTTGAAGATCCTAACCAGGATAAGATGGATGTTACCTTCTATAGAGGCTTCAAGTACGATGGTAACCATCCAGAGCAAGGATTTACTGGATTTAAGAACGCATCCGATACAGAACCGCCGAAGCAATCCGTTCCTGCGGGCGAAGAAGCCCTTAGCAGTGACGAATACAGCAAAATAAGTGCAGTTGACGGACAGTACCTAATTAACGATGCTGTTGAGCAATTCCCATATCAGCGTTATGAAATTAAGCTGGATGAATCCGTGAAGGCTTCAGATCGTGTGGATATTGAATGGAAGGGGAATTCACTTCCAGGCCGTAAAGTAAGTCTCTACGCGTGGAGTCCTGCCGGACAAAAATGGATACAGTTGGATCATTTAATCGCTGGTACTGAGGATTTTGAACTGAAATCTACGGTGACTGCTGGAGATTATAGAAATGGAAATAGCATTGCGGTGATGGTTCAGGATGAGATCGCGTCCGTGGCTAAGACTGCAGCTACAGTAACGCAAGACACTTATGATTTTTCCTTTGTATGGATGTCTGATACGCAATATTATTCTCAAAGCTATCCTTACATTTACCAGAAAAATGTGAAGTGGATTGCTGAGAATAAGGATAATTTGAATTTGAAATATGTTATTCATACCGGAGATGTAGTGGATAAGTCCTATCAAGAATATCAATGGGAAGAAGCCGATCGGGACATGAAGGTACTCGAGGATGCAGGTATTCCTTATGGTGTTCTTGCAGGGAACCATGATGTAGGTCATCAAACCGGAGATTATACGAAATTCTGGCAGTACTTTGGTGAATGGAGATTCAAGGACATGCCAACTTTTGGCGGTTCCTATGACAACAACCGGGGCCATTATGATTTGGTATCTGCGAACGGAAATGACTTCATTATCGTATATATGGGCTGGGGACTGGCTGAAGAAGAGATTGAATGGATGAATGAGATTGTCGCTCGTTATCCAGAGCGTAAAGCGATTCTTTGTCTTCATGAATACCTGCTCGTATCTAATAACCGCGCACCGATTGCAGATACAATCTTTGAAAAGGTTGTAAAACCTAACAAGAACGTAATCGCAGCTTTGTCCGGTCATTATCATGATGCAGAGCTTAAGGTAGATGAGCTGGATGATAACGGAGATGGCATTGCGGACCGCAGTGTATATCAAATGCTGGCAGACTATCAAGGTGCCGAAGAGGGCGGACTTGGTTATATTCGTCTCCTTCAGTTCGATGTAGCTAACAATAAGCTCCGAGTGAAGACTTATTCGCCTTATTTAGATGATTATAATTATTATGATGAAAATGAGTTCCCGGGCAAAGATGAGTTCGTACTAGATCTCGATCTGCAGCCTGTAACCAAACGTGTAGCTACCGATTACATCGGAGTTAAGGTTTACAGTGATCAGACAATCGCGACCAATCAGCAAGTAGAGAGCGGTGCGGAGACTCAGGTTACTTGGAGTAAGCTTAATCCAGAAAGCTACTACCAGTGGTATACAAAAGTCGAGGATGATAACTCTGGTAGTGTGCTTTCAGACATTTGGGGCTTCTACACTGGGAAAGAGAATGTAACACCGACACCAGAGGTGACACCAACACCGACACCAGAGGTATCGCCATCGCCAGAAGTGACGCCGACACCAGCACCTGAGGTGACATCGGCACCTCCAGTAGTTTTACCTGTGCCAACAGTGACTCCAACGCCTACAGCCACACCTGGAGCGGAAAAAGGAAACATTGAACTGGCATTAGGAAGTAATGGAACGTATACAGCTGATCCGTCAGCCTTGAAGAAGCTGATAGAGGAAGCTGCTACAGGGGGAAGCCTAAAGATTAGCGTAGGCGGGGCAACCTCGACTCAAGGTCAGATTAGAATTGCTCTTGATGCAGCGGCCGTTCAACAGGCTGTCGATAAGAAGTTGAATTTGAATATTGTTTCATCTAACGTTACATTAAGCGTACCAACAAGCTCTTTACCAGCGATCCCGGCCGGCAGTGACATGCTGCTGCTGAGCGTTGATACAAATACGACAGCTGTACAAAGCAATGTCGCTGGAATGAGTCCATCCAAGGCTACCGTTACGCTGAACCTCAGTACATCAGCAGGAGGCAAAGAAACGGCTATCCACCAGCTTAAAGGTGCTGTTACGATTACCTTGACGCTGACTAAGGAACAGCTTGCCAAGATCGATACGGATTTTGCAGGTGTCTATTATGTAAATGGCAGTACGCTGGAATATTTAGGTGGGGTGTTCAAAGATAATACCGTTACCTTTACAACCGATCATTTCTCTTCCTTCGCGGTGCTGGAATATGTTAAGCAGTTTAGTGATACCTCTGGTCACTGGGCAGAGCCGTACATTTCCAAGCTGACGGCTAAGCATGTGATTAAGGGTATCGACGATACGCACTATGGTCCACAAGCGAATGTAACCCGTGCAGATTTTGTTACACTAGCCATTCGTTCACTCGGATTGAATGAGACAAGTGAAACTACGGGGAATGGTGCTTTTGCAGATGTATCAAAAGATGCTTATTATGCATCATCGATAGACAAGGCTGTTCAGCTCGGACTCATCCAAGGCAGTGATAGCAAGTTCCGTCCTAAGGATGCGATTACACGTGAAGAAGCGGCGGTTGTCCTGCAGAAATTGATACAGTACAAAGCTGGAACACAGTCTTCCGTTGCTGCTATTGCAAGCTTTAAGGATATGAGCAGCGTATCAGAGTGGGCGAAACAAGCGGTAAGTGAATTGAAAGCTAAGGGAATCCTTGATGGCAAGGGCGACAATAACTTCGATCCACGTGGCAAAGTAACCCGTGCTGAAATTGCAAAACTGCTGTATGGAATAATCAATTTATAAGAATAGTATGGCAAAGGCAGGCAGAGGTAACTCTGGTCTGCTTTTTGTCGTTTTATGTATTTCACCCCCGCTTTTTTTCTTGTAAAGTAGGAAATTCTTACTATTCATATGATTTTTCATATATAATATTTTTGAATAAATTTTTAATAGACTTTATCCGGCAGTCATTCTCCTTGTTACGGCACTTCTTCCAATTGGCGCAGGAATGGGTATTCATCCATGGGTGCTTGTATTCCTTATTCTGTTATCTACTGACCCCTTCTTCTTTGCTTATCCATCACTAACGTATCTGACCACTTATTATAGTGCTGAAGGTAAATTCTTTACCTACAAGCATGCTCAAAAGATTGCCTTAGATTATGGACTTTTCGTTATATTACTAGCGATCCTATGTATTCCTTATTGGCGCTGGCTCAGACTCATTCCATAATACATAGATTGGAGAAACAAACCTTGAAAGTAAAGTTAGCACATATTTTGCTTCTACTTACGATGATTTTTGCGGTTCTTCTGTACAGAGGGAGTCTGGACTCTATTGATCATCTGTTACAAGATCGCGTGATGCAGCACGAGCGGTCTGTGGATACTACGATTGCTATTATCGGGATAGACGATCAAAGCTTGAAGGACTTTGGCAGCTGGCCGTGGAGCAGAAATGTTCATGCACAGCTGTTAGATACACTCTCTGAGGGACATCCTGCTGTGATCGGCTTTGACCTGACGTTCCCGGTGGGCTCAGAAGATCCCGAGGCAGATACAGAATTCGCTGCGGCTGTCGCTCGGGCGGGAAATGTTGTTCTGCCCGTATACGGTACTTTTGCATCTAATACTGAACAAGGAAAAATAGAAGCGCTGGAGCTGTCCCAGCCGTTTGAAGCCTTGCGAGAGGTTGCGGCTGCAACCGCGCACATTAATACCATTACCGATACAGACCGTGTGGTGCGTAAGGCCCTTTATTCTTTTGATTATGAAGGTGAGTCTATTCACAGCTTGTCATGGACGGTCTATCAGAAATATCGAGAGGCGATGGGAAGCACTGCTGATCCGCAGAAGCTCCCGCTGGATGACTTTGGACGGTTTTATATCCCCTATTCAGGTGGCAAAGGCGCCTTTGAAGAGATTCCTTACTCGGCCGTGCTTAGCGGAGAGGTCCCACCCTCTTATTTTGAGAATAGAATTGTGCTTATCGGACCTTATGCTACAGGGTTTAAGGATGACTTCCTAACACCGATTAGCGGAAAAAACACGTTATACGGTGTGGAAATTCATGCGAATATCATCCAGTCTCTGCTCGACGATAATTATAAACGAGTGCTGGACTGGAAGTGGAACGAAGTAGTGCTCTTGCTAGTTGCGCTCCTGGCGTATCTACTATTCCGTAAAGTGAAGATGCTGTATTCCTATGCGGCCATTGTGGTCATCATTGCGCTACTAATTTTTGCGGGTCGTTATTTCTATGATCAGGGTACGGTGATTTCACTAGGTTATGTGATTCCCCTTCTAATCGTTAGTTGTATTATCGTGATAGCTTTTCAATATTTAGAGGAGTTGATGGAAAAACGTAGAGTTACGGATATTTTTGGCCGATATGTTGCTCCACAGGTTGTGGATCAAATTCTCAAGAACGGTCAAGAAGGTCTGAAGCTGGGAGGAAGTCGCAGAGAGCTAACCTTGTTATTCGTAGATATTCGAGGCTTCACCCCGTTGTCAGAGGCTGCTGAACCGGAGGAGATTGTAGAGATTCTGAATGAGTATCTGGATCTGACCGCGGGTTGTATTTTTGAGTTTGATGGCACACTGGACAAGTTTATCGGGGATGCCACGATGGCGATATTTAATGCTCCATTGCTGCTAGAAGATCATCCGATGCAAGCGGTGAAGGCCGCGTGGGCGATGAAGGAGGGTTCGGCGGCGGTAGAACAAAAGCTGTTTGAACGCTTTGGCCTAGTAGTTAAATTTGGTATTGGGGTACATACTGGCCCTGCTGTATTTGGGAACATCGGCTCTAAGACACGGATGGATTATACAGCGATTGGAGACACCGTCAATACGGCAGCCCGTCTGGAAAGCAATGCGAAGCCTGGACAAATCCTCATCAGTGAGGCTACCTACGCTTTTGTAAAAGATAGAGTATCAGCCGTTTCATTAGGAGAGATCAAGGTAAAGGGCAAAGAACAGGGAATTAGTGTTTATGAATTGGAGGGGTTGAAATGAAATCATTGAAGCTTACACTGTCATTTATTCTATTGTTCAGTATTCTTTGGCCGGCGGTTGTCACACAGGCGAAGGACAGCGTCAAGGTAGGGAAAATAACCGCGGTCTCAGGCAAGTCTGAGGTGAAAAAGAGCGGGGGGACGAAGAAATTTAATGCTTTTAAAGGAATGGCGATTACGCAAGGCGATACGATTATAACGGGCACTGACGGGCAAATCAGCCTCGACCTCGATGCTAACAAAGAAGTTACAATCGGAGCAAACACTACGCTTACCATTAGCCAATTAGTCGAAAGTGCAAAAGCGCTCGGCGGAAAGACAAGTCTGAAGCTGCAAAACGGGCAAGTCCTGATCAAGGTGAAAAAGAAACTGGATGGCGACTCCCGTTTTGAGATTGAGACCCCGACGGCGATCATGGGCGTGATGGGTACAGAGTTTTTTGTTAGTGTTAATAGCCAAGGCAATGTAGTCCTTAATGCTGGGGGAGGAATTAGCGGCGATTATTTGGGAGTTCTGGAAGGAACAGTCCATGTAATTCCGTCTAATGATCCCACACTAATTGAGCGTATGATAACAGCATCCCAACAGTTAATTATGGAGAATCAACAATGGACACAGGGGCAGCTGTCCCTGAATGCATTACCGCAATTTGCGCTAGAGCAGCATTTGAAATATCTGAACGAAGAAGAGATATTGGAATTCGAATCGGTTAAGAAAAAAATCGAGCAACTACTCGAGCAAATAAAAGCCACGATGCCCATTCACTCAAGTCCGCCTATTCCAACCATTCCACCTCAGATTAACTATGATCTATCTAGTTCGGCTCCCTTAGATATGACGAGACCAACACCGCCGACGAGACCTACACCAACGCCGACACCGACACCGGAGCCGACAGCAACGCCGACACCGGAGCCGACAGCAACGCCGACGCCGGAACCGACAGCAACGCCAACGCCGGAACCGATAGCAACGCCGACGGAAACTCCAAATCCACTCGGTGCACCTGAGATAGACCAGCAGGAATTTAGAGAACATATCTATGACTATCTCGTCCGTGATAATGAGATTGTTTTGCCGTTTACAGTACCGTTAGATTTTAATATTGCAGATGACTCTAATCCTAATGCCGCCAGGGATGGTGTGAGTGTTACCTTAAATCAGAGTGAGGACACGCTCGATTTAGGTGAGGTATACATTCGAGAGAATAAGCTTCACATTCAGCTGCGTGAATCACTTCCTTATAAGTCATTCGTTCAAATCAAGGTTAATGGTGGTTTGTTAAAGAATACCCTTACCGGGGGGCAGGTACAGGAAGAGGTTCAACAGATAGCAGACGGCGGGTTTTACTTTAAAGGAGAAATCACTCCGAGTTATTTTAACCATACGGGTCCTATAGGTGAAGATGAAGCGCCGGAATTTATCATTCATTCGCTAGGTTATGATGTAGGGGAGATCAGATATCATTATGAATATGATCTTGGAGATCCATTTCCACTAGAAGATACGGATTATGTACTGGATCGGAACGATGAGAATACCTTTGTACTTAAACTTACTCCGGCATTCTTGAATAGACTAACTCCCGAACCTTATATTGTTATCATTCCACTGGTGAGGGTTGAAGATACTGAAAACGGCCCTGTAGAGGTAATAATAGATAACCTCCAGATTAGATTGTCTTTGTTATTTTAAAGGCGCAATAACCTTCGAGAGGAGAAAATAACGTAATGAAAAAGGAACTTATCTCCATCGTTTGTGGATTAATGCTCGTAAGCGCAGTACCATCTAGTATCGTTACCGCAGAGGCAGTGCAGCCCACAAGCGGCAACGTTCAAGGAAGTATAGATCAGAACATCTCTTCTAACGCCGTACTCTCTCTTAAACAGCCATGGGGACTAACTTCTGTACCTGGCAGTAATGAACTCATCATCGTACAGTCCGGAAGCGGTACGATCAACAAGTGGAGTAATGGAGCGTTACAGACAGTGGCTGGACAAGGTGCTGAAGGATATATCGATGGCAAGAGTGCAAAGGCCTTGTTTAATCATCCGACGTACACCGCTGCTGACAGTAAAGGCAATATCTATATCAGTGATACCGATAACCATGTCATTCGAAAAATTAAGGATGGAGAAGTGTATACCCTCGCAGGAACGGGAGTATCAGGCTATAAAGATGGACCGCCTGATGTGGCGCAATTTAACGCGCCGGGTGGATTGGCAATAGACAGCAATGACAACATATATGTAGCGGATACACTGAATCATGTGATTCGTAGAGTTACACCAAAAGGTATTGTGACTACGTTTGCGGGTCTGCAGGCCAATAATGGTGCTTATTTGGACGGAGCAGTAGCTTCAGCCAAGTTCAATGAACCACAGGGTCTTGTATTCGATGAATCTGGCAATCTCTATGTAGCTGACAGTGGGAATCAGATGATCCGGTTAATTAAAGGCGGTAAGGTGGAGACCTTTGCAGGCAAAGCAACCCTTGTTGATCCAGTAACTGGCTATATGGCTGGAGGGTTCCAGAATGGAGAGCGTCTATCGGCGTTGTTCAATCGTCCTCGTGGACTAGCCTATGCCAATGGGGTATTGCTGATTGCAGATAGTCTGAACTATCGCGTTCGGGCTATCCAAAAGGATGGGAAAGTTATAACAGTTGCAGGGCAGGCGAACTCGGGAGATCAGGTTGGAGTATTGGATCAAGTAATGTTTGATCAGCCTTCCGGTGTTGCACTTGCCTCTGGTAAGCTGTATGTGACCGATACGCTGAATAACAAGCTAAAGGTATTGAATCTTGATCTGCAAGCCCTTAAGCCATTGCGTAGCGAGGCTGATCTGCTTGATGCAGTTCCACTGCTGCCAGCCGGTAAGAACATGCAAGTATGGTTGGATGGAGCGCAGGTGAAGTTCAATAGTGCTATTCAACCTCTTAAAGAGTCGGGAAAAATATATTTACCAGTTAGAGCGCTATTTAGCTCATGGGGAGCGGACATTCGCTGGGATGCGGCAAGCAAAGAGACGATGATTAGCAAAGGGGATTGGACACTCACCCTAAAGCCAGACGTAAGCCTTAATGTGCAAAACATAAAGGGTACTTTGTATGTGGCAGCCGATTATTTGCCGACCATTTCATCTTTTATGCAGGTATACGATGAGGGCAGTAACGCAATTGTGCTGGAAAGTGGACAATAATCATTCAGTATATCCTTTAAATAAGTTTAGGCTGTCGAGAAAAGTCTCGACAGCTTATTTTTATAAGGATAATCCTTCAACGACTTTATCAATATTCCATTTAATCATCTTAATGTAGGTGTCGCCTTCTTCGCCTTTCTTAGCTAAAGAATCGGTAAAAATCTTAGAATGTATCGGTACTCCCGTTTCATTGGAGATGGTTTCCATTGTTTTTGGATTTACGCTCGTTTCCAGAAATAAAGCGGGCACTTGATTTTTATCAATAATGTTAATGATGTTTTTCATTTGTTCTGGCGTTCCTTGACTGTCGGTATTGATTTCCCAAATAAATGCGGACTCAAATCCGTAGGCTTTTGAAAAATATTTAAATGCCCCTTCGCTTGTAACCAAAATGCGTTTCTCCTGTGGGATTTTTTCTACCGCTTCTTTGGCGTATTGATCCAATTCATTAAGTTTCTTAACATATTCTGATTGGTTATGAAGATAAAACTCTTTGTTGTCCGGATCTTTTTCGATTACACGTGTAGTGATGATATCTACATATTTAATCGCATTCTGAATATCTAGCCAGGCATGAGGATCTTCCTGAGTTTCTTTTCCTTTTTCCGTTAGGTACATTGGAGTTACTTCATCCGAGACTGCAAAAGCAACGTCCTTTTTATTAGTGACATCAAGAAGGTCCTGGAACCATCCTTTCCCTGTTTCTAGGTTCATCCCATTATAAAAAACTAAATCTGCACTAGAGACTTTACTTGTATCCTTGGGTAGCGGATCGTACATATGCGGATCTGTTCCGATGGGAACCATGCTATAGACCTCAGCTTTTTCCCCTACAATATTTTCGGTCATATCCGCGATAATGGAGTAGGTTGCAACAATCTTCAGTTTGTCATTGTCTGCCTCTCCCTCACTAACGTTTGAACATGCGGTAACTAGTAAGATGAATATTGTCAAAGAGAGCATCTTTATTGTTTTTTTCATCCTTGTTTAACCCCTTTTCTTAGAAAATTATTTTTAGGCGAGATAATAAATGATATAGCAAACAAACTTACCCCTACTAGAACAATGGTGGCACTTGTAGGTAAATTGAATCTAAAGCTAATGATCACACCTATAATTCCAGATACAGCGCCGAGGGTAGAAGCCAGGATAATCATGTGGATCAGCTTATTCGTCCAAAGATAGGATGTAGCTGCTGGAATAACCAGCATTGCAATCACAAGCACTATTCCAACTTGAGATAATGAGGATACGGTAACCACGGATAGCAGCATCATCAATAGATAATGATAGAACCCCGTTTTTAAACCAAATGCCTTAGAGACGACAGGATCAAACGAACTAATTAACAGCTCTTTATACAACAATGAAATGATAGCTATAACAACAAGCATGATAATAAATGACTGCATTAACTCGGACTGCGGGACGGCTAAAATGTTACCAAATAAAATGTGAGTTAGATCAAGCCCGCTTTTGGCAAACGTGATGAGGACAATCCCCAGTGCAAAAAAAGAGCTGAGAATAATTCCGATCGAGGTATCACTTTTGATATTGCTGCGACTTGTTATGAATTGAATGAGGATGGCTGCTAAAAGTCCAAACAATGAAGCTCCCACAAGAATGTTGATCCCTAAAATATAAGATAACGCCACACCCGGTAATACAGCATGAGACAAAGCATCTCCCATTAATGACATTTTTCTGAGTACAATAAAACTTCCTAAAACCCCTGAAACAATGCCAAGAATGATAGCAGACAATCCGGCGTTAAGTGCATAGATGGGAATGTTTAATAACGATGAGAAATAATCAATCATTATCGGCGCCTCCCATCCCTTTGATCACCAGATTACCTAAGGAGGCACCATAGGCACTGAGGATATTCTCCGGAGTAAACGTGTCTTTAACGTCACCAAAAGCAATCAGCTTTTTATTGAGAATGATGACTTTGTCAAAATATTCTTCGACTTCATGTAAATCATGATGAACGATCAATATGGTTTTCCCTTCTTCGCGAAGCTGTTTAAGCAGTTTTACAATAATTTTCTCACTGACTAGATCTATGCCGACAAAAGGTTCGTCTAAAAAAAACACATCTGCTTTTTGGGCAAGCGCTCTAGCAATAAAGACTCTTTGAAGCTGCCCTCCAGACAAATTACTAATTTGTTTATTTGCAAGATCACTTATATCTACCATGGTCATACATTCCTCGACGCATTGCCGCTCTTGTTTCCCGGGGCGCTGAAAGATCTTCAGGTTTGGGTATGTTCCAGTCAGCACTGTATCCTTCACCGTAATTGGAAAAGTAAGATCAATGTCATTTTTTTGCGGTACATATGCGATCTTACGCTTATACTCAGAAATGTCTCTTCCCTCTACCATCACCGTTCCGCTTCTTTTCTTAATTACTTCTAACAACGACTTAATGAATGTGGATTTCCCTGCACCATTTGGCCCGATAATTCCGACCGTATATCCAAAGGGAATATCAATATTTACATTTTCTAGAGCTGAATTACCGAAGTAATCCACGTTTAGGTTTCTAATTTCAATCATTAAAAAGCTCCTCGTCTTGAAATTTATTGATTTGTTTCCTGTTGGAAACATTTATTTCAATTATCTAATTTGTTTCCCTAGGTAAACATTTATTCTTAGGTACAATATATTTAACAATGGGCAAATTGTCAATGAAAAAGCTTAAATTTTATGTGATTTTGAGTTGGAACAAGCACTCGATTTATGCCATTATGGATGTGATTTTTTAGTATTTAAAATACATACTTGACAGGTAGGAATAAAGGGTTATATGATATCACCAATAGTTAAACAGTAATTAAATGAACAGTGAAATAATTCATCCGAGCTGATTGGACCACCAAAGGCTCCCGTACTTTCCCTTGTCAGGGACTTGTGCTGGGAGTCTTTTTTGTTGGCTATGGAGAGAGATGAGGTAGGCATGAGCGATACGTATTGGAGACAGCTGGAGGAGACGGATTGGGGATTTCGCAAGGTGGTTCGCAGATTCGTAAAGGAGCGGGATAAGGTCACTGTGGAAGGGATCTCCTTACCAGGCATGCTGATTCTGCACAAAATCATTCGCGAGGGTGAACAGCGGCTTGGGGATTTAGCGGATGAACTGGACTTTACGTCAGGTGCGATCACCGCTTTGAGCGATAAGCTTGAGACAGGCGGATTTACTGTACGGAGACGTAAGGAGGGAGACCGCAGGACGGTGATGCTGGACATTACAGATAAAGGCCGGGAGATGGCGGAGCTTAACAGCAACATTGGGGAACGATGTATTTCGCTTCTGTTTGAGGGGTTTACGGAAGAGGAATTGGCACAGCAAAGTCAATTCTATCAGCGGATCATCAGCAATCTGGAGGGATTCTCAGAAACCTTGCTGAAGCTGGCGAAGGAGAATGCGGAGACCGAGTCTGCACCGAACCTTGAACAGAAGCCACGAGCAGTCACAAAGAAAAGTAATTATCTTAGCTATTAAAAAATCAAATGTAGGAGAGATGAACGATGGGACATTCAACCATATATCCAACTGGGGCAACTGTATATAATCCGGGCAAAGCATGGAGCGGCTATACTGTATTTCAAGCAGGTGAAGAAGGTGTTGTACTGATAGATATGAACGGTAAAGAAGTGCATTTGTGGAAGGGACTGCTCGGGTTTCCGGCTAAAATCTTCCCTGGTGGTTATGTGCTAGGCAGCACAGGTAGAAGAGATCCCAAATTTGGCATTCAGGATAATGTAGATCTGGTGCAGGTCGATTGGGACGGTAACATCGTGTGGAGATATAACAGCTATGAGCATATAGAAGATCCGGGTTATGAACCCCTCTGGTATGCCCGCCAGCATCATGACTATCAGCGCGAAGGCAATCCAGTGGGTTATTTTGCACCAGGGCTAGAGCCAAAGGTAGACGGTGGAAACACCCTAATCCTCGCTCACAAAAATATTTACAACCATCAAATCTCCGACAAGCAGTTGCTGGATGACACGATCATCGAAGTGGACTGGGAAGGGAACATCGTTTGGGAGTGGGCTCCAAATGAACATTTTGCAGAGCTTGGCTTTGATGAAGCGGCCAAAAACGTTCTATTCCGTGATCCTAACTCACGCTCCTTCGGGAATCTGGGCGGGGGTGTAGGTGACTGGTTGCATATCAACTCAGCTTCCTATGTAGGACCTAATAAATTTTATGATGCAGGAGATGAGCGTTTCCATCCGGATAACGTGATCTGGGATGCGCGGGAAGCGAATATTATCGCAATTACAGATAAGCGTACTGGAGCTATCGTTTGGAGAATCGGTCCAGATTACTCATTACCGGAATTGAAGCATATCGATTGGATCATTGGCCAGCATCATGCACACATCATTCCGAAGGGCTTACCGGGAGAAGGCAACCTACTCGTATTTGATAACGGAGGTTGGGGCGGTTATGGTCTTCCCAATCCATCTTCACCCTTTGGGCAAAAAAATGCACTCCGCGACTACTCTCGAATTCTAGAGATTAATCCAGTGACACTCGAAATTGAATGGCAGTATACCGCGGCAGAAGCAGGCTTCTCCGTTCCGACGGATTCTTACAAATTCTACAGTCCTTATATCAGCTCAGCACAGCGGCTTCCGAATGGCAACACCTTAATTACAGAAGGATCTAACGGTAGACTTTTCGAGGTTACGCCAGAGCATGAACTGGTCTGGGAATATATCTCACCGTATAACGATTCCAGAAATACAAACATGGTTTACCGTTCCTATCGTGTGCCTTATGCGTGGGTACCACAGCTGGAGCAGCCGGAAGAACAAGCGATTGAGGGGATAGATGTCACGCAGTTCAGAGTGCCAGGGGCCGCGCCTAAAGGTTCGGATTCTGTAGTAAGTGTGGCGACCACCCTGCCGTTTGTTGAAGGGGCTGCTTGTGTGGCGACAACAGATGAAGGTAGCAGCCGCAAAGCCAATGAACAAATTTAAGGGGGTGTCGTTGTGAAAAATTCATGGATCAGCTCAAGCTTCCTGCTCTTATCCTTATCCGTTGTTATCCTTTTATCAGGCTGCGGCTCCAAAGGTGATGCGTCGCCGGCTAAAGATGGAGCGGTTAGCGGCAAAGTAGAGACCTTGAAGATTAAAATCGCTGACATCAATACGAATCCAACTTTTCGTGTGGCATTAGATAAAGGTATCTTTGCGAAACACGGGGTAGACGCTGAACTAGTCAACTTTGGTTCCCCGGCAGAAGGTGTAAATGCACTCTTCATTAAGCAGGTGGATGTGGCTTTCGGGGCAGATTTTCCCCTGCTGAACGCAGTGTCGAAAGGAGATTACGCGATCATCGCTTCAGCGGGTCTGGCGACAGATGAAGCTTCTACAGAATGGAAGCTGTTCGTACAGGATGATATCAAGACAGCTGAGGAATTGAAGGACAAGAAGCTGAGCTTTATTCGTGGAACCTTCATTCCGTACCTTTGGGATGAATATTTGAAAGAGCATCAACTTGCATTAAGTGATGTGGAGCTGATAGGACAAGGAGCATTTGATGAGTCTTATATCGCTTTGAAGCAAGGGGCTGTGGATGGGGCATGGTTCTATGGTTCCGTTCTTAATGATAAGCTGGGTGCCCTTGCAGGTGTTCATGAGCTGACGGATATGTCTAAAACAACCGTACGATTAGGAATGGGCATTGTAGCAGGAAATGATTTTATAACAAAAAATCCTGAGGGGATTGCGAACTTTCTCGCAGCAGTGGATGAAGCTGGGGTCTATGCACAGGCTCATCCCGATGAGGTTGCTGATTTAATGTACGAGGAAGTGAAGCAGCCTAAGGAATCCACGATTAAAGATCTTCCGAACAATCCGTGGGCCCTCGGATTCACGCAGGCGGCTTATGACAGTCTGACTAAGCAGAAGAATTATATGGTCGACACTGGAATCATCGAGAAGGATTTCGATTTGGATAGCAAGCTGAATCTTGAACCATTGACCAAAGCTTTGCCGGAAGAAGTCACGTATAAGAAATAGGAGGGTTCAAAATGTCATTGCCTGCTAAGCAGCACACCATTCATATTGAGCAGCTTCGCAAGAGCTACAGTGAGCCAACCGCCGGAGACGTTCATTATATTATTAAAGATGTGGATCTCATAATCAAAGGCGGAGAGTTCTTCGTTCTACTTGGTCCAAGTGGCTGCGGAAAATCGACGCTGCTGAATATGATCGCCGGATTTGTTTCCAAATCTGGCGGTAACCTTCGGGTGGATAACGAAGAGGTAAATAAGCCTGGCAGAGATCGGGCAGTTGTGTTTCAACAAGCGGACTCCTCTTTATTCCCTTGGCTAACAGTTCGAGAGAATGTGGAGTTCGGACTGCGAATGAAGAAAATTGCAAAGGCAGAACGGCGCACGATATCGGATAGGTTCATCGGGCTTGTAGGTCTGAACGGGCATGAGGAGAAGTTCCCGAAGGAGCTATCAGGAGGGATGAAGCAGCGTGTTCAGCTGGCACGGGTGCTCGCCAATGATCCGGCAATCCTGCTGATGGATGAGCCCTTTGGTGCACTTGACGCGATGACCCGGAGGACAATGCAGAAGGAGCTGGTCAATATCTGGCAACAGACGCATAAGACAGTGATTTTTGTAACCCATGATATTCAGGAAGCCTTGCTGCTGGGGGAACGGATCGGCATTATGTCTGTAGGGCCTTCCTCTAATATCACGGACATTTATGACAACATGTTGCCTTATCCGCGGGACATCGCATCACCGGAATTTTACTCGTTATACAATCAAATTCAGAGCCATTTCGAAGAATAGGATAGGGTGGGGCAGATGATGAAATGGGTAGAAAAGAAATGGGTTTCTGTATCTATACTATGGATTGCCGCACTCTGCATCTGGCAGCTTGGGGCGGTGATCTACGGTCCTGATGTGATCCCTGGACCGTGGAGTACGCTTCAGGGTGGCCGGGAACTGCTGGAAGACGGCACCTTGATGCAATATATCGGCATTAGCTTTTACCGGGTGCTTATTGGCTGGGTACTCGGCAGTTTAATGGCGATTCCTGTAGGATTGGTAATTGGAAAGGTGAATGTGATTCGTATCTTTGCAGAGCCTTTTCTGAACTTTATCCGTTTTATCCCGCCGATTGCGTTCATTACATTGTTTCTCGTGTGGTTTGGCATTGGAGAGCAGTCGAAGATTGCGTTGATTATGTACGCTACCTTTTTTATCGTGGTGCTGAATACCTTAACCGGTGTAATGTCTGTGGAGGAGGATAAAATCCGCTCAGCCCGCAGTATGGGCGCCAGTGAGTGGCAAATCCTGATTCATGTGATTGTCCCGGCGACGATACCGTATATTTTTACAGGCATCCGGTTAGCGATGGGAACGTCGTATATGGCAATAATCGGTGCGGAAATGATTGCTTCGAACGAAGGTGTAGGTTATCTGATTTGGAATTCACGGTTATTCTTTCGTACAGATTGGATTTTTGTAGGGTTATTCTGCCTTGGCTTTATGGGCTTTTTCACGGATCGGTTATTTGGGTGGTTCGGTAAGAAAGTGCTCTATAGATACGGCGTGGTTAGTGTCGCGGCGCGTAGAAGGTAGTGTAACTTTATTTAATAAAATAATGTAAACACCAAAGCTGCCTGAGGAAATCAGGTGGTTTTTTGGTATGTCTTATTTTTTATTTACAAATATTCCTATTCTCCTTAATGTCACGAAAATAGTACACGCCTATACTGCAATTGGGTGCCTAACAGTTGGAGCATAGAGAAGCCCGCAAATAAGAAATAGGAGTGAAGGGGAAATCATGAAAAAAGGGATCAAAAATCAATTATCGATGGGTCTAATATTATCCTTGCTCGTCCTGTTGCTTGCTGCTTGTGGAAATTCGGCCAAGGCTGAGGAAACAACGAATGGAAATGCTGGCACCAAAGAGTTAAGTCTGACCGAGATCGAGAATAAAGCTAAAGAAGAAGGCAGTGTTATCAGTGTGGGAATGCCGGATTCCTGGGCGAATTGGAAAGATACATGGAGTGATATGAGTAGTAAGTATGGTCTTACACATTCAGATACGGATATGTCGAGCGCGGAGGAAATTGCCAAGTTTGATGCAGAAAAAGATAAGCCAACGGCTGACATTGGAGATGTAGGGATCGCTTTTGGATCGGTTGCCGTAGATAAAGGAGTAACACAGCCTTATAAAACGTCCTACTGGGATGAAATCCCCGATTGGGCTAAGGATAAAGACGGAAATTGGATTGTCGGCTATCAAGGCACAATTTCTTTTCTGACGAACACCAAGCTTGTGGCTAATCCACCGAAGAGCTGGGAAGATCTGAAGAACGGCAGCTACAAAATCATCGTTGGCGATGTAACCAAAGCTGCTCAAGCTCAGATGGCTGTATTGGCGGCAGCAATTGCCTTTGGCGGTGATGAGTCGAACATTGAGCCGGGGATCGCTTTCTTCGAGGACTTGGCTAAAAAAGGACGCCTCTCCAATGCAGAAGCTTCCCTTGCCAATATCGAAAAAGGGGAAGTAGAAGTTACCCTGCTGTGGGATTTCAACGCTTTGAACTATAGAGATCAAATCAACAAAGATGGCTTCGCGGTAGCCATTCCGAAGGAAGGCAGTGTGGTGAGCGGTTATGCAACGATCATTAACAAATATGCACTGCATCCTAATGCTGCGAAGCTGACTCGTCAGTACATCCTTAGTGATGAAGGACAGATTAATCTTGCCAAAGGGTACGCTCGTCCGATCCGTGACAGCGTAACGCTGCCGGATGATGTTGCGGCTAAGCTGCTGCCAAAAGAGGAATATGTCAATGCTAAGCCTGTTGGTGATTACAAGGTGTGGGAAGAGACAGCTAAGACCATTCCGCAATTATGGCAGGAACGTGTGCTTGTGCATTTGAACTAGAATTGTTCTTCCCTAAAAAAAGAAGCAGGGCGCCTTCGTCACGATGCCGTAAGGTGCCCTTGTTCTATTCCCGCGACAAGGAGTGAGGAAGTTGAAACAGAAAAGCCGCGGTGTGATTCTGGCACTCATTCCGTTTGCACTGATGGTGTTGGCATTTCAGCTGGTACCTGTATTGTCCATGCTGACGGGAAGTTTCCAAAAGGCAGACGGAACTGGGTTTACGCTAGGCAATTATCTGCATGCACTGCAAAGTCCCTATTACATGCAGGCGATCAAGAACAGCTTGCTAATCTCTTTAACTTCAAGTCTGATAGGGATCATTGTCGGACTTTTTTGTGCATATTGTATTACTCGGTTCACTCCAAAGGTAAGGGACAGACTCTTAATGCTGTCGAATATGACCTCTAACTTTGCGGGGGTCCCGTTAGCTTTTGCATATATTATTTTGCTCGGAAATAACGGGGTGTTTACGCTTTTATTCAAACAGTGGGGCTGGAGTGTTTTTGCCGACTTTGATTTATATAGCTGGTCTGGTCTGATTCTGGTGTATGTCTATTTTCAGGTTCCGTTAGCCTTACTGCTCTTATATCCGTCTTTTTATGGCATTCGTGAGCAGTGGAGAGAGGCGGCGTCCTTGCTGGGGGCAGGACCGTGGCAGTTCTGGAAGACGATTGGGCTACCGATTCTAACCCCGGCGATATTTGGCACGCTCGGGATTCTTTTTGCCAATGCAATGGGCGCGTATGCCACGGCTTACGCATTGGTTGGCGGCAATTATAATCTGCTGGCGGTACGTATCGGTTCTCTGGTTGCTGGGGATGTGGTTACTCAGCCTGAAATGGGGAGTACGCTTGCTGTTTTGCTCGGTCTGATTACGATTTTGGCAGTTTATTTGAATCATCTGATGGTTCGGCGCACGGAAAGATTTGGAGCTAAAACGCTCAGTAAATCGAATGTAAAAGCCAAATCTTCTCGGCGCTTATGGACAGCAGCCAGTGAGGAGGCGCGGCAATGAATATACGTAAAGCGGGCTTTGCTCCGCGTACCTTCATGCTAATGCTCATGGCGTATTTATTACTTCCACTGCTGGCAACCGGTATTTATGCCTTCGCGCAGGACTGGCAGAATACCTTGTTGCCTCAAGCATGGACATTAAATTGGTTCGGAGAAATGTTTAAGGATATTCGTTTTTTGGAGGCGCTTTGGACCTCCCTGTATTTATGTCTGATCAGTGTAGTACTGAGTCTGGCCGTGATGCTGCCAGCTGTTTTTGTCATCACCATTTATTTTCCGCGTTGGGAGAACTTTATGAAGGTGATCGTTGTTCTGCCTTATGCGGTGCCCGGTGTAGTGGCTGCGGTGGGTCTTATTCGTACCTATTCCTCTGGTCCCTTGGATATCGCTGGAACAGCTTATTTATTGGTGGGAGCATATTTTGTAGTCATTCTTCCCTATATGTATCAGGGCATTCGCAATAGTCTGTTGACCGTTAACGCCGTAGAGCTGCTGCATGCTGCAGAATTGCTTGGAGCCCGCCGCAGAACGGCTTTTGTAAATGTGATTTTGCCAAATATCTGGCCTGGGGTTATCGTTTCGACCCTGTTATCATTCTCTGTTCTGTTTGGCGAATTTGTTCTTACCAACATGCTAGTTGGCGGACATATTCAGACGATTCAGGTATATCTATATCAAAGAATGGGCGAAAGCGGGCATTTAGCCAGCGCGATTGCGATCTCGTATTTTCTGTTTATTCTAGTCCTTTCGATGGTACTGATGAAGCTTGGCAAAAAGATGGGGGGAGGCGTTAAGGGATGAACGATTATCTGAAGCTGCAGGGTATACGTAAAATGTTCGGTGATACCTGTGTGCTAGACAATATAGATTTAGAGATTCGCGAAGGGGAGCTTGTGACGCTGCTGGGGCCCTCCGGTTGTGGCAAAAGTACGTTACTTCGCTGCATAGCTGGCCTTTCGGAACTGGATGGCGGCAGAATTGTTCTGGAAAATAAAGATCTGGTAAATCTGCCGCCCCGTAAACGCGAGGTGGGGATGGTGTTTCAGTCTTATGCTCTATTCCCTAATTTGACAGTGAGCCAAAATATTGAGTATGGAATGAAAATGCGTGGAGTATCCAAATCCGCCAGACGTAGCCGCTGCGAGGAACTGCTTGCTTTAGTTGATCTGGAGGAGAAGCGGGATGACTATCCGCAGTCACTCTCCGGTGGACAGCAGCAGCGTGTAGCATTGGCCCGTTCTCTAGCCGTGCAGCCCAAAGTATTACTGCTGGATGAACCCCTGAGTGCACTCGATGCCAAGATTCGCAAGAATCTACGTGCTGAAATTCGCGATATTCAGAAGCGTTTTAACATGACGACCCTATTCGTTACGCATGATCAGGAAGAGGCGCTGATCCTATCCGACCGTATCTGTATTATGAACGGTGGGCGAATTGTTCAGGATGGAACACCGGAAGGACTGTATACGGCGCCGCGGACAGAGTTCGTTGCCCGGTTCATGGGTAGTTATAACGTATTGACTCGGCCTGAAGTGATGGCGCTGTTCCATGGAATAGATAGTGGGATGGACAGCTTTGCCATTCGTCCCGAAGCCGTAACGCTGCTGCATGAGGGAGCGGGTCAACAGGAGGCTGCTGCCGGAGCGCAACTGGTGAATGGAATGATTAAATCGGTGTCTGTGCTTGGAAATATCATTCGATGTACGGTTGAGGCTGAAGGAATCCGCTTAACGGTTGATCTTTTAAATGATGGACGCTGGCTGCGGGTTGGAGAAGGGGACAAAGTCACATTGGCGCTGAACCCTTCCGAGCTTTTACATTTAGAGCGAGAAGGAGCGTGAGTAGAATGTCGGAAATGACCAATAAACTCATTGTGGTTGTCTTGGATGGACTTAGATATGATGCTGCTCGCAAGTACATGGGGTATCTGGAGCATCTTGTGGAGCAAGGATCCTTATCTTGTTATCGAGTGCAGTCAGAATTACCCAGTCTATCACGCCCGCTTTATGAAGTGCTCTTAACGGGTACACCCGTGTCCAAAAATGGAATTACGGCCAACCATATTGTGAGACCAAGCCATGAAGAAAGTGTATTTCATCTGGCAGTGGGCGCTAATTTGCGTACAGCTGCTGTTGCCTATCATTGGGTCAGTGAGCTTTATAATTCAGCCCCTTTTGATCCGCTGGCTGATCGTCATCAGCATAATGTGATGAAACCGATACAGCATGGGAGCTTTTATTTCGAAGATCACTATCCTGACAGCCATGTGTTTGCCGACGCTGTGTATTTACGGAGTGCTTATGATCCGCATTTTATATACATTCACTCCATGAATATAGATGATGCCGGGCATCGTTATGGCGGGGAGAGTAAGGAATATGAGCTTTCCGTGCGTAATGCCGACGGTCTGCTGGCCACTGTTTTGCCCATTTGGATGGAGCAGGGGTATAAGATTCTGATTACGGCCGATCATGGAATGAACGCAAACGGGTACCATGGTGGGGTCACCTCTTCCGAGCGGGATGTGCCGTTATATACGTTTGGAGTAGATGTGTTGTCTTCCGAAAAAGAGGATCAAGTAATTCCCCAGTTGCGGTTAGCGCCGCTAATGTGCCATTGCTTGGGGCTTGCTCCTTCGGCTGCAATGAGCAAGGAAGGCTTGTCTCCTTTTGTACAGAAGCAATTACATCATGAAGGTGCTGAGCCCTTGCCACTGGGATAAAAATTATAATAGGCAAGCACAATAAAAATCATATACGGGAACGCTGGATTTTTGTATACTAAATAGTATATTTTACCTATTAGGAGGTTGTCTTTTGAGTGCTTCTAGAGCTTTGAAATGGATTACAGGCTCATTTGAAATTATTTTGGCAATTCCAATTCTGGGTGCTGCTATTGTAATTGGCACTGCGTACTCTGCACTGGGATTGATGTTTATTCTTCATCTAGTTACTCTGATTTTATCTTCAAAGAACAATGAATCTATCTATGGTTCAGTGCTCGGGATTGTAACTTCTTTACTCGCTTGGATTCCATTCGTGGGATGGGTATTACATTTGATTACAGGGATTCTGTTGATGGTAAGTGGCGGACAGAAGACCCGTTATCCTTCGAATCATAACTATCCACAATAATTAAAATCAGCCTAATACAGCCCGATTCGGACGTTTGTCCGATCGGGCTGTATTCATGTTATAATGAGGGCACATTTTAGCATGAAGCACTTACGAAAGGAGGCACATCCATATGGAAGTAACAGCACAAGATGTAGCGGAATGGATGGTTAAGGAAATTCGGTTTACGGGTACCTTGTATCAGACCGCGGCGATTGAATATGTGAAAGAGAATTTTGGGGAACAATTTGTATTTGTGAATGAGAATGGCAATGCCTCACTGTCCAAGGAAGTAAAGAAAGCTTTCCGAAAGCTGCACGGCGGCAAAATCGCGTGGGATCGCGATGGATTTTTGTGGGCGTGGACTTAAGCCGAAACATGGCGTTATATATCAAAAAGCAAGTTTCCAGGGAAGAGGAAACTTGCTTTTTTTTTGTGAGAATCATACTGGAACTTCTCTCTGATCCTTTGCCATAGGCGAGCTACATAGAGGGCAGGGCTTCGAGGTTAGATGGTCCTCGGCTCCGCCAGCTTTCATGCGTGTCCAACCAGGACAGCTGCTGCCCGTGCAATTCCATACCGGAACGACATGGGTTTTTGTTGTGGTTGTTCGGCTGGTCGGCAAGGCTCTTGTCGTCACTGTTCTTGTTGTTACTGCTCTACCCACCGTAGTTGCTGCTGTGGAAGAAACAGCTGAACGAAAGGCGGATAACATGAAGCGGGAAACCTCCGCTTTTTTACCGCGATGCTGTGCAGGTGAGCTGATAAACAGCTCCTCTCGGGCTCTCGTAACGGCCACATACGCCAGTCTCCGTTCCTCCTCCAGCGCGGCTAGGCTTGAAGCTCCGCTGCTTCCGGCAGCAAGCTTGCGATCTTTTAACCGGTCACCCTCCAGTGCAGAGCTATGCGGAAGAATCCCCTCAGACGCTCCAATTAAAAACACAACAGGGAACTCTAGCCCTTTTGATTTATGAATGGTCATTAGTGCAATCCGGTTGCCTTGCTCTTTAGTACCTGGTTGGCGATTATGCTCGTTACGCTCCGTGACATTATCTATGAAATCAAGAAAGGCAGGGATGCTGTCGAAACGTGCCGCGGAAGATTCTAGCTCATCTAGCATTTCTTTTAGCGTCTCGCGATGTAAGGTTGCTTGATGCCGTTCATTCGCTTCGATGAAATAATCGTAGAATTGGGTACGAATCTGCCGAATTGCTTGTATTGGGGTCAGTTCGCGTATATTCCGGATTAGATCAAGCCGATCTCTTAGCTTAGTTCCCTTGAAGTCTTCCATGCCAGGCATAGACAATAGGTGGATTAACGGTCCTTGTTTGGGCTGTCTAGCCTCCATCTGGCGGATGTGATTCATGCCTTTTTCACGATTCATATATAGCGTCGGCAGGATGTTCTCCATTGCTGCAAAATTCCGCCGATTCACGGAGAGTCGCAAATGATCCAGCACCGGAGAGATCAGCCAGTGCTCGTACAGTAATTGCCCTTCACCATAATCAATATAGGGAATGTCGCGTAAAAGGAGTAGTTCGAGAACGGCCCGATTGCTGCTCGACGCCCGGTACAACATGGCGAAGTCGCTATATTCTCTTTTGCCGCTAGAGACCTCGTTTAAAATATGCTCGATCATCTGCTCCGCTTCTTCATCTGCAGTTTGCGGACGCATATATCGTGGCTGACTTCCACTACCTTTTGCGGCTTGCAGGGTTTTGGAGCGTCGGCGTGTATTGTGCCGGATAATGCCGTTGCCAAGTCCCACAATAGCTGGGCCTGAGCGGTAGTTGATATCGAGAGTAATAACCTTTGCTCCCGGATAGAGTTTTTCGAACTCTAAAATGAACTCACTGCGCGCTCCGTTGAAGGAATAAATCGTCTGGTCATCGTCACCAACCACCATTAGATTATGCTGTGGGTGAGCGACCATTTTGACAAGCTCGTACTGCAAGGCGTTCGTATCTTGGAACTCATCGACCATCACGTACAGATATCTCATCTGCAACTCTTGCAAAAGCACCGGACGCTCCTTCAGCATCCGATAAGCGATTAAGAGGACATCATCGAAGTCGATTTTGAAATTGTCTAGTTTCCATTGTTCGTATATTTCCAGAATGGATTTCATTTCTTTTTCGGCGGTGGTGCTTTCTGGCAGATCTTCCACGGTGCCCATGTTCATTTTGCAGGAAGAGAGCAGTGAGAGTAGGGTTTCCGGTGGATAAGCATCCTTCGGCAGTCCGAGCTCACGCATGATCTGCTTCAATAGGATGTGCTGGCGCCGTGTCTCACTGAAAATCTCCTGCTGCAATCCCTGTCTGCGCAAGAAAAACAAGAAAAAAGAATGAAACGTACGAGCCTGTAGCCGCGCGACGTCAGCTGTGCTGACTCCGGGGAGCAGGGCGATTCGTTCGCGCATTTCTGCCGCGGCTTTACTCGAGAAAGTCAGCAATAGCAGCTGACTCGGCGAGACGCCGCGCACGGACAACAAATAACCGGTTCTGCAGATCAGAACCGAGGTTTTGCCGGAGCCTGCGCCGGCCAGTGTCAGCAGCGGCCCTTTATGATGCCGCACTGCGGCAATCTGCGGGCGGTTGAGCAGGATGCCGCCTTCCTCCAGCCTACGGAAATAAGCGGAGTCTCCCTCTTCCCGCTTCACCAGCTCCTTGCTGGTCTGTGCTGAAGCTACAGCTGCCTGCGGGATGCGTTCGCCGGTAGCACCCAGCGGGATATTATGAAATAAGAGCTTATTCAATAGATTCACCTTCATATATTTCTGTATAGAGTGAGCTCAACAAAACTAGTTAGAGGATGGTTGAGTCCATCTTAAAATGTGCCGTTTAAAATATGCTATAAATTTAGCCAATCTACAATATACCATCCCAGCGTTTTTGCTGCACAGAAAAAAATGCTGGATATCGTGTGGGTGAAAGGAGGAGTTTGGCTGTGGGAGTGGGGCTCCAATGGGCAAAATGTACGGTATAAATCGTGTAGAAATACTGGAATTGGGGGCTCTATGTGCGGTATAAATCCGTAGAAAAGCTGGAATGGGCTTCATGAGCGAAAAGAAGGGTATAAATCCCCCCTTGTCCTCTCTTAAGTTTACAGTGTAGCCCATTCCCTTTCCTTATCATCCTCATATCCTAAAGCAAAATCATGATATGGAGATGACCGTACGTATGCCCTCACCCAATAAGGTCCGCATAAGACATGCCGTTACCATAGATGTGCTTATTCCGGCTATCGAGAAGGATTTGGCTACCCTCCCTTATGTTATTGACGCTGTCCGAACTCATGTTAAGCATCCGATAGGTCGAATACTGATTGTCGCACCAAAAAAGACACGGATATTGGATTTCTGCCGAAAAAAGGGCTGTACCTTTGTCGATGAGAATACAGTCCTTCCGATTACTAAAAAAGATATCCATTACCGTTCACGGAAATGGGAAAGATCCGGTTGGTTGTTCCAGCAATTGTTGAAGCTGAATGGTGACAAGCTGTGTACGGCTGACTATTTTTTAGTCATCGATGCAGATACGGTCTTAATCGCTCCTCATCGTTTCCGTGAGAAGGGAAAGACGATTTTTTACAGCCGTAATTGGAGTCAGCCTCAGTACTTTACAACCTATAGGAAGCTAATGGGTAGGAGGGCGGCATCTGCTTCATCTTTTGTGACGCATTATATGCTGTTTGAGCGCAGCCAATTGGCTCAAATGAAAAGAGAGATTGAAGTGAAGCATCAGAAGCCTTGGTATTCGGCGATTTTACACAGTATGGACCGCACTAAGCAATTTGCTTTCTCTGAATTCGAAACCTATGCGAACTACTTGTATTCGAAGAATCGTGGGGGCATGAGGATCCAAAAAGCACGTAATAAAGGTCTCCATATGAATGCAGGCCAGCTATCCAAACAGAAGCTGAACGAGCTGGCGGAAAAGTATAGATCGTTGTCTTTTCATAAACGAAAGGGGTATGTGAGAACAACGAGCAGTAAGTCCGGCACAGGGGGGCGATAGGCTTGCAGATCGTGCTCCTTTCAGGGGGATCGGGAAAGAGGCTGTGGCCGTTGTCGAATGAAATCAGGTCAAAGGCATTCTTGAAACTTCTTCCAACAGAAAATGGCGGTATGGAGTCGATGATTGAGCGAGTATGCAGAGGGCTGGATGAGGCAGGATTGCTGGATTCAAGCTGTATTGTAACCCATAGCAGTCAGGTGGAGATTACTCGCAAATCTGTGGGGGATCAGGTTTCCTTATTGGCGGAGCCGCAAAAGCGGGGAACCTTTACTGCGGTTGCTCTGGCGGCGAGCTATTTGCACTCCGTGAAGAAAATAGATTTGGAAGAGATCGTAGTGGTCATTCCGGTGGATTCATATGTGGAGGCTTCTTTTTTTAAACAGCTTCAACAATTTCCCAGCGTGCTGTCCGAATCACAAGCGGATATTGCCCTGATCGGTGTTACGCCTGAATTCCCATCCACACAGTTCGGGTATATTTTACCCGGTGAAGGTTCGAGCGATATGTCCTTTTTAAATGTTAAGCAGTTTGCGGAGAAGCCAGACGAAGAGACGGCGGCAGGGTTCATTTCCCATGGAGGACTATGGAACTGCGGGGTGTTTTCCTGCTCACTAGGCTACCTGCTCTCAAGTATGATAGAACGGAGCCTCCCGGTTGATTACATGGAGCTATTGAAGCGTTATGACGAATTGCCAGAACGAAGTTTTGACTATGAGGTGCTGGAACATACACGGCGAGCGGTAGTTATCCCTTATACCGGAGTCTGGGCCGATATTGGCAGTTGGGATGCGCTTACCCCTCATTTGCAGGAAAAGGTAATTGGCAGGGGGAGCATTTCTGAGGATTCAAAAGGAACCCATTTGGTGAACGAGCTCTCTTGTCCCGTGCATATCATCGGAGCTCCGGGATTAATCGTGGCGGCAGGTCCAGATGGCATTTTGGTTGCTGGGATCGAGCAGGCGAAACGGATTAAGCAGAAGCTGGAGGGGCATGCTGCAAAGCCGATGATTGAAGAAAAGCGGTGGGGAAGCTCTCGCATCCTGGATTTCTCACGAACAGCAGCAGGAGTTGAGGTCACGACCTCCAAAATTACCATGTTGGCAGGGAAGCACACTAGCTATCATTTTCACAGGCATACCAAAGAAATATGGTCTTTTCTTTCTGGAAATGGAGAGTACCGTATGAACGGCGTTCTTCATGGGGTTGCTGCCGGAGACACGGTCATGGTACCTGCTGGATCGAGACATGGTTTGCGGGCGCTTACCCCGCTAGAATTGATCATTATTGAACTGGTGGCATTTCCTGACGTGGGGGATTATGTACGTGTTTGTGCTGAATGGGAGGGGGAGGACAACTCCCTTGATCATTTGAGGTGAAATAGGTGTGGAAGAGAGGTACAAACAGCACCGTGAGCATAACTGCCCACGGTGCTATTTGTGTACACGCAACGTAACAAAGGAATCACTTTTGAGATTCTCTGCTCAAATTCAAAAGATGCTCAAGTCCTACCGCCACTCCATCTTCCTCATTGCTGACGGTAACGAATTCAGCCATTTCCTTGAGTATCGGAGCTGCATTAGCCATGGCAATTCGGTAGCCAGCCACCTCGAACATCGGTTGATCATTATAGCTGTCACCCATTACGGCTACATCCTTTAGTGGGATTCCATAATGGGCGGCGAGCATAGCTACACCGGAGCCTTTGTTGGCATCTTCGTGGTTAATCTCGATATTGTTGACATGGGAGGCTGTGATAATGAGGCCAGGGATCGCGGCAAAGCGGGTGGAGGCTTCTTTGAGCAGTTCACGGTTTAGAGAAAAAGCTAACGTTTTATAAATGACGTTTTCCTCTTTGCTCCAGATCTCTTCCATACTCTCTACGTAAGTTACCGCTGCTTGTTGAAACTGCTGATCGATCATTGCTTTTAGCAGCCAGCTGACTTCCTCTGGGACTTCTTCTTCACTTAATGCAGATAATTTCTCTAATCTAACCCGTTTATTTAGTTCTACATATACGTTGTCCTCTGTGTATACTTCGTAATACAAATCCGGAATTTCATTCATCCAGCGTAACGCAGGAATAATGTCTTCCTTATTCAGCGGTGTACTTGCTGCGAGCGTGCGGTCAGACAGTGTGACTACTGCGCCATTCAGACTGACCACAGGGCATTCCAGATCCGCTAGCCGTAGCTGTCGTTCCGCATCCATAAAAGAGCGTCCCGTAGCAATAATTACGATATGACCTAAATTTTGAGCCTTTATAATCGCCTCGCGGTTCTTTGGGCTAATTTGTCCTTCTTCGTTCAGCAATGTTCCATCCATATCTAAAGCAATCAGCATAGTGTATGATCTCCTTATCCAGTCTTAGTTGTCCCCTTCGCGGGCCAGTGAAAACGTTACTTGTATCTTATCATTAATATTCTGAAAACCAAAAACACCTTTTCATTCATTTATAATCGTATATTTTTAGAAAATAGTTCAGTCGTGGTACAATAGTTGTCAAACTAATCGACTAACCGAGTCTATCGTCAGTTCATGTTCGTGGGACGTGATCCGCCGATATTTTTCCTGCGTAAGGACATCGGTAGCTGTATATGTAAGGGGGACTAATCGTGAGATCCAAAAACTTGGCCACCATGTCACTAGCTTTTATGGCATGTGGGTTTCTGATTACACTATTTCTACCTGAAAATCTCGCTGTGATTCTACTAAGAGGTGGATTTGAGGCCGGGCTGGTCGGGGGGATTGCCGACTGGTTCGCAGTAACCGCGTTATTCCGTCATCCGATGGGGTTACGTATTCCACATACCTCATTGCTGCTCAAGAATCGCGATAAGATTATCCAGTCGTTAATTACTGCTATGGAGACTGAGCTGCTGAACAAAGAGAGTATTGAGAACAAGCTGCGCAAGTTTGGTATTATGTCTATGGGTTCCAAACTGCTGACGAAGTTCTTTAGTAAGAAGAAGGCGAGAGCCCAGATCCTAGAGCAGCTTAGCGAATTTGTGTCACGACTTCCGGTAGAGAAAGCTGTACCTTTTCTTCAAAAGGCAGCTTCCGATTATATTCGTGAAGCGGAGCTTGGGGTTGCGGCCGATAAAATTGTCACTAAATTAATGAACGATGGAAAAGATGTAGCGGCTCTGGATTATGCGCTGGAAGGGGTGTCTAACTGGAGCGGTCGTCCTGAAACGAAAGCTATGCTGGGTAAGATCGCCAGTGAGAAACTGGCTGAAGTGAAGCTTGGTGGACTTAAGGGGATGGCTTTTCAGGCTTTCGTTGGGTTTATGGATGCGGATATGCTTGGTGAAATGCTGCAAGGCATGCTACAGTCGGGTATTCGCGATTTTCGTGAAGAGGATAGTCCATATCGTGAAGAGATCATTCGAGAAATTCGGGTGGCACTGTTCCAGATTGTTAATGACGAGGCTAGAATGGCTTCTGTAAAAGAATGGGCACTAAATGAGCTTGAGGGAGAAGCGGCAACCGCTTTTCTGCATACTCAATTGGAGAACGTACGTAGCAAGGCACTCTCCTTGTTGGAAGAGGACCGGGCAGCTGGTGGACGCAAGTTATTTGCACTATATGCTCTGCTTGTGCGCCGTATTAGCAAGGAACAAGAGTGGATCGGCAGCTGGGAGGAGCGGATTCGCGCTTCATTAATTGCATTTGTAGAGGCTAACCACTACCGAATCGGTCTTTTGGTGAAAGAGAATCTGGATAGCATGGACGATGCTAGTCTAGTGAATATGCTGGAGGATAAAGTAGGTAAAGATCTTCAGTGGATTCGTGTGAACGGTGCCTTATGCGGTTTTGTTGTAGGGCTTGTTCTTACAGTTGTTCAATTTATTTAACTCAAAGTAGTCCGTCTCCAGTGATTGGAGGCGGACTACTTTTTTTTGAAATATAAGAAAGTATAAGTTTCGCACCATACTTTATGTCTTATATTTCCCGTTTATACTTGTAGGATTCTATTGTTGTACTAATGTATCTTTGATAAATGCGTTCCAAATCAGTTGCTGTACGGTGCCAATTGAAGACCTCAAGCGCATCTGCTCTTCCTTGTTTCCCGATGGTTGCTGCTAACTCCGGATTCCGGCCTAGTCGCAGCAAATATCTAGCGAAGGGCAAGGCCTCGCGATATCGTTCCACCAGATAGCCGTTATGGCCGGAATCGATAATCTCACGGATACCTCCATTGCTAGAAGCGATGACGGGCAGTCCCGAGGCCATAGCCTCTACATTAACAAGTCCAAAGGATTCATGACTCTGAGAAGGACATACAAAGCAATCGGCGGCTTGATAAAGGGTATGAATATCTTCATGAGCTACATTTCCAAGGAAAGAGACGGGTACTCCCAGCCGCCTTGCAAGCAGCTTCAGCTGACGCATATACGAAGGGTTGCCTTTGCCTGCAATTACAAGATGAACGGGAAGATGTTTATTTAAATGGTACATAGCGCGTATCAATATGGGTACCCCTTTGCGGGGAATGACTCGACCGACGAATAAGACGGTAAAGGCCTTCGGGAGTCTGTAAAGTCTGCGAAGATGATATTTTTCCTGTGTGCCTACAGGAGTGAATCGATCAAGATCTGCTCCTAGCAGGACAATACGGATTTCATTGTCTAATTGAGGGAATCGGTGAGTTAGTCTTCGTTGTAGAGAGTGGCTATTCGCAATAATCAGATCTGCTTTTGCCAGGGCTCTAGCAGTCTTATCTGTGTCCGGTGTGAATGTAAGAGAATGCAGAAATAGAAATACCGGAAGATGTGGGAGCTCTTTCTTTACAGCAGACATAAGATGGGGGCGATTATCAATCTGAACGATATCAAATGACTCATTCTGAATATAGTCTAATACCGAAGTACGATAATGGACGGGAGTACTTGCAGGCAACCGAATGATTCTGACCTGCTCTAATATTGAGGCATCGGGCAGTCCCGGCGCTATTCGGCTCACAATGGTAACCTTATGTTTCTCAGCCAGCCGTCTGGCAATGGCCCAAATGCAAATTTCTACTGAACCGTCTCCCGGAACCGGGAGCCGTTCCGGCGCAATAATACAAATATGCATGGTTCATGCCTCCTCTGATCCGCTAATGGTTATCCTCTTCCCACCATATGCAGCTTTAGTATCTGGAGATACATCTGAAAGCGGAGAGGGCGTTCAACCCATGCCATTCATATTGCCGATGCATAAAATACTAAGGCTAAGCAAGGCTGTGATCATTATTTGAGTGATAGGGGAGAGGGCAATTGGGAACGAAGTCAAAGTCGGCGTTGACCAGCAAATGGATTAAAACCAAGGTGCTCATGCAAAGTTCCGAGATTTCACCGCTGATTCCAGAGACTGTAAGGTTTAGTAAAGCCAACTTAAAGACGATGCTGCTAAAATATGGGATGATTTACGTTAAGCCGGAACACGGTACTTACGGTAATGGTGTGATGAAGGTTGAACAGAGTAAGGACTCTCATGGAACAGAATACAAATACCAAAGTGGAACAAAGATAAAAACGTTTGGAGTCTATGACACCTTTTATTCATCCCTTAAGAAAGCGACACGCGGACGTAGTTACTTGATTCAGAGAGGAATTGTTTTGCTGAAGCATGGTAAGCATCGCTTTGACATCCGTGTGATGGTCCAGCTCAGTCCGCGTGGCAAATGGGAAACTACCGGATTGATTGGCCGAGTAGCTGAGAAAGGCAAGATTGTTACCAATTATCATAACGGTGGTACGCTAATGTCTATGGAGAAGCTGCTGTCGCCTTATTTGAACGATGCTCAGCAAGCTCAGATGCTTAAGATATTGAGAAAGCTAGGTGAGGATACCGGACGTTTCTACCATAAGAAATATCCTGGGTTTAAACAGATTGGTGTAGATGTAGGATTAGATAATCACATGACGCCTTGGATTATTGAAGTGAATACTAGCCCGGATCCGTATATTTTCAAACATCTTTCTAATAAAAGCATGTACCGCAAAGTGATGGCTTATCGCAGAGCAAATGAGAAGAAGAAGACCGTTAGCTGATTTGTTTCTTTGTATTCGCTATAACAAGGGAAACCTTTTGTTCCAGCTCAATTATTTTTTGTTTGTGGGTTGCGATCTGACGATAACCAGAGACCAGTGAAGATAGGGATTGGGTGGTTAGCGTAAGATTTTGTTTACGAATCGCTGCTTTAAAGTCCGTCCAATCTGCTGAGACACGTTTGTTTAACGAGGTGATCACGCTCTTGTTAGATTTGATCGTGATTTGAGGACTTTCAATGCCAGCTAAGGTTTTGCGAGCTTCAGCTATCTTTTGGGTACGTGTTTTTTTCGCAGCGTTTAGCTGATTCTGCTTATCGCTGATCTCTTGGCGTGCCAACTGAACCAAGATCTTCATAGCGTCACCTTGGGCACGCAGTACGGTATTCAAGGTCTTATCCTTAAGAGTCTTGGCGATACTAATTCGCTTGTTAAGCGCACTATACTGATCAAATAAGGGCTGATAGCGTTGCTTACAGCTCTTAACGGAGGCTTCCAAGCGGTTCACTACTTCAAGATCGATCTCTTTCATTTGTTGACGTACAACAACTAGCGACTGCTCATTGTTGTAGTGGAGGATTCGAATTTGCTCCTCGCGCTGATCATACTGCAGCTTTAAGGTGGATAAATCATTGTAAAGAGAAGTCAGCTTAACCCTGGCAGGACCATCTGCCGTTGCGGCCGTCAGATCAAAAGCCGCTTTAACAGAGGGGGTTAATTCTGTTGTGGATGCAGCAATAGCTCCAGATGATGTGCTTAGCAGTAGCAGGATCGCCAGCAGTAATAAGGGCACCGACTTTAATGTTTTCATTTGTTCTCCTCCTATTGTCGTAACCTAATGGCAACAAAAAAAAGCACCCGTAGCAAAGGCAAAAGCCTTTATTACGGGTGCTTCCAGCGTAATAGGTCACGAACGATATTATTATGTTTAATAATAGTTTGCCCCAGGCCATCCAGTCAATATTTAAAATTAAACTATTCCCTATTCAAAATGATACGCAGGGCATTTCTATACTCACTTCTCTTATCGTATACTGAACTTAGGATGGAATAAAGGATGCAACGTTCGCAACAAAGGAGGTCTGGCGTAGATGGATAACGCGGTAGAATACAGCACAATGTTGGAACATGCATTTATGAGGTCGCCAGAGGGAATAGCCGTACTGTCTTTGAACGATGGTAAGGGCAACTGGCTAAAGGTCAATCCGGCTTTTTGCAATTTACTTGGCTTTACTGAAGCTGAGTTTCTTGCTGGGGCTATTTTTGCAGAAATGGAAAATAGACAGACGTCTTCGAAAGAGCTTTCCTATAGATTGGTGATGGACGAGCTTCAGAATTCTCCAGCAGGGAGCTGGAAGAAGGAAGAATGCTTTTACAAAGGGGATCACCCGGTATGGCTTTCCCTGACATTCTCAGGATTTGGAACAACAGGACAAGCCCCTTCGTGTATTATTGTGTACGCCGAAGATATTACAGACCGAAAGATTGCAGACCAACAAATGGAAGATCAACGAGATCTAGAGGAACAGATTTATCAAAGTGAACGTAATTATAGATTGATGTCCGAGAATTCGCTGGATTTAATCTCGCGTCATGCAGTTGAAGAGCGCAAACAGTTCGAATTCAAGCTTCAAGAGAATGAACAGCGCTATAAATCCTTATTTGAATATAATCCTTCTGCTGTGTACTCCATGAATTTGCAAGGGGATTATTTAACAGCCAATGCGAATCTGGAGAAACTGACAGGGTATTCGCTGGAAGAACTGATCGGAATGTACTTTGGTCCCGTTGTGCATGAGAAGGACATGGAGAAGACGCTGTATCATTTTAACTTAGCCGCTAAGGGCTATCCTCAAAGCTATGATCTGACACTTATTCATAAAGAAGGCCATTTTATAGAGATTAATACCACTAATATTCCGATCATTGTAGACGATCAAGTGGTAGGCGTATACGGTATTTCCCGTGACATTACGGAACGTATAAGATATACGGAACAAATCGAAAAGCTAAGCAATGAATACACCCTTATTTTAAATGCGGTTTCGGAGGGTATTTTTGGACTCGATATGGAGGAGAAGGTGACCTTCATCAACCCAGCAGGTTTGCATATGCTCGGCTATGAACATGATGAGATTATGGGTCATACCTATCTAGATCATATTCAGCAGACAGCGCTTGATGGGATCCATTACCGGCCAGAGGAGTCGCCATTAATCAAAGCCATTAGGTCAGGGCGATCTTACCAGAGCAAGGATGCAGTCTTATGGCGTAAAGATGGCACGAGCTTTCTTGCAGAGTACCAGGTAACGCCTCTTTTTGATAAAGGTGAATCTAAGGGTGTTGTAGTCGTGTTCAGGGATATTACAGATGAGAAGGAGATCATTCGTGCCAAGGAATCTGCGGAAAAAGCGGACCAGGCTAAATCAGAGTTTCTGGCCATTATGAGCCATGAAATACGCACGCCTATGAACGGCATTGTGGGGATGACTGATCTGCTTGCCGAGACAGAACTAGATGAAGAACAACGTGAGTACACAAATATTATTAAGGAGAGCAGTAGCTCTCTTCTATATATTCTGAATGAAATTCTCGATTACAGTAAAATTGAGGCCGGAAAAATGATGATCGTACATGAGCCCGTGCATCTTCGAGAGGTACTGGACAGTGTAACGGATCTATTTATGGCTAAGGCTTTGGAAAAAAATCTTGAGCTGTCTTACAGCATGGCACCAGGAGTTCCTACGTTCATTATGGGAGATGCAGGACGATTACGTCAGGTATTGGTTAATCTGGTTAGCAATGCGATTAAATTTACTGACCGAGGCAATGTCTGTATTTACGTGGAGCGGAATTTGTCCGTGGTTTCAAAGAAATCGACTTTGAAGTTTAATGTCAGAGACACGGGGATAGGTATTCCTTTAGAAAAGCAGCATCAGTTATTTCAATCATTCTACCAGCTGCACTCCTCGTTTAATCGTAAGTATGCTGGGACGGGTTTAGGACTAGCCATTTGCAAAAAGCTCGTCGAGCTGATGGGCGGAGCCATTGCGGTGGAGAGTAGCGAAGGAGAGGGCTCTAATTTCTATTTCACGCTACAGATTAATCCTGAAAGCGGAGATGAGAGTGATGAAGAAATAGTTGCTCAGACAGAGCAGAAACCCGCTCAGGAAATGGAATCAGGATTTGATTTAGAGGTACCTATGGATGCTGGTGAAAATGTGATTCTACTCCCGGAGGGCAATGCCCTTTCAGCTTCTAAGCCGATTTCTTCAAAAGGAGAAATGTCCTGATGAAGCATAGAAACTCCAGTCTCAGCAACAAACTACCGGCGGATCCATACACACAGTGGGAGGCTGGGGTTTCATCTCCGTCTTCTGCTTGTGGACCTGCGACAATGGCAGCTTTAACCGAGTATTGGAATACCCAGCTAGGAATGGACTTTATTCGTGGCACAGGTCATTTTCACTCCAAAGCAGATCATATTAATTACATATACAGTCATCACGGAGGAACCCCTTTAGGCATGAGTACACGTCGTTTTGTAAAGGGAATCACAGCTTATATCAACGCTTCAATCTCGCCAGAGGGGGAGTATAAGCTATCTATCTCTACTTTTAACGATTTCGATGTGTATAAAGCGGAGATTGATGCAGGTCGACCAGTCGCTGTTAAATTTGATAAATGGTTTAATTTTCGGTGGAGAGGGAGCTTTGCTTACGACTACCACTGGGTATTAGGTATAGGATATGAGGTGCCTGATAACGGGGATCGTCCAATTCTCATCATTCAGGATAATGGTGTGAGGTATAAGGACGGAAGAATTGCTCTTTGTAAAGAACGGCGCATTCCATATTATTCGAATAAAGACATCATTACGATGGTAGGTTTGAATATCTTAGAAACACCTAGTTAATCGCGATCTGCTAAGGGAATTCCTCTGGAAAAATGATCTAATTATTTTGAGTCCAAACGTTTGCACAAATGCGAGGATCATACTATAATCCAGTTAATAACTGGAAAAGGGGATAGGTGCTTTGTCCGTACAAAAGGAAATGAAGGAACCCATTTATTATGGTGATCCTGCGACTACTAGGGGTATTTCTGTTTTTGCTCAGGAGTTTGATCAGTTGTTCAGCTACGACGGCGATGATCTGGGACTGACCTATTCACCGGCCTGCTCATCATTTTGCTTGTGGGCTCCTACGGCTCAGGAGGCAGAGCTAGTAATCTATGATTCATGGCAGGGAGCGGCGGAGAGCAAATATGCTATGATTCGCGATATCCGGGGAACGTGGAGAGCTACAGTTGACGGTGATCTGGATGGCAAATTCTATACTTACCGAGTGCGTTTAGGTGAACAGTGGAATGAAGCAGCTGATCCTTATGCACGGGCTGTTGGCGTGAACGGTGACAGAGGCGCTATTCTAGATTTGCGCAAGACAGACCCTGAACGTTGGACGGAAGATAAGCCGCCGTTTGAGGATCCTGTGGACGCCATTATTTATGAACTTCATTTGCGTGACTTATCCATTCACCCGGCGAGCGGGATGACTCATAAGGGACAATATCTCGCTTTGGCGGAAGAAGGAACCCGCGGACCTGAGGGTATTCTAACCGGACTTGATCATATCGCAAATCTCGGTGTAACCCATGTGCAGCTATTGCCTATTTATGATTATTCTACAGAGAGTGTAGATGAGACGAAGCTGGATGAACCTCATTTTAACTGGGGTTATGATCCGAAGAATTATAATGCTCCTGAAGGCTCCTATGCTACGGATCCCTATATGCCCGGACTACGTATTCAAGAGCTAAAAACAATGATTCAAGCGCTTCATGATCGTGGCCTCCGTGTCATTATGGATGTTGTTTACAACCATGTGTACGATGGATATCGCGTGAATTTTACTAAACTGGTTCCAGGCTATTATTTGCGATATAAACAAGATGGAAGCTTGTCGAATGGCTCAGGCTGTGGGAATGACGTGGCTACAGAACGCTTGATGATGTCCCGCTTCATTGTGGAGTCCGTGGTCTATTGGGCTAAAGAATACCATATCGACGGCTTCCGGTTTGATTTGATGGGCTTGATGGATGTTGATACGATGCGGGAAACTCGGCGGCGTCTGGATGGAATAGATCCATCCATCATGACGATTGGTGAAGGCTGGATGATGGGAACAGAGCTGCCGATGGAACGGCTCGCTCATCAGAAGAATGCCTCCCTTATGCCGGGAATCGGACATTTTAATGATGACTTCAGGGATGCGATTAAAGGAAATATCTTTTTGTATGATCAGCCGGGCTTCATCAGTGGAATGATGGGTCTGGAGCCTGCGATCAAGGCGGGGATTGCGGGAGGAATTGACTTCAGCCCAGGAATTAAGCAATTTGCCGAAGAGCCTCAGCAGAACGTTAATTATGTAGAGTGTCATGATAATCATACCTTATGGGATAAAATCGTATTGTCCACCGAGGGCGAGACGGTCGCTCAGCGCCGATCCATGCATAGGCTGGCTTCTGCGATAGTGTTCATGAGTCAGGGGATTCCTTTTATCCATGCGGGTCAGGAATTTATGCGCACCAAGAACGGAGTGGAGAACAGCTACAAATCCTCGGTTGAGATCAATCGTATGGACTGGGAATTGTGCGCTGCGCATCAGGAAGAAGTGGCGTATATGAAGCAGCTAATTGCACTGCGTAAAGCTCACCCGGCCTTCCGTATGCGAACCGCAGATGACATTCGGAAGCATTTGGTTTTTGAAAAAGCACCGGCAAGTGCAGTAGCTTATACACTGCGTGGCCATGCTGGAGGAGATGCAGCGAAGCATATCTACGTTCTTTTTAATACGAATGCTGAACAGACCGCTGTGGTTCTGCCGCAGCTTGGAGAGTGGAAGACCATCTTTGGCGATGAACTTGCGCTGGATCTGACAGGGAATAAGTTAACTGTAAATGGGATTGGGACAGTAGTACTGACAGTGAAATAGATAGTCTTTTATAAGATCAATATTGAAAAGCATGCGGAGTAACGTACTTTAATCAGGTACAGTACACTGTGTGCTTTTTTTTGTTTTTCTATTTTCTTAATTTGATTGTTTCATTTTACATAAAAAGGTGACATTACTCATTTTCGATGACGATATTGGATGTTAATATGAAGGCATTTACTTTGACGCTTTAGAGTGGCATAAGCTTGACCTCAGACAAACATAGAGCGTATTTTTCTTTTTCAACGGTTTAGAAAGTATATATTGGGGTCCCTGCAAAGTACCTGTGTACGCATCGAAGAAAGCTTCACTTTGTGGGGATATTTTAGAGAGGATGACAGAGATGGGGAAAGCAACCGGATTTTTAGAATTTGAACGGCAGACGCCTGCGGAGTGTGAGGCGCTTGAGCGGATTAAGAATTGGGATGAATTCTCGATTCCTATGGAGGAAGAGAAGCTGCGTGAGCAAGGTGCGCGTTGTATGGACTGTGGCACACCATTTTGTCATGTAGGACGTCTGTTGTCTGGTATGGCTTCCGGCTGTCCTCTGCATAACTTGATTCCGGAATGGAATGATATGGTCTATCGTGGAAACTGGGAGATTGCGCTGAAACGTCTGCACAAGACCAATAACTTTCCTGAATTTACTGGACGTGTGTGTCCGGCGCCTTGTGAAGGTTCTTGTACGGTGGGGATGAATGGCAAGCCCGTTACGATTAAATCGATTGAAAAAGCGATTGTAGATAGAGGTTTTGAAGAAGGTTGGATTGTGCCAGAGCCGCCGCTTTCCCGCACAGGTAAAAAAGTAGCTGTAGTAGGTTCAGGTCCAGCAGGCCTTGCTTGTGCTGCCCAGCTTAACAAGGCAGGGCATACGGTGACTGTGTATGAACGGGCAGACCGGATTGGCGGTTTGTTGACCTATGGTATTCCGAACATGAAGCTGGATAAAAAGACGGTGCAGCGCCGGGTGGATTTGCTTGCGGCTGAAGGGATTACATTCGTGACTCATACAGAGATTGGGCGAGATATCTCGGCTGCAAAGCTTAAGGTGGAGCATGACGCAGTAGTCTTGTGTGGCGGGTCCACGCAGGCACGTGATCTTCCGATAGAGGGTCGAGAGCTGCGCGGCGTTCATCAGGCTATGGAGTTTCTAACGTTGAATACTAAGAGCTTGTTGGATTCAGAACTTGCTGATGGTGAATATCTGTCTGCGGCAGATAAGGATGTAGTTGTAATCGGTGGTGGAGATACTGGCACGGATTGTGTAGCTACGTCGATCCGCCACGGCTGTCGTAGTGTGATCCAGCTTGAGATTATGCCACAGGCCCCACTGACGCGTCAGCCTAGCAACCCGTGGCCGGAATGGCCAAAGGTTCTTAAAGTTGATTATGGACAAAAAGAAGCGGAGCAGTTATATAAAGAAGATCCACGTCGATATCTTGTTTCGACAAAACGTTTTATCGGCGATGACGGTGGACATGTGCAGGAGCTGCATACGGTACGAATTGAGTGGACTCGTAATGAACAGGGACGGATGGTTCCGGTTGAAGTACCCGGCAGTGAGGAAGTGCTAGAGGCGCAGCTAGTACTGCTCGCTTTGGGATTCACAGGCCCCGAAGAGACTGTACTAGGCGAGCTTGGGGTAGAACGCGATGAGCGCGGAAATGCCAAGGCGGAGTTCGGTGCACAAGCGACCAATGTAGAAGGTGTATTCACAGCAGGCGATATGCGCCGCGGACAAAGCCTTGTTGTCTGGGCCATTGATGAGGGTCGTCAGACGGCCCGCGAAGTGGATCGATTCTTGATGGGATCATCGAATTTACCGTAAGGGTAGAAGCATATAGAGCAGGGCGTTCCTTTTAGGGAACGTCCGCTTTTGCGTTGTGGGTATATTCAAGGTTAAAATTATGATCTGAGCACAAGATTTATTTAAGTTAAGTCGAAAAGGAGAATACATTGATGAAGCTAATGTTTATTTCCGATATTCACGGATCTTTATTCTGGTTAGAACGGGCATTGGAAAAGGTAGAGGAAGAACAGCCGGACAGTCTTGTTATCGTAGGAGACTTTTTATATCACGGTCCCAGAAATCCACTGCCGAAGGGTTACGACCCACAGGGAGTTGCTAATAAATTGAATGAATATAACCAAAAGAAGCCCATAACGGCAGTACGCGGTAACTGTGATGCTGAGGTGGACCAGATGCTGTTGCAATTCCCGATGATGGGCGATTATGTCATGCTCCTGCATGAAGGCAGACGAATCTATGTTACACATGGTCATGGCTTTAGTATTGAGAATTTACCGGCACTATCCGAGAAGGATATCTTTATTCAGGGGCATACCCATATTCCGGTTGCGGACGTAAAAGAGGGCGTATTCGTGCTGAATCCCGGCTCCATTTCACTGCCTAAAGAGAATAATCCGAATTCTTATGGTGTCCTTGAGGCTGGAGAATTCATCGTTAAGGATTTTGAAGGCAATGTGGTAAAAAGAATTACCGTTTAGTTTGATATTCTGTCTAAAAGAATCTCCGGAGATCGAGAGATTGAATAAGGGCGATAACGCCGAAAGATAACATTACTAGTCCAGACAGTTTGTTGAAGAAGTGCTGTTTCGAGCTTCCGAATGTCATGTTGTTCCTGAACAAGGCGGTACTCCCTGTCAAAAAAATCCACCATAACGTGGAACCTAGAAATACACCGCCAACTAAAAACGGCATATTGGAGCTGCTATGAGACAGAAGAACACCTGAGGCACTGAAGACACCAAGGAAAAAAATAATCGTCATGGGATTGGATAACGTCAGCAGCAGCGTTACTGCGTATGATTTCACTGAGTTTGTTTTTGTATCGGATTCAATGTTTCTCTTCCTCGGAGGAACTAATAGCGAATTTATACCCAGATAACAAATAAATAGTCCGCCTAAGGCTTGTAGCACCGTTTTGTGATCAACCAGATGAGCGGTTAGGGAGGATAAGCCGAATCCGGCGATACTGCCATAAACTGCGTCAGCTGTGGCTGCTCCCAAGCCGCAGCATAGACCGGTTTTGAATCCTGAGTTTAACGTTTTCTTGATGCATAATATGCTGATAGGACCTAACGGAGCCGCAATAGAAAGCCCCAACAGAATTCCTTTGGCGATCCACTCCCATGCCATAAGGAATCACTCCTTTTATTTATTCTTCTTTTAGCGTGGACAAAGTAAATACAGTATTGGATCTTACAATGTCATGATTGGCTTTGAGCGTATGCGTTATAAATTCCTCCAATTGGGATAAATCCATCAGCCCCACCTTTAAGAGATAGTCGTATTCCCCCGAGATATGATGACATTCAAGTACTAGTGGGGATTGAATAATAGTTTTGCGGAAGTGCTCTGTTTCAACCGAGCCGTGCAGCTGTACAAATATATAAACTACTAGATTTTGCCCTATTGCTTTGCGGTTCACCTTGATCGTGAATTGATCAATCACTCCGCTATTCTCCAGCTTGCGGATTCTTTCAGTGATGGAAGGCACGGACAAATGAACGATTTTACTGATTTCGGAACTAGTCATGCGTCCATTGCTCTTCAACAGCTCCAAGATTTGCAGATCGATGTCGTCCATTACATTTCACTCCTTTAAGTTAATTATACAAAAGGCAATAAAAATGAAAATAGAATCACTATAATAAGTAAAAATATTAAATGATATTCTCTTTTGAACTAAAATAATTAAATAAAGACTTGTTGAAACGGATTAAACCTAAAAAGTTTAACTGTAAAAGGTTGTGGCGAACAAAAAGATTTCTTCCAACATTATTAGTGTCTCAGGGAATTGAGCGCTAGAACATATTATTGTATGATGGGGAAGGAGTTTTAAGGGTAGGGCTAGCTCCAAATATAATAGTAGAGGTAGTTAACACATGAATCCTAAAGAATTGAACTATACAATGCCACCGGAATGGGGCAAACATGAACGTACTTTTATCTCCTGGCCGGTGCAGGAATCCATGTGTTTCCCGGATAACCATGAGTCTGTATGTCAAGGTTATACGGAGATCATCACAGCCATTGCTGAGTTTGAACCGATCACGGTCATCGTTAACCCGGAGGACGTGGAAAGAGTAGAACGTCTGGTTAGTGGACCGAATGTAACGCTGCTGCCTATAGCGCATAGCGATGCTTGGCTGCGTGATAACGGACCTACCTTTGTTGTTAATAAAGACGGTGTTCTAGCAGGTGTGAACTGGAAGTTCAATGCCTGGGGCGGTAAATATTCACCTTGGGATCTGGATGACGAAGTGGCGCCACAGATTCTCGAACACTCACAAGTTACACGCTTTGATGCACCGCTGGTGATGGAAGGTGGCTCGATCCATACGGATGGAGAAGGCACTTTGATTACTACAGAAGAATGTCTGCTCAATACGAACCGTAACCCAGAACTGAAGCGCGAGGATATTGAAGAGTACGTGCGGAATTATACGGGTACAGATACTATTATCTGGCTTAAACGTGGTTTAAGTGGTGATGAAACCGATGGCCATGTGGATAATATCGCCTGCTTTGCTGCTCCGGGAAAAGTCATTATTCAGGTCTGTGAGGATCCGCAGGATGAGAATTTTGAGATTACACAGGAGAATCTTCGTATTCTGGAGAATGCGACAGACGCGAAAGGGCGTAAGCTGGAGATTATCAAGATTCAGCAGCCACCACGGGTGGATCATGACGGCAGCCGTCTGACGCTCAGTTATTTAAACTTCTATTTCGTAAACGGTGGAATTATATTGCCTGTGTTTGGCGGTACAGCGGTGGAGACAGATAAACTTGCCGAGGAAGTGCTGGCTGGTTTATTCCCCGAACGTAAGATTCGTACAGTTAACGGTATGGCAGTCATCACTGAAGGCGGGAATGTTCACTGCACTACGCAGCAAATGCCTGCTCAGCAATAATTGAAGGAAACTAAACGTCCAAAGGGACATTTATATACAAGGAGGACAGATTCTTGAGAAATGTAAAAGTAGCTGCGACACAAATGAGCTGTTCCAGTAATATTGATGAGAATATCCGCAAAGCCGAAACCCTGGCTAGAGAAGCAGCGGCACAGGGAGCGCAAATTATTTTGCTGCAGGAGCTGTTTGAGACTCCATATTTCTGCCAGAAAGAGAAAGCTGATTATTACGCATATGCAACAGAGCTAGAGCATAACAAAGCGATTAATCATTTCACAGCAGTAGCCAAGGAGCTGCAAGTGGTGCTGCCGATCAGTTTTTATGAGAAAAAGAATTACGCACGTTACAACTCACTGGCTGTAATAGATGCCGATGGAACGATATTAGGTAAATACCGCAAGAGCCATATTCCAGATGGTCCAGGGTATGAAGAGAAATTCTATTTCAATCCGGGAGATACCGGCTTTAAAGTATGGAACACTCGCTATGCCAAAATTGGCGTAGGGATTTGCTGGGATCAATGGTACCCAGAAGCGGCTAGAGTAATGAGTTTGATGGGAGCAGAGATTCTGTTCTATCCAACCGCTATCGGATCGGAACCGCAGGATGGATCGATCGATTCTAAAGATCATTGGCAGACCTGTATGCTTGGGCATGCAGCAGCTAACCTTATTCCAGTCGTTGCCTCTAACCGTATCGGTGAAGAAATTGATGAAGATTCTAGCATTAATTTCTACGGCTCTTCCTTCATTGCCGGACCGCAAGGTAATAAAATTGTTGAAGCAGGCCGAGATGAGCAAACCGTGCTGGTGAGCGAATTTGATCTGGATGCTTTGGAAGTCGGACGGATCGAGTGGGGAGTTTTCCGTGATCGCCGGCCAGATCTTTACAAAATGATTGGTTCTTATGATGGGGATATCATACTTTAATAGAATGCACAGTTAAATGTGCTAAAGGCATTGCTAGAGAGGATAGAATCTCTGGCAGTGCCTTTTTTGATATTTCAGAGAGAAATACGAAGGTTCTTCAAGTAGCACTACGCATAAAAGTCACAATAAAACATATTTATGTTATATAACATTACATTTAATAGAAAAGTTAATTGTCACCAATTCTTAATTCTGTTAAAATCTCTTTAAGTTATTTACAAAAAATAGGTTAAATGGAGATGGTGCTATGGGAAAAGGTTGGATTATGTCAGCTTTTGTTGCATTGATGATCGTGGGATTAGTGGGATGTGGGTCGAATAATGCAAATAGCAATAAAAGTGCGGGAGTAGAGAAGATCAAATTTGCCAGTGATGCTAGTTATGCGCCAATGGAATATATGGACACGGATACGATCAAAGGATTTGATATTGATTTCATTAAGGCAGTTATGGAAGAAGCCGGACTTAGCTATGAGGTCACCAATACAGGCTGGGACACGATGCTTACGAGTGTAAAGCAAGGGACGGAGTATCAAGCGGGACTATCTTCAGTATCCATCACGGACGAACGTAAAGAAACGTATGACTATTCCATTCCTTATTTTGAATCTACCAACATGATTATGGTCAAAGAAGGCAGTGATATCAAAAATGCCCTCGATCTTAAAGATAAAAAGGTTGCTGTGCAGGCTGCTACTACCGCCGATGAGCTAATGAGTGGAATTATGGGGATTGATAACGCAAATCTGAAGCGTTTTGACAGCAATGCGGTAGCGTTGATGGAACTGAATGGTGGTGGAGCCGACGCGGTTGTGGCAGACATTGCCATAGTGCGTGAGTACATGAAGAACAATCCGAAGCAGAATTTGGTGGGAATCGTGGACACAGAGAATTTCGGAGCTGAATATTACGGTATTCTATACCCGAAAGGCAGTGATTTAAGAGCGAAACTGGATCCTGCCATCCAAAAGGTATTGGAGAATGGAAAGTATGCGGAGATCTACAAAACATGGTTCGGCGAAGAGCCTAACTTAGATAATCTGTTGAAGGCAAAATAAGAGGAGAAGCTAATAGGCGTGCGTAATGATTGCTATTGCGCATGCTTCTTTTTTAATCATTTGTGACCTAAAGAAGAGAAGAGAAGGGAAGAGTCCTATGGATTTTAGATTGGACATCATCATTCAGTATTTGCCTGTCTTATTAAAAGGGACCCTGCTGACGATCGGTATTTCTGTGGTCTCTATTTTATTTGGCTCTATTCTGGGTCTGGGGATTGGATTCGGAAAAATGGCACCAAAATGGTATTTGCGCTGGCCTTTTCATTCTTATATCAATTTCTTTCGAGGGACACCGCTGTATGTGCAGATCCTGATTGTTCACTTTGGAGTGATTCCCCCAATTTACGGTAAAACCAATGCGCTGATCACTGCGTTTGTTGCATTGTCGCTTAATTCGGCAGCTTATTCCGCTGAGATTTTTCGGGCAGGTATTCAATCTATCGACCGCGGACAGCGGGAGGCAGCTATTTCACTTGGGATGACAAATTGGCAGGCGATGCGATTTATTATTTTACCGCAGGCGATCAAACGGATGGTTCCGGCTTTTGGCAACGAATTTATTGTATTAGTAAAGGACTCTTCACTTCTTGCGCTCGTAGCCGCACCGGAAATTATGTATTGGAGCAATACAATGAAAGGGCAATATTTGCGGATCTGGGAGCCTTATTTGACGGCGGCACTTATTTATTTCATTCTCACCTATACTCTTAGCAAGCTGCTAAACTACGTCGAACGGAGGCTGTAATATGAGTGAGCTTATGATTTCAGTGCGAAATTTACATAAATCATTCGGAACAAATGCAGTATTGACCGACATATGCATTGATATTTTCAGTCAGGAGGTTGTGGTGGTGATCGGCCCGTCTGGATCAGGTAAATCTACCTTTTTGCGATGCCTGAATTTACTGGAGCAGCCGCAGAGTGGTGAAATTGTGATCGAGGGTACCTCATTGATGGACGCGAGTACTAATATTAATGCTATCCGCACAGAGCTAGGAATGGTATTTCAGCAGTTTAATCTATTTCCACATATGAAGGTGATTGAGAACATTATGCTTGCGCCGATTCGGGTGCGGAAATGGTCTCCAGATAAAGCTCGGCAAAAAGCGTTGGAACTGCTGCAAAAGGTAGGATTAAGTGAAAAAGCAGAGATGTATCCAGCTTCATTGTCCGGAGGTCAGGCTCAGCGGGTTGCGATTGCTAGGGCGCTGGCGATGGAGCCCAAAATAATGCTTTTTGACGAACCCACCTCTGCGCTGGATCCGGAAATGGTCGGTGAAGTGCTGGCAGTGATGAAGGATTTGGCCCGTGAGGGGATGACGATGATTGTGGTAACCCATGAAATGGGCTTTGCACGTGAGGTTGGGGATCGTGTGCTGTTCATGGAACAGGGCGAAATCGTAGAAGAAGGCAGTCCGGAGCAATTGTTCGGAAATCCTATGCAAGAACGGACACAATCTTTTCTATCAAAAGTACTGTAAGAGTTTGGAAAAGTAGAATATTGCTATTTTATCAGGTATATTAGAAGAGTAAACCGTGATTCAGAGATCTACTATGAAAATTCTGTCGGATACGTGGAGAGGAGGCTCTGGGATATCTTTTGTTATCATAATCTTGCGGTGATAGAAGGAGAATACGATGAGCACATTTAAAAGCTGGTTGAATACCACCAAAAACGGACTAACAGATCAAGTGAAGAAATTTAAAAATAAAGATTTCATGAATGCGGTAGTTGCGGGCTGCGCCTTAGTTGCTGCTGCCGACGGTAAAATAGAAGAAGCTGAAAAGAATAAAATGGCCGGCTATATGAATATGAGCAATGAGCTAAAGGTATTTGACATGAGAGACGTCATTACCCAGTTCAACTTTTATGTAAGTAACTTTGAATTTTCCCCGGAAATCGGTAAGCAGGAAGCACTCAAAGCCATCGGTAAGTTTACCGGCAAACCGGATGTGGGGCGCGTAATTGTGGGTGTATGCTCAGCTATCGGCTCTGCTGATGGTGATTTTGATGACCATGAAAAAGCGGTTGTACGGCATATCTGCGGTGTCTTGGGATTAAACCCTAGTGAATTTAGTTTATAAACGATGTAATACCATATACATGAGTTCGGATGAAACGTATTTAGTTCTTTAGCGTATCACTGATAGAACATACAAAAGCTAGACTAACAAATGGTGATTCTTTTTAGGGAATGGAGGTACGTAAAGTTGGCTGGAATTAATCTGGTAAAAGGTCAGAAGATTGACCTCACAAAAGGTAATGCAGGCTTATCTAACGTAATTGTAGGTTTGGGCTGGGATCCAGCTGAGCCGTCTCGCGGATTCTTCGGGATGAAGAAACAGGCCAACGTGGACTGTGATGCTTCAGCACTGATGCTTAATGAGAACGGTAAGCTAGTTAAGAAGGGGAACCTGATTTGCTTCCACAATAAGCAAAGCCCTTGTAACTCTGTCATTCATTCCGGAGACAATCTCACGGGTGATGGAGACGGAGACGATGAGCAAATCATGGTCAACTTGAATGCCATTCCTTCCGATGTACACAAGGTTCTTGTAGTCGTGAATATTTATGATGCTACGAACCGTAAACAGGATTTCGGACTGATCAAATCAGCTTATATCCGTGTGATAAATGCTGTAGGCAACAATGAGCTGATCCGCTTCAACCTATCTGATAATTACAATGGTTATACAGCGCTTATTTGTGGGGAGCTTTACCGGCAAGGTGGCGAATGGAAGTTCGCCGCAATTGGTGAGGGCAGTCACGCGGCGCATATTAATCAACTGGCGGAACGTTACGTATAATCCAAATAAAAGAAAAGAGGAATGTTATCATGGCAATTAATCTATCCAAGGGTCAAAAGATCGATTTAACAAAAACAAATCCAGGTCTGTCCAAAATCACAGTAGGTCTTGGTTGGGACACTAATAAATATGACGGCGGTAAAGATTTCGATTTGGACGTTTCCGTATTCTTGACTAATGCGAACAGCAAAGTTGAAAAAGAAACGAACTTTATTTACTTCAATAATAAGCAAAACGAAAATGGTTCTGTTATTCATACAGGCGATAACCGTACTGGAGACGGCGATGGCGATGATGAGCAGGTTCAAGTAGACCTTCTGAGTATCCCAGCGGATGTAGAAAAGATAGCATTCACTATTACTATTTATGAAGCTGAAGCTAGAAGCCAAAACTTCGGACAAGTTTCTCGTTCTTATGTACGTATCGTAAATGATTTGAACAATGAAGAACTAATTCGTTTCGATTTGGGTGAAGACTTTTCTATTGAAACTGGCGTTGTTGTCGGTGAGCTATACCGTCACGGTGCAGAGTGGAAGTTCAATGCAATCGGTAGCGGCTACAAAGACGGCTTGAGCGGTTTGACTCGCGATTACGGCTTGCAATAAATCTTGTGGTATAAATCTTGTAGTATTGATCTTGTGGTTACACAATGAACTGAATCTACTCATGAAAGAAGGTTATGTCAGTGACGATCAGTCTTTCCAAAGGACAGCGGATTGATCTTACCAAGACTAATCCAGGTCTAACAAAGGTAGTTGTTGGATTGGGCTGGGACACTAATAAGTATAGTGGAGGTCAAGATTTTGACCTCGATGCTTCAGCGTTTCTGCTTCATGAAGACGGCAAAGCTAAAGGTACAGATGATTTTGTATTCTATAACAACCCTAATGGTGGTGCAGGTTCCGTAGTCTATACGGGGGATAACCGTACAGGTGAAGGCGACGGAGATGACGAGCAAATTATCGTTGATTTCAGCAAAGTGCCTGCACATATTCAGCGGATTGGTATAACTGTAACGATTTATGATTACGAAGCTCGTGCACAGAACTTTGGACAAGTCTCCAATGCTTTCGTACGTGTGGTGGATGCTTCGACGGATCGTGAAGTGCTCCGTTACGACCTGGGTGAGGATTTCTCAACAGAGACGGCAGTTGTATTCTGTGAATTCTACCGCAATGGTGCGGATTGGAAGTTCCAGGCAGTAGGTAGTGGTTTTGGCGGCGGCCTTAGCGCATTGTGTAAAAATTATGGGCTGGACGCGCAATAGCATCTTCCGGGCGGGGTCATCACCGATCCTGCCCTTTTTTTGGAATTTAAGAAAGTATAAGTTTCACCCTCACAAAGGACCTGGATTAGGTCGCGGAGTATAAACTCCATTTTGTGGGGTTATTTAAAAATGTAAGAAAGTATAAGGTTCACACGATACTTTGAGTCTTATATTTCTCGCTTAAACGCTTGCCCTCTTTATGAGGACGCCGAAGGCGTTTATGCTTGCTCCATTTATAAAGGTGGTGTAAGAATGGGTATTACAGTTGTCAAAGGACAAAAGGTTGACCTAACGAAAGGAAATCCTGGACTTGATTCTCTTATTGTAGAGATTGGATGGCAATCGCCATCTGCATTAGAGATCGATACTTCTGCTTTTCTGCTTGGTGCACAAGGTAAAGTAAGCAAAGATGAGGATTTGATATTTTATAATAATCCGTCTACGCCTTATATCAGATATAAGGAAATGCCTACATCCAACAGTCTCAAGCAATTTGACGTGGAACTAAATAAAGTTCCTTCTGATGTGATGAAACTCGCGTTTACACTCACCATTTATGATGGCGAGAAGCGAGGTCAAAGTTTTAGGCAGGTAAATCAGGCCTATTTTCGGATTCTGAATCAAGTAACAGGTGCGGAGCTTCTCCGATGTGATCTTGAAAATCATTTCTCCGTGGAAACGGCTGTTGTGGTAGGAGAATTATATAGATATAACGGTGAATGGAAATTCAGCGCCATTGCTGCAGGATTTGCTGGCGGTTTAAAGGAGCTGTGTCTGAACTTTGGGATAGAGGCGAACGATGAACCTACACCAACACCGACACCGACACCGACACCAGTACCTAAGCCTGCAGCTCCGCAACCAGAGCTTAAACGTCAATCAGCGCCGATCGCGGAGCCTAAGATTCAAATTCCGCCACCTCCTGCAGCTGCACCTTCACCTGTAGGACCTCCACCGATCAATCTCAACCTGAAGAAGATCGAACTGAAGAAAAAAGGTGATTCGATCAACCTGAAGAAATCAGCTGGTGGTTTAGGTGAATTGCTGATTAACCTCAACTGGAATCAGAAGCAGGGCGGAGGGCTTTTTAATCGTAAAAACGGTGTGGATTTAGATCTTGCTTGTCTATATGAGCTGAAGAATGGCAGTAAGGGAGTTGTTCAGGCGCTGGGCAATGCGTTTGGTTCGTTAAACCAGCCTCCATATGTCATGCTTGACGGAGATGATCGGACAGGCTCTGTGACAACTGGTGAGAATCTGCGGATTAATGGTAGCAAAATTTCCGAGATTGAACGAATTCTAATTTTTTCTTTTATTTATAAAGGTGTTACCAATTGGTCAGAAGCTGACGGTGTTGTCACGATTACTCAGAGCGGTGGACCCGATATTGTTGTCAATTTGGACGAGCACAACAACCGTAAAGGTATGTGTGCAATCGCGTTATTTCGGAATGTGAATAACGAGACATTCAGTGTTGAACGGCTGGTCCAATATTACAGTGGTCATCGGGAGATTGATGAGGCTTATGGTTGGGGACTGCGCTGGGTTGCTGGCAGTAAATAGACGATTTTTTCGGAGGCGCAAGTGTAATGGATTGGTTCGCTGATTTTTTCAGGAATATTAGTGAGAACTACGGGCATTTTTTCTCATGGAGCGATGTCGTAGGTACGCTCTCTGACCCGGTTAGCTGGGGGATTATAGGGAGCTTAGTGCTATTGGAAGGGCTGCTCTCTGCAGATAATGCGCTCGTGCTTGCTGTTATGGTGAAGCATTTACCTAAAGAACAACAGAAAAAGGCGCTCTTCTACGGAATCATAGGTGCTTATGTATTCAGATTTTTGGCTATCGGTCTCGGGACCTTTCTTATCAAATTCATGTTGGTTAAGGTTCTCGGTGCAGCCTATCTCTTTTATATCGCTTATGGCGGATTGTTTAAGGGCGGCGGCGACGAGAAGATCGAGAATAAGGGGTTCTCTTTTTGGAAGACGGTTCTCCTTGTTGAATTAATGGATATTGCTTTTAGTATTGATAGTGTCATTGCTGCATTTGGTGTTAGTAACCAGGTTTGGGTGCTCTTTATGGGCGGAATCATAGGTGTTCTGATGATGCGGGGAGTAGCGCAATTATTCTTGAAGCTTATTGATAAAATCCCGGAACTTGAGCGTGCTGCTTTTGCGCTTATTGCCATTATTGCCGGTAAAATGCTCGCGGGCGCTTTTGGATACGAAATGCCACATGTATTATTCTTTTCAATCATTATTCTTGTATTCGGTGGTACGATTCTTTACAGCGTACTGCGTAAGAAAAAAGAAGCCCATAGAAATGCTTGATTTCAAAGGTAGTTGAACACTGCTGCTTTCAGGTAATCGTATATGTTTATAGCGTAGGCCTTCACTTATATATGAGAGAACCGGATAAGGTATAGCTGGTTCTGCCACTCTCTATAGGAGAGGCCTACGCTTGTTTTGCTTGGCTTCGCAAAACTATAAGGGGGAACCATCTTGAGATACTTCGATTACCTGACGATTGAACAAGAAACAGCCTTATTTTATAATCGGCCGATTTCATTTAACCATAATACTACGAGCAAGGATTTGTTGGCATATGCTGTTGGTGCTGCTCTTTATATGCCAGCAACTCGTGCTAGTGTTCCAGAAGATATTTTGAAGCTTAAAAGTGCAGGACTTGTAACCGTTATTATTGATCTGGAGGATGCGATCGGAGATAACGAGGTTGACCATGCAGAGGAGTCTCTCATTCAGCATCTTATTTTTCTCGCCGCATATGAGGAGAATGAGCCAAGCGGGAGTGATAGTCTTCCGCTTCTTTTCATCCGAGTTCGTAATCCAGAGCAGCTGCGGCAGCTGATTTTTCGATTAGGATCTTTGGTTACGATGTTAACGGGTTTTGTTTTTCCTAAGTTTTCGGTCGACAATGGAATCCAATATTTTGAGGCGATTGCCGATTACAATAGAACGCGCAGCTATTCAGATCCAGTGCTATACGGCATGCCAATCCTGGAAAGTGCGCCTATTATTTACCGCGAGAGCCGGGTAGACAGTCTTTTATCTATTCGTAATTTGCTAGGGAACTATCGTGAGTATGTGTTGAACGTTAGAATTGGAGCAACAGATTTTTCTAGTTTATTCGGACTGCGTCGAAGTCCTGATATTAGTATCTATGATCTTACCCCTATTCGAGACTGCATATCAGATATTATTAATATCTTTGGTAGAGTGGAAGAGGGATATGTAATTTCCGGACCGGTCTGGGAGTATTTTGCGAATAAAGGACATCGGGTGCTTCGGCCACAGCTAAGACAGACTCCGTTTGAAGACACCTATGGTAAAAACGGCCGCGACATGCGAAACAGTTACATTTCTAGCAGCGTGGATGGGCTTATTCGTGAAGTGATTTTAGATAAAGAAAATGGGATCTTGGGCAAGACAATTATACATCCCTCACACCTCAGACCTGTTCAGGCCATGTACACGGTAATGCACGAGGAATATGTTGATGCCTGCAGTATCGTAGAGAGTAACGATGGTAGCCTAGGAGTCTTCAAGAGTCAATATTCTAATAAGATGAACGAGATTAAGCCGCATTTGAACTGGGCAAAACGGATTTTACTACGATCACAAATATACGGGGTGTTACATGAACAACAGCATTTTGTCAGATTATTACCCGAGAACGAATTTACACACGTATAACATAGTCGAGAACCTACAGGTCACGGTTACTGAAACATCTAATCCCTTTCATTTGCCTGCGGATACTTTATTCTCCATGGCAGCCCGGATTAATAAGAAGCGCTCCTTTTTGTTCGTCAGCAAGGTGCTTGGCAAACATATCCCTGTTAATCCATACACTCCTCTACTAAGTGGTGCTGCATTAGCGCTGCTGTTATATCAGGAGATGAACGATGATTCTACAGATAAGGGTAGGATGGATGACTTATTGAATAAAGCTGTGCATGGACTGATTCACCCTGAGTCTGCCAAGGAAGCCTATCAACATTTGCTAGGAGCACGGTTAGTTCTTCCTAAGCCTGTTGTTTTTATTGGCTTTGCTGAGACTGCAACTGCACTCGGTCACAGTGTGTACAACATGTTTGCCGATGCAGCATCATATATTCATACTACGCGTGAACATATCCTCGATTTGGAGTCGATTGTTAGCTTTGAAGAGGAGCATTCACATGCGGTCGACCATTCATGTTACGCCTTGAATGCTGAACTATTATCAGGGACTGAGCCGATTATACTGGTGGATGATGAGATTACAACGGGGAATACAGCAATTAATACGATCCGTGATATTCAGTCCAAATTCCCTCGGGAGGAATACGTAGTCGTTTCTATTTTGGATTGGAGGAGCGGTAATAATCTTCACACCTATAGCGAATTAGAACAGGAACTAGGGATTCGGATTAAGTCCTTATGTTTACTGCAAGGTAGTATTGAAGTGAAAGGCACGCCTTTGCTTCATGCTGGGAATGACAAAGATTTATGTCCGTCTTCAGAAGAAGCCGAAGTGGTGACTACTTATGTGGTGGACGGTTTAGAACGTCTGCAGGTGACATCTATAGATTCATATGGCGACACTAACGCATCTCCTTATGTGAAATACAGCGGCCGATTCGGTCTGGATTCGCTGAATAATGATGGGATGGATGAAGGCGTCACCCGGATTGCGGCACAGCTTAGAGAACTACGAGAGGTGGATTCTAGGACTCTTGTGATGGGTGTAGGGGAATTTATGTACCTTCCTATGCGGATAGCGGCTGAGATGGGGGAAGGTGTTTCCTATCAGTCTTCCACACGCAGTCCAATACATCCTGAGCATCGGGCAGATTACGGGGTACATAGTGCTTTCGCATACCCTTCAGCTGGTGATCCGGAAATTACAAACTTTATTTATAATGTAGCCCCTGGTCAGTATGATGAAATATTCGTGCTGATTGAGCGTGATGTACCGCATGAACGAATGAAACCGATGCTTGATATACTGAAGGCACTGGCCCGCCATAAAGTGCATCTTATTGTACTGACTCCTGAAGGAAGAAGTGGAGGTCCCCAGGATGAAGGGAACAAGTAAACATAAAGTCATGGATAAACAAATAGCAGAACCGGTTCCGCTAGGGAGCTATCCACCGTCAGATGTTACGTTTTTGCTCAAGGATCTTAGTGATGTATCGCTGGAGCTGGCGACGGAAGTAAGGGAGGAAGCTATTCAATCGGGTGTCCATTATTCTGAGATGCTGCCTGTTGAATATCAGCCTACCGAGCAGTATATTGACTTGTTTCATGAGACGCTGCAGCAATCGGCTAAGAGGGTAGCTTTGGCTGTTGCCATTGTCTCTGAGATGATTGTCGCAAGAAGAGGGCTAGGTTGTGTGCTGGTCTCTTTGGCTAGAGCAGGAACACCCATTGGTATATTGATTAAGCGTTATATCGCAGAGAGATACGAAGTAGATCTACCGCATTATAGTATTTCTATTATTCGGGGCAAAGGGATAGATGAGAATGCGATTCTCTATATTCTGCAGAAGCATGGACTTGATTCTGATTTGCAGTTTGTCGATGGATGGACAGGAAAAGGGGCTATCCGTGGGGTGCTGATTGATTCTTGCAACAGCCTCTATGAGAAGTATGGTATTCGCTTAAATGATGATCTTGCCGTATTGGCTGACCCTGGAAACTGCGCAGGCATGTTTGGGACTAGAGAGGACTATCTCATTCCTAGCGCCTGCTTAAACTCTACTGTTTCAGGATTGATGAGCCGAACGGTGTTACACGCTGATCTCATTGGTCCTGAGGATTTTCACGGCTCAAAGTTTTATAAGGAGTGGCTGAATGCGGACGAGTCCAATGTATTTATTGATACAATCTGTCCGTATTTCTCTTCCGTAGTAGCAGAAGCGAAGAGCGCCTGCGAACAGATGCTGGAGCATCCGCCCGAAATCACTTGGCAGGGTCTTCGTGATATTCAGAGTATTCAGGAAACTTTCGGCATAGATAACATCAATCTGATAAAGCCGGGAGTCGGAGAAACAACACGCGTATTACTGCGCAGAGTACCTTGGAAAATTCTTGTCGATACTATGGATAATCCGAATCTAAAGCATATTCTTCTCTTAGCGAAGGACCGGGGCGTTCCTGTTGAGATCTTTCCTGGAATGACGTACTCCTGTTGCGGAATAATTAAACCGCTGAAAGGGGAGACGGAATGATATATGCCAGTGATCTAGATCGTACTTTGATCTATTCTTTAGGTGCAATTGGTGTTCCTGAGAATACTCCGGGTCTAATTCCGGCGGAAATTATCGAGGGGAAGACGAGATCTTACATTTCGCAGCAAGCATTAAATCAGCTACTCGATCTTACCACACGGGTTATTTTTGTCCCGGTTACTACGCGTACGGTACAACAATACAAGCGTATTAATCTGTTTCAAGAAACGGTCATACCTGACTATGCCGTTACAAGCAATGGGGGGAATATTCTAATCGGTGGAGTTGTCGATAAGGAATGGAGAGAATCAATCGGTAGGTTGGTAGCTCGTCACTCTGCTGGGGCTGAAGAGGTTAGATCATATATCAAGGCAGTTGTACGTGAGGATTGGATCATTAGTGAGAATTATTGTGATGATCTATTCTACTCCTTCATGGTTTATCGGGATCAGTTACCTTTAGATGAAATCACTAATCTATCAGATCGGCTCTATAATCTCGGCTGGAGAGTTTCTTTACAAGGCCGCAAGCTGTACGCTGTGCCGGCAGCCGTGAACAAAAGCGACGCTATACTTCATCTGCGGCGCACCGTTCGCTCTGAGCCTATGGTAGCTTCTGGAGATTCCTTGCTAGATAAGAGTCTCCTTGAGAGTGCTGACTATGCTATTGCCCCCTGCCATGGTGAAATATTTGCAGAGCAACAGAGTGGTCTTGTAAAATCAAGGTATCCGTTTACGAAAGAATCAGGTGTATTTGCTGGAGATGAGATTTTGCAGTATGTAAATATGATCTATAATAATCTAACTGCATTGGGAGTGGGGCCACTATGAAAAAGGTAAATATTTATTTCAATCGTTGGTTTTCCGTGGCTTACCATTATATGAATCTCCTCCGCAATAACGAGGATGGTATACCGGTTCAAATCTTTGCGACACACCCGGATATCCGCCATATGTCGCTACAAGGTGCTGACTTTGCTGAAACCGAGCCGGCGCTGAAGGGAATAGAATATGTTCAGTTTTGCGTTGATTTCTGTCGGCGTAATGAGATCGATGTTTTTATTCCACGCTTGCATATGCTTGATATTGCTCTCCATGCGGCAATGTTTGATGCGATTGGTACAAAGGTTCTGGTATGTAGAGATCTTGACCTGCTGGAGTCCATTATGGACAAAGGTAAATTTTACGAGAATGTTAGTGAGCAGGGCATCATGAGTATCCCGGATTATCATGTAGTTAGTACAGCGGAGCAGTTTAAAAATGCTTACGAGGACCTTGTTGCCAAGGGACATCGTGTTTGTTTTAAGCCAACTGAAACAGAAGGTGGGTTAGGCTTCCGTATTATCGACAATACCCGCGATCCTCTTCAAGAGCTTTTTGGGTATGTAACTCCATTGATTACGTTTGATGATGCCTATCGTATTCTTGCAAGCAAAGAGACCTTCCCTGATCTGATGGTGATGGAATTACTGGAGGGATACGAGTATAGTATAGATTGTCTGGCAGATGAGAATGGTAAGCTGTTAGTAGCTGTGCCACGTCGAAAAGTGGGCGGTCGTCTGCGATTGATGGAACATATTCCTGAACTAGAGGAGATTGCAGCTAGAGTTGCAGAAGTTTACAAGATCCCCTTCAATTTCAATATTCAAATGAAATACAATGGAGATACTCCAAAGCTGTTGGAAATTAACCCGCGAATGTCCGGTGGACTGCATATGTCATGTTTGTCAGGGATTAACTTTCCTTATTTAGCCGTCAAAAGTGCCCTCGGTGGCGAGGTTCAGCCTATGAATTTTGAAGGAGATGTACTGGCCAGCCACCTGGAGCAACCGATGATTATGAAAATAAACGGCCAATCCGTCATTTCGGACGCCGTGAATTGAGCGTTCATAAAGTCGCTCACAAGAGGTGAGAACAATTCAGTTTAAATCAAAAGTATTACTTTACGCCGGTATCGGTTATGTTGTCGCTGTATTAACGAGCTCTCTTCTGCCTGAGTTCATCTCTTTGCTGTTGCCTTTAGCGGGTGCAGGGATAGGTGCTCTAGTCACGAGAAGTCCAAGAACTAATCTACCGGCGGAGGTGTTGCCAGCAGGTCCCGTGACGGCACCAATTGCTCCGCCGCCCGCTGCGAGCGCTCCACAATTAAGCAACGCAGCAAATGATACTACATCAGGTATTCACGGCTATGACGGTAAAACGGAGGACGCTGTGAAGATTGGACCGGAGTTCGCTCCGGTTGTGGAGTATCTTAGCATTCTGGAAGATATGATTATCTCAGAAGGGCAGAAGGATACGCTGGACAATGAAATTGTCGAGAAATCATTGGCGCTCTTCGCGAGGCTTCAACGTGTAATTCCACTGCTGCAGGAGCTGAATAACGGCGAGATTAATCATACGGTCCGCAGATTGATTCTGAAGGATTTAAATGGTGTAATCAATCCGTTCTTACGCCTAGGCGGTGAAGCAAAGACGAAGAATCGGAGAATGCTGCTGAACGGTCTAAGAGATGTCGATTCCAAAATATCGGATATTGCGTCCACGATCGAACATAAAGACCTGATGGAACTTCAGACGAAGGCGGAACTGATTCATCAGCGGTACAGCAGTTCCGAACTATAGGAGGGAATCCCATGTCCACGCAGTTGATCCAATTAAAAAAAGAAGATGAACAAAAGGTAGTCGAGGAAGCGGCACAATTAATTGAAAAGGTATCCCAAACGGATACTGTTACACTAGATTCCTTGATGGATGATATCGGTAAGCTTGGAGTTAAGACGCAGGAAAAAGCAGGACAAACCTTGAAGCTGCTGGATCGTCCAGTGAATGACCTGATGTCAGGCAAACGTGTTGAAGTGCCTAACATGATTATGAAACTGCGGAACGAATGTGAGAATCTGCAGCAGAGTAAGAATGTGAGCTTCTTCGGCAAGATGCTGCGTAAGAGTCCGATGAAGAACTATGTGTACAAATATCAGTCGGTCCGCACGAACATTGATGCCATTGTTACAGGGCTTCGCGACGGTAGAGATACCCTCGAAGAGAGCATTGTGAATATGCGTCAGCTAAAACGTACCTCCATGGAAGAAATTTATAACCTACAGACCAAAATTGCCTTCGGCAATAAGCTGAAAGAGCTGTTCGAGGTGGAGATCGCGAAGCCAGAGAATGAGTTCCGTAAAGCGTATCTTGAGCGTGGTCTACGTAAAGTGATGGTTCGTATTCAGTCGATGACAGAGATGATTCTGCTGTACAATCAAGCGATTGCTGCTACAGATATCATCAACGACAATAATGATAAGTTGATTGATTCTGTGAATAACGCCATTGATAAGACCTCTAATTTAATTACAGTATCGGCAATGATTGCGATGTCGTTAGCGGATCAGGAGAACGTCATCAACGCTGTTGAAGCGACGAATAAGACGATTGAAGATCAATTTAAAGAAAATGCACGTCTACTGCGTACCACTACGGAGAAAACAACCGAGTTGCTATCTAAGCCTTCTATGTCCATGGAAGCTGTGAACCAAGCGATCGGCGATTTGCTTAGCGCTTTAGACACTTCAGAACAGTCTAACCGTCGTATTATTGAAAGCTGCCAGGATTATACGTCTAAAATGACGGCAATCAATACTCAACTAGGCAATCGTTTAGGATTGAATGAGGCGGACAAGCCGCAGGCGCTGAAGCAAGGAGAGGCTGAGAGTCAACTTAGCAGCTTCTTGAACTAATTGTTTCTGAAATTCGCATGAATACACAGTATAGGATGTAAAGCCTGTTGAATTTTTCAGCAGGCTTTTTTCTTTGTTCTTTTTTCAACATTAATTATAATATATTCCAATTTACTAAAATTTTCTCATGAGATATTATGGTAAAGATCTGATGGATTTATTGATGCTCAGGTGCACCTAAGATGAAAGGATCGGCTTTATCATGCGCTGTTTCAAGAGAAACGGGCATACCTATTGGGAGGGGTAAATGGATGGGCAGAAAGTTTAGGGGAATATTAGCTGGTGCACTGGGCGTAAGTATGCTTTTTAGTTCTTTAGGGGTAGTAACAGCACAAAATAGCAAGGATTACGAAGGCCATTGGGCTCAAAAAGCTATTGATAGCTGGTTAGACAGCGGCAAGTTGAAGGGTTTTGAAGATGGCTCTGTAAAGCCAAATCAAACCATAACAAGAGCTGAGTTTATGACATTGGTCAACCGTGCGTTTAATTATACGAAGCTAGCTAAGATTAGTTACGATGATGTGCCTTCTACTAACTGGGCATATAATGAGATAGCGAGAGCAGTTGAAGCCGGATATATCCAAGGATTTAACAACGAGATGCGTCCGAATGCTCCAATTAACCGCCAGGAAGCAGCAGTCATTATTAGCAGACTGTTGAAACTGGAAGGGGGGAGTGTTGATGAGCTGAAGGTGTTTAGCGATGCTGGACAAATTGCTGCATGGAGCAAAGAAAGCGTTGCTTCAGCAGTTAAAGCCGGTGTTCTGAAAGGATACCCTAATGGGACTTTTGCGCCTGGACAGGCATTAACCCGTGCAGAGTCCTTGACACTGATTGATTCCGCTGAGGCTCTTACACATATAGTGTTGCCGACAGCTTCTCCAGTTACAACTTCTTTGCCTAGTGTTGCGCCAACGGCAACGGCAACTGCAGCATCCGCTGGTGGTGCTGGTGGTGCTGGTGGTGCTGGTGGTGCTGGTGGTGGTCAATCTGAGGCAACTTCTACTCCAACCGCTACACCCACACCCACTGCTTCACCAACGTCAACCCCTGAACCTACAATGCCTATAAAAGAATTGCCCGCCTTAGATATTCATATTACATCTACTCCAAATGAGTCAGTCACAAATTCCGTTTATCTGAAAGTTGACTTTAGTAAAGTTTTTGACACAATAGTGAATCAAAATGATCAGATCACTTACTATATTACATCCGAGCCGATTAATGACAGGGATCTCCGCTGGGGCCTTACTAATCTTAACTCATATATAACTATGTCCGGTTATACAGCTCGACTTATGCCCGAAATCACGGTGTCTTCTAGTTATATAGATGGAGGTGGAGATGGAGAAAAGTATGTATCGGTTGTTGTTAGAAACCATAAAGAAGAAATTACAGGATACTACACCCAAAAGATGAACTTGAAGTTCTCGCAAACGGAGCAAGCCAGTGACATGGTGAAGTTAGAAAGTGGAGTAACCATTACACAAGAAAAATTTATCTATGACGGTTGGATAAATCCAGGGGAATACTATTCTGATATTATTGATGTTACAAATGCTTTTGCACAGTTAAATGGTAATGCGGTTTCTTATACGATTTATCCTAAGTATTACAAGGATTTGGATCAGAACCCTCAACTTAATGATAGTATTTCTGCCTCGCGTACTTTATACAAAAGCAATCGAATTAGAGTGGTTGAAACTACTTATTCTTCCGGCGGGGCAACATCACCAGGGTATATTCCTATTGTTTACGAATCCTATTATAACTATAAAACCTACAATGAAGCAGAATATATGATTGTGTTCTATGACACCAATTTGAAGGCTATCGCTTATTACGAAGGAAAAGTTCAATTAAGTGACGAATTGGCAGTTGAAGCCGCCGAGAAGAGGATTGACGATATTCCGATCAGTCTAGGGTTGAAGGAAGAGGATACTATAAATAGGGCCACTAGAGCCTATGAGGCACTTAATGAATCACTCCGTGGGAGGATTAGTGAGCAGCGTAAAGTGAAACTTATGAATGCTCAAGAAACTCTTGAAATACTTAAGAAATCAGGGCCGTTACAGAACCTCGCGCTTGTCTCTTCCTATATTGGTATTAGAGAATTTCACCTCAACGGTACGTTAGTTAATGCGTATACTATAGACTTCCCGGATACTTTAAGAAGAGAGATTGGAAGCTTTTCTTACTATATTACTAAAAATCCGATCACTGGGAACGATTTAGAGGCTCCTAGTATTTACGGTAAATATGCTTTTTCGGAGATTAATACAATACTACTGCCTATTCGGGATAAGATAGGTGATTATAACGTAACGATAGTTTATTACGATAAGGCAGATAAGCCACTGCGCTATACGACAAAGCAGATGAACTTTTCAGCCCTTTCTCCAGCATGGGACAATTCTGCGGTTCAAGTGTTGGATGGAGTGACTATGGAACGTCATTATGGCAACGGCGGACGTGTAGACTTTATTGATGTCCAAAACTACGTACGCGCACACCGGGAGGCTGTATATTTCACAGTCACATCAAGATCGATGCTGGAAAAAGAACAAGCTTTTACGGTCGAAAATGTGGTCAAGAATTTGAATCAGGTCTATCAAGGAATGGCCGTTTTCAATTCTTCTGATCCGGCTTTAAATGGACAGACAGAAGAATATATCGTTATTTTTTATGATAAAGATTATAAGGCAATAAGCTATTACACAGGGGTCCTGAAAGACTAATAAGGGAACAAGAACTCACAGCAATCATAAAGCCCTATCCTCATACATAAGTTGTCACAAGACTACATGTGTAGAAAGTGGGGATAGGCATATGATCTTAGGGTGTTTGATACTCGTGCTTATCATCGTAGCCAGCAGCGAAAAAGCAGAAGCGATAGCCAAATTGAATGACGACAGTTAGCGGGAATTAACATCAATTCCTCTAAGAAATTCGGGGATTTTCAACCACAACTTGGTTCAAGTAATTTCCAGCGGGTTATTGGGTATAATAACTCAAGGCTGTACGATTAGCCCTTACCTTAACTAGCTGGAAATACCAAAATCCCTAAGGAGGTCACATGGAGAACGAGGCGCTGCTTCAGGTTGAACAATTGGCACTCAAGAAACAGAAAATCTTTCGGCAAAGTATAATGCGTTATATTGCCAGAGCCATGCTGGCCAGTATGTTTATCGGGTTTGGTGTAATTGTAGCCTTCAAGACAGGTAACTATTTCTATATGGAGCATTCACCATTTGCGTATCCGATGGCTGCAATTACTTTTGGAGCAGCGATTATCCTTATCTCATACGGTGGAGGGGACTTATTTACCGGAGATACCTTTTATTACACGTATACAGCTTTGAGACGTAAAATGAAATGGTCCGAGGTTGTACGCATGTGGGTTATGAGTTATATCGGTAATATCCTTGGTGCTGCTGTATTTGCATTATTGATTTTTTTAACAGGACTGTTTTACAGTTCTGATGTAAATGGATTTTTGCTATATGTGGTTGAGCATAAAATGGGGGCTCCGGCAGGTCAGCTTTTTTTCCGTGCTATCCTCTGTAACTGGCTCGTGTGTATGGCTTTTTTCATACCGATGAATATTAAAGGCGATGGGGCTAGGATGTTCGCAATGGTCTTATTCGTATTCTGTTTTTTTATCTCCGGTTATGAGCATAGTATTGCTAATATGTGTACCTTTGCGATTGCATTGGTCCTTGACCATCCTGGAACGGTTTCGTGGGCCGGTGTGGTACATAATCTTGTGCCTGTTACAATCGGCAATCTAATTGGTGGTGGAGTTCTGATGGGGGTTATGTATTATTATGTGAACAAACCTTTTCTGGACGATACAAAGCACTAAGAAGCTCGGTTAACGCGTAACTTCGCTCTCTAAAAGGGCGGAGTTTTTTTGTGCTGCAAGAAATTTATTCGCCATTGGGATTTTTTGATTTTTTAGGGTTCAAAAGGATTAGAGGCAAAGAAGTAGAATACATATTAGTATTACAAAATTGAAGATTCATACAGAATGGGGTAAGGCTTTGGAAAAGACAACAGGGATACTGACGGATGAGACTATTATTAAGGCTTCCAATCAGCATTGCATTGATCAAGGAATAGACCCTGAGCAGCCTCCTATTTTTCCAAAATGTTATGCTGCAGATGAATTGGGGTCACAACTCCATGTATATAGTGAAGTGATTGAAGTTATCGATTTTTTTGTGAATAAGTTTCTTTCTTCAGTAAAAGGCAATCCGATCCTTGTTACGATATCGGATGATGCAGGTTATCTATTGGCGTTCAAAGGGGATCCGACGATTATTGATCTCGTAGGGCAGATTGGTATCAAAGAAGGTGTGCAGCTAAACAAAGAAGTGGGTACGAATTCGATTGCTTTGTGTCTCGAATATCAGCGGCCTTTTCAGTTGAAGGGGCAAGACCATTATCATCATATTCTTCATCGTTTAGTGTGCTGTACGGCTCCTTTTTATAAAGAGGATGGGCGTGAGATTTTGGGGACGATATCATTTATGGCGGATATAGATGTGGCTCATCCCCACCTATTACCTTTGCTCTGTACCATGGCTGACTCCATCGAACGCGAAATTTTGCTGCGTAGAGGAAATGCTGAGCTTCAGCTTTTAAACCGAATCCTATTGGATACTAATTACTTAGGCGTTATTATAACGGATGAACTCGGAACGATCGTCAATATAAATGAGAACTGCTTAAATATGCTTCATTTGGATGGTGAACATCAAGAATCTGTTATCGGTGCCAGTGTTTTTGAAATTCGGAATGTGGGCTCTTATTTTCAGCATGTCATTCTTCAGCAAGAGGCATGTGCTGGGCTGGAAGTGATTCAAGAAAGTAACGGTTTGTTTGAGCATTATATGCTGGATGTGCTTCCGGTTTACGACTCGAATGCATGCTTGGCTCGTGTGATTGGGAGTCTTCGTAATATTACAGAGATGAAAAAAACGGAAGAAGTGCTGCGCAATACAGAGAAGCTAGTGGTCGCTGGACAACTGGCCATGAGTATTGCGCATGAGATTCGAAATCCGCTGACCACAGTTAAAGGGATGCTTCAACTGGCCAATAAAGATTCGCAACTGCTCCATTATGATCTTATTATGTCAGAAGTGGAAAGAATGAACCTCATTGTGAGTGAGTTCCTTATACTGGGTAGACCGCAGGCTGCGCATTATAGGATAGAACAATGTAGTGCGATTCTGGAGGAAGTGCTTAGCATCTTTGCAATTCAAGTGGAGATGAATAATATATCGTTAAACACGCAATTCCATAATGATGCCACAATCTTGTGTGACCGCAATCAGATCAAACAAATCTTCCTAAACATCCTAAGAAACTCAATGGAAGCCTTGCCTTTTGGTGGAAGCATTACAGTAGCTCTAGATGTGGAGAATGGATACCAGACGATTACCTTCACAGACAACGGAGAGGGTATGAACCAGGAAGTGTTGGATAAATTAGGTCAGCCTTTCCACACGACCAGAGGGGATGGTAATGGACTTGGAATCATGATTGTTAAAAAAATAGTTTCTGCACATAGAGGCCGCGTGGTCATAGCTAGTGAAGAGGGTGTAGGTACAACTGTTACGATTTATCTGCCGATAAAATAAAGGGTTTATCTTGGCTATAACTCCGTCGTACAAGCCTTAATTCATAATAAAAGACTCTTCCAAGCAGGCTGGAAGAGTCTTTTATTATGGAGATGGACTACCACTTGGATCCGCCTGATGAATTTCGGCCGGACTTTCCTCCGCCGCCACCCCAAGAAGAGCCGCCGGAGGATTTGCCACCACCGCCGCCTCCGCCCCAGGAAGAACCACCGGAGGAACGTCCTCCACCAAATCCGCCCGAGGAAGGGGGACCAGAGGACATCCGCTTGCGGGCCTGTGCACGACGTTGCTGTTCTCTCATCATAGCTAATTGGGCTAGCCGTTCTTCCTCTTCCTTCTGGCGAACGAGTCGGTTCGCTTCATTTACAAAGGAAGTGATCTGCGAATCATAAGAACGGCTTAGGGACTCCAGTTCCTCAAGATTGTAAGGCCGGGACGTCAGGCGATGCTCCAGTGCACTGAATTCTGGCAATAAGGATAGCTCGAAGCGAATTCTAGAGGATAACCCTCTGCTATGCAGCATTCGCTGGGTGGTTTCCACCCGGCTTTGCCCTTCAGAGAACAGGCGAGTGACCTTATCCAGTCTTTCATGGAGTGCATTTAGACTCTCCGAGATACCATCGAACTGTCTTGCAGCCTCATCCAGTAAGGATAGCAACTGCTCAAGCGCATTGTGGGCCTTGTCATATTCCCCGCGTTCATCGCTGGTCCAATTCTCAATCTGCGCCACTTCACTTGCACCCTCCCGAAGGCGAGTGCTCCACTCTGTTAGAATGTTCTCCACAGTTGCTACATGTTGTTCTTCAAAATATATTCGTGCTTCTGTAATCCGGCTCTGCAGTCCGTCTCGCCGCTGCTTTAATTGGCTCCATTCGGTGCGGAATGTCTCTAAATCTCTGTGGTTATTCTGCCGAAGAAGTGCTTGTTGTTCTGTCATAGCAACAGCCTCATCCAGGAGAAGATCAAGATTGGCGCCAATCCTGCGCACCTCATCCATATCTCCTGCGCGTAGCGGTGCTTCAAGAGTCAGCGACTCTACTCGGGCCTGCTCCAGACGGTCATAAGGTTTTATCTTCATGTTATGGAGTGAATTCTGTTCGATGATGCTTGTGATTTTCGCACGGGATGCAGCTAATACCGTAGGGAAATGGTTTAGCTTATCATCATAGAGATCGACATCCTTCAGGTCTTGTTCAATTTTTTCTTGGCGCTCTTGCGCATCCTCGGTAATTTCTTGTGCAGCAATAGGGTCAAAGAGCTCTAATTGATCTGCTTTTGAGGTCTCCTCGGCAAGCTCCTTAAGCTCTTCAACAATTTCTTGAAGTGCATAACCAGTTTCTTTAACCGCATCTTGCAGCTGCTCTTCAAGCTCTGGCGTATCCTCTTTAAGCTCTGTGATGCGTTGTTTAACGTTGCGATCTGCTTCACTGATAACTGCAATGTTCTTCTCTTCCTCCTCAAGCGCTGTGCGGAAGGATGCCTCTGTCTGCTGCAATTGTTCCACGGCAGCTTTAAGGGCATTCAGACGATAGAAGGGTGGCTGTGTACCTTGCCCATCACTTTGCAGCGAAGAGATTTCAACGAGCTTTGCAGACAGTCGTTTTGAAATGCCTTCTACCAGCACCTCGGTTTTGCCCTGAACGATCCCCTGAAATGGCTTTAATGATTCCAATGCTCGATTCGCTTGTACAAGCAAATTGGATAACTGTTCCTGTTGCTCGCTTAGCTGTTTACGTCGACGCAGACCTGTGATCACTATAAAGAGCACAAGTAGGATTAGTACGGTTCCAATTACAATGGCAGCAATCTTGAACATGGAGCTACTGGAGCGGCTTTCGGAACTGACTGAGGTTCCTGGATTGCTGGAGGTGCCGTTCTCTAAACCGCCGTTCGTACTGCCAATTGCACTGCCACTTCCTGCGTTTCCTCCAGCATTTCCGGTGCTATCTCCGATGGAATGGACCGCTTTAATTAAGGCCTTTGTCCCTCCAGCGAAGTCTCCTTCTCTGGCATAAGGTATGAAATAAGTATCAAGTAACGCTGTAATGGCAGCATTTCCTGAGCTCCCCCCCTGATTCTGGGACCAGGCATTTAACGAGTTTTGAAAGCCTGGGTTGTTAAAATTCAGTTCAATGGACTGATCGCCAGCGGAGATTAGCAAGAGAATATCGCGTGTGGACAGTCCCCATGAGGCATAAGTTTCATCAGCGTACTTATCGGCTGGAGTGCCGTTTAAGGAATCTACGGTGAGTACATGCATAGTAACGAGATCCCCAGTGGCGGCAGCAGAAATGGATTTCGCTTCTGCGGAGCTAAACATTCCAGCGCTATCAGTAACTAATCCCTGCTGAGTAGGAATTACGGCGGCATATGCACCGGGTACCCATAACACGCTGATTAATAAGAATAAAGCTATATACTTTTTCAAGCTGACACGCTCCAATCTGAAGGACTTTGTATTCAATATATTATGCTAATAATTATACTATATCATTAACCATCAGGGACCCGGGGATCTTCCTATTCTTACATATCCGCGAGTTATACCAGCAAAAAAAGCCGCATTCCCTAAAAGGAATGCGGCGAATATTCAGAAGGGCTATCTTGTCGGCAGACAGAGGATGTATTGCAATCTGGATTTAATTTCTTTTTGCCATTTTAAATCTCCAACTTTAACGGCAAGATTGAGCAGATCCAGATAATCGTCAACCTGTAGTGTTGTTCGGGTAGAGGTAACGTTCATGGGTGATCAGTCTCCTTTTTAACTTAAATATAGTAAAGTGAAATCAATAACTTCTTTAATAATGATAATCATTATCAACTTATTTCATTATTGCTATTATCCACATTTTCCATCTAAAAAGCAATATAAAAATGTAGCATCCGTAATTTTATATAATTTACAAAGGGAAGGGTCATCGATAGGATTTGCGTATATTGTGTGACATGGACGTGAATAGCAGGGATATTGCCATATTTTGTCGAATATTATTTAGGCTATTACTGTAAAATCAGTAAAAAGGGGGATGAGCGATGAAGCAGGGTAAACTGTTGCTTCTGATTAGCATTCTATTTATGCTCTTACCTCCTACTGCCATTCACGCCGAAAGAAAGGAGATAGAATATCAAGTAGAGTTGGGATATCCACCTTATAAATATGAGAAAGATGGGTACATGACCGGTTTTGATATTGAATTGAGTAGTTTGATCTTTGAGAAGCAGGATTACGACGTCCACTATAGTACAGGGAAGTTGGAGAATGTGTATAGTCGGCTGGTTCAGGGAGATATCGAGACTGCGGGTCTAATGGCAATTACAGAAAAACGAAAGCAAGAGGTGCTATTTTCAGACACTGTTTTCAAAAGCTATATTTCCATCTACGCAAGGCGAGGGCTTGAGGGTGAGATTAATTTAAAAACACTAGAACGATATAAGATAGGTCTAGGAAACGGGCAGTATTCGGAGACGGTACTAAACGGGAAATTAGGGATTAATGATTACGTAGAATATGCAACGGTTCCTGAGGCTTTAAAGGCTCTTGAAAAAGGAGAGATCGACCTTCTATTTGAGAATCAAGGGGTGGTCGATTATCTGCTCGATGAACAGGGGGAAACGAAGGATATTATAAAGGAATTGAGCGATCTCTACCCCAGGGATGTAGCATTTGCAGTCAGTAAATCCACACCGGAGTTGGTTTCTTATATTAACGAGAGATTGAACGAATTGCAGCATTCGGGTGCTTATGAAGAATTGTACCAGAACTATTTCTACGTTCATTCTGATTATTATAAAGGTATGATCCACAAGAGAATAGCTTACGGAATAATCGTTCTATTCTGTCTGCTTATTCTTAGTTTAATCCTGCTTAAATTGTATATAAATCGTTTACGGCGTGCTGTTTATTCGGAACATCAATTTTTTGAGGATGTTATAGAGCATAGCGGCATGGTGGTCTGGGCGGTACAGGCAGATAAAACAGTAGTCCGGTTTAACAAGTTCGCTGAGCGGATGACAGGTTTAAGAGAGAAAGAGGTACTGGGCGTAAATCTTGAGGATATTGATGGTCTGAAGGGTAGTGCTGCTATTTTCCGGGAGCTACTGGAACGGGCAATACGGCTCGAATATGTTAGCAACGTAGAAATTAAACTTCCAGATCAATCACCTGAAGCGCGCTATTTCTCATTCCGGACAACTTTATTAAAAGGGCTAGATAAGCAGGCGGGCGATATCTTTGTACTTGTTGGTGTGGATATCGATGAACGTAAACAGAATGAGCTAAATCTGCAGCTAAGTTATGAGGAACTAGAAGCTACTTATGAAGAGTTGTCAGCGACAGAGGTCGATCTGCAGGAACAGTTTAATAAGCTCCAAATCAGTGAACGACGTTTCCGGCTTACCTCAGAAGGTTCTGGTGCATATATGTGGGAGTTTGATTTGGAGGCGAGACGTTTTAATTTATCAGATCGATGGTATGAACTCATGGGCTACATGAAGGATGAAATCAATTCGTTTGAAGATGGAGCGTTAAGTATAGTTCATCCCGATGACCTTGCTTCAACCCTTAAAATTAAACGAGATCACTTGAAAGGTATTACATCTATTTTCGAAACGGAATTTCGGATGCTTACCAAAGATAATCAAATTGTGTGGTTTGAAGTCAGAGGCAAGGCTACCCTTAATCCAAGGGATAAAGTTCTGTTATTCGTGGGCTCTTTGATTGATATCAGCGAGCGGAAGCAGGCTGAGCTTAAACTAAGCAACAGCTACCAAGAACTTGAAGCGACCTATGAGCAGCTTGCGACCACTCAACAGGAGCTTCAAGTGCAATATAATATGCTTCTAGACAATCAGAAATATATACATCGTCTGGCTTATGTGGATGAGCTTAGCAATTTGCCTAACCGTTTATGCCTTCTGGAGTCGATGGAGAAATACCTACAGCGTCCGGGCGGAAAATTTGCACTATTATTTCTAGATTCAGATAATTTTAAATACATCAACGATACATTGGGTCATAAATCCGGGGATGTACTCATTCAGAAGGCTAGTAAGAGATTGCAGTCATTGATGCAGGAAGGAGATATGCTCTCACGGCTAGGTGGAGATGAATTTGTTGTTTTTATTAAGGATACAGAAGACCGTGAGGATGTATTGAACCTAGCAGAGCGTATTATGAGATCGTTCAGACAGTCCTTTGTGATAGGAGAGAGTAATCTATACGTTTCGCTAAGCGTCGGAATTTCTTTTTATCCAGAGGATGGGGAGACGGCCGAACAAATTCTGAGCAATGCAGATGTGGCGATGTATCGTGCCAAAGAGGATGGTAAGGGAACTTATGTAGTCTATGACAAATCGATGCATACAGCGTTTAATGAACGAATGAATATAGAGAAGCATTTGCGCAGTGCTATGTACAATAATGAGTTTGAAGTGTACTATCAGCCACAGCTGGATATTCAGTCCGGATTCATTTCAGGCTTTGAAGCCCTAATTCGTTGGAATAGTCCAACGCTTGGCTCTGTATCTCCGCTTTCATTTATAAAAATTGCTGAGGATTCCAGACTGATCATCGATATTGGTGAATGGGTGCTTCGAGAATCTTGCGTCTTTATGAAAGGCATTCAAGATCGTACAGGTGTTCCTTATAAAATATCGGTTAACATTTCGATTATTCAGCTATTCCAGAACGATTTTATCGAGATGGTACAGGATAGTCTGGCTGTAAGTGGTTTAAAGCCAAGCTGTCTTGAGTTGGAAATTACGGAGTCTATTTTCATGAAATCATTTAATGAGAGTATCTTGGGTGATCTGCGGTTTCTAAAATCTAAGGGCATCAGTATCGCCTTGGATGATTTCGGAACGGGGTATTCGTCCCTTAGTTATTTGCAGCAATTGCCGATTTCAACCCTCAAGATGGATAAAACCTTTATTGATTCGCTCTCAGAAGAAGAAGCTAACAGCAAGTCTTTTGTGCAGTTGATTATACAACTGGGGCATAATATGGGACTAGAGGTTGTAGCGGAGGGGGTAGAAGAGGTTAGCCAGATGGATTTCCTCAAGTTGATAGGCTGCGACAAAGTTCAAGGCTACCTGATTAGCAGACCTGTACCAAAGCAGGCAGTAGTAGAGCTTTTGGAAACTCAGAGGCACTATGGAATATAGCTGTTAGATTCATACTTATAGATGAACACAAACAAGCCCATGAAAATATCAGTGGGCTTATTTATTCAAATATAAGAATTTATAAGTCTCACGCTATATATTATCCTTACATTTCTCGCATAAACGCTTACCGTCCATTAGGGACGTCGAAGGCGTTTTTGCTTGTGTTCAGTCTTTAGCTGATTACGATTTTATTCTTCCCTGTGTTCTTAGCCTCGTAAAGTGCATCATCTGCCTTCTGAAACGTAGAATTCTTGGAATCAGTACCTGTGAAATCATGCATACCGATACTGACGGTTACGCTTTTTCCATCCATTTCCGCAAAAGGGTTATCAGAGATGGTTGTTAGAATATGCTGCATAATCTCATGAGAATGATCAATGGTTTTAGCAGTCAGAATGACGACAAATTCTTCTCCGCCGTAGCGGGCGGCGAAATCATCGGGACCGACATGTTCGAGTAGGATCGCGGCGACCTTTTGCAATACGATATCTCCAACGGAGTGTCCATAGGTGTCATTTACTTTTTTGAAATTGTCGATATCCATAACAGCTAGCTGCATGGGAAATGGATTACTCTGCTGATGATCGATCAGCCATCCCAAGTATTCATGAAACGTCTTATGATTATAAAGATCAGTTAGAGGATCAATCTTAGATAGTCGGTCCATGATTATATTCTGAATGCGTAAATCCTGTTCTGACTTTACCGAGTTCTCCAGGGATCGCATCAAATCACGCCCGCGACCGATGACTGCGAAGCCTGCTAGAGCAGTACCTGCAAAAATAAGTGCAATAATGATAGTTTGTGTGATCGGTATGTACCCTTGACTCGAGGTCTTGATAAATAAAACGATCGTGTACAGTAGACATATGGCAGAAGTGGCTATCATATAGCTTTTCTTCATATAGATCATGGATATATGCAGTGGCATTAGCATAATTAATGAAATCATATATAGTTCATTGCTGAGATTGATGATAATCAGAAGTGCAAATATATGGCTCGCCACTGTGATCGTTAGCTCAGACCATAGGGGTCTCCATCTATAGACACATTCCAGAATAATGATCAAAGTCACTATGATGGAATTAGGAATCACCGACTGTATTATAAAATTGCCCATGGTTAGGGTGGTGTCCGGGTGTTTGCCCCATAAGCATAGAGAAACCAAAAAATGAATACATAGATCCACAATCAGGATGATCCAGAATGCATTGAGAAGCACGCGATTCCAATGGGTCTGACGAGGAGTTTGAAATGTAGCATGCATAATATGTTCCTCTTTTCCAGTGGCAATATGCTTATATATTCGACAATAGTAACGGATTCCCTCTCGGCGAATGAATGAAGTGCTCTTGGGATAATTGTTCGAAAAGGAATACTATAGAAAGTATTTCCTTTAATTAACTCTGCTGATATAATGTCAGAATACATAACATCAATCGAGTGGAGTGGGAATAATGATGCAGATTCGTCGAAGCCAGATTTTTGTAGTTGTCCTGTTGCTCCTTGTCAGTGTTTACAGTTTGTTGATAGACATGTTCTGGATTCATAAGCTGGTAATCATTCTGCTTATGGCTTCTCTAGGCTGGGTCGTACTGAATTTGTCCCGCTATGGTTATCGTAAAGAATTGCTGCTGAAGGAATCTAAGAGTAAAGTGGAGCTTCTTGGTAATGAGATTGTAGTTACTTCGGACCGACTGCATGGTGCACTCGAAGAAATTAGCCGTCATACAGAAGAGTTGCAGCGGACAGCTGATTATTCACACGAATATGAGATGGATTTGCGGATTCGCAGTAACGAGGCTAAAGCTAATATTGAAGGGGCTTATCAGACAATGGACGGAGTAGCATCAGTTACTTCACATATCGAAGAGTTAACGGAGAGACTGGGATCAAATATGAAATACGCCCGTCAGGGCATGACAACCATGGTTGATTCCTTGAGCATTGCAGATGCTGTGATGAAGGACCTGCAGATGCAGAGCGGAGACATGTTGGCTAAGTTTACTACCTTGAGTAACCATATCGCGATGGTGGAAGAGATTAATACGCTTATTAACAGTATTGTGGATGAAACCTCTTTACTCGCGCTGAATGCTTCCATTGAAGCGGCACGCGCAGGTGAACAAGGCCGCGGATTTGCAGTGGTGGCTAGCCGGATCCGGCAGCTGGCAGATCAAAGCAAGAGCTCGGTAGACCGTTCCTCTGGCATCTTGCTCGACATTAATAACGGAGTACAGCAAGTGCTGGAATCCGTTACGAAAGAGCAAGCTTCAGTGGAACGCGGGGTGAACGAGGTCGGCACTGTGAAGCTACGACTCGATGATATCGCGTCGAGAGTAGATGAAGTTGGCAGCGCCGTAACGGAAACCATCGATGCTGCCGAGAAGCAGGGCAAGCTGATTGTAGAAGTGACAACGGAGCTGAGTGGGGCGGTGGCTATCGTGAATGAGACGATTGCTAATGTGGATCTTACGCTGGAACAGGTGACACGGCAGCGGAACCAGATCGGTCAGCTGAACGAAGTCAGCGCCAATCTGTTGGCGGAGTCGCAATCGTTGCAGCAATCGGTTACTAGCATAGCAGGCCGAAAAGAAATCGAGATGAGCCAATATGCAGCCCGGCTTCAGGAAATGCAGAGTCTCTTGGAGAATATTTCAGTGAAGGAAGAGCTGTTCTCGCCGTATACTGAAGTTCATCAAGGTGTTCTAACCTCTTATATTAAGAAAATTCCGGATGTGCAAGCCATTTGGTCCAATCGGACCGATGGGACCTTTATCTACTCCGAGCCGGCGGCAGGCCTCCTGAATGCCAAGCGGCGGGATTGGTGGAATGGGGCCATAAATGAAGGTGAATATGTTTCGAAGCCTTATGTATCAGCGATTACGAAGCGTTCTTGTGTTACATTATCCAGAGCGATTAAGAATCGTCAGGGAGATGTCGTTGGTGTAGTAGGTATCGATTTAGCGGTGTAATAAAACGACAAAAGCAAGCCCTTTTATACAGGGGGCTTGCTTTTGTTATTCCGAATGTAATGTAGACTAGCTTTTAATTAGAGCCAATATGCAGCTGATTCCAAGTTGCTTGCCAATTCTTTTTAATAACCCGTTGTTCATAAATAGGAAGCAAGCTAGGGTTCTCTGTAAAATGCGGGGTAGGTCGTAATACTACATTAATTACGTCCGAAATTCCGTGTGGAGCGACTAGGATAACCTTACCGTTCTCATCTAAGGATAACCCGAGTGCTGTAGCAGTTTCCGGAAACTTGGAGATGGCATCTACAGCTGATGTATAAGGCGGGAGTTGATTGACGGTATGCATCCTTGCTTCATTTTTAACAGACCAGGGAACAGCAGGATTCAGGCTTCGTAGTCTCGCCTCCCATTGCTTTTCCACATCCTCTTGATGATTGCTGTCGTCATAATATATAACATCAACATCTGGCAAAGGTGTTCGTTCTTCGAAGCCATGAAGGGTGTCCCAAATTTTTGCACGCACAAAGCCAGCGCAAACCCACCAGTCAGGTAACTGCAACGATCTAGCATTTTCTAATATATCCATCATCCAGGGATCATTTTGTACAAGCTGTATGATATCTGCCTCGTGTTCTAATTTTTGCAAACCGCCCACCTCCGTATATGTATGCTTTTATTCTGTTCATATCATACAACAAGAGTTTCGATAGAGGTATTAAAGGATAGGCTGAATGGACAGAGGCATGAACTATCTTTATAATAAGTCGACATCTAGTCCTTTGGAGGCGGAGACCGTGCAATATACGTTTACGATATTACTGCAATTATTTGAAAGAGCTGCACTACTGCTGATGTGTCTGTTCGTGCTGACTCGTCTGCCGCGGTTTAAAGAGATTTTTCAAAAAGGAACCTACGCCCCGCAGGAGCTTGCCATAGCGACGACGATCTTCAGTTTATTCGCTATCTTTGGTACCTACAGTGGGATTAATGTGGAAGGCTCGCTTGTGAATGTGCGAATTATCGCCATCGTGTCTGGTGGGATTTTGTTCGGGCCATGGGTAGGACTCATAACAGGCATCATCTCAGGGGTTCACCGTTTTCTAATTGATATCGGAGGGGTAACCTCTCTTCCTTGTCTGATTACGAGTATTACCGCAGGGATTGTGTCAGGGGTAATATACCGCCGCACTTCTGGTGAACGTCGCTGGATGGCCGGCATTTTGGCCGGGATGGCCTGTGAAGCCCTGACGATGCTGCTCATTCTAGTGATGGCCGAACCGTCGTCGCTGGGTGTGGATATCGTGTCCAAAATTGCTTTTCCGATGATTATGAGCCAGATTAGTGTCGGTCTGATTGTCATGCTAGTGCAGAGTGTGGAAGGTGAAAAGGAACGGATTGCGGCGAAGCAGTCCAAGCTGGCACTGGATATTGCCAATAAGACCTTGCCCTATTTTCGCAATATTAATCCCGAGTCGCTTCGTACCATCTGCCAAATTATCAAAGAAGATATCGGTGCAGACGCTGTAGCTATTTCGGATACAAGACTCATTCTCGCTTACGTTGGTGTTGGGGAAGAGGACTATACTACGACCAATGAAATTATAAGTGAAGAAACTAAAGTGACGTTGTCCAGTGGTGAAATTACGATCCGTAACGACGATAGTGATTATGTGAATCCGGAGATTAAATCGCTGATTATTATTCCGTTGAAGGAAAAAGGCGAAGTTACGGGAGCGCTCAAAATCTATTACACCAGAGCCCACAAGATCACTTATTCTCTACAAGCTATGGCTGTAGGTTTGTCGCAAATGATCTCTACGCTAATGGAAGTATCGCGGGTTGAGGGCATTAAAGAAATGGCGAACAAAGCAGAGCTAAAGGCGCTGCAGACAAGCATTAACCCACACTTTCTGTTCAATGCGCTGAACGCGATTGCGTCCTCGATTCGGATTAACCCGGATAAGGCGCGGGAGTTAATTGTGAACCTGTCCGGTTACATGAGATACAATCTGGAGCTGACCGATGAATTCATTGATATCAAGCGCGAGTTGCAGCAGGTTCAGCAGTATGTGGAGATTGAAAAAGCGCGTTTCGGAAGCCGGCTTAATGTTGTGTATGATATTGATGAGGTTCAAGTTCGGATTCCGAGTCTGATCATCCAACCGCTTGTAGAGAATGCGATCATACATGGCATACTGAAGGTAAGAGGAACGGGAACCGTAACGATTTCTGTAAAAGATCAAGGTGATAATGTACGAGTAGGTATTCGGGATACTGGAGCTGGCATCAGCGAAGAAACGATAGAGAAGGTTTATACCGGTGATATGCCGGAGAATAAAATCGGATTGTTTAATGTACATCAACGGGTCAAGCTAATCTATGGAACTGGGCTTACAATTCAGAGGCTCGAAAAAGGGACGAACATTTATTTTGATGTCAAAAAGGAGGGCCTATGAGAGCAATCATCGTGGAGGATGAAGAGCTGGCAAGACAGGAACTAGCTTATTTAATAGAAACTCACAGCGGGATCGATATTGCGGCACAGTTTGAAGATGGACTGGACGCATTAAAATATTTGCAGAGTGATACGGTAGATGTGATTTTTCTGGATATAAATATTCCCTCAATTGATGGGGTGCTGCTGGCTCAGAATATTAGCAGGTTCTCGGTGAAACCATATATAGTGTTTATTACGGCTTATAAGGAGCATGCCGCTGAGGCCTTTGAGATTGAGGCATTTGACTATATTCTTAAACCCTACAGTGAGGTTCGAATTAAGGCTATGCTGCACAAGCTAGAGGGAGCATTTGCTGCTCGTGGAAGACATGGGGAAGAGGAACGAAATCCTGTCAGTGATAAGGTGAATCTGTGGAAAAATGAAAAGATTATCGTAGTGAATGCCGACGATATTTATTATGCTTCCGCACAGGAAAAGAGTACGAGCGTAATGACTAAAGGTGAGGAGTATAGTATGGCGCTCAGCATCAGCGATTTCTATAATCGACTGCCCGAGGATCGGTTTTTTCGCTGCCATCGTTCCTATATCGTTAACCTGTCCAAGATCAAGGAAATCATCCCTTGGTTCAACAATACATACTTGCTGCGCCTGCATGATTTGGATTTTGAGGTGCCGGTAAGTCGTAGCAAGGTCAAAGAATTCAGGCAGATCATGCGCCTATAAATGCAGTTCATTCTTCATTTTCGTCATCTCATGCCAGATTTCTCTCAGCATCCGCTGATTTAGCTACAATAAAGAGGCAATAGAAGCTCTTGTAGCAGACAACGAGAGAGAAAGAAGGAATAGACCATGACTTCGACGATGGACAACAAAAACGCCAAACGGTGGCTTATCGTATTAGGAACAGTAATTATGCAGATGGGTCTAGGTACCATTTATACATGGAGTTTGTTCAATGCACATCTGGTAACGAAATTCGGATGGGAGCTTAACTCTGTTTCTATTACGTTTTCGATCACAAGCTTTGCACTCGCTTTTGCGACTTTGTTCGCAGGGAAATTGCAGGATCGTTTCGGGCTTCGCCGGTTGACTGCCACCGCAGGGATTGTGCTTGGTCTAGGATTGATTCTTAGCTCTCAGGCGAATTCGCTTCTAATGTTCTATGTATTGGCTGGCGTGATCGTTGGTTTTGCGGACGGAACAGCTTATATCACTTCATTATCTAACTTAATTAAATGGTTTCCGAATAATAAAGGTTTAATCTCCGGTGTGTCCGTGGGTGCTTACGGAACGGGGAGCTTGATTTTTAAATATATTAATGGCAGCTTGATCGACTCAGTGGGTGTATCTAATACATTTATGTATTGGGGCATGATTGTTATGGTCATGATTGTAATCGGTTCCTTGCTCGTTAGAGAAGCTCCAGTACAAGCGGCATCATTGGGTGCAGCATCAACTTCGACTATCACTAAACCAAAAGACTACACGGTAAAAGAAATGCTACGTACGAAAGAAGCTTATCTGTTGTTCATTATTTTCTTTACTGCTTGTATGTGTGGCCTGTATTTGATCGGTATTGTAAAAGACATCGGCGTACAGTTGGCTGGACTTGATGTGCAGACGGCAGCTAATGCGGTAGCGATGATTGCGATTTTTAATACAGCAGGGCGTTTGATCTTGGGTGCCTTGTCTGACAAAATGAGCCGGTTGAAGCTGGTAGGTGCTTCACTTGCTGTAACGGCAGCCGCTATGTTGACCCTTAGCTATGCAACGCTAAACTTCGGACTGTTCTTCACTTGTGTAGCAGCCATTGCGTTCTGCTTCGGGGGTAACATTACAGTATTTCCGGCGATTGTCAGTGACTTCTTTGGACTTAAGAACCACAGTAAGAACTATGGAATCGTATATCAAGGTTTTGGTATCGGTGCCCTTTCCGGTTCGTTCATCGCCGTCTTCCTAGGCGGGTTTAAACCTACTTTCGTGATCTTTGGTCTCTTGTGTCTGCTGGCCTGCATCATCGCAATTTCACTGAAACCGCCAGTGGAGAAAGTGAAAGAGAATGAGAAGAAAGCCTTGCGCCTCAAAGCTACAGAGCGGACGGCTTAAAGGGAATAAAGACAACTAGATAATTCGAATAATGGCGTGCAACTGACAACAGTTGTACGTCATTTTTTTGTTGGCGGTTAGCGTTAGCGTTCGGCTAAGAAAATGAAAGTGTTAAACCAAAAGTACCTTTGGACGAGTTAACGGACTGCATAGCTCTTATTAGCCCCTAAATGTGTATAATTGGACGTGAAAACTATCTATATTTCGAAAATAGGTTCTCCTCGGTCCAATACATATTCTATGTAGCGCGAACCGCAGTCAAATTTTGTTCCTATTTTGATTTGCATAGGCACTTTTTGCCGCGCTCAAGTGTTATAGAAGTTATAAAGGTTAAGGAGGTGCTTCTGTCGCAACAGGATTCGCTAGACCCCAAGGAGCTGGAAGAGTTAATTGATAGTATCCAAAAAGGAAATACCGATCGGTATGCTCTTATCGTCAGAGCTTTTCAAACACCGATCTACCGCTATTGCTATCGTTTGTTAGAAAACAAGCAGGATGCGGAGGACGCGGTTCAGGATATTTTGGTAAAAGGCTATCAATCTATCCTTCAATACAAGTCGCAGATGCATTTCTCGGCATGGCTCTATCGTATCGCGTATCATCATTGCTTAAACCTGCTGCGCAGACGGCGTCTGCAAAAGCGAGTCATGAGTATTTTCAAACCTGAGTTTATGTCTGCAAGTCCTGAACAAGAGCTGGATGATCGGTTGTTTAATCCCTCATTGTCAGCCGCATTAGCGCAGTTGTCGCTGGAAGAGCGGAATATGCTTATTCTGCGAGTGTTTGAGGAAAAAACTTATGCGGAGATCAGCGAAATTCTTGGGGTCAGTCCCAATGCACTGACGAAGAGAATGAACCGGATCAAGCAGAAGGTACAGGAAGGTATGAATTTAGAGGAGGAAATCACATGGAACGAACCCCAATCAGCAATGAATACCAAGATATAATTTATGCTTCAGCTGGGAATGAACTTCTGGGTGAGATCGATGTAGAAGAGAAGGTTATGGGACATATCCGTGGCATATCAGATCGAAAGCGATCGTTCTCGCTCTCGCTGAAGACGATGAATAAAACAACGGCAATTGCAAGTATGTTAGCCCTGTTCCTGATGATCTCAGTGACAGCTTATGCTGCATCGGAATATATCCAGATTCGTAATAGTGAAGGCGTAGTAAAGGTTCAGCATGTTGCGCCGAATGATTCTGCAGGAGTAGCCTCCTATGATAAATATGCTGCGCAGATTGACACATTAGCTAAACCGGGTGAGCTGATCGCTTATTTGGTGAACAATAAGGCGGGTACAGAAGGCTTGGTGACCGAATTGCAATTTAAGTATAAAGAGCAGCGGATAGGTGCATATTCTGATTTTCTGAAGGAAATCAAACGGACAGATGCGCCGATGCTCCCTGCATTGGCATCAGGGTATGCTTTTAAATATGGGGTTATTAATCCTAATCATCCTACAACGGATGCAGATAAGAAAAGCTCTCTTTATAAAGAGACGTTGCGCGATCTTACTGCTCAGGCAAACCAAGAGAAGGGTAGCAGTAATATATTCATGAAAGCTATACCATGGTCGGAACCAGGCTGGATCAGTGCCATTTATTCGAAGGACAATGCCTTTATAGGTATCTCTGCCACGATCATGCATGGCGGGAAAGTGTTTGTGGAGCAAGAACCTGAGAATCAAGCAGATAAGATTGTAGTGGCAGGTACAGAGGTTATTTATAACAAAGTAGTAAAGAAAGAGGTCAGCTACGATTATTTGAATTGGTATAACGAGAAGCAGGATGCTTATTATACACTCACCAGCTACGGAGATAAGATTCTGACCAAGGAGCAATTATTACAGTTGGCTGGGGAGCTGTTGAAGTAGATTCTTTCGTTTTTGTAGTTTTGTAGTTTTGTATTTGCATGCGCTAAGGTAGTTGTAGAGAATGCAATTAGGGAAGAGGGTATGAGCAGATCAGAAATAAATAGTGTATAAAATACAGTTGAATCGTATGCAAATAAGGTAGCAGGTTGAGTAAGATATATAAAAGAAGGTATCCCTAATGTGAAGCTCTAGGGATACCTTCTTTATATTCTTAAGTTGAAAGATCGATCAGGATCAGCCTTCGAGCAGCAGCGCTTCTGGATCTTCCAGCAATTCCTTCACTTTGACGAGGAAGCTTACCGCTTCGGAGCCGTCAACGATCCGGTGATCGTAGGAGAGGGCGATATACATCATTGGACGGTTAACGGTTCTTTCTTCGTCCAGCGCGATTGGACGCAATTGAATCTTATGCATCCCAAGAATACCTACTTGAGGGGTATTCAGAATCGGAGTGGATAACAGTGAACCGAATACACCGCCGTTTGTGATGGTGAACGTTCCGCCTTGAAGCTCGGAGAGGCTTAGCGTATTCGCACGTGCCTTGGAAGCGAGTTCGCCAATCTGGCGTTCGATTTCCGGGAAGCTGAGGCGATCCGCGTCACGGACAACTGGAACCACCAGACCTTCCTTAGCTGCAACGGCAATACCGATGTCGTAGAATTTCTTAACGACCAGATCTTCACCATCGATTTCAGCATTCAGCAGTGGATACGTCTTCAGCGCACCGATCACGGCTTTGGTGAAGAAGGACATGAAGCCTAGTCCAACTTCATGCTTCTCTTTAAAGGCATCCTTGCGGCGTTTACGGATGTCGAGGATCGCTGTCATATCCACCTCGTTGAAGGTAGTCAGCATAGCTGCGGTTTGCTGCGCTTCTACCAAGCGGCTGGCAATCGTGAGCCGTCTGCGCGACATGCGCTTGCGCTCCACGTTCTTGCCATCCTCCGGCGCGGCTTTGCTCGCTGCCGGCTTCGCTGGCTCCGGCTTGACTTGTGCCGCCGGAGCTACTGGTGCAGCGGCCTGCGGCGCTGCACCATGACCCGACACATCGGCCTGACCAATCCGGCCGATCGGATCACGGGCGCTAACCTCGCCGAGGTCGATGCCGCGCTCCCGTGCCAGCTTGCGTGCGCCCGGCGATGCCAATGCAGTGTGGCTGTCGCCACCTGCAGGGGCTTCGGGCGCTGCTACAGGTGCGGCTGCTGCGCTGCCGCTTGCCGGTGCCGCTTCAGGCGCTTTGCTCTCAGCGGCCTGCGGCTTACTGCCGCTAGCGGCTCCAATGATGCCGATGGCTTCGCCAACGGCTACGTTCTCGCCCGCTTGACGTAGGATGGAGGAGATGACACCCTCCACCTCCGCACTAATTTCCAGATTGACTTTATCTGTCTCTAACTCAGCAAGCACATCGCCTTGACCTACCGTGTCGCCTTCTTTAACCAGCCATTTGTAGATGGTTCCTTCGGATATAGATTCTCCCAGATCGGGTACTAAGATTTCTGACACAGGCCGTTACCTCCCCAAACATAATGGTTTACGCTATTGTGATACCGTCCTCTTAGGAGGACGGTACAGCCGTTTGTACTTGTGAATTTGATTTTAGGGCCTCTGAAACAATTCTACGCTGTTCAAAGCTATGAACATCTGCATAACCACTGGCTGGACTGGAACGTTCAGGACGTCCGATATATCTCACGCTGGTGTTTTGCGGTGCAATGGAGCGTAACCGAGGTTCGGTGTAGCTCCAGCCACCCATATTTTTCGGCTCTTCTTGCACCCAGACAATTTCCTGAAGAGCTGGGAACGAGCTTAGGTGAGCATTCAGTTCACGTTCTGGGAACGGATAGAGTTGCTCTAGGCGAAGTACATGTAGCCAAGACCAATCTTTGTCTGAGGCAGCTTCGAGTTCTGTTTGGATGTCGATAGCTACTTTACCGCTGCAGACTACAAGACGCTTAACCTCACCTGGTTTTTTGCCTAGCAGAGGCTCTGATAACACAGGCTGGAATTGTCCTGAGGCGAGCTCAGTTCCGGCAGAAGCGCTCCGTGTATTACGAATGAGACTCTTCGGTGTCATGATGACTAGCGGTCTTGCATCTTCCTGTCCGCATAACGCCGCTTGGCGCCGCAAGAGATGGAAATACTGGGAGGCGCTCGTCAAGTTGGCAACGGTCCAGTTTTCTTCTGCGGATAATTGCAGGAAGCGTTCCAATCTACCGCTGGAATGCTCAGGTCCCTGTCCTTCGTAACCATGAGGCAGCATGATGACAAGATTGCTGCGCTGCGTCCATTTGGCGCGTCCAGCGGCAATGAATTGGTCAAATATAACTTGACCTGCATTAGCGAAATCGCCATATTGTGCTTCCCAGATCACGAAGGTTTCCGGTGCGAACACGTTATAACCATATTCAAAGCCTAATACCGATGCTTCTGACAGCGGACTGTTGTATACCCCAAAGGAAGCGCGGGAATTACTCAGCTGATGAAGCGGAGAGAACAATTCCCCAGTCTTACTGTCGTGCAGCACTAGATGTCGATGAGCGAAGGTTCCGCGCTGAGCATCCTGGCCGCTCAGGCGAATTGGCGTACCATCTTTTAGAATGGTAGCGAAGGCGAGAGACTCAGCAAGTGCCCAGTCGACCTTCTCACCTTCATTCAGTGCATCCTTACGGCGTTGCAGAATTCGTTCCAGCTTCGGATAGACTTGGAATCCTTCTGGCACAGTCAGCAGTTCACGATTGATCTCCTGCAGACTGGAGATAGATAATGCTGTTGAGCCTGGCGCAGCGTGTTCCGCTTCTAAAGGAATGAAGGCTTTTGGTTCTTTTTTCTTGTGATTGCCTTCCTTCATACTATCATACGCACGTTGCAAAACGCTTTCTGCAGCAGCATTCATCTCTTTAACATCGTCAGCTGTAAGAATCTTTTCACGCTGTAGTCGCTCAGCATAAACCTTGTAGACGGTTGGATGTTTACGCACCTTACTGTAAACAATAGGCTGTGTAGTATCAGGATCATCCATTTCGTTATGACCATGACGGCGGTAGCCGATGAGATCAATCACGAAATCCTTTTTAAATTGGTGGCGATATGCGCTAGCTAAACGGACAGCTGCTACACAGGCTTCCGGATCATCAGCGTTGACATGGACAATCGGGATTTCATACCCTTTGGCGATATCACTGGCATAATGCGTAGAACGGGAGTCTTCACTTTCGGTCGTAAAGCCGATCCGGTTATTAACAATGATATGGATCGTTCCACCATTCTGATAACCTTGAAGTTTGCCGATATTAAGTGTTTCTGCAACAATCCCTTCACCCGGAAAAGCAGCATCGCCATGCATTAGCACTGCTATAGCTTTACTGGTATCAATCTTAGGCAGCCCGGCAGTGCTCCGATCCTCTTGAGCGGCACGAGTGAAACCTTCCACGACAGGATTGACGAATTCCAAGTGACTTGGATTGTTCGCTAGTGTTATTCTTGTGCGTACGGTTTCTCCTTCACGGACAGCGCGGTCTGCACCGAGATGGTATTTCACATCACCCGTCCAGCCATAGTTAATTCCTGTAGAGCCTTCGGAAGGGAAGAGCTCCTTGTTTGGAGAATGATGAAACTCTGAAAATATAATATCATAAGGTTTGCCTAAAATATGTGCGAGAACGTTGAGACGGCCGCGGTGCGCCATACCCATCAGAATATGCTCTGCGCCGTCATGCGCAGCAGCGCGTACGATTTCATCGAGCATAGGCACAAGAGCGTCGTTGCCTTCCAAGCTGAAACGTTTCTGACCCACAAAGGTCTTGTGGAGGAAGGTTTCGAATTGCTCTACTTGAATCAGGCGGTTCAGTAGTTCTTTGCGTTCTGAATTATTTAAAGGTGCTGGTGAGCTAGTGGATTCTGCCTGTCTATTCAGCCATTGCAATTCTTTTTCCTCATGCACATGCCCGAATTCATAGGCGATAGTTTTGGTATATGCCTGACGCATACGCTGAACAGCATCCCATCCGGTATGCACGTCATTCGGTGCATTCTCCCAAATGAGTGTGGCAGGTAATGCGATCAGATCCTCACGGGTCAGCCCATAAGTTTCAAGTTCGAGATATTTAGCCATGGGATTGTGGTCCCGCTCAAGCGGATCAATTTCAGCGGCCATATGGCCATATATACGAATATTAGCGATTAACTTGGAAGCTCTTACTGCTTTTCTAAGCCATTCGGTGTCTCCTGAAATGCGAGGCTGTGGAGCCGGTTCGCTATCCGGTGTTAATGGTGGGGGACCCGAATTTGTAAAAAGTTCACGATAATTATTCTCTACGGTGGTTGGGTCTTTCACAAATTGCTCGTATCTTTCTTGAATGTAGCCTAAATTGGGTCCATAATACTTACTCCAAATGGATTCGTTATAGGGCTCTTTGGCTGCCATGAATACATCCTCCTCAACGGATGAACTCCATACGTGACATTTTGTGTCAATGCTTGTAGGAGCTGTGATGATTGCGGTTTCATTCCTCATCTTATTGTGCTACTTTCCACACATGTAATCAATTCATTCTTTCGTCTAATACGTTCGCAAAATGGTATGGGTTAGCTTGTTCTACTAAATAAAGAGTTGTTCTTTTTTATTACCCATTCTAAAGGCCTACTAAAATGATTCTATTATCCTTAATTTTAACTAAATAGGGAATGGGACATTATTATATTGGCTTATATAATTTTATGAATAAGACGAGTATCGCGATAATAGGACAGGAAATTCTATAAAAGAACTTCTATTTTTTGTTTTTTAATGGAAAAACTAATCAGAAATCGACACACTTTTTCACTTTAGTATAGTATAATGTTATTGCAGTTAGCGTTTTTCATATATTTCAAAGTAGATCCTTTCACGTAAAGGGTCCAGTAAAAGGTAAACTTGCCGAAAGGCAGGGGCACAAAGTCGCGGGTCTAAGGTAGAAATACTATGACAGCCGGATTGCCTGGGGACGTAAAATCTTAGGAGGAGATTTTTTGGACAAGTCCAACCAGGGAAGCAACAGAGAACAGCAGGTCATTGATCTAGACGTAGAGTGGGTCCATTTATTATTAGCAGCTAAGAAGGCTGGCATAAAGGCAGATGAAATTCGTCGCTTCTTTCATGAGAAGACTGTGCAAGCCGTGCAGTAATACATTCAGAGCATTACATATCAAATGAGCACAGCGATAACTCGCTGTGCTTTTTTTCTTTATATAAGAAGCTATAAGTTTCAGATGACACACTGTCCTTATATTCTAGTAGAATATAAAACGCCTTCGCAGTCCATATAGGAGAACGAAGGCGCTTATGCTTGATAGTATGAGTAGAAGAGGATCTTATCAGATCAGATGGAAGGATTAATCCTTCTGATCCAGGCGCCATTTCTGGTAGTCCAGAAACTCCTTGAATTCGCGTTTGCTTATGCCTGAGGCCATAGCTTCCTGCACCAATCGGAACCATTCCGAATCTAAAGGTGATTCCTCAGCATCATTAGGTTCTCCATAGAGCAAAGCGTGGATGGATACCTGAAGCGCGTCGGCGATCTTTTCGATAAATTGGATTGAAGGATTGGATTGGATGTTTCTCTCCACATTGCTAAGATACGACTTAGCAACATCCGCTCTGTCCGCAAGCTCAGATAGGGACAATCCCTTTTCTAGGCGGAGATGCTGGATACGTTGGCCCATATTTTGTGGCACTATGCTGACGCCCCTCCGTAATTTTTGTTATTAGTATAGCAAATATCAATAAATTCGACAAAGATTATTGTAAAGAAAAAAGCAGCATCTACTTATCCGCTTTCCGGAATAAGAATCTGCTGCTCTTCGAATGGAAGACTTATTAGATTATTTAGCGGATCCAGCTGTTTGCTTACCTACGAAATCCCAAGTCAGAGTTAATGAATCTTTTTGGAAGTAGTTTTGCTCTTGGCCGTTATCAACAAATTCGAATTGAACGGTGAAGCTATCATTTGTGCCGGCCTTAATTCCAGATGCTTCGCTAGTACCCCAGATTGCATCAAGTCCAGTGTTTTTTACGAGATCCGGTGTCTGAGTCTTCAAATCGGCCAGGGTAGTTTCCCAAACTACTTTCTCTTCACTACCAGGTAAGATGCCGCTTTTATCTTTATTCACCAGGAATTTAACTTTGATGAATTTTGCCAAATCGTTAGCGCCGTTGTTACCACCTACATCATTAATAGAGGTAGCTGTTTTGAGGAGGATCGAACCGATATCAAGTGTACCGTCATTTTTTAGTTTGAAGTCTCTTTTGATCGTATCGCCTGGCTTCAGATCCTTCAAATCAACGATAACAGAAGGATCAGAGTTCAAATCCAGTGTACCTGCTGCGAATGTAGCGGTGCTTTGTGCAGTGTCGCTAAAGTAAGCGAATGTTCCTCCACCAATCAATGATAAACCCAGTGCTGCAGATGCTACGCCAAGACCCAATGTTTTTTTGATACCCATAATTAAAATTCCTCCTCGGTTTTGTGGTTTTTTTATAAAAGTTATATATTGTAACTTCCGGTTCGTAAGCGGAAGCGGACAATCAACGAATTACTGTATTTCAGTTGGAGGTGGAGAGGTGGGCAGTATAGCCGCATTTTTCTTTTCGAGTGCAGCTACAGCCTTCCATGATGAATACAGGGCATAGAGCAGGAGCATCAAGCCTGGTACGATCATGAGCACAACACTTCCAGCTTTGGAAACTGCGAAATTCATAGCGTAACCTACATAAGGTACGGTGACCCCTGCATACTCAGCTACAACATTCGTGGAACTGGTAGGGTTCATATCAGGCGCATCATTGTTATCGCCTTTCGTGCGATACATGGCTTCACCAGTAGCATTGTTCATTGTTGCTTCTACAACACGGTGAGTAATGAGCAGGTTTTCTTCATTTCTAAAGGTGATAACATCGCCTTTTTTGAAGCGATTCATATCTCCTCCGGGTTTTAAAGCGACAATCGATCCGGTTTGAATCCCTGGCTCCATCGAACCTGAGAGTACCGATTTGATCTGGTATCCGAAGAAGGCAGGTTCACCGCCGGAGGCCTTGGATAACACTACGGCTATCACCAGCAGAATAAAGATCACAAGCATGATGCTCGATAATGTATTGTTGATCATTTTTTTAATCCGCATATTATTCTCCACCTTTGTCTTGTTGAGGGGCCGAAGGAGCTGGTGTTGCTGCCGGCGGGGAAGAGGTTGTAGCTTCCGCCTTTGGCGTCTCCTGAGGAACCTTTTGCTGTGGTATATCTTGTGGAATCGTTGGCTCTTCACCAACTTCCGGATCGACCGGGTTAGTAGCTGGGGCTTCAGGTTGCTCTTTATTTATGTTCTCTGGAGCAGCTTCACCTGTCGGTGGAGTCGCTTCCGTTTTTGCTTTCTCTTCAGCTTCAGCTTTCGCTTTGTCCTCTGCTTCTTGCTTTTCTTTTTTCTCCAGGGCCAAACGTTCTTCTTTCTTCGCTTGTTCCAGCGCCTCTAATCGGGCTTTCTCAAGGGCTTCCAATTGTTGTTCGCGGGTTTGACTGATCAATTGGAGCTGACTCTGAAGAGTGCTGATGCCTGAAGTAGCTGATTCTTTAAGATCATTCATTTCAGTATTGAGATTTTCATAAGTGGAGGTAAGCTCGCTAGAGATATTGCCAGCCGGTTGACTAAAAGCAATCAGGTAGGGGAACGGCTGCTGAAACGCCTCATTGCGTAACTCTGGTTGTCCATATACATCACTGGTCACTACCGAAGCAAACGGAAGACCGATGTCGTGAATAGAATTTAGGTATTGGATGACTCCATTTAAGGAAGCATTCAGGGATTCAGAGATTACACCACTTTGATTCAGGCTATTTTGCAGCTCACTGAAGAATTGTTCATCCTTGATTTCTAAACAGTTTGAATCTAGAGAGGTCATATATCCTCCAATCTGGAATAATACGGCTGCTGCTGCGTTCAGCTCACTATTGATTTCGTTCCAAATTTGGCTGTTGGTGGCCAATTGCTCATTAACGCCATCAATTTGAGATTGAAGCGCGGAGATTTGCGAGGAAATCTCTTGCGCTGCGACATCAAGCTCATCCAGCGACATGCCTTCTATTCCCGAAACATCTGAGAGACTGCCTGAAGGGGCATAGCTTTGTAGCGATCCTTTTAAAGCAGTAGCTTTTTCGATATGATCTTTGAGTTCTGTTAGAAGCCCTTTGATCGAGTTTGGAAAGACTTCGCAAAAGCTAATTGTGCTGGTCGCTTGCGTAGTAGCTCCAAAACCACCGTAGGTATTACCCACTTGCTGCGAGGTATACAGAAACAAGACGGAGACAGCCATTCCTGATTGCAGAACACGTAGTCCGATTTGCCTCTTTCTTTTAGGTCTTCTTTTTGCTGATCTGGGTCTCAGAGGAATACCTCCCCTCAATGTCTTGAATTTCTTTGGTTCGTTATTGTCGTTCTCAATAAAGAACAACTTCTGTAATGAATAATACATGGAATAAATTGAAAAGAAAACTGCCAATAAGCCTAGTTTGTGCTCTATAAAGAACGAAAATGTTAATTTATCTCTATTTACCTCGGTTTTTCGCTCGATATCTATTTTTATTCGCAATAGAGAACAATATGTAAGAAATGGGGAGGCATTAAAAATAGCCTAATCATGCGAGAGGCACAATTAGGCTATTAAGAATCCTTTGGAGTTGAATTTGTGGAGCGGGTTAGGGAAGACGAGTACCACGCGAACTAACGTATAAGTCATACCACTCTTTACGAGTAAGCTCCAGCTTGTCCGCATCGGCGCAGGCAGCAATGCGCTGCGGATTCACAGTCCCAATCACAGGCTGAATAGCTGCCGGATGTGTCATTAGCCAGGATAGCACTATGGCTTCGGGTGTTGTTCCTTTTTTATCTGCAAGTTGTTTAACCATGGCAGCGGTCTGGACGATATTCTCTGGTTGATCCTCTAATGAACGTCCGCTAAATAAGCCTTGTGCGAGTGGGCCCCAAGCTTGAAGCTGAATATTCTCCATTCGACAATGCTCAAGGGTTCCCTCAGGAAAGGTAATATCCTTCCAAGGTTCACGGTTTACACTGATTCCAGCATCGACCCAGCTCAGCTTGGCTAGGCTCATATGTAGCTGGTTTACGATAAAAGGCTCATCGCAAGAGGCTTGGAGCATTTTGATTTGCGCTGCGCTCATATTGGATACACCGAAATGGCGAACCTTGCCTGCTGCTTTTAATTGATGCAATGCAGAGGCTACTTCCTCCGGATCCATTAGGGGATCAGGCCGATGAAGCAGCAGAATATCTATATATTCTGTTCCTAGTCTCTGCAATATTCCATCTACACTGCTTAGAATATGCTGGCTTGAGAAATCGAACACATTAGAGCTGTCTCCAGGCTCCATCAGCTTAATACCGCATTTCGATTGAATAATGATTTCTTCGCGGAGTCCTGGGCGTTCTTTGAAGATCTGACCGAACACCTTCTCGGCTTTACCGCGGGTATAAATATCTGCATGATCAAACATATTGATACCAATAGAAAGTGCAGCGTCGACGGCTGCATGTCCTTGCTTAACATTCTCGGCGGTAATAGGTTCATGATCCCAGCCCCCACCAAATCCCATACAACCTAGAGCAATACGGCTGGCTGGTATACCGCGCTTGTTTAAAGGCAGCGTTCTCAACAATGTGATTCCTCCTAGGAAAATATGATTGCGTACACGTACATATTGTACACTTTTAGAATCCTGTATGGTATTTATTACAACTGGGCAGCAAAAAAAGAAGAGGCCTTTAGGCCTCTACTCTAGATTGAGTGGTGTTCCGATATCATTTAACTTACGTGCTACAACGTCATTGTAGAGGTGTTTCAGCCATTTTAGCTCCGTCAGGTTATGTTCATAGGTGCCGTACATGAGATGAAGAGCGGAACGAGGAACAATGGGAATATGTTCTTCATATACCTGATAAGCCAGATTTACCAGATGTTCAGTTTCCCGAATGCGTTCTTCGAGCAGTTTCTCCACTTTGCTTTGATCGACATGACGCGACATGGCTAGCGCCATATACATCGGATGATAGAAAGGCTCGTTCTTTTTAATTTGCTGTAGAATTAACTGTTCGAATAAATTTTTGCCTTGCTCAGTAATACCGTATATGGTTTTATCTGGGCGATCACTGCTGCTAATCACCTCTAAAGCTTCGATATAGCCATCTTGTGCAAGTTTATCGACAGCGTAATAAAGAGACCCAAGCTGCAATTTTGTAATTCGGTCCATGGAGCGTTCTTTCATAACTATTGTAATTTCATAGGGATGCATATTCCGTTCCAGCAGTAGACCGAGAATGGCCAATTTCATCGACATAATCGTTACCTTTTACCCTCGGATGCCTGAGCAGCTTTACTCGGAATGGTGAGGCGGTCTTTTGGCATAAGCAGCACAAAGACTAAACCAAGGACCGCAGGAATCAAGGCCCACATAAAGGTATGTGCGATAGAAGAGGACAGTGCGCTGGATATTTTCTCTAAAATTTCAGGTGGAATCTTGGCTCTTGCTTCAGGTGTCAGGGCCGCCCGCGGATCGCCGAAGGCTGCTGATTGCTCACTTCCGCCAAAAGCGTCGCTAATGCTGCTCGTGAAGCTATTACGCTGAATAATCCCGAAGATTGTAATTCCCAACGTCATTCCAAGAGAGCGCATAAAGGTACTTGTTGAAGTTGCCGAACCGCGTTGGCGCATGTCGAAATTATGGATCGCCGCCATGCTTAGTACGGAGAAGGAGAAGCCTACGCCGAACCCGGTCAAGGCCATAAATATATTCAGCATGAGACGGGAGGTATCTGGTGACAGAGTACTTAGACTATAGACACCTGCGACAAAGCAGACTGCGGACAGGATCATAATGTTGCGGAAGCTGGTTTTGGTTGTAAGCAGCCCCCCGGACTGACTGCCCACGACCGTTCCGATCATCATCGGCATGAGGATCAATCCTGAGTTCGTTGCGGAGCCGCCAAATACACCCTGTACGAAGATAGGAATATAAATTGTAGCTACGATAAAGGCAGAGCCATAGAACAAGGCTGTCACACTACTTGTTGCAAACAACCGTTTACTGAACATCGCGAACGAGATAACAGGTTCAGCCGCCACTCTCTCAATGAGGATGAATGCCAGCAACAGTACAGCAAAACCGGCGAACAAGCCGAGGATAACACTAGAATCCCAAGCGTATTGATTGCCTCCCAGCTCTAGTGCGAACATTAAGCAGATAATGGCGCCGACGAGAGTGAAGGCTCCGCCCCAGTCGATGCGCTGTTTTGCATGAGAGATCGACTCTTTGTAAGAAGTTGCGATCAGAAACAGTGCAATAATTCCGAGCGGCAGGTTAATGTAGAATACCCACTGCCAGCCTACATAGTCGGTGATATATGCACCCAGTAACGGTCCTAGTACACTGGAGATTCCGAAGACGGCACCGAATAGGCCGGTCAGCTTTCCTCTTTTTTCAGGAGGGTAAATGTCGAAGACGATGGTGAAGGCGATAGGCATTAGTGCACCGCCGCCGATCCCTTGAACAGCCCGATAAATACTGAGCTGCGTAATACTGGTTGCAGTACCACACAGTGCTGAGCCAACCAGGAATACAATCAGACCGAACATGAAGAAACGTTTACGTCCGTACATATCTGAGAGCTTGCCGAAGATAGGGGTTCCAGCCATTACCATGACCATATAGGCCGAGGTGACCCATACGATTTTATCCAGACCGCCAAGGTCAGAGACTATGGTTCCCATAGCTGAAGCTACAATGGTATTGTCCATCGCGGACATCAGAATACCGAGCAGCAGGCCGACAACTACGAGTTTAAGATTACTTTCTTTAGTATGCATGCTTCGCAGGCTCCTTTTTCTAAATAGTGATATTCCGTTCAAATAATGTTCATACTTTAGAAGCAAAACTTATTATATTCAAATTTGAATAGGGTAGCAATAGTTTTTTTTAGAAAAGGGAATTGGAGTGCCAGGCAATGAAGAATGTCTCTTGACATACCCTACGGGGGTATATTATATTAATGGCAAGGAGGCTGATTCTTATGTCTACTAGTAAGCAAGAACAAACTGAGAAATCCTGTGAGGCTGGCTGTCATTCATCTGGAGAACGAATGAGTCATCATTCAGCAGATTTCAAGAATGGTTTGAATACTCGCCTCAACCGGATTGAAGGCCAGATCCGCGGGATAAAGGGTATGATAGAGCGGGATACTTATTGTGATGATGTGCTCAATCAGCTCGCAGCGGTTCAAGCGGCACTAAACGGTGTTGGTAAGATGCTGCTGGAAGGGCACATGAAGAGTTGTATTATTGAACGAATCGAAGCCGGTGAACATGAGGTTATCGATGAGCTGCTAATTACGGTTAACAAATTAATGAAATAATAAGCTACTGCTCCTTGAGCATGGCTTCATAACATTTACTGGAGGTAATATTAATGTCGAACGCTACATTAAACGTTGAAGGAATGTCGTGTGGTCACTGTGTCAGCTCTGTAGAGAAGGCTGTAGGTAATCTTGGAGCTACTGCAAAAGTTGATCTTGCTGCTAAAAAAGTTTCCGTTGAGTATGACGAGAATAAGGTAAGCCTTGGAGCTATTAAAGAAGCTATTGAAGATCAAGGGTATGATGTAGTTTAATTTGAAGCAGAGTAATAAGGCTTGGAGCTGTATGGGGATGCCATAAGCTCCAATGCCTTTTCTTTTTATAGAAATTATCATACTCTATAGGGGTATGAGGAGGCTTTGGAATCATGGATAAGTTAAAAACAACAGCATCACCCAATGAACAGCAAGCGACCGTACAGATTACAGGTATGACCTGTTCTGCTTGTGCAGCTCGAATTGAGAAAGGTTTGTCACGGATGGAGGGTGTTTCTCTCGCAAATGTAAATTTAGCCTTGGAACAAGCCACTGTCGGATTCGACCCTTCTGTATCAGGGTTACCACAAATCGAAGATAAAATCCGCGCTCTTGGTTATGATACCGTCAAAGAGACCGCGGATTTTGATATATCAGGCATGACCTGTGCCGCATGCTCGGCGCGGATCGAAAAAGTGTTGAGCCGTACGCCGGGTATCGCAGCAGTGAACGTAAATTTAGCGCTGGAAACGGCACATGTAGAATATACTCCCGGTAATATTAGTCCAAGAGAGATCATGGAGAAGGTAAGCAATATCGGATATAAAGCTACCCTTAAAGAAGACCGCAAGGATCATGTGGATCGTCGTATACAGGAAATTCAGCATAAGAAGTGGAAGTGGGTCATTTCTGCTATTCTTTCTTTCCCATTGTTATGGGCGATGGCAGGTCATTTCTCATTCACAAGCTGGATTCCAACACCGGAGATATTTATGAATCCTAGGTTTCAGCTTGTTCTGGCGACTCCCGTACAGTTTATCATTGGTTGGCAGTTCTACGTAGGCGCGTATAAAGCACTTCGTAACGGGAGTGCTAATATGGATGTGCTGGTCGTACTGGGAACATCCGCAGCGTATTTCTACAGTCTTTATCTGACGATTGATTCATTAAGTATGAAGGGAATGAATCATACCGTAGAAATGTATTATGAGACGAGTGCTGTACTCATCACGCTCATCCTCGTCGGTAAATGGTTCGAAGCGCTAGCGAAAGGACGTTCCTCTGACGCCATTAAGAGCTTAATGGGGCTTCAGGCCAAGACGGCTCTCGTGATCCGCGATGGCAAAGAAATGAATATCCCGACAGATGAAGTGATTCCCGGCGATATTGTATTGGTGAAGCCCGGAACAAAGGTGCCGGTGGATGGCGAGGTAGTAGAGGGCTCTTCTTCTGTGGACGAGTCTATGCTGACCGGAGAAAGTATTCCTGTAGAGAAAAAACCTGGAGATACTGTTATCGGTGCTACTTTAAATAAGAATGGGATCTTAAGAATCAAAGCCAACAAAGTAGGAAGAGACACTGCACTCGCTCAAATTATTAGAGTGGTGGAGGAGGCACAAGGCTCCAAAGCGCCAATTCAGCGGATCGCGGACGTCATCTCAGGGATCTTTGTACCGATTGTTGTAGGGATTGCGGTAATCACTTTCTTGGTCTGGTATTTCTGGACAGCACCTGGTCAGTTCGCCGATGCTCTAGAAAAAGCCATTGCAGTGCTCGTAATCGCTTGTCCATGTGCACTAGGTCTAGCAACCCCGACCTCCATTATGGCGGGATCGGGTCGCGCTGCGGAGCTTGGCATCCTGTTCAAAGGTGGTGAGCATTTAGAAGGTGCACAAGGGATTAAGATCGTTGTTTTGGATAAGACAGGTACGGTTACAAACGGTAAACCCGTGCTGACAGATATCGTGACTACAACTGGAATTGCCGCTTATGGTAAAGAAAATGCCGAGAATCGTCTACTAGCTTTAACTGCTGCAGCTGAGAAATTATCAGAGCATCCGCTTGCGGAAGCTATCGTAGCAGGAGCTACCGAAAGAGGCTTGACCTTGCCAACTGCTGCGCAGTTTGATAATGTCCCTGGACGCGGAATTATGGCTGTGGTCTCAGACCAGAAGGTTATGGTAGGCACACGGCGGATGATGGAAGATCATCACATGGACATCACAGAGTGGGCCCCAGTCATGAAGAGACTGGAAGAGGCAGGAAAGACAGCTATGCTTGTAGCGGTGGACGATGAGATTGCCGGTATTGTCGCTGTGGCGGATACGATTAAGCCAACCTCAAGAGCAGCTGTAGCAGCGCTTCATGAGATGGGTATAGAGGTCGTAATGATTACAGGGGACAACAAAATCACAGCCGAAGCTATTGCGAAACAAGCGGGCATTCGAAAAGTGTTAGCAGAGGTTCTACCGGAGGGTAAAGCGGAGGAAGTTCGTAAGCTGCAGCGAAATGGGACAAAGGTAGCTATGGTTGGAGATGGCATCAATGATGCTCCTGCACTGGCTACTGCAGACACGGGCATGGCGATCGGTACAGGGACGGATGTAGCAATGGAGGCTGCAGATATTACACTGATGCGGGGAGATCTGAAGAGTATACCCGATGCTATAATGATGAGCCGTAAAACAATGAGCAATATTAAGCAGAATTTGTTCTGGGCACTCGCATACAATACAATAGGTATACCGATTGCTGCACTCGGATTTCTAGCTCCATGGCTAGCTGGAGCTGCGATGGCATTCAGTTCTGTGTCCGTCGTCTTAAATGCACTTCGTTTGCAGCGGGTAAAGCTGTAAGAGAAACTTAACTATGTAAGGAGTGGCCGCTGTGCAAGAAAACAACGAGACAATATCTCTATTAATGAACCATGCATCTGTCCGCAAGTATCAGGATAAGCCAGTAAGTGAAGAGCAGCTTGCAGCGATTATTGAGGCAGGCCAAATGGCTTCAACTTCCAGCAGTGTACAAGCCTATAGTGTTATTGCAGTGACTGACCCGGATCTAAAAGCAGAGCTTGCCGGATTAGCGGGTAATCAGGCTTATATAGAACAGTGCCCAGTCTTCTTGGTCTGGTGTGCGGATCTGTATCGGCTGCGTGAGGTGACAAAACCTCATTTACAGGGAGAGACTTCTTATGAAGATTCTGCGGAGAATCTTATTGTAGCTACCGTTGATGTTGCACTTGCTGCTCAGAACGCTGCGGTAGCTGCGGAATCACTCGGACTTGGGATTGTTTATATCGGTGGAATTCGTAACCGGATCGCGGAGGTTTCTGAGCTGCTGGGACTGCCCGAACTGGTTTACCCGATATTTGGAATGTGTGTGGGATATCCTGATGGAGCCTCAAGCCTGCGTCCGCGTCTTCCGTTAGAGGCTGTTCTGCATCGCAATCGCTACAATGCCGAAACCACGGTGGAGCAGGTCAAGACTTACGATCAAGTCTCTTCAGACTATATGCGTGAGCGGACCCATGGTGCCAAGGATACACCTTGGTCAGTAATTATGGCAGAACGCTTGGCACAGCCAGCACGAATGCATATGAAGGAATTCCTGATCGAAAAAGGATTCTTTAAGCGGTAAATTAGCATTTTTCCTTAAGAGGTTGCCCTATTCGTAGTTAAAACTATGGATAGGGCAGCTTCTTTTTTTGTGAAGGTGACAGTTGTCATCTTAAAGAAATGACAGTCCATACTAATGTCAGGTCCCCTTTTTCCATATGATTGAAATAGATCAAACGCATTCGGAATCGGAGGGGTTACGTAATGGACAGTGTTATAGAGATGAATGGCGTCAGCAAATTATATAAGGATAAGAAAGCAGTAGATCACATTAGCTTCAACATTGCCAAGGGTTCGATTACAGCTATTCTTGGACCGAACGGAGCAGGCAAAACAACGGCATTAGGAATGTTATTAGGGCTATTAGAGCCCACTGAAGGCACAGTGAAAATTTTCGGACAACATCCGAAAGATAAAGCGGTACGTGAAAAGACCGGCGCGATGCTGCAGGAGGTAAGTGTAATGGATCGACTGAAGGTTCGGGAGATCATTGCTCTGATCCGTAGCTATTATCCACAGCCGATGGATATGGAATTTCTAATTAAAGCCACAGGGCTTGCGCCAGCGGATCTGAATAGATATGCCGAGAAGCTTTCAGGCGGTCAAAAGCGTAGTCTAGGCTTCGCGCTGGCCTTGGCGGGTGATCCGGAGCTGATCTTTTTCGATGAACCTACGGTTGGACTTGATATTACTTCCCGGCGGCGTTTCTGGGATACGGTTCGCGGACTTGCGGAGCAGGGCAAGACAATTGTGTTCACGACGCATTATTTGCAGGAAGCCGAAGATATCGCCGATCGTATTCTGTTGTTCAGCAAAGGTCATTTAGTTGCGGACGGAAGTCCAGATGAGATTAAATCGCGGATTGTAAAGCGCTCGTTGTCTTTCCTGCCAGTAGGTGATCGCTCCCAATTGCGCAGAAACTTGCTAGACCTAAGCGCTATAGAAGATTGTTATGAAAAAGAAGGTCGAATTCACGTAACGACAGACGATACGGATGAAGCGCTGCGAGCGATTTTTGTGACTGGACTTCCCGTGAAGGATGTCCGAATCGATCAGGGACGTCTGGATGACGCTTTTGAACAATTGACCATGAACCAAGAGGAGGCTATCTAAAGATGAGACTAATTACTGTACAATGTAAAGCCGAGATGCTGCGGATCATCCGTAATCCCTATTATGTGTTCTGGTCTTTGCTCATGCCCATCATGTTCTACTTCATCTTCACCCGAGTGGTCAATACAGGTAACGATGACCCAACGTGGCGCGCTCACTACTTGATGTCGATGGCAACCTTTAGTGTAATGGGCTCAGCGATTATGACGCTTGGCATTCGTTTGGTGCAAGAGCGAACACAAGGCTGGACCACCTTTATTCGGATTACCCCGCTACCGGGTTCAATTTATTTCTTCGGAAAAATGTTCGGACAAACGATGATGCACCTGTTCTCGGTCATTTGTATTTTTGCCGCAGGCTATTTAATCAATGGTGTCTCCTTATCAGCGGGTCAATGGGTGCTTAGCGTGCTATGGATTCTGATTGGTTCCCTTCCATTTTTGGCGATTGGTACGCTTGTGGGTGCTATGAAACGGGTGGATACGGCTAGTGGAGTCAGTAACGTGATTTATATGGCGCTTGCTGTAGCGGGGGGCATGTGGATGCCGATTGAGATTTTGCCACGATTAATGCAGAAGATTGGTCATTGGTTACCTTCTTATAACTATGGAAATGGGGCGTGGGAGATTGTACGTGGCTCAGCCCCGCAGTGGAGTAATGTCTTGATTTTGCTCGGATATTTGGTAGTTTTTATGTTACTATCGGTTTATATTCGAAAAAAACAGGAAGCGGTGTGAATGAATGGCTGAGCGTGCGCAGTTTCGGTTATTTCCACAAAAACAAGGGTTTTTCCCTTATGTATGGGCTGTTTATCTGGTTTTGCCCATCCTGAATTTGCGTGGGGAGACTGGATTGAAGCTCATTTTAGGCGGGTTGATGATAGCGGTGTTCGCCATCAGCTATCGCCAGCTGTATTGGGTTCGTGGTGGAGTATTTAATGTTTGGTTAACGATTCAAATGGTGATCATCGTGGTGCTTAGTTTGTTTTATACGCCCTTTAATCTGTACATGGGCTTTTTCACCGCGAATTTTATAGCTTACTATACGGAGAATAAAGGGTTCAAAATTGCATTTACTTCTTTTGTAGTCATGGTACTTTTTGTGCTTGTCTTAGTGGGTCGTGAGATGGAGTGGGGAAGCATGATATTTTTAGCTCCATTTATCATTATTATGTTGATTAGTCCGTTCGGCGTGAGATCCATGAATCGGAATCAGAAGCTGGAGAAAGAGCTGGATCAAGCCAATGAGGTGATTAAAGAGTTGGTGAAGCGTGAGGAACGGATGCGAATTGCTCGTGATTTACATGATACGCTCGGGCATACGTTGTCCTTGATTACATTAAAAAGCCAACTCGTAGAGAAGCTGGTGACCAAAAATACGGAGCGAGCCCAAGAGGAGGCGCGGGAAATTCAGCGTACTTCGCGGGCTGCGCTCCGTCAGGTGCGTGAGCTAGTGTCGGAAATGCGGGCGATCTCAGTAGCAGAAGAACTGGCAGAAGCCGGGGAAATGCTGCGCACGGCGGAGATTGCCTTGGAAGTGGAAGGGGATATCTCGCTAGAGGGAGTATCCGACCTGACGCAAAATATTCTCAGTCTCTGTATCAAAGAAGCGGTGACTAACATTGTGAAGCATAGTAGAGCGGATAAATGCTTCATCGGGGTGGCGAAGACCACCGGAGAAGTTCGAATTACTGTTAAGGACAATGGAATTGGCCTCGAGAACGGTGAGAGATGTAGTGGTGAGCTTAGCGATGGAAATGGTATGAAGGGGATGGCGGAGCGTCTATCTCTGATTGATGGCTCTCTGTCGCTAAGCTCAGAAGAAGGTCTGGGAACTACGCTGATCGTTATGATCCCTCTAATCGTTAAGGAAGCAACAGGAGGTGAGAGTGCATGATAACTATCGTTATAGCGGAGGATCAACGCCTGCTTCGGGGAGCGATGGCTTCCCTGCTGGATCTTGAGGATGATATCGAAGTCGTCGGAGAGGCTTGTGATGGAGCTGAGGCGTTAGCTTTAATCGACAGGCTTCAGCCGGATGTATGTCTCATGGACATTGAAATGCCGTTCAAGAGCGGTCTGGAGGTTGCAGAAATATTGCGGGGGAAGGGTTGTCCGACTAAGATTATCATCTTGACAACCTTTGCCCGACCGGGCTATTTCGAGCGTGGAGTGAAGGCTGGGATACAAGGGTATTTGTTAAAGGACGAGCCAGTAGATAAATTAGCCGAATCAATTCGTCGTGTCATGGCTGGACATCGGGAGGTCTCTCCAGAGTTAGTCTTCGGTAGCCTGCGGGAGGAGAATCCACTTACAGCACGTGAGCGAGAGATCTTAAAGCTGGCTGGTGAAGGGCAAACGGCGGCAGAGATCGCTTTTTCGCTACATCTTTCTTATGGCACAGTTCGCAATTATATTTCTGAAATACTCAATAAGCTGGAAGTGAAAAGCCGAATTGAGGCGGTACGACTAGCAGAGGAAAAAGGCTGGATTTGAGGGGAGCAGGGCATTATTATGCAAATATTTCTGATTCGTCATGGTGATCCGGACTATTCCATAGATGGCCTAACAGAATTTGGGCATCAGGAAGCAGCGGCACTAGGAAAGCGCATGGCATTTATAGGTCTGGATGAATTATATGCTTCACCACTGGGTAGAGCACAGACAACAGCCAGTTATGTGGCCAAAGAGACGGGACTTGTTATTCAGACAGAACCTTGGACTAGTGAGCTGGATTGGACAGAGATTATGTTGGATGGACAAATGGCGTCTATATGGGATAGTCCCGGAGAACATATTAGCGAATTATCTAGTGGAAAGAGAGTATGGTCTGATGAAACAGATCATTGGTTGAAGCAAGAGGAATACAGATTACGGTTCAGCGAATTACAAGCGGCTTCAGATCAATTCTTGCTGCGACACCACTATAAAAGAGAAGATGGCCTGTATCGGATCCTTGAGCCTTCAACCAAAAAGATTGGAGTAGTATGCCATGGTGGCTTTGGTCTCGCATGGCTAGCTCATTTATTACAGATTCCTTTATCCTTGGCTTGGTCCGTATTTTGGTTAGCACCAAGCTCGGTAACGACGATCTTGTTTGAAGAGCGCAGCGAGCACTTTGCAGTTCCTAGGTGTATTGGACTAGGAGATGTCTCACACCTTTATGCTGGCGGCATGAATTATCGCCCGAGGGGATTAATGGGCAATCATGTTTAAAGCGAATGCTTAAGAGCTTGTCTATGGAGAGGAGGGCCATCCCACAGAGGATGGCCTTTTTACTAGCTCTATATGATCGGAAAGAATAGGCCACTCTTCAACGTGGATTTAATTTCACCTGTGACCCTTTACCACCCGTCTGGATGCCAGTATCCTTTGTTCCGACTTCCTTTAGGTCAGTCACTAGTCGCTCCAATACGGCCTTGGAAGCGGCGGCTTCTTTGGCGCCGGATGCCTTCACGACTAATTGCACTGGCTTGCCAGAACGGAGATGCTTCTCTGCCTGGCGAAGCTTCGTATCGTAATCATGCTCTTCAATATGAGCAGTGAAGCGCAGCTCTTTGACCTTTTCCTTACTGCCCCCTTTAGATGCTGCACTACCATTTGACTTGCGTGTTGCAGCGGCTTCCTTCTGCGCGGCAGCTTTTGCTTTGCCCTTTGCGGTCAGGCTGCAAGGTGGCGGGCTGCTCATCAGTGAGGTGCATACCAGATCTGCACCTGCCGATCTGGCCATGGCCAGCGCCTCTTCTCTGGAGACGATGCCCAGCTTTTCGCCTCTAAGTCCTGTAAGGACTACTTCGGATGCTCTTATTTGTTCGTTGATTAATACTGCCACTTCTATGAATCCTCCCTGAGAACAATGATATAGCTATCATATATGGAAGTTGCTTGTGGTTCAAATGTGGAGAGTAGGATTAGCGTTACTGATCCTCTCAATTTCTTCTTTTATGATTTGTAGGATTAGTTTTTTAGATGATGTTGCTAAATATTCTCGGTTGCGCCGCTGCAATATACCCACTTGAATGAACGGTTCGCTTAGTTCAACATCTATTTTTACGATATCTGTCATTAAAGCTGTTGAATCAAGCACTACCCCTACCCCAGGGTTCTTTCTTACAAAATGAGGAATAGCAGAAATTTGGCTTATGGTGGATAAAGTGGGCTTTGATTCGAATCTCGAAAATTGCTTAGCTAACCGAAGGTAATATAAGCAAGTGCGTCCTCCAGCTATAATTGGATATTCAAGAATTTCTCGAAATGAAATATCGTCTCGTCCGCTTAAAGGATGATTTTCATCTACTATAAAAGCAATTTTCTCGTGATAGAGCGGTTCGAAATAAAAGAAAGATAGGTCGGACGGCTCACCGCAGATGGCGAAATCCAGTTCACTTTGTAGAACAAGTTGTGAGAGGGAATCAGTGTTACCCTGAATGAAGTTACATGCCATCTTTGGTTTTTGCTCATGAAATTTTCGCAAGGCGTTCGGTAGGACGGATTCCATCATGGATTCAATGCCTCCGATATGAAGTGTGCCAATTTCGTCATGCTGTAAAGCCTTGGTGAGTTCTGATACATAGTTCCAATGTTGAATAAGGTTATCGATTTCCGCTGCAAAAACTTGCCCAGCACTTGTCAGTTCTACTTCCCAGCCTCTGTGAAAGAGTTGTATGCCCAGTTCTTTTTCAAGTCGTTGAATTTGGTTGGTAATGGTAGACTGCGCATAATTCAACTTCTCGGCAGCGCGTGAGAAAGTGCCTTCTTGAAGGATGGTCTTAAAAGCCATCAGTTCTTTTAGATCCATCGATTGTCACCTCTATCGGTATAATTGATTAAGATTATTATCTTATTCAATTATATAAATCAAAATACTGAGAGTACAATAAAAGAATTCCACAGAAGGAGTGAATTAAAATGCCATTCATTAGAGTCAGTTATCTGGAGCAACAATACGACATTCATCAGCTAGAAGGAATATGTAGAGCGATTATGAGCGCGTTAATTCAGCATTTCCATGTACCGGAGGATGATATGTTTCAGGTTTTTCATGCGCATAAAGCGGGGGGATTTTTTTACAGTAAAGATTATTTAAATATTGAACGAAGCGACGGACTGATATATATCCAAGTTACGCTAAAATCCGGAAGATCAACGGAACAGAAGAAAAGCTTTTACGCGAGGCTAGCCGAGGAATTATCGATGACGCTAAACATCAGAAAAGAAGATATATTCATTGTGCTCGTCGATACGGAATTCGAAGATTGGTCGTTTGGTAACGGTGTTGCTCAAATGCTACAACCTCCGGTTAGGGAGGTGTAATATGGCGCATCGGAGAATTGTCACAAATGTACGGGAATCGTTAGGGGAGTTCGCTCCAGCATTCGTCGACTACTCGGAAAATGTGTTATTTGGGGACTTATGGAGACGGGAGCAATTATCACTTCGGGATCGTAGCATGATTACGATTTCTGCTTTGGTGATGGGGGGCATGACGGAACAACTGCCCTATCATTTGCGCTTGGCTTTAGAGAACGGCTTACAACTTGAAGAAATCGTGGAGGCCATTACCCACCTTGCTTATTATGTAGGCTGGCCGCGAGCCTCTTCAGCTTTAGAGGTTGCAAAGGATGTAATAGGAAAAAATAAATAACGTCTGACTTTTTTAATCTCATCCGTAACCTTTGGGAACTTCATTGGCACTTGTATATAATACGGAAGAAGGGAGCGAGGGAAGGTATGCTTCAGTATATAGAAGAAGCGAGACGAGGAGATCGTCAAGCTTTTGAACAGATCGTTAGGCATTTTACACCAATGGCGAATGCGGTTGCATATGAAAAGCTCCACGATTATCAATTAGCGGAGGATGCTGTGCAAGAAGCCTTCACAGAAGCCTTCCTGAATTTGAATAAATTACGAGCAGTAGAGGCATTTCCAGGCTGGTTTAAAGCGATTGTGGCAAGGCAATGCTATCGTATCTTACGAAGAAAGCAGCATCCTGCACTACCCTACGATGAAGCAGTGGAATCGAGAGAGTCTTCATTTAATGTGATAGACATTATTGAGAAAAAAGAAGCACGGCGACTGCTTCACGAGTCTATAGCTGCATTGACATCCAATATGCGGATCGCCGTTCAATTATATTATTTTCAGGGATACACTCTTCAAGAAATTGCTGACTTTCTGGGGACTTCTGTCCCGGTATTGAAGAAACGACTCTTCGATGCTCGCCGCAAGCTTAAGGGGGCGCTACCTGTTGCGGATGTCCTCTCCGTGTTCAATCATTTGTACGAAGGAGGAAAAGGTGTGCTTCATATTGTAAACGGAGATGTAGTGGGAGATAAGCTGCGTCAGGGAATTGTGAAGGGTGATGTATTAGTTTGGAGAGAGGTCTATTCTCATGGACCGGTATTTTTAGAGCCTGCGGAACAGGATAACCGCTTCATACGAGCTGAATATTTGGAACAAACGATGGGAATTCCGCAGAAGGAATTCATACAGGGCAGTGAGAGTCAGGAAAAAATATTAGCTGATTTTCATAAATATGAGGAAGTGGTGCTATGGTTCGAGCATGATCTATTCGACCAGACGATGCTGTGCTATTTGCTCCATTGGTTCTCGAAGCAGAAACAGGGATCCACGAAGCTGAGCTTATTGTGCATTGGAGAGTATCCTGGCATTGAACTGTTTCGAGGACTTGGACAACTATCTGTAGAGCAAATGGAGACTTTATCAGGAACATGGAAGTTAATTGGAGAGAAGGAGCTAGAGGTAGGCCGAGCGTTCTGGGAAGCTTTTGTATCACCGGATCCAGAATCATTGCAACAACTGCTAGCTAAAGATACGTCCGCACTGCCATTTGCACATGACGCCTTCGTGGCGCATTTATCACGTTTCCCATCGACCTATAATGGACTTGGGATTGTGGAACAGATGACTTTGGAGATGATTCTTGCTGGAATTAACTCCCCTTACGAGTTGTTCAAAAATGTGGGAGATAAGCTTCATATATTAGGCATGGGCGATTTGCAATATTGGCATATTCTAAGACAGATTGCACAAGCCCCATACCCGTTACTGCAAATGCGTGGTTTGACGGAATTTCCCGGTTATAACGAGCCAGGGATGCCATTTCAAAATTGTGAAGTTGTATTAACAGCGTTCGGAGAGAACGTAATGTCTGGTAAAGAGGATTGGGCCGAGAAGAAAGGGATTGATGAGTGGTATGGCGGGGTGCATCTGCAAGGCGTAACTCCGCGCTGGAGATGGAATTCGTCTTCGCAAACAATTCAATAATATAGAGAATGTAAGTTAGAGAAGGGGCTGTCTCAAAAGTAGTTAATGCTGCTTAGAGTCAGCTTCTTTTCTTGAGATTAATTACGGAAAAAATCCCTGAAAAATACTGATTTTTGCTTCAAAAGAATGAAATTAGGGAATTTATCCCTAAAATCGGAGTAATATCTATACTTTTCAACAAATCGGTCGAATTTTAGGGAGGAATTCCCTAATCACTAGACAAATGAATAGAATATCAGATTTTTTAGGGAGAAATTCCCTGATTATCTATCGGAGGATCGGCTTTCCCCTTCTTCAACCCATGGCGAGGGGGCTCCACGGACGTAGTGTTGTTACAAACTCTTTTCAAAACGTGAAACCTGCCGCAGTTTTTTACTTCAATCATTATTCATAAATGTCTTATGATAGGCGTTACGATATTGGGTCGGTGTCATGTTTTCGTATTTTCGGAAGAGGCGCATGAAATATTTATCGTCGGTGAACCCCGTCTCTGTCGCGATTTCCCTCACGCTGAGGGCGGTTCTGGTTAGCAGCTCCTTCGCTTTAGTCACACGTATTGAATGAATATACTCCAAAGGCCCCATCGAGGTATGTTGTTTAAATAGCCGAGCTAAATAATCCTTGTTGTAATTGAATTTCTCCGCAATGATTGTCACCGTAAGAGGTTCTCTTGCGTGTATTCTTGTCCACTCGGCTATTTTGACAAAGGTGACATCTTGCTGCGCACGGATTAGCTTACTGGCGAACGGCTGAAGCGCATGCTCAGACAGCTCAATTAAGAGTGAGGTCAACAAATAATTAACACTGGAATAGGTCAAATACCCTGAGTTGGCCACATGGAGGATTTGATTCGCCAGGATATGAATCCGGTCTCTGTGCTCGATCTTTATGAACTGTGGTAGATATAGATCATGTACGGACCATAAGCGCTGTGTGCGCGAAAAGATTTCTTCTGCCTCCGGTTTCATTTCCGCCTCACTCAGCAATACCCCCTCGCTTTTCAGCTCGAAATGAAACCAATAAAATTTAACTCCGGGTCGTGATTCTCTATAGCCGACATGCGTGCGATTAGGCATAAGCAAAAGAGCCTCATCAGGGCCAACTTCGAAGCTTTTGGTCTCCTCACTTAAATAAACCGTTTCATTCACGCCTATGATTAGCTCATAATTGCCCATTGCACGTTCTACATGTTTCCATGGCGTTTCTGAGATGAATTCACCTGCTGCTGTAAAATGAAGAGGTACATCTGCATTTATCTTCAAATAGGTCATGCGATCCTCCCAGCAATCAATAAGTCGGATTTGTCCACCATATGTATGGCTGATCTACCGACAAATCAACGTTCCGATGTTATCTTATGGATACAAATATACACTTGTCGGAAAACGCTGACAAGATTGCGAGGGAGAGATTTCTTTGAAGACGCAAGCTTTTGATCTGAAGGACGTACGTATAGAGTCAGGTCCACTTCTCCATGCGATGGAGTTAAATACGGATTATTTACTAAAGCTGGAGGCTGACCGGTTATTGTCACGTTTTCGCGAGTATGCTGGCTTAGCGCCCAATGCTGCCCATTATGAGGGATGGGAAGCTCAGGGCATTAGCGGTCATACATTAGGACATTATCTATCTGGATGTGCGTTGATGTATGCTTCTACGGAGAATGAAGAGCTGCTTCAACGTGTGAATTATGTAGTAGATGAATTAGAGCAGTGTCAGAATGCACATGGTAATGGTTTTATCTCCGGGATTCCCCGCAGCAAAGAACTGTTTGAGGAAGTGAAGGCAGGTGACATTCGCTCGCAAGGCTTTGACCTCAACGGTGGCTGGGTACCGCTGTACACAATGCATAAGCTATTTGCGGGTCTCCGCGATGCTTATCGTTTGGCTGACAATCAGAAGGCACTAGTGCTTGAAACGAAGCTGGGACTGTGGCTTGAAGATATTTTTGCAGAGCTGAGTAAAGATCAGATCCAAGAGGTACTGCGCTGTGAATTCGGCGGCATGAATGAAGCACTCACGGATTTGGCAGAGGATTCTGGTGATGATCGTTTTCTTGCCTTGGCGGAAAGCTTTTACCATGGTGAAGTTCTTAATGATTTGGCCGTAGAAAAAGATACCCTAGCCGGAAGACACGCCAATACTCAGATTCCGAAGATTATTGGAGCGGCAAGACAATATGAAGTAACAGGACAGGAGCATTATGCTGGTATCTCACGCTTCTTCTGGGATCGGGTTGTGAATCATCATTCCTATGTGATTGGCGGCAACAGCTACAATGAGCATTTCGGTGAACCGGATAAGCTAAATGATCGATTGGGCGAAGGCTCCTGTGAGACGTGCAACACTTACAACATGCTGAAGCTGACGAAGCATATGTTCCAGTGGGATGCTTATGCCGCATATGCGGATTACTACGAACGTGCAATGTATAACCATATCCTGGCTTCTCAGGAGCCGGTAGATGGACGTGTGTGTTATTTTGTATCCCTCGAAATGGGTGGACATAAGTCGTTCAACTCCCAGTTTGAGAGCTTTACATGCTGTGTAGGCTCAGGAATGGAAAGCCATTCTATGTATGGGTCGGCGATTTACTTCCATAGCGCAGATGAGCTGTATGTGAATCAGTACGTACCTTCAACAGTGACTTGGAAAGAGCAAGGCATTCGTTTGAAGCAAGAGACCAAGTTCCCTGAAGAGGGACAAGGCACCCTGCGTATCAGCACAGAGAAACCGACTAAATTCACATTGAAGCTAAGATACCCTTACTGGGCTGAGCAAGGCATGAACGTTAGGGTAAACGGTGAAGACATTCAAGTGAAGGCAGGCAAATCTAGCTACCTTACGTTGGATAGAGTATGGCAGGATGGGGATGTTGTCGAATACGACATTCCAATGTCGGTAAGAATCGAATCTATGCCGGATAATCCGAACCGAATTGCTTTCCTCTACGGGCCGCTTGTGCTCGCAGGTGATTTTGGAGCTATAAATGCAGAGCTAGGCGACGATCGCGCCCTTGCTTCCGTATTAATCGGTGATCGCGAGACGCTAACGGACAGCCTCATTCAGTCTAATGTGAGTGAAAATGTGTTCCGGATGAAGGGTTTAGGATATACGGCGGATCATGAGCTTCGTCCATTCTACCCCATGCATGATCATCGTTATTCTGTGTATTGGGATTTGTTCACGCCGGAGGAATGGAAGCTGGCAGAAGCTGAATACCGTGAAGCCGTGGAGAATAACCTGCTGCTTGAGCAGCTAACCGTTGATTCGGTACAACCTGCTGAAATGCAGCCTGAACGCGATCATAACTTCACAGGCGAATTTGTAGGCTTAGGCAAAATTTACAATCGCAAGTATCGCGACAGTTGGATCAATGGCTGGTTCTCCTTCACGATGGAGGTCTTGCCAGAAGAACAAGTCGATCTGGTAGTAACCTATTTGAAATCGAATGATACTTCGGTGGCCTTCGATATTACGGCAGACGCTAAACAGCTTGGATTAGGTGTCTTGGAGTCTGAAGAGATGAATAAGCTGGAAACGATTCGTTACGAGCTTCCGCAGTCGATCACAAGTGGCAAATCAGCCATTACGATCAAGTTCGCTTCGCATGAAGGACAGAAGGTTGGCCAAGTGGCAGGCCTACGTATCGTTAAACGTAATTCTTGAAAAATATGGATTATAGAATTATAATAGGGGCAATTCTTTTAATTGAGGTGAAATGGATGTCTTTCCGTATCGTTCGAAGTAACTAGTTATCGGGCTGGGTCAAACGCGTACCAGCTATCATGGGGGTAGTCTATCCTTTTGATTACATGAACTAGAGCTTTGAACGGTGCCCAGGCAGCCATTTTGTAAAGTCAGGCACTTAACCTATTTAACTTAGAGAACCGTTTATTTGTGGGTGGTTTTTAACAGTTGGAGGGTGGGGTTTGCCTGGCTTTTTTGCATTCAATTAAAAGATAGGGGATTAATGATATGTTGAAAAAGAGTCTATCTAACCTAAAGTGGTGGATATGCGGTTATATTTTATTGGGTTTTACTATTCAGCTGCTGAGTAGTTTAGGGATTGTAGTGTTTCAAAAAATATTAGACAAGGCCGCGGTGATGAGCAGCTTCAGTGAGATATCTAATTTAATCATGGTGTATGGAGTTTTACTGGCTGGCGTCGTGATCCTAAATTATGTGGACGAATATCCTAGTGTTTATTTATCGAACAGTATAACGGAGAGATTAAAGATACTCGCACTATCCAAAATATCCAAAATCGACTATCAAGCCTATCAGGATATCGGCACAGGGCAGATGATTAAAGTGATCGAGAACGGGGCAGCGGCTGGAAACAGCATGATCTATTCTTTTTTCCTTAAAACATTACATGAGTTATTGCCCACGCTTCTGTTCAGTTTAATCTTTATTAGCTTCTATGATTTAAGGATCATGTTAGTCATTGCAGCAGGCTACGTGGTCGTCTTTCTAATAACGAATCTGCTGTTGAAATTTCTGTATGCGATGAAGGCTACCATTCTCCAGGAACAAGAAAAGATGTCCAGATTCTCTATCCGTGGGTTTATGGAATTGGTTGTCTTCCGAACGAATAAACGATATGAGAAAGAGATTGATAAATTAAGCCAGACCGCACGCACTATCATTCATAAGAATGCTCAGCTACAAATGATCCACGAAGCTTTTTTCGCGATATTCGAGCTGTTTGTTACGGTAATTAAGGTCGTCGTCTTGATTTACGGTGTAAAAAGCGTTGTTGCAGGTGATACCTCACTTGGTGTTGTGGTCGCATTGTTTATGTTTATTGATAAGATTTACTCGCCGATTGCCATCTTTAATGTTCTATTTGTAGATTTCAGACTGAACAGAGTGACCTACAAAAGATTTGAGGAATTTATTGAGGCCCCAGAAGATAGAAACTTGGAGTCCGGAGAAGTCGTCACAGAGATCCACGGTAATATTGAATTTAGGGACGTATCTTTTGATTATGGGCAAGTGAAAATCTTGAATAATCTAACCTTTTCGATTGAGCGAGGAATGTCTGTTGCGATTGTCGGATTAAGCGGGGGCGGGAAATCTACCCTGATAAAATTGATTGTAGGATTATTAAAAAAGGACAAAGGTGAACTCTTATTGGACGGTAAGGATATCGATGAGATCCATCTGGATAGTTACTATGATCATATCTCTTACTTATCACAGGACACACCGATTTTTGATGCCACAATCAGGGACAATATTGTATTTGATGAGCATACCTTATCCGATGAAGAACTCTATGAGATTTTGGGAAAAGTTCATCTGCAGGAAAAAATAAGCCAATTGCCGGATCGTTTAGATACTTTGGTAGGTGAAAAAGGGGTTAAATTATCAGGAGGGGAAAGACAGCGATTAGCTTTTGCCAGAATCATCGCCCAAAAAAGAAATGTTCTAATTCTGGATGAGCCGGTGTCGGCACTTGATAATATCACGGAGCAAAGTCTCATGGAGACGATTTTGGAGGAATTTAAGGACAAAACCATCATCATTGTTGCCCACCGATTAAATTTCATAAAAGACGTTGATAAGATACTGGTAGTGGATCACGGTTCGGTTGTGGGTGAAGGGAAGTTTGATGATTTGATAGAGCATTGTGAAGTTTTTAAAGCGTTATGGAGTAGAAAAATATCGTTTACAGATGCTGATTAAATTGTTAACATCTTCTAAAAAGAGGTGCGATCTATGGCATGGCCAACACATATTGTAGCGGTAGGTGGATTCGCAGAAAATGAGCAAGGAGATATCCTTTTAGTAAAGACTCATGATGGTGGCTGGGTATTTCCTGGTGGACAAGTAGAGGTCAGAGAGAACCTAATCGATGCATTAGTTCGAGAAATTAAAGAGGAAAGTGGAATAGATGTCACGGTTTCTCAATTGGTTGGTGTGTATTCGAATACAGGTATCCATAAATGGTATGACGGTGTGACGGATGTTCCTACTAAGGTCATGTTTGATTTTATCTGCAAGCCCGTGGGTGGGGAATTATGTACCTCGGAGGAAACCTCTGAAGTAATGTGGGTGGCAAAAGAGAAAGTGCTGGATTGGATTACACAACCGGCTATTCGTACCCGCTATCAAGCTTATTTGGATTACGATGGGAATACGAGGTATATGGATTATGTAACTGGAGACATGTTTGAAGTTAATTTAGATCGAACGGTGTAATATAAGTGATAGGCCATCCTTCAAAGGATGGCTTTTTAAATTATAAGAAAGTATAAGTTTCGCCAAAGGCGTTTATGTTTGTTATGCTTTGATGCCCTCAAAGGCAGAGGTGATCAAATATTTCACAAAAGCTTCGTTCAGCTCATCCCCTGTGATCAAAAGCCGATAAAATATCGGTCCATAGAGCAGATCAATCGTGATCCCAATATCCAGACCCACTTTTAATTGGCCCCGGGTCACCCCACGCTCCAACAACTGTCGTGCCTCTTGGCGACGGGGAGCGAAAAACCTCGCACGATAGGCCTCAGCAAGGCCGGCATCAAATTGACCTTCGCCGATCAACTCGGTAATGATCTTTCCTTCTCGGCTGCGAAGAAAATTAGCCAGGTTTGTGGCATGTATCATAATATCGTCCATGACCGAACCGGTGTCTGGCACTGGCAATCTTGCGGATGCTGCAGAGAGGTAGCCGTCCATGACCACAGCTGCTTTGTTAGGCCACCATTTATAAATGGTCGCTTTACTTACCTTGGCCCGTTCCGCGATTTTCTCTACGGTCACCGCACCAAATCCAGTCTCTAGTAGTAGATCATACGATGCTGCCAGAATAGAAGCCTCGGCTTCGCTATTGCGCGGCCGTCCTCTTTTTTTATCCATCAGAGATCCCTCCCGATTAATCTATCCTTTATTTAAGTTGCGATCTGAAAAGAAACTATACGTTCATTATACAAAAGGTTAAACGAAGTAGCCAATCGCCTATTTACAAAACTGAACGTTCAGTATATATTTAAATCAATTAATGAACGGTACGTTCAGTATTTAAAATCGAAGGGTGGAGATCTTATGCATCAAGGCAGTAGTATGAATCGGGTAAGTTCGGTAGGTTCAGTAAATTCGGTAAAACCGGCAAAGGAACATTCGGAAAGAAAGACAATCCCTGGATGGATTACATTTTTATTGGCGGCCTCCTGCGGACTTATTGTAGCCAATCTGTATTACGCCCAAACCCTGATCGGACAGATTGCCCAAGCTACGCATCTTTCATCCGGTGCAGCAGGTCTGATTGTGACTTTGACCCAGGTAGGTTATGTAATTGGTCTCTTGTTCGTAGTACCGCTTAGCGATATTATTGAAAACCGCCGCCTGACAGTGGCGTCTCTGGCTGTGGTGGTGGTGTCGCTGATAGCGGCTACGATAGCTCCTAATGCAGCGATCTTTCTGGGAGCGTCCCTGTTCATTGGACTCGGTTCTGTAGCCGCGCAGATTCTTGTGCCGTATGCGTCTTTTTTGGCTGCTGAAGAGCAGCGCGGCCGGGTAGTCGGTAATGTTATGAGTGGTTTGCTGCTCGGTATTATGTTCGCCCGGCCGCTGGCCAGCTTTGTCTCTGGATTGTGGGGCTGGCATGCGATTTATGCCATATCGGCGGTAGTGATCGCCTTGTTGACACTTCTGTTGTCCCGTGTACTGCCGCAGCGCCAACCTGAGCCTACAATGAATTATGGTGGACTGGTACGTTCTCTGGGAACTTTGCTGAAGAATACACCGGTGCTGCGTCGTCGGGCGATTTATCAGGCTAGCCTGTTCGGAGCCTTCAGCCTATTCTGGACGACGGTCTCTTTGCATCTGGCCGATACGTATCATTTAAGTCAGCAAGGCATCGCCTTGTTTGCACTGGCCGGAGTGGCTGGAGCAATTGCCTCTCCTATCGCCGGGAGGTTAGCTGACCGTGGCTGGACCCGGCCGTTGACCGGTCTTGCATTTGTGTTGGCGGCTGCGGCTTTTTTACTGGCTTATCTGTTTCAGAATGATTCAAGAGTGACGCTCGGGTTACTGGTTGCCGCAGCTATTATGCTGGATATGGGGGTATCGGGTAATCTAGTACTTGGACAAAGGGCGATTTATTCTCTTGGCAATGAGGCAAGAGGGCGTTTGAACGGATTGTTTATGGCGATATTTTTCGTAGGCGGAGCCATCGGCTCCTCGCTGGGCGGCTGGGCATATGCGTACGGAGGTTGGAGTCTGACCAGCTTGATCGGTCTGGCGCTGCCGATCTTGGCCTTCCTGTACTATTTGACAGAGAAGAAACAAGCATAAGGCTGAATTAAAGAAACTGCTTTCCGGGCTGAATATAGTCAGCCTAGAGAGCAGTTTTTTTAAAAAAAATGCTACATCGTATAAGGATTTTGGCGGATCATCTGAATAAGATTGTCCGCAGAAGCGGATAAGGGTTCATTTTTCCGCGTACATATCGCAATACTATTCTTCAGATGTATTCCTTCGACATAAACTCGGCATAATTCTCCACGTTCTACATATTCGCGTACAACGAGCGAAGAGACGAAGTTGGCGCCATATCCGGCAATAACCGCTTTAATCGCTTCATGAAGTCCATTAAATTGTAAAGAGATCGTGGGCGCGGGCGTATTGTATGTACGGCATAAGGATAAGAGTCGCTCTCGTGTCGAACTCCCCTCCTCACGCATGACAAAAGACTCCTTCATCATTTCGGATAAAGAAATTTGCTGATTCGCATAAGGGTGATCTGGCGCAACTACAAACCATAGCTCATCCTGAAATAACTCCTCAGTCTGGATCGTATCTGGATAGGCCTCAGCAATTCCCCCGTAAATCGCCATATCCACGTCTACATTTAACAACTGCTTCAGAGCATCGCTTGAATTGGTGGTAGTAATCACCATTTCCACTTGCTCATATTGTTGTTTGAACTTTGCAATCCAGGTAGGGATAAGGAAGTGAGCGGGCAAATACGTCGCGGCTAGACGAATACTTCCATTCGTGCCGTTTACGTAATCTTGAGCAAATTGTTCGATCTGCTGTTCAACGGCGAACAGTCTTTTCGCGAGTAGGGCAAGCTCTTCACCCGCATCTGTTAAAGCAATTCCTCTGCCTTGAGGCTTAAATAGGGCGAAGGATAGTTCCTTTTCGAATTTTTTGATCTGAGCCGTAATCGCAGGCTGACTGATATTTAAAGTTTCTGAGGCGCGTGTCACACTGCCCATTGATGCGATCACATGGAATAAGCGCAAAGCGTGTAGATTCATGGTTAAGCCTCCATCATTCAATTCATATATATAAAATATGATTTAGGTTTAAAGATATATTATATTTATGATTATAACTGATTTACAATACAGGTATAAAGTTGAAGTTGAAGTTGAATGTGAATTATTAGTTACGATCGAACCCTAATTGTGGAAATGAAAATTTTAATTCAAAGGAGAAGTGATAAATATGAATCAAACGACTACATGGGATAAAGTTGATCAATATATTACAGAGCGTCTAATTCCACAGGACTCCGTGCTGGAGGAAGTATTGTTCGCCAATCAGCAGGCAGGCCTACCACCTTTTGATGTTTCACCTAGTCAGGGCAAATTTCTTAACCTATTGGTTCAAATGAAAGGTGCGCGCCGGATTCTAGAGATTGGCACCTTAGGTGGGTATAGCACGATTTGGATGGCAAGAGCCCTCCCGTCTGACGGACATATCGTTACTTTGGAGCTAGATCCATCGCATGCTCAGGTGGCTGGGACCAATTTCGAGCTTGCTCAAGTAGATGAACTGATAGAACTTCGTATAGGTGATGCTTTGGGGCAATTGTCTCAGATGAAACAAGAGGGTGTGGAACCCTTTGACTTTATATTCATTGATGCAGATAAGCCGAATAATCCTAACTATTTACAATGGGCGCTTCACTTCTCCCACCCTGGAACGGTGATTATAGGGGATAATGTAATACGTGAAGGCGAGGTCATTAACCAGAATAGCAAAGATCCTCGTGTAGTAGGTGTACGGCAATTTTATGATCTGTTAGCAGAAGAACCTAGGATATCGGCTACTGCCATTCAGACGGTGGGAAGTAAAGGGTATGATGGATTCGTATTAGGGATTGTAAATAGCTGAGTTATGCATTGCAAAATCCAGTAATTGTAATATAATCTATTGAAAATCCAATAGTGAGAGGTACCTTCTATGCAACCTACATTTGAAACACAAAGGTTAATGCTAAGACCGTTTCAATCCACAGATGCAAGTGACGTTCAAGAGCTTGCTGGGAATATGGAAGTAGCTAGAACAACATTGTCCATTCCCCATCCATATCCAGATGGAGCGGCTGAATCTTGGATTAGTGCCTGTAAGAAGAGAGCAGACGAGGGGGATGGATTTCCTTTTGCTTTAATTGGTAAAGAGAGCAACACCCTAATAGGTTGTATGAGTCTAAATATAGACAAATCGCATAAAAGAGGTGAGCTTGCTTATTGGGTAGGAGAACCTTTTTGGGGAAATGGTTATGCGACTGAAGCAGCTAAGAAACTGATTGATTTCGGATTTGAAGACCTGCTATTAAATAAAATATGGGCAGCGGCAATGACTAGAAATCCTGCGTCCTCCAATGTTATGAAAAAATCTGGAATGAGATTTGAAGGGGAATTTAAACGGCATATTTTAAAATGGGATAAATTCGAGGATCTAGTCTTCTACGGGTTAACTAGAATGGAATATGAAGATAGGAAATCATCTTAAAATAAAACAAAAAGGGTGCTCCTAAGCCATAATGGCTTTTGGAATACCCTCTTTGTTTTAAAGCGACTCTTTAATCACTTTTTTATAATAGAACACGGATAGCACTGCAAAAATCGAATATAAGGCGGTGTATAGCAGCATCACCAGAATCATCGGCGTCATAAGCTCTGTACCGAAGAAGAACCATCCTGATTTTACGGCGAAGTAGCTGTGAAGCAATCCAATGACTAACGGAATCCCAAAATTAAATAATTGTTTCGCCTGAATGCCTTTAAGCAGATCACCCTGCGTAAAACCAAGCTTTCTCAGGATCGTGTAATTGGACTTTTCATTCTCACTTTCATCCATTTGTTTAAAGTAAAGTATACATCCGGAGGTAATCAGGAAGGTTAGCCCCAGAAAGGCAACGATAAACATGATAAGTCCCATATTTTGCTTTTGATTGTTTTTCGTCTCCAGTTGAGAGTCGTATTTGCTGTCTTTTTTAAATTTCATGTTCTGAAAAAGCTCATTAGCATGTTCAACGCTTGACCGGTCCTTCATATCGATGCTGATATTAAGAGAGGACTTTTTTTGAAGGGCTGGATCTAGATCCTTCTTTAAGCGTTCAAAGGTCGTGTCGTCTACAATAGCAAGGGGTAAGCCGCCACCCGTGAAATAGAATAAAACGGGGGCTTCGATATCAATTCTTTTATAAAACTGCGGAATGACTTCATGTTGTCCCTTGAGTTCAATATCACCTTTGTCTTTCATACTAATTAGATTCTCCATTGCACTACTTGTCTTCGTAAAATAGGCCTCATCCGGGGATAGATCAATGCCCTCAAGAGAATTTTCACTAATGACAGGGAGAGTCATATTCTTCGACATCATACCGATTGCCTGGGGATTGTTACCTAGTAGTTTCTCCACATTTACATCTACCTGAATGACTTCGGTTATTTTTTCTGTAAACATCAAATTTTCAGCCGTTAATGCCTCTTTAAATTGATCAGCCTCCTGGATATCCGTAAGAATAAAATCTGACGGAACATAGAGCTTCGCACTTTTCTCAGCAGAGTAGAACGAAATGTAGCTCAAGGATAATAAACCTAGCGCCAGCGCTGATACCGTTGTAATGACGGTCAGTAATACGGCATTTGATTTCATTCGGAACATAATGGAGGAGAGTGACAACACCTCTTTAATATTTAGATACCCGTTTTTCTTTTTGCGAATGAGATGAAAGATAAAGCTTACAGAGCCTTTATAAAAAAGATAAGTCCCAATGATAACTGAAGCCAGAATAGTGATCATGGCTATAGATAGCTCAGTCATTGATGTTAAGTCTCCGCTAAACAATCGAGATGAAATCGAATAGCCAAGCAGAATCAATCCAATCCCAGCGATCCCTATAATCATTTCAAAGATAGACAGCTTTTTCACATTGCCTTCTGTGGTTGAGGTCACCCGGAATAAGGATAAAATGCTCTGTCTTTTAATAAAGCTATAATTCATCAGCATGATTAAGAGATAGATTACAAAGAATACAATCAGCGTTTGAATCAGGGCTGGAGCAGAAAAACGAAGGGAGGCTATCGCATCGACCCCTATCGTTTTAAAAAGAATCATGAGAATTAACTTTGAAACAGAAAAGCCTACGGCGATCCCTAGAACTAAAGATCCGAAATATAGAATGAAGTTCTCTGCCGAAAGAATTCGAAATATTTTTCCCTTGGTCATCCCGATTAATTGGAACAGGCCAATTTCTTTCCCCCGGCGTTTGATGAAGATGGTGTTAGCATATAACAGGAAAATGGATACAATTGCGACCAGTAAGACCGAGGCAGCCTTAATTGCTGCGCCACCCTTGACCGAGCCTTCTACCGCATCCATTGAAGGATCGTATTGCAACGTAACAAAGGCGAAATATAAGGCCACGCTAAAAACGAGAGCAAACACATACAGGTAGTAATTTCTGATGTTTTTTCGCAGATTTCGAAGCATCAGTACATTAATGCTCATTCTGCACACCGCCTAATACACCTTGTGTTTTTATGATATCGTTGAAGAACACTTGTCTTGATTGTTCCCCTTTATTCAACTGCGTATAGATCGTACCGTCCTTTATAAAAATAACTCTGCTGCAATAACTCGCTGCCACCGGATCATGTGTAACCATAACGATTGTTGCTTTCCGTCTTTGATTGAGTTCACTCAGCTTGTTTAACAAATCAGAAGCAGATTTAGAATCCAAAGCTCCCGTAGGCTCGTCAGCAAAAATAATGCTTGGATCATGAATGAAGGCCCGAGCCGCAGAGGTACGTTGTTTTTGCCCACCGGAAATTTCATTCGGGTACTTATTCTTTAACTCTAAAATCCCCAGTTCCCGCGCGACGTTTTCAAATTTCTCATTGGCGATTTTCTTGGGTGTTTTGGTAATGGATAGCGGTAAGAGGATGTTTTCCTTCACCGTCAGCGTGTCCAAGAGATTGTACTCTTGAAAAATAAAGCCTAAATGATTCTTCCGAAATTCAGCTAATTGCTTTTCTTTCATATTAGAAATTTCATTACCCTCGATGGTAATCGATCCGTTGCTGATCTGGTCAATTGACGAAAGAACGTTAAGCAGTGTGGTCTTTCCTGAACCGGAAGAGCCCATAATACCGACAAACTCGCCTTCCTCTATTGAAATATCTAAGCCGCTCAGCACGGATTGTTTGTTTAATTTGTTACCGTAGCTTTTATGAATTTTAGTGGCTTCTAGAATTGCCATAATGATTCACTCCCCTTTTCTATAAGCTTTATTATAAAAGGCTTTACCGTTCTTATCCTTCGATTGCCCGAACAAAATAAAAAAGCATGTGACATTGTTGTCACACGCTTGAGAGCTTCACGAATTCATTTTTGAGCGGGAAGGTTAAAGTGAATGTCGTTCCTAATCCGAGCCTCGACTCAACTCCGATAACGATCAACAAGGATTGGGCTGCTTTTTTAGCTAAATATAATCCCATGCCTGTGGCGGCATTGTCACGATGTACCGTTGTGGAAGTAAATCCTCTATCAAATATGCGAGGCAGATCTTTGGGATCTATTCCGCGCCCACCATCCTTCACCTCAAGAACGATATGCTCATCTTGCTGATAGCTGTTCACTGTAATATCTGATGCTTCGCTATATTTTACAGCGTTGGTTAGGAGTTGTCGGAGGATAAAAGCTAGCCATTTGGCATCACTAAGCACTTCAGCTACCTCCAAGTTCAGTTCAAAGCCAATGCCCTTCTGAATACACCAGGATTGCAGCGTCTTGATCTCCCCGAAAATTAGCGTTTCTAAATCGATATGTTCTATATATAAATCATTCTCGATAAAAGGAATTCGCCTTTGATGAAGCTGTTGGTCCAGCAGAAGGTGAATACGCAGCCATTCATAGGTCAGATTTTTCTTCATTCCTTCATCTTCCATACGCTCAATCATTAGATGCATCGCTGTCAGAGGGGTTTTCACCTCGTGAATCCAAGACAACAGTTCATCCTTTTCCTGCTCTAACGTTATCTGATTATTCGAAGCTGCTTGTTTTAAACATTTAGCTTGATTGGTGATGCTCTCTTCAATAATTTTCTCAAACGGGCTTTCGGGGGTAGCGATACTTGTTACATCGAGATCATCATCTCGCTCAGCTAAGCTTTTATAAAACCTGGTTTCCCTGGGATAGCGAAGGATTAAGAACATCAGGAAAAAAAACATCGATAAAGAGATCACATAGAGAACCGAAGAGAGTGGGATGGATGGATCCATATAGGTAACAAAGAGTATAAATAGATTGGTAAAGAGAACTAGTATAATCCAGCTGATTCTTTCCAAGAGATACTTTTTAATCATAGTGCTTCCTCTTCGATGGCCATATACCCTTGTCCCACCTTCGTCTCAATGAAAACACCTAATCCAAGCTCATCCAGCTTCTTTCGAAGCCGATTTACGTTGACGGTAAGGGTGTTGTCACTAATAAAACGTTTATCATCCCAAAGGCTATTGATTAATTCCTCGCGGGTGACGATTTTATTCTTTTTCTCAATAAGCAATTTTAATATAAAAATCTCATTTTTCGTAAGCTCAATCGATCCCAGGTTATGGGTCAATAGATTTCTCTCATAATCCACGGTTGCTCCACACCATGTCTTGAGTTCGATGTTATCTGTGTTGTAATTGTAGACACGCCGAAGAATCGCTTGTACTTTGGCAATGAGTACATCGAAATGGAAGGGCTTTTGTATATAGTCATCGGCTCCAAGCTGCATCGACATCACCATATCCGTAGGATGATCACGGGAAGATAAGAAGATAATCGGAAGGTTGGAGTGGGAGCGAATCATTCGGCACCAATGAAATCCATCGAATTTAGGTAATTGGATGTCGATGATAACTAAATCAGGTTTGATCTCTATAAATTCCTGCGTGACATTGCTGAAATCTTGAATGCCGTACACATCATAAGACCACTGCGTAAGTCGCTCTTTAATCTCATTAAACAGCGTCGTGTCATCTTCGATTAATAATAGCTTGAACAAATGCTTCACCACACTTTTTGTTAGTTAGTGTTTACAGCATTTTAGATAATACATCCTGATAATGCTTAAACTCTTTGGTTTCATTTAGATTAGGGCATGTCCTTAAGGATAGCAGAGCGCTTTCGATTAAGAACTGTCTTGGTTCCTTATTGTTCATGATTTCTTCCTGGATAAAGTATAACAGCTTTAGATAATTAGTGAGGTTCGCATCACCGGGCGCAAAGGATCTCTCTATAATTTTCTTCAAGCTTATGGTGGCAAAGGATAAATCATTATTGAAAAAGTCAGAGTATTCCGAAGCGGGCAATAACTTGTCCACGTGATCCGGGGAGATGAGCTGAATGCCTCTTTGACTTACTTCTTCAACAATAGTTTGGATAAGAGTAGTGCAATAATTAATGATTTGCTCAGAAGTGATGACTTCATTCATAGCACTGTTGATTTGCAGCATATTTTGCAGAATCCCGTTAAAAATGATGGCTCCATCCAGTAAATAGGGTTTCTTATCTTCAGGGAAGATATGAAGGAAACGTTCATATACCCAGGTTAGCAGGCTGAACTTCGTTTTTTTGATAAACGTTATTAAGTCTGGATCATTGGAGACCAGAGCATCCTCAACAAGCTGTAACAATTTATTTTTTTTATTAATTTTCATGACCAACTGAATCTGCTCGGCAAATATCTTAATGTCAGAGGGATCTTGACCAATGATCAGTGAATTTCGCCCTTCTTCCAGCTGAATGTGAATAGAAGTGAATACAGCCTTAAAAAGATCCCCCTTGGAAGGAAAATAGTTATAAAAAGATCCTTTGGAGATACGACTATGATTCAAAATATCCTGAATGGATGTGGCGTGGTAGCCTTTTTCAATAAATAGTTCATGTGCTTTATGAATCACTTGCTCTTTGCGTTTATTTATCATCTGAGGTGCCCCTTTAAGCTGGACTCTTTGTTCCAATATAGACTAGCTTATATTTCCACTTAATACAATTTCAATTTTAAATGAATTTTGTCTTGCCAAGCAGGAAATAAGAGAGTATTATATTGTACACTGGTTTGTAACTAGAGTTCAAATTTGAACCGTTAGTATGATTATAGAATGGAGGATTCCAAAATGAAAGCAAAAGAAAGTAAAGCGTCTTACGGGATTTTGGCAATCCTCATGATTGGTGCTTTTGTTGCTTTACTGAGTAATACTCTACTCAATATAGCTTTACCATCGATTATGAAGGATTTTGATGTCAGTGCCTCAACGGTACAGTGGCTATCAACAGGTTATATGCTAGTGAACGGGATCATGATTCCTTCAACAGCCTTTTTGATTCAAAAGTATACTGCGAGACGGTTATTCTTAATCGCCATTGGATTATTTGCGATAGGAACCTTTATCGGAGGCTTTGCTTCAAGTTTCCCTGTGTTGTTGATCGCCAGAATGGTTCAGGCTTCAGGGGCAGCGATCATGATGCCATTATTAATGAACGTATTGTTCACAACCTTTCCTCCTGAGAAACGTGGTTCAGCTATGGGGATGTTCGGGTTGGTTATGATTTTTGCACCAGCGATCGGACCTACATTATCCGGCTGGATTATTCAGCACTATGAATGGCCTGTTCTATTCTTTATGATTGCTCCAATCGCCGTATTGGTGTTTATTCTGGCCTTTTTTAAATTGCATGATCCTAAAAAAGATGTGGCGATTAAGATCGATTTCTTATCCGTAGTTCTATCAGCGATTGGGTTCGGGGGTCTTCTATACGGCTTCAGTTCCGCTGGGAACAAAGGATGGGATGATCCAATGGTCTACTCTGCACTTATTATCGGAGCGATTGGATTAGTGATCTTCATTATGCGCCAAATGAAGATGAAGGAGCCTATGCTTAACTTCAGAGTGTACAAATATCCGATGTTCGCTTTATCTTCAGCGATTTCGATTACACTGAATATGGCAATGTTCTCTGCGATGATGCTAATGCCGATCTACCTGCAAAATATTAGAGGAATTTCACCGCTGGATTCGGGACTTCTAATGTTGCCTGGTGCGCTAATTATGGGTGTAATGTCACCAATTACAGGTAAATTGTTCGATAAATTCGGCGGTAAGGTGTTAGCGCTAATCGGCTTAGCGATTGTAGTGATCAGTACGTATTTCTTTAGTGATTTGACTGAAACGACTAAGTATTCGACACTCATGATTCTGTATTCTGTGAGAATGTTCGGGATCTCTATGGTGATGATGCCAGTTATGACCAATGGTCTGAACTCGATCCCAGCCAAATATACTCCGCATGGTACTGCCATGAACAGTACGATTCAGCAAGTATCAGGGGCGATTGGCGGAGCACTGCTCGTAACCATTATGTCTAACAGTACCACTTCACATGTGAAGGATATGGTCGCTGATGCTGTAAGTAAATTAACGACTAAACCTTCGGCAGACCAATTGCTTGGTATACAAAATCAAGTCATTGCGAAAGCCACTATTGAAGGAATTAACGATGCATTCTTAGTATCTGTAGGCGTAGCGATTATTGCATTTATTCTAGCCTTCTTTATTAAAAGAGGCGTACAGCCAAAGGAAACGGCAGAAGAGAAAGTGACTGCAAAGAAAGTAGCTGCTAAGCAGGTTACAACGCATTAGTCTATATTCAAAAAGGCGCTCACCTTATAGGTGATGCGCCTTTTTTTGCTAATGTTAATTTATGAAGATTACTTAAAACGATGTGTTAATCTCGGACCATCCTGAATAACTGTGATAGATTTGTCGTTCGCGACATATAACCTGTTCGATAGTGGATTAAGTGCAATATTTACGCCTGTTACGGAGGGGAATACCGCAATTCTTTTAAACGTACTGGCGTTATATACGGACATTCTGTTCTTATTGAAATTACTGACAAATAAATGATTTGTAATCGGGTTGATGAATGTGCTGGAGGAGGAAGATAACACTCTAGTTGCGATCACCTTATTGGTATTTCCATTAAGCACAAAAAGCTTCCCTTGTTTAACCTGTTGAGCGCTGGAGACGTAAACACGGTTCGTAAGCGGATTAAGGATGACCTCGCTTTGTAGCCGTCCAAGCTGTACATTCTTGAGGAGCTTGTTGGTGCGGCCATTGATCACGGAAAGAAAGCGGCTTAAGTTGTTCGCTACATAAATACGGTTTGTTACCGGATTTAGCGCTGGTGTGATCACTGGATTGTTGCCGACTTTTATAGTTGCGATCACAGTTTGAGTACAGCCGTTGATGACAGATACGGAGTTGTTTATCGTATTTGTTACATAAATGCGATTGGTACGTTTATTAATGACGATCGCGGAAGGGCGACCGCCGATCTGGATAGTAGTCCGAATGCTGTTCGATCTGCCATCGATGACGGTTACGATGCCAGAGGCACTCGACACATAAATCAGGTTCGTTCGAACATTAACGTTAACACTATCAGGGTTGCTGCCTACTTGGAGGGTCTTAATTACACGGTTTGTCCGTCCGTTAATTACAGATATTGTCCCATCGCGGAAGTTGGTGACATACACACGGTTTGTTCTTGGGTTTATTGCAAGCTTAAGTGGAAATCTACCTACCGGGATGGTTGCAATGATCCGATTGGTTAGGGTGCTCAAAACACCGACAGTTCCGGCTGTAGTATTAGGATTTACGAAGTATACCCGATTGGTTATGGGATTTACCTCAATATCTCCGACGGGTACGGATGTGGGAACTGTGGTTATGATGGTGGGTAACGCCATGATATAACCCCCTCTTCAAATGACTAGATGCTTCATTATATTTGGGCAAGGGCAAAAGGGTACTACATATATCGTTGCAAGATGACACTGACTATCCTTATAGAATAAGGTAAGGTATACTGGAATGAACTTTTCAGTAAGAGGTGATTAAATGGCTGGGACAGTCTCCATATTAGGCGTTCCATTTTCAAAGCTAACACTTGATGAGACAACGCTTCATCTAACAGAACATATTCAATCCGGAGAACCGAAGCTATTTCATTTGATTACGGCGAACCCGGAAATTACGATAACAAGCCAATCGGACGAGCTGCTTCGAACCATACTCCATGAGGCAGATTTGATTACTCCTGATGGGATTGGCATTGTGCTGGCATCGAGAAGAAAAGGTGACCCTATAGCTGAACGAGTTACGGGGTATGAACTACTTCTTGAGCTGCTCGCACAAGGGAATAAGCTGGGTTGGAGCTTTTATTTCTTAGGCACGGATGAGCATACCAGCTGTAAAGCGGTTGAAAAGATTACAGAGCTTTATCCGAATGTTAAAATTGCCGGAAGACATAATGGTTTTCTTGCTAAAGAAGAGGAACCGGCCATTGTGGCAGAGATTCAGCACGCACAGCCAGATTTCCTGATTGTCGCGATGGGGGCTCCATACTCTGACAAGTGGGTTTATAAGCATAAACAGGCGCTTTCTCAGGTTAAGGTTGTGTTTGGCGTGGGGGGAAGCTTGGATGTTATAGCGGGAAAAGTGACTCCAGCCCCTGCGATATGGAAGAAACTCAATTTGGAGTGGCTGCATCGACTCTTATTCGCACCTGTGGCCAAAGGACAAAAGTCGCGCTGGCGCAGGCAAGCAGTTCTTCCTAAATTCGTGTATCGAGCTATGATTAGGAAATAAGGTACAGCAGTAAATATAGTCTTTCACTATTTCTGCAATTTGTAGAAATAGTGAAAGACTTTTTTTTGTTATCGCTTTACAGGAAATATGCCCTAAGTATTTAAGAGAGAATATTGGCTGGAACAATTCCAATATATTACTGATTGCTTTTTTAAGAATGTTGTAATAAAATCTTATCAAGATAATAAATTATTATCAAAATAGAAAAGACGTAAAACGAAAGGAGTGAGATGCTCACATGTTAGAAGATCGCAGCTGCCTGGAGTCCTATTTTCCAATTGCTTCTTTTATTGCTTCAATTATAGGTTCAAAATGTGAGGTTGTTATTCATGATATAAGCAATCCAGAGCGTTCAATTATTTTTATTGAGAACGGATACATTAGTGGGCGTAAAGTAGGCGATAGTTCAACAGATCTCGTGCTTAAGCTGTTGAAAGATGAGTCCTACCGTGAGCAACCGTTTATTGCTAACTATAAAGCGCGTGGTTCGCAAGGTCAGGTATTTCGCTCCGCTACTTATTATATTAAAAACAGCAGCAGCGAATTGGTCGGTATGATGTGTATTAACATTGATGTCACGCATATGGAGGTTGCAGCTGAGTGGATACAAAACATTTTGCAAGGAGGATCAACACTTCCACCAATACCGTTAATACCACAACAACAAGAGGTTGTAGAGAAGCAGACGGAAGAGTATTTACAAGGAAACGTAGATGACCTACTCCAGCACATGATTGATTCGGTGCTTGGTAAAATTAATGTCCCGGCAGAGCGATTGTCCTCGAAAGAGAAGATTGAACTTGTGAAAGTACTTAACGAGCAGGGCGTGTTTCTACTTAAAGGTGGAGTTTCTCAAGTCGCTAAGACCTTGATGATATCTGAGCCAACAGTTTATCGTTATTTGCAAAAAATTAAGTGAGAATAAACAGAACTCTCGAGAGAGGAAGTGGGCTAGATGACAATAGACTTTGATAAGGTTGTTAGCCGATATGGGACCAATTGCGCTAAGTGGGATGGTATGGCGCAAGTTTTGGGCAGAGAAATGATAGCGCTTTCCGTCGCGGATATGGATCTTCAAGCCCCTCCACAGGTGATAGAGCGAGTAACGGAGATGGCGAAGCATGGCATATATGGATATACCGATCCTTTTCCACCTTATTATGAGGCAGTTCAGGGATGGATTAAAAAAGCTTACGATTGGGAGGTTCCGCAAGAATGGATCGTGTTTTGCCCTCGTATTGTGCAAGCGGTTTCTCTGATCATTCAGAACTTCACTCAACCAGGTGATCAAGTGTTAATCCATACGCCAGCCTATCAGCCGGTTGCTAAATCGGTAGAACTAAATAACCGCGTATTAGTGGAAAGTCCACTTCGTGAAGTGAACGGGCGTTATGAGATAGATTTTGCTGATATGGAGTTGCGAATGCAAGAAGGGGTTAAAATTGTACTGCTCATCTCACCGCATAATCCGGTTGGACGAGTATGGACACGAGCCGAACTAGAACGAATCGTTAGCTTGTGTACAAAATATGATGCTTATATTGTATCGGATGATATTCATGCCGACTTTATCCATGCTGGCCATGAGCATACGATAATCGGGAAGATATCGACTGAGGCAGAGCAGCGATCCTTTATCTGTACTTCCCCAGGGAAGACCTTCAATCTTGCAAGCCTTGAAATTGCTAACATCGTGATTCCGAATGATCAGCTGCGTGAGAGATTTAGACATTGCTTACAGCAAGCAGGCTGTCATAACCCAACCTTTTTTGCAGTACCTGCATTAGAAGTGGCTTATACGGAATGCGATGAATGGCTGGAAGAATTACGAGGTTATATCACGGCCAATATCGATTGGGTGAAAGTTTATATAGCTGAATATATGCCTGAGCTTCGCGTGATCGAATCAGAAGGAACCTATCTATTATGGGTGGATTGTAGGGCAATTAGCACCAACGAAGCAGAGCTAAAGCAGTGGATTGAGTCCGATGCGAAGGTTAGTGTGAGCTTTGGAACAGGTTTTGGGGCATCAGGAGAAGGCTTTATTCGCTTAAATATTGCAACGCCACTGCCCATGTTACAAGAAGCTTTTCATCGGCTGTACCGGGCCTATCCATTAAAAAATTCATAATAAAAAAAATCTTTATCAATGACCTTGAAAGACCTCGTTAGTAGCCTTTTTCAGATCCGTATCAAGGGGGATAATAATCATGTCCAAATCAGAAACACCAAGAGTCAAGAAACAGCCGACGATGTTCTTAGCGCTATTGCCGATTATTACGATGATTGTGCTACTTAGTTTAGGGTATGTGTTGTTTGAATTACCACCAGAACCACTTATTATTACCTCAGCGGTTGTTGCTGGTATTATCGCGATTATTCTTGGTTATAGCTATAACGACATACTAGAATCTATCGCTGGTAAGATCGCGAAAACGATGCCCGCCATTCTTATTCTGATCATGGTTGGTTTTATGATTGGGGCATGGATGGTTGGTGGAACGATTCCGATGATGATTTACTATGGATTGAAAATTATTAGTCCACAATTTCTGCTTATTACCGCATTTATTGCGACAGCTGCCGTTTCGCTTTGTACGGGCACATCTTGGGGGTCAGCGGGAACGATCGGGGTTGCTTTTATGGGCGTTGGCGCGGGTATGGATGCAAACCTAGCAGCAGTGGCTGGTGCAGTAGTTGCAGGTGCTTATTTTGGTGATAAATTGTCACCGCTTTCAGACACGACTAATATTGCGGCGTTAGCAACAGGTGTCAATCTATATGAGCATATTGGACATTTATTGTATACCACAATTCCTTCCTTTATTGTCGCAAGCGTTGTTTTTATTATTACAGGCCTAAACACAGATGCCGCAGGCGCTATTGTTCCGGAGAAGGTTGGAACAATCATGGGATCGTTGAATACAATTTATGACTTTAATCTGCTGCTTATAGTACCCGTATTAATCATCTTGTATGGTTCAATTACGAAGAAACCGACAATACCGGTCATGCTGATCTCTTCTATGTTCGCTATGGCTAACGCACTTGTATTCCAGGGGTTTACTTTGAATGATGTCGTATCTTCTGTTGTTAATGGATTTAATATTTCTATGGTTCAAGTTGCTGGGTTTGATTCTGCCAACGTTATTGAAGATGTACCCCGTCTTCTAAATCGTGGCGGAATGAACTCCATGATGGGGACACTTCTCATTTGCTTCTGTGCAATCACGTTCGCTGGAACCATATCTCTGACCAAGTCCTTGGAATTGATTGTTAATAAGCTTTTGAAGTTCGTCCATTCCACAGGTTCAATGATCGTAGCAACAATTGTTACAGGTCTTACGATGATCGGAGTTACAAGTAATGGTCAGGTGTCCATCTTAATGCCAGGTGAAATGCTACGTGAAGCATATATCCGTCGGGGCTTACATCCGAAGAACTTGGGACGTACCATCGAGGATTCAGCGGCGATTACCGAGCCTATTCTGCCTTGGACAGCTGCAGGTGCTTATATGGCGGGTACGCTGGGTGTTGCAACGCTAGATTATTTACCTTGGGCTGTTCTCTGTTGGACAGGAATAATCTTTGCGACGATATGGGGCTTCACGGGATTCGGTATCGCGAAGTTAACGCCAGAGCAACAGGCAGAAATGCTAAAGGAATATGACGGCAACACTAATGAACAAGCTGGATAAAGGAGTCTTTTAAAATGACAAATATGCATAAAGAAACTGTAATAACAACGGATGCACCAGGCGCAATTGGACCTTACTCTCAAGCTGTAAAGCTTGGGAACGTCCTATATACTTCAGGACAACTCGGACTAGACCCGGTTAATGGGACTTTTCCTGCTACGGTTGAGGAACAGACGGAACGGTCGTTGCTGAATGTCAAAGCCATACTGGAAGCGGCGGGTACAAGCATGGATCAGGTAATAAAGACGACCGTTTTCCTAAAGGATATGAATGATTTTCTTAAGGTGAATGAGATTTATGGAAGGTTTTTTGCTCAGCCATACCCTGCTCGCAGCGCTGTTGAAGTAGCACGTCTGCCTAAGGATGGGCTCGTAGAAATTGAAGTTATAGCTTATGTACCTTAAGTGATCCAGTAACGCTCAAACTACGGATTCCTTTAGAATTTCAGTTAGTTAAGCCTGCACACCCTGTATGGAAAAAGGATAAGGAAATAAGGCAGATGGCCACCCTGGAAAGGGTGGCTTTTTTGAAATATAAGAGTATATAGGCTGCACAGCTTTAATAACTGAGTAGGGAGCTGAGATGTATTTGAAATGGAGGAATTTTATGAAAAAATAATTGAAAATATACATGAAAATGTGACAGTAATCATAACTAATTACAGAAAACCTTCACAAAATAGTATCTTTGCTTTATTATAAATGTGAAAACATTCACAAAGGGGCGTTATAAAGGTGAAAAAGACAACAAGTGCTGCTCTTATTCTCATTCTTTCGGTTATGCTCGTGATCGCAGGCTGCGGTAACAGTAATAGCAACAGCGCAGGTAATAGTGCTGGCAACGAGAACAAGAGTAAGGTCAATGAGACGGCTAAAAATGATAAAACCGAAGCCGTATCTGGTGCATCAGAGGCTAGCTACACACCACTGGATCAATTAAAAGATAGCTATGATATCGTTATTGTCGGAGCCGGCGGTGCTGGAATGTCCGCTGCACTAGAAGCAAAGGCTAAAGGTTTGAACCCGGTTATTTTAGAAAAAATGCCAGTTGCTGGCGGGAATACAAGTAAATCCTCATCGGGGATGAATGCTTCTGAAACAAAATTCCAAAAAGATCAAGGTATTAAAGATAGCAATGATTTATTTTATGAAGAGACATTAAAAGGTGGTCACGACACCAACGATAAAGAGATGCTTCGTTTCTTCGTAGATAATTCCGCAAGTGCTATTGATTGGTTGGATTCGATCGGAATCAGACTGAACAATATCACGATCACAGGCGGCATGAACGAAAAACGTACTCACCGCCCAGAAGACGGCTCTGCGGTAGGCCAATACCTTGTCAAAGGATTGGTTAAGAATATACAAGAAAAAGAAATTCCATTGTTTGTGAACGCAGATGTGAAGGAAATCACCCAAAAAGATGGTAAGGTTGACGGAGTAAAGGTACTCTTTAACCAAGCCGATGAAAAAACCATTACAGCGAAGGCTGTTGTTGTCACTACCGGTGGTTTCGGTTCTAATATGGACATGATCTCTACAGTTAGACCTGATTTGGAAGGTTACGTTACTACTAACCAAATCGGCAGTACCGGTGACGGCATCAAAATGATCGAGGCACTTGGCGGAACCACCGTTGATATGGATCAAATCCAGGTTCACCCAACAGTTCAACAAGAAAAATCTTATCTGATCGGGGAAGCTGTACGCGGCGAAGGTTCTATCCTCGTAAATAGCGAAGGCACACGGTTCGTAAATGAATTGACTACACGTGATAAAGTTACCGAAGCGATCAATGCACTTCCTGAAAAAGCGGCAACGCTTGTCTTTGATTCCGGCGTCAAATCACGCGTGAAAGCAATTGAACAATATGACAAAATGGGCTTCGTGATCCAAGCGGATACCATCGAAGCATTGGCGAAAGAAATCGGTGTTCCAGCCGATAAGCTAAAAGAGACACTTGATACTTGGAACAGCGCAGTAAAGAACAAGAACGATGCTGAATTTGGCAGAACGACAGGAATGGACAACGACTTGTCCACCGCTCCATACTACGCTATTAAGATCGCACCTGGGATTCACTACACTATGGGCGGCGTGAAGATCAACACGAATACAGAAGTATTAAATAAAAAAGGCGCAGCTATTCCTGGCCTGTTTGCAGCAGGTGAAGTAACAGGCGGATTGCACGGTCAAAACCGGATCGGCGGTAACTCTGTAGCTGAGATCATTATCTTCGGCCGTCAAGCCGGAATTAAATCTGCTGAGTTCGTGCAAGCACAATAAGATTTAACTACTATTCTGGTTAAAACAAAAGAACCGCTTGGGCTAATTGAAGCCCGGGCGGTTCTTTGTTTAATCACTCATTCAAAGTGAGTGGAGCGTCGCTATTCAAAAAGCTGCTTCCCGCTTTTAGCCTGTTCTTCTCGCATCCATTGTGACAGTTGTCGTTTGAGTTTAAGGAATTCCGGGGAATCCGTAATCTCATCACGGCGTGGCCGTGGAAATGGCACGTCAACAGTATGTAGGATGGAGCCGGGGCGACCGGAGAATACATAAATACGATTCGAGAGCAGCAACGCTTCTTCGATGTTATGGGTGATGAATAGCACGGAGCGGCGATTCTCCTCCCACAGCTCCAGCAGCCAGCGCTGCATTTCACTGCGAGTTAGTGCATCCAATGCGCTGAAAGGTTCATCGAGCAGCATCAACTCCTGCGGAGCCAGCAGTGCTCTGAGAAAAGCAGCACGCTGCTGCATCCCACCAGACAGCATATGCGGATAAGCCTGTTCGAATCCATTCAAGCCAACCTTAGCGAGCCACTGGCGCGCTTCTTCACGAGCTCCATCCTGCAGAGCACCTTTGATTTCTCCGGCTAGCAGTACATTATCTTCAATCGTTCGCCAAGGAAAAAGAGCAGGCTGCTGCGGCATATAACTAATCTCACCGCGTTGACCTGTAACGACCTTGCCGTTCATGCGGATCGTTCCTGTATCAGGCTTCACTAGTCCGCCGATCATATGGAATAAGGTGCTTTTTCCGCAGCCGGAAGGACCGACGATCGAGACGAACTCTTGCTGCTCTACCTTAAGAGAGACGTTGTTGAGCACGTTCGTCTCGCGGCGACGATGGGTGAAGGACTTGGAGATGCCGCTTACTTCAAGAGCAGGTGGTGCAGTATGAGCTTCAGGAGAGCTTATGATTTCTGTTGTTCTTTGCTCTATTTGCGTCGCTTGAGACATACAGGCATCTTCCTTTCTATGAGTTACGGCGCGGTTTCCAGCGGACTAACCATTTTTCCAATAATGCGATAATCGCAAAAAGCACAAGACTAAGGAGCACAATAATCACAATAGCGACAAACATCCGATCCGTACGGTAAGCCGATTTTTGCAGAAGCATATAATAGCCGATCCCTTTATCCGCGCCAATCCATTCAGCGACCACGGCTCCCATAACCGCATAGGTAGCAGATATTTTCACACCGGAAAATAGTGCCGGGATAGAAGACGGAAGCTCCAGCTTGGTGAAGATTTGCCACTTGCTTGCGCCAGCCATTTTCATATAATTCATCATGACCTGATCACTTTGAGACAAGCCGCCCATTGCAGCGACAGCTACCGGGAAGAAGCATACCAGTGTAATCAGCACGATTTTGGGCAAAAGACCGAAGCCGAACCAGATGATTAGCAGCGGTCCGAGTGCGATAGAGGGAACATTTTGACTCAGAATAATGAGTGGATAAAAAGCCCGTTTGGCCCAAGGCAAAAGATGCAAAAGTAGAGCAACGATCAAGCCTACACCTGTACCAATGGGGAAACCGATTAATGTGAGCCGAAGCGTAGCCATCGTATGAGCCCAGAGACCTGAGGCATTACTGGTGGATTCGCGAGCAATGTCAGCAGGACTCGGCAGAATCCAGGATTCGATATGGAATAGAGAAACAGATAACTGCCATACGGTTAAAAAGAAGACGACCGCCACAAGGGGCGGCCATATTAGCTTCCAGGTCGATCTCACGGCCGATATTTCTCCGTCAATTTATCCATGCTGATTCCGTTAGGGTTATGGGCGATTTTGATTTGGGAGATCACGCTTGGACTACCTGCTTCGATCAGCGCCTCCTGCATTTGACGGACAACCTCCAGGAGCTCGCTCAGTTCACCTTCCATAGTAGTTTCCAGTGGATTCACCTGATGTTTAACACCGGATTTCTGAATAACTTCAATCGCTTTATCTACGTAGGGGATGGAGTCCTCATTGTTTGGAGTCTTAGGAATTACTTGAATGCTTAATAATGTATTAGCCACAATAATCAATCCTCTCAAATTGTATAGGTAAGTTCAAAAAGCCAACTTTGATAACGATGTAATTCAGGAAGCAGATTCGGCGTCGAATCTTGAACGAACTTGGGAAGTCCGGTCTACTCCGCCGGTAAAAAATCATTCGTGAATGCACTAGCTGCATCCAGCGGTTTGTCCAGCAGCTTCAAATCATACATCCAGTCGCCGTAATTCTGCCAGACCTCGGTTTTTTGCTCTCCCCAGCGTGGGGCGTCGTCCTTATATTTCGGGCTAAGCCATTTCTGGCTAGCTAGGACAAGCTCGGCATCAAGGTCAGGCACAGCCTTGGATAATGTAGCGGCAGCCTCTTCTGGATGATCAATCGCATATTGATAGCCCTTGGATGTGGCTTTCAGGAAAGCCTTCACCAAATCTGGATTCTCAGAAATCTGCTTCTCACTCGTGGTCAGCACAGGGGTGTAATAATCGAGCTGAGGCGCATAATCCTTCAAGTAAAGCATATCCAGAGGCTCACCACGCAGTTCGGCTTCAATACCAGTCCAAGCGTAGAAGATCCAAGCGAAATCAATGTCACGTTTGACTGCGGTAAAATAGTCAGCTTCACCAATACTGATTAGCTTCACCTTTTTCACATCGCCACCTACAGGGTCCATGATCGCCTTCATGGCTGCTTCTTCAGCAGGAGAGCCCCAACCGCCGTAGGTTTTACCCTCAAAATCTTTTGGTGATTTAATATTGCGGTCTACTGGAGCGGCGAAACCCGAAGTATTATGCTGAATAATGGCTGCAATCGAGACAAGGGGAACGCCTTGTAGACGGGCTAGAGTCAATCCTTCCTGAGCGCTGATCCCAAAAGCGGCTTCGCCAGAGGTAACCATAGTATCAGAACCCGCTGCGCCAGGTTGAACGATTTCTACATCCAGACCTTCTTCCGCGTAATAACCAAGATCCTTGGCTACGTATAGACCGGTGTGGTTCGTATTCGGTGTCCAATCCAGTGCAACCTTAACTTTGGTAAGCTCTTTCGGAGCATTTGATCCGGTCGCTGCATTCGAATCCGCAGCATTTCCTTTGTTTCCGGCTGTATTCCCATTGTTGCTGCCGCATCCGGCAATCGCAAGAATGAGCATACAGGTGAGGCTAAGCATAAGTGCTTTTTTGAGTTGCATGTCTTCTTCTCTCCTTTAAGGTTGCCAGATCCCGTCATCCAACATGAACCATAAAGTGTAGTATGTACATTTCTTCTACATCTTTTGTGATCTACACAAAAAAAGCGCCCCGAGTGATCGGGACGCTGGCTTGGCGCAAGGTTAGTAAAGGTCACAGGGACCAAAACCAATTGGCGATTCCTACGCTGGCATTATCCAGATCAGGTATAAGGGTCAGTATCTTGTGGGATACAATCTCAGCCGGCCAATTCCAGCACCCCTGGTTCTATGAAGTTAACGGGTATTTCCACGTGAAATATAAGTAAGTATAAGCTTTCATCTATACTTTATGTCTTATATTTCTCGCATACGGTGTATTATAGACGGCTGTTCTCGGAATGTCTAGTAGCACGTTCCTAGATTTTTCAAATTTATCTGTCTGATTTCATTAATCCAGATCTTTATGTTTCTTGCGATGACGCCGCTTAAGCTCAGTAACCAGAGCACCTAGCGTAAGGACAACACTGATCATTATCCCGCTCATAATCACGAAAAGAGCAAGAAACTCAAAGGGGGAATAGCTAACCATCTTACTCCATTGAATCTTTCCATCCAGATCGTCAATGACTTGATTCATGCCATAAATCCCACTTACCACCGTAAATACAGTGAGGATCATCAGCAGATTATCCCGGCGCTTCGATTGGAACTTATCTTGATACTGAAACAGGTCAGTCAAGGTTTCTTTTACTTCCTCGAACAGAGCGTCATTCCCGTATACTTTACGCAGCTGAAGAAAAATCTCCCGTCCTTGCGACTGTGAAATCAGCTCCAAGAAATAAAACTTTGCCGAGAATTTATTAATCGAGTAGATTAAATTGTCGATCTCATCATAATCGTGGTTTATGCGTAGTCGGGAATGCATATTTGCCAGCTTTAGCAGAACAATTTTGTGGAAAATATTGAGTAGAAATCCGTAATAATATTGCCCGTACATCTGGTTGGCCAGGCTAACGGCGATCTTTGGTTCAGCTCGGGTCAGACAGCAAAAGGTCTGCTCATTCATCATATAATACGAGTCTGGGCCCCATCGATTATAGGAATGCTCATGACAGTAGTTCGCAATATACGCTGGATCGCTGGCACTGGCATAGGGCTTCCCGTTCAGATCAATTCCATCAAGCTGAGAGGCGCGATAGCGCATATTTATACTAATCTCATCAGAATCTCCTTCACTCTGAAAGCCATAAAAGGCTTGCACCTGCATTCTTTCATCTACGAAAAAGGGAAGGGTCTCGAAATAAGCCCCATTGATATCCGAGTGATCCAGAAAAGGCTCCAGTCCATCCACCAGATTTCGGAAGACAAAATCCTCTACCATCTCATAGGTCTGTTCCCCGCAATGGATATAGGTGTAGTCATCCTGCACGAAGGTATTCTCAAGCGTCCGGAAGCGGTCCGCGAATTCCAGTGCAATACTAAAGGGAATCGAATCCCCCTCAAGCTGGACACGTATCGTCACAAATCCAAGCTGAAAAGGACATATGAATATATCCGTCGAGAGAATTTTAAAAAATATAGACTGCTGAGGAATCTCTAGAATACAGTCCAGATTATTGACTCTGGAAAAGCGGCGGAAAGAGTCTACATCCTTCTTGCGTGGAAAAAGAATATGTGCAGCAAACGGTAAATAGGTGCGCTCCATCCGTTCATGGGAAACACAGTGATCTTCTCCGTAATAGGCATTTTCTAACTCTTTATTATCCAGAAAAAAACGTGTGAAGCCATCATCCTGCAATTGTTGGATAAGCTTCTTAGAATCGCCCTTTTTTATTGAAAAGGGAAAAATAAACTGCATAAGCGCAGTATGTAATAAAGGCTCAGTTGAAAGCTTATCCATTCATCGTCCATCCTTGTGCTCAGAATATGCTTATAGATGACATTACCCTAAAAGGATTAGGTTGATACCATATTAACATTCTAAATACTGGAACTCTTTCTTTGCACTGCTTGTCTGGATTGGAATCTCCATGTGGCAATGCTCAGCAAGAACAAGAAGGCGGCAAAACCGGCAAGTAACCCAGCAGTTTGTGCCACTTTTAGATGGTCCATAGACCAGCCCATAAATAGGGGCAGCAGAGCTCCACCGACACCTCCAGCAGCGATCATTATGCTGGGTGTTGATTCTTCGGCTCCTGGTAGCATCTTGCTGGAGAAGACTAGAGCTATGGAGAAAATACCGGACATAAATAGCCCAAGTAGCATAATCACGATGAATGCAGCTAATCGATTATCTGTGAACGGAAAAAGAGCCAGCAGTAACAAGGTCAGTAAACAGCTACTTAAAATGTATACACGGTAAGAAATTCTCTCTGCAATCACTCCAGCAAACAATCTTCCCGTAGACATAGCTAGCCAAAAGAAAGTGACTGTCAGCGCCGCAGCAGATTCTGTCATCCCTAGCTTGGCGATAAAGATGGCGGGCATAAAGTTGACCAGACTCATCTCCGTACCTACATAGAGAAAGAAGAAAAGGATGAAGATGCCCAGCAGAATCCATTGTTTCCCTTTATACGGAAGCTGTGTGCTGGACTGCGAGGAATGTGCGGACACTGAGACTTTGCGAGGTGCTCGCTCGTCCAGTATGCGCTGTAGATTCCCAAAATGGCCTCTTCCCCAGAGAATGAGGGAAATGAATGAGAAGCCAGCGACAATTAGAAATGCCAATCTCCATGCTCCTGTAGCAATGAGCGGACTGGCGATAAGAGGCATCACGAGTGCGCCTATCCCAAATAGGACTTCTAATCGGCTCATCGCGATCGCGGTTCCTTCAATCACAGCTCCGATGATGATGGTGCCGATCACGGCTTCGATCATGCCGAAACCAAAGCCTGCTGCAACAGCGATGACATACATCCACTCCCAAGGGGGTAGAAAAGCATACGCAATCTCAGCAGTCAGGAGAAGAGCGGTGGCGATAATGATGCCTCCTCGTTTCCCAAAACGGCGATTGAGTAGGGGAGAGACAAGCACACCAGCCAAAAAACCAGCGAATTGACTAAAAATTAATTGCCCGCCGGCACTATAATTTTGGTCATAATGCTGTAGCAGAACGGGAAGAATAGATCCCAGCACTACATGAGCAAGGCCAATGACAAAGTAGGAAAGACAGCCAATCCAGATCAGTTTTTTCACGAAGTAAGCCCCTTATATTGAAAGTAGTTTATGGAGTAAGGTCGGATTCAATGTGAACCGGAAGGGTACATTATAATAAGCACCATTGTTATGATAAATCCAAACGGTGAGCTTGGATATATAAACTTTTGTTTACATGCTTGAAGGGAGAGATTTACGTAATGGATAACAAACAACTGGAACAACTCATTATTAGAGCATTGGATGACAACAAGTTCGGTTCCTTTGGTACGATCGAAGAAGGAAATAAGCCGAAAGTACGTTACATGGCCATTTTCCATGAGGGTTTGAAGATTTATTTAGCTACGAATCGCAAAACTCATAAGGTGGAGGAATTATCGAATAATCCGAATGCTTTTTTGCTGCTTGGATATGAGTCAGGCGGAAGCAAAGATGTGCTGGAGATTGAAGCCACCGTTGCCGTTTCTAAGGATGAAGGGCTGCGCACAAAGGTGTGGAACAAAGAGCTGGAGCCATGGTTTACTGGGCCTGATGACCCTAATTATGTGATTCTTGAACTTACTCCAACGCGTATTGAGTATGTTGGCAGTAATAAAGAGCACGGCGTGTGGACTCCCTAAACCAATTTAAAATCGATTCCGAAAGCCTTCCTATCCCCCACGGGTTTAGGAGGGCTTTTTTAAAAGATAAGTCCCTGAGTGACCTGTTAAAACATGTTATAATGACTTCAACTTTTTACGTAATTTCTCAGGGGAGGACTTAAAATACATGACCGTTACTCTGTTATATATTGAAGATGATCATGAAATCGGCAGCGTCGTGTCTGCGGATTTAAGTGATCGTGGCTATAGTGTACGTTGGCTGCGGAGCGGGGAGGGAGCGACGGAGGAAGCAGCGCCTTGTCATTTGGCTATTCTGGACGTTATGCTTCCGGGTTTGGATGGATTTACTGTCGGCCAACGCTTGAAGCGGGTGTACCCAAAGCTGCCGATTCTGATGCTCTCAGCCCGAACCTCGATTGATGACAAGCTGCAGGGCCTTGAGTTCGCGGACGATTATTTGACCAAGCCTTTTCATCCGGATGAATTGGCAGCCCGTATTGAGGTGCTGCTTAGACGGAATGGAGCAGCAGTGCAGGATTCACTCGCGCTTAAGCACTTAGTCGTCTATGAAGGGGATAACCGAGTGATAAATGCTCAGACACAGGAAGAAATCATGCTTACGGGTAAGCAGTTTCAGATTTTTTCTTATTTGCTGCGTCATCTTGGTCAGATTATGACGAAGGAGCAGATCTATGAAACGGTCTGGGGGGAGAGCTATATCGAAGGGGATAAAACGCTAATGGTACATATTCGGTATTTGCGCGAAAAGCTAGAACTTGATCCGGGCAATCCCGAAATTATAGAAACTGTCCGGGGGATCGGATATCGGGTAAGAGCATGAGGGGGTTAGGGCGCATTCGCAAGCAGCGTAACTCCTCTTTGCTATCGGGATATTTGCTTATTATTGTTTCTGCACTGCTTTTTATCCCTGTGGTCCTGCCGTTATCTTTTGTTCTCTACAATATGGTTAATGAAGTGACTAAAGGGGCTCCACCTGTAGACACCTCTCTGTATTCGAGTGTTGCAGCGCTGGAGACCATGTGGCATAAAGAGGCGCTTCAATTGGAAGATGCTTCTTCAGAAGGCATAAATGAGCGGCTATATGAACTGAGCCGGAAATACACTGAGGCTACTATGTTTTGGGTAGATGGGCAGGGAATGACCCAGTTGATTCTCACACCTGATGAAGGCAATCCGGACCATGGCAGCGGAGTTCCGGAGCAGTGGACGGCGGCTGAGGCTATTTTTTTTATGAAAGAAAGTACAAAGCGTGATCCTTTAGCCATCGTCGCCTTTATGGGAGACCGAGTGGATGCGGGTAAAGGCTTTATGGTAATGCAAATTCCAAACAAGCTGCTCAACAAAGGGGCTTATGGGGGAGTCGGGGCTTGGGCTTTGTATTACTTTGTGCTCTTTGTACTTTTTGGAGGGTTCGCACTGGTTTCTTTGCTGTTCTTTAGAAAAATACGCAAACGGCTGCTACAGCTACAAACGGCGATGACCATTACGGGTCCAGATAGAATGCCTAGACCTATAGCGACAGGCAAACTGGACGAGATTGGCCGATTGGAGGAAGCCTTTAATACGATGGTCGTAAAGCTTGACGAAAGTCGACGCAGGGAATTAGAAGAAGAGGAGCTGCGAAAGCGTTTAGTATCCAACCTATCTCATGATTTGCGTACGCCGCTTACAGTCATCCGCAGCCACATTCATGTAATGACTAAGGAGAGCTTAACTCCAAAAGGTCAACAGTCCCTACAGCTTATGGATGAGCGTATTGCGGATCTTAGCGTCTTGATCGAGAATCTTTTATCCTACAATTTACTGAGCAGCGGAAGGATTACCTTAAAGCCGGAACGTAAAGATGTCCTGCGTTTGTTGCGGGAAAGTGCCGCTGCTTGGTACCCCGTATGGGAAAAAGAGGGCTTCGAGATCGATATTGATCTCGAAGCTGAACCACTAATCTGGATGGTGGATGAGGTGTGGTTCCGCCGTATTCTTGATAATCTGTTTCAGAATATTGTACGTCATGCCAACAGCGGTCTTTATGTAGGGATTTCTACGGAGTCCCGTAATGGGCAACGCGTTATTTTGATAACGGATCACGGCAGAGGTATCCAGAGTCCATCCGATTACAAAGGGGCAGGATTAGGGCTGTCCATCGTGGATCTGTTAATGAAGCATATGGAGTTAGAGTGGGATATGGAGAGTACAGGAGATGGCACCTCTATTGTAATCTTCAATCCACGGGATGAAATTTAAACAAAACTTAAACTTCGTGCCGCCTTGTTCTTAACCTTGGGACGTTATGCTAATTACCGAGGTGAGGAACATGAAAGAAACAGTGATTGAAACGAAGGATTTATTAAAAAAATACCGTGGCCGGGCTGCGGTGGAAAATTTAAATTTGAACATCCGCAAGGGAGAAATCTATGGCTTTCTTGGCCCAAACGGGGCAGGGAAAACAACAACAATTCGTATGCTGCTTGGACTGATCACTCCAACATCAGGAGGGATTGAAGTATTCGGCCAGGATCTTCGCAAGCATAAACTGCAAATTTTGCGGAAGGTAGGGTCGCTTGTAGAGTCTCCATCCTATTACGGGCACTTAAGCGCTGTGGATAATCTTGAAGCCATCCGGCGTATTCTTGGTGCTCCGAAGTCACGGATTGCTGAGGTGCTTGATATTGTTTCCTTAACAGGGGAAGAGAAGCGCCCGGTTAAAGGCTTCTCCCTCGGGATGAAGCAGAGACTAGGTATCGCTGCTGCCTTGCTCGGGGAACCGGAGCTGCTTATTCTGGATGAGCCGACGAATGGACTTGACCCGTCTGGGATTCAGGAAATTCGCGGACTGATTAAACGATTGCCGCAGGAGCAAGGGATTACTGTCGTAGTATCCAGTCACTTGCTTAGTGAAATTGAGCAAATGGCGGATACCGTAGGGATCATTCGTCAAGGGCAAATGGTGTACCAAGATAGTATAACGAATCTGCAGCGGCAAGCCGGGGGAGAAATGCGTTTAGCAGTCTCGGACCCGGAGGCCGCGCTTCGTCTTGCTGAAGAACGGGGGTACGCAGGGCTACTTCAAGACCAAAAGCTAGTCTTCTCCCGGATGATCGATGCAAGAGTTGCCTTGCTAGTCAAAGCCTTGGTAGAGAATGGGCATGCTATTTATCGTGTAGAGGAGCGGAGACAATCACTTGAGGACTTCTTCCTGCAGGTTGTAGGAGGAGAGGAATCATGATGTGGCGGGCACTGTCGGCGGATTGGCTCAAAATCCGTGGCAAGGGACTCTGGTTTCTAGTGTTTCTTGGACCGCTTGGACTTGTAGCCATGCAAGGCTTGAACTTCGGCCTTCGTTATGATTATCTTCGCGAGCAGTATAGCGCGGATTTATGGGGTGGACTTCTGAACAATGTGGCTGCATTTGTGCCCATTGCTCTTTTTCTCGGAGGGACCTTAGTATGCTCGTTGATTGCAAATGTAGAACATCAGATGAGCTCGTGGAAGCAGCTCTTGGCGCTACCTATCTCACGTACTTCAGTATTTATGGCTAAGCTGGTGTTATGTTTGGTGCTAGTGGCGGTTTCTTGTTTGCTGCTTTCGGTGGGTACAGTTGGTTTAGGGCTTGTTTTGGGCTTCAAGGTAGAACTGATTCCTTATTTGGATGTGTTACGAATTGGTTTTATGTCCTATATCGCGGCGTTGCCGGTAATTGCCTTGCAGCTGTGGCTTTCTCTGGCTAACCGAAATCAGACATTGCCGGTCGCTCTGGGGATTACCTTATCTCTGGTATCTATCTTTTCTATGTTACTTTCAGAATGGGTTCCCTTAACATGGCCCTATATGGCTTGGGACTCTTCTCATCGTCTCTTATTTAGCGGCGCAGGGTTGCTGCTGGGGCTGCTGATTCTTTTGCCGGGTGCACTGCACTTCGCACGAAAGGATGTGGATTAACGATGAATTCATTTTGGAGAGTATTATCCTCAGAACGATTAAAAATGTCTAAATCATATGTCTGGCTTTTAGTTATAGGCAGTCCGATTTTAGCATTACTTCCCGGGGCATTGGCAGATAACGAAGGGGAGAAGATGAGTTGGGAACTGCTGTTAAATGTGATGTCCATGATGCATGCCTTGCTGTTTCTACCTGTACTCTCGGGTATTTTCGCCGCGCTGATCTGTCGTTATGAACATCATGACGGGGGCTGGAAGATGTTGCTGTCTCTGCCTGTGACTCGGTTATCAGTATACCTTTCAAAATATGTGATGATTATCGGATTGCTGGCTGCGGTCCAACTAACGTTCCTGGTGATGGTGCTGGGAATGGGTTTATTCCGAGATATTCCGGGTTCAATCCCTTGGTCGCTGCTACTTAGCTCGGTATTTGGCGGCTTTGTTGCCTGTCTGCCACTCGCTGCACTGCAGCTGGCTATCTCTCAAGGCTGGAGCAGTTTCGGCGCACCGCTGGCGCTTAATGTGAGTCTGACCATTCCTAATATGCTGATCGCCAATTCTTCAACCTATGGTCCTTATTATCCCTGGGTACAACCGATGTTGGCTATGATGCCGTATGGTGATGACACGTTTGGGGCTTTTAATTTACCGTTCGAAACGCTGATGATGGTAGTGGGCGGAAGCTTCATTGTCTTTTTTATGGCAGGACTGATCTCCTTTTATCGTAAAGCGGTCTGATATGCAACTCGGAGTGTACACACGCCTTCTCAATGGACATCCAGAGCTGGTTTTCATATAATTGAAGAAAACAATCAGCAAAGCTAACTGGCTGGTGGAGGAGGGCGATAGCATGGAGCCAACGGCATTAGAGGATTGCGATAATACATGCAAGGGTTCGGAGCTTGAACCGGAATCCATTGCATTGATCCTGCCTGACCGAGGAATAACGGATAAAATGGCAGAGATGTTCAAGGCGTTGGGTGATCCAACACGGGTGCGGCTCATTTACGCTTTGTCCCAGAAAGAATTATGTGTACACGATTTGTCTGTGATCCTTGATATGGGCCAATCTGCGATATCCCATCAGCTCCGTTATTTACGGAATTTACGAATTGTGAAGCGTCGTAAAGAAGGGAAGACGGTATTCTATTCGCTCAATGATGCGCATGTAGAACAGATCTTTCTGCAGACACATGAACATGTCCGTCATGAATAGCTAGGGAAGCAAAAAAAGAGGGAATTCCAACAGCCGTTTCAGGCGCTTGGGATTCCCTTTTCTTATTATGTCACAGTTGGTTTGCGATGAATATGCTCTTCTTAAAGGAATGGCGTCGATTAACCAGCTTGATTTAGGTTCTTCGTCAGGTTTGGTTTTCTAAAGGATAATACTAGCCAGACACATTGAGCAGCGAGCACCAGGAGAATGAGCAGATCGATTCCTATATACTCGCTTGTATTATCGTTACCAACAAACTGAATCAGATTATGTACAAAATGAAACAATATCAGCGGAACAATATTATTATTTTTCAGCATCAATAAAGAAAGCACAAAGCCGATCAGAAGAGCATATACGAGCTGTAGAAGGATTTGAGTGATGTCTGTACCAGATAAGGCATTAAGTAAGTGGGTAATAGAGAATAGAATACTTGAAGTAATTACTGCCGTTGTAGCACCCTTACTGAGCAAAGTCTTGAAAATCAATCCGCGGTAGATACTCTCTTCCACAAAAGCTACGAGCAGGGTGAAAAAGATAAAGAACAATACCTCAGACGTACTAATTTCACGGAAACCTTTAAAGGATATGGTGATCAGGATGACGACTAGAGGTGCATAATAGATCCAATTCCCAGAAGATATGGTGTTCAGAGGACGGAAGCCAAGATCACTCCATTTGTTCTTAACCGTGAAGTAGATGAGTAGTACAAGAGCAATTGGAATAAAGGAGATCAGTACTGGAGCGGTATACGATAGCTCTTTAAGCGTGGCGTAAGTCCCGGCGGCTGATACCGCTAAAAGTAACAACACCTCAATAATAACAACGGTCCAAACAGGGTGTTTCTGTGAAAAAGAAGACGTTTTGGCTAGCTTTGACATGGTCTACATTCATCCTTTCTTTATCTTTCAGTTGCCAATCCATCTAGAAAGTGATCATGCATAATTTTACATATTTTTGCGGAAAGGTCAATTTATTTAATTTTTATGGAAACGGAGAAAAATGGTGTATATCGCGTATTGACCTTCAAAAATAAAGGGAATATAATAGCAGTAAGATAACATATGAACAAGTGCTCATATATGGTTTTTATTTGAGGAGATGTGCCGTATGGATACGATGCAAGGAAAAGTAAAACGTCAGTGGGAATTAGAAGGCTTGGACTGCGCCAATTGCGCAATGAAAATTGAAGATAAAGTGAAGAAGATTGAAGGTGTATCGTCTTGCTCCGTTAATTTTGTTACGAAGACAATGACGATGGAAACCGCCGCAGGTTATGAGGAGTCAGCGATTGTTGAAGCAAAGAAAACGGTGAAAGCACTTGAGCCCCATGTAAATGTGAAAGAGAAGGTTTCGGGTAGTCGCAAGCCGCATAATAACAGTAGTCATCAACATGATCATAAACATGGACATGACCACGATCATCAGGCTGCAGACGGACATAAGCATGATGATGCGGATGGCCATAGCCATGGTCACAGTCACGAGCATGGGGAAGGCGATACCCGTAAGATTCTACTGCGGTTAGGTGGCGGTGGCATACTCGCTCTTGCCGGAATATTCTTACCGGTCGAGGGTGTAGTAGAACTACTGATTTTCTTAGCAGCCTATCTCATCGTGGGTAGTGAGGTCGTCTGGCAAGCAGTGAAGAACATTATCCGGGGTCAGGTGTTCGATGAGAATTTCTTGATGGCTCTCGCAACCATCGGTGCCTTTGCGATTGGTGAGTATCCAGAGGGTGTAGCGGTTATGCTTTTTTACCAAATCGGAGAACTGTTCCAAGGTCTGGCAGTAAACCGTTCACGCCGATCTATCACGGCACTTATGGATATCCGTCCTGAATTTGCTTACCTTAAGCTTGGAAATGATCTTAAACGAGTCTCCCCTGAGGAAGTGGCGATCGGTGATTTGATTGTTGTGAAACCGGGTGAAAAGGTACCTCTGGACGGAACGATCCTTGAGGGGAGCGCCATGATGGATACATCAGCACTTACCGGGGAATCTGTACCGCGTTCGGCTGGACCGGGAAGTACGGTATTAAGTGGGTTTATTAATCGGAACGGTGTTATTACTATGCAAGTCACGCAGACCTTTGGAGAATCAGCTGTATCTAAAATTCTGGAACTGGTGCAGAATGCTTCGAGCAACAAGGCGAAAACGGAGAACTTCATTACTAAATTTGCACGGGCTTACACACCTATAGTAGTGATCACAGCTGTACTGCTGGCTGTCGTTCCTCCGCTAGTGATTAGCGGGGCAACCTTTTCAGATTGGATTTACCGGGCGCTTGTATTTCTCGTAATCTCCTGTCCGTGTGCGCTTGTGGTCTCAATTCCACTCGGTTTCTTCGGAGGAATTGGTGCAGCTTCACGCAGTGGAATTCTAATCAAAGGAAGTAACTACCTTGAAGCATTAAATGATGTGAAAGTAGTTGTCTTTGATAAGACAGGAACGTTGACCAAGGGGCAGTTTAAGGTCACTGGAATTTATCCATCGGGTGGTAACTCTAAGGATGAATTGCTGCGAATAGCCGCTTATGCGGAGAGCCATTCGAATCACCCGATTGCCGAATCGATTCGGACGGCTTATGGAGAACAGATTTCTAAGGAAGCGATCTCCAATTACAATGAAATCTCTGGTCACGGAATTGAGGTTTCGATTGAAGGTAAGACGGTCCTTGCAGGTAACGCGCGTCTGATGGAGCGAGAGGGTATAGCTTATGAGGTGCCAGAGCAGAGTGGTACAGTAGTTCACATCGCAGTGGATCATCAGTATGGAGGATATCTGGTGATTGCTGATGAAGTGAAGGAGGACTCACTGCAGGCCATTCAGACGCTCAAAAAACTTGGCATCCGCAAGACGGTGATGCTTACTGGCGATGCTTCTTCCGTAGCTGAAGCTGTTGGGAAGCAGTTAGGTGTAGATGAGGTACACGCGGAGCTTTTACCGCAGCATAAGGTAGAGGCCATCGAGAAGCTGGATCGTGAAAAGTCACATCGTGAGAAAATTATTTTTGTCGGTGATGGAATTAATGATACCCCGGTACTGGCTAGAGCAGATGTGGGGATCGCAATGGGTGGACTGGGCTCGGATGCAGCGATTGAAGCGGCAGATATCGTTATTATGACTGATGAACCATCTAAGATTGCTGTAGCTATCGGAATTTCTAAGCGCACACGGATGATTGTATGGCAGAATATTATCTTTGCTTTAGGCGTTAAAGCTATATTTCTTGTCCTCGGTGCATTTGGGATCGCCACGATGTGGGAAGCCGTATTCTCAGACGTTGGGGTAACTGTGTTAGCTGTACTGAACAGTATTCGAGCATTAAAGGTTAAAGATCAAGGATAAAAAAATCGCTCTTTAGGGTATTGGTGTTACTTACTGATCCCAAAGAGCGATTTCTTTTGTTTAAAGGGGGTTGTCTTCCAAGTGCAGACTCTCAATACCTGCGCGTACAATGCTGCAGGAGGCGTCGAATTTCGCTGCTTCTTCAGTGTTTAGGTTAAGCTCGAGCAGTTCTTGAATGCCAGTACTGCCAATAATGGCAGGCACACCGGTACATACACCACTTTGCCCGTACTCTCCGTCCAGAATTGCAGATACGGCAATGATCTTGTGCTCATCATTCAGGATGGAGCGAGTAATGTAGGCCAGTGCGCTGCCAATACCGAAATGTGTAGAGCCTTTTTTGGTGAATATCTCCCAGCCCGCGTCTTTGGTCTTGCGGGAGATATCCTCCAGATCCAGATGCTGGAACCGCTCGCGATGCTGCTCCATAATTTGCAGGATAGGCTTGCCGCCAATCGTCACATGTGACCAAGCTACAAACTGGGATTCACCATGTTCTCCGAGCGCGTAGCCGTTAACGCTGCGCGGATCAATAGAGAATACATCGGACAGTAGTGTCTTTAGGCGTGAGGAGTCAATGGAGGTTCCCGTACCAATAATTCTGTGGCGGGGCAGCCCTGATATTTTCCATACCATATAAGTGACAATATCGACTGGATTAGCGGCGACTACGAATATTCCATCGAATCCCCCAGCCATGATGTTGGTGATAATTTCTCTAGTAATTACCGCAGAGGCTTCCAGAACATCCAATCTTGTCTGTCCCGCCGTTGGATTGGCGCCGGCAGTCAGGATAACTACATCCATTCCTGCACAGTCGCTATGGGTTCCGGCATACACCTTTGTGCGTGTGTTGGTGAAATCCATGCAGTGCGAGAGATCAAGTGCTTGTGCCATAGCACGGTCATAGGTGCGGTCGATCATCATGATCTCATCACAAATCGCCTGATTGACCATGGAGTAGGCGCAGCTGGAACCGACCATTCCGGCACCGACGATGGCGACTTTTCTCGATTTACTTTTCAATTGCCTTGACCTCACTCTCTATCGTTAGATATGCATATATTTTAACGTATCCCTCCGCAAGTTACCTAACATCGGACACAGAAAAAATGATTTTTTTTACTCCAAGGCGTTCAATAGTAAAAAGCCATCTCAATCATATGGATTGAAATGGCTTCTTGGAATAACAATATATACTTATGACTTTAGGGATTGTGTCTCCGAGGAAGTCATTACCTTATAACGTTTGTACATAAAGAATCTCCAGTGAACAATCATCCCGAAGGCCAAGATGAAGAACAATCCGCCGGACTGTGGGATAGAAACATAACTATTAATAAATTCATGAAGTAAGGTGCGGACTAGAAGAAGTCCGAGCAGGATGAAAGCAAAGCTCTTAGAACGCTGAGCATAGATTTGTCCATCCCGTTGTTCGAAGTTTGTACTGCGTATTAGAGGATACGCGAAGATGAACCAGCCGATCAGAAAGGCGAGCGCTGCCCACCATAAAGGAAACCTAACTTCAGGTACAACGAACATGGCAAAGCCGGTCGACATACCTAGAGGCGGAATCCATATTTTTCGAATGGTAACCGGACGAGCGCTAGCTTTAAGACGAATAAAAATAACCATTAGCGCCATGAGCAAGGTCCCTATAGTGGAGCCGATATGTAGGAGTGAGGGGTTAATGCTACTCATGATTCACGACCTCTCTATGATTTGAGTCACTTGTATCTTCATTATAACAGAAAAACGATGGCAGAACATTGAAGTGTAGCCGCTGTACGGAGGTAGTAACTCCATGAAAAGCACTGCAAACTACTTTAAGTAGAAAGGAGCCGAAAACACCAAATAGCAGATCAAGGCTAAACCGCCTAGACCTGCTATTTTTTAGCATAAATATTCATTTAGGGAAGTAGCCCGATAATATTAGTTCGGTCTAGCTTATGAACGGCTACGTCCGCTTGTTGAGCGAAGAATAAGGCTGACGATAAAGATCAGAACAACGGCCCCGATCAATGAAGGGAAGAAGTAGAAATCACTTACTTTAGGTCCCCAGCTTCCCAGAAGCACGCCGCCGAGCCATGAACCGATAATACCTGCGATAATGTTACCAATAACCCCGCCTGGAATATCTCTGCCCATAATCAGACCCGCTAACCAACCAATAATCCCACCAACAATTAACATCCATAAAAAACTCATGTTACTTCAACTCCTTCGTTTTGTTGTTTTCGATGTCTACTATTAACCTTGCCAATCATGTTTAAACCACTTGTAAAAACTTACTTCTACCGGAATTGTTAGGAAGTGGGCTCAAAATTCAACTCGATAATGTATTACAACTATAAACATGCTATAGTGAAAAAATATTATGAAATACTGAGTAAGATGCTATCAGTAAAGGGTAATTAAGAAGTAAATACACTTTATACAAACAAAGGAGTCGCTACTATGGAACGGCCTAATGAGGTATTGTTTTATGTGGGAACGTATAACCCTGAGGGTGAGGAAGCTATTCTATTATGCTCGCTTAGTCCTTCATCAGGGGAAATGAAGATTCTTGAGGGTACAAAGGGCATTGAGAATCCATCGTTTTTAGCAGTAAACAGCACAGGAAGCGTGCTCTATGCGGTTAGTGAGAAGGATGAGGGCGAGGTCTATGCTTTTGCTATTGATCCTGTTACTAAAGCGCTGAGTCCACTTGGAAGTCGTCCTACGGAAGGCGGCGCTCCTTGTTATGTCTCCATCAGTCCTAAGCAAGATTACATATTTGTCTCTAATTATTCCGGTGGCAACGCCAACGTATTTCCTGTAAATGAGGATGGCTCGCTTCAGGTTATGTCTGACCAAGTGAAGCATGTAGGTTCAGGAATTCGTGAAGACCGTCAGGAGGCTCCGCATCCACACTCTGTCATTCCAGAAGGAAGCGGAAAGCTTATACTGGTTTGCGATTTGGGACTGGATCAAATCCTGATTTACCGCCTTGAAGAAGGTAAGCTGTCTAAGCATCGGGAGATTAATCTCCCGCCTGGTTCAGGCCCCCGCCATCTGGCGGTACACCCTTCAGGACAATGGATTTACCTGGCGAATGAACTAAACTGTACAGTAACGGTATTTGCTAATGATGAGCAGAATGGGAACCTTAGCATTTTACAGCATGTTAGCACGCTTCCAGAGCAATACATTGCGGGTAGTGATGATACAGCTTCCGATATTCATGTATCGCCATGTGGTAAATTCTTGTATGTCTCGAACCGGGGACAAGACAGCATTGCCTTGTTCCATATTGACGGTTCAACAGGTCTTCTTGAAGCAGTAGATTGGCAGGTTACAGGCGGACGTACTCCGCGTAATTTCGCCATCATTGGCGGCAAGCTGCTCGCTGCGAATCAAAATAGCGACATTATTACTTCGTTCTCTATCGATAGTGACAGTGGCAGATTAATTCCTACAGGGAATGAGCTGAAGATAAAGACACCAGTCTGTATTCAAGCCTTGTAGGCTGGGAATAGGTTATTGTATGTTTCAATATTAGGGGCTATTCCCCGTAATCCATCAAAATAAAAGGCCTTCCAATCAGCTCTACATGTGCTGAGGGGAAGGCCTTATTGGTATGATGGCAAGATACCTTAAAACGTGTTTCGAATTCCTAAATCGTAGAAGCCAATGTCATCTAGCATGATTTTATCTCCCTCAGCTTCAAGGTAGAAGGTGATTTCCGTCAGGTTCTCAGGTTCTAGCTCGGGTTCTTCCTCTTGAAACTGTTCGAAAGGCATCTCATAGGTTTGAAAAACAGCTTCGGATAGATCACCGTATTTCCCATCATTAATCCGTTCTTCAAGCCATGGGAATAACGTGAACTGAGTTTGCGGCAGTGGAAGAATATCCATTACCTCACTTAGCGGCAAGCGTGCTGAGGTATCATTTTTGTCGGTTAATTCCACCTCTACATTCGGAGGTAGCGGAATATTTAATTCATCCTTGATATCACCATTGAGGTTTGCTAAGGAGAACGTAAGACCGTCTGCGTCTGAAAGGGCCATTTCAGTAACAACACTGTCTTTAAGCTTAATGTTGTAATAGGCGTCCTCGTCTTTTTTGGATGTCCGTTCAAGAACGACACCATAGGTGGCTTTACTCTTAGATTCACGATCCTTCGCGAGCTCTTCCGACCAGGATAATCCGGAAGCTTCTGCTGTTCCAAGATCAACGGTATTCTTGTTGCGATCCTCGTCAAATGTGGCTACTGGCCGATATCCGCCATCCTGGAATCGACTGTAGTAAGTAGTATCCGGTAGCCATTTCAGTCCGCTGCGGTAATCCCGGAACAAGCTCTGGTATTCGTCTTTTCCGTGTAAGGTAGTCTCCAGAAAGGCTGATACATAGACTTTTGCGATTTGCCGCTGTTTATCTGCTTCCATAATTTGCGCTCGATTTAAAAAGAGTCCAGCAGGTAATGTCTGATCATAGGCACCCCAATCGCTGTTGAACTGACTGTGATTGGCGTCCGCAATATACAGCGAGCTTTTGAAAGCGGAGGACCCTTGGGAATAGGAAGTACGTATATACTGTCGATCACCATAGAAATCATGTACATCCCCATCGCGAGCCCCTTGCAGAGTCAAATAGTTAACATCCTTGAGACGGGCTTGCTGATCGTCTATCGCTTTGTCCGTTGGGGCAAGGGCGACTACAGAGGTTATATTAAAACGATCTACTGCCTTCATAACGGGATCATTTTTGAACCAGCGATCGGCATCTGCAGCCATAGCAACAGCTTGTCCACCGCGGCTATGACCGAGCAGGGCGGTTTTTGTGAAATCTATTTTCTCATAAAAAGGATTGCCCGGTTGTTCTGAGAAATCTGCAAGCTGTTCCAGATGTTTCAGAATGATCCAGGTTCGTACTTTAAAATCATTGTCCGGAATACCAGACCAAGCCGAATAGTTGAGGAAATTCTCATCCAGGGAAATTGCGATAAACCCTCGACTGGCCAAGAGTTCGCCGAGATAAGCATACCCTCCATCAGAGTAATCTTCCATCATGTGATTTCCGTGCACCATCAACACTACCGGATAGGGACCTTCGCCCTCAGGCATCCATACACGACCATTAAGTGGAAGTGCATTATAATCGAATCCCCAGAATAAAGTGCGCAGTTTTGACCAATTCTTAATATAAGCAGAAGCATCTACTGTAGAAGAGATCACATTTGCATCCTTGCCGTATTCCGTTCGGTGCAGATCCTTACCGCTGGCATAGGTGAAGGACTGATAAGCTTGATTGCCAGGTTGTGCCGGATCGGAGGCAGTCAGTGGAATTACATCCGAATCACTGATATCAATAGGCTCCAAAGTAGGAAGTTCCTGCACTCCGTTTGCCAGAGCCAGTTGGGAAAAAGTTACCGTAATGGTAAGCAGAAGTCCCAGTGTTACTCTTTTGCTGCGCAGCAGACCGATAGCCAAACCGCCTAACGCACCTAGTAGTGACAGAAGGACAGCAATGAGTGCCGCTGCTTCAATCTCAAAATCAGCGTAATATAAGATTAGTAGAATAGCTCCAAAATCGCTCAATACACAGCCTGCGAATAATCGCGGGATGCGAAGTCCGGTCAACGCGATCAGTACGGCTATGATATTGCTGGCAATGGCCAGCAGAATGGTGCTCGTACCTGCAGCAAGTGCAATATCTGTGGGCACCCCTAACCCAGTAGGTATGCCTAATACAGCAGTCGTGAAAGCCAAAAAGCAAACGATCCAAAGACCAGCGATTGCTGTCCTCCAGACCGTTGTATCATAACGGTAAGTTCCCCTAACTCTTCGTTTAATTTCTTGAGTCATTCGCCTGTGAAGCCGTGGTCTTATCGGCGCAGGGACGTACTCTAAATCCATACCCATGATTCTCACTCCCGACATTAAGCGGTAATTTTCTCTAGACCATAAGCTGTAGCAATAATATTACTTTATAGCATCAATAACAAGTGGATCTTACAGGAACCCACACCATTGCCTGTATAGCGTGGGACTCAAAAGATTCCTTTGTCATTGGTTGGAAAAAAAGGTTTGACACAGTTAAAGGGTTTCAGTATTATATCCTTATAACCAACTAAGTAGATAGGAATAATCATAGAAAGTTCTTACCGTACAGACGGAGGAACGCTCGCATTAGGCTCGCAGACACGTGTCATAGGACCGGTTTGACCTGCCATACGTGGGCTTTCCTCCGTTCTTTTTGTTACCTGCAAGCATAAACGCCTCGACCTCTTAATAAGGACGATAAGCGTTTAAGCGAGAAATATAAGGAAAATGTATAACGTGAAACTTATACTTTCTTATATTTTAAGAATGAAATGATGGCAAGAAAAACATGGGGGAGTGGAAATGATGAAGAGAAAAATGAACAAAGGGCTTCTTGTAGGATTTACCTTGTTGCTGACGGCAGGACTTACTGCGGCTTGCGGCGGCAATAACAATAGCGGAAATAGTGCTAGTTCGGCAACGAACTCACCAGCATCAACCAATACAGCGGAGGCTACGAATGCTGCAGAAGCTACAAAGGCGCCATCCAAAGATCCGGTAGAACTGCTCAACGTCTCCTATGATCCTACTCGTGAGCTATATGAGAACTATAATAAGGCTTTTGCAGCTTACTGGGAAAAAGAAACGGGACAGAAGGTCACAATTAAGCAATCTCACGGTGGATCAGGTAAACAAAGCCGTGCAGTGCTTGATGGTCTGGAAGCGGATGTGGTCACACTGGCCCTTGGATATGATATTGACGCATTGCAGGAAAAGGGTCTTATCAATGAAGGCTGGCAAAGTAAATTCGATCATAACAGTTCACCTTATACCTCAACAATCGTGTTCTTAGTACGCAAAGGGAATCCGAAAGGAATCAAAGATTGGCCGGATCTGCTCAAGGAAGGCGTAGAAGTGATTACACCGAATCCGAAAACATCAGGTGGTGCGCGTTGGAACTACTTGGCGGCGTGGGGTTATGCGTTAGACCACAACAATAACGATGAAGCTAAGGCTGAGGAATTTGTAAAAGAACTGTTCAAACATGTTCCAGTGCTGGATACGGGGGCGCGCGGTTCGACGACCACTTTTGTAGAGCGTGGAATTGGCGATGTGCTGATTGCTTGGGAGAATGAAGCTTATCTTTCTGTAGAAGAGCTCGGTCCGGATAAATTCGATATCGTAAATCCATCTGAGAGTATTCTGGCTGAACCGCCGGTAGCAATAGTAGATAAGGTTGTGGATAAAAGAAATACCCGTGAGGTGTCCGAGGCTTACTTGAAGTATCTCTATACGGAGGAAGGACAAAAAATCGCGGCTGAGAACTACTACCGTCCAACGCTAGAAAGCGTGAAAGAACAATATAAAGATAAGTTCCCGGAAATTAAGCTATTCACACTGGCTGATAAATTTGGAACTTGGAAAGAAACACAAGAGAAGCATTTTAACGATGGCGGGATCTTTGACAAGATCTATGTGCCGGGTGCTAAATAACAGATTAATAAAATGGGATTATTACTTTGCTTTTAGAGATTTGTCCCTAGTAAGGGGCTGATCGGCTAACCTGCCGAAGGCGAGAAAGGATGAATAGGGGATGAATGTCACCGCAACTACTACAGCTGCACCGGCGACAACTCGGAGAAAGATACTGCCCGGTTTTGGAATAACGATGGGGTACAGCGTACTTTACCTGAGTCTTGTAGTACTCTTGCCGCTATCAGCGCTACTGTTCAATTCTACTGGGCTGAGCTGGGCGAAATTCTGGGATGTAGCTACCGATCCGCGCGTATTGGCTTCGTATCGTGTCAGCCTATCTACGGCAGCGGCTGCTGCTTTTGTCGATGCTATTCTAGGTCTTTTGCTGGCATGGGTACTGGTACGATATGAATTTCCGGGCAAAAGAATATTTGATGCGCTGATCGATCTTCCGTTTGCTTTACCGACAGCTGTAGCTGGTGTCTCCTTGACGGCTCTTTATGCGACAAACGGCTGGATCGGAGCGTGGCTTGAGCCGCTGGGATTAAAGGTGGCATTTACCCCGCTTGGCATTACCCTTGCTTTAATGTTCATCGGGATACCGTTCGTCGTGCGAACGGTACAGCCGGTGCTAGAGGATTTGGATCGGGATATGGAGGAAGCCTCAGCAACCCTTGGTGCAGGCCGCTGGAGAACCTTTCGTTCAGTGGTATTGCCAGAGTTGTTCCCTCCGCTGTTAACAGGCTTTGCTTTGGCATTTGCCCGTGGTATTGGTGAATTTGGCTCTGTCGTATTCATCTCCGGTAATATGCCGATGAGGACGGAGATTGCTCCGTTGCTTATTATGTCTAAACTGGAGCAGTATGATTACGCTGGTGCTACTGCCGTAGCATTGCTGCTACTGCTCATTTCCTTCTTAATGCTGTTAGTCATCAATACGCTCCAGCGTTGGGTGCGTAAGACTTCTCGGTAGGTCTTTAGGTTTTGACTCTCTATATTGCAAGTATTTAATTTGGAAGTTTTGTTTTGCTGAGCGATTCTTAGCGAAGCTATAACCGAACAGGTAAATGACGACTTTATTTTACGAAGCATACTTGCTTCCGTAAAATGCGGAATCCCAAGGGAAATTGAGGATTCGCAGAGTGAATTTTCTTTTAGAGGAGCGATAGCGATCTCGAAGTTTTGAACCAGATAACTGGTAAGAAAGGAACGGAGAGGAATATTGGAACTGTAGAAGCGTTAGCGTTCGCCTTTATCCTCGGATTTCTACCGCGGACAGCGGTTCAAATCAGGAAATCTGAGGATAACAGCGATCGGAAGTCCAATATTCCTTGGAAGTGACCCATTACCAGTAATCTTGTTTGAACGATTCCAGCCGCCCGATAACTCCAAAATTCACTCAAAGACGCTTCATATTTCCCGTTGTTCGGCATTTTTCAAAAGCTAATCATGCTTTCGTAAAACCCTTTAAAGGAGGAATAACTTGTGGCAGGCACCGTCCCACTCCAAGCCCCCCGGCTGCAGAAGAATACGTCCTCGCCAGCGACAACGGAAACCCAGGCTGTAAAATGGGTTTTGATCGGAGCTGCTGGACTAGTCCTTTTTTGGCTGATTGCTCTGCCCTTGGTTGTCGTGCTGACAGAGGCGTTGAAAAAAGGCTGGGACGTATATATAGCTGCTCTAACTGATCCAGATGCTCGTTCCGCACTGAGGCTGACGCTTCTTGTTGCGGCGATCACTGTACCATTGAACACCATCTTTGGTGTAGCAGCTGCGTGGGCAGTAACCAAGTTTCGTTTTCGCGGCAAAGGGTTTCTCATTACCTTGATTGATCTCCCCTTTGCAGTATCGCCGGTCATCGGCGGTCTGATCTTTGTGCTCGTCTTCGGCGCCAACGGTTGGTTTGGCCCTTGGCTAAGCGCCCATGATATCAAGATCGTATTTGCGCTTCCCGGGATCGTGTTGGCCACACTGTTTGTTACATTTCCTTTTGTGGCGCGTGAATTGATTCCACTGATGGAGGATCAAGGGACACAGGAGGAAGAGGCAGCGATTACCCTCGGAGCACATGGTTGGCAAATCTTTTTCAGAGTCACGCTTCCTAATATTAAATGGGGTTTATTATACGGCATTATTTTGTGTAATGCGCGGGCCATGGGCGAGTTCGGTGCAGTCTCTGTAGTGTCCGGGCATATACGCGGGGAGACGAATACACTGCCACTGCACGTTGAGATTTTGTACAATGAATATCAATTTTCAGCATCTTTTGCAGTAGCATCACTGCTCCTCTTGTTGGCTTTGGTGACGATGATTATTAAAAGCTGGTTATCACGAAAAAATGCCCATTGACAGTACTTTTGGTTCCGTGCTAAGTTAATTCATAGTATACTGGTTGGTAATAACGGAATTGTGAAAATTAGGCGGATATAATCCTTTGGATGGGGAAAGGGAGGCTAGAGAATGGCTAAACCGCTGAAAGTGGATGATTTATGGCTTACGCGGATTGCAGGGCTTCTGGATGATATGGAGTTTGGCTCCTTGCACATCGTAGTGCATGAAGGTCAGATTGTTCAGATGGAGCGTACGGAACGCAAACGTTTTGAGAATGGCAATGGCAACGCAAATGGGCGTTACATTGGTGAGGGCGGAACCCGGCGAGCTGATTCCCAATCGGCAGGACGTTGATACAATCTCGGGCAATCATACAGGTATATATTATCTTACTGGATTAAAATTATGGAGTTGCCTCAGCAGCCTTGAAAGCCTGCTGAGGCAACTCCTCTGTTTTTTGATACGAAGCATCGATCGGACTCAGAAGACCCTAAACGCAGTTTTTTGCACATTTGGCATGCTAACGGCCCCTATAGTCGCTATCGCATAAAAAACATCAAACAGGTATCTCTTTTACCAAAAGACAGAGCAGCGATTCATCCGAACATGGAGAAACGACTGCTCTGTTATCTTTTTCACACGCAAGCGACCGACGATATCTGCCCCTTTTAATAGCGGGGGGCTTGGCGTGAGGCGGACACACCCTCCATCAGCAGTACGAGCGCAGTGACGCCGTGCATAATCCAGCCTAGGATAGGGATGAACGCTAAAATCGAGGTGATAATGCCTAGCACGTTTCCCACAATGGGTTTCCGCTCTCTTTGCAGTATAACGATGGCTACTGCGTGGAGCAAAAAAGCAATGGCAAGTGGAACCCAACCATTAGCGATGATAAAGAGTCCACCAATCAACGGCAGAGCCAGAAAGGCTTCATACAGGCACGTACCCCATTTAAACAGCTTTGCTACAGGAGACATTATGCTTCACCAACCTTTTTAGAATATTGTTATAGATACTATTCCACACAGTTAGTAATAGGATTCAAGAATTTGATTGTCCCAAGTCCTGTGAATAGCGCAGTGAATTTTGATAATGGACGGCATTTTCATATTCATATATAGTGTGAGTTAGATATTTCCAAAAGGATGGTAAGGAGATGTAATCACCCGATGAGGATACAAACTTTCCTATTAGGTGATTTTCAATTTATAAAGGAATCACCAAGGGGAGATCAAATTGCTTAGAAAGTCTTTTTTCACAAAACTACTTATTGCCTACCTCATTATTGTATTCGCTTACACGATGATTGCGGTCTGTCTGTCTTTTTTTAAGGACAGTCAAAGAGTGCGTTCAGAACTTAGTCAGAATCAGCAGAATTTTCTGATGCAATCGCGTGACAAAATTGATACGAAGCTCGGTGTTTCTTTCAATTTAATTGCGCAGTTGAGATTAGATGAGCATGTCGTTAAATTCGCTGAAAAAGAACGCAATTACTATGAGATCACACAAACCTCATATGCACTGCAAAATCATATAGATGCATTCTCTGAATTCGGCTACAGCATCGATTTAATGAAGACTAACGACGATCTGGTCATTACGCCGCAAATCTCGTCGGATAGAAGACGTTATATGGAAGATATGGGGATGACTAATGAGGATTTTTCACAATTAGGCACAGACAGCACGAGCCCAAATATAACGCTATCGAGTAGCCGAAATACTTCGGTGGGAGATGAAAACGCATCCATAATAATTGTTAATCCAGAAAGGGTAGGAATAGGGAATTCATTGTTTTTCGTTGTCTCATTCTTTGAGCAATTACTGCTGCCGCCCCTATCATCTGATACACAAGAAGCTTTTGCCATTATCGAGAATGGTCGATACGTTACGCTCAAATCAAGCTTTGATGATAAACGGGGCAAGGAATTGCTTACTTATCCACTGGCACAACTAGATGGGCAGGCAACCGCTGATTACACCAAGCTGTCCAATGAGGAATTCGATTTCCATTTGATCCGCTCGAAAACGATGCCACAATGGTCGTATATGTATGTTACACAGAATTACTCATTGGCAGACTCCTTTACACCGAACTTGAAAGGGGCTGTACTTCTACTAGTTATTCTCATCATTGTTGGACTTGCGTTCGCATATACAGTTTCCAGACGCATGTACCGGCCAGTGGGTCATCTCGTCGGCTTGTTCAAAAGCTACGGTGAGCCTGCGGGTACAGACGAATTCGCTTTTCTCAATGAGACAGCGACGAGTATAAGTAAAGCTAATGAACAGATGAAATCTGCACTAAATGAGCATAGACTCTCAATGAGAGACAAGTTTCTGCGGGATTTGCTGCATGGATTAATTTCTCCTGACAAGGTGGATGATCTGCTAAATACGCATCAACTACAAAGCCTTTCTGCCAACTTGAGCGTTTGCGTGATTTCCTTCTCAAACAGTAAGGAATTGGAGGAGCAATATTCGAAAGAAGCGATTCTTACGATAAAATCAAAGACTTCCTTGATCATTTATGAGCAGTTGAAGGTTCATTTCCCTTGCGAGCTGCTTGATCACGATTTCACTAAATTTGTCTTCATAATCAGGGACTCCGATACGGAATCGATTCAGAAGAAGCTCATGAAAGCGATGGCTCAAGTCGAGGATGCACATGCGTATGGATTGACTGCAGCTGTCGGCCAGCCCGTAGCCTCTGCTGGTGAAATCGACCGCTCCTTTATCCAGGCGCTTGATATCCTGAAGCGGAGATCGGCAGTGGATAAGACCTCCGTCATCACTTATAAACAACTCAGCCAAGTTCAGATGGTTAGCTATTATTATCCTATCGATACGGAACGCGAGCTGATTAGCTATGTGATTCGAGGCAAACGGGAAAATGCATTAAATACGCTAAACCGGCTTCTATCGGAAAATCTGGAGCAAAGGCAGTTAACGCGGCAGCAGCTCGACCAGTTCAGCTTGCTTGTGTTGGCTACACTGAGTCGAATTATTCAGCAGTTGAATATGTCTTTCGAAGAATTCGTTCAAGCCCACAAGGATTCTCTGGACATTGTGCAGCACGGCGAATCGAAGGAGCTGATGGTTTCGGCCATCACGACCTTATTTAGCGCTATGCTCGATACGATTGATCAGCAGAATGAAATGATGGATAACAGCACGGTAAAGCGGATGATCGAATATATTCACGACAACTACAACAGGGATTTATCACTTAGCATGATAGCGGAGGAGTTTAACTTCTCTCCCGGGTATGTAAGCATCGCATTCAAAAATCATTCCGGCGAAAATTTTAAAGATTACTTGAATTTTTATCGTGTGCAGCAAGCCAAAGAAATTATGCGTCAACAGAAAGACATTAAGATTGGTGATTTGGCGCTGATGGTCGGCTGCAACAATGCGAACACGTTTATTCGCATGTTCCGGAAGTATGAAGGGTTAGCTCCTGGCCAATACGCAAAGAAGCTTAACGAGAAGCAATAAGATTTCAAGGCTTTATATAATGAATATTGATGATTCAACAATAGCCGCCTAGCCTAAGTGCCAGGCGGCTATTGTATGTTCGACGGACGTTTCTCTATAACGAGAAATTGTTGATACATAAAAAAATGCACATTAGAGGCCATGACATAAAGAGTTGGTGGTAGATGAAATAATGGAGATAGACAGCGCTTACATTCATTCCTATAGTTTAAATTGCAACGCTGACCTTTCATATGGGAGCGCTCCTGAGGGGATCAGCTAAACATCGTTGCGAGAGGAGAAGAGGGTGCTGCTTAACTTTAAAGAAATAAAAGCCAACTTTATCAGAGACCGTTATCTTTATTTGCTCCTGATACCGTTTCTGGCTTGGTATATCATCTTTGCGTATAAGCCGATGTACGGTCTACAAATCGCCTTCAAGGATTTCAGTGTATATAAAGGAATCGAAGCTAGTCCCTGGGTTGGGTTTGAACACTTCGAGACCTTTTTTAAAAGTCCATATTTCTGGCGGCTATTAAAAAACACAGTATTGCTTAGTTTGTATCAATTGCTGTTCGCGTTTCCTGCGCCGATTATCCTCGCTTTGTTATTTAACGAATTGAAGAATGGAGTATTCAAAGCAACGGTGCAGACCTTCACGTATTTGCCCCATTTTATTTCGGTCGTTGTCGTAGCTGGGATTGTTACTAACTTTTTGGCTCCTAGCAACGGCATTGTCAATATCCTGATCGAAATGATGGGAGGAGAAAAGCAATACTTTCTGACCAATCCCGATTATTTCCGTACGATTTTTATCGGGTCCATGGATATTTGGAAGGAAGCGGGATTTGGTACCATCATCTATATAGCGGCTTTGTCGGGCGTCAATCCGGCCTTATATGAAGCGGCGGTTATCGATGGGGCTAATAAATGGAAGCAAATGTGGCATATCACGCTTCCCGCCATCATTCCGACGATCGCAATCATGCTTGTCATGAAGGTGGGTTCCATGCTGGAAGTCGGCTATGAGGCGATTATTCTTCTGTATCAGCCAGCCACCTATGAGACGGCCGACGTTATTAACACCTATGTGTACCGGTCTGGTCTGCAGGATGCACGTTACGACCTGGCTACAGCTGTGGGACTGTTTAATGCCGTCGTTGGATTTATTCTCGTCGTATTTGCTAACAAGATGAGCAAGAAGTTAACGGAGACTGGATTATGGTAGGTGATGGAAGATGAAAAAAACCAGAGGCGAAAAGCTGTTTTATATCTTTAACTGTGTATTTCTTGGAATAATCGCTTTGCTTGCATTGTACCCATTTGTCTATGTCTTATCCGCATCCATCAGCTCCTCCCAAGCGGTCGTTACAGGTAAGGTGATCTTGCTGCCGCGAGATATTAACTTTGACTCCTATGCAAAGGTATTATCGGAAAAGGGAATTTGGATTGCCTATTTAAATACGTTCTATTACACCATATTCGGCGTAATCGTCAATTTAATTCTCACCATTTGCGGTGCCTATGCCCTGTCAAAGAAACGGGTTATGGGACGTACGGCCATCAGCTTCTTTATTGCGCTGACGATGTGGTTCCAACCGGGCATGATTCCGATGTATCTCAATTTCCGAGATTTGAACATGCTTGACAGCAGGTTTACGATCGTTATCGGTTTTGCCATTACGACCTTCTATGTCTTCCTTATGAGAACGTTCTTCCAGAGCATTCCGGAGGAACTCGAGGAAGCGGCAAAGGTTGACGGAGCAAATGATTTAACGATCTTATGGAAGGTGTATCTGCCGCTGTCTAAAGCTTCTCTTGTGACGATAGGTTTGTTCTATGCGGTGCACCGTTGGAACGGCTACTTCTGGACGATGATTCTTCTGAGCGATGAGAGTAAGATACCGCTACAAGTTCTGTTAAAGAAGCTGATCGTGGAAATGAACGTGAGCGACGAAATGGGGAATATGGCGGTATATTCTAAGGAAACGATCATTTATGCGACGATCATCGTCTCTATTATTCCGATTGTTGCAGCCTATCCCTTCATTCAGAAATATTTCGTTAAAGGGACCATGATCGGCTCCGTCAAAGGTTAATGGCTGTCTCAATCTTTTTACTATGAAATCAAGAAACCAATAAATGGAGGTCGTGAATGTGGGTAACAAAACATGGATGAAATCATCAGCTGTAATCATGGTGACTGTCGGTATGCTACTGGCAGGCTGTAGTAATAATAACGTTCCACAAAATAGCGCAAGTTCAGCAAATGATTCAAAGGAGTCGGATACAAAACCGCTATCCGGGCACCTGATCGTTAAAGATCCGCTTGAACTGACGATCCACATGCATTACTCAGATAAGTTTATATTCGACGATAACTGGCCCGTCTTCAAGGAAGCGGAAGCCATGACCAATATTAAGCTGAAGGGAACCGCATCTAAAGCCTCGACGAATAGTAAAGAACTATTCAACACAATGATGGCTTCCGGAAAAATTCCGGATCTGGTTCATCATCAAATTAAGGAGCAGTATGACAGTCTTGGAATTGAAGGGGCCTTTCTTGAGCTTGATGAATTGATCGAAAAGCATGCCCCGAACATTAAAAAGTTCTTTTCCGAACATCCAGATGCAGCCAAATATATGAAAGCCTACAACGGAAAAACGTATTTCCTTAACTTTACTCCGGATGGGCCGGCTGCTAAAGGCTGGTTTGTACGCCAGGATTGGTTGGATAAATTGGGACTTGAGCAACCGAAAACGGTAGATGAGCTGTACGCGCTATTGAAAGCATTCAAAGAAAAAGATCCGAACGGTAACGGAGTGAACGATGAAATTCCATACTTCAGCCGGACAAAGCTGGATGGGATTTATGATCTGCTGATCCAGTGGGGCGTGCGGGGCGGGGCCGATGCGGCCAAACGCGGATTTTACGCGGACAACGGTGTCGTGAAGTACGGCATGTATGAGCCAGGATATAAGACGGCCATTGAAAATATTGCGAAGTGGTATAAGGAAGGCTTAATCGATAAAGAAATCTTCACCCGCGGAGCGAAAGCGCGTGACATTTTGCTCGCAGACAATGTCGGTGGCATGACGCATGACTGGTTCGCCAGCACGGCTAATTTTAATGACATTCTTGCAGCTAAGATTCCGGGCTTCTCCTTTGTTCCGATGACGCCTCCAGCGAATACCGAGGGCAAAGTCGTCGAAGAGAGCTCCCGTAAAGAGACGCATGCGAGCGGATGGGGAATCTCAGCGGCAACCAAACATCCCGTCGAAGCGATCAAATATATGGATTTTTGGTTCTCCGAAGAGGGCCGGAGACTAATGAACTTTGGCATCGAAGGAAAGGATTACGACCTCGTGGACGGCAAGCCGAAGTTTAAAGATTCTGTATTGAAAAATAAAGAAAAGACAGTGATCCAACAGCTTCAGGAAGAGGGAGCACAGATCGAGCTGGCCTTTCATCAAGACTATGCTTACGAAGAGCAATGGACCAACGCGACTGCATTGAAAGGCATCAAGGAATACATTGACAATGGCTATATTATGGAGGCTTACCCGCCGATTGCGTATACGGATGAGGAACGGACCAAATTTGAGGAGTTAAATGCTGGCGTACTGACTTATGTGGAGGAGAAGCTTCAGAGATGGGTGCTTGGCGTGGAACCGATCAACGATGAGACATTCAGTAAGTATATCAAGGAATTGGAAGGATTAGGAATAAAGGATTTGCTTGCTTTAGAGCAAGGTGCATACGACCGTTACATGAAATAGCTGGAGTCGCTCCTTCCGGAGTCTTAATGATTTCGGAGGGGGCATTTCGAATTCGAAATAACATAATGGAGATGAATAAATGAATCTACAATCATGGCTGAAAGAGCCGATGTCTACGACGGAGCTGTTAGCTAACTTGCGATCACGGCTTGAGCCGATGGACGAGAAAGCCGCCTATATCGCAGCACATATGCCTGATCATGTGCGCGAGACGATCACGAATGCCGAATTCGCCTATCAAGGAATGATCATGCTTCCCGGTACGGGGGGAGTCAGGGAATTTGTCGGGAATCCGCCCAGCTGGCTGGAGCGCAGACATAATGACAATGAATATTTATGGCAGCTGAATCGCATGAATCATTGGCAGGACTTACTGGAAGCTTACTCGCTTACCAAGGACGCGAAGTATGGACTCAAGGTCATCGACGAAATGCTGGACTGGATCGAAACGGTTACTATTCCTGAGGACTTGCTCGATAAGCCGATCGGCTATTTTACGGAATGCCATCCGCTGAGGGTTTTGGAGATTGGTATCCGGGGCTACAAAATTTGGCCGCTTGTCTTGGAGCATCTAGGCCGCTCGGAGCTGTTTACGGAGGCAGTATTAGAGCAGTATTTAACGGTCATTTACAAGCAAGTAAAAGCTTTGCGTAACGTGTCACCTCAGCTGTGGCCTAAAGCGGATCATAACCATTATTTAATGGAATGTTTGGGACTTCTGACGACTGCCCTTTACTTTCCCGAGCTGAAAGAAGCTGAGGAATGGAAGGCTTTTGCGATCGAGGGCATCGAAAAGTGCAGCATGGCGCAACTGACAGAGGACGGCGGTCAAATCGAGGGCTGCCCATCGTATCATAATGGCTGTATGTTCTGGTTTGGGCTGGCTGTGGTTCTGGCTAAGCGTTTCCAGTTTCAGTTCTCCCCAGCGTACATGGAACGGTTTAGAAAAAATCTGGATTACTCCATTTACTCGTTAAGACCAACCGGGAAATGTGTACCTGTAGGTGATTCCTATGCGAACCCGCTTGCTGTAATGTCCGGTGTCTATGGGTATTTTGCGTTGGATGATGTTTCTTGGCTGGGGCTAGCAACGAACTTGATCGATGTGACTGAGGTGGTACGGGAAGCAAGCAAGCATGTATGGAGAGCACTCGATGTCCGCCAATTCGTGGAAGAGCTGCATTCTCTGCAGGGCAGACAATTTGTATTAGATAAGCAGACGACATTCTGGAATCGTACGCTAGATCAAGCGATTATCCGCAGCGGCTGGGATTCAAAGGCTCTTAGCTTTTTGTTTATATGTAAAAGCCCAATACAGAATGCCCACGCCCATATCGATCTGATGAGCTTTGATTTTACGGCGCTTGGAAAAGACATGATTTGCGATCCCGGATTTTTTTGTTATCGGGATGATGAAGACCGCAAACAGTTTAAGAGCTCAAATTATCACTCCACACTGCTGATCGATGAGCGAGATCATTTCGAGTATATTTCTCCGTTTAAATTCGGGCCGCAAAAGCCCGGTGGAATCTACAATGTAGAAGATAGAGGCTTCTACCGGCTCGCCAGTGCTTGTCATACCAACTACGATCCGGTTGTTCATCACCGGCATATTTCGCTAGTGGATAATCGATTCGTGCTTATTGCCGATCGGGTAGAAGGGCTGAATGACCATAGCGTTCAGCGCTATTTCCATCTAGATTTTGTCGAGGTGGAAGAGAACAAGAACGGTGTGATCGCGACAAGTAATATTGCGAATCTCGCGATAGCGACAAGCCATACGGGAGAATTGAATCTCTTGAAGGGAAGATTATCCGATGAGACCGATCTCTCAAGGCCTTCGACAAGGGTCCGCTTTCAGGATAGGTACAGCGGTACTATGAATTTCTTGACCGTGCTTATTCCTTTTCATGGGGTGCAACAGCCTGCCGTTCAGATTATTGAAGAAGAGGAAAGTGTATTCAGCTTCGAGCTTGGAGATCAGTACTTGGTTTCGATAAACGAAAGAGATATGCACATAAGCAAACGGGCTTAAAAAGGGGGGACCCTTAGAAAGTTAAATATAGGAGTGAGCAGATTGTTGAACCTTCAGGCTGATGATCAAATTTGGGTAGATAATGTCATTTCTAAACTAACGGACAAAATGGACGCCGTATGTGAACGATCAAGAAGCAAAATTCCATATACGACAAGAAATGGCACGCACGACAATCAGATTGAAAAAGATATCAACTGGTGGACGAATGGATTTTGGGGCGGTATGATGTGGCTCATGCACCATGAAACCGGCGCTCAGAAGTACAAGGAAATCGCCAATTTCACGGAAGATGCATTGGATGCCTGCTTCCATCAATTCTACGGTCTGCATCATGATGTCGGATTTATGTGGTTGCCTACGAGCTTGGCCAATTATAAAGTTACCGGAAATCCGGAATCCCGTAAGAGGGCAATGCATGCCGCCAACTTACTTGCTGGACGATTTAATCTGGCAGGCGGATTTATCCGCGCTTGGAACGATGATACGGCCAGCGAAGATACAAGAGGGTGGGCGATCGTGGACTGCATGATGAATCTCCCGCTTCTCTATTGGGCGAGCGAAGAGACTAACGATCCGCGATATGCGCAAATCGCAATGAGGCATGCGGACACCGCTTTAGAAGCTTTTATCAGGCCGGACGGTTCCGTGAACCATATCGTGGAGTTTGATCCGTTCCATGGAGGAGTAGTCCGAACTTACGGCGGCCAAGGCTACGAGGATGGCTCGTCCTGGACACGTGGGCAGACCTGGGCTTTATACGGCTTTATGATCAGTTATACACATACGGGAAAGCCGGAGTATTTGCAGGCGGCCAAACGGGTGGCGCATTATTTTATGGCTAATATTCCGGATAACGGGGTTATTCCAATCGATTTCCGGCAACCGAAGGAGCCCGCTTACGAAGACTCCACGGCAGCGGTGATCGCAGCTTGCGGACTGATCGAGATCACCCAAGTTGTTGGCGAGCACGAAAAGGAGGTCTACCTGAACGCTGCGCTGAAGCTCCTGAGAACAGTGGACGCTACTCGCTGCGACTGGACGACCGATTCCGATCATCTTTTAATGAACGGTTCAGCAGCGTATCATCATAAAGACATTCATGTTTCAATCATTTATGGCGATTATTATTTCATGGAAGCTGTGTTCAAGTTAAAGGGGAACGACTTGTTTTTGTGGTAGTGAAATGATATACCAGATGTGCTAATCAGATTAATGGGAGTAATTGCATAGTTTAATGAGAATCGTTGATTCCAAAAGCCGCCTTGCGTATGTGCTAGGCGGCTTTATTATTTTTGGACAGACATTCCGTTATTCCGAGAAACTGTTGTATGTTCAATATGGGAAGAGGGGTAAGCGTTACCTGAACTATGCTGATCCTTGCCTGTGTACCACAGAGTCGTATATAGTTGGAACAGCAATGCTGAACGGTGCTAAGCTTAGTGTATGTTAAAGAGCTAGGAGGAGAACGGTATGGGGACGACAGGAAAGCTGGATATACGTCATGAATGTCCTTCAGTGGAACAGTATTTAGCGCTGAGAAAAGAAGCTGGTCTGAGTGAAATGAGCGCGGAAGGGGCTGGGATAGGATTGCCTCGATCTATTTTCGCGGTTACCTTGTATGAGGAGAATACCTTGATCGGGATGGGCAGGGTGATTGGCGATGGGGGATGCTTTTTTCAGGTCACGGATATCGCGGTTAAGCCTTCACATCAAGGACGGGGTTTAGGCAAATTGATCATGGGGGAAATTAGGCAATTTCTTCATACTGTACCGGACAAGGCTTATGTAAGTCTGATTGCAGATGGGGAAGCCTCGAAATTGTATGCACAATATGGCTTTGAATCGGTCATGCCACGTTCTCAGGGAATGTTTTTGCGCCCTTAATGCGAGTACATGCTGTTCAGTAGAGAGTGCCCCTTGTGTTGGTTAAGGGGTTTTTCGTTTGGAAGTTAACTTATTGGGAATCTGATTTTAAATAACCCTCGTGGGATAAATAATGTTTAAAGGTTGTAAGGGAAAAGCTATTGAGACGAGTATTGAAAATACAAATAAGTAGGAAGGTCGTACAATGACCTTATCTAAACAAAGTGAGGAAAAACAGATGGATGTTGTAGTATTGGGTGCTTCAGGAACGATTGGAAAGGCGATTGTACAGGAGGCTTTAAAAAGAAAACATGAGGTAACCGCTGCGGTACGTAACCCAGAAACGTTCACTCTTGAACATGAACGTCTGCACATCACGACAGTAGATGTTCTAGATGCTGCTTCAGTTGCAGCTGCAGTCCGTGGACATGAAGAAGTCATTAGTGCTTACGGTCCAGCAGTCGGCCAAGAGAAGGATTTGATAACAGCAGCGAAGGCGATTGTAGGGGGAATGCAAGAAGCTGGGCTTAATCGATTGCTGGTTGTTGGTGGTGCGGGCAGTTTGAAGACAGAAACCGGAGAGCTGTTGATGGATACGGAAAAATTCCCTGCTGAGATTAGACCGTTGGCTGAGGCACATGCGGAAGCTTATGAAATCTATAAAAACACAGAGCTGGACTATACGTATGCCAGTCCTGCCGCGGAAGTTCAGTCAGGTCGACGTACAGGTCAATTTCGCATTGGACTCGACCGTCTCGTTTTTGATGAGAATGGCGAAAGCATGATTAGTGTGCAGGATTTTGCTGTAGCTATGGTAGACGAGCTGGAAGAGGGGAATTTTAGCAGGACGAGATTTACTGTAGCTTATTGATATCAAGCTAGTTGTGGATTGAAGTGTAGCGGAAAGGGGCCGAATCATGTATCTGGTAACTGCTGAGCAAATGCGGCAGCTGGACGGAGAAACGATCCAGCGGCTGGGGATTCCAGCGATTGCGCTGATGGAGAATGCGGGAAGAGTGATCGCAGAGGAGATTGTTGCGCTGTGCCGGCGGAGAGGTGGAGCGAGCTGCAGAAATGCAGCCGATGGAGAAGACGCCGGGCGGACGGATGCCGCGCTTCCCGTCGCGGCATTTCAGGTCAGCGCAGATCATGCGCTGACCCTGGACCATGCCGCCGACGAGCGATGGTTCATCCTCGTCGGCAAAGGCAACAACGGCGGCGATGGCCTCGCCGCCGCACGGTACCTTCGCGAGACGGGCATTGCCGTCAAGCTCGTCTATGCGGTGCCGCCGGAGTCGCTCTCCGGCGAGGCCGCCCTGCAGCGCGATGCGGCTGCAGCCATGGGCCTGCCTGCCGTGGTATACAGCAGGGACCGGCTGGACCTTGCCGAGTGCAGCGGCATCTTGGATGCGCTGCTCGGCACCGGCGCCGCGGGAGCCCCGCGCGGCGCCTATGCGGAGCTGATTGCCGCAGCGAACAGCAGCGGCAAAGTGATTGTGTCCGCGGACATCCCGAGTGGTCTGAACGCGGACACGGGTGAGACGCATGAGCCTTGCATTCATGCGTCGGTGACGGTATGCCTCGCGTTTCTCAAGCGAGGCCTCCTGCAATACCCCGGCGCAGGCGCTGCGGGGCATGTGAAGGTCCGGGCCATCGGCATTCCGACTTCTCTGGCCTCAGAAAGCGGTGTGCAGGTTCACCTGCTGACACCGGAAGTGCTGCATGCCCATCTAGGCGTAGATATAGCCCGCCGGCGTTCGCCTGAGGGCCATAAGGGTACTTATGGGCATGTCCTTCTTGCCGCCGGCACCTTAAGAATGAGCGGTGCCGGACTGCTCTCTGCCCGTGCTGCGCTCCGGGCAGGCTGTGGGTTGGTGACATGGGCGCTTCCTCAGAAGTTGATGCCTGCTATCATCGGTTCTGCCCCTGAACTCATGCTGGCCGATGTTGGAGGCAATGAAGATGGAACCTGGCAAGCAAGGAGCGTTTCAGAGCTGCTGAAGCTAAGTAAAGAGCGAGATGTTCTTGCCGTTGGTCCCGGTCTTGGTCGATTTGAGGCCGATACAGAATGGCTTCGCAATCTCTGGGAAGGAACGGATTGTCCTCTGGTGATCGATGCCGATGCCTTGAACATATTAGCTGAAGCTGATTACAAGAGCTGGGCAAGTAGACGCCATCCCGTGATTCTGACGCCTCATCCAGGTGAGATGGCTCGCCTTGCTAGTATAACAACAGCTGAGGTGCAACGGGACCGCATCAGACTGGCTACAGGTTATGCGAAAGAGCATGGGATTACACTCGTATTAAAAGGAGCACATACGGTTATAGCAACGCCAGAAGGGCAAGCTTATGTAAACACCACAGGCCATCCCAGCATGGGCACTGGTGGAGCCGGTGATGTGCTAACGGGCATCATTTCCAGCCTGCTGGCTCAGGGACTGAATGAGACACAGGCAGCAGCTTTTGGTGTATATTTACACGGATTAGCAGGGGAGAGAGCTGCCCGTCAGCGCAATAATCCAGCGGCTATCATTGCCGGTGATATCATAGAAGCACTCTGAGTGCAGCTTATAACAGCAGTAAGCAGAGCAGCGGTAGAAATAGTGCAAATACAGGCAGTAGCAGAGGGGAGCGCTCCACACCCAGTTGCGTCACCCGTAGCAGCAACAGTCCCAAAATTCCTGCAAAACCCCATAGCAGTAGATCTGCACCTTGTTCTGCTGCTAGCCATAGACCTGCACCGAAACCTGCGGCAACGTATACAACAAGGGAAACGATGTGGGATGTGGAGCGTAGGAGGCGCAGCAGAACATCGGCTACTAGTGCTGCTGGCAGTCCATAAGCGTAAATCGCATATGGGATTGAAAGAGGCCAACCCTCAGGTACGCCGTTATGTTGTGGAAACCCAAGCATAAGTAAGGAGATAAGGACGTACGTTAGCCCTGCGCAGGCTAATTTTGTTAAGGCATACATGCCACTTGTTAAACGGACAGAAGGAATATCATAATCGGGCATCTTATTCATAGGTATACATTCCTCTCATGGTGTGTTGTGTATCAGCTTGTACCCATGTCTTCACCGTTGACATGAATACACGTCGGCGGGGATTCATTTGATTTTCTAGACTTGGCTGGCTGCTTTGGTGCTGTGTGGGGAAAATGACGGGCTGGTCCTTACATCCTGTTCGTTCCCCATAATAGGGGTAGGTGGGATTCATTTTTCTAATACACTCCTCCTTGCCTTCTATCCTCCGTATATTTCTATGCTTGCGCCCAGAAAAGCGTGCGCTGTCTTTAATACATATGCGTTTATAAACCCGAGTCGGAGGAGGCGCTTGTCCAAAGTGAATGATTGGCGAAAAATCGATGATTTGAATCGTGGAACCGCGGTTCAGAAAGAGGTCTATAACCTTCTTACAGAGCTGGATATTATGAATTTACTAACGGACTATAATCCCTTGTTGGTTGGGACAATACCGCTTGGAATTCAAGTGGAGGGCAGCGATTTGGATATCATTTGCGAGGTTCATGATCCTGCGAAGTTTAAGGCGCTAGTTGTTCGATATTTTGGAGCCATGGAGGGGTTTGTTAGCGAATCGCGGGTGGTTCAAGGCATACCTCGAACGAAAATTAACTTTATGGCAAAGGGCTGGCCTATAGAACTGTTTGGACAGCCGAGGCGAACGGAGCTCCAGAATGGTTATTTGCATATGATCGTTGAAGCTGAAATTCTAGCTCAAATGGATGATGCTTTTCGCAAACAAATCATTTTTTTAAAGACAAGTGGATGGAAGACAGAGCCTGCCTTTGCGAAAGCTCTGGGATTAGTGGGAGATCCTTACGAAGCGCTGCTGGAGCTGGAAAAGCTTCCTCGAAGTGCTCTTCATGCTTTATGCCGTTCTGTACAAGCGAGGGGACAAGTATGATTTATAGAGAAATGGTTGCGGATGATTATGAAGCTGCTTATCAGCTGTGGGAGCATACAGAGGGGATGGGACTTAGCGAAGCGGATTCAAAGCCGGAAATTCTGCGTTATCTGGCGCATAACCGAGGCTTTAGCCAGATTTGTGAGAATGAAGATGGCCAGATGGTAGGTACGGCATTATGCGGGCATGATGGGCGAAGAGGCTACATGTATCATGTTGCAGTTCATAATGACTGCCGGGGGATGGGTGTTGGTCGTAAGCTTGTGACTCGCTGTCTTGAGAATCTCCGTACAGCCGGTATTGCCAAGTGTCACCTGATGGTTATTGGAACCAACGAACAAGGAAGAGGGTTCTGGGAAGGGATGGGCTGGCAGTATAGAAGTGGAATTATGCTGTACTCCCAGGATATCTTGTGATACTCAGGGCATGAAATAGAAATACTAGCCTTTGAATAAGCAATGTTAGGCATTGCATATCACAGCAAATGTCACGGTGAACTCCGACAGCTAGTGCAGTATACTATATAGGAGTACGATAATTGCCTATTCTTGCAGGCAGGAGGTCTTTTATGCGTTTTAAGGATGTATTTTCAATTATTGGTCCGGCAATGGTCGGTCCCTCAAGCTCACATACCGCTGGAGCGGCACGGATCGGGAGGGCTGCAAGGCAGGTGTTAGGAGAAGTACCGCGTGTAGCCGAGGTAACATTTTTCGGTTCTTTTGCAGCAACTTATCAGGGACATGGTACAGATCGAGCGATTGTTGGAGGGTTACTTGATTTCACTACCGACGATCATAGGCTTCCAGATTCCCTAGAACTGGCGGTTGAAGCAGGGATGGAAGTTTCTTTTAAACAGGGAACAGGCCTGTTTCCACATCCCAACACAGTTAAGCTGAACCTTATCGGACAAGAAACAGGAAGCAAACTGACACTAATAGGGACATCTATTGGTGGCGGGAACATCGAGATTGTCGATATCGACGGTTTTGGGGTGAAGCTTACAGGGATCTATCCAACGGTTCTGATTAATCATATGGATTATTTAGGTGTTCTGGCGAGTGTTACGGAAGTGATGCGTAACGGACAGTTTAATATAGGGCATATGTCTCTGGACCGAAAAAATCGCAGTGGGGCAGCCTTAACGGTCCTGGAGCTGGATGAAGCAGCTACACCGGAGCTTATTGAAGCGCTTAAAGCGCTCACTGCTGTGAAATCGGTGAAGTTGGTTAATCTAAACGAAGGTAAGCAAGAAGAGAAGGGGAAGGAAAGTTTAACATGAATTTTCAAACACTTAGTGAGCTGGCTGTATTGTGTGAGGAACGGGGTCTCACCATTGGAGCGCTAATGCTCGAAGAGCAAAGCGCGGAATCTGGACGTTCCAGTGAACATGAATTCTCCACGATGCGTGAATATTATGGTGTGATGAAAGAGGCTGTTCATCGCGGGATGCATGAAGATACAACTTCACGCAGCGGTCTTACAGGCATGGATGCCCAGCGTGTAGGCGCATATAATGCAGCTGATGAGCCGTGCCTAGGCGGACCCGCAGGTCAAGCTATGGCTTACGCGCTGGCTGTATCTGAAGTGAATGCCTCTATGGGGCGGATCATTGCAACCCCTACTGCTGGTTCATGCGGGATTATTCCGGGTGTATTTCTCAGCTGTCAGGAGCGGTTTGGCTGGGATGATGATTATATGGTATCCGGATTGTTCGCGGCCGGGGCTATCGGTTATGTCATTGCCAATAATTCGTTTGTATCGGGCGCGGAAGGTGGCTGTCAAGCTGAGGTTGGTTCTGCTATTGGGATGGCGGCAGGCGCTTTAACCGAGCTACGCGGCGGAACGCCTGCACAAGCAGTGCATGCTGTCGGGCTAGCACTTAAGAATACCTTAGGTCTGATTTGTGATCCGGTTGGTGGACTTGTAGAGATTCCTTGTATTGTTAGAAACGGATTCGGTGCAGTTACCGCACTTGCCGCCGCAGATATGGCATTAGCGGGTGTTCGTAGTGTGATCCCATCTGATGAAGTCATCAAGGTCATGCTTGAGGTGGGCTCAGCAATGCCAGAGAAACATCGTGAAACTGCGGGAGGCGGTTTAGCACAGACACCTACCGGTCGTAAAATCATGCAGGATTTACGCAAAAAGAAGTAATCTATAAACCTTGAATCACAATTCTTCGTAGATTAGAGCATTTTGAAACGTTCCAGCTGATCCCATTGCCCTTCTTGCCGAAGGATTTCTGCCTGTCTAGGTCCAATGAGGTCAAAGTGGGGAAACGATGAACGATTATGAATATATTGGGCAGGCAATCCATTCTTCTCGCACCAATGTTTCAGTGTGGTAAGATTACTGCAGCCCACCTTGGTCACAGTAGTGATGTCAGGAAAGCGCGGATCCAGCCAATAATGAGTCAAGAAGGCGATCTCTCCTGCGGAGACCGCTTTTTTCCACCGGGATAATTCTTCTCTGTTGATGCCGAAGGCCATAACAGCTCCTCCTTATCTATTGTAGTTGACAACATTATAACCCATGAAAGGGGATTACATCATGAACGGACAAGTACGAGCGGATATTCGACCTGGGCTTGAAGTGGATATTGTGCTTAAGCAGGATCAGCCTACAGGCAAGCTGACACGCGGTACGGTAAAAGATATTCTCACGAACTCGCCTCGGCATCCGCATGGCATTAAGGTCAGATTAACAAGCGGACAGGTAGGACGAGTTAAGAATATTACAGGGAACTAAATAGCCTATACTTCTCCATATTAATAAGCGGCCCTAATCTCAAGGCATCTGTTCACGGGAACAGAACAGCCTTCAGAGATTAGGGCTTTTTGATTTAAGAGGTTATATTCGGCCCATAAAATCCTCAACAGATTTATCGGCTTTGGTCTGATTACACAACGTGCAAGCGCAGACGCAATTATCCGGGGTTGTGTGGCCGCCTTTAGCGCGAGGTAGTAAATGATCAATAGTATCCCCATAAGCGCCGCAGAAGTAACAGGTATAGCTATCTCTAGCTAGGATATAAGCGCGAAAATCCTTATTGCTATACAACCGCCTTATGGTTCGACGATTCACAACGATAGCGGCATGTTCCCTGACTAGCGTAACCGCAAGGGCTAGATCGATTTCCTGATGCCAGCGCCGTCCCTTATCACTATGGCCACGCATTAAGATCATCCCTTTAGCAGTGGGAATCAATTGGGTCGGATCTTCAGGATTTATCTTCGCACCTTGAGAAGGTGTATGTTTTCTTCGCTGCTCCAAACCACGTACGCGGCGGTTCGGATTGCATTGTCCTGAAGAAGCAGCGGCGGAAGATGATTTCCCCTCTTTGGAACGTTCCAATAGAGCCTGCTGATGGGTTTGGACCATATCAGGTTTTACCAGTAAGGGGTTTGCTGTGAGCTTTATATTTAGTGCTTCCCGTTGTTTACGACATTCACGGCAGGCACCACGGCGTGACTGCCCCTTGGAACGTTTGCCTGTACGTCTGCGAAACTCAGAGAGCGGCTTTTGTTTGTGGCAATAAGCACACTGTTTGGTAGATAGAAGGTCGGTATCATTCATAGGTATGTTAGGTGCAGCGCGTGTGTACGCATGTCCTGTCTCCTTGTTTTATAAGTTTCACACCATACTTTATGTCTTGAATTTCTCGCTTAAACACTTAGCGTCCTTATAAGGACGTCGGAGGCGTTCATGCTTAGGATTCGATGGCTTCTATTTATGAGATCGGTCAGGTGCAATATATTAGCTTCTAAACTTAGTATAACTTAAAGCGCTGTTGTTCACATCGTACGTAAAAAAATCAAAAACTCAGCGAAGTTTGTGATATGCATCTCGGTGAAATACAGGGAAAACTTGTAAAATACAAAAAGGGCAGATTCGTTTTCTAGATAGGGTTGCTCTAATTCTTATTTGGAAATGGGGAAGTGAAATGGAATTAACGAAGGGAAGGCCGGGTACAGTAACATGGCTTTATATTCTTCTTATTTTTTTGGGGGTTGGAGCGTTAGGAGGGGGCGGTGCTCTTGTAATAGATCCAAGCGGGGATCTAATGAAAATGCCGACTTCTATGCTGGAAAGATCGCCATTCTCAGATTTTTTATTCCCGGGTATTCTGCTATTTATCATATTTGGTTTACTGCCCCTCCTCGTTGTTTATGGTCTGATCAAGAGACCTCAGTGGCACTTGGTGGAACGATTAAATCCGTTCAAGAAATTATATAGCTTCTGGGCCTTGTCTCTGTACATCGGATTTGGGCAAATCATTTGGATAACGGTGCAGACGTACATGCTGAATAGTGTTGCTATTATACATCTGATCTATATGAGTCTAGGTCTGTTGATTCAGGCCGTTACACTACTCCCCTCTGTACAAAGTTACTTTTCGCTGGACGGCGGTACGGAAAGACGTTAAAATTGCAGTGAACATAAGGCATTTCATTTGTCAGGGCAAGGAGCGAGCCGATTTGACAACGATATACGATATTGCCAAAAGAACCGGTTACTCTCCAACAACGGTTTCTAAGGCGTTTAATAATTATTCCGATGTACGGGAGAAAACTCGTCAGGAAATATTCCGGGTTGCCCAAGAAATGGGATATTTGCCAAATTCACATGCCCGTACATTGACCACTAAGAAATCGTGGACCATCGGCGTGCTATTCGTAGAGAATACGGGATTTGGTATTCGCCATCCTTTTTTCAGCGCTGTGATCGAGAGCTTTAAGAAGGTTGCCGTGGAAAAGGGTTATGCCCTCATGTTTATCTCCAAAGATGTCGGCGGTAAGCAAAGTGGTTATTTAGAGAATTGCAGGATTCGTGGCGTAGACGGCGTTGTTGTCTTCTTGTCCGATTATGAGGATCCGTATTTCCGTGAACTGCTTGAGAGTGATATTCCTACGGTTATCGTGGATTTTGATACCTCTGAGACACATACGGTATGCTCAGACAATACAGTCGGGGCACAGCTGGCGGTGGAGTATCTAGCTTCATTGGGGCATCGCAAGATTGCTCATATCTCTGGTGGCATGAACACATTTCCAGGAAAAATGCGGGAGCTGGGATATATGTCCGCTATGAAGCAGCGAGGGTTTAAAGTACCCAAGACCTATGTTGTAAACGGAGCCTTTTATTCTCGGGAAAGCGGCTATAACGCGATGTTGGAGCTTCTTAAGCTCCCTGAACGTCCAACCGCGGTCTTTGCTTCAGGCGACTTATTAGCCTTAGGAGCTATTATGGCTGCTAAAGATAGTGGACTTTCCGTACCGATGGATATTTCAGTTATGGGTTATGATGACATCGATCTTGCCGAGTATGTCACTCCTGCACTGACAACTGTGCGTCAGGATACAGAACTTCTTGGGAGCCGTGCGGCTGACATTCTTTTAGCTTCAATTGAAGGCAAAGTGTTAGATAAGGAAGCAATTTTAGTTCCGGTGGAAGTGGTTGAACGGGAGTCTTGTTCACCTCCGATTAGCTGAATTTAGCTAGTATTAAAATCAGGATAAATCTTGACGAACTGAAAAGAGTCCTGCTAAAGTAAAGGACATCATAGCTTTTATTTTCTTAGTTAGTGGTATTTGATACATCTAATTTCGAGGGATGGAGCTATAATCGAATCATTGAAATAAAAATGCTCTTTCAATTGCTTTCGAAAGATCATTTTTTTTCGAAACAATCGAAACCGGTTTCGATTGTTTCGGTGGCTCATTGCTCCGAATATATAACATCGGAAAATGATCCAGTAAAGGGCGTCGAAGACGTTTATGCTTGGTAAGAAAACAATTCAGAGGAGATGGATGAAATGGCAAAAGTTCAAACTGTGGTAACTGCAAAAGATACAGGGGAACGCTTAACTCCAAAAGATGCAATTGTTTTTAGCGCAAGAGTAGGATCTGGGTCTGCCGATGTGGAGCTTAAGCCAGAGCAGGAGTTTCAAAAGATGATTGGATTTGGCGGCGCTTTCACTGAAGCTGCAGCCTATACGTTATCACGCCTGAGCCCGGAGAAACGGGCAGAGGTTATTCATCGGTACTTCCACCCTGTAGAGGGATTAGGCTATAGCATGGGGCGTGTTCATATTCATAGCTGTGATTTTGCCCTCGGAAATTATACGTATGTTGCTGATCATGATACAGAGCTAGCTACTTTTGATATCTCTCATGATCATAAGTGGGTACTTCCGCTGATAAAAGACGCCATGGAAGTAAGAGGCGGCGCATTCACGATGCTGGCTTCTCCTTGGAGCCCTCCGGCATGGATGAAAACAAATGGGGAAATGAATAACGGTGGATCATTGAAGCCGGAATACGCAGAGGTTTGGGCACGCTACTATACGAAGTTCATTGAAGCTTACGGAAAAGAGGGAGTGCCAATTTGGGCGGTTTCCGTGCAGAATGAGCCGGCTGCCGTTCAAGTCTGGGATTCATGTATTTATAGTGCGGAAGAGGAACGGGATTTTGTTAAAAATTATCTTGGACCGGTGATGCATCAGACAGGCCATTCAGATGTGAACATCGTAATTTGGGATCATAACCGCGATATTATGGTCGAACGTGCTTCGGCAGTACTATCTGATCCTGACGCAGCAAAGTATGTGTGGGGGACCGGTATTCACTGGTACGGAGGCGAGGAGTTCGACAAGGTCGAAAAGGTACATGATTTATTTCCTGACAAGCATCTGTTGTTCACAGAAGGCTGCCAAGAGGGCGGCGTTAAGCTGGGGGAATGGTTTACTGGCGAACGTTACGGCAGAAACATGATTGGAGATCTAAATGCGTGGACAGAAGGATACCTGGATTGGAACCTGGTACTGGATGAGACAGGAGGTCCCAACCATGTAGGTAATCTCTGCGATGCACCGATCATTGCAGATACGACAACAGATCAAGTGCACTATAACAGCTCTTATTATTACATTGGGCATTTCAGTAAATTCATTGCGCCAGGTGCAGTACGGATCGGATTTACGTCTGAAGCAGAAGGCATCCTAACCACAGCATTCCGTAATCCTGACGGAAGCATTGCTGTTGTACTGATGAATGAAAGTGAAGAAGTACACAATGTAACGTTAGGTCTAGGCGAAGAGATTGCGAGCTGCGAGCTAGCGCCGCATTCCATCGTAACGCATTTGATTTCATAAATAATCTACAACCTAGGAGGTCATAAGTGTGAGTAACTATTATTTCGAATCAGGTACATTTGTAATGGAGCAATTTGACGAGGGAAAGCCTTTTTCCAGTTTCCTGCCCGGCCTTGCCGGACTGAAGGGAATTCCGATGTGGACTTTTTATGTGAACCGCGGTCAGGCCATTTGCAGCTTCGGGGTACGCGATAAGAACTCGCCGATCATGGAATTCTCACCCGCAAATATCTCTTATAAGAACGTAGGGACGACCGGGTTCAGAACCTTTATCAAGATTAAAGGGGAGCAAGAGATTTATGAGCCGTTTCAATCGGCACGTCCAGATCCTGCAGCCAAGCGGATCATGACGATTTTGCCTAATGGGCTTACCATTGAAGAAAGCCATGCTGGGCATGGTCTGAAGACGACTGTACACTATTTCAATCTGCCAAATGACGATTATGCGGCATTGGTACGTCGGGTAGAGATTGAGAACATCGGTGGTAAAGAGATCGAGTTAGAACTGATGGATGGTCTGCCAGAAATCCTGCCTTACGGTGTAGAGAATAGTGGATACAAGGAAATAGGTAATCTGTTGCGCAGCTGGATGGATGTATACAATTTAGAGAATGGCATTCCGTTCTATAAGCTGCGTTCCAGCACTAATGATAGTGCGCAGGTTAGTGAAATCACCAATGGACATTTCTATCTGTCCTTTACGGGAGAAGGAGAAAAAGTCTCGCCAATTGTCGATTTCGAGCTAGTCTTTGGTGGCAACACCTCGCTTACGTACCCAGACCGCTTTGCGGGATTAACCCTTGCCGAACTGGGCGAGCTTCCACAATACCCGGTTAACAAGGTTCCGTGCGGTTTTAGCGGAGTGGCAAGACGTTTAGCACCAGGTAGCAATCTGATCCTGAATACACTGGTTGGACATGTAAATGACATCGACAAAATCAATAAGAAGGCAGAGCAGTTATGCCGCGATGAATACATCCAGTCTAAATCTCAAGAGGCCGCAGGTCTGACGGAAGAATTAACGGAAGACATTGCCACTCACACTTCATCGGCTGTGTTTGATGCGTATTGCCGTCAATCCTATCTCGATAACTTCCTGCGCGGAGGCTATCCTTTTGTCTTCGACAATGGTGGGGATGGCTTTGTCGTTCACTTATACTCGCGTAAGCATGGTGACTTGGAGCGTGACTACAACTTCTTCTCTCTCGCCCCAGAATATTATTCACAGGGGAACGGAAACTTCCGTGATATGAATCAGAATCGGCGGAACGATGTGTTTTTTAATCCGAAGGTGGGTAGCTTCAACATCAAAATGTTCTATAGCTTGATACAAGCGGACGGTTACAACCCGCTGAGCGTACAAGGAACAACTTTTGAAGTGAAACCGGACAGTAAGACGCAAGCTGTGAAGTGGATCGAGGAGGCTGCGGCAGATCATCAAGCTGAGCTTGTAAAGCTGTGCAGCACTCGGTTCACACCAGGTAGTTTAGTGAACTATATTGCAGATCATAACGTTACCCTGAAGGTAAGCGAACAACAATTTCTGTCGGGGCTACTAGCCTTGTCGCAACAAAACATTGAGGCTGCTTTTGGTGAAGGCTTCTGGTCGGATCACTGGACATATAATATGGATCTGGTAGTTGGTTATTTGGATATCTTCCCTGACAAAAAGCAGGAGCTTCTGTTTGGGGATAACACCTATGCGTTCTATGACAGCCCGGCGTATGTGCTGCCACGAAGTGAGAAATATGTAATCAGTGATGGAAAGGCTCGGCAATATGGTGCACTTCTTGAGGATGAGGAGAAGCTGCACAAGCTGAAATGGAAAGCTGGAGATACCCATTGGCTGCGTACCGAAGGTGGACACGGTGCCATTTACCACACCAATCTGTTCGTGAAGATGCTGTCTCTTGCCTTGAATAAATTCGCTACACTTGACCCTTACGGTATGGGGGTAGAGATGGAAGGCAATAAGCCGGGCTGGAACGATGCTATGAATGGACTGCCGGGATTGTTCGGCTCCGGAATGAGTGAGACTTTTGAGCTGAAACGTACCGTAGTCTTTTTGCTAGAGGCTCTGAAAGGCAAAGAGAACGTCCAAGGCGCTGTAGACTTGCCAGAAGAAATTGCACAGCTGCTTGAAGAGGTACATCGTGCGGTAACGGCTGTCCTAGCAGGAGATTTGGAACAATTCAATTATTGGGACATTGTAGCTTCAGCGCGTGAGGCTTATAGAGCACGTATTCGTTTCGGTATTACTGGGGCTGAGTCTGCAGTAGCCTTAGAATACATTCGTGAAGCCCTCTCCAAATTCTTAGTTAAAATCGACGAGGGGATCAACAAGGCGGTAGAACTCGGTAACGGACTTACCCCAACCTATTTCCGCTTTGAGGCGAAGAAATTCCAGCAGGTAACAGATGCTGAAGGTCAACCGGTACTTAGCGGATACGGTCTGCCAAAAGCTGTAGTGGAGGAGTTTGAGGTATATGCTTTGCCATACTTCCTTGAGGGACCTACTCGCTGGTTGAAGACGTTGAAAGATCCGGTGCAAGTCAAAGAAATCTACAATTTGATTAAGCAAACGGAGCTGTATGATCCGACTACGTCTATGTACCAAACCTCGGTTAGCCTAGAGGGAGAGTCTCATGAGATCGGGCGAATGAGAGCCTTCACACCAGGCTGGCTAGAGCGGGAGTCTAACTTCCTGCATATGTCCTACAAGTATTTGCTTGAGCTGCTGAAGGGCGGTCTATATGAGGAATTCTACGGCGAGCTGAAGACGTCGCTGGTGCCGTTCCTTGATCCTGCGGTTTATGGACGCAGTACACTGGAGAACTCATCTTTTATCGCAACTGGAGGGAATCCTGATCCCAATAACCACGGTAGAGGGTTCGTAGCAAGACTAAGTGGATCGACCGCTGAATTCCTCAGTATGTGGAGAACGATGATGGCCGGAAGCCATATTTTCAGAGTAGAAGATGGACAGCTTACGTTATCTTTGGGTCCGGTTCTACCGGGCTGGCTATTTGATGAACAAGGCAATCTTTCTTTCACATTCCTTGGTGGTACGGAAGTAACGTATTCGAACCCGCAACGTGAGAATACGTTTGGTGAGAAGAAGGCTGTTATTCAGAGCATGACGCTCGTCTATCACGATGGTACGGTGGCTGAAATTTCTGGAGCACTCGTTCGTGGTGAAGAGGCAGAGGCTCTGCGGCGTGGTGAGATCAAGCAAATTCGAGCAATAATGGCATAGAAAATGAGGGAGGGCCTAGGCCCTCCCTCATTTTTTTCTCCAAATATAAGAAAGTCTTTGAAGGACGCCGAAGGTGTTTTAGCTTGAACCCGAAAAATGGGACCTATAACCCGAAATTCAAAGCCTTACGGAGACAGGCAAAAGCAAATACAATAAATACATAGATATTGTAAGCGCTTCAGAAAAAGAAAAAGATATGTAGCCTGGAGGTCCAAAGGATGGAGAACAAAAAAAGCGTGGAAGTAAGTCCAGCGATGAATCCGTTAATTCCTGGCAATTTCGAAACCGGTAAAGTAAATCGTAACTCGCTGTGGAGGAGATTTGTAGCCCAGCGTCATTTACAGACCATGGCCCTACTAGGCGTAGCCTGGATGATCATCTTCAACTACATTCCAATGTATGGAGTTATTATTGCCTTCAAAGAGTTCAATATCGTAAAATCAATTTCCGAAGCTCCATGGGTAGGACTAGCTCATTTCAAAGAATTCCTACAAGATGAAAGCTTGGTTGACGTTATTAGGAATACGTTAGGCATTAGCTTAATCAAGCTCTTCATCGGGTTTCCACTGCCGATTATATTCGCGCTATTCTTGAACGAGGTTCGTTCGGTGAGATTCAAAAAGTGGATTCAGACGATTTCGTATTTACCTCACTTTCTCTCTTGGGTTGTACTCGGCGGTATTCTAGCGACATGGCTAGCGGATATAGGGATTATCAATAACATCTTGTTAGCGCTAAATATCATTGATCAGCCGATTACCTATTTGGCCGAACCTAGCTACTTCTGGACGATTGTTATTTCCTCTGATATCTGGAAGGAACTTGGATGGTCAGCGATTATATATCTGGCAGCAATCTCTGGTGTATCTCCTGAAATGTATGAGGCGGCTACGATTGATGGTGCTGGAAGATTCCAGAAGATGTGGTTTGTTACGCTGCCGGCGATTAAATCGACGATCAGTATTCTCTTCATTCTTGCAGTCAGTGGTGTACTAAGCTCCAACTTCGATCAGATCTTGGTGCTACGTAACTCGTTGAATGATAGTGCAAGTAATGTAATCGATTATTATGTGTACTACACAGGGATTCTCTCAGGCCGCTTCTCCTATTCGGCTGCGGTTGGACTATTAAAATCGATTATCGCTCTAATCTTGCTGCTGATAGCTAACCAAGTGTCTAAAAAAATCAACGATACATCATTGTTCTAGGATAAGGAGGACCTACACATGTTTGCTCTCAATCGCAAAACGAAGGGCGAGGCCCTATTCGATATCGTCAACAATATCATTATGCTGTGTATTTGCTTCATAACGCTTTATCCGATCTGGTACGTACTCGTCAATGCCTTTAATGAAGGCACGGACGCTATGCGAGGTGGTATATACTGGTGGCCGCGGGTGTTCAGTCTAGGAAACTTCAAGGCAGTGTTCGACAGCCCTGGCATTATGCAGGCGATGTGGATTACCGTTGCCAAAACAGTGATCGGCACAGTCCTGCATGTATTTTTCACAGCGATGGTAGCCTATGCATTTTCTCGTAAAGGCTTGATTGGCGGAAAGTTTTACATGTTAATGGGTACTGTTACGCTCTTCTTCGCGGGAGGGTTGATCCCGAGCTTCTTGCTTATCAAAGACCTTCAGTTACTAGATAATTTCTTAGTGTATATCATTCCTGCGATGTTTAGCTTCTTCGATCTTATTATCTTCATGACCTTCTTCCGAGAGATCCCTGAAGGATTGGAGGAAGCGGCCCGGATTGATGGGGCTAATGATTGGTCCATCTTCCTACGAATTGTGCTTCCAGTGTCTATGCCTGTTATTGCGACCATTGCGCTGTTCCACGGCGTGTTCCAATGGAATGATTATTTTACAGGTATGATCTATATCAATAATACAGAGTTACAGCCGATTCAGACGTATCTGTTCCGCGTTGTAGCACAATCTAGTTCGACTCAAATGATGGTTGCTGCACAAGGTAGCGGTATGACAAGAAGCGTAACGTCACAGTCTATTAAGCTGGCGACGATGGTGGTCACCACACTTCCTATCGTGTTCGTATATCCTTTCTTACAACGCTACTTTGTTAAAGGCATGATGATCGGCTCCATTAAGGGCTGATCCTTAGTAAAGGTAACTCCTCCAGCAGCTCATCTCTATGAGCTCTGGGGTTGAGCTTATAATTAACAATCATAGAAAAGGGGTAAAGAATATGGGTATGAAACGCAAACCGAGAACAGCGATGACTCTACTTCTGGCAGCGGTTATGGCCTTGTCAGCTGCAGGCTGTTCCAGTGGAAATAACGCTAAAGGAAATTCGGATGGCACTAAAGAAACGAACACGGGGGCGACGGATACACCTGCTGCTACATTGTCTGCGGATGAACCAGGTTGGAAGATTGACACTTCACCGATTACGTTTGACTGGTACCTGAACTTCTCTTGGTTCCCCAACAAATGGGGTGTGGACCCAACTTCCCAATATGTAACTAAGAAAACCGGCGTTGATATTAATTTCATCGTTCCGGCTGGTAACGAGAATGAGAAGCTGAACACACTGATTGCCTCTGGTAAATTGCCAGATTTCATTACATTGGGCTTCTATGAAGATGCGATAAAGAAAATTATCGAAGGTGATCTTGCACTACCACTGAACGAGCTTGCTGATCAATATGATCCTTATTTCTACAAAGTATCCGATAAAGATAAGCTGAATTGGTACACTCAAGAAGATGGTAATGTGTACGGCTACCCGAACTCTTCTTCCTCTCCTGCCGACTATGAGAAATATGGAGAGAACTACGTATCCAACCAAGTATTCGCGGTACGTAAGGATATGTATGAAGCGATTGGCAGTCCTGATATGCGCACACCAGAAGGATTCTTGAATGCGCTTAAGTTAGCGAAAGAGAAATTTCCTGACGTAAATGGACAACCGCTAATCCCGCTTGGTCTGCATGAGTTTGGTGTAAACGGTAATGATTCTCTGGAAGGTTATCTTCAGAACTTCCTGGCGATTCCTAGAGAAAAAGATGGTCAGGTATATGCCCGTGAGACAGATCCTGAATATATCCGCTGGATGAAGACGCTTCGTCAAGCGAATCAGGATGGACTGCTTGCTAAAGATATCTTTATCGATAAACGTCCACAAATGGAAGAGAAGATCGCTCAAGGCCGTTATTTCGCGATGCTCTATCAACGTACAGACTTTGCAGCGCAACTAGGTACGATTTACCAACAAGATCCTAGCAAAACTTATATTGCTATTGATGGTCCTTCGAATACGAACTTGGATCAACCGACCCTTGACGGACCTGCGATCGCAGGCTGGACAGTGACGCTGATCTCCAAAGATGTGAAGGATAAAGCTCGCGCTATCCGCTTCCTAAGCTACTTGAACAGTGAAGAAGGTAATAAAGACTTGTTCCTCGGTGAAAAGGGTGTCAGCTACGAAACGATTGATGGCAAAGACCAATTTAAGCCTGAAGTGTTTGATCTAATGAATAAGGATCGTTCGGCATTTGATAAGCAATACGGATCTTCGTTCACCTACTGGATGATGCAGAACACGAATATCACGGATCAATGGGCACCTAAATCAGTAGAACCTTTTAAACAATTGGAAGATTGGACGAGAGGAAAAGCGACTAGTACTTCAACATTCCAACAGATTGATCCTACAGGTAACTCCCCTGAAGGCATCATTGCTACAAAGCTGAAAGAACTGCGTGGGAAGACGATTCCTAAGCTGCTTATGGCTTCTTCAGATGCTGAGTTCGATAAAATATGGACTGAGTATTTAGCGAAACAAAAGGATATAGGTGTAGATAAATTCCAAGCCTATCAACAGAAAAAGTATGAAGAGAACAAAGTGAAGCTCGCCCAATAAAATATAACCCAGAAGCCCGCTGATTGCGGGTTTTTGGGTTATTTTCAAACAAGAATAAGGTATAGTTGTTAAGTAAGTTAAGTATGTTAAGTATGTTAAGTATTCACGATATTAGCGAGGTGAACGTTGAAGAAGTGAAGAGGGAGAATTTGCGTGAGCGCAGCAGAGAAATATGGAATTCCTTCTTGTATTGGTGGGGGCGAAGGTCGCTGCAGAGTCGTTTGATTGCTGCCTATGTTTTTATTATTATAGGTCCGTGCTTGTTGGTGTCCGTCTATTTTTATGAGTCTATCAACAATACCTATTTCCGAGATGCTGTTGAGAAAAATGAATATTTGCTGCAAATGGAAAAATTGCATATCCACAATCAAATTGAAGCGATGGAGCGGGCAGCACAGATGGCGTATTCTGACTCGGATGTTAAAGACTTTCTTGCGAATGAGACTGAGCCGATGCTTGAAGATTTGGTTGATTTTAATACAAATGCTTATGTGAATATGACACGTATTCAATTTAATAATCCGAATATTGAGCATTTACGGCTGTATTCGAAAAGTAAAACGATGCATGAAATTTGGCCGATTTTATTTCGTGAAGAGCGAGTCTCTTCCGAGCCCTGGTACCAGAAAGCACAGCAGTTGGAGGGACAGGAGTACTGGTCTTTTCAAAGGAGTGATCCGGATCTGATGCAGAGATACTTGGGTGCACCGACTGAGAGTTTGCCGAAGGTTTCTTTACTACGTGAGATGAGTCGTCCTGCTGGCAACCATATTGGGATGGTTCAAGTAGATATGATGTTGAACCGCTTTACGCCAAAGACATATACCGATGTACGGGATAACCAGACACAAATGTTCCTTGTAGATGGTGAGCTCCAGCTATTTACTCGTCCGGATCAGTCTTTTCTTCAGGATAACGAGGAGATGGCCAGTGTTATTACTGAACGATACAAGAACTTCAGGGCTACTGGTGAATGGGATAGCAGTTATTCAGCCAACGGTAAATCTTATTTACTTATTAACACACCGCTGGAACGCATTGATGCTTATCTGTTAAATGTGGTCTCAACGGAGGGTGTTTTGAAGGATATCTCCCGTACACGCAACTTTATTATTGGAGCTAACATCGGATTTATTATTTTACTCACGTTGATTGCTTATGTGATGAATGCCTTTATTCTAAAAAATCTGCGCAGATTGACCGAAACGATGAAAAGCGTGCGCAGAGGTGAAGCCTATAGTGGAATTACGATTCGGGGTGGGGGAGAAGTCGGTGAGCTTGCCCATCATTTCTCTAAGCTAATGAATACAATTAATACGTTGGTCGCTCAGGCTGTGAGTAAGCAGGCATTGTCCAAAGAGGCTGAGCTGCGTACGCTGCATAATCAAATAGATGCACATTTTTTGTATAACACACTTGAAAATATTAAAATGCTTGCTGAAATTGAAAATCAACGAACGATATCAGACGCACTAACTTCGCTCGGTGGAATGATGCGTTATAATTTCAAATGGTCTGGGGAGTATGTGAAGCTTCGCGATGAAGTCCGCCATATTGAGAATTACATTGAAGTAATGAATATTCGTTTTGAGTACCCGGTTAAGCTTGTACTTCATATTGAACCTCGATATTTGGAGCTGGAGGTGCTGAAAATGTCACTGCAGCCTATTGTAGAGAACAGTGTTAAGCATGCTTGGAACGGTGAGAAAGAGAATTTAGAGGACCCGAACATTCATATTCATATTTCGGAAACGGAAGGTGATATTTCCATAGAGCTTCGTGATAATGGTATCGGTCTTACCCCAGAACGTCGAGTTGCTTTAAACGAGGCGATATATGCTAAGGATGAATGTTGTGACAGCTCTTGTGAACAGAAGAAGGATGTAAACCGAAGAGCAGGTGGCATAGGGCTACGGAATGTACACCAGCGTCTGCAAATCTTTTATGGCGAAGAATACGGGCTTGTAGTACAGAGCGAGGCAGGAAGTTGGACGATGGTACGTCTGACCTTGCCGAAAGTTCTTTTGACGGGAGAAAAACAACCATGAAGAAATTACTGATCGTTGATGATGAGAAAAATATCCGTGTAGGTCTGAAGATCATGATTGAAAGGGAATTTCCGTCCGCATATACGATCATAATGGCGAGCAACGGCGCAGAGGCGCTCGAGGTATTTAAGACAGACGGTGCAGATATTATTATTACGGATATTCGTATGCCGGTGATGGACGGAATTATGCTTTTGGAGCAGTTATCTGTAGAAGTTGGCGAGAAAAGACCAGCAGTGGTAATCCTAAGTGGGTATGATGATTTCGAATATGCTAAATGTGCTATACGTTATCGTGTGAAGGATTATCTACTTAAGCCGATTCGCCGAGATGAGCTGTTCGAAATCTTGAAGCATATCCATAAGGAACTGGAAGAACAGGAGTTCAGTGTCAAGAAAATAGAGCGGGAAACAGAACAGTTTCGTAAAGAGCTACGCTCCAGCCGTTTGCGGGGACTGCTGCAGCAGCAGGAGGTTCAATTGGAGTCCGAGCAGCAAGCGGAGCTAGAGGGGTTGGAGGTTCCTTTTATTGTAGGTGTGCTGAATTACTACTATAATGATGGTACACGGATGAAATCTGCAGAAGTTCAGGGGCTCATCGAACGTTTGATGGGGCCGATTGAGAAGTGTTTTTTGGAAATTATAACGGACTGGGATGGCAGATTAGTCTTGATCGGGACTAGTGCTCAGAGCTTTATGGAGCTGTCCCGTCAAGCTGATGCTAGAGAAATAACCGGTTTATCAATCGGGATCAGCAGTGAGGGAAAAAGTCTCGAAGTACTTCGTTCTTGTTATAAGGAAGCGTGCCGGGCGCTGCAGTATACTTTTTTATATCCGCAAGAAAATCTTTTGGATTATGAGGATGTCAGTCAAGAACGACGTAATTTTCCTTTGCCGAAGGAGGAGCTTCGGAAGCTGCTTAATATGCTTGGAACCGAGCGTGAGAAGGAAATAAAGTACCTGCTGTCCGTTATTTTTCAGACTGAGCATTTGAAGGAACTGGACTTGTCTTATCTTGAGAACGTAGGTCAGAGTATCAATGAGCAGGTGCTGGATGAAGTATTTCGGGTATATGGCGAAGCCTCTGTGGAGGTGCTAAAGCTATATCGTACGGTTGGTAATATGTATAATTATCGTCATTTCCATGATTATTATCGTGCGCTTGAGAATTTGCTCCTGAGTGTGAATGATTACATCTTAGGGGTACGGTCTGCTCATACGGAGCATGCTGATATGGAGGAAGCGCTGAATTATATTGAAACGAACTATGCTCGTCCACTAAATATGGCTATGGTTAGTAACCATGTGTCTTTGAATTATTCTTATTTTAGCGAAGCCTTCAAGGCATATACCGGTGAGAATTTTGTCATTTATTTAAAAAAGGTTCGTATCCGTCATGCAAAAGCACTGCTAGCGAAGGGGTGTAGCAAGCTTGCCGAAGTCTCGGAAAAAGTAGGCTTTGAGAACAGTAAGCAATTTGCCCGTGTATTCAAAGAGTTGGAAGGGATCTCTCCAGGGGATTATAGAGCCAAAATACTGTCTGAAGATTTGTCGTAAATGACAGGACAAGTAGCTATAGTATATATCATTGCTGCGCTTGTAACCGTAGTGAACATTATGGGTGTCGTTAGAAGTGATCCTCCTATATAATGGCTGTGAGAAGCTTTGCTAGAATTAGCAACATGAGAGTTTGGAGGAATGAAGGGTGGAAGAAATTCAAGGGGATTTGATTACAGTTCAGACGCTGGCAGAGGATTTTCGGAGACTGGGTGTTCAGGCGGGGATGACGATTCTACTGCATTCGTCCTTCAAATCGCTAGGCCAATGGGTGGCAGGTGGGCCGGTTGCTGTTATTTTGGCGCTGGAGGAGGTTCTCGGAGAATCAGGCACACTTGTGATGCCGACTCATTCCAGCGATCTGACAGACCCTGCTGGCTGGAGTAACCCGCCGGTACCCGAGTCATGGTGGCAGACTATCCGGGAGCAGATGCCTGCTTATGATCCAGACCTGACTCCGCTGAGAGGGATGGGGATTATTCCAGACTCTTTTCGTAGACAAAAAGGGGTGAAGCGCAGCGATCATCCGATTCATTCATTTGCGGCTTGGGGCAAGCATAGAGATGAGATTGTTTATGGTCACACCCTCGAATACGGTTTGGGGGAAGATTCTCCACTAGCTCGTATTTATGATCTGGGTGGAAGTGTGCTGCTGCTAGGTGTAGGAAATCTAAACAATACTTCATTACATCTTGCTGAATGCCGAGCCTTGTATGAAGGAAAGAAGGAAGTCATTGGCGGGGCACCCATGATGGTGGATGGTCATAGGCAGTGGGTGGAATTCAAGGAGCTAGATTGGAACTCTGACGATTTCGTTGAACTGGCTGAGCAATTCGGACAAGAGACAGGGCTCATTACATATGGTCATATCGCCTCAGCTACAGCTCAACTGATTCCGCAACGTGAAATCGTTGACTTTGCAGTGAACTGGATGGAGCGAAACAGGAAGTAGACTATCTCTGGTTTTGGGAGTAGGAGGAGAAGCGGCGGATGAGTACTACAACGATATATTTAACGCGTCATGGGCAGACGGAATGGAATGTGCAGAATCGTATGCAAGGTCATATGGATTCTGCCCTCACGACACTTGGCGTACAACAGGCGGAATGGTTGAGCCGGGGAATGCAGGCTATAAATCTGGATGTCATTTATGCAAGCTCCAGTCCAAGAGCACTGCTTACAGCTGAGATTATACGTGGAGAGCGGGATGTTCCGCTGAAGATTTCCGATGCATTCAAAGAAATTGGCATGGGCGTATGGGAAGGTAGAGATTCTGCTGAACTGGCGGCTCAGTATTCGGACCAGCATCGTTATTTCTGGAAGGATCCCGACCAGTTTAAAGTGGAGGGCAGCGAGACCTTCGCAGAGGTGCAGACAAGAGCGCTAGAGAAGCTTCAGGAAATTCTCAAGGCTCATCAGGGTGAGACGATTCTTATCGTAACGCATACGGTGGTGATCAAGCTCTTGATGGCTTATTTCGAGCGCAGAGAGTTGCCTAAGCTGTGGGATCTGCCTTACATATATCCAACCTGCTTATCCAGAATTGATTTTACGGATGGCGTGCCGGAGATCCTGTTGCATGGGGATACAAGTCATTATGAAGAGAATGAGACGGGGATGGAAAGTTAGGATAAATAGTTTTTTTGAAAAAAAAGACGATCTCTTAGTGCCTGCTGCACTTAGAAAATCGTCTTTTTGTGCTATTTATTCATCGCTTGATGTGGAAACTCTAGTCGCTCTAATCCATCCATATATTTGCGGAGCGCCTGAGGGATGTAGATAGAACCATCCTCTTGCTGGTGATTCTCCAGCAGCGGGATTAGAATTCTTGGTGTAGCCACTGCGGTGTTATTTAAGGTATGGCAGTATTGTAAGCGACCGTCTGCATCACGATAACGGATGCCCGAACGGCGAGCTTGGAAATCGAGTAGATTAGAAGCCGAATGGGTCTCACCGTATGCGCCTCTGCTAGGCATCCATGTCTCGATGTCATATTGCTTATGTGTCTTCAGGGACATATCTCCTGTGCAGACGGCCATGACCCGATAGGGGAGCTCTAAGAGCTGGAGAATATGCTCAGCATTCGCGAGGATTTCGTGAAGCATATGGTCCGACTCACCTTCATCATTACGGCATAATACGACTTGTTCGATCTTCGAGAACTGATGAACACGGTACAGACCACGAACATCTCGCCCGGCTGATCCAACTTCACGGCGGAAGCAGGTCGACATTCCAGCAAGTCGCATGGGTGTGTCTAGTTCCACAATCTCGTCGCTGTAGAGCGAAACTAGCGACACTTCCGATGTGCCCACCAGCCAGCGGTTATCTCCGCTTAGCTCGTATGTCTGATCCATCCCTCCAGGGAAGAAACCCGTGCGTTCCAGCGCTTCCGGACGGACAATCACGGGAACATCCATCACAGTAAATCCGCGTGCAGTGAGAACATCTAGAGCCAGTCTCTGTACAGCGAGATGTAGCCTTAGGCCTGCTCCTTTAAGTACATAGCTGCGAGGCCCACCGGCTTTGACGCCACGGGGGATATCAATGATATCGTGTAGTTCGCCTAACTCCACATGATCACGAGGCGTAAAGGCGAATTCCGGCACAGCTCCATTCAGCCGCAGTTCTACGTTATCTTGATCATCGTGACCGATGGGTGTGTCCTGCGACACTGGATTCGGTGCGAGCAGCATGAGCTCTCTACAGCGGCTTTCAGCCTCGTTCAGATCTGCTTCCAGCAGGTTTAGCCGATGATTGAGTTCTCGTACCTGTGCCTTGACGATCTCTCCAGCAGGGCGGTCACCCTTACGTAGTAATTGTTCAACCTTTTTTGTTAGCCCATTACGTTCGGCTCTCATTTGTTCGGTTTCTTGACGCAGGCCCCGGCGCTTTTCATCCCAATCCAGCAATTCATCCAGTGGGAAGTCGACTCTTTTCCAGGTGGCAGTGTTTCTTACAAGTTCTTGATTATCCTTAATCCAGTTCATTTCCAGCATATCGCTCGCTCCTTTTTGTTTAAAAGATAAGAAAGTATAAGGTTCACACTTCACTTTATCCTTCTAATTCTCGCATAAACACTTACCGTCCTTATAAGGACGCTGAAGGTGTTTAAGCTTGAAAAAACGCAAAAAACGCCCTCATCCATGGGACGAGGAGCGTCAGCTCGCGGTGCCACCCAGGTTGATCGAATCTTCTTAACAACAGAAAAGGATTCGACCCTCTTTGGTCTTCGCGGTAACGGGCGAAACCCGGTGAACTTAGGGAGTCAATATAGGCTCCGGTCGCAGACGCCTCACGGTTGGATGCCGGTCATTGGCCTGATTTTTGGATTTAATATTGTTGCTTAGTATATCGTAAGAGTGGGATGAGCGCAAGCGTTTATAGTTTGACAATAATATCTAATCTGCGATAGGATTAGTATTAATTTAAAGTATTCCTGTCGGGATAAATATTTGCAGTGTAAGCTGCTTAAATGGGATGGAAGAGGTGGAGAAGTGGCTAAAATTGTTGTGATTAACGGAACGCCTTCCCTGGTATCGCGCATAAATGCAGTTATAGAGTATGCGGAGGCAAGCTTAACCGATCAGGGCTTTGAGGTTGAGCGTATTAACGTAGCCGAGCTACCAGCGGAAGATTTGATTCATACCAAGTTTGAGAGCGATTCTATCGTCAAAGCGAATGGCCTTGTAGCCGAAGCGGACGCGGTAATCGTGGTTAGCCCGGTTTATAAAGCCTCCTATACAGGTGTGCTGAAGACCTTCTTGGATCTAGTTCCACAAAAGGGGTTGGCCGGCAAAATCGTACTCCCGCTCTTCATGGGCGGCAGTCTTGCACATCTTCTTACGATTGATTATGCGTTGAAGCCTGTGTTGTCTGTACTCGGCGCACGCTATATTCTCGGTGGTGTGTATGCTGTGGATTCTCAGGTGGTTCGTAATGATCACGGAGTGGTAGAGCTTGCTGAGGAGCTGAAGCTGCGTCTGAATGATGCGCTAGCTGAGCTGGCAGAAGAAACTACACATCGAGTAGAGCGCAAGGTGTAGACTACGCAGCGGAGATTCTGCTTCGGATGGATTCATATCAAATATATTAGCGTCTCATTCATACCTGATACAAGGGGTGAAGGGACGCTTTTTGCTATAGCAAAGAGGCCATCTCACTGTGAAAGTAGAGAATGGCCTCTTTTTTTATATAGGGTTCGTTATAATCCGGTCTTACAAATCGTCGAATCCGTTATCGTCGCCAACCTTACCGTAGTTACGGGATTTAGCTTCGAAGAAGTCGGTTTTGGTGGCATTAAGAGCATCATCGGAGAAAGGCTTGATCCAAGGCATGCAGTTTACGTCAACGCCTTGGTAAGCTTTTTCCATACCCATCAAGGTTAAGCGTTTGTTCGCTGTATATTTGATGTAGTCGCTAAGCTCGTTAAGATCAATACCGCGGACATTAGTGAGGGTATAGTAAGCCCAGTTGGTTTCGAGCTCTACCGCGCGGTCGATCGTACGGTACACGTAATCCATGTTCTCCTTAGTGTTCAACTCAGGGAAATCTACAAGCAGCTGTTTAAATACTTCTGCGAAGAAGTAGCAGTGCTGATTCTCGTCACGTTGGATATAAGAGATCATTTGGCTGGTTGCCATCATCTTCTGGTCACGGGCCAGATTGTAGAAGAAGGCGAAGGTGCTGTAGAAGAAAATTCCTTCTAGGATGAGATCCGCTACCAGCGCATGGAAAAAGGTTTGTTTTGATGGATTATCACGGAACTCTTGATAAATATCGGAGATAAACTGATTACGCTCCAGTAGAACCGGATCCTTCTTCCAATATTCAAAAATCTCTTTCTGTTCACTATCCGACACAATAGAGGATAGAACATAGGAATAGGATTGGTTATGCACTACTTCCTGTTGTCCAATAATGGCAGAGATAGCTTCCAGTGAGGAGTCGGTAAAATAACGCTTCACGTCGCCGACGAACATCGTCTGCATCGAATCTAGCACGGCGAGCAGGGAGATATTAATCTTAAATACGCGTTGCTCTTCCGCATCCAGCATTGGGAATTGTTGCGCATCTTTGGACATTGGGATTTCATCCGCGATCCAGTGATTAAGCAGCAGTACCTTGTACAGCTTGTACATATGCGGCATGCGGATATCGTTCCAGTTCAGAATGCCTGAGCATTCACCGTCGATGATGCGTGTGGACTGGTTAGGTGCTTCAGTATTAAAAATCTTTTGTAGTTGCATTTATTTTCCCTCCATTTTTTTGCGCGGGTAATCTTTCTTTGATGTCTTGTTCATAGAAAGACGGTGATGGAGTAACGGAGAGGAAGTTTGGAGCTGTAGGAGCGTCAGCGACCGCCTTTGTCATCGGATGTCATCCGCTAATAGCGGTAAAGATCAAGACATCTGATGACAACAGCGGCCGGAAGCCCAAACATTCCTCGCAGTTACGAAATTCATCATCGTTTTTCTATTCAGGGCACTAAGATAATTAACTAGCGCAAGAATCACACTCTTCTATTGTCAAAGCACGGCTACGCACATAATAAGTTGATTTCAATCCGCCCTTCCAGGCGTTTAGATGCAGCTCAAGGAACTCGGTAGCCTTGATGTCAGGACGAACATACAGGTTGAAGCTTTGACCTTGATCGACGTGACGCTGACGAGCAGAAGCCATGCGGATCGACCAGTTTTGGTCAATTGTAAACGCAGTTTTATAGTACCAAATCGTCTTGTCGGACAGATCCGGTGCTGGGTTAGCGATCTTGTAAGTTGTTTTCTCTTCATAGGAAAGCAGTTCATACAAAGGATCAATGCTGGCTGTGGAGCCGGCAATAATCGATGTTGAGCCGTTCGGTGCAATCGCGAACATCCATGCGTTACGAACACCGTCTTTAGCCACTTCTTCTTGCAGCTCGCGCCATTGTTCAGTGGTTACATATTTACCTTCTTGTTCACCGCTAACGTAACCACGTGAAGTAAAGTATGCACCTGTCTCCCAATCGGAACCGGCGAACTTCGGATAACGGCCTTTTTCACGGGCAAGCTCCATGCTCGAACGTACCAACAGGTAGTTGATGTGTTCATACAAATGGTTGTTATATTCTACGGCTTCATCAGATTCCCAACGAATGCCCTTGAGTGCCAATAGGTGATGCAAGCCGAATGTGCCGAGACCCACTGCGCGGTACTGGCTGTTCGTGTATTGTGCTTGCAGAACTTCAATATTATTAATGTCAATTACGTTGTCCAACATACGTACTTGGATAGGTACAAGTCTTTCCAGCACACCAGCTGGAATCGCACGTGCCAAGTGAATCGAATTCAGGTTACAGACTACGAAATCGCCAGGGATTTTGGAGATAACAATCCGGGTCTTGCCATCTTTGGTTACTAACTCTTCCTGTTCAATAACGGTAGCGGATTGATTCTGCATAATTTCTGTGCACAGGTTGGAAGAGAAGACCATACCTTGGTGACGGTTCGGGTTCGTCCGGTTAACCGTATCACGGTAGAACATATATGGAGTACCTGTTTCAAGCTGTGATTTCATAATCCGTTTCATGATGTCAATCGCAGGAACTGTAATACGGGACAATTCCAGATTAGCTGTTGCTTCAGCATACTTTTCACGGAAAGTGCCTTTCCCAAGCTCTTCATCGTAGAAGTCTTCCAGACCAAGCGGACGACCATTCTCATCCGTCCAGCCCATAACCTTCTTCACTTCATGTGGGCAGAAGAGGTTCCAATGGCTGCGCGATTCAACGGCTTCCATGAACAGATCCGGCAGGGTAACCCCGTGGAACACGTCATGTGCACGCATACGCTCGTCGCCGTTATTCAGCTTAAGATCGAGGAAAGCGAGAATATCTTTATGGAATACATCAAGGTAGACAGCGACAGCACCTTTACGTGTACCAAGCTGATCTACGCTGACTGCTGTATTGTTCAATTGGCGAATCCAAGGGATTACGCCGGAGCTAGTGTTTTTGTGACCACGGATATCCGAACCACGTGCCCGTACTTTACCAAGGTAGACGCCGATGCCGCCGCCCATTTTGCTAAGACGTGCTACGTCTGTATTGGAATCAAAGATGCCCTCAAGGGAATCGTCTACTGTATCGATGAAGCAGCTGGAGAGCTGTCCAGCGACCTTTTTGCCGGCATTGGACATGGTAGGGGTAGCAGCTGTCATGTAGATGTTGCTCATGGCCCAGTAAGCTTCTTTTACAAGCTCAAGACGTTTCTCGGCTGGCTCACGGTGCATCAGGTACATAGCGATAATCATGTAACGTTCTTGCGGAAGCTCCATTACACGACCGTCAAAATCATGCGCCAAATAACGGTCGGATAGCGTAAGCAGACCAATGTAATCGAACAGAAGATCGCGCGTATAATCGATGCATCCACCTAGCTCAACGATTTGTTCTTTAGTGTAGTGAGTTAGAAGCTCTTCACGGTAGATTCCTTTTTTTACGAGATCCGTAATTAGCGGGTACAACTCACCGTAAGGCTCTTCTGGATAAGCTTTATAGCGGCGATGAACGGCTGCTTTTTTATAAAGAGTAGTCAGAAGGGCACGGGCAGCTGCAAACTTCCAAGTAGGCTCTTCCTTTGTTACAAGCTCTAGAGCACTCATAGTGAAGGCGTTGCTGATTTCTTCTCCGCTTACGGAGTCACGGCGCAATTTGGAAATTACTCCCCGCAGCAAAGTTTCTTTATTTAGTTGATCAAGACCTTCCAAGATACGGTCGGCGTAGACAGAAAGGCGCTTCTCATCAAAAGCCAGTTGGCGATTGTCTGGTTTTACTACGAATTGTGGCATGGTTATTTCATCCCTTCTTATTTTGGGTTAATTTTGAATATCAAAAATTGATATATTATAGCGCAGTAGGCTGCCACAGAAAGACCTCCGAGCCGTTCATACTGGCCGGAATGTCGATTATGCGTTGGTTAGAGCTTCCTCGGTAAGGAAGTGTAGTATCTTTCAGTTCTTCTATAAATCGTCCATCTATTAACACCTGACACTGCGTAAGTAGATTCCACTCCGGCGAACCGGGAAGGGCGATTAGTTCCTCATACGTATAACCACTGTAAATCCAGATATTAAAGCCTGGGAGCACGGCGCGGAGCTCATGAATGAATCCCAGAACCTCCTCAGCCGAGAAAAAAGGATCACCACCGGCCAGTGTTAAACCATCAAGCAGAGGATTAGCGGCAATTTCTGCAATAATTTCGTGTTGACGTTCCAGGGTGAAGACTTCACCGTATTTAAAATTCCACGTCTCGGGATTAAAACATCCCGGGCAACGATGGCGGCAGCCGCTGAGGAAGAGGACGGCCCGCATGCCCTCTCCCTCGTTAATCGACTCCGGGTAGTAACCGCAAATATTCATAGATGCTTAACGCGGTCTCTTACTTCAGCTTGCTTGGCGGCATTAAAGCGGGTCTGGTAGTCGCCGGTTAAATAACCTGTAACTCTACGCAAACGGCGGATATGAACATCCTTCTCATGCACGCCGCAGGAAGGACAGTTTGTCCCGATTACGCCTTCGTATCCGCAGCCGGAGCAGCGGTCAATCGGGTGGTTAATGCTGAAATAGCTGACCTGCTGTTCTAGTGCGTATTTAATGATTTTGATAAAGGCGGACGGATTACTGCGGGCATTGCCATTTAATTCGACATAAGAAATAGCCCCGGCGTTGCAGTATTCATGGAAAGGAGCTTCCAAGCTGATCTTCTGAGCAGCGCCTAGATCGTAGTATACAGGGATGTGGAAAGAGTTCGTATAATACTCACGGTCAGTTACACCCGGAATAGAACCCAGTACCTTGCGATCAATCTTGGTGAATTTGCCGGACAAGCCTTCGGCTGGTGTTGCGAACAAAGTGATGTTGAGATTCAGTTCCTCACTTTTAAGGTCGCAATACTCCCGCATATGACGCACGATAGCCACAGCCTTGGCATGGATTTCCATATCCTCGCCATGGTGCTTGCCATACATGGCTTTCATGCATTCCGCCATACCGATGAAGCCAAGCGAAAGACTGCCATGCTTCAGCAGTTCGCCTACAGAGTCTTCAGGAGCGAGATTTTCGCCGCCTTCCCAGACGCCTTCTCGCATCATGAAATCGGACGCTTTAGCTTTTTGCGCGGCTTGGATGTTGAAACGATGAAGAAGTCCTTCCAGCGCAATATCCATATAATGATTTAGATCTTCATAGAAGCCAGCTTCGTCTGCGACGGTACGTCGGCCCGTTACTGTGCCGTGTGCCAGACCGAGTCGAACCAGATTCAGTGTATTAAAGGAAAGGTTGCCCTTTCCGGAGCAATGATTACGCCCAAAACGGTCACCGAGCACGCGGGTGCGGCAGCCCATTGTAGCAAATTCCGTATCAGGATCACTTGGATCATAATACTGCAAGTTGAGCGGAGCGTCCAGATTAGCGAAGTTCGGATATAGTCTGCGTGCAGAACATTCCGCTGCTTTTAGGAACAATTCATAGTTCGGATCACCTTGCTGTTGATTGACGCCTTGCTTGCATTTGAAGATTTGAATCGGGAACACAGGTGTCTCTCCGCTGCCAAGTCCGTTCATCGTTGCTGTTAGCAGGGAGCTGATCACAAGCTGACCTTCTGGTGAAGTACAAGTCCCGTAGTTAATGCTGGTAAACGGAATTTGCCCACCGGATCGGCTGGACATGGTATTCAGATTATGTACCATACTTTCAGCCGCTTGCAGGGTTTCAATTTCGGTTTCCTTTAGTGCAAAACGGAACGCTTTTGGATATAACTCCGCCAGATCGGTCCGGCTCATCGTAATCTCGCCCAAAGATTCATCAGCTTGTCCTTCTTCAAAATAATCCAGACCCTTGCGGAATAGCTTAGCGAAGGATTTGGTTACATAAGGGGCTAGATCATAGTCGAGCTTATTAGCGGATACACCGCCATATTGAGCATTTTGCTGGGATTGAAAAATGATTGCTACCAGTGACATAGCCGTCATTATGGAGTTTGGAGGACGAACACTGCCGTTGCCGGTGTTGAAGCCTTCGCGGAGAAGTTTATCAAACGGGATAAAAATACAGTTCGTCGTTCCGATCGCGTATTGATCCAGATCATGCACATAGACGACATTGTCATCAATGGCCTGCACTAGCTGCGGTGGCATCGTAAAGTTGCGGGCATACCATTTTGAATATTCACTGCCGAACTTGCTCATTTTACCGGAGAAACTCTCTCCGTTCAAATTGGCATTCTCGCGCAGTAAGTCCAAATCCCGACTGTCGATAATATCGCGCCCTAAATCAATGAGCTCTTCTAAAAGAACTTCTTGTGCATTTGTTGTACCGTTAAATTGTCTCTCCAACAACGTCATTGTATAGCTCTCCTCTCAGTCTATCGTCCTATCATTAAGAAGCCCGACCGCATAAGCGGCCGTATATTCATTCTGATCTCATAAAAAAAGCATCCCCTAGCGAGGATGGCAGAAAATGCCCGATGCGTTATGTAAATATCCACACGGATATTTGCGGTGGTCTCTCAGAAGATGACCGCATGCGGACACCGTTCCTGTTCCTCGCAGGCACTCATAGTTGGTGTCGTCGAAACAGGCAGGTCTCCTGGCTTCCGCAGGATCTCTCAGCGCCTTCCCAAGGGGTTCGTAACCCTCAGTGGCTTCTGCTGGGAGATCTGTCCGTCTTAAGCTTCTAAAAGCTTGTGAAGGACATCCGGTTACAGTGGCGGGACCGCAGCGGAATCTCACCGCACTTCCCTATTAAGCTCTAATTCAAATAAAGGATCAAAGCGCCTGTCTCCACTATATTTTGTTGTGATTAGATAAAAATAACCCAAGATGTTGTGTTTGTAAACAGTTTTTTAGAAAACCCAAGCGGGGAGCGGCTTCTTTAAAAGTACTCCACAAATGATCCACAGGCTGTCCATAAGTAATCCACAATTGATCCACAGGCAGATGGAAAATGATTCATAAATTGTCCGAAAAGATGCCACAAATAGTCCATAAATGTAGTGCAGACGACCCTAGAATTCATGTAAGAGAAAGTACTCGTGGCGAAAGCTGTATTTCGGAGTACTTGGGGGGAAAGAAGGGGCATAATAATGCGGGCATCATTTGTGGGAGAGCGGTGGAGTTGTTACAATAGATGGAGACACACTTTAAAATTCGAAGGAGGTATTCCCATGCCTATTGCTGAAGTAACCGTTATTCCGATTGGAACAGGCAGTACCAGCCTTAGCAGTTATGTTGCGGATATGCAGCGAGTGCTGCAGACGGTAGAAGGAATTACTTATGAGCTTACATCGATGGGTACAATCATTGAAGGACCTCTCCAACGTATATTTGCAGCGGTGGAAGCATTGCATGAGTCTCCTTTTGCCGCAGGTGCAGAACGTGTCTCTACCTCGCTTAAAATAGACGACCGCCGCGATAAGCCCTCCACTAGCCGCGGAAAGCTGGAGTCTGTGGAGCGTAAGCTACAGGTGGAGTAGCAGCAGTCTAGGAGAGTAGAAAACAGGGAGAAATAGACTTGCGTTTCTAGCTGAAAGTTGTATAATGTTTTTTGTTTGACAGAAAATTAGCTATAAGCTGGTGTAGCTCAGGGGTAGAGCAACGCACTCGTAATGCGTAGGCCGGGGGTTCAATTCCCTTCACCAGCATATTTTCCGCTATATCAACGTTGTCAGCGTTAAATGTTGTTTTCCGGACGTTAATTCGTCGGTGCGTACCTGCTGATATACGGTTAAATATGAAGCCTCCTACGGAAAACTGTGGGAGGCTTTGTTATGTACATTTAATCACTCTACCTAATCATAATCACGGAAGCACTACGCTGACACCAGCGGGCGGTCGTACGTACGGAGTCTCTTAATATATCTTTCATAATGTAGAACTGTTGGGTATAATTGGAATAATTCTATCCTTAGGAGGTTCATACGTATGAAGAAGAAAATAGTAGGGATTGCAGCTGCAGCGCTGTTGCTCGGAGGATCAATAGGATTTGCAGCAAGCTCGTCAATAATTGGCGCTAAAGTTACCGGACTGTATACGATAAAGCAAGACGGAAAGAAGATTGCGGACGCAGCTATTATAAACGGATCAGCTTACGTACCCGTGCGCACGATATCCGAAGCGACTGGAACGGACCTGACAGTAGAAGGGAAGACAATAATACTGGAGAGTAAAGTAACGGACAAGCCCGCGGCAATATCTGAGACTGACACAACGGCTGCAGATCGGACAGGAACACCAAAGGCAATCATTGAGGCGGCTAAACTCCGGGAAAGATTAGCAGTGGCAGAATCCAGCGTGCAATTTCTCAAAGAAGCGATCCAACAAGCGGAAGCTACTGCGGCCGATCTAACAAGCACAGCGGACCAAGAAGCTCGCAGAAGCTATATCGCCGATTTGAATAAACGCCTTGTGTACACGGAAACAGAAATTGCGCAGATCAAGGAGCAGCTTGGTGAATAAAGCACTGGTGCATGTTGAACCAAAGCCTCTATATGTTGGATCTGAGATGCACCTACCATAAGCATGATACTATGGCCATCTCTCGGGTGGTCTTTTTGTTATGTACATTTTTCCTTTTAATAGGTTTAATTAATCATATAGTTAAAGGGGATATTACTATGAACTCATTAAGCGCGAACCAGTTAACCGCGGTATTCCGGGAATTCGGAGACCACGCTTTTCTGTATCTTCCGAGGGGATGGATATGATGCGGTGTTTAACGATACGACAGCCTTGGGCAACGTTGATTGCTCTTGGTGAAAAACAGTTCGAAACTCGATCATGGAGAACAACCTACCGCGGGGGGTTAGGTATTCATGCCGGAATGAGGATAGATAAGAAGATATGTGAACAGGAACCATTCAGGTCGATATTGGCGAAGCATGGTTATACAGCAGTAAATTTACCAACAGGGGTTATTATTGCGTTAGGTCAACTCACGGGGTGTTATGAGGTTACACCGGAGGTGGACCTAAGGGAATGGATAAAGGGAAATGAATATGATTTTGGCGACTATAGTGAAGGGCGTTTTGCTTGGAAGCTTGAAGATGTTCATCAGTTAAGTCATCCTGTACCGGCTAAGGGCAGATTAAGCTTATGGGAGCATCCAGATCTAGCCTAAACCAAAAATTGATCTTTTTAATGTGATTTTCATGTGAGCATCATCTTATTTTCAGGTTCGGGGTATATATTGAAGACACCAAACACCCCCCAGTGTTTTGTGGTATAAATCTCTTAGGTCTTGCCAACTCCCATGGTAAGGCCTATTTTTTTGTTCGCTAATGGAAATGGGGGGAGGGGCGTAACTTTTTACGCGGCTTTACTTAATCTGATACTGCCCTTCATAGCTCTTAAAAGATGAAATATCCAGCCCGAGATATCTGCGCATATGAATAGCAGCTTGTGCAGCAACGATGTCGTTTAACAGCAGCATTCGTTCATGGTATCCGCGACATATAAATTTGGCTTCTATCCCTGTGTTGAGCCTGTTCTGCTCATATACCTTGATTCCCCGTTTTCTCATTTCCGAACGAACATCTCTTAGATCTGCTGTAGCTACTGCCGCGGCGGTTCCAAGAACCTCCAGATAGGGGGCGGGCGTTCGTAAATGTGTAGATAAAATGGCGGAGTCCCGTTCGAAAGCTGATAAAATCATCGGAAGCAATAAATAAGATTTCACCAGCATGTTGTCTCTGCTTTCAGCTCTATGCATGAATCTCATCACCTCTAATGGGAACGTATATTCGTATTCTACCCCGATATCCCAAAAATAATCAATGGTATTTCTAAACAGCCAGTCCAATGTGATTAAATTCACAACGAAAATAGAAAGAATAAAATATATTAAAATTGTAATAATAAAAATTAATGATTTAAGCTTATGAAAAGGAGAATTAGGATGAGAGAGGAAGGAAGTCTCCGCCGTGGATTGGTATTTGGTTTGATTTTTAGTATTCCATTATGGATATCGATATTAGGCTATATACAGTTACTTTAAAATTGAATAAAAACTTTTGCGTGAAGCGCCTTTAGGTGCTTTTTTTGTGCTGGTTAATGTGTATGATTATTAAAAGGAATTGATTGACATTTGTGGGGGCGGAGCGCTAAACTATTATTAGTTCGAAAGTATTAAAAGTCATAGACGATTATTTAATAGGATGCTTAAACTGCCGGTTCTATTTTGCAAAGGGTATACATATATAATCATGATAATAGCAAACCGCCCGAAAGGGTGGGACGCAAAGTCCAGGAGTCTAAAGTGTCTTAAGGACACTATGACCGTCCGACTGCCATGAGAAGGGAATTCTACTTCTTTTTTGGCGGTCTTTTTTGTTGTTAGGTCTTTTAGAGTTTCTGGTAATTATTCTGATTAGATATAAATGATAGATTTAGGAGGTGTGCTTTTTGAAAAGAAGAATAAAACCGCTACTCTCACTAGTATTAGCGGGGGCTTTAATGGTAGGCAATGGACTTTCCGGAGGGCATTTGGTAAATGCAGCAGGGGAGGTACCTCCCTATACTCCTACACCTGTGTTAGGTATTGCAGGGAATTTTAATACTTTTATTTTTGGGGATTTCAAACAATCTAATGATCAGGTTCATGGGCGCCTTGCCGCCAAAGGTAACATTACATTGCAGAATTACGGCGTATCCAAGGATAATCCAGGTGGAGATGTTCTTATTGCTGGTAATGACATTACTTTTACTAATGGTACTATTCATGGAGCATCCGTTTATGGTGGTGTTTTTTCCAGCAACGGTGTAGATCTTAAAGAACCAGCGAGAAAAGGAACGCCTATTGATTTTGATGCTGAAGAGCAATTTCTTATCGGACGTTCTAATGAATTCTCTTCACTTACTACAGTTGGAACTTTCAAAAAGGAATATGGGAAAATAACAATTGATGCTCCGGAATCATTTAACGTTCTTAATCTAAGTGCTGCCGATTTCGCTAATGCTAATGGCTTACAGTTTAATATTGCAAATAACGCCACAGTTATCGTTAACGTTAGCGGAAGTTCAGTTGAAATTCCAAGTTTTCAAATATGGGGAGGCAGCCCTAACAAGGTATTATTTAATTTTTATGAAGCTAGCACTGTAAACATAGGAAGTTTAACGATAGAAGGAACTATCCTAGCTCCGCATGCGAAAGTAACTTATAATTCTGGTGAACTGCATGGGACACTGATTGCAAAGGGATTTGCTGGTGGGGTACAGATGCATTGGTATCCATATGGAGGGGAGGAACCACCTCCGACACCAACGCCGACCGTGACACCAACACCAACGCCGACTGTGACGCCAACACCAACACCGACCGTGACGCCAACACCGACGCCGACCGTGACACCAACACCGACGCCGACTGTGACGCCAACACCGACGCCGACTGTGACGCCAACACCAACACCGACCGTGACACCAACACCGACGCCGACTGTGACGCCAACACCAACGCCGACCGTGACACCAACACCGACGCCGTGCGTGACACCAACGCCGACCGTGACGCCAACACCGACCGTGACACCAACGCCGAAACCAACACCAACGCCGAAGCCAACACCAACGCCGAAGCCAACACCAACGCCGAAACCAACACCAACGCCGAAACCAACACCAACGCCGAAACCAACACCAACGCCGAAGCCAACACCAACGCCGAAGCCAACGCACACACCAAAACCAACACACACACCAACGCCGACTGTGACGCCAACACCAACGCCGGACGTGACGCCAACACCAACGCCGGACGTGACGCCAACACCAACGCCGGACGTGAAGCCAACACCAACGCCGGACGTGACACCGACACCAACGCCGGACGTGACGCCAACACCAACGCCGGACGTGACACCGACACCAACGCCGGACGTGACGCCAACACCAACGCCGACTGTGAAGCCAACACCAACGCCGGACGTAACGCCAACACCAACACCGGACGTGACGCCAACGCCGACGCCGACTGTGACACCAACACCAACGCCGGACGTGACGCCAACACCAACGCCGACTGTGACACCAACACCAACGCCGACGCCGACGCCGGACGTGACACCAACGCCGACGCCGACGCCGGACGTGACACCAACGCCGACGCCGACGCCGGACGTGACACCAACGCCGACTCCGTCGTCTGAGGCAACACCAACGCCGACTCCGTCGTCTGAGGCAACACCAACACCGACTCCGTCGTCTGAGGCAACACCAACACCGACTCCGTCGTCTGAGGCAACACCAACGCCGACTCCGTCGTCTGAGGTAACACCAACACCGACTCCGTCACCGGTGGCTCCGGTATTCCCAACACCAACGCCATCCTCCGTAATTGGCATTATCGTCGTTAATGATGACCCTGTGCCACTTGGACCTGTAGCTTCATCGACGCCAGTACCAGTACCAACACCAACACCGTCGGGTGGTACAGAGGTACTTGTTGATGATGACGAGATTCCATTAGGATCAGTAACGGAGGTAACGCCAACACCGTCACCAGAGGATATCGCCGTGGTGGATGATACAATCCCGCTAGGTAATCCACCTGTGGATGAACTTCCGAAAACGGGAGAATCAAGTCCAGTCCCTTATTATGTAGCTGGTCTAGGTTTTGCACTTATTGGATTGCTAATGAGAAATAGATTCTCCAACAAGAAATAATAAACGGTAATTATAACGAGAACACAAGGTATGCCAGAACAGAAAAGAGCCGCTTTCGGGACTTATTCCGATAGCGGCTTTATTTTGTAATGATTGATATATTTTGGAGCAATCTAAGTAGATGCTATACTGATTTACAACGGATATGAGGAAAGGACGGGGAAGATGAATTGGTATGGTTCTTCATTAGTGCGATCATCGTCATAGGGGCTCTGATCTTTGCGGGCTTTTTCTTTTATGGTATTGCTATTAAACGAGCGCCGAAGGAATTTCTGAGTAATAATCGTGACTTGAAGGTTGATCCCCCGGTTGCCGGGGCTTCTTGGGGGGAGGGGAAGGATTGGATCTCCAGTCAGAGCTTTGAGAATATGGAGATTACATCTGAGGACGGGCTACAACTAAGAGGGTACTTGCTCCTTTCAGATCGTGCTGAAGGTCGTACGGCGATTATAGCTCACGGTTATTCTGGAAAAGGGAAGGATATGGGGGCGTACGCCAAAATCTATTACGAGAGACTGGGCTTTAATATCCTGATTCCCGATGCCAGGGGACATGGGGAAAGCGCTGGGAATTATATTGGTTTTGGATGGCATGAGCGCAAGGATTATTTGCAGTGGATTGAATATATAATAGAAAAGACTGGGCCCAGTGCTCAAGTTGTGCTTCATGGGGTCTCTATGGGTGGTGCTACCGTGCTAATGACCTCAGGTGAAAATCTCCCACCGCAGGTCAAAGCTATTGTCTCGGACTGCGCTTACAGCTCAGTTAAAGCACAATTAGCCTACCAACTACGGCGCATGTATCGCTTGCCAAGTTTCCCTTTTATTCAAAGTGCGAGTCTAATTACTCGTATGAAAGCAGGGTATGGTTTTAGTGAAGCGTCTGCTTTGAAACAGGTGCGGAAGGCGAAGGTGCCGATTCTTTTTATTCATGGGGATGCCGATAATTTTGTACCATATAGTATGATGAATGAATTGTATGAGGCATGTCAGAGTCCCAAAGAGAAGTTCGTAGTGCCGCAAGCAGGGCATGGATTAGCATATGATATGGATAAGACGGGGTATATAAACGTAGTAACAGCCTTTGTGAATCAATATGTAAATTAGATGCCCTGAACGTAGACAGCGCCCGATATCCGCTAGGTAGCGGTTATCGGGCGCCTATATTTTTCCACACATGGCATGTGTCCTTGTGTAAGGTTCGTACAGCCATGCTTTTTCGTTATATTCATCCCCCGCCGTTCGTGAGTAACGGGTGTCTTAATTCCTTGTTATTTCCAGCAGCCGTGTGGCGAGAATAATCCTTCCAATACGACAAAAGCCCTACCTCTCTTTTGCCCTTGCGGCTCCATTGACCGCGCCAGTGTGAATCGGAATGCTATATTTCGAATTTAGTCTCATAAAAAGGAAAGTTTCTGCAAGAAAACATAAAGCCTCTGTGTCCAAAATGCCGATGTGTAAATGAGTCGGCCTGACATCTTCTTGATGGGGATATTCAATATATCGAAAAACAAATACGATATAAATATAGCACAGTATTGTTTAAAAGGCAAATATAATAATCAATTCCAAGATAAGGGTAGTTTGATTTAGGAGGGGAACAAGTAGACCAAGATAGAGCGTTTGATTCGAATATAACTTATGCCGGATTATTTGCGGATTAATTCGGAAAAGCTAGTAAGCCAGAGGGAATGGGACTACGGGGGCTATTTTGCGTGCCTATTTTGTGAACTGCTCTCTAAAACTTACATTAAACCCCAACATTGATTGAAGGATTGAGGGTAGACCGTTATAATTAATAAGTCTGGATTTTAATTAAAAAATAAGGGAGATTTTTATGAAACGCGCAGATGTGTGGTTGATTTCCATCGTGTTAATTGCTGCGCTCGCTTTTCTCGTACCGAGATGGTTTTCGGACAATGATGATAAAGGTGGGGCCGGTAAAAATCTCGTAGCCAATGTGACAGTGGACGGCGAGTTATTTAAAACGGTAAAGCTTACAAAAGAAGAACAAACCATTGAGGTCCGTACCGACCGTGGTTATAACATCTTGAAGGTGCATAATTACGGGATTGAAATGTACGATGCTGACTGCCCGGATCAAGTGTGCCTAGGTTTCGGTTTTATTACCCTGCCCAAACAGACGATTGTCTGTCTACCGCATAGAGTATTAGTGGAAATCACGAGTGCGTCGGGGGAGGATGATATAGATGCCTATGTCCAGTAGTGAATCTGCAACAGCTTTAAAAAGAACGGTAATTATTGCGATTTTCGCCGCGGTGGCGGTAGTGCTTAGTCTAATAGAGGCACAGATTCCGTTGTCAGGAATGGGACTGGTACCGGGTGCTAAGCTAGGATTAGCCAACATCATGATTTTGACTTGTATTTACTTTTTACGTGGACGGGACGCATTCCTGCTTGTCATCCTCAAAACACTGCTCACTGCATTTTTGCTAGGTACTTTTTCGAGCTTATTGTTCAGTTTATTCGGTTCGCTTTTTAGCTTTGTTGTAATGTTCGTATTAATGCTGATTAGTGGCAAAGGTAAGAGTATAAGTTTGATCGGAATTAGTATAGCTGGTGGGATTGCACATAATATCGGTCAGCTGCTGGCAGCTTCAATGGTATTCTCATCCCTTAGTATTTTTTATTATCTTCCCATGCTGCTGATCACTGGAGTAGTAACAGGAATTGCCGTGGGCTATGCAGTCCGTTATTTGGTGGCTTCATTGTCAAAAATATCGTTGTTTGAAGAGTTTTTGGACTGATTAGTCACATCAGCGGAAGGATGACTAACATGAATGAATCATTTGAAGGTCAAGAATTAGAGGGAGAAGGACAAGCTATCATCTCTCTGGATGGGGTATCGTTTGGTTACGATCCTGAGCATCCGATTCTTCAAAATATAACGTTATCTATTTCACAGGGACAATGGGTTAGCTTGGTTGGTCCTAATGGCTGCGGGAAGTCAACGCTAGTTAAGCTACTAAATGCATTGCTGCCTAAGAGTGCTGGCGAAATTGTGGTTAGTGGTATGCAGCTGAGTGAGGAAACGATCGGCAGCATTCGGCAATGCATCGGTATGGTGTTCCAAAATCCAGATAATCAGTTTATTGGAGCCACTGTAGAGGAAGATATCTTATTCGGCCTGGAAGGGCTTTGTTTGTCGTACACAGAGATGGCTGAACGGCTGCACTCATATACGACGAGGCTGGGAATAAATCATCTGTTGTCCAAACACCCGAGTGAGCTGTCTGGAGGACAGAAGCAGCGTGTCGCTATCGCCTCCATTTTGGCTATGGAACCAGGCATCGTCATTTTTGACGAGGCCTCTTCTATGTTGGATGAGGGTAGCAGAAATGATCTTCTTGGCATTTTGCAGGATATGAGAGCGGAAGGAAAGTATACGATCCTTATGATTACGCATGATGCAGATGAGATTCTGGCATCGGATCGGGTGCTTGCGTTGCATGGAGGTGGTCTGGCTGCTGATGTTACACCGGCGGAGCTATTCCGGAACGAGGAGCTTCTGCAAAAATGCCATCTGTGTGAGCCGTACCCTTGGCGTCTTGCACGTGAACTGCAGAATCAGGGCATTCATGTGGATGTTCCCGCCAGTGAAAAGGAGCTTATAGACACGTTATGGCCATAGAATTACAGCAAGTAAGTTACTCCTATGCTGACCGAAGCCTATGGAAGCTGACGGCGCTCCGCGACATTAACCTAAGTGTTCCACTAGGCTCTATGGTTGGTATTGCTGGGGCGACAGGCTCTGGTAAATCGACGCTGCTGCAGTTGTTTAACGGGATACTGAAACCAACGGAGGGTACGGTAAAAGTACTCGATGTAACCATTCAGGCGGGTGAGAAATCACCTAAGCTAATGCCGCTGCGCCGTAGAGTCGGTTTGGTATTTCAATTTCCAGAGCAGCAAATGTTTGAAGATACGGTCGAAAAGGACCTCATCTTCGGACCTCTTAACTTCGGCATGAGCCTTGAAGAGGCCAAGGCACGTGCCAGACAGGCGATGTTGGATATGGGCCTGGATCTGGCACTGCTAGAGCGGAATCCTTTTAAATTGAGTGGTGGACAAATGCGTAAGGCAGCTATTGCATCCGTGCTAGCTATGGACCCTGAGGTCATCGTTTTGGATGAACCTACGGCTACTCTTGATCCTATCAGCCGTGCAGAGCTAATCCGCTTGCTGGAGCGATTATGCCGTGAGCAGGGGAGAACGATCATCGTCGTCACGCATCGGATGGATGAGTTATTGCCTTACGCGGATAACTGGCTTGTCCTTAAAGAGGGCAGCACGGCGTTTCAAGGCAGCGTAAAGGCGCTGGCGGATGACCCTTCGATTCTGGAACAGTGTGGCTTGACGGTTCCGCAGTCCCTTCGTTACTGGCGTGCAGTCGCTGATCGCTTTGGTCTTACGGATGAAGCTCCTCGCTTAATGGCAGAGAGCTTAGCAGAGCTGATCGCTTCGCTGTCATCTGGATCAGGCAACTCTAGTGAGCAGCACGAAGGAAAGAGGGACGGCCATGAATGAGAAGCTAATCATAGGACGCAGTATTGAGACCGGTTCATGGGTGCACAAGCTGGATGCTCGTGCCAAAATCACCGGAATGCTATTATACGTAGCTGTTATTCTGCTCTCCCGTTCGTGGATGGCCATGGCACTGCTGGCTATTTTCTCAATAGCCGTTATGGCTTCCACTCGGATTCCGCTTAAATACTTCCTGAAAGCAGCTAAGCCTTTACGTTATTTAATGCTATTTATCTTTATCGTACAGCTGCTGTCTGTGAAGACAGGGGAAGCGGTGCTGACGCTTGGTTCGTGGTCTATCTATGAGGGAGGGCTAAGATTAGGCGCATTTTCGGTCATCCGCATGTTTTTTCTGATCACCTTCACGGCGCTACTTACATTCACCACAACGCCGGGTAAGCTGAATCAAGGACTAGAGGGGATTTTGGCTCCTTTCAAAAAGCTAGGCTTGAAGCCCGACCGTATCACGCTGATGATCAGCATTTCACTCCGGTTCATTCCTACGATTCTAGATGAGTCGCAGATTATCATGAAAGCGCAGGCCTCACGGGGTGCTGATCTGAAAGAGTTGCCTTTGAAGGAAAAGGGAAAGATGCTAGTCTCCCTGCTGGTTCCGATTATCGCCAGTGCGTTTAGGCGTGCACAGGATCTGGTGTATTCCATGGAAGCCCGTGGCTTTCGTATGGATGCTCCGCGCAGCCAGTATCACCGCCTAAGGTGGGGAATATTTGATACTATTTTTATTACTATGTTTGTTGTCATGGGGATTGTAGTAGCTTTGGTTTAAAATACAACATGTTTGAAGAGTATCAACAACTTGGGAGGGAACTTGAATGGCACGTTATTTTAACGGTAGAGAGATTGAATTATTAGCACCCGCAGGGACGTTTGAGATTTTCAAGGAAGTAATCCAGTCACGGTGTGATGCAGTTTATTTTGGTGGACCAGTACTGAATATGAGAATGATGCGTAAAGGATATAATCTGTCTCATGAGGAGATCGTAGAGGCACTAGATATCGCACACCGTCTAGATAAAAAAGTGTATATCACAGTGAATAACCTGTTTAGTGAAGAAGATGTGGAAGAGGCTAGAGAATATCTGCGTTTCCTTGACGGTGCCCGTCCGGATGCCTTGATTGTTCAGGATATGGCGGTGTTGGAGCTTATCCGTGAGATGGAGCTTAATCTTCCTATTCACTCTTCGGTCATGATGAATGTTCATAATCTGGAGATGATCTATGCGCTGCGTGATCTTGGGGTAAGCCGTGTGGTTACTTCGCGGGAAATGGATCTGCAAACGGCTAAGCTGCTTGGTCAGCGGAGTGGGATGGAGCTGGAGTATTTTATTCACGGGGATATGTGCTCGGTTCACGGTGCGAATTGTTACTTCAGCTCCCATGTATTCGGTATGAGCAGTAACCGTGGGAAATGTATGAAGCCTTGCCGCTGGGATTATCGGGTTAAAAAAGACGGGTATGTATATCCGGCTGAATACCCGCTGGCTGTAAAAGATATGTTCATGTATGAGCATCTTCCGGAATTGATTGAATCCGGTATTACCTCCTTCAAAATAGAAGGCCGTATGCGTGATAAGGAATTTATGGTGATGCTGGCGAATAGCTACGGCGAAGCCATTGACCGCTATATCGATGATCCGATAGGTTTTGATCGCACGGTCGATACGAAAGAGCTCTATAACAACCGTAAACGTGACTTTTCCACAGCTTATGCTTTTGGTAAACCAGGATTAGCTAACATTAACCGTCGTTATGAAGGTACGGGCAAATTCTATAGCACTGGAAAAGTATTTAGTACACCAACTGCAGAGCGTGATCTGTCAGAGAAACGTGTTGAGCAGTTGCGGGAGAGATTGGCTGAGGTCGAGCAGCCGCAGAAGACAAAAGCTAAGTTAGCTGTACGTGTGAATAATATGGAACAGGCACGGATGGTCTTAGAGCTTGGTGTGGATAACCTGTACTTGCCGGGGGACGTTTTTGAACCGGATAGACCTTTTACAAAGCGCGACATCAAGGAACTTGGTGATCTGAAGGGCGATAGCAAAATCTACTTGGGTTTGCCACGTATGATGACCGAGCTGCATTTTGACCAATATGATCAATTGCTGGGCGGAGAACGCTTGCCGATTGACGGTCTTATCGTTACAAATTTGGGAGCCATTCGTCGTTACAACTCCACAGGATATCCGCTAATTGGGGATAGTAATTTAAATGTATACAATCATCTTTCAGCGCAATTATATGCTAAATTAGGTTTGACTCAGCTTTCAGTTTCACCGGAAATGACGTTAGAGCATTTTGCTACCTTTGCCTCTCGTTGTGAAACACCTTTGGAGGTTGTTGTTCATGGCACACCTGCACTAATGTATATGGAGCATGATCTTTATGAGAATACGGAGTTAATGGAGCCTGTTGCTGAAGAGGATAATCAATATGTGCACAATAATGTTTTGGTTCTAAAGACAGACAAAGGTGAGAATCCGGTATATCGTGATCAGCACGGCCGTTGCCATCTTTTATTCGCAAAAGAACTTTGTTATTTACCTTTATTGAATGAGATGAGTGGACTAGGGATATCAAGCTTCCGTATTGAAGGAGCAACCTATAGCGTCGAACAGCTACGTGAAATTATTGTTTCTTATCAACAGGCTTTGAACGGATCTGATATGAAAGATGATATGCTGGGTGGCCTTAAGCCGGTCTATGCTGGTTATACTTTGGGCTCACTACAGTTCAATTAAGTGTATTTTTATGGGAACTAGCTATCGCCGCGTGATAGGGTGGTGCACAGGACTCTATGAATAAGTTACTATTTTCACAAAAAGGAGAGAGAAGCCTTCATGGAACAACAAGACTATATCGGAAGAGAAGCGGTAGCATCCAAACGCAAGCAATATTTCTATCCTTGTACACAGCATTTTTACCGTGATGCTCCTCAGCTTGTTCGTGGTTCAATGCAGTTTGTTTATGATGAGAAGGGTAAGTCTTATACCGATTTCTTTGCGGGAGTATCCGTAGTTGCTTGTGGACACTGTAATCCTGCTATAACGGAACGTACAATTGAACAACTGCAGCAGCTGCAGCATACGACAACGATCTATCTGACTCAACCGAGTGTAGATTTGGCAGAACGTTTGGAAGAGGTTATGCCGGGTGGGCTGCGTCGGACCTTCTTTGTTAACAGTGGCTCTGAGGCTAATGAGGGGGCTCTGCTGCTCGCTCGGATGTATACAGGACGTAAAGGGTTTATTGCGCTGGAGAGTGGCCTGCATGGCCGTACCAATCTAACTATGAGTGTGACCGGTCTGCCTATGTGGCGTACCGATAAATACTTGGATCATGACGTTGAGTTTATTCCTCGCCCTTATCATCCGGATTTATCGCTGGAGGAAGCGGCATCGTTATCCCTGGAATCACTAGAGCGGGTGCTTGAAGAGAAGGGGAATACGATTGCTGCCATGATCGTAGAGCCAATCCAAGGCAACGGCGGAATGATAATGCCAACCCGAACCTACTTCCGTGATGTAAAAGCATTGTTAGAGAGATACGGTGTACTCCTAATCGCTGATGAAATCCAAACTGGCTTTGGACGTACTGGCAAAATGTTTGCTATGGAGCATTTTGATGTTGTACCCGATATTATAAGTATGGCCAAAGCACTCGGTAACGGAATTCCAGTTGCAGCCTTCGCTACCACCGATGAGATTGCCCTTGCCCTGAACCGCCCTTCCGCTTCCACGTTTGGGGGGAATCCGGTATCAGCTGCAACAGCCTTGGCTGTGCTTGATTATATTCGAGAGGAACGGCTTCCTGAACGCTCGGTACAGCTAGGAGAACGATTGAAGGCAGGTCTGGAGGCTCTACAAGTCCTTTATCCTTCGTTGATTGTTGATGTACGGGGAACTGGCCTTATGTTGGGGGCAGAGCTAGCTGGTGCAGATGCTGAGGGTGCAGCGGCGCTTACAGATCAAGTGCTGGAGGCGATGAAGGACCGAGGTTATCTAATCGGCAAAAATGGTATAGGACGCAATGTGCTAGCCTTCCAACCACCGATGATTATTACGGAAGAGGATATTGACGGGATGCTTAACGTCCTAAATGAAGTCCTTGCAGACCATAATGATTAATGGACTTAAACACAGTAGTGAAGAAAGAGGAATGCACGAATGGCGATTCTAAACATATGTAAAACTGCAGGTCTAAAACTTAAAATGTTCAGCGAACTGGTAATGTTCTCTCATACGCTTTTTTCGCTACCATTTGCTATTATATCGATGGTATGGGCCGCAGGGGGCTGGCCATCGGGACATGTGATGATCTGGGGACTGATTGCATTAATAGGCGCCCGTAATGGCGCCAATGCATTCAATCGGCTGGCGGACCGTACGTTCGATGAACAGAATCCCCGTACCGCACATCGACATCTGCCTCAACGCTTACTGGCGGAAAAAGAAGTTGTTGTCTTTGTTATTGTTAACTATGCCATTTTCATTGTGGCTTCAGGCATGCTTAATTTGCTCTGCTTGATCTTATCGCCGGTGGCGATCGTATTGATATCAACCTATTCTTACACGAAGCGGTTTACCTTTCTCAGTCATTTATATTTAGGTTTTGTTATTGCTTCTGCACCGATTGGTGCATGGTTTGCTGTAACCGGAAATATCGCATTTACACCGTTTGTTATCGGAACAGTGGTTATGTTATGGATTGCCGGCTTTGATATTATTTACGGCACGCAGGATATCGAATTTGATCGGCGGCATGGACTATGGTCGATTCCTAGCTTCTTCGGACTGGAGAATGCCCTGCGTATTGCAAAAGGTCTACATTTCATCATGATTATGCTGCTATTGTTCCTATATCTATGGCGTGATCTCGGCTGGATGTATCTGGTGGGGATTGGCATTGCGACGCTGCTGCTGATGACCGAGCATAAGATTATTAAACCATCGAATCGTAAGCTAATGAAGGTGGCTTCTTATAATCTGAATCAGGTGATCAGCATGATGATATTATTGTGTACGCTGATTGATTTTTTTTATGTTAGCTAGGGAGCTGGCGTTGGTGAGTCGGCCGGTTAGGAAGCTGCACTGTGTGGAATGTTGGATTTTCGTGCGAGCGCTAAGCTTCTACAGTTCCGAAATTCCACGCAGTGAAGTCCTAACCATTGGCGCATTGCCTCCAAGCTAACAACAAAAGACAAAAGCCTACCCAACAGGGGGAGGCAAAGGGAATCGGAAAGCTGGCTTATGCTGGCTTTTCTTTTTTTTGTTTTTGTGGGTACTAGATCAATGCAAGGAGGTGAACTTAATCAAGGCAGAAGTTTAGGGAAAACCTCCCTGATTTTTCTCGGTTTATCGCTGTTAGGGGCTTATTTAGGGAATTTCTCCCTAAAATTTAGCTGATTAGTCCATAAACCATGCTAAATTAAGTTTATTAGGGAGTAATTCCCTAATAACGAGCATTTCAAGCGATTATTATCTAATTATAGGGAGGTTTTCCCTAATTAGTCCCTGAGAGACTAATCTCCAAGAACTGCTAAACACGCTCATGTCCCGATGCGCTGCGTTCGGGCTTGTTTTGTTAATATCAGAGCGACCATCCAGAGGTAAAGCACACTCACGTTTAGCTATGCTCCGTTCGGGCTTGTTTAGTGATACAACGTAGTGGGAATATTAGTAGTGAAAAAAGGTACAATCTTATATGGATAAAAATGGGTTAATGTGAAATGATAAAGATAGTTAGGGAATGGAGGGATCTGACTGAATAATAAGATTACTTTCTCAATTGCCGTAGGACTGTGTGTGGTTGGTTTAGGTACGAGTTTGATTTCAGGAGCTAAGCTAATAGAGCTTGTTCCGGGGTATGCTGCAGTATTTTCTTCAGTAATGCTTCTTAAGCAAAGAAATAATAGTCTGAAGTAAATATTATTACAAGAAACGCTTATTTAATCGAAAAAAACGGATACCTGCCCAAGTGAAAGGGAGATATCCGTTTTGGTATCCATTTTCGATTGCTTTAAGAGCATCTGCTTAGCGATCGCGCCCAGCAAAATATTGCAGCAGCGTATCCAGATCGGCATGCGCCGGATAGGAGGAGAGCTGCTGAACAATAGCTGCGGCTTGATCCAGATAGCTCTGGCTGACCTTTTCAGAGCGTGATAGGGCATCGCTACTGTTAATAAGGGCGAGCACATGAGCTACCTCTGCGTCTGAAGAGTCAGGGCCGATTGCACGGATCACAGGTGATAGCTCCGGGTCCCGCAATGCGAAGAGTACAGGTAAGGTTACCTGACCATGGCGAAGGTCGCTACCGGCTGGCTTACCGAGTACAGCCTCAGACTGTGTGAAATCGAGCAAGTCATCTTGGATTTGAAAAGACATCCCTAAGGCTTCTCCGAAGGTATAAAGGAGGTTGGCAACTTCCTCGGTGCTTTCAGTAGATAACGCACCAACACGTAAGCAGGTAGCCATAAGTAGGGCAGTTTTGTTTAAGGATTTCTCCAAGTACTGCTCCATGGTAATGTCATAATCAAAAGCATGTTCCATCTGCTGATATTCACCCAGACATAGCTGTGCGGTAGCTACCGAGGATAAGTCATGGACGTACTTATTTTTGTCACCGGTATATTTACTTAGAAGTTCAATGACTCGTGCAGACATATAATTGCCGATATGAACAGCTGGCAATGTCCCCGTCTTCATATGTAAGGCGGGACCGCCCCGCCGTAACTCAGAACCGTCAATGATATCATCATGAATTAATGAGGCAACATGAATAAATTCAGCGGCAGCAGCTAATTGAAGCGCTCTACGACCTGTATCCTTTAGGCCGAATCGGCTGCCAACAATGACCATAAGAGGGCGGAGGCGTTTACCACCTGAATTTATAAGTTCAAGAACACTCTGCGCGAGCTGAGATTTCTTAGGAACATCTTTATCACGTGCTACAAGGTTTACGATTTCGCGATTGATTTCATTTATGTCTATATTTAAGGCTTCATGAAGCTTCATTTTATGAAATCCCACCTGTCAAATGGCTTTACTAGTGCGACTGCGCTGTCTGCACTCTTGAATCAAGAACTGTTCGATTCCAGCCGCCGGATCTTGTTCCGCGAAGTCTCCATTTGACCGTCTAATCTGCATTTTTTTGATCGAAGGAGCCAGGTAAGCAACTAGGTCGAGCTCACGGCATTTCACCGCAAACTGCAGATAAAAGCTATACAAATAATCTCCATCCAAAATGTTGCGGGTAAGGTCGGGATGATGTGGGATACATTCCATATGGCGCTCTGCTGCCAAAGTGAGAATAGTGTAAATACCCAGCAAATTGACTTTGCGGTTGTATTCCAGATCATGGCGTTCCAGTACCGAGAGTAGCTGTTCACATGCCGCCGGAGAGGGTTGAAGCTGGATTCCGGCAATAGGTGACATTTCAGTATGCAACAACCGGAGGGTATCTTCTATGAGTTGTTTGTTCACAAGATTCTCTCCTTCTTGTCGGTTTTGCCGGAAGAAACCATACCCCTGATCATCCCTACAAAACCATTCATTAAAAAAGAAATAAACCATTTCCTGATATTAGGAGGATTATTTCCTTCTTGTAAATAAGGAGAGTAATGTGTCCTAGGGACACATTACTCTGAAGTACATCCATATTTAACTATACTGACATGTAATCTACATATTTGTTTTAAAATAAATTACACGAATTCAGGGCATTATAATCAGTCGGTGTATAGATACCATCGTCTGACGAGCGGAACTCTCTTCCAATGTTTCTTAAGCCAAGGAAGTACATAGTAATCTAGGCCAAATGTGCTGCCCGATCCGCCGATGCAGGCGATACCCGCACCAACATACCATAACATTTCTGTAGAAGCCATTTTGGTCGACCAGATCATGACGGACATGGCTATCGTCGCTATAGAAGCAATAGCTGTGAACAGACCCACGATGAGCATAATACCGAACACGATTTCTGCACATACCATACCGATTTGGAACCATTTCGCGAGGAAAGTATAACTTCCGTCGTTGTTGTAGAACATCAAGTCCATGAACCAGTTCGTAATATTATATACGAATCCAGGAACTGGTAATGCTTCAACCGCTTCTTTTGCAGTGGATACTGCTGAAGCTGCAGATTGTGCGTCTACTGTTGTTTTAACTGCATCCACCGCTACGCTGGCTGCTGATGAAGCATCCGTTGCAAAAGGAGCGGCTGGAATCAGGAATATCTTGTTCGGATCTACCCAAATTTTCCGTAGCTTATCTATACCTTCATATAACCACATTCCACCAAGCAGCATGCGAAGCGGAACGAGCCAGAAGTTAGGTGAACGCTTGGAGAAGTGTCCGCCCAAGAAGCTCTTACGGTTCTCAACATGGAAGAACTCATGCATCATGTAAGTCCAAACTTTATTGAAGCCTACAACCTGAGACAGGTAGAACATATTGATAAAGTGTTTGGATAGCATTGCCATAAATCCAGTAAGCATAAAGAACTTGCCTGGTAAACCAACGTTTGCTACACCGTAGCGGCTACCGATGGATACCATGGTACCGTGGAAACCTGGTTTGTATGCTTTTTTAGCAGTGTTCTGAATGTCAGCTGCAATGTTACCAGCAACGATCGGAGCTGCTTGTTCAGCATTCTCAACCATTTGTGGTACAGGACGAGTTTCACCTTCAGGAATGAAGAAAATGTTGTCCCCTACTACATATACGTTCTTATGATCTACACTTTCAAGGTTCTCATTCGTAACAATACGTTTGCGGCCTTGTTGTTGTACTTCAAGTCCACCTACGATTTCGGAACCTTCAACACCTGCAGTCCAAACAATAGTTTGTGAAGCAACGACGTTTTTCTCACCAAGGGCAACACTACCTTCGCCTACTTCAGTGATCTTAGCGCCTGTAACAATTTCCACGTTCAGCTTGCGTAGGTGAGCTTCGGCTTTTTGTATCAGCTTATCTGGAAGGATAGGCAGAATCTTCGGAGCCATATCAGCCACAATCAATCTTACTTCGGATGGGTCGATATAGAACTCCTTGCATAGTTCCTCGCGTTGCTCAGCCATTTCCCCAACTAGCTCGACACCAGTGAAGCCGGCACCAATGATAACAAAAGTTAGCATTGCACGGCGTACTTCTGGATTTTTCTCCATAGCTGCTTTGGTATACATGTCGCGGATTTGACGTTTCAATGCTACCGCATCATCGTAAGACCAGAAGGAGAAGGTATTCTCTTCTGCACCTGGAATACCGAAGAAAGTTGGTTTGCTACCTGTACCGATTACAAGGTAATCGTACGCATAGGTAGTTTTGTTAGATTTGAGTTTCTTACCCTTGAAATCAATATTGCTGATTTCGTCAAGAACAACATTCACTTTAAGACCAGCAAAGATTTTCTTAAGATCGATCTTGATTGAATCCTCTGGAGCACGGTTCGCGGCAACCTCATGCAGCTCAGTCAATAGAGTGTGATATGGATTCCGGTCGATCAGAGTAATTTCAACATCTTTGTTTTTCTTAAATTTCTTTGCCAGTTTCTTAGCCGTGAGTACGCCGCCGTAGCCGCCGCCCAAAATGACTATTTTTTTCAAAAGAAATTCACCTCATTCGTCTGATTAACTGCAGTAGGTTATGCGAAATTATTTCGCGCCTTCGAGTGCTTTTTCAGCAAGTGTAAAATATTCACCAACATGAATACTCACGCCGGAAATTGCATCAGTTTTACCTTCAGCTGTAAGTTCTGGAGCAGCGCCTTTTTCAAGGAAGTATTGCTCAACTTTAGCGATCTCTTCATGCCATTCAGCGGAAGCACCGCCAGCTTTCATACCGTATTTACCATCGACGGAGAATTGTTTCTTGTCGTCGCCAGCAGCATTTACACCACTGAATTTAACAGCAACAACGTTACCGTTAGCAACAGTCAAGTCAACAGTGGATTTCCAACCAGAGTCTTTATCCATTTCGCCTTCAGCATGGTAGCCTCCGTCTTTGTATTGACCAGGTTCAACAGGTCCAGCAGCCAAAGCAGCTTGAGCAGCCTTCACAAAGTCAGATACGTGTACAGATACGCCGGAGATAGCATCAGTTTTCCCCTCAGCGTCAAAAGTTATAGCTGCTGGATCTTGTTTTTCAATCAGGAAAGCTTCAGCTTTTGCTGCTTGCTCGTGCCATTCAGAAGAAGCACCACCAGCTTTCATGCCATATTTACCATCTTCGGAAAGTTTTTTCTTCATGTCGCCAGCAGTGTTTACGTTAAATGCATCCCAATCAGCTTTAGTGATCTTTCCACCTTCTACAGTTAAGAGTGCGAAATATTGCCAGCCAGTTTTAGCATCAACATCGGCAGTAGCATAGTAAGTTCCGTCTTTGTACTTAGCTGCTTCAGTTCCTGTGTTAGTGGAATTAGTAGCTGTACTGTTTTCTGTTGGAGCATTAGTAGCTGCCGGGGTGTTGTCTGTGTTGTTTCCACAACCTGCGAGCAAACTACCTAGGATAAGGGCAGTCGACAAGATTACTGATGTTTTTTTCATTTGTTATGACCTCCAAAAATATAGTTTAAAATATATATATTAAAATGTAAAACATTTTAATAGTAATGCGAAGTGATAAAAATCACTTTATAAATGATATTTGTCACTTTAATCATGGGGTGAAGTGCCAAACTCTAACAGTGTCATGACATATATCGGCATACAATAGAAAAAAATTTAACGATGTTGTTTCAGCTCCGAGGGCATTCTAGCACATAGAGCAGATAACTCATGTGAAAAAAATCACTTAAAAAATTAAATGTTTAATTTATATCTGGATTATATCAAATTTTAAAGGATTTGAATACCTTTTTTTAAACTATTATTTGACAGGATGTGACTTATTTTAGAACGGGTCAGATTCAGGGGGAATAGGACAGGGTAATGTAACGATAACACAGTACCCTAATTAATTCAGCTAAGGAGATGAGCATATAATGGATAACAACGTGTTTAAAGGAAAATGGAAACAGCTCAAAGGCGAGGCCAAGAAGCAATGGGGCAAGCTTACTGATGACGATCTTGATGTGATTGATGGTGAGAAGGATAAATTGGTAGGGAAACTGCAAGAGCGTTATGGTCATTCGAAAGATGAAGCGGAAAAAGAGTATCAAAGCTGGGGACGTTCCTATCGTGATTAAGTAAATTAGCTAATGCTATAAATACCTAAATATATAATGTTATAGGAAGAGCGCAAATCGTATACGATTTGCGCTCTTCCTATGCAACAATTAGACGAACGGAGGTTAAGCTATGGTATTATTATGAGATGAAATCTGTAATTTATCTTGTGCTACCGGGAGCGAATCTATGGGGTATCTTAAAATATTTTTCGGGAATACCGCAATTCTTATAGCCGTGGCCTATTTGGCTAATCTGATATATAAACATACAATTTCAAATGCAACGGTAGGAATAAAGAAGGTAAGCTGGGTGATCCTGGCGATTTTTGCCGGTTGGGTCAGTACTCTTTTTGGTTATAATCTGGACGACCATGTGATCTTTGATTTGCGCTTTGTACCTCTAATTATCTCGACGCTGGCGTATCCTAGGCCTATTACTCTTGTGTTGATTGGTATAGGAACGGGACTTACAAGGTTAACCTTTGGGGTGAACGAGGCAGCGGTGGCAGGGATGATTAATTTGTTTATTTTGGGATTTATTTGCGCCGCACTTAGTTACTGGGTTAGACGTTCAACCCTCAGTATAGTGAATCAGGGTTTGATCGTTATTCTGATCATAAATCTAATGAATGCAATAAACATTATGATATTAGGCGTTATCCCAGTGGAAGAGTACATAAAAGAGATTATGCCAATTACGTTCCCTGCGGGGTTAATTCTAAGCATTTTATTTTCATTAATTATCCGTGATTTTCAACTTGGTCTCCTAAGGAATGAGCAGATCCAGCGTGCTAACGAACAGCTGTCTGCTCAGACTGAAGAATTGCATAAGAATAAGCTTGTACTTGAAGAACGTGCTAATCAGTTAATGATGGCGTCTCAATTCAAATCGGAATTTCTCGCAAACATGTCGCATGAGCTTAGAACTCCACTGAATAGCATCATAAATTTATCGCAATTAATTGAAGAAAATGATGATTCACTTACTGAAGAAGAAATAAAGGAGTATGCGGCCATTATCCATCGTTCGGGGGATGAATTGTTGATGATCATCAGCGATATTCTGGATCTGTCCAAGGTGGAGGCGGGACGACTGGATATTATAAATGAAGAATTAAATGTTAGCGAGATTCCAGAGTTGCTGGCTATACAGTTCGCTGTGACGGCCAAGCAAAAAGGACTGGAATTTCATATCTCTATGGATGAGAATGTCCCTACAATGATTCATTCCGATCCACATCGAGTGCAGCAGATTCTGCGTAACTTGCTCTCTAATGCTATTAAATTTACAAAGACAGGTTACGTATCGCTGCAAATCCACAAGCAGGAAGGTGGGGAAGGGGATACCCTTCAGCGTTGGCTTGTATTTGATGTGGAGGATAGTGGTATAGGAATCCCGCCGGAGAAGCATGACATGATCTTTGAAGCCTTTCAACAGGCAGACAGAACTACTAACCGGAAATATGGTGGAACAGGACTAGGACTTTCTATTAGTAATGATTTGGCCAGATTGCTCGGCGGGTTCATTTCTATGGAGAGTGAGGAAGAGAAGGGAAGTACATTTTCACTTTATTTGCCCCTTGAAACGGATAGTGAGTAAAGCTCCAATATTATTTGGTGATTTGGCGTATTGACAGTAGATTGATGCGGAGTAGAATGAAGCCAATGCCGCATCAAAGGAGTGTTACCGCCTCTATGGACAACATGGAAAATAAACATCAGGTTACGGTTTCAAAACGTACTCGTAAACCCTCAGTACATCGCAGAAATCTGCGTATAGCAACATTGGAAGGTGTGCCTTCAACTATCTTTCAGGTACTGCTGCAAGGGCAGTTTCTAACAGGATTCCTTCTATATTTAGGAGCCTCCTCTAGTCAAATCGGATTTGTGCTAGCGCTTACTACATTAGTTAACGTGGCGCAGATCGGTGTAGCTTTTTTAATTCAGAAGTTGCCAAGTCGCAAATGGGCCATGGTTACTTTTATCGGTCTGCATAGGATACTTTGGGGTTCTACGGGACTGATCCCGTTTATTTTTCCTAAAGAATATTGGGTTATCGCATTTATTGCTTTATACACGACTGCTTTTATTGCCAATACCGCTGGTGGTGTGCTGTGGAGCTCAGTGATTAGCGATCTGGTTCCAGCGCGTGTACGTGGACGTTATTTTGGAATTCGCAACACGGTCCTGAATGCACTTGGAAGTTTGGTTATGTATGGCGGCGGTATTATTCTGGATCGTTATCCCGGTGGTCATGGTTTTCTGATTCTATATATTGTTGTCTGGATCTTCTCGTTATCTAATGTCGTAGTGTTCTTTTTTTATCCGGATGTGCCTTTCGAGAAATCGGAAGAGCATAAGTTTTTGCCTATGTTTAAGAAACCGCTTAAAGATACATTATTTATGAAATCAACCTTGTTTCTGGCTGCCTGGCTGTTGTTGCAGAACCTAACGGTTCCGCTATATTCTTATGTCATGTTGCAGTTGCTTCATATTAATTATGAAACGTTGTCATTGCTTAATGTGTCCCAGACTGTGTTTATGATGGCTAGCTTCTACGTTTGGGGTAATCTAAATGCGAAATACAGCAATAAGCGACTGCTGTTTTTTACTTTGCCTATTATTGCATTGTCTTCATTGATGTGGGGACTCTTATCGGTGATGCCGATGCTGCCGGTGTTATTTGCGGCTCATATTGTTTTTGGTGTTGGTGTAGGCGGTTTCAACCAGCTGGCCTTTAATTTTATTATTGGAGACACGCCGAAAAAAGAGCGTCCGATGTATATGGCTACATATGCGGCGCTTACGGGTTTATCATCCTTTTTTGGTCCGCTTATTGGGGGGCAACTATATGAAAGAATTGCGCACTGGCCGCAATGGACTCAAGTATACGGTATGCAGCTGGTGGTAGGGACGCTTATGATTGCGCTTGCGTTTCTGTTAGGTCGTCGTATTCTAAAGGACTGAATAAGAAGTAAAGGGGGTTATTCCTTGTTAAGGATAGCAATGGTATTAGGCGCCACCGGATTGGTAGGCAAAGCGGTTACGGAGGAATTGTTAAATCGCGATGGTTGGGAAGAAGTGAGGGTGCTTGTACGGACACCGTTGGCCATAGAACATCCCAAGCTTAAGCAAATCGTTGTAGATTGGGAAAACCTAAGGAACTATACAGAATCGTTCGACGGGGTACATTCTATCTTCTGTTGTTTAGGGACCACGATAAAGAAGGCGGGTTCACAAGAAAAATTTGAACGAGTCGATCTACATTATCCGCTTGATGCTGCAGCCATAGCGAGAGAACAGGGTATTAAACAGTTTTTGGTTGTCTCTTCGATAGGAGCAAATGCGAAATCGCGTAATTTCTACAGTCGGACTAAGGGAAGGGCGGAAGAAGGGTTAACCGCTATTGGATTTCAAGGCTTGCATATATTTCGTCCTTCCTTGTTATTGGGCCAACGTGAAGAATTCAGATTAGGAGAAAGAGTCGGAGCTGGATTGATGAAAGTGCTGGATCCCGTAATGGTGGGCAAAGCAGCTCAATATCGTGCCATACCTGGCACTACAGTAGCAAGAGCTATGGTGAACATTGCTTCTGCAGATACCCATGGATTACATATTTATATGAATGAAGTAATTCATGTGATTGGGAAACGCTAAGCTCTCAGGGGCTCTAATAAATTTGCATTAAGATGAGAACAGGACTTACAATGAACAATAAATGATCAGCGCATAATGGAAAGGGGTAGTAAAATGAGCAAAAAACAAGTAGCTACAACAAAAGCACCCGGAGCAATTGGTCCTTATAGTCAGGCCATCACCACGGGTAGCTGGGTATACACTTCTGGACAACTTGGTCTGAATCCGGAAACGGGAAATTTGGCGGAGGGCGTACAAGAACAAGCGCGTCAAGCGCTTAGCAATGTACAAGCCATTCTTGAAGAAGCTGGTGCAACGCTGGACCATGTAGTAAAGACAACTGTTTTCTTAAAGGATATGAATGATTTCGCGGCTGTTAATGAGGTGTATAGCACCTTCTTTAAAGAACCTTATCCTGCCCGCAGTGCCATTGAAGTTGCGCGTCTGCCTAAAGACGGACTTGTTGAGATTGAAGCGGTAGCTCGGAAGAAATAAGACGTTATCTTTTTGCACTTTTATTATTTTACAAAATGGCAGGCTAAGGTGGATAACCCTAGTCTGCCATTGTTATATTAGGATCAGTAACTTCTGTATCTGTTATACCTATTACGACGCGGTGTAAGCAGTAGCCAGATGCTGTAAAGCAGCAGGAGCCCTGCTGTAATCAGGCCAGTGATATAGACATTGCTGGCCTCTTTTTGTTCCAAGGCAATCGCGATGAAAGCCCATACGAATACGAGTGGATAGATGCTATCTCGGTAAGGATAGCTGACCACAACCGCAAGCAGAGTCCCCACGCAGAGCATGATAACGGCCCAAGTGCTACCGCTAAGGCCCCAACCTTCCCAATGATTCTTCTCCAGAACAACGCTGACGTTCACGATAGTGGCCACAGAGATCCAGCCAAGGTATATACTGAAGGGTAACTTCACCAGCCAATTCTCGCCTGAAGTAGGATTTGCGATCAGGCGTGTTTTTCGATAAATGACAATCAGTGTGATTAACATGAGCACCATAGCGACCAGAGAGAGCTCAATGTATAAATATTGCCAGAGGAAGAGCCAGCTCATATTAAAAATACAGCTCAGAACAAACCATATACCAATGGCTTGTATAGAATCCCGAGTGCTTGTATTTGGTCGGAATTGATAAATGACGAAGCCGGCTAAGAGTAGATAAATTAGTGACCAGATGGAGAAAGCGTAACCAGCAGGGGTCAAGTAGGTATGATATTTGTCGGAAATTTCACCGGTGCTGTTTCCGCCTAATGGCAAGGTCACTGAGAGTACATTGACAATGATCACACCTAGGAAGAACAGAAGATTCCACCATTTATAAGGATTATAACGTCTCAAAGAATTCACTCCCTAGCTTTTTTTTAATAGGGTAATACCTACTTAAAATATACCCGCTTTCAGCACAATTAAGACTATAAATAGAAAATAAATGACTTGTGAGTCACAATATTCATGGATAGCATGGTAGTGGTGCAGGGTATTTTACGATAGTGACTAGAACATTGATTGAAAATATGCTGAATTGAATCAAATTTATGGGTGTTTCTATGTACTTCAACTTTATTTGCATAAAAATCTGCAGAAAAAATGCAGAAACGTTTTTAAATCAGCGCTTTTTCGTATAAGATGAAGAGATGAAGATTCAAGAGCAGATTAGTTTTATCCTAGTTCTTTATCCTTATATTTCTTACAGGAGCGTATCTCATCTCTAAACGGATGGAGAAACTACTTCTACTTGTATAGCTTCAAAATTTATTTCTCGCGGAAAAGGTTGCAGTTACCACCAAATGGTGGCGACTGGTTCTTTTTTTGCTTGCTTAAAAGACAGGAGATCACCGATGACTAAGCACCTTTATGCAATATGGTTGGGGGATGTGTTATTTTGCTTCTCTGGCGAAACTTCGGAGCCTAAGGTTGACGCTTGGACCCGAGTGGTGAAGCGGCTGGAGCTGCAGGGAGGAGTGCGCCCCTTTGCGAGTGCTGCTCTGCGGTTGGCAGAAGTGAAATATCCGGCTCCTCCTGTAGAGGGAAAGCCAGCACGACGTGGATTGCCCGGGCGGACATTCGAAGGGCTTGCCTTAGTCCCTAGCGATGCATTTGAACTACTTCTGGCATGGGATGAGACGTTGTGCCGAGATCAGGGAGTGGAGCCTGGCGGCGAATTGCGCTATTGGGCAGCGGCAGCCCGCTTTGCGCTGGAGCTGATGGGTACTGGGGGAGTTACGCCAGGAGCCTTGCCACCGCGTCCGGTAGGTTCGCGTCGACGTGGTGGTGAACAGGCAGCAACAGTCTGCTGGTCTCCGGCTTTTCGAAAGCAGGAGGATAAGGAGATCTTTCTGCAGCTGGCAGCATCCATGCCGGTGTTGGCTCTAGGGACGCATATCGCTGAGGCGGGGGATTTATCCTCGCGGGAAGAGGCTGGCGCCTATGTGTTGTACTCCTTTATGCAGGCAGTAATGACTGCAGAGATAAAGAAAGTGATTGCGGGCATTGAAAGTGAACTTACACCTTACAAAGCCAACTATCGCCGCGGTTATTCCCCTTTAACGGAGTTATGGTGGAATAGCCTTCTTACAGGAAGCAGGGATATACCTGTTCAGGGAACTCAAGCAGAGGTGACAGATCTTCTGGCTACCGTGAATGAGACCGCTGGAAGTGATGTGCCGCAATCTGAACCTGAAGAAGCGCGGAGCGGTCAGCTGGGTCTTGGGCTACGTCTCGAGCCACCTGGAGATAATGACGAAATCTGGCGGTTAACCTTCTGGGCAGAGAACAAGGAAGAGGGCGAATTCTGGATTCCGGCGAAATCCATCTGGAGCAGTAAGGAGCGAGAGTTTACGTTATGGGGCAAACGCTATCGCAATATACAGCAGCAGCTTCTTATAGCGCTGGGGCGAGCAGCAAGAATCTCTCCTGATATTCAGCGCGCTCTTGATAAGCCTGCACCCACGGGAGCGGATTTGGAACCAGAGCGTCTTTATTTCTTTTTGAAGGAGACGGTGCAGCAGCTGCGTGAGCGGGGAATAACCGTGCAGATGCCATCGCGCTGGAGCCGTGAGGGACGCCGCCGGATTGGCATGAAGATGAAAATGCAGCCGAATGTTAGTGGAATTGATAGTCCTGCACCTGTGGCTCTTGGGATGGAAGAGTTGATTTCATTCCGCATTGAAGCTTCACTTGGGGAGAGTACAATCAGCGAAGAAGAATTGAACGCATTAGTGGAAGCTGGCGTACCTTTTGTACGTTTCCGCGGGGAATGGATTGAAGTAGACCCTAAAGAAATTCGCCAGGTTCTTAGATATATGAAACGCCACGAAAATGGGGAAATGACCGCAGCCGATTGGATGCGGCTAGAGGCTGAGGATGGCGATGAGCGACTCTGGAAAGGGATGTCGGTCACGGGGATGGAAACATCCGGGCTATTGTCATCGCTGATGCGGGGAGACATTTTGCGTAATCTTCCGGTCCGCCCGGTGCCTGAAGGTCTGCATGGAACGCTAAGACCTTATCAGGAGCGCGGTTATCAGTGGCTTTCAGTCCTTAGTGGTCTGGGCTTTGGAGTGTGTCTGGCTGATGACATGGGTCTCGGGAAGACGGTGCAGGTCATCACCTGCCTGCTGGATCGGGCATTAAGTGCTCCACCTGAAGAGAAGCAGGAGCCTGTGCTGATTCTATGTCCAACATCACTTCTGGGGAACTGGCAACGGGAATTACAGCGCTTTGCACCTTCGCTCAAGGTTCACATTCATCATGGTGGACGCCGTGTGCGGGGGGACAGCTTTTTAGAACTGGCTGCCAGTCATGATATCGTATTGACGACCTATCACTTAGCGGGCCGTGATAGTGAGGATTTAGCGAATGTTCACTGGTCCACTGTGGTGCTGGATGAAGCCCAGTATATTAAGAATCATCGGACGAAACAGGCACAAAGTGTGATGAAGCTATCAGCGCCGCATCGCATAGCTATGACAGGGACTCCGGTAGAGAACAGACTAGGGGAATTATGGTCTATTTTTCACTTTTTAAATCCGGGCTATTTAGGGACCTACCATTCCTTCCGGCAGCGTTATGTGTCTGGTGAGGGGGGAGAACGACTGCGGGAATTGCATCGTTTGGTGTCCCCATTCTTGTTACGGCGCTTAAAGAGTGATCCGGATATCTCTAAAGATTTACCGGAGAAGCTGGAGCTGAAGTCTTATTGTCCGCTGACGGAGACACAGGCAGCCCTGTATCAGGGTGTTGTGGATGAAATGCTTGGCGTAATTGGAGAGAGCAGTGGGATGGCTCGCAGAGGACTCGTATTGTCTTCTCTGACGAAGTTGAAGCAGATTTGTAATCATCCACAGCTCTTCCGCAAAGAAGAAGGGCGGGGTCCGCGAAATGAACATTCCGGTAAAATGGAGGTCATGTTCGAGATTCTGGACAGCATTGCGGAAGTCGGAGAATCTGCGTTGATTTTTACTCAATATGTAGCAATGGGTGAGCTCTTGGTTAGCAAGCTGACTAAACGTTATGGAACGGCACCATTGTTCTTGCACGGCGGAATTCCAAAACGAGAGCGCGACGAGATGGTCCATGATTTTCAAGAGGGGAAAGGTCCATCCTTCTTCGTACTTTCGCTTAAAGCGGGTGGCGTAGGGCTGAACCTTACAAGGGCTAACCATGTTATCCATTACGACCGTTGGTGGAATCCGGCAGTTGAGAATCAGGCGACAGACCGGGCGTTCCGGATTGGTCAGGATAAAAATGTTCAAGTGCATAAGCTGATTTGCCAAGGTACGTTGGAAGAACGCATTGATGAATTGATTGAACGTAAGAAAAATCTTTCCGAGCAAGTTGTAGGCTCTGGCGAAACATGGTTGACTGAGATGTCTAATCATGAGCTGAAGGAGCTTATTGAATTGCAGGATCAGGACTGGATGTAAGATAGATATGAGTTTTACGGAGGGATCAAACAATGAGTGAACGGTTAGAGATGCGGCTGGAAGTTGTGCCTGGATTAGTGAAAGCAGCATGGACGGTGCTACCTGGGAAAGTGACGGGAGGCTCACGGTCAAAAGGTGAATCGAATACCGGCGCTCCTGCTCAGGAACAACAAGCAAATCAACCTCTCTCTCTGAAGGTTCCGGTATGGCATGCTTCCCGAAGAAAAGAAATATTGCGAAGTCTGGCACTAAGTCCAGGAGAAGTATTTGCCTTGCTGCAAGGGCGTTTGACGGGTGAGCTGGCTGAACTTGAGCTTTTGCCTACAGATAGAGAGCTGGAGCAAGCCCTTTTTGAGGGTGAGGAAGTGGAGCATAAGGCGGAGACGCTGAGGCTTATTAAAGAACGTCTTGCTGAAGAGCCGTTACTGGCGCTTTCGCTGAGAGGGTTTACTAAAGGAGAGCTCTTGGACGGGATTTTTGCCCTTTGGGCTGAAGGGGATATTTCCAGCGACGAAGCTGAAACAGAGGAAGAAGAAGTCTCGGTTAGTGATCTTTCTACGGAATTGGCTCGGCTTGAACGTAAGGGGCCGGCTATTTCCTCTGGAGAATGGCTGGCAGAAGCGGCTGCTGAAGGTTCGCTACATCAGCCTGGGCCACAGTTCCATGAGATTGCAGCTAGACCGTTTCCTTCGCCGATAGTTGTAGCTGAAGTTACAGAAGACTGGGGAACGTTGCTACCGCAGACACCTAAAGCCATTGAGGGATTAACTTTGATTATGCAGCGGGTTGCAGAAGCGTCTGCACGACGGGCCAATAAGGGTCTGATTAAGAAGTAGCTGGACATACGAAAGCCGCATCTCTGATGAGAATGCGGCTTTTAATTATTCTAATGCTGTTCACTGGAGGGAGAATCACCCTCGGAAAGTTCTAGAATCTCACGGCGAAGACGCAGCATTTTCTGATCTAGTTCATCAGCGGCGCGCGCGGCTTCTTTTAGTTCCTCGGCAACATGGGAAGGAAGCTGTTTATCGAATTTATAATACAAAATATGCTCCATGCTTGCCCAGAAGTCCATAGCCAGGGTGCGCAGCTGTATCTCAGCCTTGACCCAGCGTGTTCCTTCCAGCAGGACGAGCGGGATTCCCACTATAAGATGAAGGCTTTGATATCCGTTTGGTTTAGGATGAGCTATATAATCTTTAATCTCAAGCACGCGGATGTCTTCGCGTGTACTAAGATGGTCTACTAAACGGTATATATCTTTAACAAAGGCACATACAATCCGCATTCCGGCAATATCGTGAATATATTGCTCCATATTTTCCAAGCTGAAACCGTAGCCTTTGCGCTCCATCTTTTGAAGAATACTCTTGGGTTCTTTGATTCGGCATTTGACATGTTCGATGGGACTGAAGCCGTCGCGGGATTGCCATTCCGTCTTAATTACATCGATTTTATTCTGAAGATCATTTAACGCGTGACGATAAAGGGCCGGCAAAGCTTCGAACTCGTTTATCAGTTTGGCGAAATCCTCGTTGCTGTTACCTTGCCACTGTTGCAGATCCTTAACGTGTACTTGTAGCTGACTAAGCGTAAGCTGTGTGCTCTCATGTTCTTCCACTGAAACTCTCCCGATTTCGTTATTTGTGATAATTCTATTTTAACCGATGTAGAACCTCTGACGCAAAATTACATTCAAAATCAGGAAATATAACCCATAAGTGTAAGGGGGAAGTGGCTTAAATCAATTAGTCTGGATTTTATAGGAACATTCTCCTCTAAATCGCGTATTAAAGCACATTAATGAATCTACTCGATACATTTGGTATGATAGAAACACGTATCGCTGGAGAGGGAGGAACTGTAATGAGTTTTATCAAAAAAATTAAAGATAGCGCGAGCCGGGTTACCGAAAAAGCCCAAAACTCAGTAGAGATCGGCAAGATGAACGGACTTATTTCCGATGTTGAACAAGAGATGGAAGTTGAATTTACGAAAATGGGCAAGCTTTTTTACGAAGGATATCGTTCAAAGGATATGTCGGTAGCTGAAGGTAAAATGGTGGAGCTATCCCGTAACTGTTCCAAGCTTCAGGAAAAAATTGAAGTTCTGCGGACGAGAATTGCTGAGCTGAAAAATGAGCGGCTATGTTCATGTGGTCATATTGTGGCGCTTGATGCTAACTTTTGTCCGAAATGCGGAAGTAAGCTGGAGCCGTTGTCCGCTTCAAGAAGGGTGCCTTCTACACCGGTATTTGTTCAATCTGTGAATGAAGATGATGAAGATCAATATTATGGTGCGGATGAGCTTACGGATGAAGAGAAGGAGATTGCGATGAAGCTGCACCCGCAGAGTGTGGTGTACGCTGAAGTTCAGCACCCGGATGATGAGCTGCCACTCGAAGAATATAAGGCGAGTGAACAAGATATTGAGCGGGAACGTAAACAAGCTGAGCAGCTGGAACGTGAAAGAAAAAGACAACTTGAGCTGGATCGCCGCTTTGGGGAATGGCACAAGAATGAGCATCAGGAGGAATCTGCAGTCACTGAAGATAACGGTGTGCGAGATATGATCCAGTGCCAAATTTGTCGAAATGAATTACCTAAGGGCTCCTTATGGTGTCCGAGATGTGGATCAGAGCAAATATAGTACGGATTTCAGTCAGCTTAGGGGGACAACAAGATGGAACAGCTGCTGCTGCATCTGCGCAATCTGGGCTTCACGGAGATGGAGTCCAAAATTATGGTAGAGCTTGCGACAAAAGGCCAGGCTTCTGGCTATGAGGTTGCCAAACAGCTCGGAGTTTCAAGATCGAATGTGTACGCGGCGCTACAACGCCTTACGCAGCAGGGATATGTACGATGTGGCGAAGGAGAACCTGCGCGGTACAGTGTTCTCAATCCAGAGGAGCTCGCGACCATGATCTCGGGACGGGTGCAAGCTTCACTGGCATATATGGAAAGTGAGATGCCTCGCGGTGGACCTGTTAGCCCTTCGTTTTATAATGTGGAAGGTGACCGCAATGTATTGGGCGCTCTTATTCGCCAACTTAATATGGCTGAGCAAGAGATCGTAGTGGATATGTGGCGTGAGGAAGCGTCACTTCTGCGGAGTGAACTTGAACAGGCGGAGTTGCGTGGCGTTAGACTCTTATGGGCGTTTGACGGAGGCAATGCTGCTCCGGCCTCTTATCCGGTATGGCCGCCTCTCGGAAGAGATTCGCAGCGACAGGATGGACGGAAGTTCTCATTCGTGATCGATCGGAGCTGGTGTATGCTCGGGATGCGCTATGAAGATGGATCAGCGCAAGCGGTTGTAACCGAGCACCCGGTGTTAGTGGATCTGCTATTGAATCATTTTTCACAGGAAATGGTATTGTTCGAGCTGGAGCAGGATATGGGCGCCGAATTAGAAGAACGTTATGGTGAACGTTACAGCAAAATTCACAGTAAATATGTAATGTATGATCCAGGCGATGATGGGGAAGAACAGGCGCAGTAGCTATTACAGGGAGGTGAAAAGCATGGAATGTATCGTACATTTTGAAGTGGTGCATGAGGATGGTCCTAAAAAATTGCGCGGACTGCTGTTTCTGGATAAAGGAGCAAGTCCCGGAGAAGCAGAGCTAGTTGAAATGTTCAAGGACATGAAATTTAACGTGAGACTGGAAGACCGCGAGAAATTGATCTTTAAGCCGGTAAATCCGGGCGATTTCGTGGAGATTCGAATTACGGGTTATGATAACGGGCAAGAAAAGAGCAAAGATGATCATAATTTAAAATCTATCGCCCGAAATTTATTGCCACAAAAACCGACAGGTCTTTAAAGTGGGGAGAAAGGATTCATTGATGGGAGAGGAGGAGCACTATGGAGCTGTTGAGACAAAAGGTGTTGAAAGAAGGTATTGTACTCGGGCAAGGCGTGCTCAAGGTAGATTCTTTTCTGAATCATCAGATGGACCCCTTTCTAATGCGTGAGGTTGGCCGTGAGTTTACCCGCCGTTTTTCCGGCGAAGAGATTACGAAGGTACTGACAATTGAATCTTCGGGGATTGCTCCGGGGATTATGACGGCATTAGAGCTGGAGGTTCCGCTGATTTTTGCCCGTAAGCAGAAATCGTTGACACTGACAGAGGACATTTATGTAGAAAAGGTTTACTCCTTCACGAAGAAAGAAACGAATGAAATTACCGTTTCCAAGAAGTTCATTGCTCCGGGTGAGCGGGTTCTGATTGTCGATGATTTCTTGGCGAATGGCGAAGCCGCCTTCGGGCTTGCTCGTATTGTTGAGCAGGCAGGGGGAAGCGTGGTTGGGATTGGTATTGTGATCGAAAAAGCATTCCAGCCGGGGAATCGGCTTCTGCAGGAAGCTGGCTACCGGGTAGAATCGCTCGTGCGAATCGCTTCGCTGGAGGATGGAAGAATTTCTTTCGTGGAAGAAGAGGAAGGGCTGCTTAGCTGAGATTCTTTAGTGTAAATTCGAAGGAAGTTAACATTAAAACAGCAAGAGACAGGTTTATAAGCCTGTCTCTTGCTGTTTTTTTTGTGTTATGCAACGGGTATGGTTTACCCGTTGCCACCGCATGCCGCTGCAGGATCGGCGTGGCGCTGCACGCTAACCGCCGCCAGCGGCGAGAGCACCCGCAGCGCCCCTGGCTCGCAGCGTGCGGCAAGCGGCCCGTTGCCGAAGCTCTCGCCATCGCCGATCGCCGGCCGGGCCTCTGCGAAGTTGACGGCTACGCTACGTCCACGCAGCATCGACACGAAGGGCAGCGCTATATGCTTGCCCTTCAGTACCGTTGGGAACAGCCGCAGCAGTTGCCCGCGGCTGCACCCATGTACGACGCAGACGTCGAGCTGGCCGTCATCGGCCTTCGCCTGCGGGCAGATCAAGAGCCCGCCGCCGTAGCTGGGCAGGTTGCAGACCGAGACCAGCCATGCCTTCTCAAAGACGTGCTCCGTCCCGTCGCACGCAACACTCACCCGGCATGGCTTAAACGTCATCAGCGTATGTAATATGCCGATGATATAAGCCAGTTGGCCTGCGCCAATGGCGTTGCACAGCCGTTTGTAACGGCTGGCATTCACATTCTCGGCCACCTGTGCATCAAAGCCGTTGGCAACGGCTGTTAAAGTCAGTCCATTTGCACCTGAGATCAGATCAGCTTCGATATATCGCTCGCTAAGTGCGGCTTCCAGTGCAGCTTCAGTCGAAAGCGGAATGCCGAAGCCGCGTGCGGAGTCGTTGCCGGAGCCGGCTGGAATGATCGCCATGGGAATATCTTTGCCGCGAAGGGCACCCAAAATGCTGTGCAGCGTGCCATCGCCGCCGATTATAATCGCGGCCTTCCAGTCCTCACGGTGTTTAAGTGTATTTAGAACGAGAGCTTCTGCACCCTCTGCGCTATGCGTAAACAAGGTCATATATGGCAGCATCCGCTCTTTCATGAGCGCCTCTACAGTATGCCAGGTCCGCCCGCCTGCGCCCCCGCCGGAACGTGGGTTTATGATGAATAGATACATTTAAATTCCTCCAGCCTGTAGAATTCCGTTGATGCCCGTCTTTCCATTGTAAGGAGTGGATGGGCAAAAGGGAATACTTTTCAGCGATAAGAGGTGTTAGTTCAGTGGTACTTATAGATGTCGAATCTGACTTTCCGCGATATCCCCCACCCAAGGAAGCTTATACCATCTGCTGCTCAAAGCCTGATAGATCATAAGTAGCCATATAGCAAAGCTGCAAAGAGAAAGGATTGCACTCATCAGGGAGCCGAGGAAAGGAATAAATCCGGTTAGAACATGGAGGATCATCAGCACGCCGAACGTAAGCAGGGATTGCAGAGCGTGGAACAGCACGAAACGGTTGCGTTTCTCCAGAGCGAGAAAGATCACACCGCCAATAAAAGGAAAAAAATAGCACAGCGCGCCTGCAATATTATCAGGCAGTCCGGTGGATGATTTGAAAGGGGACAAAGGGTTCACTCTCCTTCTACTTGGACAAGAAGGGATGGGGTTGGTTAGCCAACCCTTCTTCCTTAAAGCCTATGACTTGTCAGGAAAAAGTATGTTTAGCTCATTGAGGGTATAATATATTTTTCCAACAGTTTACGAGGGCTCTTCCAATTGTTTGTCTTGCTCTCTGCTGTAAAGACCACAACCGCATCTAACTTTGGCAGGAGAAGGATTTGCTGTCCGCCATGCCCATGCGCAAGCTTGTAGGGTTGACCGCTCATTGTACCCATCCAGAACTGATATCCATAATCTCCAAAAGCCGGATATCCCGTAGTCTGTGCGGTTAGCGCTTCTTGCAACCAATGATTTGGAATGATCTGCTGCTCTGCATATACACCGTCATTAAGTAAACAAATTCCGAATTTAGTCATATCTCTTGAGTTCAAGTATAGACCAATATGTCCCATACTGTGTCCCTCAGGACTTGGTAACCAAGCGGTGTGAGTCATTCGGAGAGGGCTAAATAAATGCTCAGCTGCATAGGTGAACGCATCGAGACCTGTACTTTCACTAAGAATCATCGAAATCAGATGGGAGTCAATACTACGGTATTGAAATTGACCGATATGTTCCGGAATTATGTTCATACTAAGGGCAAAGGAACCCCAGCGTCGACTACGATGGAGATTCCGGACGAAAGGCTCTCCTAGCTTTTTGCCCGTGATCCAGCTAAATCCGGAAGTCATGGTGAGCAGATGACGGAGAGTGATTTTGGATAAATGAGGGGAGTGAAGGTATGGAACATGTTTACGTAGTACCTTGGAAACCGAAATATCGATATCGGGGATATCTCCCCGATCGATAGCAATTCCGGTAATTGCGCTGATAAAGCTTTTGGTAGCAGATCTAAGATCATTTAATGTCCCGGCATGATGGTTGCCGTAGTATCGTTCGAAGATTAGCTTACCGTGGCGGGCAATAAGCATACTATGCATCTTTGGATATTCCTTTTGAATTACACAATGAGCCTGTTCAAGACCTTCCCGACGCGTTGCAGTTTCCTCTGGTAGCGCGATGGTCATCGCGGGAACTATGTTATAAGCTGAAGTCAGCAATGGTGTAGTTTGGCCCATAGAGTTCTCCTTTTCTTGCTGTGGTAAGTAATAGGTGTGGCCAGCTATAGAGCATATTGTATTTTAACCCGACACGACGAATATGACTTACGATGATCATTATAAAAAATAAAAATTTTCCAATTAGCACATTTTACAAGGAAAGGTGGAAGTTGGACCGGAATATGATACAATATAACGATAAGGCCCGAAAGGGGTGATTCAGTAAGTGGCTCTTCGGGTAATAAAAGTGTCAAGGAGCTATCGTTCATCAGGCGTCCTTACTCTCAGCCCAAATCACGACGAACCTGCTTCACCGGCGAACCAGTATCTCAAGGCTTTGAAGCTTTGAATTTTACGTTTTGGCGGATAATGCAAGCCACGTATGTGTAATGGTTACTTCACTTGCATTCGAGGTTACGGCGTACTTTTCATCATGCATTCTCTACAACGGAGCATTCATTTTCAATGTTTTGGGAGGGAACTGATCATGGCAAGTAAAGGTCATAACGAAGTCAAGGAAAGTTTACGGGAAATGACACGCATTTTCCGGCCCAAAGATCCCAAGAAATTCGTAAAGGAGTACGTCCGAAAATATCGGATTACCGGAGGCTATGAAGAAGAACTGACCATGGTCGTGGAGCATGAGCTGGTAAAGATGAATTCATCCGTCTCCTAGCTAACAGATACGAGTGTCACTTACTTACTTTTGACATCATTTTGAGTAATAACATCCACGAGGATTCTTATAAACCGTGCCCGAGCAACGTTTGTTGCAGGAATCGGTTTTTTTTGTATGTACATTTATGAATAAGAAATATTGTCTCTCATAAAATAGTCAAATGAATTAATAGACACATTTCACAATGAATGCGCTTTAACGATCATTTTTTATTTGATTGCGTTTTCAAAAAAACGCATAAATGCAGGCGGGACAAGGGATTATTATGTCGAAAATTACAATGTGAACTAGTTGTGAACGATTGACAAAACTTTCCCTTAAACTTATATTAATAGTGATTGTTATAATTGACAGAAAAAAACAGGAACCTACGAAATCGGGAAAAGCGGGGTAGATCAATGATGAAAACGTGGCAGGCTGTAAAGCGACTCCTTCCCATGACCGCTATGTTTGGTCTCTTTCTTGCCGGGTGCGGCCGTGAGGACTTGTCAGTGCTCAGACCACAGGGGCCTCAGGCGGAAATGTCTTATGGATTAATGGAGCTGTCGATCAGTATTATGATCGTCGTGTTGCTGATTGTCTTTACGATTGCAGCTTATGTACTGATCCGTTTCCGTCGAAAGCCGGGTCAGAATGAAATCCCTGAGCAGGTTGAGGGTAGCATCAAGCTTGAGATTCTCTGGACGGTCATTCCGCTTATCCTCGTAGTGGTACTGGCAGTTCCAACGGTGAAGGCAGTATTTGCCGCAGGAGATGATCATGCCAATGACAAGGATGCGATTAAGGTTAAAGTAACCGGCCACCAATATTGGTGGGAGTTTGAGTATACCGATTACAAGGTGACTACAGCGCAGGATCTAATTATTCCAGTAGGCAAGGACATTGCTTTTGAACTGGAAACTAAAGACGTGCTGCACTCCTTCTGGGTCCCTTCCCTTTCCGGTAAAATCGATACTAACCCAGCCGGAACGATTAACCGCTTCAGCTTCAGTGCACCTAATGAAGGCGTTTACCGCGGAAAATGTGCGGAGCTATGCGGACCGTCTCATGGATTCATGGAATTTAAGGTGAAATCGGTTAGTGAACAAGATTTTCAGAAGTGGATAGATTCCATGAAAGCACCTGTAGCTGTGCTGCCGGAGGATCCTGCTTTAGCTGAGAAATTCAAAGCAGCGTGTCTGACTTGCCATGCTGTAGGTGATCAAGGGATTAATAATGCGCCGAACTTGACCGGAATTGGTTCTCGGGAGTCGATAGCAGGGATCCTGCTAAACGATGATACGAGGGAAGATGGTGCGCCAATTGAGGAAAATCTCAAAACATGGCTGCATGATCCACAATCGGTAAAACCGGGCAATCTGATGCCTAACCCCAAAGATCTAGGCCTAAGTGATGCGGAGATTGACGGCATTGCTGAGTATCTGGCCAACTATAAGCTGGACTAATGCCTTAGCCTAAAGGCGGGCGGAACTTTCGAAAAAGGGGGTACGAACTTTGGCTCAAGCAGCGCATACCTTGAATTCATCCAAGCCTCTGGGGCATGGCCACAGTGTGAAGCGCCATACAGGACTTATGGATTGGCTAACAACCGTCGATCATAAAAAAATCGCAATTTTGTACCTATGGGCCGGAGGATTATTTTTTGGTATCGGCGGGATTGAAGCACTTCTGATTCGCTGGCAACTCATCAAACCAATGAATGACTTTTTGGACGCCCAAACGTTTAATGAACTCATTACTATGCATGGTACGACGATGATCTTCCTCGGCGTCATGCCAGTCATCTTCGCCTTAATGAATGCCGTCATACCGCTACAGATTGGTGCGCGTGACGTAGCCTTTCCTTTTCTAAATGCTCTTGGCTTCTGGACCTTCCTGTTCGGCGGAATTCTACTGAATCTCAGCTGGGTAATGGGTGGCGCTCCTGATGCCGGATGGACCTCCTACACCCCACTATCTACGAGTACATACAGCACTACACATGGTGTAGACTTTTATACGATCGGTCTTCAAATTGCCGGATTAGGTACCCTTATCGGGGGGATTAATTTTCTAGCCACGATCATTACGATGCGTGCGCCGGGAATGACCTACATGCGGATGCCGATGTTTGCTTGGACTACTTTTATTACTTCCGCAATTATTTTGTTTGCATTTCCAGCAGTTACAGTAGGTTTAGTACTGCTGACATTCGACCGGATTCTTGGAGCCAATTTCTTCGAGGTTGGAGCTGGGGGTAATCCGGTGCTATGGCAACATATCTTCTGGATATTTGGTCATCCGGAAGTATATATCCTCATTCTACCTGCCTTCGGAATTATATCGGAGGTCATCCCGACTTTTTCGCGTAAGCGACTGTTCGGGTATAGCTCGATGGTGTTCGCTACCATCCTGATTGCCTTCCTGGGCTTCATGGTTTGGGCTCACCATATGTTCACTACCGGACTTGGTCCTGTAGCCAACGCGTTGTTCTCTGTTTCGACGATGCTCATTGCAGTTCCGACCGGAATTAAGATTTTTAACTGGCTGTTCACGATGTGGGGCGGGCAAGTGCGTTTCACGACACCAAACCTGTTCGCGGCAGGATTTATTCCTACCTTTACAATGGGTGGTGTAACTGGTGTCATGCTGGCATCGGCGCCTGCTGACTTTCAGTTCCATGACACGTATTTTGTTGTAGCGCATTTCCACTATGTTATTGTCGGCGGCTTGGTGCTTGGCTTGTTTGCAGGTCTGCATTATTGGTGGCCGAAGATGTTCGGTAAGATGCTAAGTGAGAAGCTGGGCAAATGGACCTTCTGGACATTTATCATCGGATTCCATCTGACCTTCTTTGTACAGCATTTCCTTGGACTTATGGGGATGCAGCGCCGTGTATTCACTTATTTACCGAATCAGCAATTTGATTTGCTGAATTTAGTCAGTACAATCGGTGCTGGGCTGATGGGTGTCGGTACGATTATTTTCTTAGTGAATTGCTTCATAACTTCAAGAAAGCCAGCAGATGCAGCGGATGATCCGTGGGAGGATGGACGTACGTTGGAATGGACGATTCCTTCGCCACCGCCGGAATATAACTTCAAGCAAACGCCGCTTATCCGTGGTATTGATGCATTTTGGAAAGAAAAAATGGCAGGAAATAAAGGTATGACTCCGGCAGAACCGGTAGGCTCGATCCACATGCCGTCTGCAACCATATTGCCGTTTACTATGTCTGTTGGGATATTCATCGCTGGACTTGGCTTTATGTTTAGCCGGGATGACTTCGGTAATGCCTTTATGAGCTTTTTATTTAATAATTATATCGTTACTGCGATTGGTCTTATTATTACATTTGGATCTATGCTGATACGTTCACTGTATGATGATCACGGATGGCATATTGAACCCGAAGAGCTGGAAGGAAGTGAGCGGACATGACAACGGCACACGCAGAAGCTTCTAAGGACACCCTTCCGCACGAGCCGGAAAAAGCTACGCTCGAAGGCCGAAACAAGGTACTTGCCTTTTGGTTGTTTCTCGGCGGAGAAGCGGTGCTGTTCGGCACGTTGTTCGCTACGTTTCTTGCACTGCGCAACCAAACGAATGAGGGACCTTCAGCGAATGAGCTGTTTCACCTGCCGCTTGTAGCTGCTGCAACATTCCTTCTCCTGGCAAGCAGTCTGACCAGTGTATTCGCTATCCAGGCGATGCATAGAAACCGTCCGGCAGTGCTTCGTAACTGGCTTTTGGTGACTGTAGCCTTAGGGCTAAGCTTCCTAATTCTAGAGATCTATGAGTTTACTCAATATGTAAGACACGAAGAATTCGGAATGACTACAAGTGCATTTAGTTCGGCATTCTATACACTAGTAGGCTTTCACGGTGCGCACGTAGCCTTCGGGATTGCATGGATCTCCATCCTGATTGGGCAACTTATGCGTAAAGGATTAACCGTAGTTACTGCACCGAAGATATATGTGTCAGCTATGTACTGGCATTTTATTGATGTGGTATGGGTCTTCATCTTTACGGTTGTATACCTACTTGGAAAGGTGGGCTAGACACTATGACGACAGATCAGCATGTGCCAGAGAACGGCGGGTATAAGCATCGTCATCGGCATGAAGGACCACAGAGGCATATTGTTGTCTTTATATTGTCCATTGTCTTGACCTTAATTGCTTTCGCCGCTGTTGCGGCTGGAGGGGTGAATGCCACCTTTGCAGTTATTCTTCTACTGGTAATGGCAGTCATTCAGGTCATTGTACAGATGGGTTTCTGGATGCACCTGAAGGATAAAGGACATCTAATGCCGATTATCTTTATGCTGGGTGGTTTCTTTATCGCTGGTACCTGTATTATCATGTCGCTGTATTGGGTTTGGTGGAATTAACGGACAATAAAGAAGAGGTGGGCTGAGATGCCCCCTCTTTTTGATGTTCTAATAGATCCTGCGTTAGGGGGTTAGGGTTATGCTGGGATTACAATACTTTAGCTTTGCTGAACTATGGAGCCCGCTTTTTCTGGCGGTTATGCTGCTGCTGACGGCGGGATATTTCGTTTGGATTGGTCCGATTGCCGGACGTTATGCCGATGCAGCTCCGGTTCCATTCTGGCGGAGAGCGCTATTTGTGTGCGGAATGCTTGCGCTTTATCTGGCACAAGGGGGCCCCGTTAGTCTATTAGGGCATATAATGTTTTCCTTCCACATGGTTAGTATGGCCTTGTCATATCTGGTGGCGGTGCCGCTGATTATGCTGGGGATTCCAGATTTTATCTGGCGGAGGATACTGAAAGTAAACCCATTTCGTAGGCTGTCTTTTTTAGCTCGACCGGTGGTAGCTGCTCTAATGTTTAACGGACTATTTTCCTTGTACCATATTCCTGTTATCCATGATTATGTGATGCTGCATTTTACCGTTCACCGGATCTACTATATTGTTTTGTTCCTAACAGCCGCCTTAATGTGGTGGACGCTGATCAATCCGCTACCGGAGCGCCGAATGGCGAGTGGATTGGGCAAGATTGGGTTTATTTTTCTAAATATGGTATTGCTGACCCCGGCATGCGGACTGATTATTTTTGCAGATCAACCGCTCTATGCCACTTACAGTGATCCAGAGACTTGGGCACTTGCTATGGGCTATTGCATATCGGGTGATCCTTCTGCCTTACTACAGAATTTTGGAGGTCCTGCGTTCTTTGAGTTATTGTCACCAAAGGTGGATCAGCAGGTGGGAGGCATTGCGATGAAGTTCATTCAGGAATTTATTTTTGCCTCTATGCTTGCTTATGTGTTCTATCATTGGTATAAAAAAGAGAACGGACAAGACGACGATGAGTTTTCGACGCCCTCCTCTGCACTTGAGGAGAGTACCTTGACCCGTGCATAACTGGTAGACTGCCAAGGAGGAGAATCATGGATATTTTTACGGTGTTTCCAACTATTAGCACATCGTTCATCGTACTCAGTGCGGTGCTCGTAGCTATTGGCTGGTGGCTCATCATTAAGGGCAAACGCGAGGCGCACAAGAAGACGATGATTGCTGCCGCAATCGCCGCGCTCCTGTTTTTTATTGTTTACGTATCTAGAACGTTGTTCGTGGGAAACACCTCATGGGGCGGACCCGATGAACTGCAGACGATTTATCAAGTGTTTCTGATCTTCCATATCGTGCTGGCAACAGTAGCAGCGGTATTCGGACTTACTACGTTAACTCTTGGATTTAAGGCGAAGTACTCCAAGCACCGTAAGTGGGGCAGAGTGACATCTATCATTTGGTTCATTACTGCGATTACTGGCGTTATGGTGTATGTGCTGCTTTATGTTCTGTATCCAGGCGGACACACTAAGCCGGTGTGGGAAGTTATTTTAGGCGCGTAGGTTAGTTGCGTGAAAAGGTAAATTGGTAGTGTGAATAGAGCATGTGAATATGCGTGTGAATATGTCATGCGAATTGTATCTGATTTGTGTGAATAGGAATGAATAAGCCTGTGTATCTGCGTTTCCCTTAATAGGGATAGTGGATGACGGGCTTATTTTTGTTACTGGAATTGGGATACCTTTGTCTGGTCGTAAAATTGTATTGTGAAACCACTCGTGATTGGATTAGTGCTTGGAGCGGCACAGTGGGGAGAACAGAAAAGTGGAGGATGGCACCAGTTAAAAGAGTCGGTGGAGTGGAGTATGGAACTTGGTAGGAGATCCGAGCGAAATGGGGTCTGGAAGAAATGGAACTGGCCGAGTGGAAAGGAGTCTGGAAGAGTTGGGAAAGAAAAGCGAGAAGGGAAAGCGAGAAGAATAGTACTCAAAAGTAATCTATTTGCTTACTTTTAGGGAAAACCTCCCTGAAAAAGATGAGCTTTGTGTTCGGAAAATGATAATTAGGGAATTCCTCCCTGTTTTTTAACTATTTTAGCGCTAAAACGCAGAAATGGCTGATTTTTAGGGAGGATTTCCCTAAAAACGTTGATTTCAGGCTAAATCAAAGAAATTTGAGGGAGATTTTCCCTAATTGTTGATTCTACTTCATATGATGTCTTACCTCAGTAGTACCCACCGAGCATTCGCATTCCATCCAGCGGCATCCAATTGAGCATTCACACATCCACCGAGCATCAGCATCCATCCAGCAGTAGCACCCAACTGAGTATTCACACCCACCGAGCATTTGCATCCATCCAGTAGTAGCACCCAACTGAGTATTCACACCCACCGAGCATTCGCAACACATTGAGCGAAATACGCTCAGCCCCCCGCACCCTACACATACTGCTCTTTAGCGAAGCCGCAATGAAAATCGCCATTGTCCATATCCTTCGCTCTCATACTACCTCGGCATCCCCACCATTTAATCCTCTGATTAGTTAATCCCAATAATGATTCAGTAACTCACATGCAAAGCCACCTCCAAAGACTTGGAAAGTTACATCTCCTAATGCCCTTGGATATTTTCCATTTACAGGATTGACAATGGTAAATTAAGGACATATACTGTGTATATAGATATATACAGTAAGCACAGGGATATGAACACCTGCTTCTGCAAGACGCTGAAGACATTGTAAAGCGAGGTTAGCATTAATGAGAACAATAAAGGATTCGTGGTTTATTGTGTGCTCTGATTTTCGAGGAGACAAATTAAAAGTATTAGGAACGTTCCTAACTACAATTATATTTATGGGTTATCTGGCAGGGATGACTAGTTTGGTAACAAATGACGTATTAGCTGATCAAGATCGGACAATGATAGCGGATTTTTTACTTCTCTCATTAATGCCGTTACTCGGAGTCACATTCTCCCGTCGTTCTATGAAATATTGGAGTGAAGACTCCTACACGAGAATGCTGGCTTACTTACGATCTTTACCGATTCCTCTGAATGTGGTATTAACTCGTAGAAAGTTTCAGGCAATAGGCTCCTTTACTGTTAATGGTGTATTGTTCTTCGGAATTGTCTATATGCTCGGTGAGAATTACCGCAAGGAGATGGCATTACCCGCGTTTATTGCTTTTGCTATAACTTGGATCGGTGTCGGACTCATTGTTTCAGGACTGTATATTTTCATTGAATATTTATTTAGCGGTAAAGCTTATCTAGGGCTAACAGTGCTAATCGTAGTGATATCTTGGGGAATATCGTTCTTGGTTTTACTAGGGGGAGGAAACCTATTCTTGTATAGCATCTCCGTTTCCAAGGAGTGGGGGCTGCTATCTCCGATCATGTGGGGAACGCTTCTGCTAGGTACAATATCTGTGCAATTATTCTCTAAATGGACTATCCATCGACTGAAGAGTCGCGATCTCGTATGAACAATGTGAAATGGCAAGGACGGCGCTCTAGCAAGCTAGAGTGGAAGGCGAGGTGTAAACATGTGGATACCTGTACAAATCAACGAAAATAGTGCTGAACCCCTCTACCATCAGATAGAGACTCAGCTTAGATCATTAATCATTAGTGGGGTCATTACAGAAGGAACGCTGCTACCCTCCATTCGTGAATTCGCTGGAGATCTGAAATGTAGTGTGATTACGGTACGACGCGTGTATCAGGATCTAGAGAACGAAGGGTTGCTACGAACAAGACAAGGAACAGGTACCTTTGTATCCCATGTAGGTGCCTCTGCAATGGAGGAATATAAGCGGGAAGCGATCAGCAAAGCCCTCGAGAGCGCAGTCGACATCGGCAAATCGGTACATTGCAGCAAGGAAGAGCTTGAGGAGATTTTTCAGGAAATTGTAGAACTTAAATATAGGGAACAGGAATGAAAGGCGGGCGCTAACTCACATGGTACAGATGGCGATAGAATTGCGGAATGTACGCAAACAGCGGCGTAGCAAGACAATTGGACCGCTAAACCTGAATCTGCCTCAAGGTTATATTACAGCTTTGGTAGGTCAGAATGGATCTGGCAAAAGTACGCTACTGAATCTACTGCTCCAGCTGACGAACCCAGAGGAAGGCGATATTTATTGGTTTGAAAATAAGTACGATAGCGAGCTGCCACTAGAGCTTCGACAGTCTATTGCATACGTTCCTGAGAATTCGATTTCGGAAGAAAATCACTGGAATGCGGAACAAGCGGCCCGATTTCGAAAGCATTGGTATCCGAACTGGGATGAGTCGTTTTTTCAGGAGCTGATGGATCGATTTGAAGTCCCGTATCATATGAAACTTTCGAAGATGTCTAAGGGCGAGCGTCGAAAATTTGAAATTGCTGCAGCTCTTGCGTCACGTCCACGTCTGTTGTTACTGGATGAACCCTCTTCTGGGCTTGATCCTTTTGCCTGGAAGATTATGATGGAGACGCTTCGTAAGTATATGGAAGAGACTAATGCAACGATGATTATCTCTACACACATTGTGGAAGAGGTACGGCGGCTGGCAGATTATATCGTGCTTATGCATAGGGGTGAACTGCTGGGTATGGCCGAAAAAGACAGTCTATTCGGTGCTTGGACCGAGGTGTGGGTACATGTTGCAGATGAAGAGGAGCTTGCTGAGTTGTCAGCGGAATTACCGGGTGGCATAAACTTTACCATGGATACACCGGGTGTAGCTTCTTTTATCATAGAACAATTTTCTAAGAACGAGAAACGCATTCAGGACTTGGGCGTAAAGGTTATCAAGAGTCGCAGTTTGGAATTGGACGAAATATTAGGCTTATGGACACAGGGACACCGTCCTATCCTGATTGATCACAAGAGAGGGGACTAGAGAAATGGAAGCCTTAAAGCTGGAAAGTGTAATGAAGCAATATGGAGAAAAAACCGCTGTAAACGGAATTAACCTAACGGTAGGCAAGGGGGAAATTTACGGATTACTGGGGGCAAACGGTGCAGGAAAAACAACCACAATGCGCATGGTGCTTGGCCTAATTTACCCTGATGGCGGGAATATTTTGTATAATGGAAAGCCGTATAACAGCGAACTTCAGCAAATCATGGGCTATCTACCCGAAGAAAGAGGATTATATCCAAAGGTAAAGGTAAGCGATCAAATCGTCTACTTGGCACGTCTTCGCGGGATGTCGGCTAGTGATGCGGATAAGAGCCTTCGCTACTGGCTCGATCGGTTTGAGGTTCCGGATTATTACAATAAGAAGATTGAAGAGCTCTCCAAAGGGAATCAGCAGAAAATGGGCTTTATCGCCGCAGTTGTTCATAAGCCGCAAATTCTTATCCTTGATGAAGCCTTCAGTGGTTTGGACCCTGTTAACGTGGAACTACTGAAAGATACGGTAAAAGAATTGCGTGATCAAGGAACGAGTATCTTATTCTCAACGCACCGGATGGAGCATGTTGAAGAGCTTTGCCGTAATATTACGATTTTGGATCGTTCCAATACTGTCGTACAGGGCGATATTCGTACGATTAAGAGTGGGTATCCTCGTGAACAAGTATTGTTGCGTACGGATAACGAAGTGACCGGTCTAGAATCAATTGCAGGTGTAACAGCAGTACAGCGACAGGAGCGAGGTTATCTGTTGTCAATCAGTGAGATCGGCGCAGCACAACGTATCCTACAGCAGGCGATGGCGCAGGGTGAAGTGGAGCATTTTGAAATTAAGGAACCAACGTTAAATCAAATCTTTATCAGAGCGGTGGGTGAATCTCATGAATAAGATGGGGACAATTATTGGCTTTACCTTTAAAAATAAAGTAAGAACGAAATCATTCATGATTACTACGTTAATTCTAGTGTTGCTGCTCAGTATTGGGATGAATCTTCCGTACATCATCGATCAGTTTAAGGGTGATTCTACAACAAACGCAGAGACTCAAATTGCTGTGATCGCGGAAGAAGGAAATCAGGCGGCAGAGTTGTTGAAGGCCTATACTTCACCTGAGGGAATGCCGCAGGCAAAAGTTGTGCAGTATACTTCTGCCGATGATGCGGAGCTAAAGAAAGCTTTAGATGAAGGGACTGTAGAAGGGTATGTTACTTTTGCAGAACCGACTGGTGAAGGACTTCCACCCGTTACTTATTATAGTGAGAATGGTGAATTGAAGGGCGATGTACAAATCTATCTCCAAAATGCCCTTCAGCAGGCCAACACCCAGTTCGTCGTTGGCGACAAGCTGACGCAGGAGCAGATTGCTGCTATGTCAACACCGGTACAGATCGCTACTCAGCAGCTCAACCCTGATGGGACTGCGGGAGATAAGGATGCGTCGCAGGAATCCGCTCCAGCTATTAATTACGTCATTGTATACGCCATGCTTATGCTGTTCTTCATGTCTATCATGATGACCGGTAATATGATCGCGGCTGAGATTACTTCAGAGAAGAGCTCACGGATCATGGAGATTCTGATTACAAGTGCCTCACCTTTAGCGCAAATGTTCGGTAAAGTTATCGGTGTCTTCTTAGTAGGATTATTACAGATTGGCGTCATTATCGCAGCGGTAGTTGTCAATCTTAAGCTTCCGCATAATGCAACGATTTTGAAAGATTTAGATCTGGATTTAGGCCAGCTTAATATTAACTTGTTGCTTTATGGGATTGTTCTTTATGTACTAGGTTATTTCCTCTATGCCTTGATGTATGCGGCTGTAGGTTCGATTGTCAGCCGTACAGAGGATCTTGGCCAAGCGGTTATGCCGATTATGATGTTAGGCTTCGTAGCATTCTATGTTCCGCTGTTTAGTATCTCCAATGCGGATACTCTGCTGGTTAAGGTAGCGAGTTATGTGCCTTTCACCTCTCCATTGACCATGTTGCTCCGAATTGGTGTTGGTGAAGTAGCGATCTGGCAAGTTATTGTATCATTAGCCATCTTGCTTGTTACCACGTTCATCTTTGGATGGTTGGCTGCCAAGATCTATCGCACAGGCGTATTGATGTACGGCAAACGTCCAAGTATTAAAGAGATCAGAAAAGCGATGAAGGCTTACAAGATCTAAGTGGCTTCATATAAACTTTTAAGGAGTGGTAATCATGACTAAAAGTGAACAATACAATATGATGCTTTTAATGAGTTCGGTATCTCTGGCTACGGTTAGTAGAATGCTCTCGACCAATGGGTCCGCTTTGATGGATTTCACTCAGGGTGTATTGACTGGTATTGCCATGGTGGGGATGATTGCGGGATTGTGGATGTACGGTAAGGCACGTAAGAGTAAAGCGTAATAGTAGGAAATAAGGAAGCCACGGCAGATGCCGTGGCTTTTTTATATGCTCGAAAAGAGTGAAAAGCAAAATGATCGCGTTAGCAAAATTCAGTTCGGTATTTGTGTAATTTTAGTGAAAAAAAGTACAAAAAAGGAATTGATGATATAAGCTAAGATTAGTCTCTTAAAAAACTTCTTATTTAAATGAGCAATAACGTGATTATTAGAGAAAGCATATAGGGGAGAGGTTCAATGAGCAGGATGAGGTATTTCACTAAGGTGGAATTCTACAATTATAGGGCGGATAGCGGTGGTGAAAAAGCTGGTTATTATGCTTTGATCTTTTTTGTTTATAATGCCTTAATCATTTATTTATTTGGTCTATTGATGTATAAAACCGATTTTTTAGAACGAGCAAGGCTTTATTATTCAAATGAACATTTATTTAAATTAGCCATCTATAGTCCTATTTTCATTCTTGAATTAGCGCCATTGCTATTCTTATTGAGGTCAAAGAAGGAGAACCTGCAGAGCATTGGATTAACTACTTCTAATACTGCAATATCTATTCTTCTAGGTATTGTTGGGGCCATTCCTTTTACCTATCAAATTATTCTAGACTTCATTCTACATAAGAAAGAAATTCAATTGGAAGGAGCAAATCTGTGGGTAGAGTTCTTAATACTCTTCATTTTCACTGCACTGCCTGAAGAATTAATGTTCAGAGGTTATATCCAGACTCGAATTACAGGCTTGATTAAGAATAAATATCTTGCCATTGTAGTGGTTGGATTATTATTTGCGTTGATGCATATTCCTTTTCAAATGAGTATGGTTAATATGACCTTTATGGATTATTTAATTACTAATTGGGTGTATATGATTCAATTGATGGTTATGCATATATATTTTGTCTATCTTTATACTCGAAATAATAATATCCTTGTCCCAATCATTAGTCATACCCTCATAGATTATATTCAATTATATATAAAGTAACTCCCACGGGAGGGTTGAAATACTGAATGTCAGCCCTCCAACTACGCTAGTTAGCTTTTCGGCCAAAGTGAGCTCCGAGGGCTATACAACGGACAAATTACCGCTGGGCAGCAAATCCTCTTGAGCAGTCATTTGCTCCCGCACATGTCTAAGCTGATCTTTCAGTACAGGAACACTCTTTTGCAGGATAATGCTAATTTGAGGTAAAGATAGCTTTAGGCCATACCACATCACTTTTACGAGCTGTTCCTCCCAAGGCAGTGCCTTGGCAGACAGAAGAGACCGGCGTGCGTAATAATCGGCGCACTGACGGATACAAGAGCGGTAAGCTTCGATAGAGAATAGCTGGCTGTCGAAGCTTTTTTGACGGAATATTTTATGAAGCTCTTTAAAAGTTCGGATAGTAACTCTCTCGGCTTCTGCTGATTGTTGTAACAACATAGAACTGAGCGCATAGATATCATTCGTATTCTTTTGAACACACTCTGCAAATATAGTTCTACGGGGCGATCCGGCAGGTAAGGGGTCAGGCATGATAAACACGATCCTTTCAGAATGGGTTATGGGATGAACCTATAATATAGAAAAGTAAGAAATGGATTTGTTGATAAGCTCGGCGGTATCAGGTTCTGGATAACTATGCTTTTGAAGCGCAATACTGGATACGGACTTAGATGGTTTATAGTATAGCCGCCCCCCTCTGGAATCTCTTCCACCGGCAACAGCTCTGTACAGACGACCTTGCTGGATATGATCTGCCAATGATTTACCCTGCAGCTTGGCTTTTAAATCCTGTAAAGCATCTTGCACTAGCTCAAACTGAGTCTGATCCCACTCTGAACCATGGGTACGTACTTTATCTATCGCTTCCTCAAGCCGGCAGTGGTATATCATTCTGAGAAAAGAACTCCATTTAATAAGGTCGAAGGTTTTAGTATTGGCTGAGATAAGACATGCCCCCCAGCTGCTACCCCCTTTACAGGTAAGTTTCAGGATGCCATACCGGCTGCCTGGATCAGCCTCCATTCCATAGTGAATAGGCTCAGGTGAATCAAAGACGAATACTTCAATGCGAGATAGTCTTCGCTGGTCCATGACAAGTTTCTCCTCCCTAGGGTTCCAAAAGCTTAAGCTCAACATGGTGAGTAAGGTTAGCCTTCTCTATACAGGCGAGCATTTCAGCTTCGTTCTCACAGACTGCGGCATGCTCCAGCCATAGTCGGAATTTCTGTTTACGTATAATGGATAAATGTAAGGGGAAGGTGCTGCGGGATCTCATTACGTACCAACCAATAGCAACGTCCTTCCAAGGTTTCTTAAAGGGGGCGAGCCACGGAAAACATTGGTGTGCGGACCAATCCTGCAGCTGCTGCTTTTCTCTGATACTTTTATATATTTCGTATATAATTCTTCGGTCCATACAGTACTCACAAGTAGAAGGGCTGCTGAAATGGCGCAAGGATTCAATTTGGTTCTGACCAAATGCATAGCCGACAATAGTTCTGTGATGATCCTCTTCGAACCATAACGCTCCAAAGCAAACATAATTTAGACTTATCGGCTCAAGCAGCCCTTGCTGAATTCCCCAATAATAGTGTTTCATTCCTTTCACCCCGTCCAGCATGCTATTACCCGGGTAGGTTCAGGTAACGCAAAAACCGCAGCAAGAGGAGGACCTCTGCTGCGGTTTTGGAATACAGGCATACACACCTGTGCCAAAGCGTGGCGGATCAAGGGTCTCTCTCTTTACGCTTACGAGGTTAGCTGTCGGATTCGGACGGTGAGAGTCGCCCTACCTATGTGAGACTTGAACAGTCTCCTTCGGATTCACCCCAAGTAGGCCATGTGGCCCGATGGTTCCCCCGTTCCCTGCAAATACAGGAACTCAGCGTTGATTGTATTTCGTGAAATAGATTCAATCCGAATCATACTCTTTTCAAGGTGTTTCTGTAAAAGCAGAAAGTGTTCTTTTGAGCGCAATTTGAACCGTATCCTACCAACTGCGACGAAAAATCCTGCCAAATAGGTATTTATTGCGTGTTATCGAGCTTCTTCCTCGTTTAATCTCGACTTCTCGTTTCCTTTCCTATATAGGCGATTTTTGGTGATTTCTCCAGCTGTGGTGAATAAAATCACAGAGTCCGTCCGCTTTTCGCTAATTGATTCAAATTCGAGTAAACAAGAGATATAGAGAGATTGAATATCAAGTAAGCGCTATCCAATGCGAAAATAGTTTTTAATTTGCATTATTTTGGCATCAATCACGTTTTACAATACTTCCTGCATAAGGGTATGATTACTCCTGTTTCAACAACAATCGAATATTTGATCCGCTTAATTTCCGGTAAGGAAAGCGGGGGAACCAACAATCGGCAGACGATGTGAGAGTCGGAAGCCGGTTATGGGGTGAATCCTGTAGAGGATGCGAGTGAGCTCGCATCCTCTACAGGTAGGGCGACTCTCACCGCCCGAATCCGACAGCTAACCTCGTAAGCGTATGGAGAGAGGATGAGTGCAATGTGACCGCTAGCGAGCCACAGAGGAGAATCCTTTGTGGCTTTTTGCTGTGCTTTTTTAAGCAAAGCATTTATGGAAAACCTCAGGAAGAGGTCGTTATATTCATCATTAGCGGTAGCTTTTCTTTCAAGACCAGGGTGATCAAGCTCTGATCTTACAAGCAAAGCATTTGAGGAGAATAAGAGATGACAGATCAGAATGAATATGTACTGGTATGTGCGCCAACGAAGGCAGGAGAACATTTTATTAAGCTTCTAAAATTTAGAGGCATTAAGATGGCGGGATTGACCAACAACTTGCCTGAGAAGTCCCTACTTGAAGAGATGGGGATTGAGAAAGTCGTTCTAGTAGATACCCGCCATCAGAATACTTGGTTTCGCCCGCCGTTCCCGGTAGGCCGGGTATATCTGTTCGAGAGCAGCTTTACGTTATGCTGCCGCTACATTCAGATGTGCCGCACCTGGACGACGCAGCCGATTTTTGTGATCACAAGCTCAATAAATCCTAGATTGGTCTATAAAAGACTTGGTGCAAGTTATGTAATCTATTCCCACAGTGGAGATGCTGATTTTCTGATCGATAAATCACCTCATCAAGGATAAAAGAAGGAGTGCGGGAGATATGATGGATCTGTATATGGTGGCTTCGTTAGCTGTAATTTACGGGTTGTTTTATGGATTTATGCGCTGGTGCGCAGGTGTAGTTGAGGATACAGGGAGGGATAAGCTGTGATTCTAGTCATCGCTGTTACCCTACTGCTGTTTTTATATCTTGTTTACGCATTGATTCATCCGGAGAAATTTTAAGGAGGGGCATTCATGGGCATTTTGCAAATCGTAGCTGTAATCGTCATTCTCATCTTGCTGGTTAAGCCGATGGGCACGTATTTATATCATGTATTTTCTAATGAACCCAATCGTACGGATCGATGGTTTGGAGGCGTGGAAAAAGGGATTTATAAGCTGATCGGACTGAAAAAACGGGAAGGTATGTCCTGGAAAAAGTATGCGCTCAGCTTTGTTTTAACGAATATCGTACTGGTTACTTTCAGCTATATCTTTCTTCGATTGCAGCGGGGTTTACCGCTAAATCCGAATGGAATTGCGGATATGGAACAGACGCTTTCGTTCAATACGGTGATCAGCTTTATGACTAATACAAACCTGCAGCATTACAGCGGGGAGACGGGACTTTCGTATTTTTCACAAATGGCTGTCATCACGATGATGATGTTTACGTCTGCAGCGAGCGGATTTTCAGTTGCGGTTGCTTTTGTCAGAGGGATCACAGGACGCAAATCAGTCGGGAACTTCTTCGAGGATTTCGTCAAAGCACATATTCGTGTGTTCATTCCGCTGGCTCTGCTGGTTTCATTGGTACTGGTAGGATTACATGTGCCGCAAACCCTCAAGCCATCACTTGAAGTCACTACACTAGAGGGGCAAACGCAACAGATTGCTATCGGTCCAGTAGCTTCTCTGGAATCGATCAAGCATTTGGGCACGAACGGAGGCGGCTTCTTCGGGGCCAATTCATCGCATCCTTTTGAGAATCCTAATCCACTTACGAACGTGCTGGAGATTCTTTCTATGTGGATGCTGCCAGCTTCGCTCCCTTATATGTACGGACTGTTTGCTAAGAACAAACGTCAGGGCTGGGTTATTTTTACCGCAATGATGACCTTGTTCGTACTACTGCTGGGACTGAACTATTATGCTGAATCAAAGGGTAATCCGGCGATCAATGCACTAGGAATCGAATCTTCACAAGGCAGCATGGAGGGTAAAGAGGTACGCTTCGGCATTCCGCAGTCTTCCTTGTTTACTTCAGTAACAACCGCAGCTACGACAGGTAGTGTTAACAATATGCATGATACGCTGACACCACTGGGAGGTATTACGCCTCTGGCACTGATGATGCTGAACAATGTCTTTGGGGGTAAAGGTGTCGGACTGATCAATATGCTGATGTATGCGATTCTGGGTGTCTTCCTGTGCGGTCTGATGGTCGGCAGGACACCAGAGTTTCTCGGACGGAAGATAGAGGCCAAGGAGATGAAGCTGATTGCCATTGCGATCCTTGTTCATCCGTTCATTATCCTAGTACCAACCGCAGCTGCGTTCCTGACCGATTTGGGGCAAGGGGCGATTACGAACACTGGATTCCATGGGCTCAGCCAAGTGTTATATGAATATGTCTCTTCTGCCGCGAACAATGGCTCAGGATTTGAGGGGCTTGCGGACAACACAACCTTTTGGAATGTTACAACCGGGATTGTCATGCTGCTAGGCCGTTATGTCTCGATTATCGCAATGCTGGCAGTAGCAGGTTCTTTACTTCAGAAGAAGCCAGTTCCTGAGACCATTGGTACATTCCGCACAGACAATGGTCTGTTCACGGGGATTCTGATTGGTACCGTAGTGATTATCGGTGCGCTGACGTTCCTGCCGGTCATTGTACTCGGCCCCATTGCAGAATATCTAACCTTACGGTAGGAAGAGGGAGAATAAGATGAGTACTGTAAAAAGAAAAAAACTGCTAACGGGACCCATACTCCTTAGCGCTGTAAAGGATAGTTTTATAAAGCTTAACCCAGTAACGCTAATCAAAAATCCAGTCATGTTCGTGGTTGAGGTCGGTACGATCATTGTCCTCCTCATGGTGCTGGCTCCTGGATATTTTAATGCAGAGCAATCGATAGGCTTCAATATCACAGTGTTGTTCATTCTGCTATTTACAGTGCTGTTTGCGAACTTTGCTGAGGCACTGGCAGAAGGCCGCGGAAAAGCCCAAGCCGATTCACTCAAGAAAACAAAACAAGATATCACAGCAAACAAAATCGTTGGAGGGTCGGTGAAGACAGTATCCTCCTCCGAGCTGCGTAAAGGAGATATCGTCATCGTCAGCCAGGGAGAACTTATCCCTGGTGACGGTGAAGTGATAGAAGGGCTGGCTTCCGTAGATGAATCAGCGATTACAGGTGAATCTGCACCTGTAATCAAGGAAGCCGGTGGGGACTTTGGTTCCGTTACAGGCGGTACACGGGTCGTCAGTGATGAGATTAAAGTAAGAATTACAAGTGATCCTGGTGAGTCGTTTCTAGATCGAATGATCTCCCTTGTGGAAGGGGCGAAACGTCAGAAGACACCTAATGAAATCGCGCTAAATACACTCTTGATCAGTCTGACGCTGATTTTCCTGATTGTAGTAGTGACCTTGCGGCCGATTGCAACGTATCTAGGTGTTGATCTTGATATTCCCGTCATGATCGCCTTGTTGGTCTGTCTGATCCCGACAACAATCGGGGGACTGCTCTCCGCAATCGGAATAGCGGGTATGGACCGGGTGACCCAGTTTAATGTACTCGCGATGTCGGGGAAGGCAGTTGAGGCTGCCGGTGATATTAATACGATGATCTTAGATAAGACCGGTACGATTACCTTTGGAAACCGGATGGCGAGTGAATTTGTACCTGTCGGGAATGAATCGGAAGCGGAGCTCACAGCATGGGCGGCCATTAGTTCCTTGAAGGATGAGACACCTGAAGGACGATCTGTTATTGAGCTGGCCAAGAAGCTGGAACGCAGCTATGACAGTAAGCTTGCTGAAGGTGGGGCATTCGTAGAGTTTAAGGCAGAAACACGGATGAGTGGTATTGATCTGCAAGATGGACGCTGTGTACGTAAAGGTGCGGTGGACTCCGTGAAGAAGTGGGTACAGTCTAAAGGCGGAATCATTCCCGCCAACCTCGACAGTAATTCTGATGCCATCGCTCGGATGGGGGGAACTCCGTTAGCGGTTGCGGTAGATAATCGGATCTATGGACTTATTTACTTGAAGGATACGGTTAAACCGGGCATGAAAGAGCGGTTTGATGAGCTGCGGAAAATGGGGATCAAGACCATTATGTGTACGGGTGACAATCCGCTGACCGCAGCTACAATTGCTCGCGAAGCGGGTGTGGATGATTTTATCGCGGAAAGTACACCTGAGGATAAAATAGCAGTCATTCGCCGAGAACAGAACGAGGGCAAGCTGGTTGCCATGACAGGGGATGGTACAAATGATGCCCCTGCCCTTGCCCAAGCTGATGTGGGCTTAGCCATGAACAGCGGTACGACAGCCGCTAAGGAAGCGGCCAATATGGTCGACTTGGACTCCGACCCTTCGAAGATTATTGAGGTTGTTGCGATTGGTAAACAGCTGCTGATGACGCGGGGCGCATTGACAACCTTTAGTATCGCGAATGATATCGCGAAGTATTTCGCCATTATTCCGGCGATGTTCATGCTCGCCATACCGGAAATGGAAGCCCTGAATGTAATGGGACTAGGCTCACCAAGCTCAGCTATTATATCCGCTTTAATATTTAATGCGATTATTATTCCGCTGCTCATCCCTCTGGCTATGAAGGGTGTCTCGTATAAAGCTATGAGCTCTACGAAGCTGCTCGGACGCAATATTTTTATTTATGGGCTGGGCGGAGTGGTTGTTCCTTTTGCGGGCATCAAGCTCATTGATATGATCGTAAGTGTATGGATTTAAGACGAATTGACTAATCATTGAAAGGGTGAGAGCATCGTGAATAACGGAAACTCCATGGAGGATACTGATGAGCAGTTGTCATCATCGAAAAGTTCTTATTTCTTTATTATTGTACGATTAAGTCTAGTATTTATTGTTCTTTGTGGAGTGATCTATCCTCTGACGACTACAGCGCTTGCCCAGGTTCTGATGCCGTCGCAAGCGAACGGCAGCTTACTTAAGGACGATGCTGGAGTAGTTGTAGGCTCGGAACTTATCGGACAGAACTTTACGAACCCGGCTTTATTTCATGGACGTGTGTCGAGTATTGAGTATAAAGCAGAGGCTTCAGGCTCCAATAACTACGCTCCATCCAATCCGGATATGCTGCAGCGGACCAAGGATTTCATTGCGCAGTGGCAGCTCGATAACCCGGATGTGCCCGTGAACAAATTGCCAGTCGATTTGATCACCAACTCAGGTTCAGGTCTGGATCCGCATATCACACCTGGCTCGGCTATCGTGCAGATTCCTCGGATTAGCAATTTAACGGGTATTCCTGCTTCGCAGCTGGAAGAGCTAGTGAATAAGCATACTGAGGGCCGTGACTTGGGACTGTTCGGTGAAGAACGGGTTAATGTATTGAAGCTAAACATGGATCTATTGAAACTATCGAACAAATAAATATAACAAAAATCCCTGCCAGATTCCTTAGAATCGGGCAGGGATATCTTGCTTTCTAGAATATAAGAAAGTATAAGTTGCACATTATACATCATCCTTATATTTCTACGGGAAACGGCTGTCATCTTTGAAGGACGACAACGTCGTTTCTTCTTGGAACAGAAGAGTACATGCATGATCGGGGTTATTAAGGAGTGGTCTTGATGGGAACATACCGGAGGAAGACGCCGGAGGAGCTGCTGCTCTCGATCTATGAGCTGCATCGGGGACGTCTGAAAATCTATATCGGTCCGGTCAGCGGGTCGGGCAAAACGTATCAGATGCTGCGTGAGGGTCAAGCGCTTAAAGCGCAAGGAATTGACGCCGTGATCTGTGCGGTTTCGACGAACCAAAGTCCTGAAACAAGGGATCAGCTGGGCGATTTGGAACGGATACCAAGTATTCATTGGTTTCAGAAGGATATCGAAAAGAAGGATCTTGATGTAGAAGCTATTGTGGCACGTAATCCTGAAGTAGTGCTTACTGATGGCTTGGCTCACCAGAATCGCGAAGGTGCAGAGAGGTCAGGAAGGCTGGACGATATCAAATATTTATTGAGTAATGGGATCAGTGTCATCACAACTGTAAACGTATATGAACTAGAGGGTGCCGCGGATCTGGCGCGGAAATGGACCGGAATTGAGGTTGAGCATTCCCTTCCAGCTGAAGTGCTTACGCTTGCCGATGATATTGTTCTAATTGATGTGACACCGGAAAAGATACTTCAGCGCTTGTCCGACGGACATTTAGGTAAGCACCAGCAGATATCGCTTTTTAACAAGGGGAATTTAAGCAAGCTGCGGGAGCTGGCACTTCGGATGGTTGCTGAGGATGTTAATGATTCGCTGGAGAAACATCGGGAAGAGCAAGGGCTGCAGGGAGCGTCAGGGATTGCCGAGAAAGTCTTAGTCTCTGCACAGTATTATTGGAACGGCTCGATCCATATCCGCCGTGGACAGCAAATCGCCAAACGGTTAAATGGGGAACTTTCAGTTGTGTCATTTTGGAAGCAGGGTCTCACCTTTTCTAAGGAAGCAGCCACCTTTAAGCGATCTCTCTGGAAGCTGACCGAGAAGATTGATGCCTCTATGGAGGAGATCACCTATCGCTCGAAGCGGGAGATCCCTCGTCTGTTGGTAAAATACGCAACCCGGCACAATATAACCCGAATCGTTATGGGACATTCCAAGCAGACCGCTTGGCAGGAATTATGGAAGGGCTCGATTGCCAATTCGTTACTGAAGCAAATCCGAGGTGTGGATGTGTTCTTCGTGGCGGACCGTGCTGACCGAGAGGGAGAACGTGTACTTCCAACCCGGCAGAGTCGTAATGATCGGAAAGCGGATGTCTATCACAGGTTAAGCAGTCAGGAAGTACAGGATAAAATCGATGCGATTCGCGGAGGCACCTTTAAGGTATATATCGGGGCAGCGCCCGGTGTGGGCAAGACTTACAAAATGCTGCGTGAAGGGAATGATCTCTTGAAGAGAGGGATCGATGTCGTGATCGGACTTTTGGAAACGCATGGCCGTAAAGAAACCCTTGAACAAATCGGCGATTTGGAGATCCTTCCGCGTCTACGTATGGAGTATCGCGGGACCGTCCTGGAGGAAATGGATACGGCAGCTATTATTAAGCGTAATCCTGAAGTCGTGCTAGTGGATGAACTTGCTCATACCAATATGCCGGGCAGCAAACATAAGAAGCGGTATATGGATGTTATGGAGCTGCTGGATGCGGGAATATCTGTGATCTCTACCGTGAACGTTCAGCATTTAGAAAGTCTGAATGATGCCGTAGAGCAAATTACAGGCGTTAGAGTAAGAGAGACTTTTCCGGACAGCATTCTACAGCGGGCTAATGAGGTAGAGCTTATCGATGTATCACCCAAGATGCTTCAAGAGCGGATGAAGGACGGGAAAATCTATGCCATGGCCAAGGTGGATCAGGCGCTCGGAGCTTTTTTCAAAATCGGGAATTTGATCGCTCTTCGAGAGCTGGCACTGCGGGAAATTGCTGATGATGTGGATGAGCGGCTGGAAGCTTGGGAGCGTGTCGGTTCGCTACGGGGACCGTGGCGGCGTCAGGAAGTCATTTATGTATGTATCACCTTGGGGGATCATGCGGAGCGCTTAATTCGACGTGGTTTTCGGATTGCATATCGTCTAAAAGCCTGCTGGTATGTCACGTATGTGCAGGAAATTAAGCAGAATGGACCCATTTACGATAAACGTATAAATGATTTAAAAGAATTAACGGAACGACTGGGTGGAACGTTTAAGATGATTGAGAGCGGGCTTCCCGCACGAGTGGCGTCCTTGCTGCTAGAGAGATCTCAGGCTTTACAGAGCACTCAGATTATTATCGGCCAGTCTCAACGCTCATGGCTGCGTAAATGGCTACGCGGGGATGTTACTAAGCAGATTCTACGTTCTGCCAGAAACGTGGATGTACTGGTTGTGGCGGATCTCATTCGTGAGGAACCATAGATTATACCGAATGAAAAAGAGTATCCTCAAGCCGATCGGCTGTGAGGATACTCTTTTTTTGCAGCTATGAATTACATCAGATACTGAATAGTTTAATGGGTGAATTATTGGGCAGCTTCGATGAGTGCTTTGAGCGCAGGAAGATTAAATCCCTTGATCGCTTGATCCCCTGCTACGGTGACAGGAACGCCCATGAATCCAAGCTTCTCAACTTCCTCTTGATAGACTGTGCTGGTCATAACATCTCTTACTTCAAAAGGGACACCCTGCTCCGTAAGATAATTTTTAACCAAAGTACAGTCACTGCATCCTGCGGTTGAATAGACAATCACTGGCTCACTCATTGGTTCACAGCCTCTTTGATAGCATCTCTTGTGATCTTCCAGTGGGAAGTGTTCCAGCGAACCTCATTGTCCTCAAGCAGGAAGAGTTGTGGAGATTCATGTTTGATGCCGAAATCCTCAGCAATTTGATTGGAAACGGGACGATCCTCGATGACTAAGACCACTGCAGCGGCAGTATCCGCATCCTTCAGATAAGCCTGAAACTCTTCATTAGCTTTAGCACTAATCGGGCAGGTCGTGCTGTGTTTGAACAGCAGCTTCTTGCCAGGCTTAGCTACATATTGCTCAAGATCCTCCAGCGTATGGAGTTGTTGAATAGACATAGATATCACCCTCCTGGGATCGTTATTTTGCTAACAATTGTGTTGTTAACAACCTGTAATCATGATTGTAACATATATCAAAATTAAAACAAAAAGGATTCTGAAGGGCTTGCATAAGAGGGTGCTATACCTGAAACCAATCCCGTTGAAAAAAAGAGTACAGCATGCTAAGGTGAAAAGAAGCAACATGCCTAACTATATCGCTACGAGATAGGAGTGTTCAGAAGAATGAAGAGAGTTGCATGTGTAACTGGAGCTGATCGCGGGCTCGGACTGTCGCTTGTACGTTCGTTGCTGGCCAAACAGTTCTCAGTATTTGCAGGACAGTTTTTGAAAGAATCAGAAGATTTGAAAGCGCTTAAAGAACAATATCCTGAACAGTTAGAGCTTATCTCCCTAGATATCAGCAATAAAGACAGTGTAAAGCAGGCCGCAAGAGTAATAGCCAGTAAAACTGGGTATGTCGATATTATTATTAATAATGCAGGTATTATTCGTGGTGCTGATAATGCTACTGTGCTGGTGGAGCTGGATGATGAAGCCATGGCAGAAATATATAATGTAAATACGCTTGGCGCGTTAAGAGTCAGCAATGCACTGATGGGACTGCTGCTGCAAAGTAAGGATAAATTAATCGTCAATATTTCTTCGGAAGCGGGCAGTATTGCCCGAAATAAGCGTATCAACATGTACGGCTATTGTATGTCGAAGGCAGCACTGAATATGCAGTCCTCCTTGATGCATAATCATCTAACAACGCTTGGCGGTCAAGTGATGGTATTCCATCCTGGCTGGCTGCAGACTTATATGCATGGTAAGAAGGATGAACAAGCGCAAACGACTCCGGAAGTGTCGGCGGAACAGATTATAGCTCTTGTTCTCGATTATAAAAAATATCTGGGCGAGGAACCGGCCTATCTGGATATGGATGGCAGTGCGTGGCCTTGGTAGAAAGGGTATCTCAAAATAGGATTGGAAGAAAGGCGCTGATAATATGTCAACACTAAAGGCACTCGCACTCGGAAGCTACTCGGAGGTTAAATATCACCCCTTTGCTGGCGTGGACCGGGAGATCGAACAAATACTTGCTAATGACTTACAGGTTTTTTCCTCAGAGGATTATGCGCTGCTTCATAAAGAAACGTTGTCTGACTACAAGCTGGTAATCTCCTACACCGAATTTTCTGATGATAAAATCCCGGCGGAACAAAGCAGTGCTTTGCTGTCCTATGTGGCTGAGGGGGGCGGACTACTAGTGGTACATAACGGAATTTCCTTACAACGCAATCAGGAGTTAGGTGCTATGCTGGGCGCACACTTCACCCATCATCCAGAATACACTAAGCTACAGATGTCCATACCCGCACGGGAGCATCCCATTATGCAGGGAATTGAAGAATTTGTGATCGAGGATGAGCCGTATTATTTTGAGATGCATCCGTATTTCGAAACGACGGTGCTTGCAGAATATCCACATGAAGGAGCTATGCGACAAGCAGCTTGGTGTCACGAATTTGGTTTGGGTCGGGTGGTTTATTTAATGCCAGGGCATCATTTACCTTCATTTTCGGTAGAGCCATTCCGTGAAATGATTCGTAGAGGTGGGCTTTGGGCAGCAGGATTATTGTAGGTTATAAGTGGACAACTATATTATAGATGAAAAACGAGTCCAACTGTGGGATAACTACGGTTGGATTTTTTTGTTGACTCTTACATTGGTGTCAGGGTTTATACTGGTGTAGAACAATTCTCATGAACCCCGGGGAGAATGCTATGAAAATAGGTGAGCTTGCTAAACTAACGGGCGTAAGCGTCCGTTCACTTCGTTATTATGAGAGTCAGGGATTAATCTCACCGGTCCGTCAGGCCAACGGATATCGGGAGTACTCTTCACTCGCTGTGGAGACGGTAGAAACGATCAAATTATATTTGAACCTGGGTCTGTCAACAGAACAGATTGCAGGCTTTCTACATTGTGTCTTGATGAACAAAGAAGCTTTCTGCGCAGAAGTGATGCCACTATACCGCAGTAAGCTTGAAGATATTGAACGTCAGCTTGTAGAGCTGAATCAGATCAAACGGAATTTGGAAGAAAGAATGGCATCTATCTTGCAAGAGCAGAACGAAAGTAGGTTAGGGGCTTGTACACTGGAGAACTTGGAGTAAGTACTGCTGGTGTTGAAAACTATGAGGAGGAATGACAAATGGCTATCACAAATGCAGATAGTGCTGATTGGGTACGAGCAGAAATAGGCGGCGGTGGAACGGTATTGGTAGATTATGGTGCGCCATGGTGTCCTCCTTGCAAGGTGCTGCTGCCTCTTCTGGAGGATCTTCATCAGGAATATGGAGACGATGTTTCTATTGTAAAGGTGAATTGTGACGAATTTCCGGATCTGGCTGGGGAAGCCGGGGTTATGGGAATGCCTACAGTCATTGTATATAAAGATGGGCAGCCCTTGGAAAAGTTGGTTGGCTTACGTCCGATAGGAGCCTACCAAGGTGTATTGAACAAGGTTATTCAAGCATAGGGAAATAATTATAAAGATAATCTTAGGGAGACCCCATATTGTGGGGTCTTCTTTTGTATGCATGAATTATCCATCTTCGGTAAAAAATACGGTCACAGCTATAAAGGAGGGGTTAGGGGTGTGGAATGAGGTAATAGAATTAATTCCGAGTTGGGGTGTGATTTTCCAAGGGATTATGATTTTCTGTGTCCCTTTCTTCCTACTTCGTACAATAAGCTGGGCTAAAGCCAAAGAAGACAGGAAAACCACTAGAGCGGAAAAAGCTACTGGCAGTAAGGGTGGAGGGGTTCCTTACGGAGAAGCAGCATCTGGAAAAACAAGCCTATTAGAACGATCCCAGGAGCAGTCTAGCTCGGATGTAGTAACTAAGGATAAGGGAAAGAGAATCACTTATAGCGGCCACTTTGAGGATGATTTGCAGAAGTTTAAAGCGATCAGCGCCGATATGCATGATGTGAATGTAAGGGAGCTGCGAATCGGAAGCATAAAGACAAGAGCAGCGCTATTGTACGTAGACGGACTAACAGACAAAGACAAAATGGATCGGAATATATTGAAGCCGTTAATGAATGCGTATCAGCCATTTAAGGATATGAACTCGGTACCGGCAGCAAAGGATCTACAAGATATTCTCATCCATGAGATCCTGCTTATCTCGGAAGTGGGGCTTACGAATAATGCATACCTCTCTCTTCAGAAGGTGTTATTTGGATCTGCCGTGCTGCTTGTGGAGGGAATATCAGAGGCTTTTGTGCTCAGTAGTCCGAAGGGGGCTACAAGAGGGATAGAGGAGCCGGAATCTGAAGCAGTCCTGCGGGGCTCACGAAGTGGATTTAACGAGACCTTAAGCGACAACACGGCAATGCTGCGTAGACACGGGCAGAGTACAGAACTAGCTATGATTTCTTTTACTGTAGGAAAGAGAATGCAGAAGGAGCTCATCCTAACCTATATCAAGGATATTGCGAATGATGAACTTGTAGAAGAGGTCAAACGAAGAATTGAAACGATAGACTTAGATGATATTCAAGAATCTGGCTATGTTGAGCAATTAATCGAAGATAATAGCTACAGTCCTTTCCAGCAGATTCAAAATACAGAGAGACCGGACCGTGTAATGGCAGCACTCCTGGAAGGAAGAGTAGCCATTTTACTTGACGGTACACCCTTTGCATTGATTATGCCGGTAACCTTCGGGATGTTACTGCAATCGCCAGAGGATTATAATGATCGCTGGATGGTAGGCTCGCTGCTGCGCCTTTTACGTTTTTTTGCGGCAACGATATCACTGTTTGCCCCGGCACTATATATTTCCTTCCTCTCGTTCCAGCCGGGATTGATTCCCACTAAGCTAGCCATTTCTATTATTGCCTCTCGGCAAGGTGTTCCCTTCACTGTATTAATCGAAGCCTTGATTATGGAGACCTCGATTGAAATCTTACGGGAGGCTGGACTTCGCTTGCCTAAACCTATCGGTCCGGCAATGGGGATTGTCGGCGGTCTGATCATCGGTCAAGCTGCGGTGGAAGCTGGAATCGTGAGTCCAATCCTAGTCATTGTAGTATCAATTACGGCTGTTTCTTCCTTCTCTATGCCAATGTATAGTGCTGGGATGACGCTTCGTATGCTTCGATTTGCAGCTATGTTTTTTGTAGCAATCTTTGGATTATACGGAGTTGTACTGTTTTTTCTCTTGCTTAGTAGTCATTTAATTAAGCTGAAGAGTTTTGGTGTTCCTTATCTAGGTCTGGCAGTCCCAAATAAGATGGTGAATTGGAAGGATTTTATATTCCGTATGCCTTTTCAATTTCTAACAGGGCGACCTACGTTTTTGAAACCAAAGGACCCCTTGCGTAAAGGGTGAGAAGTTTAGGTAAAGGAGGAAGAGAACATGAGCGCCGAGGTAAAGGACCGAATTACTGCAGTTCAAGCGACGATCATTCTAGCCAATTATACGATTGCGGCAGGGGTACTTACGCTTCCTCGGACCATTGTAGAGGCCAGTGGTAGTCCAGATGTATGGATAAGTATTTTTTTAGGGGGAGCAATCTCTTTTCTGTTCGGATTGATCATCGTGAAACTTAGTCAAAGGTTCCCAGGCCAAACATTCTTTCAGTATATCGGGAAGATCATCGGCAAGCCACTCGGAATGGTTCTGTCAATAGGAGTCATTGGGTATTTTCTCAGTATCGCCGGCTTTGAGATACGTTCGGTGCAGGAGGTGACCTCTTTCTTTCTACTGGAAGGTACACCTCCGTGGGCTATTATGGCTGCTTTTATATGGATCGCCTTCTATTTATGCAGAGGAGGAATTAATGCGATCGGTAGCATGTGCAGACTCATTGTTCCGATTACCTGGACAGTGTTTCTAGGGGTTTGTCTGCTTAGTTTCGAAGTTTTCGACCTCAATAATCTACTTCCAGTACTTGGAGATGGTTTGGAACCCGTGTGGAAAGGGATCAAACCAACCATCCTAACCTTTACAGCTGGAGAAGCAATGTTGTTCGTTGTTGCTTTTATGGATAAGCCTCAAAAAGCAGTAAAGGTAATCATAGCTGGAACCTGTATATCGACGATATTTTATATCATGGCAGTTGTAGCGACCATAGGTGCCTTTTCTATAGATGGAGTTCTCACAAGAACCTGGCCGTTTCTCGATCTTGTACGAAGTTTTGAGGTGAACTATCTCATCTTTGAAAGATTTGAGTCGTTGTTGTTAGTGATATGGATTATGCAGATTTTTTGTACCTTTTGTATTGCAATTTATGCAGCGGCTTTAGGATTGTCCCAAGTGATCCATAAAAACTTCAAAAGTTGTTTGTTAGCTATTCTTCCGGTTATCTATGTAATTTCTAGAATTCCACCAAATGTGAATGCTCTGTTTGCTTTAGGAACAGGTATCGGTGATTCTATGCTTATTCTATTCGGATTGCTTCCGTTGCCATTGTTAATTATCACATACTTCCGGAGGGTTGCTTCATGAAAAAATGGAGGTTGTGGATCGTACTCACTGTACTATGTTCTCTGTTATCAGGCTGCTGGAGCAGCACACCGATTGAGGAATTAAACATGCAGATTGGTGTTGCACTGGACAGTGCGGAGGAGTCAGGAGGCGAGGAAGTAGCTAATCCGGAAGGTGGGAGCCATAAGAAGCCTGAAAAAATAATAAGTACCTATCAATTTACGATTCCACAAGGATCGGGAGGCGCCGTCATGAAGTCTTCTGCCAGTTCATCCTCCTTTAAGAATTACTATAATATGAGTGAAACTAGCGATTCTATCTTTGAAGCGCTACGGCAGCTTTCACTGCGTACTAGACGCACTCCGATAGGCCATCACCTAAAGGTCATTGTGATTAGTGAAAAACTCGCGCGTTCCAATAATCTTACTAAACTAATAGATTTCTTTACTCGGGATAATGATATCCGTCCGAGTGTTATGTTATTTGTCAGCAAGGGAATGGCCAAGGATGTATTGGAAAATGCACTGCCGGGTCAGACACCTGCATTTGTACTTGAAGGGATATTCAATAACAGAGACCGTAATATGGGGATATGGGAGCCGGTAACTTTGGCAAAAGTAGTTGGCCCGTTGCAAGCAAAGAAAAGCTTCTTATTGCAAAATGTTATTCCTATTCATAATGAGACAAAGCTATCAGGAGCAGGTGTAATCAACGGGGAAACGGGAAAGCTTGTTGGCTTTTTGGATCAGTCGGAGTTGGAGGGGATGGCCTGGCTGACCGGGAAGGGGCTGGGAGGAGTGCTTAAGACGTATAATCCGGATAACAATGACCTCTTAACCTATGAGGTGAAATCCATGCATAGCAAGATCAAAGCCAGTGTGAATAATGGTCAAATCTCTTTTACCGTGAAAATAAAATCTACAGGTAGATATGCTGAGGTCTTTGCCGAGAAACCGAAGAAATTACACGACGGAATTGTAAAGAAGGATAAAGCCTTGCTGCAGAATCGTGTTCTAGAATTGGTGCAAACTACTGTAACAAAAATGCAGAAGGAACTGCATACCGAAGCTGCCGGTTTCGGCACCAGTTTACATAATCAGCATCCGGCCGTATGGCGGAGCGTTAAGGATAACTGGGACGAAACCTTCAGCAAAATTCCAATTACTTATGAAATAAACCTGAATATTGAGGAATACGGCGCATCAGATACAACGGCTGAATAGTGAGCTTGTAAACGATTTAGAGTTATTTCGTTTGATGTGTGAGAGGTATGACATCATTTTGATGCAGCGCATCGAGTACATCGGTTTTTAATTGCTCAGTAAAGGTATTCCATGTTTTTTTGCCGACATTCAGCTCTTCTCGCCCAATAGCATGTAGTGTTTCCAGCCAAAGGCGTTTATCGTTTATCAGCCCGAGCTGATCTTGGATCTGCTTATATATTTCCTCATGGGCATGAAATTTTTGATTTAACGCAAAAGAGGCTGCACTAGCGGTATATCGCAGTTCCTTAGCAGCCATCCTCAGCTCATGCAGTGAGTCGAAGGCTGCTTCTGATTCGGCATCTTGTCCACGAAATATAGCCTTGCAAGCTTTTTTCTTCTGCTCGTAAGCTACCTCAAGTTCGCGCATGACAACGTTAGCATCTTTTTTCGCTACCAGGGCCTCAAGCTGTTCACTTAGGAAAGCTTTCCACTTATCATCCAGATCTTCATTGATTAGCTTAGGCAGCTCATCGGCCAGCTTCTTACGATAAGTTTTGCGCTTGTCCTTTTGGTGGTCGATCACAGCCTTCAACAGTTCTGCTGTCTTTGTATCGCCGTTTTCCTTGGCGTGTTTACGTTTAGTCTTGAACGATTCAATCAGAACATCTGCATCTCTGACCTTGCCTAATCTCTTTTGGGCTTTTTCAAATATGGGGTATAGCCCTAGAGTATGACCAGGGTCGAGAATGGAAAGCAGTGTTAACAGCTTACGGCAGTTCACTCTTGCTTGGTGAATGTCCTCGTCATCGAATTTGCTAATTGCATCATGGCAGTAATCCCAGAAATCAATATACAGCAGGTTAAGTGCCTGTTCCCATTGTCTTGTCTTGGTTAACTGTCGTTCCTTCATCACTTCCACTGTCATGCGGCATCACTCCTTAACGTTGTGTATAGCATGAACCTAAGGCTACCCCCTATTCGAGCTGGGGCATGTTCGTATACTATAAGGATAGCGTTATCATAACCTCATTTCAATTCTGATTTCGCACTAGCGAGGCAGATCGATTACAATATCACGGATAATACGGGAAAGAGGGGAATCGGTGGATACTCGGGAGTACGATGCAATGATCAATGGATCTATTAATAGAATTAAGGAAGCCATCGGACTTCCTGCAGAAATGGGACTCTTCCAGCATTTGATCTTAAAGGATAATAGTAAAAAGGTAGAAGAAGCGGGGGCCGGGGAGCTGTTGATCCCGTTCGCCTTTGAAGAGACCCTTTGCAGGGATGTTGGAGCGGGTCTCGTTCCTCCTAGCCTGCACCTATGGAGCCATTCTGGAGGTGTTGCGCTTGGACTACGGGACAGCAAGCTTCCGTACGCTGCCCAAGCGATGGCTAAGTTGGAGCAGCAAGGAATTCGTACAGCGGTAAGACATTCCGGTGGTGCTGCGGTGCCTCTGGATGATGGAATTGTTAATGTTTCGTTAGTGCTACCCAAAGGACGCGGAAAGCTGGATTTTCATGATGACTTTAGGCTTCTGGCTTCTCTGATCACTGAGGCAGTTGCTATGAGTCATCCACAGGCTGCGGCTCAAATAAAGGCTGGTGAGATTGTTGGTTCTTATTGCCCGGGGGACTTCGATTTGGCGATTAATGGGCGGAAATTTTGCGGCATTGCTCAGCGCAGACAAAATAATGCTTATTTCGTACATGCATTTGTAGTGGTTTCGGGTTCGGGACAGGAACGCGGTGAACTCATTCATAAATTCTATGAGCATGCCTCTGGAGGAGACTCGGCATTATCTTATCCGCGGGTTCGTCCAGAGACGATCGCTGGGCTTGGTGAACTAGGTGGGCCGAATACTACTGAAGTATTTGCCGAAGGGATTAGACAAGCATTAGCTGCCCGTGGAGTGTTGCTTAAATCCTCTGACAGGCTACAGCAGGAGACAGGATATTTCTTGGACTACGAGGATCCGCGTGTTCTGGATGCTGCGCGAGTCCTGCGTGAACGTTATGCCCAAGGATAAATGGATATTGAGCATCGTAAAAAAGGACGTAACAGAATCTGGCGAGAGGCCAGCTTCTGTTGCGTCCTTTTATTCATATAAATCCGGACGTCTGTCTGCAAAAATCGGGATTTGTGATCGGATTTCACGCACCTTATGTAATGCGATATCCCCCGTTAGGATTTCTTCCCCTTCAGAAGCCTCACCTAAAATATCTCCCCAAGGATCGATTATCATAGAATGCCCAGCAAAGGTATTGTTAGGATCGCTTCCAGCACGGTTGCAGGCTACTACATAACATTGGTTCTCGATCGCTCGGCTGATCAGTAACGCACGCCAATGGGATAACCTGGATAATGGCCACTCTGCACTAACAAACAAGATTTCTGCGCCTTGCGCGGTATGGGCACGAACCCATTCTGGAAATCGGATATCATAACAGATTAATCCGGCACATAAGGTGCCCTCCATAGAGAAGAGTCCTTTGGCTTCTCCCGGCTGCAAATACAGATGCTCATCCATTAGCTGGAACAAATGCAGCTTACTGTATTCACCAATGAGTTCCCCAGCTCGATTAAATATAAACATCCGATTAGTTACCCCGGAGGCATTTCTGCTAGCGACTGAACCAGCAACGATATTGATATTGTATTGTTTAGCTAAGCTGGAGATGAATTCTTTGGTTATTGCTCCGTTTAGATCACCAATTTCTTCTAGCCGGGTTAGATCATAGCCGGTGGTCCAAAGCTCAGGGAGAATAAGACAGTCGGGCGATGCAGCAGCAGCTTCACTAATTTTATTTGCTACAGTAGCATAATTCATAGCAGGATTGCCAAATGCTATATCCGTCTGAATCAGGGAGATTCTCATAGGATTCCTCCTTTTTGTTCAAGACTATAGCACCTTAAGGGGATAAGCAATGTTGATTTTTAAAAAATGATTTGATATATTAGTTGACGGGTCAATGATTATCAGTTAATATAATCTTATGCAAAACAATTGTATACAATTAAATTTATAAAGGAGGTATATTTTGACGGAGCACTTTCCTGAGGAAGACCGCATATTTGAACTGCTGCAGGCATTAAACAAGGGAATCTGTCCGAAATTCGAACGATGTGCTGGGATCAGTCCCACACGGCTTCGCCTCCTGCATGAACTGTTCCAGGTAGATGAAGTCAGCCAAATTACTCTGCAAAAGGGCATGGATATAGATGCGGCCGCCGTTACTCGGCACTTAAAAGGGATGGAAGAGAGCGGTACGATCACTCGCCGCAACAACCCAGCAGATAACAGGGTTACATTGGTCTCATTAACGGATCAAGGACGGGAAAGAATGATTCAATATAGTGAAGAGAAGAGACGATTTGTCGCTACTCTGCTTACTGGATTTAACGATCAGGAGCGAACAGTGCTCATAGATATGCTTAATCGTCTGCAATCTAATATCAATTTGTTGTAACAACACCAAATACAAACTCAAAGGAGATATACACATATGAACGCTACACAAACACAAACCAATGATTTTAAAGAAATTATTACGGGTCGCCGCTCTATCCGCAAATATGATCCATCCGTTAAGATCAGCAAAGAAGAGATGACACAAATTCTTACGGAAGCGACCCTTGCACCTTCTTCAGTAAATATGCAGCCTTGGCGGTTTCTTGTCATTGAAAGTGACGAAGCTAAAGCTACTTTAGCTCCTCTTGCTCGCTTTAATGGCGTACAAGTTGAAACCTCTGCAGCTATGATTGCCATCTTCGGTGATTTGAACAATTTCGATTATGCTGAGGAGATTTATGGTACAGCTGTTGAACGTGGACTAATGCCTGCTGAAGTAAAAGAAAACCAATTGACTAGATTGTCCGCTCACTTTGCTACCTTGCCACGTGAAGTTAACAAAGACACTGTGCTTATCGACGGCGCTCTTGTTGCGATGCAGTTGATGCTGGTTGCCCGTGCACATGGTTACGATACAAACCCAATTGGTGGTTACGAGAAAGATCAAATCGCAGAAGCGTTTGGCATGGAAAAAGATCGTTATGTTCCTGTAATGTTACTTTCCATTGGTAAGGCTGTTGATGCAGGTTATGCATCGGTCCGTTTGCCTATCGATAAGATTGCTGAGTGGAAATAATAGGGTACACCTTAGGAGGAAAATACAATGATCATTATTCATGCTGTGCTTAAAGTAAATCCGGAACGTCGCGAACAATTCTTGGCGGAGTCCAAAACACTACTCACTGCTACTCATGCTGAAGAGGGAAATCTCTCTTATGAACTGTATGAAAATGCCGGAGAAGCAAATTCATTTATTATGGTGGAGACATGGCGCGACGCTGAAGCCGTATCCAGCCACAATACAAGCCCACATTTTACCGCGTTCTCAGCTAAAGCAGCTGAATTCTTGGCTGCGCCGCTCGACGTTAAGGTATTTAGCGCAGAGCAAGTGAAATAAGTTATCTCGATTCTTAGTGAATCCTGGTTGATCTTAAACAGGGATGGTCCAAAGCCACATTGGCTGCGGGGCATCCCTGTTTTTTATGTTCCCCGTTTATAAGGAGGAGTTCAAGGGTATCTATCCTTACCTTGATACATGCCACTCACAATAAAGATAGGGGATCTTACATATGGAAATACAGAAAAATATGATCGATATCTTGAACTATTATTTATCAGGCGGTTCACTTGTCCGTATGTTGGGCAAAGCAGGAGAAGAGGTGGAGCGTTGGCTAAAGGAGATCGACTTGGAGGCAGCCAAAGCATACCGTCAGTCCATTGGCGGAGTCATCACGGAGAGTCAGCAGCTATTGCAGGTTCCTGGCGTTAGTCCAAGATTGCTGGGGCAACTTACTGAAGCATCAGGCAGATTAGATTCAGATAAGCTAAAAGTTCTGGCCCCACAAACCACATGGAATAATCGAGTAGATCCTTACGTGAACGGACCCGAATGCCTTGGAATGATATTGGAAGAAATGAAGAAGGCACAGCATTATATTCACCTGTCCATGATGCTCTTCTTTAATGACCGTTCAGGCAATCTGGTTGCAGATGAATTATTTCATGCTCTGAAACGGGGGGTGAAGGTACGGATCATGGTCAATTACACGCTGACAGCTTTAGGATATGAGAATAATCTGGCGGTTGGTCAATTCTCTAAAATTTCTGAAAGGCTCGAGAATGCAGGAGCTAAGCTGTTGAATACCTTCAATTCTTATTATACAGCCGTAGAATGGCGTGTGAAGCGGAAGGTTCTGGAGCAGCAAGGCGTACCGGAAAGTATCCTGTTCTTACAGGATAAAGTACAAGAGGATGTAGAGATCACAGGACTGAATGTCATTGATCATCGGAAGTTTATGGTCATTGATGGGGTGACCTCTATTATTGGAAGCCTGAATATTGGCGATCAGTACACATACGTGACACCTGTTCAGGTTTCATCTGCGGTCAGTATAGAAGGACATCTACAGGGGATTCCTAGTAAAAAAGAGGAGTGGCATGATGGATGCTTCCGGATTTGTGGCGCGGCGGCGCAGACTCTGAATGTTATGTTTCATTCCCGTTGGCTGCTATTGGGCGGCGATCCTTTTGACGTAGAGGATGCCTTCTACCATCCGGATGTGAATTATCATTTTGGAGAGGAAGAATGTACGCTGTTTGCAAGTTTTCCGGGCAACCCAGTTAACTTCATTCAGCAATATTACTTAGATTTAATTACCTATGCGACTGAGGAGACGGTGATTGTAAATCCTTATTTGATTGATCAAGAGTTTTGGGATCGGCTAGGGGAGCTAGGGCCAGACTGTTCCAGTCATCTGAGCATTTGCAATCCGCTGAAGGTTAATGATCATCCTACCAATTATGCGGCGGTACGAGGCAATATGTATAAGCCGTTTATCAATGGGGTTTCCTTTTATGATTACAGCTTCACAGGTCGGTTTTCACATTGGAAAATAACCTATGACCATAGATCACAGGCTGTATTTCATGGCTCCTATAACATCAATGAGAGAAGCGCCTGCCATGATTTCGAGCTGGGAATGCTGGTGAAAGGAGAGGCTTTCGCAGAGCGGATAAAGTCTATGATTGATTATGATCTAGGCGTTTCACGAAAGATTACAAAGAAAAGTGAGTTCTTTAAGCATCCTTGGCTGCATCCTAGTACTTATCTGAACAAGGTTACTCAGAATTACACTTGATAATATCGGTTCGTTGTCATGTATAATGATCGTTATAAATGATCAAGGTGGAATAAAAGCTATGAAAATCAAAATTACAAAGAGTGGCTTGAAAAAGGATGAGGTATTTTTTCGCACAGAGTTTGGTGAGGGTAGGGGGATCTGGTGCGGTGCTCCTATGGGGCCAGATACGGAAACGGATGTGGAATTCGAGCTTTCGGAGCTGCTCATGAGATGGGTGGATATTCTACCTGTACCTGCTACTGAATTCGACATCAGATTAGAGGGAGATAAAGTTGTTTTTACCGGTGTGCTGGAGAATATTGAAGAGGACGGAACTGGATTTTTGCGATTAGGTGAAAGTCTAGTAATGTTCGAGTGTCTCGGTGAGCCTATGGCGCTTGGTGTCTTTGTAGAAGTGCAGGTCCGTGATGTGCGCATCTACCCCTTGAGTATTTGACGCTTATCAGGGACTAAGATAACATACAAAGATAACACTAGATTTAGAAGTAAGTTATGAGGAGTAGAAGTCTATGAACACCGAAATTCAGCAATTTAAGACCGAATTCTTCAAGGCGCTGGCTCATCCGATGCGTATTCGTATCCTGGAACTGCTCAGCGAAGGTGAGAAGAATGTGAATGAGCTGCAAGCGATTCTAGGATCAGAAGGCTCTGCTGTATCTCAGCAGTTAGCTGTTTTACGCGCCAAGAATGTAGTAGCCAGTGTAAAAGAAGGCACCACAGTGATTTATTCGCTACGTGATCCACTGATTAAAGATCTTCTGGTCGTAGCTAAACAAATATTTGATAACCATCTGGTGAATACCATTTCATTGCTTGAGGGTATGCGCGGAGAATAAATGAATAACATTATTTTGGCGTTGACAACAGTCGCGTCCTAGAGTAATGTTTTTCTTATATTCAAATAATCAGATATTCAAAGAAAAGAAGGTTTGATCATGACAGGGTGGGGCCGGTATAAAGGCTACAACATGAATGCTTTTCGCAAGGATTTGATTTCGGGGACAATCGTCGGTGTTATTGCCATTCCTTTGGGGATGGCATTTGCTATTGCTTCCGGTGTTAAACCGGAGTATGGCATTTACACGACGATCGTTGCCGGCATATGTATTTCATTGTTCGGAGGATCAAAATTTCAAATTGGCGGGCCGACAGGTGCTTTCATCCCTATCTTATTTGCCATTGCGATGGAGTATGGCTATGAGAACCTGCTTATCGCAGGGATGATGGCAGGGGTTATATTAGTCCTCATGGGATTATTAAAGCTGGGAGTACTGATTAAGTTTATTCCGAGGCCAGTAACGATTGGTTTCACAGCGGGAATAGCGGTCATTATCTTTACCGGACAGATTGCTAATTTCCTTGGATTAAGGGATATAGAACGGCATGAGCGCTTTGTAGATAACATGAAAGAAATAGGGCTTCATCTATCGACGGTGAATGGGTATAGTATTCTGACCGCTGTGATTTGTCTTGCCGTGGTCATCCTAGCAATTCGATTCGCTCCAAAGGTGCCTGGATCATTGGTAGGTCTTCTGTGCGCGACTGTGATTGCTGCGTTATTCTTTAGCGGCAAAGTGACTACGATTGGCTCTGCTTACGGGGACATTCCGAATACCTTACCGAGCTTTCGATTTCCGGACATTACTTGGGAACGGATTACCCTGCTAATTCGTCCGGCATTTATCATTGCAATGTTAGGCGCTATAGAGTCATTGTTATCCGCTGTTGTAGCGGATGGAATGACAGGCAGCCGCCATAATAGCAACCGTGAGCTAATCGGTCAGGGGATCGCGAATATTGCTGCTCCATTGTTCGGAGGCATACCGGCAACAGGAGCAATTGCTAGAACAGCGACGAACATCAAGAGTGGCGCTGTTTCTCCGATCTCAGGGATCGTTCACGGTGTGGTAGTGTTTCTAATTCTCCTGTTGTTCGCACCCTATGCTTCGAGTATTCCTTTAGCTGCGATGGCACCTATCTTAATGGTAGTAGCTTGGAATATGAGTGAGCGCAAAGAGTTCCTTCATTTGCTTAAGATCAAGACCGGCGATTCCTTGGTATTATTCATCACTTTCTTGTTAACAATTTTTGCAGATTTAACGTTGGCTGTAGAGGTGGGATTAATTCTTGCAGTCATTCTGTTTGTGAAACGAATGGGAGAGGTTCATTTGGTGGCCAAAGTACTGCCTGATCCGAATTCCGTTAAGGTAGAAGCACATATGGTCACGGAGAGTCATGATTGTCCGCAAATTGGTATTTACACGGTGGAGGGTCCGCTATTTTTTGGCGCAGCCTATCGATTCGATGATACTATGCCAAGTTATGGCTCAGATCAACCCAGAATTATATTAATGCGTATGGGGAAAGTACCATTCATGGATACCACAGGAGAATCCAATTTGGCAGAACTGGTGCGGCATTTACAAGCTGTTGGAGGGAAACTAATGATCTCCGGCATACAGCCGCAGCCGCTTGAGTTGCTCAAGAGAACTGGACTGTATGACACTATAGGTGAGGCGCAGTTTCATCAGCACACTGGGGAAGCGATTAATGATGCACTTAGCAGTATCGATTACAATAAGTGTATTGGATGTAGCCATGCCGCTTTTAGGGAGTGTACAGCGTTCTCGTGTATGGAAGAGGCGGGAAACCTACGCGGTCTAAAGGGGCGTAAGAAACCTGTAATAGCACCTGAACTAAATGGTGGTCTCTGAGTTAAATAGACAAGAGTCAGCCCGGGCGTTTCTGTGTCCGGGTTTTTCTGTTCAAATATAAGAATTTAAGTTTCACATCATATATTATCCTTATATTTCTCGCTTAAACGCTTAGTGTCCTAATAAGGACGACAAAGGCGTTTATGCTTGAGATTGGACTTGAGAATGCCAAATTTGTACAATTGGGTATAAGTTAAATGTAAACTATCTCGATAAGGAGAATATAAGCTCATGAAGGAATTGAATTATCCGAAGGTGTTTATGCTCTTGGCAGGTCTGTCTGTGGCGACATTGGCCGTATATCGTGTAGTGTCACTACAGACGGATTCGTTTTATGCATTTTTAATCTGGAATTTGTTCCTGGCTTGGATTCCGTTCCTGTTCTCTATGGCTGCTTATGAACTGGATAAAAGGAAGATAGGTGGCTTGCTGCTTATTCCCCTAGGCGTCGCTTGGCTGCTGTTCTTTCCGAACGCGCCTTATCTCATGACGGATCTGGTGCATCTGACGATAAGAAAAAGTAGATATATCGTGGATGGCACCATTCAGAATCGGTATTGGTATGACTTGGTAACTCTCTTATTGTTCACTTGGAGCGGTTGGCTAACCGGGTTCTTCTCTTTATACCAGTTCCAGACGGTTGTTTATCGCAAGAGCAGCCTGCTGTTCTCTTGGATATTCGTACTCGCGGCATGTGTGCTTGGGGGATATGGAGTTCTGCTTGGCCGAGTCTACAGGCTGAATAGCTGGGATGTACTGACGGACCGGCATCAGTTGTACCAACTGGTTATGGACAGCTTGAATCGACAATCGGTATTTTTCAGCTTGTTTATTGCGTTTGTATTACTGGTTATCTACGCTACGATGTACTGTTTGCTGAATGGTCTTGGAACCAGTGAAAGAGGAAGGGGCGCTAAGAGCATTCGTGGTTAATCCATAAATTCGGGATCAAATTGGTATTGTTTCAGATCTACCACACCTTTTTCATTAAAAATAATCCCTTCCTCCTGCAAATAAAGCTTCTGGAGGGAGCTGGATTCATCTTCAGTCAAGGAGATCATTCCTTTGGCGTTGATGACCCGATGCCAGGGAAGCTTGTATTTTCTACTCATGGAATGAAGGATCCGAACGACCTGCCTCGCGCCTCTTGGGCTTCCTGCCGCACGTGCTATTCCTCCGTAAGTCATCACCTTACCTTCAGGTATGGATTGTATAATACGTATCACTTGTTCCGTAAATGGTGTCATAGGGAGCTCCTATTTCTTATTTTCATCAAATTATACCAGATGATCACTATAATCATAAACCATCAACAATGTCGCTGCTAAAGCGGCTTTTTTTATTTTCAAAGGATGAAGTTTTCTTTCCCTCGCGTAGGAGTTGATCCCTTTTCAGTATAATTTTGGCGGATAGTATTTAGTGAGACGGGGGATAATTTCTAGGAAACCTATTGTGACAGGAGTGGCTACTTTGGAGAAACAGACGACAGAGAATAACCGCAAAGATTCTCAGCAAAATAAGAAGTCTGGGCAGACTCTAAGTACGTCACTGGATGAAATGATGGACCTGTTTCGGCAAATATTTAAGGACGATGGAACCCTTAGAATCAGAGTGATAAATAATGAGGGCAGTGAAGCTCTTCGCTTCGGGTTAGTTTATGTTGACGGGATGGTTGACAGGGAAATGATCCAGTACGGAGTGATTAAGCCCCTAATGAAATTTGATTTTACGGCAATGGATAGCGGGAATACAGCTGAACTGATGGAAAAAATCCGGACGATGGTTATTAACATTAGCGATGTAGTCTGCTCTACGAGTTTGGATGAGATGGTTAGCGGGGTCGTAGCTGGAAAAACACTATTTCTGATGGATGGCTTTGCGGGTGCGCTAAACATTAGTGCACAGGGGTGGGAAACGAAGGCTATCGCGGAGCCTTTGACGGAAAAAAGCGTCAAGGGTCCAAGAGAAGGTTTTACAGAGTCGCTGCTTGTAAACTTGACTCTCATTCGCCGAAGGGTGCAAAGTCCGGACTTAAAGTTGATTTATGGCCAGGTCGGGGTTCGTTCCAAAACAGAAACATGTATTTGTTATATTGAAGGTTTGGCCTCACCGGATGTTGTGAAAGAGCTGCAGAACCGAATTCAGCAGGTGGACATAGATGTTGTATTGGATACGTCTATTCTTTCGGAGCTTATTCGAGATGAACCCTTTTCACCCTTTGAAATGACGGGAAGCACAGAACGTCCTGATTCTGTAGTGAGCAAAATGATGGAAGGTAGAGTTGCCTTATTAATGGAAGGCAGTCCTTATGCAATGACAGTGCCCTATTTGTTTGTGGAGAATTTTCAGGCTAGTGCTGATTATTATATTAACTATTACTTTGGTTCATTTAACCGAATGATAAGGGTACTTGGGGCCTTTTTGTCTATTAGTATTCCTGCTTTGTATGTAGCGTTGGTTACCTATAGTCAGGAAATGCTGCCTACTATGTTGTTGCTCAGTATTTCAACGTCGAGAGTAGCCGTTCCTTTTCCGACTGTGGTGGAGGTCTTGTTCATGCTAACGATATTTGAAATTCTGCGAGAGGCAGGAGAACGAATACCGACCTACATTGGTCAGGCGATTAGCATCGTAGGTGCGCTTGTACTGGGTCAGGCGGCTGTAGAAGCGAGAATCGTCAGCGCTCCTATGATTATTGTAGTAGGTCTAACGGGAATTATGGCTTTGCTCAACCCTAGATTGACGGGACCTCTAATCGTGGTAAGGTCACTTTTGCTGTTCGCAACCTTTTTTCTAGGATTGTACGGGTATTTTCTGGGTGTGATCGGACTAGTGATTCATTTGATGAGTTTACGTTCCTTTGGGGTCCAGTACATGCTTGGAATAGGCTCTATTCATCCGCAAGACATTAAGGATACAGCTATAAGGGCGCCGTGGTGGCATATGTATCTACGTCCGGCGATGATTGGGGCACGTAATCGAAAGAGAAAAGCGACAAATAAAGCAAGGAATCGGTCATGAGGAAAATGAAAAGAGGATTGCTAGCTTGTATATCGCTATTATTTCTGATCAGTATCTTAGGCTGTTGGGATTACACCGAGATTGAAGATAGGGCAGTTGTAGCAGGCATTGGCATCGATAAAGATTCTGACGGTAAGCTGTTAGCGACGGTCGAAATCGTGGATACGAAAGAGGGGATGAAATCTAGTCAAGCGGGTTATAAGATGGTTAGTCTTTCAGGTAAAACGATGTTTGATATTGTACGAAGCATGATTTCAATAACGGGAAAGAAACTATTTTGGAGCCATTCCAAGGCGATCATTCTCAGTGAGGAGGTAGCAAAGGAAGGGGCTGTAAAAGTGATTGATTGGTATAACAGAGATACAGAAACTCGGTCGGATGTTTACGTGTTTGTGTCTAAAGGGAAGAAGGCTCAGGAAGTAATCAATTTAAACAGCTCAACAGAGACTATTATGTCATATGGTCTTGCGCAGCAGATGGCGATTGAAAAAAATGTGAGTACGGCTCCGGTTGTGGAGATTTGGGACTTTATCGAAAAGCTGGAGACACCCGGGGATTGTGCTATAGCTCCTCTTGTATATATTCATGAAAAAAACGGTCAGAAGAATCCACGTGTTAGTGGAACAGCTATATTCAAAATGGACAAAATGATTGGCAAGCTAAGCGGTGATGAGACCAAGTACATGTTGTTTGTTAAAGATGATATTAAGGGAGGGGTGTTAACCGTGAATAATGAAGAGGGAACCCCCGACTTTACACTTGAGATTTTCTCTAATGAAACAAAGATAAAGCCTGTTTGGGTCAACGGTAAGCTCCAATTACAGATTCAAACGATCACACATACCGGGCTTGATGAGGTGATGACTACTGAAGGATTTACGAGTCTAAATAGTAAGAACGTTATAGAAAAGCGTGCTGCAAAGGAATTAGAGGAGAATATGCGCTCTGTAATTAAGAGGGTGCAGTCGGATTATCATACCGATATTTTTGGATTTGGGGAGAAAATCCATGAGAATATGCCTAAGACCTGGTCCGAGCTAGATAAAGATTGGGAACGGGAATTCTCTGATCTAGATGTGGTTGTAAATTCAACAATAATTATTGAGAGCAGTGCTCAAAACTCAAGATCTATCCAGATCCATCAAGAGTAGGTGATTAATTGGCTGTTATCGTTGTGCTGATCTACTTTTTTGTTGTACTGTTGGACCCTTACGGATTGTTAAAGCAAGGGATGAAACGTGATTTTTATGTGTGTAGTACACTGTGTCTGTTTTCATTCTGTATTGCTTTTGCATTGGCCATGAAATGGCAGCTTCCTAGTCCTTCGCCTTTAATTGTAAGCTGGATCAGCAAGTTATTCTAGTTACAAGCCAAGAGGAGATTTAAGCATGAAAAAAGAGATCATACCCACAGGGCATTCTATAAGTATTGTTGTTCTATTTATTATTGGGACCTCACTATTCATGGGACTGCCGGGAAAATCGGGCAACAGTAGCTGGATTGCTCTGCTTATGGCCATATCGCTAACGGTTCCCCTGCTGTTTATGTACGCCAGATTTCATGTGCTTTTTCCGGGTAAGGATCTATTTGATCTATTGATCACGGTATTTGGGTCTATCTTCGGGAGAGTAGTTTCCTGTGCGTATATATGGTATGCGCTGCATATGGGGGCGCTCGTCCTAAGGAATTTTGGGGAATTTAGTAAAACGGTTGCCTTGACAGAGACGCCTATGATTGCACCCATGTTATGCATGGCACTGTTATGTATTTGGGTGGTTAAGGCAGGAATTGAGGTGATTGGGAGATGTGCTAAGCTATTTCTACTGCTTCTTTTGGCTGAGGTTTTTTTTATTGAAATCTTAGCGATCCCCAAGCTCAAGTATCACTATTTGAAGCCTTTTCTTGATACTGGATGGTCACCGGTATTTGCAGATGCATGGGGAACATTTACCTTTCCATTTGCTGAAATTGTTCTTTTTATGGGAGTATTCAGTCATTTGCCGGCAAAAGAATCAGCCAAAAAGATTCTGCTAAGCGGATTGTTGATTTCTGGTGGGGTGATTTTGCTCGTTTCTCTGCGGAATTTACTGATTCTCAATCCTGAAATTGTTCAAAGCTTATACTTCCCCTCTTATGTAGCGGTTAGTCGGATTAATATAGGGGATTTTTTGACTCGAATGGAGGCATCCTCCGCAGTTGGATTTGTAATCACGATATTTATAAAGGCCAGCATATGTTTATATGTGGCTAGTGTTGGAGTTGCTAAGTTATTCAAATTGAAGAGTTACCGATCCGTTGTGCTTCAGCTGGGATTGATTGTGGTTTATTTCTCTCAATTTATCTTCAAGGATATTATGGAGATGCAACATTTTGCCTATACAATTTATCCTATATATGCACTTCCATTTCAGGTGATTATTCCACTGGTATTGTGGATTTGTGCTGAAATTATGGTTAATAGAAATAAACATAAGCAGGTAGCTACACAGCAATAGAACTACGTTCGACCATTCCTGATCTCTTGATGAGATTAGGAATTCTTTGATTTCTAAACTGTACCTAAGTTAGCTATAATGATAGATACATAGAATGGTTGTTTTAGAAGAGAGGGAAACAGGTATGAACGTCAGCAACATCATTATGTCCTCTTATTGGGGTAGAGAGGTTAGACATAAATATATCACGCAAGGCTCAAAGACATTGGCTGTTATTTTTCCAGGTAAAAATTACTCGACTGAACGCCCTCTGCTAGATTATGCGGCCAAAGCAGCTCGGGAACATCATTGCGATGTCTTGCTGCTTGAGTATGGCTACCAGAGTGCGAGAGTAGGATTTAAGCGCGATGAAATGATTATTCTCATTCAGGAGTGTAAGGCGGCCATTGCATCGCTTCCTGACTACAAGAACTTTCTATTTATCAGCAAAAGTGTGGGGGCGGTCATCGCAGGGAGAATTGCAGAAGAGCTGGAAATACAGAAAAAGACGTCCCATCTATTTATAACACCATTACCTGAGGCGATTCCTCTGATTCAGCAAAGTCGCGGGACTGTAATTTATGGCGGGGGCGATCCTTTATTCAGTGAGCAGCATTCCGGTGAAATTAGTAGACTTCATCATTTAAAAGTGTATAGAATCGATGATGCTAATCATAGTCTTGAGGTAGATCAGGTCAACGAGTCACTGGCCATTCTGCTTGTTATTATTAATTTTTATCATGAATTTTTCCGCGATGCATTAAGTACATAATCTTGGGAGGATGCTGAACATGATTTTGGAAGCTGCGATGCTACAAGTGAAGCCTGGTTTGACTTCTGATTTTGAAAAGAGCTTCAAGGAGGCATCAAGCTTAATTTCTTCAATAGAAGGCTACATGGGGCATGAACTGCAACAGTGCTTGGAGGATGATCATAAGTATTTGCTTCTTGTGAAGTGGAGAACGCTTGAAGATCACACCATAGGATTCAGAGAATCGAGCCAGTATCAGGAATGGAAGGCGCTACTTCACCATTACTACGATCCATTTCCGGTAGTTGAACACTTTACCCGTATTAATCTGGACTAAATGGAGGAACTCGAGTGAAGGCGAAGCTTGTCGGGAAAGGTAGAACAGCTGAGATCTGGCAGCATGAGGATCAGAAGATTCTAAAGTTGTACCTAGAGGATGTTTCAGAGCAGAATATTAGCCGAGAATATAAGATCAGCCAGTTTGTGCACTCGCAGGGCGTCCGGACACCACAGCCATTTGAACTCATTTCTGAACAATCAAGACAAGGTATTGTATTTCAACAAATTAAAGGTCCCTCCCTGCTAAAGGTGATGGGTGAGAAGCCTTGGAAAGTTAGTATGTATGCCAGAATGATGGCTAGGCTTCACTATGATTTGCATAAGCTTGAAATTACTGAGGAGATCGGACAGCAGAAGGATATGTTGAAGTGGAATATCATGGGGGCTCCAATGCTTAGTGAAGATGAGAAGTCAATCATTCTGAGCTATCTGGAGAAGCTACCACAAGGAACTCATTTATGCCATGGTGATTTCCATCCTGACAATGTGCTTATGGACGATCAGCTCTGGGTAATCGACTGGATGACAGGAGTGGTGGGAGAACCGGCGGCCGATGCTGCTCGATCCGTAGTGATGTTCAGTATGGGAGCTATGCCCCCTGGTGCCTCTGCCTTATCGAGAATGATGATAGGTTTTATTAGAAAGAAATTAACCAAGGGATACATTCGGGAGTATCTCCATTTATCAGGATGTACTTATGAGGACATAGACCGCTGGATTCTGCCTATCGCTGCCGCGCGTCTGGTGGAAGGACTTCCGCCACCGGAGAAGGAGCTAATAGTAAAAGAAGTTCGTAAACGTCTACAAGCCATAATCGAGGTCCCAAGCTGATCATGATAAGAAACGGAGTGTGCTCATGACTACCTATATTGCATTGCTGCGTGGCATTAATGTCGGCGGCAACAAAATCATTAAGATGCAGGATCTGAAGACAATGTTGCAATCCCTTAGCTTTCACAATGTACGGACGTATATTCAGAGCGGAAATGTAATATTTGAAAGTGATGAGGAATCGGAGAGCTTTCTTAGCGGAGTTATTGAACGTCAGATTCATGAGGTGTTTGGTTTTGAAGTCTCTGTTATAATTCGTACACTGGCTGAGATGGAGAAAGTACTCGCAAACAATCCTTTTCAGCTATCCGAGCCAGAGGCGTTCAAGAAATGGTATGTCTCCTTTTTACCGGCTGAGCCTTCAGTCGAGGCGCTTGATAAGCTGCGTATTTATGAGGATGGAGCAGATAAAGTGCGTTTTGTCGGCAGAGAGATGTACATGTTATATGAGGTCAGTGTGAGCCAATCGCCGCTTTTCAAGGTTCCTTTTGACAAAATATTGGGTATGACGCTTACAGCACGTAATTGGAATACGGTGAATAAGCTCATTACTATGGGCAGGATGGAATAGTCTATTTCTGATTGCGATTTGAACAGAAAGGCGCCACAGTTGTGGGGCTTTTTTTTGCGTTCCGGGAGCTTTATTTATTCAGCAAACATTCAGCGTGCACTCATTGAGAGTTAAGGTAAGGGTGAAATAATACACCTACGGAAAGATTGAGCCGGGAACACAGAACTGCCGGTATATAGATGATCAAAGGATAGGAGTGGATGGAGATGAGTGGGGTCAAAAAAATCAGTTCGGATCTTATACTGTGGCTCATTTTATTACTTGCTGCTTTTTTGTACGGTTATGGGGTTTGGAATGACCATTATGTGAATACATACTACACCACCGCGGTGGGAAGTATGCTGCAGAATTTTCATAATTTCTTCTTCGCTTCACTGGACTCTGCGGGTTCAGTAACGGTGGATAAACCACCGGTTACCTTTTGGATTCAGACGCTTAGCGCACTCATTTTCGGGCTGCATGGCTGGAGTGTGATTCTGCCTCAAGCCCTTGGGGGCGTTGGTTCTGTATTACTAGTATATCTGCTAGTAAAGCCTACCTTCGGTAGAGCGGCAGCACGTATAGCAGCATTAGTCATGGCGACTACTCCGGTAGCAGCAGCTGTCAGCCGGACAAACAATATTGATGCATTGCTAGTGTTTACACTGCTGCTCGCGGCATGGTTTCTATTCAAAGGAACGAAGAGCAACAAGATGGGCAGTCTTCTCACCGCATTTGCATTAATCGGTGTTGGGTTTAATGAGAAGATGCTGCAGGCATACATGGTTCTACCGGCTTTTTATCTCTTCTATGTCTTGGCTGCCAAAGTGAACTGGAAGAGGAAGACGGGGGTGTTGGCGGCCTCCACAGCAATATTGCTTGTAGTCTCCTTATCCTGGGCAGTGATTGTGGATTCGATTCCCGCCAGCAAACGGCCTTATATCGGCAGTAGCGGCACGAATTCAGTGTTGAATCTTGCCTTTGGTTATAATGGCGTTGCCCGATTGACGGGGGATCGCGGGACAGGCGGAGGCGGAGGCGGGATGCCTCCTATGAACGGTGGCGAGATGCCGAATATGAATGGTGAAATGCCAAACATGAATGGCGAGATGCCCGCCATGAATGGGGCAGGCGGTAATAATGGCACGGATGGTGGACGTGGAGCATTTTCGGGTCAGCAAGGCACAAATTCGCCTACGAATAGCCAGACTGGCGAGGATGATGGAGGCTCACCAGGTCAACCTCCTAGTGGATCAGACAATCAAGGTCGGCAATTCGGAGGCGACGACGGCGGCGGGCGAGGAGATCGCGGCGGCATGAGTGGCGGTGGAGGCGGGATGTTCAATACGGGTACAGCAGGCCCGCTGCGACTGTTCCAATCAGAGCTGTCAGGACAGGCTAGCTGGCTGCTACCTTTCGTATTGCTTGGTTGCATTGGATTATTTGCCAATCTGCGGAGAAGGAACTTTACCCAAGCTCATAAGGAAGTGATCTTCTGGTTAGCATGGCTGGTGCCCGTTATGGGATTTTTCAGTATCGCAGGTTTCTTCCATCAATATTATCTGGTGATGATGGCTCCGCCAATTGCTGCGCTAGTTGGTGCAGGATGGTCAAAGCTGTGGACGTTATATCGCGAGCACTCTGGTGGGCTGTCTTGGCTATTGCCCGCTGCAACACTGGTTACAGCAGGTTTCGAGTGGTACATTGTTCATCCTTATGACGATACAATTGGCAGTGGCTGGTCCATTGGTATTTTAGCTGCAGGCATAGTGGTTTCACTGGTGCTGTTAGTTCTTAAAGGCAAGAAGAAGTCCTTTATTTATGCGACAGGCATAACAGCCGTATTAGTATTGTTAATTGGGCCGCTCTACTGGGCAGCTACTCCAATTACCTATGGCTTGAACAGTCAAACCCCTGAGGCAGGCCCGAGCAGTAGTGAGGGTAAAGGGGGGATGGGCGGCAACTCAAGCAATTTTGGACGTAATAGCGCCACAAGTGCGAATGAGAGTCTGTTGTCCTATTTGGAGGAAAACAATACGGGTGAGCCTTATCTTTTTGCTACCTTAGATTATGGTACAGCAGCTCCGTATATCGTTGATAAGGGTGCTTCAGTCGTAATTCTGAATGGATTTTCTAACTCAGACACCGTATATACCCAAGATAGCCTAAAGGCTTTTGTAGAGAGTGGAAAGGTAAAATACTTCCTGATCAATAGCGGTGGTATGGGTGGTGGACGCGGAGGTAACTCCGAGTTGACGACTTGGATCACGGAGAATGGTACAGAAGTTCCAACAGCTGATTGGGCAGGTAACGATGCAGGAAACAGCGGAACATTATACAAAGTCACTTTAAATTAGGCGAATGTTCATAATATGAGGCGTGTTATGAGATGAATCTAACACGCTTCATTATTCAAATTTAAGGAGGAGCTGCTCATGAGTACCAACGTGCGCTATTCCATTGTTATACCGATGTTTAACGAAGAGGCGGTTATTCAGGAGACTTATCGCCGGATCAAAAAAGTAATGGGTTTGACGGGTGAAGTGTATGAGCTGATCTTTGTGAATGACGGCAGCACAGACAATTGTGCCCAGATGATTGAGGAATACAGTTACTGGGATGAAAGTGTGAAGCTGATCGATTTATCGCGTAACTTCGGGCATCAGATCGCGATTACAGCTGGGATGGATTATGCCCTAGGGGATGCAGTCGTCATTATTGATGCCGATTTGCAAGATCCGCCGGAACTGATTCTGGACATGATTGCGGAATGGAAGCAGGGTTATGAAGTTGTATATGCCAAAAGGATCAAGCGAAATGGAGAATCCTTGTTCAAAAAGTGGACGGCCAGCCTCTTTTATAGAGTGCTTCGTTATTCAACTGACATTTCTATCCCTGTGGATACGGGGGATTTTCGTCTCATAGATCGTAAAGTATGTGAAGAGCTCAAACGTCTGCCAGAGAAGAATCGATTCGTTCGCGGCCTGGTCAGCTGGGTCGGTTTCCGTCAAAAAGCTATTGAATATGAGCGTGATGAACGTCTGGCTGGAGAGACTAAATATCCATTGAAGCGCATGATCAAGCTCTCTATGGATGGAATTACTTCCTTCTCTTATAAGCCGCTGAAGCTGGCAGGATATCTTGGCGCATTGCTATCGGCTTCTGGTTTTCTATACCTGATGTACGTGCTTTATCTGGTGATTTTTACGGACTCAGCCGTTAAGGGCTGGGCATCCATGATTGGGATTACACTAACCTTTAATGGGTTTGTACTCATTATGTTAGGGATTCTGGGTGAGTATGTCGGCCGGATTTATGATGAGACCAAGGGACGTCCGCTCTATATTGTCCAACAGTTCTATGGGGGTAAGGAGCAGCAGAGCGTTCGCGAGCAGCAAGCCATTCATCGTTAATAACTGCAAGGGAGGGATTCATCGTGAAGATTAGAAAAGCGGTTATTCCCGCCGCGGGCTTAGGCACTCGATTCTTGCCTGCAACTAAGGCTCAGCCAAAGGAAATGCTGCCCATAGTGGATAAACCGGCGATACAATATATCGTAGAAGAAGCTGTTCGATCCGGCATTGAGAGCATCATTATCGTGACGGGCCGCAACAAAAAGTCGATTGAAGATCATTTCGATAAATCAGTGGAACTGGAACAGACGCTTTTGGAAAAAGGAAAAGAGGAGCTGCTTCGTGAAGTCCAAGCGATTAGCGAACTGGCCAGCATTCATTACATTCGGCAAAAAGAGCCGCTAGGACTAGGTCACGCTATCCTTTGTGCGGAACAGTTCGTTGGGGATGAGCCTTTCGCTGTTCTGCTCGGTGACGATATCATGGTCTCGGAGGACCCGGCGCTACTGCAAATGATGAGACTGTATGAACAAGATGAGAAGACCATCGTCGGTGTTCAGCAGGTGCCTCGGCAGGAGGTTCATAAATACGGGATTATTTCATCTAGCGGTTCTTTACAAGGCGTTCACGAAGTAAAAGGCTTAGTAGAAAAACCCTCCCCAGAAACTGCACCTTCAGAGAATGCGATTATGGGGCGATATATTTTGGAGCCTTCGATATTTTCGGTGCTGGCTAAGCTTGAGCGTGGGGCAGGCGGCGAATATCAGCTGACAGATGCTTTGCACGAGGTATGTCGTAATGAAGGTCTGCTGGCGTTGGATTTGATCGGACAACGTTATGATATCGGCGATAAATTTGGCTATATTCAGGCTACGCTGGAGGTCGGTTTGATGCGTGAGGAGCTGCGTCCATTGCTAGTTCCGTATTTGCAGAAGCTGGCGGCTAGTCTGAGGGAAGGTGAAGAAGTGGGGGCGTTACCTTGGGGTACACGCTAGGGATTGAAGGAAACTGTTCCAAACGACCAGAACATCGTTATTCGGCGGTGAGATTAGGTTGGTTTGGGGCAGTTTTTTTGCGTGTCGCGTAGAGAGAGTTAGCGGATAAGTGTACTGTATACAATTAAAAAGTGTATCATTCGGCTACGTATCGACTTAGTTGCACTTGATACACTTATTTCTTCGTAATCCAACGGAAATACATTTTTCGACTGTCTTTAGTTGCACAAACTACACTTAAAAAAGTCATAGGGGAGCTAAAGTATGAAATAGCTGCACCAAGTGCAGTTATATTTTGTTATATAAAAAATCCGGAGGACAGATTCCTAAGAATCGTCTCCGGATCTATGTTTTAAGTCATTGGTTAAGCCTTTAGCACATCATGATCCACGTAACGTGCACCGTTCAGCTCACTTATCACATTGATCGCTACCTTCGCGCCATCACCTGCTGTAATAATGGCATGTACACTTACTCCGGCAACGGTACCTGCAGCCCAAATGCCTGGGATATTTGTTTTGCCTTCTGCATCAACAGCGACTACAGTTTTGATTCTAGGCTCTGTACCATCTTTTGTCTCCACGCCAGCTTTAGCGGCTAGATCCGTAAGGGCACCCGTTGCAAGAATGACATGCTTCGCTTCATAAATGATTCCGTCTTCGGTTTCAATGACGAATCCGTTGCCGCTGGATGTGAGGTTGATAGCTTGTTCTGAAACCAGCTCAGCGCCAAATTTAACGGCTTGCTTATGTCCGGTTTCTACGAGATCAGGACCACCTACTTCGGAAATTCCATAAAAGTTCTCGAACCATCCTCTGCGGGTCATGCCCTTATCATTGTCGATCAGCAGCGTTTTTTTGCCCGCCTTGGCGGCGAACAGGGCTGCGCTTGCACCGGCGGGGCCGGCTCCAATTACGGCGATTTCGTACATTTTTTGACCTCCTAAAAGTTTTGCGGAGCGTGGCTCCTTAGAATGGACAACATAGCAAAACTACTTCGTAAGCATGGGCTTAAGTTTTGTGAAGCAAAACTCGCATCGTAGACATAGGCTTAAGTCTATCACCTATTATAACGGTTGTTACTCTCTCTTGGCTAATCCTTCCTCACAAGGAAGGGTCACCCTAAAGGTTGTTCCCTCACCGAGGGTGCTGCTTACACTAATCTTGCCGTGATGTGCCTCGACGATAGACTTGGTAATAGAAAGGCCGAGGCCGGATCCACCGTATTTACGTGTGCGAGAGGAATCGCTGCGGTAGAAGCGATCGAAGATATGCGGGATATGCTCCGCAGAGATCCCGCAGCCATTGTCCCGTACCGTTAGAACGGCCTCATGTTCTCTAGCATGTAAAGAGAGATGTATGGTGCCAGATTCGGCATCCGTATGCTGAACTGCATTGTGGAACAGATTCAGAATCACCTGCTTAATCTTATTGGGCTCGTATTTCCCACGGATGCCATAGGAGATATCAAAGGTAACCTTGCGCTGATCCGCCAACAAGAGCAGATGTGGCTTCATTTCGGAAATCACTTCTCCGAGGAGTAAGTCTGTCATCCGCAGTTGAGGGGCGCCATCCATTCGAGCGAGTAGAAGTAAATCCTCTACCAGCTTGTTAATTCGTTTCGATTCGCCATGCATGCTTCGCAATGAATTGTACAGCTGTTCTTTATTATCCGCGGCACCACGCAGTAAGACCTCCAGAAAGCCGTGGATCGAGGTCAGCGGCGTTCTCAGCTCGTGAGAAGCATCTGCAGCGAAGCGGCGCATCTGTTCCTTGGCTTCCCGTTCATTATGAAAGGATATTTCGAGACGCTCGAGCATACCATTGAATGAAAGAGCCAGCTTGTCGATTTCGGCCTGTCCTTGATTAATTGGAAACCGAATATCCAGATTGCCGGCATCAATGATCTGGGCGGACTCTCCCATGTTTGAAAGAGGGACCAGCGTCTTTCGAAGAGCAGGCAAGTATAGGAAGAAGCCGGCCATTAAAGCAATCACTGACAAGCCTGCGTAGATCAGCAGCTGCTGCATGATCACATCCGTCAATGGCCCCGTACTCACACTCATTTGTACCAGCAGTCTAGTATTTCCGGGTCTATAGAGATTCATGAATATCGCTAGATGCTCAGTGCCGTCTTCAGCTTGGATGAGCTTATAATTTCCTGTTGCGCTATCGGTGGTGTGAGTAAACAGAGCATCGTATTGTTCGTTTGTCAGTCTTGGTGCAGCTATATCCGAGAGGGTCATTTGCTGTAAATCCCGGAAGATACCCTCCGAGCTGTACATGGCGAGGGTCGTGTGGGCATCAAGCAGAAGCGGACGCCTATTCTCGCCAGTTCGAAGTTCGCTTGGCATTTTATTCATGCCTTCTCTTCCCAAAGGGAGATTGCTACTATGCTCGGTGTTTCCCTCATTCGGAGTTGTAACGTCCTCGTCATAGGAATTGAAAAAGTTGAAAAACATCTCACGAGGAACAGAACGTATTTGCGCTTCCATAGACTCCGCTCTATTGCTGTATATGAAATCTCTCATGAGTATATATTGTAGTACTCCGATTAGTAGCAGCAATCCTGATAGAATGAGCAGTGAAATGGCTAGCAGCTGCTTGCGCAGGGAACGTGGTGCAGGCAGCTTACGAAACCATTTAGAGATGCGCGTACTCATAGATCTACCCGGTAGCCTGCTCCCCGCAGGGTACGGATAATACGGTGCTCCTTATCCCCGAGCTTCTCGCGAAGCGAACGGATATAGACCTCAACGATATTTTCCTCACCGCCAAAATCATAGCCCCACACCTTATCAAGAATCATGGGCTTACTCAGTACAAGACCGTGATTAATAACGAGATACTGCAGTAACTCGTATTCCGTGGGGGAGAGTTCAAGCACTTCTTCCTTGAAACGAATTTCTTTTCGGCGGCTGTCAATGCGGAATGGACCGCAACGGACCTCCCCTAGCAGACCCGGAAACTGATTGCGAAGCCGCGCTTGAATTCGGGCAAGCAATTCATCGAAGCTAAAGGGCTTGACCATATAATCGTCAGCACCAATAGTGAGTCCCTTGACCCGATCGTCCACTTCATCCTTTGCAGTCAGCATAATGACGGCAATTTCCGTCTCTTCCGAGCGAAGGTAATGACATAACTCGAATCCATCCATACCGGGCATCATGACATCTAGGATGGCTACATGTGGCTTGAATTCAGCAGCGACAGAGATAGCTGTGATCCCGTCGGGTGCGGTTCTGACTTCAAACCCTTCGTTAAGGAGACCCAGCTCCAGAAATTGTAGTATATGAGGCTCATCATCTACGAGCAGTAGTCGAACGCCTTGGGCTGCTTTCATTATAGGTACCTCCAAATCAGTGATAGATAGCTACATTATGACATATTCGGTTGAATGTTTGCTGAAGATCCGTCCCTATGCATTACGATTAAATGAGTCGTTTTTTCTTTCGTGCTGATTCAAAGGGGTTAATTTAGTTATAAGTAATATTAATGTGTTTAATAACAAACAAGGTTAAAAAATTCGGATTTTCGAAAATGTGATAAAAGGGTTTTGACGGCGGATATAGAACACTTTACAATAAGGATAATCTCCTGATTTTGGCGAAAGATTCCCATTTTAGGTTAGATCATCCGATCGTGTTATATTTCCTTCCACGTTTTATTCAACTTTGTCCATCTTCCTATCAAGGCTCATTTCTTTCAAGTGTATTTCCTATGATTTCACTTCTTTCTGGAACTTCTGTTCATTCAACCTGTGCTTGCTGAACTTCATATCACCCATAAGTCAAGGGAGGCTTTTCCATGAAGAAAAAGGAAATGGTAGCCATGCTATTGGCTGGAGGCCAAGGCAAAAGATTGAAAGGTTTAACCAAATCGCTTGCCAAGCCCGCTGTCTATTTTGGAGGGACCTATCGGATCATCGACTTCCCTCTAAGTAACTGCTCCAATTCAGGTATTGATACAGTTGGTGTGCTGACTCAATATGAGCCGCTTATCCTGCATTCTTACATCGGAGTAGGCAGTGATTGGGATTTGAACCGTAAGAACGGTGGGGTATTCGTATTGCCACCGCATGAACGCGAGAATGGAAGCAGTTGGTATCGGGGAACAGCCGATGCGATTTATCGGAATCTTAAGTTTGTGGATCAGTTCGATCCAGAGCATGTTCTTATTTTGTCCGGTGATCACATTTATAAAATGGATTATCACGCTATGCTTCAATACCACAAGGAAAGAAACGCCGATTGCACGATTTCTGTAATTGACGTTCCGCTGGAGGAAGCCAGCCGATTTGGAATTTTGAATACGGAGGACGATCTGAAGATTTACGAATTTGAGGAGAAGCCCTCTCAGCCCAAAAGCACATTAGCTTCTATGGGAGTGTATATTTTCAAATGGGAGATTCTTCGTAAGCATCTACTGGAGGATGGGGAGAATGTAGGATCATCCCATGACTTCGGCAAGGATATCATTCCTTTAATGCTGGAGGACGGAAACTCCTTATTTGCCTACCCTTTTGAAGGATATTGGAGAGATGTAGGTACAGTAACCAGCTTATGGGAAGCGAATATGGATTTACTGAGCGATACCCCACCGCTTAATCTAAACGATCCCAGCTGGCGCATTTTTACACGTAATCCGAATCAACCTGCCCAATATGTCGCCCCTGGGGCGAAAGTGTCAGGCTGCATTATTAATGAAGGCTGCATTGTGCATGGCGAAGTGAATCACTCGGTCCTTTTTTATGGCGTAGAAGTGGGTGAGGGAAGTGTAATTACGGACTCTGTGATTATGCCTAAGGTTAAGATTGGCAAGAACGTACGCATTCATAAAGCGATTATAAGCGAGAATACGGTAATCGACGATTATATGGAAATAGGCATCGAACGGGAGAATGAGAATGAAATTCTTCTGATCGACAATAAAAGCAAGAAGCGAAAATCAGTTGTAGCCAAAACCATATAATCAAGCTAAAACGCCTTCGGCGTCCTTCTAAGGACGGTAAGCGTTTATGCGAGATTTATAAGGATAAAGTATATGGTGAAACTTATACTTTCTTATAAATTATAAGAGGACGGTGGATTCCGATGAAGCAACTCATGGGTGTAATTAATCTGGATCATGAACTCGATAAACTAAATGAACTCACTTATTTCCGCTGTGGCGCAGCCGTACCTTTTGCCAGTCGTTATCGGTTGATTGATTTCGTGCTTTCTAATATGATGCGTGCAGACTTAGAGAGCGTCGGTCTGTTCGTCCGCCGTAAATACCGTTCTCTAATGGACCATCTGGGTGATGGTAAATCCTGGGATATGAACCGCAAACATGGGGGCCTATTCATTTTGCCTCCGGACTGGAACGATCCAACGGATACTTCTCTCGGGGACTTACAGCATTATCATAACAATTTGGATCTTTTTAAACGGGGATCTGCTAAATATATCGTGTTTTCCGGCAGCCAGCATATCAATACGATCGACCTCCAAGACTTGTACAGCTACCATCTGGAGAAGGGCGCCGACGTTACAGTGGTGTATAAAAAGATTGAGGAACTGCAGCCAGAGCATGATCTATGCCAGCGTATTGAAGTAGACGAAGAAAATAAGGTAACCAATATCCATCATGAGAAGGACCATCCTAATTTATATCTGGATATCTTCATTATGGAGAAGAAACTGTTCTTGGAGCAGGTGGAGCATTGCATTGCGCATGGAGAGAGTTATTTTTTCCGTGATGTAATTCAGAAGAACCGACACAAATTTAATATTGCCGCATACGAATATCATGGCTATCATGCCGTAATTAATTCATTGGAGAGTTATTATAAGAACAGTTTGGAACTGCTCCAGCAGGAGAATTACTTCAGTTTGTTCAAAGAAAGTCCGGTACAGACGAAGATTAAATATGAGGCTCCAACCCGATACTTGGAGAGTGCTAATGTCAGCAATTCACTGGTGGCTAACGGCTGCATTATTGGTGGAACCGTGGAGAACAGCGTGATTTTCCGGGGGGTTCAAATACGTAAGGGCGCGAAAATCATCAACTCTGTAATTATGCAAAAGTGCGTCATTGAAGAGAATGCAGTCATTGAGAACGTGATTATGGATAAAGACGTACATTTGAGTAAGAATCGAATTCTTGTTGGAGATAGCAAACGTCCATTCGTCATCGCCAAGAGCAGCAAGATCTAACGACTGGATTAGATGAACTAAGCAGTATTAACCTATCTGATCTAATGGCACAGTCTACTGCACTTCTAAAAAAAGCATTTGTCAGGAGGACCTACTGTTGTTTAACGATAAAGAATCTTTCAAACAGGTATTCCGTGAGACCCTCATTGGTAAATTAGGTAAACCACTTGAGGAAGCCTCGAATGCCGATGTCTATAAAATACTAGGCAACATGATACGCGAGAACGCCGGGAAAAATTGGGCAGAAACCAACCAGAAATATAAGATCGATAAAGATAAGCAGGTTTACTATTTTTCAATGGAGTTCTTGATCGGTAGGCTTCTGGGGAACAATCTGCTGAATATGGGCGTACTGGAAGTAGTACGTGAAGGCTTAGCGGACCTTGGCTTCTGTTTGCAGGATATCGAGGAGGAGGAGGCGGATGCTGGGTTAGGGAATGGAGGTCTAGGTCGTCTGGCCGCTTGTTTCCTGGATTCACTCGCCTCTCTGCAATATGCAGGACATGGCTGCGGCATACGGTATAAATATGGCCTGTTCGAGCAGAAGATCGTCGATGGGTATCAGGTGGAACTGCCTGATTACTGGCTGCAGAATGATAATGTATGGGAAGTGCGCCGCGAAGACAAGCAGGTTGAAGTTAGGTTCTGGGGGGTTATTGAGACCCGCGAAGAGAACGGGCGGCTTATCTTTGAGCATAGTCAGTATGAGGCCGTTCGTGCAGTTCCATATGATGTTCCTATCATTGGGGCAGACCGCCGGCATGTGAATACACTGCGAAACTGGAGTGCGGAATCCATTACACAGCCTTCTAGAACCTTTGGTTCCTTTGCTGGGACGGATTATCATAAGTTTCTGGAGTATAAGCGTTCTGTAGAATCCATTTCGGAGTTCCTGTATCCAGATGACTCTCAATACGAAGGCAAGCTGCTTCGCCTGAAGCAGCAGTATTTCCTCTGCAGCGCGGGGCTGCAAAGTATTTTGCGAACTTATGCCAAGCTTGGGCTCCCTATTGAATCGCTGCCAGACAAGGTAGCTCTCCATATTAATGATACACATCCAACGCTGGTGATTCCTGAATTGATGAGGATTCTGATGGATGTACATGGCTTAGGGTGGGATGAGGCATGGAGTATCACGACGCGTATGGTCTCTTATACCAATCACACTATTCTGAGTGAAGCGCTTGAGAAATGGCCTATTCAAATGGTTAGGGAGCTACTGCCACGTATTTTTCTAATTATTGAAGAGATCAATGCCCGTTTCTGTGGCGAGCTTATGAGTCGTTATCCGGGGGATCAGGATCGAATTGCGCAGATGGCGATTATTCATGATGATCAGGTCCGGATGGCTCATCTGGCGATTGTAGCGAGCCATAGTGTCAATGGAGTAGCGGCGCTGCATACAGAAATATTAATGAAGCGCGAGATGCGACTTTTTAATGAAATGTATCCACACCGTTTCAATAATAAGACGAACGGAATTACCCATCGGCGATGGTTACTGCATGCCAATCCGGACCTGGCTAATTTGATCAATCAATCGATAGGGACCCGTTGGGTGAGCCATCCTCAAGAAATGATTGGCTTGATTAAATATTGTGAGGATGCTTCCTTCCAGGAACAAGTAGCCAGTATTAAGCGCCAGAATAAGCTGCGTCTTGCAGAGTACATCTATAGTAAGCATTCGGTACATGTAGACCCCGATTCTATCTTTGATGTACAGGTGAAACGTCTGCATGCCTACAAACGCCAGCTGCTTAATATTTTGCATATTCTGCATTTGTATAATCAGATCAAAGATAATCCTTTGATGGATATGGTCCCGCGCACGTTTATATTCGGAGCAAAGGCAGCACCAAGCTATCATCTGGCGAAGCGGATTATCAAATTAATTAATACAGTTGCAGAGGTAGTCAACAAAGATCCCGATGTTAAAGGAAAGATTCGCATCTTTTTCCTTGAAAATTATTCGGTATCCCTAGCAGAAAAGATCATTCCTGCGGCGGATATCAGTGAGCAGATTTCTACCGCCAGCAAAGAAGCGTCAGGCACCGGGAATATGAAGTTTATGATGAATGGTGCATTGACGGTAGGTACGATGGATGGCGCTAATGTGGAAATGCATGAGATGGTGGGGGACAACAATATGTTCCTGTTCGGACTTCGTGCGGAGCAGGTCATGGATTACTACCAACATGGCGGTTATCATGCGCGTGACATTTACAACGGGGATAGTCGTGTGAAAGAAGTACTGGATCAGTTAATCAAACCAGGACCTATATGTTGTCATGCTACGGAGTTTGAGAGCATCTTCCATTCTCTTCTGGATAATAACGATGAATTCTTTGTGCTTAAAGATTTCGCTAGTTACGTTGAGACACACGTTGAAATTGATCGGGCATATCGTAACCGACAGGAATGGCTAAAGAAGTCCATTATTAACATTGGTCATTCCGGTAAATTCTCCAGCGATAATACAATTAGTCGTTATGCGGCAGAGATTTGGAATATAAGCCCAGTTCGACTGTAGGCCATCGGAAAAAAGCTGTCTTATAAGTAGGTATCCCCTACAACTAAGACAGCTTTTTTTTGAAATATAAGACATAAAGTATAAGTTTCACACCATACTTTATGTCTTATATTTCTCGCTTAAACGCTTACCGTCCTTATGAGGACGACGAAGGCGTTTAAGCTTGACCTATCAGAAAGTATATATTTGTGAGAGGATTTTTAGATAGCTTCCGATACTAATGCTGCGAACCGCTCCAGAAACCGGCGTTCTTCATCATCAAAGCGATCCTTGAGCGGACTATCGATATCCAGTACGCCAAGCAAGCGGTCATCCTTTATTAAAGGCACAACAATCTCGCTGTTAGAGGCTGCATCACAGGCAATATGACCTGGGAATGCATGTACATCTCCTACTACAAGCGTGCGTCGCTCTGCTGCTGCCGTTCCGCACACCCCGCGGGATAGTGGAATTCGAATGCATGCAGGGAGGCCTTGAAAGGGTCCGAGTACTAGCTCCTTACCGTCAAATAAATAAAATCCAGCCCAATTCGTATCCGGCATAGCGTGTTTAAGCAGTGCCGAAGCATTAGCTAGATTGGCTGTAGCACTTGGTTCGTCCTTCATCAATGCTTCGAGTTGGGTTAGAACGGCTTCAAACTGCTCGCTGCGCGTTCCATCATATGGCATAGCTTGAAACATGAAGCATCACCTTCCTGTACTTTAAAGTCAATATGAAACCATAACTGTAACTAACAACATAGTACAGCTATGTGGGGTACGTCAAGACACAACATTGTTTTGTAATATTTTGTAGTACGCTATGATCTGTATAAAGTGTTGAGCCCTTACGATGATGTTTCCAATGAACTGTCATAGGGTAATGCAAGAGTAAATACCGAAGGCTTTGTAGCCAGAAGGAGTGGAATATGCGCGCCGATGTACAGAACTTGTTCATAGGAATTCACATGCTTTATTGTGCACATGATAAAGATGTGACGATCTCGGAGATGCTGCTCGGACTGGAAGACATGGGGTATCGTGTAGGAGAACGCGAAGTGAAACAGGAATTGGAAAAGCTGACGCTGGACAACTTTCTGACTGCACATAGTGAAGGGTACAGTATCACTGGCACGGGTATTGAAGAGTTCAAGGATATTCGAGCCAAACTTCAGGTGTTGTGTAGTGAAGTCGTGAATTGACGGAATGGAATCATTAATCGGTAAGGTTATTAAAAAGCGTTTGGATCAAGTGGTGAGTGTGCCGCCTGATCCGGGCGCTTTTTACAATATAAGATGTTAAAAAATTAGAACTTTTAGCTTAAGGATATACTCTTGAATGATGTATAATTGATAAGTTGAAGGGGGGGCGGAGAATTGTATCTATGCAATGGAGTGACACCTACACTGTTTGGTAGAAGATTAAAATTATGTGCTATGACTACTGAGCATGCTTCAGCATTATTTCAGGTATGGTCTCATCCGGACGTTTCTCTCTGGCTGGGTGCACCGGCGTTATCTTCTATAGAAGAAACGAAACAGCTTATTGAACTACTATCACAGATGGCTCAGGAAGATGAGAGCTTACGTTGGAGTATTATTGGACCTGGGGAGGAAGTCATAGGTAGCTGTGGTTATAACCATTGGCAGCTTCAGGGAGCTTACCGTGGTGAAATAGGCTGTGATCTGTCACCTGCCTTTTGGGGACTTGGATATATGAAAGAAGCGCTTGAGCTTGTACTCGATTTTGGCTTCAATATTATGGGCTTGAATCGAATAGAAGCACTTTGTCATCCTGATAATATCCGTGCGGAGAAGCTGGTAAATGCGCTTGGATTTCAGAAGGAAGGCGTATTGCGTCAATATCGGCAGATTGATTCCGGCTTTCAGGATGCTGCTCTTCATGCTCTGCTGCGCGAGGAGTGGCAATTCACATAATACATAAAGAGAGGGTTTGGAACATTGAAGTCAACAAGGGATTTAGAACGCAAACTAATATTAACAGGGGTACTACTGGCTACGTTTCTGGCCGCTATTGAGGGGACTGTAACGGGGCCAGCGGGGCCGGCGATTGTTGGCGATTTTCAGGGAATGCAGTGGCTGAGCTGGATATTTACTTCATATTTATTGGCAATGGCTATTACAACACCTATTTTCGGCAAAATCAGTGATCTATTCGGACGCAAGCCTGTATTCATGTGGGGAGCGGCTGTTTTTTTATTAGGCTCATTATTATGCGGCATATCGCAAAGTATGGAACAGCTGATCCTGTTTCGCGCGATACAGGGGATCGGTGCGGGTGCACTTATTCCAATGACCTTTACGATTATCGGTGATATTTACAGCATTGAAGAAAGAGCAAAGACGCAAGGGTTGCTAAGCTCTGTTTGGGGGATTTCCTCTTTGGTAGGGCCGCTGCTTGGGGGCTATGTTGTCGATTACTTAAGCTGGCGCTGGGTATTTGTATTTAATCTGCCATTTGGTGTGTTGGCAATGATATTTATTGCGCGCTACCTGAAGGAAGAGAAGGTGCGTCGGAAGACACAAATCGACGTGGCAGGCGTTCTTCTTTTTGCAGCAGGGATGGGGGCTCTACTCTTTGGACTTTCTACGGGAGGGCAGAACCTGGCATGGACCTCTCCATTACTACTCGCAACACTGGGTGCAGCGGTTATCCTGCTAATCCTGTTTCTGTTTGTGGAGCGCCGTGCACCAGAGCCTATGCTTCCGCTGAACCTATTCTCAAATCGTAACATCGCGGTATCAACGGGTGCTAATCTGCTGGTAAGTACATTAATTATTGGACTTTCTACGTATATTCCCTTATGGGTGCAGGGCGTATCAGGAAAAAGCGCTGCGATCTCAGGCTTGCTGCTTGCTCCAATGTCCGTAGGTTGGATGTTTGGGTCAATCGCAGGTGGACGAATGATTCTGCGGGCAGGTTCTCGCCGAACTGCAATGCTTGGATTGATGATGATTGCTGCCGGAGCTATTGGTCTGGTTTTCTTGACCGGAGAGTCTTCGCAGCTAATCCTCTTATGCTTGATGCTGGTCTGTGGAGTAGGGTTCGGATACTCCTCTACGGTCTTCACGATTATCGCGCAGTCCTCGGTTGCGTATGATCAACGTGGCGCATCCACAGCGCTTAATGCATTTACAAGGTCACTGGGTCAGACCATTGGGGTGGCTATATTTGGTTCCTGGCTGAACTTGAATATTGATCAGCTGCTGCGAAAACAACCAGATTCAAACGTTACAGGTGATGACATTAATAAGTTGCTTGGCTCGCATACAGGAACTAATCTGTCTGGTGAAGTATCAAACAGTTTGCGTGGTGCACTTGAAGGGGGACTTCATTCGTTATTTATCATGATGGCAGTTTTCGCGGTGTTGTCGTTAGTAATATCTTGGGGTTTGCGCAAGGGTGTACCTTCCGTTGAGGACGCTACTTCGTCTTTGAAAAAGGCATAATTCATTCTCTAAATCACATAAAGAAGCCCGACCAGGCATTTGCCGGTCGGGCTTCTTCGTGTGAAAACAGCTTGTCTAACAAATATGAAGTGAAAAGCAGCCTAGACGCTAGTTCTACTTACGGGGAAGAGGGGAAAGCTTCTCAGCTTGCAGGCCCATCTTCTTGAGCAGAGTGATCATTTGTTCCTTCTCTTCATCATTCAGTCCACTGAATGCAAGATGAAGACGCTCTGAGTATTTCGGATACATCTCATTCATGAGACGTTCGCCTTCCGCTGTCAGTTCTGCGAAAATCACACGACGATCACTTGGACAAGGCTTGCGTTGCAAATAGCCACGTTCTTCGAGCTTGTCGATCACGTAAGTCACGTTACCGCTTTGTAGCAGCAGTTTAGCACCAATTTGTTGAATGGGCTGTGGTCCCTTATAGTACAACACTTCCATGACGGCAAAGGCAGTAGGATTAAAACCTTCAATTTTGCTGCCGGTAACAGCATGCTCATTAATACTCTTGAATGATTTGGCAAATACCCGGTACAAATGTAGTGTTAATTGTGTATCACGTTCATAAGATTGTATCATGCTTCTCCACCCTCTATCGTTAATCATGTGAACTCGTCGCACGTCTGTAATCATATTAATTAGTGCACGGTTTACCTGTGCAACGAACTTTGAGATAACAATAGAATACGTGAAAGATTGAATGAAGAACATGTGATTTGTCACAATGAGCAACTTTTAATTATTAAAAATCAAACAATTTTTTGAAGATGTTGAAATTGAATGTTTTTTGACCTCAGTCTCTGATAGGATCTCAATTTCATCCCCCGGTTCAAGTACTATTTACGCCTCCAGACGGATGAATGACAATCTCCAATATTTTACTATTATTTCATTGAGAAATAGTAACGGGGAGTGAAGTGAAGATGGAGGAACATCGAATTCATGATTTAAAAGAAAGTAAGCTAACCGCAAATAAGCCGTTCATGCTGCTTATCGCCGCACAGCTTGTATCGAATGTAGGAGACTGGTTGCATATCCTTGCGCTACTGACAATGGTAGGGTTCAAATGGAATGCTACACCGTGGGAAATTACGGCTATATCTTTATGTATGGCTGTACCTCTGTTGTTAGGAGGCCCCTTTGCTGGTTATTTAAGTGATCGTTTCAACCGAAAGGCACTAATGATTGGTTCGGATATAGCACGTTCGGCGATTGTGATTTGCTTAGTATTTGCAGGCTCGCTGTGGCAAGTCTATGTGCTGCTACTGGCAAAAGGATGTATGGATGTGCTTTTCTCACCGGCCAAAAGCGGAAAGATTAAGGAACTTGTTCCCGCGGCCCAGATGGATAAAGCGATGGCGCTTAGTTCATCTATAGAACAGATAACCAAAATTGTGGGGCCCGCTCTCGGGGGATTGTTGGTGGCAGCCTTCGGAATAGCTGCTTGTTACATGATTGACTCTGCTACTTTCATTTTATCGGCGATCATTTTGGTTGGATTACCGCGAATAGCTGCGGTGAAGAAGGAGAATGCAGAAGCAAGCACAGGGGAAACTGAGGTGCGTAAATCCTTCCGCCAAGAAATGTCCGCGGGTCTGCAGGTGATCGCAGGAATGCCTGTGGTGCTCTGTGGAATTGTTACGTTGGTACTGGTACTGTTAATGCTGCAGATCGGTGACTCTCAGATTGTAACGTTATTCCGGGAAATTCCAGGTGTAAACGGTGATTTGCTGGGGTGGTGTGTAGCAGCCAGTGGCCTTGGAACCTTATTATCAGCGCTGTTTGTGAGCCGTGTAGGCAGTGGCAAGCATCCGCTCATCTTTATGGGATTAGGGGCTGTAATCATGGGAGCTGTCTTCTCGAGTGCAGGGATCGTAACTGCTCACGGTCAGGCAGGAATCTGGATGAACATTGCTTTGTTTGGGTCCTTCATGTTTGCCGGTGTGGGTGCAGGACTAGCGTTTATACCCTTTAATTCGATGCTCCAGCAACGGACACCTGCAGAATACACGGGACGTGTGTTTGGGACCATAGGCAGTCTGACAAGCGCGGCCGTCATTCTAGGACCTGTAGCCGGTGGAGCTTTAGTGACAGCATCAGGTCCAGTGTCTGCCTTTATTCTATCTGGTCTGCTTACAGGAGTGCTGGGGCTGGGGTTGTTAATGCTGCGTGGCAAAATTGAGCGCAGGGATGAGGCGGCTATCAAGCAGCTGGAGGGAGCAGCAGCGACGAATAACATGGATCTTGTAGGACAGACCTCCCTTTAATGGGAGGTTTCTTTTGTTCGCTATTGAGCAGGGCTTAAGTTATTATTGTGAAAAAAGCAGCTTGATTATTTTCAGGAAAAATATATAGTACGATTAGATAAGTTTCGATTGCCTCTGTTGACCATTCGAATATCATTCATATACGTTATAGAGAATGCAATCTATAATAGTATTTATTAGAAGTATCTAGGAGATGGAGAATATGGAAAAAGAAGAAACAATAGTGGATACCGAGAGCTATGACGACATTGTACTCGATGTTGAGATCGATGAAGCTGGCTATGAGGCGGGAGATCCTTGCATATTCGATATTTCTTTTCAGGTGAAGCGAGGGCAGTTGCTCGGACTGATCGGACCTAATGGTGCTGGAAAGAGTACAACCATTAAGACCCTGCTTGGTTTGCTGAAGAATACCAAGGCTAAGGTGTCTTTTAGCGGAGTTAATAAATCTTACGCTTATGTACCGGAACAGCCTGTGTTTTATGAGGATTTGACGTTGTGGGAGCATTTGGATTTAGCAGCCGCTGCTTATGGACTGAAGTATGAACAGTTCGAAGAAACTGCAGAAGGGTTGCTGAAGCAGTTTGGTATGGGCCATGTACGCAATGATCTTCCAGCCGGGTTCTCAAAGGGCATGAAACAAAAAATGATGCTAATGCTTGGTTTTTTGGTACAGCCAGATGTTTATATTGTGGACGAGCCGTTTATCGGTCTAGATCCTCGCGCCACTAAAGATTTCTTGCGACTTCTGGAAGCAGAGCGGAAGCGAGGGGCAGGTGTATTAATGTCTACGCATGTACTGGATACTGCAGAGAAGATATGCGATGATTTCGTACTGATCTCCGGGGGAAGGGTTGCCGCCTCGGGAACACTCGAAGATATACGTGATTATGCTGGACTGCCGGAGGCGTCGTTGTTTGATTGCTTCGACGAACTGACATGAGTAAGCAGGGACAGCGGACGTTTGCTTTTTCTAACTCCAAACAACTATTCAGACGGAGGCTATTCTCTCATTGGCGTGAGCAATCCGCTATTATTCGTACAGCGGCTGATTGGACCGTTCTCTTATATATTCTTATTCCCGGGGGATTGCTGGGAGGGCGTTTGTATTATGGTTTCTGGAATGAGGCGCTACCGGCTTGGAGTGTGAATCTGCCGTTTATGTTCATTCCTTCATTATTAGTGCTCCTGATCTGCAATGGGGGATTGGTGCTATTATTGCAGGAAGGGGACCTATTATTTCTTAGACAACGGCAGCGATGGATTAATACGATCGTATTTCGCGGATTGCTCTACAGCCTGTTTGTAACCTCGCTTAAATTCTGTGTTGCTTTTGCACTGCTATTGCCCTTTCTGATTCGGGGATTTGAAATGACTTCATTTGAGGTATGGTCGCTCTTCGCTCTGACCTTGGCGTGCAGCTGGTGTGTTAAGCTACTTGGGCATCTTGTAAAAGTACAGAAGCAAGGTTGGCGGCGCTGGTTGTGGCTATTCCTGGCAATCTCCGTCCCAAATGCTATTTATTTCAGAGTAGCTAGCCTTTGGAATGATCGCCCGCTCTTCATATTGCTGAGTGCGGTTGTATTTACAGTCGTTGCGATTATCGCTTTCCGTTGGCGCTTATTGATGCGCGGGACATTTATGAACGATGTGCGCGAAGACTACAAGCAGCGGATGAAGATTGCAGCCATTCTGCTCCGCAATGTTCTGGATAAACCTCGTCCGACTCGTCATAAGCCGTGGATTTTCCGGAAGTCACAGCCTTTGCTTAAATCAAAGACTGCCGAGAGCCGTTTCTCTGCGGCAGCGATTAAGGCACTCGTACGGAATCCGGCCCATTTGAAGCTCTACTTAGCTTTTACAGCCGTGTCCGCCGTAGCGATTCTTATTATTCCATCGGGTTTCAAATGGCTGGGATTTGTAGTGTTAACATCACTCATGACTTTTTGGCTGTTCTCGTTCTGGTCGTTGTTTGTTGGTGATGATTACATTGGGATACTACCGTTTACGAAAGAACAAAAGGCTGAAGCGGGGATGCATGCGGTCCCTATTCTATTGCTTCCCTTTACAATGGTTTCCTCCGCACTAATCTGTCTCTCTTTGTATGGATGGTGGGGGATCATCCTGTTTGTTCCGGTTGGATACATGGTAGGACTCTTTATTAGCAGAATATTTGGTACGTTCCGTTTAGGGAAAGAATGATAGATAGACATAAAAACAGCGTGAATTGAGAAGCCTCTCAAATCACGCTGTTTTTAGTTGCGTCGTTTTAGTTAAGTCTTAGATCTGCGGCATGTTTGCCTGCTGTATAACCGGTAGAGAAGGCAGCTGTTATATTGTAGCCACCGGTATAGCCATGGATATCAAGCACCTCACCGCAGAAGAATAGTCCTTGCATAAGCTTAGATTCCATTCTTTTGGGATCGATCTCCTTCAGATTTACCCCGCCTCCGGTAACAAAGGCCTCGGACAGGGAACGGGTACCGTGAACATAGACGGGCATCCGTTTCAAGATACCTGCTAGAGTAAGCAACCCATTCTTGGATACATGATGGCCCGTTATATCTCCATCTAGGTCAGCTTTAGCTAATAAGAGAGGGATGAGACGTTCTGGCAGCAGCCCCTTCAACGAGTTGCGGATCGCTTTCTTCGGTTCCTGCTCCAACTTGTCCTGCACCATAGCTTCCACTTCTTGTGCGTTCAGATCAGGGAAGAGGTCGATGGACATCTCGACAGTGTCTGTGCCGGATTTACGTTGGACTTGTCTCAGAAATTGACTGCACCGCAGAGCAATTGGTCCCGATAATCCAAAATGAGTGAAAATCATATCTCCACGATGAGAGATAACCTTCTTTCCTTTAGGATTCCAAACAGTAAGTGCCACATCGCGCAGCGACAATCCTTGCAGCTCACCGGATTTAATCCACTCTTCCCGTGAAATAATCGGTACCTCTGTCGGGAACAGCTCAGTAATGGTGTGGCCTGCGGCTTCCGCCCAAGGATACCCATCTCCAGTAGAGCCGGTCTGAGGCACGGACTTCCCGCCGGTGGCGATGATGACAGCAGCAGTGGAGATCGTTTTACCCGAGCTCAGCTGAACGCCCTTAACAGTCCCCTCTGCATATATTACATGTGAGACAGGACTGTCCGTCATTATCTGCACGCCAAGACTTCGTACTTTGTTAATTAAGGCGGAGACGACGCTGGAGGCCTTATCGGAAACTGGAAACATCCGTCCGTTGTCTTCTTCCTTTAATGCAATGCCTAAGCCTTCAAAAAAGGCAATGATATCTTGATTATTAAAATGGTCGAAGGCGCTATACAAGAAACGCCCGTTTCCGGGAATATGGGAGATCAACTCATCTCTCTCCTTGACGTTCGTTACATTGCAGCGTCCACCACCAGATATCCCAAGCTTTCTTCCTAGCTTAGCTCCTTTATCAATCAGTAGTACGGATGCCCCGTGTTCTGCTGCAGCCACGCTTGCCATTAATCCTGAAGGGCCGCCACCTATGACGATCACATCGTAGTTGCTCATGAAATTTTACTCCTTTACATGTTAAGACACGGGTATTGCTCCGTGTTTTCCTAACGGAATCATACCATTCTGACTCTCATGTAACCAGTCTTCTCCTTCTGCTTAGTGATTATCGTTGTCAGGAGAGTAAACCTGTGCTTTAATCTAGACATGTAGGGGAATTTGTCCATTTTGGGGTGTGATTGTAATTATTGGCGCAATCAAGGATATATTTTTGCAAATATCGGCAGCATGCTCCTTTCTTTTTCTAATTCAATGGTGGGTAGACCAAGGGCTTGTGGCTCGAAAAAAAGGTAGTTTCCCAGATAATCAAACTTTTTTGGTTATGGCTTGTACATTAAGCCTTATTCTGTGCACTCTACTTTCGACGACTTTATTCGGTATTGCTTATTTGAATTTAGGGATGATCCCTGCTTATATCGGTATTTTATATGGAACTGTACGTTCAGGTATTTTGCTGTCCATCTTTTTGCTCGTCTGTAATATATTCATCGCAGAGCCGACAGGAATAAGTAATATGATATTAAATTCAGGAATATTATTATATCCGTTGCTGTTTGGGCTAGCTAAGCCTTTTAAGAAAGGCACAGTGGTAGAGAAGATAGGGATGTTATGGATGGTTCTTTGTCCGAATATGTTATTCATTGCACTTGTACCTATTATAGGCGGTAAAAATATATATGAGTCTAATTCTAGCGAGTCACTTTTGATTACTTTGTATCTGTTTTTCACCATCGCACTTGGTGGTATTTTTGTTTATTTTGTTGAAATGGTCTGGAGTAGATGGCGGGCTAAGGTACATATGGAAACTAAAAGTGATAATTTTCAGTGGGAGTCTGAGAAGCTGCAGCAGATTACAAACGTAGTCCCTATTAGTATTATGTCTCTGGATGATTACGGAGTCGTGACCGAACTAAATGACTGTATGTTGGGTATGATAAGAACTCATTATCCTCATTTGAGAAGAGAGGATATCATTAACAAGCCAGTGAGGGCATTTTTTAATGGTTCGGTGGATGCTGAGGCATATAAGCGTGTAGGGGATAACATCCGCGAAAAACGACGTTCCCATGAGCGAATGATTCATGAGTCGCGAGTTTATCAAATTTATTCAGCACCGCTAGTGAATACCAACACAGCATTATCTGGTGGGGTTGTACTCATTGCGCAGGACATTACGGATGAAGTGAAACTCCGCTCAGAGCTGGATCATGTAGAACGTCTAAGCTTAGTAGGACAGATGGCTGCTGGAATTACCCATGAGATTCGTAATCCTATGGCGGTAGTTCGTGGATTTTTGCAGCTGATGAGAGAAAAGAGTTCGGATGATTTGGATTCTTATTATCAGATCGTGTTAGAGGAGCTGGATCGGGCGAATAGTATTATTAACGATTTCCTATCACTGGCCCAGAGCCGGATTTCAGATAAAGAGAAGGTGCTATTGCATCGTATTATAGAAGAAATCAGTCCGCTGCTGTGGGCGGATGCTAATCTTCGCGGTCAAAGTGTTGAGCTAAAGCTGAACGCATCCATTCATGAAATGGAATTAAATGTTCGGGAAATAAAACAGCTCATCCTTAATTTAGGACGAAACGGCATGGAAGCTATGGGACCCAAGGGAATTCTAACACTGGAAACACACAGTACTCAGGATAAAGTGGAGCTGATTGTAAGGGACAGGGGAATCGGCATGTCGGAAAGTCAACGAGAGAAGTTGTTTTCACCCTTTTTCACAACAAAAAGGGAGGGAACGGGTCTAGGTTTATCCTTGTGTCTCAGTATTGTGGAGCGACATAACGGAAAAATAAATGTAGAGTCTGTAGAAGGAGAGGGTACAGTGTTTACCATCTCATTCCCTTTAGTAAAGGAAGAATATAGCGGAGCCACGCTTACGGATTGAATCAGGTTACTGTAGCATCTCTTGCTTTCACAGAGTATGAATGTATAATAAAGTTAGTAAGTACTGCTGTAATGTTATCTGACAAAACAGTAATTAGTGAAGGAGAGTGCAGAGAAATGTCCATGTCTTTTAATCAATATATGAGAGATTCAATTCAGCCTATGCGTGATGACCTTACAAGCATTGGGTTTCAGGAGCTTATGACTCCAGAAGAGGTGGAAGCCACTCTTCCTACTGCAAAAGGTACGGCACTTGTAGTTGTGAATTCGGTCTGTGGTTGTGCCGCTGGACAATGTCGTCCTGGTGTAGCTGAGGCACTGCAAAATGAGATTACTCCGGATCACTTGTTCACAGTGTTTGCAGGTCAAGAGAAAGAAGCCACTGCTAAAGCACGTGAATATTTTGCTCCTTATCCGCCGTCTTCCCCTTCCATCGCATTGATGAAGGATGGAGAGCTCGTTCATTTTATTGAACGTCATAGTGTTGAGAATCGTTCGGCTGCTGAAATTTCTGCTGAATTGAAAGAAGTCTTTGAACGTTTTTGCCAGTAAAAAAAGTTATTCCATATAATCTCGCATCAGTCGGTAATTCGGCTGTTGCGGGATTTTTCAAAATATAAGAGCGATAATGGGATAGAATATACTTAGAAGCATAGTGCTTCACTTGGTATGGATATTTTGATGGATATGGAACCATTTCTGATGGAACGGGGTGTGGTTTGTGAGTTTACAGAAAGAAATTATTGCTGATCTTGGCGTGAAGCCAACGATTGATGTAGAAGCAGAGGTTCGTAAACGAGTTGATTTTTTAAAGTCGTACGTGCTCAAGGCAGGTGCCAAAGGATTATTGATCGCTATTAGCGGCGGGGTGGACAGCGCGGTAGCAGCAGGTCTATGTAAGCAGGCTACGGACGAGCTGTCAGCACAGGAAGGCACAGAGTATATTACGCTTGGCGTATTCCAGCCATATGGTGTTCAAGAGGATATCCAGCACAGTTACGATGTCGCTAAAGCTTTTAATCTGACCCATACAGTGGAGACTAATATTGAGGAAGCTGTAAATGAAATTGCGCTTGAGGTTGAACATGGTCTGAAGTCCTTGGGACAACATCGCCATATGACGCATCAAGGCAAGGGTAATGTTAAAGCAAGAACACGTATGGTTATGCAATATGCGCTCTCTTTTGAGAACAATCTGATTGTAGTTGGAACGGATCATGCTTCTGAGGCTATTACGGGTTTCTACACCAAGTGGGGGGATGGGGCAGTAGATATTACACCTCTATCCACGCTTAACAAACGTCAGGTTCGTCAATTAGCTGCTCATATCGGTGTACCTGCGGATATTGTCACTAAAGCACCTACGGCAGGCTTATGGCCGGGGCAGACGGATGAAACCGAGCTGGGGATTACTTATGATGATAATAGCGATTATCTGGAAGGCAAACAGGTTAACCCTGAGGTAGCGGAGAAACTCGAGAATTATTATCGGAGAACGGCGCATAAGCGCAATGTCATTCCTGGAATTTAAGAATAGGTTGAACTAGAAACCGTCACAGGGACTGCGTAGTTGCAGAACTTGTGGCGGTTTTTAACATATCAGAAATAGTATTTGGGGTCCCCTTGGGAGATTGGTAGACTATAAGAAGAATTAGTCGGCAAGCGTCTGAGTGATAAAATTAATGGTTGCAGCAATAGCAAGCTCCAATTGTGGAGTGGTTCCAGCAAAAGGATGCACAGTGCAGAAGGTATGATTTCCCTCAGGAATCTGCACCCAGTTAATATCCGGTCGAAGTATGGTGAGTAGTTCAGACCCTTGCCGGAGGTGTGCGCCATCCTGACTGCCTTGAATAAGGACTACCGGGAAGGAAGCTGTCTTCATGCGCTCAAGGATGTTATAGCGCTCTTTATGGTTCTCCATATCTTCTAAAATAACAGCATCCAGCGGCATTTGTTGGCCGGTACGTCCATTAAGGACATGGGTACGTCCGGTTTCCTTCATCTCCTGCTTTTGTTCTTCCGTCAACAAATCGAGCTTCGTAACCCCGTTCCAGGAGATGACTCCTCTAACTTCATCGGGATGGTCAAGCGTATAGACCAGACTTATTCCCCCTCCAAGACTATGCCCAAGAAGGAATAATGGCAGGCTGCCAAATTTCGGGTGCTGGCTAAGATAGGACAACAGTATTTCCATGTCCTTCAGCTCACGACGAAAAGTGTTGCGGGCGAATTTCTCAAGCTCAGTAAAATGCAGCAGATCCTCTCCAATTCCAGCATGAGAGAAATTGAAGGTGATCACTTCATGATCTTGGCTGAGAGCAGTGGCTATGTAAGGAAACATCCCCCAATCTTTGAAGCCCTTGTAACCGTGTGCAATAACGATAAGACTCTTAGGCACGCCTTGAGCAGGAAAATGCGAGCAGCGGATTACAGCGTCTTCACCAGCTGGTATTTCGAAATTACGATGCTGCATAGGGTAATCCCCTCTTTCTAATATATAAATGAAGTAAATCAGTAAGTCCATCACGAAGGCGCCTGAATGGACTTCCAAAGCATTTTCTTTTAAGATAGCAGAAAGAATCTTATAGGACTATAATTTAAAATTGAAATGAATGACCTGTATAATGATCATACCATTATTGAAGTAATATAGGATACACGTCCATAAGGAGCGTGAAATTTTGATTTACGGAATCGGACATGATGTGTTAGAAATTGAACGAATCTCAGAAGTAATGCGTAGGGGACAGGGGAAAAAATTTAATCAGCGCATCCTAACGGAGCAAGAGTACCAACTTGCCGAGCAACGAGGCGGGAGGTTGGCGGAGTTCGTAGCCGGGCGCTTTGCTGCCAAGGAAGCCGTTGTGAAGGCTTTAGGCTGCGGCATCGGCAATATAGTTGGTTTTCACGATATTGAGATATTACCTGACCCTAAAGGTAAGCCAGAAGTAATCTTATCATGTGAAGCCTGGGGTAGACTGGATCTACCTGAAGGGCAGAAGTATACCATTCATCTTACGATAACACATGGCCGTGATTTGGCTTCAGCTTTTGCAGTAGTAGAGGGGCTAGGTTCATGAATTGAACCATGATTATAGAAGGGCAAGGAGAATTACAATGAAACAACGAGAACGACAGGATTTACAGGAACGAGAAGAAGGACAAGAAGGACAAGAATTAAAAGAGAGACAAGAAAAACAAGACCAGTGTGAACGCAAAGATCAGATGGATTTAAAGGAAGAACAAGATAAACAAGATCAGGAGCTGCGGGAGGCCAAGCAATATTTCAGTTATCATTTGCTGAAGTGGTATCAAGGGCAGAAGCGGGATTTGCCATGGCGCAGGCATCGCAATCCTTATTATATTTGGATTTCCGAGATCATGCTGCAGCAGACAAGGGTAGATACGGTGATCCCTTATTTTAATCGTTTTATTGAACGCTTTCCGACGGTGGAGTCCCTCGCTGACGCCCCTGAGGAGGATGTACTTAAGTGCTGGGAAGGCTTGGGTTATTATTCTCGAGCACGTAATATACAGCATGCAGCCAAGCAGGTAAAAGAGCTATATGGTGGGCAGGTGCCGAACGATCGCGAGGCGGTATTCAGCTTAAAGGGAGTGGGACCTTACACTGCTGGGGCTATTCTCAGTATCGCGTTTAATCGGCCAGAGCCAGCGGTAGATGGTAATGTGATGCGGGTGCTGTCTCGATATTTCCTCATCGAGGATGATATCGCCAAGGGACCCACCCGCGTGAAGATGGAGCGCCTGGCGGCTGAGCTGATCCCGGAGGGAGAAGCTGCATCGTTTAATCAGGCGCTTATGGAGCTTGGGGCGCTCGTATGCACCCCGAAATCACCGAGCTGCTTAACCTGCCCGGTGATGGAGCATTGCGCTGCGCGCCTGGCGGGCTGCGAGACTTCGCTGCCCGTCAAGACCAAGGCCAAGCCGCCGCGCCCAGAGGAGCGGCTGGCGGCCTTAATCGAGGGCCGCGGTGCCCACGCGGGCCAAGTACTCATCCGGCAGCGGCCACAAAGCGGGCTGTTAGCCCGCATGTGGGAGCTGCCGCATTGGCAGGCGCCGCCAGCAGAAGGCGGCGCCAAGAGCGCGCGGCTGCCGGAGGCCGCGGCGCTGGACCGGCTGCGCCGGTCACTGCGGCAGGCCGGGATCTCCGCCCGGCCTGAGGAGCACTGGATGGCTGCTGAGCATATCTTCAGCCATATTGTGTGGACCCTGCAGGTGTATCGCTGCAGGGAGGAGGACGCCCTTCCGCTGCCGATGGCGGCAGAAGGACGAGCAGTGTATAACACGGATGCGGGGCTGTTCCCAGAGATGGACAGCAGCATACCCGTAGAGAGATTCGAGGACGGTAACGCTAGTCCTGAGGACGGCGGAGCTGTACGCTGGATTAGCCGTAAAGATATGGCTAATTATGCGTTCCCTAATGTCTTCTTGAAGCTGCTGAATCTTTATTTCGATGAGCAGGAAGAGCAGGCGAAAGCGGGGAAGTAGAGAGTGTTTTTGATGTAGAAGTATGGGAATAAGCAAAGTATGGAATGGACTATGCTAACATCTATTTGGTTCTGTTGTTTTATGAATTCAAGAGTGATCAAAATTTGTTTTTAGGGAATTCTTCCCTGAAATCATGCCCTTTTCGCCTGTTTTTAATCATTTTAGGGAAAACCTCCCTAAAATATCGGTGAATATCTTATTTATGCTCCAGAACCGCTGGTTTTTAGGGAGGTTTTCCCTTATTACTAATGTTTATGGAGCATATCGCTGAATTTTAGGGAGTTATTCCCCAATTATAGTAAGACAGGGACTCTGCCCAGTAGAGCAACATAAAAAAAGGTATTCCACAGCCTATTCGGCTAGGGAATACCTTTTTTAATTAGGCTATTAAGCTACAAGCTCAAGCCGAATTTAATTCCTTATTTCGCGCTTTCGTAACGTTTGCCAACTTCTTCCCAGTTTACTACGTTCCAGAACGCTTTGATGTAATCAGGGCGTTTGTTTTGGTAGTTCAGGTAGTAAGCGTGCTCCCATACATCGAGTCCGAGGATTGGAGTAGCACCTTCGCTGATTGGGTTGTCTTGGTTAGGTGTGCTTGTTACTGCCAGTTTGCCATCTTTAACAACTAGCCAAGCCCAGCCGCTGCCGAAACGAGTAGTTGCTGCTGCTGCGAAATCTTCTTTGAATTTTTCAAATCCGCCCAGCTCGCTATCAATAGCTGCTGCAAGAGCGCCAGTTGGTGCGCCACCGCCGTTTGGTCCGATAACTTCCCAGAAAAGGGTGTGGTTAGCGTGTCCGCCACCATTGTTACGAACAGCAGTACGGATAGCTTCTGGTACAGCGTTCAGATCTGTAAGAAGTTCTTCGATGCTTTTGCCTTGCAATTCAGGTGCCTTTTCCAAAGCTGCGTTCAGATTAGTCACATATGTGTTATGGTGTCTGTCATGGTGAATTTCCATCGTTAGTGCGTCGATGTGTGGTTCAAGTGCGTTGTTTGCGTAAGGAAGTGCTGGTAATTGAAATGCCATGGAAAAATCCCTCCTGAGTATATTAGAATTTTGTATAGATAAAGAACTTCGGCGGTTTATCGTCAAAATTCTTTATTGTTGATATGTACTATAGGGTATCGCCCAATAGGATACTTTAATTAAACAGTATCTGGATCAATAATGCAACACTAAACAAACATAAATGTTTATAAAGTATGATTGGAATGTAAACAGAAATGTCAATTGTATTTAAAATGTAAAAAGCAAGAGTCTTCACCCTATAGACATAACTCTTTATAATTACCCTTATAATGAAACAATGAATCTAACTCAAAATGTAAACGCTTGATATTAAGCGCTTTCAAAAGAAAAGTGATGATATCGCGAGAAAAGTGTGCTTTAATAGATTTAAAAGCAGGTATTCCTCGGTATTTGATGCTTTTTTTTATTTTCTCAATGTTAAGGGAACCCCTTCTTTTTGTTAAATTCATAAGCCATAGACAAGGGAGATTTTAAAGAATGCACGTTCGTTCCTTTCAATTAAGCGACGTTAGCCCTGTGACTGATTTGCTGCAAACTGCATTATCGGAAGAATGTTTCGAGAACACTATCGAGCCTTTCTCCAGGCAGCTTTCATGGGATTCCGATCTCATTGTAGTTGCGGAAGATGAAGAAGAGATTGTTGGAGCACTGATTGGTACGATTGAGAAAAACCACGGTTGTTATTTCCGGATTGCTGTACATCCTGATTATCGCCGCAGAGGAGTCGGAAGAAGTCTGGTATCGGCTATGGAATCCAGGTTTCAAGCTCGTAAAGTTAGTGGTATCTTTGTAGCCGTCGATGAGCATAATTCTTTTGCATTGCCATTGTACGAAGCTATGGGATATAACGAGAATCAAATTTTTAAATCTGTCCGGAAGCTGAGCATTGTTGGGTAATTTTGATCATCCATATGCGTAAGCGGAAACATTTACTAAATAAAGAACTATAGTTGATGATATAGTCTGTTTCATTCATACTCAAGCGTATTTTCCAGAAGTCCATTACTAATGGCTGGGAGATATGCTTTTTTATTGTTATAATATCTGCAAGTATAAACATCAATAATCGAGAATAAGAGGTGACATATTGAGCCAGGAGCCCCAAGTAGAGTTCATGCGTAATCGGAAGCAAAGACATAGATCCTCCAGATCAAAAAAAAGCTTTGGAGGTCGAGTGGTAGCGGAATTGAAGGATTGGTTGCTTACAGCGGTAATTGTTTTTGCGGTGATGTCGGTTCTTAATATTTTTGTATTTAATATATCAACGGTTAAAGGTCAGTCTATGCAGCCAACGCTTTTGGAAGGTGAGAGGCTTTTTATTAATAAGCTTTCATTGATATTTGTAAACCCGAAACACGGGGATGTCGTCATTCTTCATGATCCGAGCACGGGGCCCAGTCGTAAGGACTTTTTAGTGAAGCGAGTCATCGGTATACCTGGGGATATCATAGAAGTGAAGGATCACCAGTTATATGTGAATGGAAAAATAGTGAATGAGCCGTATATAGATACCGAAATTGAAGACCCTGATTTCGCGGCGTTAACTGTGGAGAGCGGAAGCTATTTTGTCATGGGAGATAACCGGCATGCTTCAGCAAGCAAGGACAGTCGTTATTTCGGATCTATCCCACAGGACATGATTGTAGGCAGAGCGGATTATATTTGGTGGCCGCTGTCTAAACTGAAAGGACTATAAGGAATTTATAGATTATTAGTAAAGGAGAAGGCGGAAATGAACGATACATCTCAGTCACCTTATGCTCCCCCGCCTTCCAAGTGGGCACAGCTTAAAGCGGAAATTCAGGAGGCTGCGTCATCACTCGGTATTGATGATATCGGGTTTACAACTGCGGAGCCTTTTTTATATTTAAAAAATATTCTGCAAGACCATCGTGACAAAGGTTACGAATCTGGTTTCGAGGAACCGGATTTGGATAAAAGGACGATCCCCGCACTGAGCTCTGGGGACAAGCCCTTGTCTATTATTTCGATTGCTGTGGCCTATCCCTCCAAAATGGTGGATCCTCCGAAATCTGAACCGGGTGCGCGTAGAGGCATTCTCGCCCGGGCATCATGGGGCAGGGATTATCATCATGTGCTCAGAGAGGCATTAAGTAAGTTAGAGGACTTTATTCATGAGCGTGTACCGGAGGCTGTGCTTGAAAGTATGGTGGATACCGGCGTACTAGTGGATAGAGCGGTCGCGGAAAGAGCGGGAATAGGCTTCAGCGGCAAAAACTGTTCTATCATCTCACCTAAATGGGGATCCTGGATTTATCTAGGGGAGATGGTTACGAATATTCCTTTTGCTCCGGACGAGCCTGTTGAAGAAGGCTGCGGGGAGTGTACCAAGTGTATTGATGCCTGCCCGACCGGCGCGCTGGTGGGTCCGGGTCAATTGAATGCGCAGGCCTGTATTTCTTTTTTGACGCAGACTAAAGGGTTTCTGAGCGACGAATACATGACCAAGATTGGGAACCGTCTATACGGCTGTGACACCTGCCAGATTGTATGTCCTAAGAATAGGGGGAAGAACTGGAATCATCGCCCTCAGATGCAACCTGATCCTGAGATCGTGAAGCCATTGTTAATGCCGATCCTGGATCTTAGCAATCGTGAATTCAAAGAGAGATTCGGCAATAGCTCGGCTGCCTGGAGAGGCAAAAAGCCGATGCAACGAAATGCGATCATCGCCCTCGGCAATTTTAAGGAAGTGGGGGCTGTGCCAAAGCTAACAGATATTGTTCTGAAAGAGCCGCGCCCAGAGATGCGAGGCACTGCTGCTTGGGCGCTGGGACGTATCGGTGGTGAGCAGGCTCTAGCTGCTGTTGAATCGGCTTTAGAACGCGAAGAGCATGACACAGTTAGGCAAATGCTGAGCAGGGCACAGGATGTACTCCTAACTGCGAAGCAGGCACGAGAGGACAGTGATGTTAATGAAGGAAAAAGATCATAGACAGGATGTATATTCCCAATTGCTGTACAGTTCTCGAAATGCTATGATAGATTCGCGCGCCATTTGGCGATGTAGACAATAGAGTGTAGAGGTGGGCTTTAGATGAATATCGCATTACCTATTATTACATTGGTCGTAGGTCTCATCGGTGGTTTTTTCATCGGTGTATATTATCTGCGCAGACAAATGACAACTATGCAGAATGATCCTGAAATGCTGCAAAAGGTTGCAAAACAAATGGGTTATAACCTGAATGGGAAACAAATGCAACGTGCCCAACAGATGATGAAGAATCAGAACCAGACAGGCGCCCGCCCAGGAGCAGCTAAAGGGAATAAACGTAGAAGTAAGTAACCGGGTCCGGATAGAATTTATACGGGTGCGGAAGGGGGAGACATCATGGGGAACATCAATGAATACGTGAACGGTAAAGTATCAGAGAACCGTGAGCAAATCGAGTATCACGTTGAGAAAATATTAGAATTAATCGGTGAAGATACCGGCCGCGAGGGACTGCTTGAAACACCAGCCCGCGTTACGCGGATGTACGAGGAGATATTCGGCGGTTATTCGATAGATCCCCGCGAGGCGCTCGGTGTTACTTTTGATGAGTCTCATGAAGAGCTAGTGATCGTGAAGGATATCGTCTATTACAGCCAATGTGAGCATCACATGGCTCCTTTCTTCGGTAAAGTGCATATTGGATACATTCCGAGCGGACGTATTGCTGGACTCAGCAAACTAGCTCGCCTTGTTGAAGCAGTGAGTCGGCGTTTGCAGGTGCAAGAACGTATTACGACTCAAATTGCGGATATTATGACGGAGGTATTAAGCCCTCATGGCGTTATGGTCGTTGTGGAAGGTGAACATCTTTGTATGTGTGCACGCGGAGTAAAGAAGCCGGGCAGCAAGACGGTAACCATGTCTACTAGAGGGGTCTTCCGGGAGGACGCCGCCGCTCGTGCGGAGTTTCTAAGCTTGATTAAAGAATAGTATATAGAGGTGTTTATACCTCGAATTAGAAGGACCCATCATTCACTTTTTGTGAACGATGGGTCCTTTTGGGTCAGTAAATGGGAATAAACTTTATCTTCTCTACAAAGTGGAATAAGATCAATAAGGCTTCCATGCCAGTTTACTAGCGGCAGCATAACGTTCTGATACATATGGCCAGTTGACGACCTTCCACCAATCGTTAATATAATCCGCACGATTATTCTGATGCTTCAAATAGTAGGCGTGTTCCCAAACATCCAAGGCTAAGAGTGGAACAACGTCCCATTGCGATAAATTCTGATGTTTTTCTGCAGTAAGAATCTCTAGTCTATGGCTGCGCGGGCTCCAGACGAGAATGGCCCATCCGCCACCTTCTACTTTATTCGCGGCCTCGGTGAACTGCTTCTTAAAGCTGTCATAACTTCCAAAGCTTTGATCTATAGCTTCTAGTAAAGCTCCTGTTGGGCGTCCGCCTCCTTGTGGAGACATCACGTTCCAAAAGATCGTGTGGAGATAATGGCCTGCACCATTAAAGGCTAACTCTCGCTCCCAATGCTTAACGAGATCGAAGTCCCCGTTCTTACGGGAATCCGCTAGTTTAACTTCTGCCTTGTTTAATCCGTCTACATAACTTTGATGGTGCTTATCGTGATGAATTCTCATCGTCTTTTCGTCAATATAAGGTTCTAGTGCATTATAGGTGTAAGGCAAGGGAGGTAGTGTATGGCCGCCAATGGGTACCGCGTCGTTTTTATCGCGGATATCAGGCACAGTGTCAGTAAAAGTAGTGAATCCATCATTCCGCAGGGTATTGTCTGTATCGATGTTTACGACATAATCCTCTGTGTAATCGCGCATGACTTGTGAAAGCTTTCCGGGCGAGCTGAGTGTCTGCAGTACGGCTAGGAAGTATTCTGATTCGCGAATAATATGCAGAATCACAGTAGTTGCAAGGGGGACGGCTTTGACCGCTGCGCTACTCTCCATGATGGCAAAGAGCTGCCGAACGAATTCTTGGGATTGAATGCAGGAGATATGTAGCAGTTTCTCAGTTTCTGCAGTGAGTTCCGCTTGTGGGGGTGGAGAAGCAGAGAGTGCGGCATTCAATAGCTGCTGTGCCGCCTGCTCAGTTGCACCGAAAACAACGGCCCATTCATCGAGGAGTTTCACATAAGGCTCCTCCAATTTAGGCACGATCGCTTTGATGACTTCAGTATGCTCTTTCTCTTGTGTCTTCCAAAATACGATTTCTTCCAAAATACGTACTGGCAGCATCGGCCCGTATACATATAGCATGCCAAGAAAACCTCCCGTGATATGTCTTCATCAGTCCATTATATGAACGGTCTTGGAAGGTTATGAAGAACATACATCTCGAGTGCTGTCGCTCCTCGGGCTTCTTCTATTCTGGAGACGAAAACAGCCTCTTCCTTGGGGACACTTCTTTCTGTCCCTGGAAGAGGCTGTTCGATTGGTTATTATCGTTTAGTTAATTACTTGCCATCGCTGGCTGATCACCCTTAGTACTTTTAGCTAGATGAACATTCCCTAAGAAAGCGGAGACCCGCCGTAAATACTCACGGGGATGCTCGCGGAACAATAGCTCGTGATGACTACCTTCAATGATCCAAGAATCAGAGAAAGGATTGTTCTGGTTCGCTGCCAGTTCTTCGGCAATAGGATAAGGAGCTTTATCGTCTTTGGTTCCATGCATGAACAGGATAGGGAAAGGATAGTCTTTGGATTTAACCTTTGCATAAGGAATTTGATCTAATCCTGTACCGTTCAGTACCGGGAACAGCATTTCCATGATCGCCAGAGAAGGCTGGCGCGGTAGGTCGATATTCTGCTTAATATTATGATACAGCGTGTCTGGTTCTAGCAAAAAGGTACTGTCCAGAATCATCGCGTCGATATCCTCAGATACTAATCCTGCTTGCAGTGCTGTGCCAGCACCCATAGAGAAGCCCCAAACAACGAGCTCTTGTGCCCCGCGTTCCTTAGCGAAATCAATGGCGCCTAGAAGCTGCTGGGATTCTTTTTTGCCACCGGTTGCAATATCCTTGTTCCCTTGGGCAGCAAAGCCGTAATCAAACATTACGACATTGAAATTCAGACTGTGTGCATAGTGAGCGAGATCGTACATGGGTACCCAAGACTCTTCGCGGTTGGCACCATAGCCATGACTGAATATGATAGTTTTAGTGGCGTCCTTGGCTGGGATATACCAACCGCTCATCATGCGACTCCCGTCCTTAGCCGGAAAGGTAACATCCTCGTAGGCGAGACCCTTGGCAATCATAGGATTGGAGTACAGAGGAGCTACCGTTGGATTGGATAGCACCCAGGCGATGTAGCCATGAAGTGAGACAAAACAAAATACTAAAAAGAAAAATATAGATAATAACAATGCAACGATAATATGCTTAACACGTATCATCCGCAGCGAAAGTCGTGATGAACTGCCCTGTTTAGGTAGTTTAGGACGACGGGAGACTGACGTGCCGGTTCGGCTGGTTGTCAGATCCATAAGGTCCCCTCCTAAGTATGATGTGAGTACTAGTGCCTAGGATAATTTGTCGAAAATGATTCTAAAGCATCAGTAATATATTAATATGTTTATCGTATGTTTAAGCCCTTACAAAGTCAATGAATTGGACCCTTTTGTAATATAACTGTAAAGTGCGGGTCAGTCTTTTCCGGCTCAGTGAATATACTGGACTTTCCGTAGAGTTTTGCACTAAGATAGAATTAATAATAATGTAACCGCGTTTCATTTGATGAAACACGAGGGGGGATTACTGTGGAGGACCGAAAGCTAACGGTACGCGCGGTAGAACGTGCGCTCGACATATTACTTTGTTTTACGCAGGATAGTGATTTAGGGTTGACGGAGATCGCATCAAAGATTGATTTACATAAGAGTACAGTCCACAGATTGCTAGCAACACTCGAGGAAAAGGGATTTCTCATTCGCAATCCGGCGACAGAAAAATATAGACTGGGTATACGAATTTGGGAGTTGTCCACACATCTGCCTGCTTTTGACGAGTCGGCAGCGGTATTACTGCCATCTATGGAACGGCTGAGAGATCGACTCGGTGAGACGGTCAGTCTTTACTTACGGGATGGTATTGAACGCGTGCGTATTCAGGCGGTACAGAGCCAGCAGGCAATTCGTCGAGTCGCACAGATCGGTGCGAGGCTGCCATTATCTGTAGGAGCGTCGAGTAAAGTGCTGGCAGCGTATGCACCACCTGAGGTGTTGAGAGAACTGCTGGAGAGCTCGGAGTGGCCGGATTACGTTGAGAAGGAAGTATATAAAGAGCAGCTTAATGAGATCATCCGGCTGGGGTATGCCACGAGTTTCGAAGAACGTGAGTCTGGTGCGGCCGCTGTGGCGGTACCTGTCACAGGCCGTAGTGGAAATGTGATTGCGGCGTTATCGCTGTCAGGGCCGGTCAGCCGTCTGTCTAGGGATACGTTAGTGGAGTATGCCGCCATCTTAAAGGAAGCAGCAAGTGAAATGGGTATGATGATTCCATAAGAAGAATATGCATGTATTATGAAGTAGAGCAGCGATCACTCCGTTACTGGAGGATCGCTGTTTGTTTTTTGGAAGGGCAGCTTGCTTTAGCTAATAACGGGTAAATGAAGACTAAGCGACTCAGTGCTACTTTTGGCAATCCTTGAGTAATTATGCTGGGATATATGGCAAAGCCTAACGTCACAATGCCAGAGCCGGAATGTCTGTGACCCGTGCGGTTATTCACCCCTCCGCCGCTAAGTCACTTTGAAAGCAAGCTTCCAGAGTGACTCCGCTCGACTTGCATTATTAAGCATGAAACCTGCAACGCCGGAGCCTTTCAGACTCAGAAGATCCTAATCACCCCCTTAGCCCACCAGACTCAGGAAAGGGCCTCACACAACAAAGAGGCCCCAGCAGCCAACAATCGGCTACTGGGGCACCCAAAAAAAAGGACTGTCTCATGGTCATTCCTGACCATGAGACAGTCCTTTATTAAATCTATTCTACCGACACAGCCGAAGAATCTGTGGCATCTGCCAGCATTTGACGAAGCACAGTTTGTAGAATACCACCATTGCGATAGTAATCAATATCAACCGTGCTGTCGAGACGTGCTGTGACAGGGAAATCGAACTGAGTACCGTCTTCGCGGGTTGCGGTGACAGTGAGTTCTTGTCCTGGCAGCACCTCGTTATCAAGTCCAGTAATATTGAAGGTCTCGCGTCCGGTCAGTCCCAAGCTGCTCCAGCCGTGTCCTTCCTGGAATTGCAGTGGAAGCACACCCATACCAACCAGATTGCTGCGGTGAATCCGCTCAAAGCTCTCAGCGATAACAGCTTTAACACCCAACAGAAGCGTGCCCTTGGCAGCCCAGTCACGTGAGCTTCCTGTGCCGTATTCTTTACCGGCGATAACGATGAGATTCTGTCCAGCGTCCTGATACAGCATGGAAGCGTCATAGATGGACATGACTTCATCGCTTGGCAGGAAGGTTGTAACTCCGCCTTCTGTACCTGGAGCTACTGCATTACGAATCCGAATATTAGCGAATGTACCACGCATCATGACTTCATGATTTCCGCGGCGTGAGCCGTAGGAGTTGAAGTCTGCACGTTCTACACCATGATCGCGTAAATATTCGCCGGCAGGACCAGAGGTAGAGATATTACCTGCAGGTGAGATATGGTCGGTCGTTACGGAATCAGCAAGCAACGCCAGAACGCGTGCATCCTTGATATCCTTGATGTCTCCCAGACCGTCTGCCAGATGCTCAAAGAATGGCGGGTTCTGAATATACGTGGAGTTGTCATCCCACTCATACAGCTCGCCTTGCGGAACAGGGATCGAATTCCAGCGTTCGTTAGCAGTGAATACATTCTCGTATTTACGGCGGAACATCTCTGGGCTAAGGGAAAGACCAATCGCTTCACGAATTTCAGCAGTCGTAGGCCAAATATCTTTCAGGAATACTGGCTCACCTTGTGGATCAAATCCGAGCGGTTCAGTCTGCAAATCGATATTTACAGTACCAGCCAGTGCATAAGCAACTACGAGCGGTGGTGAAGCCAAGTAGTTGGCTTTGACCTGAGCATGTACACGGCCTTCAAAGTTACGGTTACCGGAGATTACAGCAGCGACGGTCATATCGTTATCAGTAATGGCTTGGCTAACCTCTTCAGGCAGTGGACCGGAGTTACCGATACAAGTAGCACAGCCATATCCCGCCAAGTAGAAGCCCAGTGCTTCAAGTGGCTTCAGCAGGTCTGCTTTTTCCAAATATTCAGTAACTACCAATGATCCTGGAGTCAAGCTGCTCTTAACGTATGCTGGTTTGGTCAGTCCACGTTCCACCGCTTTTTTCGCCAAAAGACCTGCTCCAAGCATAACGCTAGGGTTAGAAGTATTTGTACAGCTTGTAATAGCTGCGATTACGACTGCGCCTGTACTGAGCTTGCTAGTGGTACCATTCTTATGCTCTATTTCTACAACTTGGGCGATTTTCTCATCGCTGAGGCCATAACCGCCTTTGTCTACAGGTGTACGGATAATACCTTCAAAATTTTCTTTCATGTGGGTAAGCTCAATCCGGTCTTGCGGACGTTTTGGTCCAGCCAAGCTTGGAACGACAGAAGCTAGGTCAAGTTCAATTACATCGCTGAACTCAGGATCTGGTGTATCCGAAGTGCGGAACATCCCTTGTGCTTTGTAATAAGATTCAACGAGCTCTACCAAATCATCCGGACGACCTGTGCTGCGCAAATAAGCAAGTGTCTCTTCATCTACAGGGAAGAAACCGATCGTTGCTCCGTATTCTGGCGCCATGTTAGCAACTGTTGCCCGGTCAGCAAGACTGATGTTAGCAAGACCAGGACCGTAGAATTCGACGAATTTGCCGACTACGCCTTTTTTACGCAACATTTCAGTTACTGTCAGTGCCAAGTCTGTTGCTGTAGCCCCTTCGATAAGGCTGCCTGTAAGCTTGAAGCCCACTACATCTGGTGTAACAAAATAGAGCGGTTGTCCGAGCATACCTGCTTCAGCTTCAATACCGCCAACACCCCAGCCTACAACACCAAGTCCGTTGATCATCGTAGTGTGGGAGTCCGTTCCAACAAGGGAATCTGGATAAACGACAGTTTCACCATCGATAGTTTTAGTAGTGGCTACGGAAGCCAAATACTCCAAATTCACCTGATGCACGATACCGGTAGCTGGAGGAACTGCACGGAAGTTATTGAAAGCGGTCTGTGCCCAGCGAAGGAAACGGTAGCGTTCCTCGTTACGCTCAAACTCCACGTTCATATTGTATTCCAAAGCATCTGCCGTACCGAAAGCATCAACCATAACAGAGTGGTCAATTACAAGGTCAACGGGAACGAGCGGGTTGATCTGTTTAGGATCTCCTCCGGCTTTCTTTACGGTATCACGCATAGCTGCCAGATCTACGACTACCGGTACACCGGTAAAGTCCTGAAGTACGATACGAGCAGGGATAAACGGAATTTCTTTATTGCGGTCAATGTCACCTGACCAATCAGCCAATTGTTTCACGTGTTCTTCTGTAATTGCCCGTCCGTCAAACTGACGAACAGCTGCTTCAAGTAATACTTTGATTGAAAAAGGAAGGGAAGAGATAGAGCCCAATCCTTGTTCCTCAAGGGAGTTAAGATCATAATAGCGATAAGATTTGCCACCTGATTCTAGGGTACGGGCCAACGAGAAATGATCCTTGCTTGGCATATGTGCGCCTCCTTGTTTCATCTATTGAAACTCAATTTCACATTGCATGTTATTTAATTATAACGGTTACAAAGAGGGGAGTAAAGTTTTTTTTCCTATATATAAAGCCCTAATATCGCATCTCTAAAACCATTTAGAGTTACCCCAAAAACGAGAGCTATAAGCAAAGCGTATGCCTTGCCATGTAAATTGAAGCGATCTGTATAGCGGCCTGTTTCCTTTCATATACATAGAGCAGCAGTTAAAAGGGAATGAAGGGGTGCGAGTATAATGGAGCAACAATGGAAGCAAAGTCTATATGTATATGTAGATCAAGTGAATAAGGCCAGGGTGGAACCTAAGTCCTCATCGCAAACCGTTTCCGTGTCCGTTAAGGATCCACGCTTTTTGGTGGAGCAAGGGGAACGTTCACGCCGAATCGCTGAATGGTATAACGCTCGTGGGATCACTCCGCTGCGAGGGGAAACAGGTGTAAAGACTTTACGGACCGTCCGGCAGACTCCGACTGAGGTGGTTGCAGAGGTTACACTGCATAGTGCACTTTATTATGAAAAAGGAGGCGTTAATCACCGCGAGGATAGGGTTGAGCTGGAGCGGTTGACCTTTGTGCGGGACGGAGGGGGCTGGGAAATCGCTGCTATAGAACGAACTATTCCCGAAAGAAATACGGTTCATAGAGCAGAGGTAGAGTTATCTGGCAGATTGTCCAAGTGGGGTGAAGCTTTACCAGCTCCGTTGCCATCACAGCCTCTTCTGAACCGGAATATTCTGGGGGAGATCCCGGGCTCAAGAGAGGTTCGCTACAACCGTGAAGAAGCGGTGGCTTATGCCGACCGTTGGTGGAAAGACGGTAATCCAGAGTTCGAAACATTTGAGGTGGATTGTACGAATTATGTCTCCCAATGCCTCTTTGCAGGGGGAGCACCTATCAACTATACTGGTAAAAGAGAAACGGGTTGGTGGTACAAAGGCTACCAAGGGAAACAAGAATGGTGGAGTTATAGCTGGGCTGTATCAGACAGTCTGCAGCGCTATTTGAGCGTTAGCCGGAGCAATGGCTTGCGTGCGGAAGTGATGGAGCGGCCGGAGCAATTGATGCTTGGCGATATCATTCAATATGACTGGGATGGCAACGGGCAATATCAGCACAGCACGATCGTCACAGCCTTTGATGCTGGTGGCATGCCGCTTGTGAATGCACGTACAGTTAGCAGCCGTCATCGCTTCTGGGACTATCGTGATTCCTACGCTTGGACGGATCAAACGAAATACCGTTTTTTTCATATTAACGACTATTTATAAGACAGAAAGAGGTAATAAAGGTATGGGGAATGCAAAACTAACCGTAGGGCTAGTGTACGGGGGCAAATCCGGAGAACATGAGGTATCGCTACAGACGGCTTTTGCCGTGATGAACTCATTTGATTACGATAAATATGAGATTATCCCTTTTTACATTTCAAAACAGGGTTTATGGAAAGTCGGAGAGACATTATCGGCACCTTATAGTGAGGTAGAGCAGCTCAAGCTTTCAGATGCAACTGAAGATATGGGCACAGCCCTGAATGTAGTATTTAGTGGACTGTCCGGTGCTGAAAAAACGGTGGACGTCATGTTCCCGCTGCTGCATGGCACGTATGGTGAGGACGGAACGATTCAAGGTTTGTTCGAAATGGCGAATATTCCTTACATCGGGGCTGGTGTTCTTGCCTCTTCGGCAGGTATGGATAAGGTTGTCATGAAGAAGCTGTTCGCTGATGCCGGTCTGGACCAGTGTGAATATTGTTATTTTAACATCAGCGCTTGGAAAAGAAAAAGTCATGAGTTGATTGTGGGTGTAGAGGATAAACTGGGGTATCCAGTATTCGTTAAGCCTGCAAATTTGGGCTCAAGTGTAGGTATTTCTAAGGCTTCTGATAAGGAGAGTCTTGTAAAAGCTATAGATTTTGCCTTCCGTTATGACACCAAAGTCATTATTGAGGAATTCGTGGATGCTCGTGAGGTAGAGGTCGGGGTGCTCGGAAATGATGAGCCAGAGGCCTCTGTCCCGGGTGAAATCGTTTCTTCTGGAGAATATTATGACTACGCAGCTAAGTATACGGACGGCAAATCGCAAATGATGATTCCTGCGCCAGTAGATTCTGAAGTTGCCGATCGTCTGCGGGAGTCCGCGATAACCGCTTTTAGAGCCATTGAGGGTAGTGGTATTACTCGGGCGGACTTCTTCCTGCGGAGATCGGATGGTAAAATTCTAATAAACGAAGTGAACACTATGCCTGGCTTCACACCTTACAGCATGTATCCGCTATTGTGGCGTGAGACAGGTGTATCTTATAGAGCTCTGTTAGACCGTATGATTGAGTTAGCTTTAGAGCGCTATAATTTCAAACAAGGTCTTAAGTATGACAACGAGTAATTGAAGCTGCTAGCGGGTTCATCCCGACTGGAAAGGGGCGAAGAAATATGGGTTTTCAAACTGAATTCAATTCCGTCTGTAAGTTCAAGAATGAACAAGAGCTCTATGAGTTGCTGGAGTACGGTCGTACCAAAATGGTGAAGCAGGGCTTTCGCGTGTATCCGACGGGTCAGAAGGTGATTGCCTACACACCTGAGAATGTAGCTGTAGCGATTGTCAAAATCTCTGCCTCGATTGCAGAGATTAATTTTCAGGGGCATGAGGTTACAGCGGTCGAAATGGAACTCGTGCGTAAATTGAATGAAGAAGAGTCCAAAGTGCAGACTGCACTAGCAGATGAAATGTTTTTTGGAGCGCAGGGATGATTGTCCGTTTTGGATATGTAGCGATGTCCACCGTTATCAAAGACTGCTCACCATCCAAGACTATGACGATGGCCTCCTTCAAGAAGCTGGATGACCGTGAAGCGGCACTTCGGCGTTTGGAGAACCTCGCTCGGATGAATCTGCACAATACGCTGAGACTAATGAAGCATAATGTGGGTTCGGACATTTTTGTGTACCGTCTCACTTCCAAATTAATTCCTCTGGCGACGCATCCTGATTTACAGGATTGGAATCCGTTTGCTGCGCTCGCAGAGGAATTCGCGGAAGTGGGGCAATATGTGAAAAAACATGGGATGCGGGTGTCCTTTCATCCAGATCACTTTACAGTGCTTAGTACACCCCGTCCTGAGGTGCTGATAAGTTCCATCCGGGATTTGCAGCACCATACGGACATGCTAAATGCCATGGGACTTCCTGCCATGGCGAAGAATAATATTCATATTGGCGGAGCCTATGGGGACAAGCCGGTGGCAGCCAAGCGGTTCGAGAAGCATTTCTGCGAGCTGCCAGCAGCGCTGCAGGAGCGTATTACGCTGGAGAATGATGATAAGACCTTCACAGCCCCGGAGACACTAGCGGTTTGTCAGAATGTAGGTCTGCCGATGGTGCTGGATATTCACCATCAATGGGTGAATAATGAAGGAGAGCTCCCTTGGGAGCTATGGCCTGACATTCAACAGACATGGCGGAGCGAGCTTTCACTGAAGGATGTTCCAGCGGGAGAGCTTTTGCCGCCTAAGATTCATGTCTCTAGTCCGCGCAGTCCGTCTGACCCACGCAGTCATGCAGACGGCGTAGAACCTGCGCCATTAGTAGCCTTTTTAAAGCGTATTGCCGCAGATACTCCTGCTGTCGATGTTATGATTGAGGCGAAACTAAAAGATGGTGCGTTATTTGGATTGATGGAAACAATGAAGGAGCTGGCTGATGCCGGTAACGGAATTTCCGTATTAAATGGGGCAAGTGTGAATATCGAACCTTAAACAATGAAAATAAGGCGATAGGTCCCGAATACGGGTCCTATCATGACTTGATATGTAACTTGAAATAGGGTACGTTGAATGAAACTTTATTACGAATAACATTCAAGGGATCATACAACCAATTGGGTATCCCTTATGGCGGAACTTTGAGAACGTTTTGGCGTATTGCACGGTATTGTGAATAGGATTGCTTTAAATTTCATGCCAATGGCGATTATGTTCAAGGAAGCGGAGTGAAGATATGAGTCCTTTAAAACCAGAGGGTAAGAACGAACGTGAACCCTATGTAGTATCGAGCAAGGGACATACGGCGGTAGCTATTAATGCTGCTGCCAAAGCAGGAGAATGGATAAAGAGCAGACAGGGCCTGGTGAAGGAACTTAATACGAAGACATCGGCACAGGATCTGGTTACGGAAGTAGATAAAGGCGTTGAACAGATGATCCGCAGGTTGATTCTGACGCATTTTCCAGATCATGCGATCCTCGGTGAAGAAGGTGTATCCCCGGGTGCAGCAGCAGCAACCGCTGCATTGGAAGAAGCCCGTGAGCATGAATATCTGTGGATTGTAGATCCTGTAGATGGTACGACTAATTTTGTACACGGATTTCCTTTTTACTGTGTTTCTATTGCTTTGGTGATTCGTGGAGAATTGACGGTTGGTGTAATTTACGATCCGATTCGTGATGAGATGTTCGTAGCTGAAAAAGGTAAGGGAGCCTATATGCATGGTGTTCCTACCGCAGTTTCTACGGAGAACGTTTTTGGAGACAGCTTGATTGCTATGGGCTTTCCACCGGACCGTGAATTTGCACAACCTGTGAATATGGCGGGACTGCAGAGCGTTCTTCCACAGATTCGTGGTATTCGTGCAGGAGGTTCGGCTGCTCTACATTTGGCTTATGTAGCAGCGGGCCGAGTAGATGGCTACTGGGAAGTAGGCTTAAGCCCTTGGGATTGTGCTGCAGGAGTGCTGCTAGTCCTTGAATCAGGGGGCAGAATCACGGATACGCTTGGTCGTCCATACGATATTGGCACTCGTCATTTAGTAGCAAGTAATGGTCATATTCACGAATATTTGGTTTCGTCACTGAAGAATGCTGAAGCAACAGGATATAAGCTTTAGGGAGGACGATGCATCATGAGCGAGAAGGATGATCTGGAACGCAAGCTAAGTGAAATGTTGGTAGATGGTGAGATGGAACAGGGTGACCGTACTGCTAAAGAAATCCGTGAAATCTCTCCGAAGTATGAAATTCGTATCCAGACCACAATGGATCCTATTGTGGAGGAGACGCTTCGTTATCGTAAGATTGGACATGAACTGGACGATCGTTATGATAAATATTTGGAGCGCGCCGGGAAGAATTTGAATTCACAAGAGAATTCAGATAAAGAATAATATAAAGGTTCCCAGTTGTGAATAGAATAGTGATTTGCAGGGCGGTTTCCCGAATATGGGAGGCCGCTCTTTTGCGTTGCTATCAGGGATGGTAGAATGAGAATTAGAACATTTTGGGAGGGATACGATGCTAAGCAAGTGGAGAAGAATTTTAGCAGCTGGCACAAGCGGTATGCTTTTGTTATCTGTGCTAATTGGTGTAGGTGCCGGATCGGCAAATGCGGCTGACACGTCTGCAACACAAAACGCAAGTCAGGATGTCTTTCGCATCGTAGCTCTTGGCGATTCGATTACTGCCGGATACGAGCCGGGAATGACGGATGTGAATACTAAGCCTTACGGCTATGCGGAGCGGCTACTGGAGCAGGGGTGGTATCATGGCAGAAGCGAGCTTACCAATTATGGTATTCTTGGACTGACCACTGCTGGACTACTTAATTACACAGGAGCCATCAAGGACGGCTCAGCGATTACCGCTGAAGGTATTCAGTCAGGTCTGCCAGATCCACGGATAGACCAGTTCGCCAAGTTAACCCCGCAGATCGCATCAGAGCTCAAGGAAGCCGATCTGATTACGATTACAATTGGGGGGAATGATGTAAGCCGTCTTTTCTTACAGGTTAAGGAACTGACAGATACAGATTTCGAATCTCAGCTGGAGCAGAAGCTAGCGGATTATAATACGAATGTGAAGGCGACTCTTGAGAATATTCGTGCGATAAATCCTCAAGCAACAATTATACTGGCTGACCAATATCAGCCTGCTCCTAAGATTGCTCTTGGTGCAATGTACACCAAATTGATGACCGCAGCAGCCCAATTTACGGATTCGGCAGATCGTGTGGCCGCAAGCGTAAATCAACCAGGAGCAAAGGTATTAGTAGCTCATGTGGCGGCAAAGTTTGCCGGCTCAGAAGGCTCACTCACACATATTATTGGGGCAGGACAAGCGGATTTTCACCCTACGCAGCTCGGATACGAGACCATTGCAAAAGTATTTGCTGAATTACAATGGGGGGAATACCGCATTCCTACTGTAGCAGCAATGGCTACGGATACTGTACCGATGTCGATTGTAGTAAAGGGTGTAGAGTTAAATACACCGAATAAACCTATCCTTAAGAATGGTCAGAACTTCTTGGCGCTTAAAGATATTCTGAATGCCGTAGGCGCTAACGGAAAGTGGGATAATAAGACCTCTAGCGCAACTATCGAATATGGTGGACGGACTGTCGTAATCACGATTGGCAGTAAATTCATTAAGGTGAATGGACAGAATGTAGCCATTGATACCCCTGCTTTTCTGCAAAAGGTAGGCAAAGAAGATAAAACTTATCTTCCCCTTGCCGCATTGGCGACCGGACTTGGATTCGATGTGAATTATAGTAGCAAACTGCGAACTGCTTTCATTAATCCATAAATCTGCATACTATATTATAAGTACTTAAATTAAGCCCGTAAGGCAAAGGTGGATGGAATATTGTCTAGTTCAAAATTCAGTGCTGAATATATCATCACTATGGATGATATTGTACGGGAAGGTCATTCCGTACTTCGTACCGTAGCTGGGCCAGTGGAGCTTCCTTTGCAGGAGGAGGATCGTGAGACTCTGCAGTGTATGCTTCAGTTTCTAAAGAACAGTCAGGACCCGGAAATTTCCGAAGAATACAATTTACGCTCTGGTGTAGGCCTGTCGGCGAATCAAATCGGACTTACGAAGCGTATGTTCGTGATGTATTCTACGGACGAGAGAGGAAAGATCGTAGAGCATGCTTGGGTTAACCCCAAGATCATCAGTCACTCACTAACCATGGTGTACTTACCGGAGAGTGAGGGATGTCTGTCCGTTGATCGACCAGTGCATGGATTTGTACCGAGATACGAATCTGTGAAGGTTAAGGGATATAATCTTGAGGGTAAGGAAGTGGTCCTTAAATTTAAGGGCTACCAAGCCATCATCATCCAGCATGAGATTGATCATCTCGATGGGATCATGTTCTATGATCGAATTAATAAGGAGAATCCATTCAAGCTTCCTCAGGGAGTGGAGATCCGTAACTTGTACGAGTAAGTAGGAGAATAATTTTGATTTAAAAAAGTGTGCGGTCTTACGGCTTATAGCTGAGGAACGCACGCTTTTTTGTCATCTGCAGGATTGTATGATTTCAATTATTTTACAAATTAATCCACGGAAGGTAACATTATAGCGAATAGATAAGAATTAAATTTAAGATCAGAAGGAGGTTATTGAATGGCTTGGGGGAGAATGCCAATAAGAGGCGTGGTCAACGAATATAATGATGAGGTTAAAAAGATTGATGAGCAGATTTTGACTCTGATTCAGGAACGTAAAGCTATAACAGGCAAAAAACGGTTTTCCCCAGAGAGTGAGCTTCTTGAGGAGTGGTCAACCAGATTCGAGATGGACACTTCTCAGATTGTACAGTATATACACAGTCTGAATGAGGCTGTACCCAGACGGAAATATTGGGAAGAGCCCGGCTTGCTACTTGGTGTACTTCCAATTGTGAAGCGGATAGTCTTCGAAGATTGCGAATATACACTTACACATGCTATGCAGTATGAAACGCTTAGTATAGTTACTGTGGAGATTAAGTATTTAAAAGAAACGGTGGAGCACATTCATCTTAGAGCCGCTTTAACATTGGAGATTATCAGTGAGGCAGTCTATGAAATCCAGCCGCATGGAGGTCACGGAGGGGGCGCTCATACACAAATGCAGTTTTTGGTCTCACCGCCGCTGCCAACAGATCTGGACACGGTCCAATTTTCCTTAATACCTGGAGTTGACCGAATGTTTGGACCTGCTTTGACGGAAATTATATTGGACAAGCAAGTCGATTTCGAATAGTACCTATGCAAAAAACCTACCACCAGAATTTGGTGGTAGGTTTCTGTATGTTTTGTGGCCGTAAATTATTTCTTATTTCTCAGACGCCATAGCGGCGAATGACGCTTCAGCTGCAATCAGTGTAGCATCGATATCCGCATCGGTATGTGCTGTCGTTAGGAACCAAGCTTCATATTTCGAAGGGGCAAGGTTAATCCCACGGTTCAACATGTGACGGAAGAAGCTGGCGAACAATTCGCCATCTGTATCTTGTGCCTCATCGTAATTCGTAACCGGATGCTTACAGAAATGAGTGGAGAATGAACCACGGATGCGGTTGATTGTCAGTGGAATGCCATGACGGTCAGCAGATTCCTGAAGTCCATCGACAAGACGGATCGCAAGCCGCTCCATCTCATCGTATACGCCTTCTGCGCTCAGCACCTCCAGACAGGCGATCCCTGCGGAGATTGAAGCAGGATTACCCGCCATTGTTCCCGCTTGGTATGCCGGTCCTAGCGGTGCTACTTGTTCCATCACATGCTTACGACCGCCGTACGCGCCGATTGGTAGGCCGCCGCCGATGATTTTGCCGAGTGCTGTCAGGTCAGGAGTAATGTCTTCATGGTTATCCAGTCCTGCATAGGTCTGAGTGGAACCATAGTGGAAGCGGAAGGCAGTAATAACTTCGTCATAAATAACGAGTGAGCCGTTATCATGAGCCAGCTTGCAGAGCCCTTCGAGGAATCCAGGCTTCGGCATAACCATACCGAAATTACCGACGATCGGTTCAACCATTACAGCGGCGACATCCTCGCCCCATTTCTCCAGTGCCTCTTGCAGGCTATCTAGATCATTAAAAGGAACAGTGATTACTTCCTGTGCAATACTGCTTGGAACGCCGGCACTATCTGGAATACCAAGCGTAGAAGGCCCGGATCCTGCTGCAACAAGCACTAGATCAGAGTGGCCGTGATAACAGCCAGCGAATTTTACGATTTTGCTGCGCTTTGTATAAGCACGAGCGACACGAATGGTAGTCATAACCGCTTCTGTGCCGGAATTGACAAACCGGACTTTATCCATAGATGGAATAGCTTCTTTAAGCATTTTAGCAAGCTTAATTTCGAGCTCTGTTGGGGTTCCGTAAAGAACACCATTCTCAGCTGCAGTGGTAATTGCCTTCGTTATATGTGGGTGAGCATGGCCGGTAATGATCGGTCCATAGGCTTGAAGATAGTCGATATATTCATTGCCATCTACATCCCAGAAGTGAGATCCACTGGCACGCTTCATAAATACAGGTGCTCCGCCTCCAACAGCTTTAAAAGAGCGGGAAGGGCTATTTACACCTCCAACGATATGTTGAAGGGCTTCGTGATAAAGTTGCTCAGATGTGGAACGATTCATAATGTGATCATCCTTTCGATTGTTGGTGCTCATGGCAACGGGCGAACAACGGTGTTTCCGCTGTCCGCCCGTATTATACCATTGCCTGTAGTGTCTACTTGTGAACGTTGCTTGTCAGATCTTTATTGGGTTCCGCTAGTGTTACTACTTGAAGTAGTCCCTGGTGAAGTTGAAGGTGTAGGCGTTGGCTCAGGGCCATTTAAGGTATCCTGAACAAATTCCTTTAATTTCTTCTCACTGCGAATGCCTATAACCTGCGATCCGTCACTTGTAGTTTCCTCTTTGAGCAGATCCATTGGCGGAATTTGCTCACTACCGCCCATGGTACTATCATACCCGACGGTTGCAAGCTTCCACATATCATTTACTGTCAAATTGGTTTCGATATAAGGCGTAACTTGAGACAGGATATTCGGTAGCTTGATTATGGATGTGGTCTTGATCAGCTTGTCAGCCACAACCTTGAGAAATGCACGCTGGCGCTCGGTCCGAGTGAAGTCGGAGGTAGCGTCATGTCGGAAACGTACATATTGCAGAGCTTTATTACCGTCGAGATGCTGATATCCTTTTTTAAGATCAATGTCATACTCGGGACCATCTGCAATGGTCTTGTACACCATATCTTTCTCGACTTCATAATCTACACCACCAACGGCATCTACTAGCTTGATGAATCCTTGGAAGTCCGTGTAGACATAATATTGAATCGGGATGCCGAGCAGATCGCTTACAGTCTGCATCGCCGTGTTAGGTCCATAAATGATAGCTGAATTAATTCGTTTTTCACCGTGATCTGGAATCGGAACGTAAGTGTCTCTAAGAATTGAGAATACGCTGATTTTCTTCTTCACGGGATCAAGTGAGGCGACGAGCATTGTATCGGAACGAGGAATTTCCCCCTTCTTGACACCGCGGGCATCCACGCCCATTAGTAGTATATTAACAGGCTCTGTACCTTCCCACTTTGGAGGTTCTGGAGTGTCAACATCAACGGTTTCAGCATTCTTGAATGGTGAATTCTCGGTGTTCGACATGCTGCCAAGCTCATTGACAATGGAAGTGAAGTAATAAATGGTTCCACCGATAATAAGTAGGAGTATAATGGCCAGGGTCCAAAGCAGCGGTTTCTTTTTTGACTTATTAGTCTTTGCGTGCCTTTTCTTTCTAGGTGGCATTTCTCGTTCTTCCTTTCGCATTCACATTCTCTACATTATAATTTCTTTTGGGGATACGCGCAATTCATGCTCAATCCTCCAATATTAAGAAGGAGTGGATATAACTTGAACGTAGTAGCTATTGGACAAAAAGTACCGAATTTCACCCTTCCGTCCTCCAGTGGGCAAGAGGTTAGTTTAAATGAGTACCTGGGCCGAAAGGTCATTTTATATTTTTATCCTAAAAATATGACACCAGCCTGTACGCAGGAGGCCTGCGAATTCCGTGACGCTCATGATCAGATTACTGCGCTTGGTGCGGTTGTTTTAGGCATCAGCCCAGATCCCTTGGCCTCGCATATAAGGTTTACGGAGAAGAATAGTCTACCCTTTCCACTGTTGTCTGATGAGGATCATAAGGTAAGTGAAATGTTCGGTGTATGGCAGCTTAAGAAGCTTTATGGAAGAGAATTCATGGGCATTGTACGTTCTACTTTTTTGATTGATGAGCAGGGGATCTTAGTCGAAGAATGGCGGAAAGTACGAGTGAAAGGGCATGTAGCATCTACCATAGCAGGGATTTCCAAATCATAAAGTTTGTTAATAACTTTTTGTAAAAGTCTGTTACATTTTTAACAGCTTTCATAAGGTGTTGTCATGATATAGTTTCCTCATAATTGCTTCAAATTTGGAGCAAGACGAGGTGGTGTAGTGATAATGCTGCGTATTGGCCTTGATATCGGATCAACTACTGCTAAATTGGTTGTCATAGAACGTAATACTGTTGTTTATCAGGACTATGTTAGACATTATAGCGATATAAAAAAAGCAGCTCTCTCTCTTCTGTCTGATGTACAGATCAGATTTCCGGAGAGAGAAGCAACCCTTACTGTAAGCGGTTCCTCTGGCTTATCTTTATCCAAGCTGGGAGGGGTTCCGTTCGTTCAGGAGGTGATTGCCTGTACGAAGGCGATTGGCGAGCTAATTCCAGAATGTGATACGGCGATTGAACTCGGTGGCGAAGATGCCAAGATCATTTACCTTCGAGGTGGCATTGAGCAGCGTATGAATACGGCTTGCGCGGGTGGTACGGGAGCCTTTATCGATCAGATGGCATCGCTGCTGCAGACTGACCCGGCGGGCTTAAACGCATTGGCGGAAAAGCATGAGCGAATCTATCCCATAGCTTCACGCTGCGGGGTCTTTGCCAAAAGCGATGTACAGCCGCTACTGAACGAAGGGGCTCGTCGAGAGGATGTTGCGGCCTCGATCTTTCAGAGTATCGTCAATCAGACGATCAGTGGCCTCGCCTGCGGACGCCCGATTCGTGGACGGGTGGCTTTCCTTGGCGGCCCGCTAACCTTCTTGCCAGCCCTGCGTCAGCGTTTCGCGGAGACCCTTGAGCTTGCGCAATCGGATATTTTATTCCCTGACCGGTCGCAGTATTTCGTAGCAATTGGCTCTGCTCTTTCCGAAGCGAATCGGACAGCTTTGCCGCTCTCAGGTTGGCTCGCGCGAATAGCTGCCGTGGATTTTTCAGCGGATCGGGCTATGGATGCAGAATTACCGCCGCTTTTTGAGAATCCTGATGAGCTTGCTGCGTTCCGTCTACGCCACGGTAAAGCCTCTGCTGCCCGATCAGACTTGGCGGTGTATCGCGGCCCTTGCTATTTGGGGATCGATGCTGGTTCAACAACAACCAAACTTGTATTGACCGGCTCCGCTGACGAAATTCTATATACCTTTTATGGAAGTAATAAAGGGAACCCCTTGTATTCTGTCAGTGAGGCACTGAAAGAAATGTATCGGATTCTGCCTAAAGGCTGTTATATTGCAGGCTCTTATGTGACAGGTTACGGAGAGGGTTTAATCAAAGCCGCTTTATGGACGGACGGTGGTGAAGTGGAGACGGTTGCTCATTACAAGGCCGCTTCTAAGTTCATGCCGGAGGTAGACTTTATTTTGGATATCGGCGGACAGGACATGAAATGCATCAAGATCCGCGGCGGCGCGATCGACAGTCTGATGCTCAATGAAGCCTGTTCGGCAGGCTGCGGCTCTTTTCTTGAGAGCTTTGCTTCTGCGCTAGGCTTAGGCATCGAGGCGTTCGCCAAGTCAGCTCTGGAAGCGACCAAACCGGTTAATTTGGGTTCGCGCTGTACAGTATTCATGAATTCTAAAGTGAAGCAGGTTCAGAAGGAAGGTGCTTCACTGGCGGATCTTTCGGCAGGTCTTGCCTATTCTGTGATTAAGAATGCATTGCAAAAAGTAATTAAAATTCGCAATCCTGAGGATCTCGGGCGAAATATTATTGTTCAGGGCGGCACCTTCTATAACGAAGCTGTATTGCGTGCTTTTGAGCGCCTAACGGGGAGAACCGTAGTTAGACCGGATATTGCTGGAGTGATGGGTGCGTACGGGTGTGCGCTGATTGCTCGTGAGCAAGCAGGGGCTGACGGAAAAAGTACGTTGCTTGGACCGGAGGAAATTGCAAACTTTAAGTACGAGGTATCTTCAGGCCGTTGTGGTCGCTGTGGGAATAACTGCGCTTTAACGATCAGTCGGTTCCCGGATAAGAGCTTCTACGTTACAGGTAATCGCTGCGAGCGTGGTGCAGGAGGCCGGAAAGAGAAGAATGTACTGCCAAATTTGATGCAATATAAGTATGAGCGCTTTTTCGACTATGAGGCATTACCGGAGGCAGACGCAGCACGGGGCACAGTCGGCATCCCACGTACGATGAATATGTTCGAGAATTACCCGTTCTGGCACACATTTTTCACCAAACTTGGCTATCGGGTGCTTCTCTCTCCTAAATCAAGCAAGAAGCTTTACGAAAGTGGGATGGATACGATTCCTTCAGAATCGATCTGTTATCCAGCAAAGATGGCGCACGGACATGTGCAGAGCTTGATTGGTAAAAATGTCGATTTTATCTTTTATCCTGCGGTGGTGTATGAGAAGAAGGAGGATGAAGCAGCGGATAATCATTTCAATTGTCCGGTGGTCGCCTCTTATCCTGAGGTTATTCGCAACAATATGGATGGGCTTAGGGAGAAGGGAATTACGCTGGTCAGCCCGTTTCTGACCTTCGATGATAGAACTGCACTGACCAAGGGACTCGTGAAGACATTTACTGGGATTCCGAAAGAAGAGATTACGTCTGCTGTACAGGCAGGACTTGCAGAAGCTGAACGCGCTAAAAGTGATGTGCGTACCAAGGGTGAGGAGACGCTTGCGTATCTCGCCAGCACTGGGAACAAGGGAATACTTCTCTGTGGTCATCCTTATCATGCGGATCCTGAAATTAATCACGGTATAGCGGATATGATTACCGGTATGGGACTCGCCGTGCTGACAGAAGATTCCGTCTGCCATTTGGACCGAAGTGAAGGGGATGTGGCGGTTGTTAATCAGTGGACCTATCATACTCGGATGTACCGCGCAGCCCGGCTTGCAGCAGTCCGAACCGATCTGGAGCTTGTTCAATTGACTTCCTTCGGTTGCGGGATTGATGCGATTACATGTGATGCCGTACAAGATATTATGGAAAGGCATAACAAAGTATATACGCTGATCAAAATCGATGAGATTAGCAATCTTGGCGCAGCTCGCATTCGACTACGTTCACTTCTGGCAGCGATGCGCGAGCGTGAAAAAGGCAAGGTGCTGCCACAGAAGGCACCTAAAGTACAGGCTAATGTAGCCTTTACGAAGGAAATGAAAGAAACGTATACGATCCTTGCGCCGCAAATGTCGCCCATTCATTTTGAATTGTTTGAGCAGGTTTTCCGGGATGCGGGATATCGTCTCAAGATCCTTGAGACTACTGGACCTGAAGAGACAGAAGAAGGTCTAAGATACGTCAACAATGATGCATGTTATCCCGCAATCGTAACAATAGGGCAAATTCTGTCAGCATTGAAGAGCGGGGACTATGATCCAAATCGTACCGCTGTAATCATGTCACAGACGGGCGGAGGCTGCCGCGCGACCAATTATATTTCTTTGCTCCGCAAAGCTTTAAAAGATTCAGACCTTGAACAAATTCCTGTGATTTCACTCAATGCTTCTGGAATGGAGAACCAGCCGGGATTCCGTATCAGTCTTAAGCTGGCAAATCGGTTGATAGCCGCAGCTTGCTATGGTGATCTTATGATGCGACTGCTAAATCACTTTAGACCGTATGAGGTTGTTCCAGGGAGTGCTGAATGTTTATTCCGCAAGGGGATGGAGCGCTGTAAGGTCAGCTTAGTCACCTTCTCGTTCCGAGAATACAAACGTCTGATTCGTGAAATCGTTGCAGACTTCTGTAAGCTGCCCGTTACAGGTGTTACTAAACCAAGAGTGGGTATTGTTGGTGAAATCCTGATTAAATTTCACCCGGATGCCAACAACCGCATCATTGAGATGATTGAGGCGGAGGGTGGAGAAGCGGTAATGCCGGACTTCTTGGACTTTATCTTTTACTGTGTGTACAATCCGATCTACAAAGCCGAGCAGTTCGGCAAAAGTAAACGGTTGGGATATATTAATCCGATGTTAATCTCCTATCTGGAGATTTATCGTAAGCCGATGAAGCTTGCGCTAGAGGATGCGGGACTTGCTAAAGGACGGGAGAATATTTATGGTCTCGCTGAGAAGGCCAGCCGACTGGTATCTGTAGGAAATCAGATGGGTGAGGGATGGTTCCTGACCGCGGAAATGATGGATTTGATGGATAATGGCGTGAATAATATTGCTTGTATTCAGCCGTTTGCCTGCTTGCCTAACCATATTACCGGGCGCGGGATGATTAAGGGGCTTAAAGAGTTATATCCAGGTGCAAATATCATTGCCATTGATTATGATGCTGGAGTTAGTGTAGTTAACCAAGCGAATCGGATCAAGCTGATGATGTCGATTGCCAGCAGTCAGGAGGGGAAGGCTGTATCGGATTTAGAACAATCACTTAAACCGTTGCAGCAGAACCTGCTTGAAGGTTCATACAGTTTGTCCTGAGTATAAAAAGTCAAGGGTATAGACGAACCGTATATAAAAAGCGGACCAAGAATTCACTTGGTCCGCTTTTTTTGTATTTTAACAGCTTGACCTTATCTTTGCGTTTTTTCTGCAATATGGTAATGGTTTTTCAGGAAGTTACAGTAAATCGTTGACTGAAATTTAGTTAAGGCGTAAAATAGTACGCATACGAACTATTTGATAATTTAACTAATTATTTTATGGAGGTGGAGATTTGGAGGACAAGGAGCAACAATTAGATGATATATTCTCCTCTTTTCGCCGCATTAGTCATGCTTTTCAGCAGTTGCTTTGGAAAGATGCCGAAGAGCTGAATATTACGCCTACCCAGTTAATGGTTCTACGCAAAATATCCGAACATCCTGATATTGGAATCACTGATCTTGCGGAGTTATTGCATTTAGGGAATAGTGCAGCAAGCGGAGTTGTGGACCGGATGGTGAAAGCTGAGTTGATTACAAGACATCGTTCCGAGGTGGATCGACGTATATACAAATTGGCGATTACTGAGAAAGGGAATGAGATCAGAGAGAGAAGTAAACAATCACTTAGAAAGTATTTGCTTCCACTGTCAAATGTGCCTGCTGAGGATGCAGGAGAGTTACTTAGGATTCATAGCGAAATCATTCAGATATTAGAGCAAGGGAGAGACAACAAGAATTTATGAGTACTACTACTGCTAACGCTGCAGCAGCAACAAAGCATATTCGTAGAGGCCCAATCATTGCGGCGCTATTAATAGGTGCATTTGTAGCGCTGTTGAACCAAACGCTTCTTAATGTTGCGCTGCCAAGCATAATGGACGATCTAAAAATCGCCACCACTACGGCACAGTGGCTAACAACTGGATTTATGCTCGTAAACGGGGTGCTTATTCCGATCAGTGCATTTCTGGTGGAAAAGTTTACGACCCGCCAATTATTCATTACTGCGATGTCACTTTTTTCTATAGGTACACTTGTGTGCGCTATTGGAACAGGCTTTGAAATGATCATGGTCGGCAGAGTCATTCAGGCTGTTGGTGCCGGGATTTTGATGCCGCTAATGAACATTGTGTTCCTCCGGATCTTCCCGATTGAAGAACGGGGCAAAGCGATGGGCCTGATGGCAGTCGCTATGATTTTTGCACCAGCTGTGGGTCCGACCTTATCGGGCTGGGTAGTTCAGAACTATTCCTGGCGTGTGCTGTTCTTTATTATTCTTCCACTTGCTGTATTATCGACCCTGCTGGGGATGAAGACGATGCAGAACGTAGGAGAAACAACCTCTCCAAAGCTGGATAAGCCGGGTGTCATACTATCTACGCTTGGTTTTGGAGGGTTGTTGTACGGCTTTAGTGATGCCGGAACCGACGGTTGGGGAAGCACGACGGTTATTGTCTGCCTCATTTTAGGTGTGGTTGCTTTGGCTTTATTCGTATGGAGAGAGCTTACTACAGATACTCCACTGCTTGAATTCCGGATTTTCAGATACAATATGTATTCACTAACCACATTAATCAATATCATTATTACAATGGCGTTATACGCAGGTATGATTCTGCTGCCGATTTATTTACAGACGATCCGTGGGTTTACGCCGATGGAGTCCGGACTTATGCTGCTGCCGGGGGCTATACTAATGGGAATTATGTCTCCGATCACAGGGATTATATTTGATAAAATAGGTGCGAAATGGCTGTCTGTAATAGGTCTTCTCATTACTGTCGTTACTACTTGGGAATTTAGTAGGCTTACGGACAGTACAACGTATACCCATATGATTATTAATTACACGGTACGGATGTTAGGAATGTCGATGTTATCTATGCCAATTGTAACTGCGGGACTTAACCAGCTTCCACAGCGTTTAAGCTCACATGGTACGGCCATGTCTAATACGTTGCGGACGGTTGGGGGGGCATTAGGGATGGCGTTGTTCGTCAGTCTAATGACTAATAAAACCAAGAGCACAATTACGGATACCCTAATGAGCGGAGCTGTCTCGCAAAGTGATAAAGCTGCGATGCTTAAGCTCACACAAGAGGCAACGATTAGCGGGGTTACACATGCCTTTGCCGTTGCTACATGGATCACTGTGATTGCTTTGGTATTAGCCTTCTTTATCAAGAAGACCTCACCTGAGCCCGACTTCCTGAAGACGGAAGAAGAGAAGATACAGCAGGTAAATCAATAAACACTGAGCCCAAAAGAAAAAGGAGTGTCCATGAACCGTAAAGGTTCCCTTGGATGCTCCTTTTTGTGCTGGTTATTAGTTCGTTGTAGGAGCGCTGGCTGCGCCTCTCCACCGTTTCAGATGAGGCAGCTGTTCGGAGAGTAATTTACGGGCAACAGCCTCGTCCATTCCTTCTTGAACCAAGTAGCCTGTACAAATATCAGACATTTCTTGCAGCGTAACGTCAGGCTGTTTGAATGCACCATCCTCGTAGCAGTAAACACAATAATCTTCGATTTTTTGACCATTCTTGTTCGTTCCAAGTAAATCCTCCGTAGGCATAGGCATCCCACAGCTTTGACAAAATTTCGGCTCATCTTGCACTTGCCCTGCTTGTTCTTGTTCCATATACAGCACTCCTTTAAAAGTTTGCGAAGCTTATGAGCACTCGCTTTAAGTACATTATAGAACTGTGAATCTGACCACATACCGTCAGGTTTAAAGTGAGGCTGTATATTTTTTTGCAACCCCAAGAGCCAACTCCCCGAGCTTATGACGAATATGCTTCGGCTCTAAAACTTCTAAAGACGTTCCGAAGCTGAGCAAGAAGGAATAGAGCCATCCGTCCTCGGGATAATGGATAGTTACGTTATATCCACCGTGTCCGTCCGGCTGAAGCTCTGTGGAGTCAAAGCGATCTTCCGCGAGATGTTTACCTTCAGCTGTAAAATGCAGAAGGATTGGCGACATTGCTGCTGCTGAAGTTACTCTCTGATAGTCAGTGCTCCAGGGTAGCTCACGCATATCCATATCTTTTCTTATGAATTCCTGATTCTCTTTAACAAGCCCCTTCATACGCAGGAGCTTAAATAATCTGAAATCCTGACGTTGCAGGCAATACCCATACAAGTACCACGCTTGTCCTTTTAAGACTAAAGTATAAGGCTCGACAGAACGCTGGCTGGCTTGCCCTTCGGCATTCACATAATCAAAGTCTACCGTCATGTTTTCTTCCAACGCTTCTTTCAGAATCGCAATTTTTTCTTCTAGGACAGACTGAAGTCCCCAAGGAGATAAATCGATGATAAGCTGGGTCGTCTTACTTCGGAAAGCGGCGGACTGTGAGGGCGGGATTACACTACTGATCTTCTCCATGAGCAGAGTATGTTCAGTTCCGCCATAAGAGGAGACGCTTTGCAGCGCCGTGAAAATATCAGCCAGCTCGCGGTCAGTCAATACATTGCGGTCTAACCGGTAGCCTTCCATAAGACCAATGCCACCACCTGCTCCCTGATAGGTAACGATAGGGATTCCAGCTCCATTAATACTTTCAATATCACGGTAAATGGTGCGCACGGACACTTCGAACATGTCGGCGAGCTCCTTTGCCTGAATAAGACGTCGGTTCATAAGCAGAATGACGATAGAGAGCAATCGATCGATTTTCAAAAGGTAGAGCCCTCCTTTTCGGATAATTTCGTTATGTAATGATGTACTACATCTTAGCAAATCCTTGGGAATAAAGCATTGTCATAATATAATAATTTGATTATCATCTAATTAGATATTTATTTAAATAGATAAAGTGAGGTTTACAATGAGGGGTAACCAATCAGCTATTGCGATTTTCAGAGGTCAGAAGGGATATTCGCGTCTATTCACAGCCGGATTAATCAATGGAATCGGTGATCGTTTTACTAGTGTTGCCGTGCTGGCGTTGGTTCTGCAGTTAACAGGATCAGGGATGGCGGTGGGGATATCGCTAGGTGTGCGGCTGCTTCCTTATTTGTTTCTGGCACCGCTTGGGGGTGTACTTGGCAGTAAATTTCCTCGTCAATACATCATGATCACTACAGACATATTAAGGGTTCCTGTTGCACTAGCTTTTTTGTGGGTGGATGGAGTGGATAAGCTATGGCTGCTATATTCGGCGAATTTTTTACTGGCGGCGGGAGAGGCGATCTACAGTCCTGTTCGTAAATCTACAATCCCTTTGATGGTGACCAAAGATTCTCTGCTGACGGTTAACGGACTGGAGCAGCTTATGAGCGGCTGTGTACTTATTTTGGGTGCATTTAGTGGGGGTGTGGTTTCGATGTGGTTCGGGCCAGAGGCAGCATTCGTGATGAATGCTTTATCTTTTCTGGTCGCAGCGATCTTAATTTACGGCATCCATTTTCCGCAGAATAGTAGTAGGGGAAATGATGATAAGAAAGAGCTGGATTATCCTAATGGATTTATAGCTAAAGCGGAGCACTCGCAGAAGATAGGTCGAATGCGTGCGCTCGGGATTGTAATCGGTGGGAGTATCACATTACAGGTTATTTTCGGGTATGAGTTGCTTGTTCCGATGCTGAATGGCCTAGATAATGTGCTGATTAGTATATATGCAGTTCAGGAATTTCAAGCCGGAGATATGGGTGTGGGGGCTTTTTATGCGGCGCTGGGTATCGGGCTTAGTCTCAGTTTTTTTGCCGGACGATATGTAAAAAGAGGGCTGCTGATTGTCGCGATTGGCGGGCTCATGATTGAAGGATTACTGCTGATGAGCATCAGTAGTAGCAATCATTTTATGATCGCGTTTATGTTATATATCCTGTTATCTTTTGCCGGAGGGACGGGGAATGCCTGCCTGGATACACTGGTTATGCGAGAAACGCCGTCCACTATGCAGCCTATAATGTTTGGACTGCTGTCAGCAGTAGGAAATACACTGATTGGATTATCTATGCTGCTCGCAGGGTGGTTATTAGAATGGGTGGAACCTCGGACGCTGGGCTTTGCTGGAGGAGCAGGGTTTTCTGGAATTGCTATATTGCTGGCAGGGTACGCATGGATACGCAGTAAAAAGAGCGGTGAATTCACCGCTCCTTGGAAGGTTTTTTAATCTGAGCTTGAATCCTAGTGGCAGCTTTGCTAGGGAAGAGGCGGGCATGAATGCTTTTACGGTAGCGATAAATAATCACAAGAGCTGCTATTATTGCACCACCAGATATAATCCAAAGCGCATAGGTCTCGAACAAATGGAAGATGCCCATCCACTGTGGACCAAACACCTTTCCGATACTAAGGAATATCAATACCCAGAATACGGCCCCACTATAAGCATATAGGGCGAATTTACGGAAGGGAAGCGCGATGATACCAGCAAAGTAGCCGGTAAAGTGACGTACGCCTGGAATGAAATAACCGATAAAAATAAGAAAGCTGCCGTATCTCTCAAACCATTTCTGTGTTTTCTCTAGCTTAGTAGGGGAGAATAGAAACCATTTGCCATATCGCTGGATAAAGGGCATACCGGCTTTTAATCCGACAAAATAGGTAAGGGTCATCCCAACAGTAGTGCCTGCAAAAGCAACGACAATTAGCGTAAAGAAATCAAGCCTTCCGGTATAGGAAAGGAAACCGGCAAACGCCATAGTGGTTTCTCCTGGAAAGGGTAAGGCAACGAATTCGAGAAGTAATCCAAAGAATAATACGCTATATCCATATTTGGTGAATAATTCTTGTATAAAGCTCAGCATTTCCATTAGATTGTCACTCTCCAAGAGGCAGTTGCCTTATTCTATTTTACAGCTTGTCTTCATACAATCTACCAAATGGCTTTTTAGCCAATAGAATGCTGGAGGTAGAGAAGATGAAAGGTAATAAAAGCACACACAGCCGCCGAAAGTTGAAAAGCGGATTGCTCGTTATGGTTGTAATATTCATCGTAATGCTTGGATGGAGCATAGGGAAAAACTTGAATTCATGGGAGCTCCGATCCTTGCAGCCCGCTAGCGCAGAGTCTATATCTGTTAAGAATAAGCTTACCGCAGCGGCGATGCAAGAACTGCCCTCGGCAACAGAACCACTCGCTTCTGCATCTCCGAAAGTTGATTCCTCTTCAAGTGCAGCTCTTACTGTGACTCCAAGCCCGCAACCAATTGGGGTAGTGAAAATATCCAAAGCTTCAACGACGAATTCTGCAATGACGGCTGTGAAAAAAGCTGAAAAGATGGTCTATATTACATTTGACGACGGACCTAGCGAGAACACCTTCAATGTTCTTGAAATTTTACGACAGGAAGATGTGAAGGCAACCTTTTTCGTGCTTGGTAATCAAGCGAAAAGTCATCCAGAACTTATCGATTCCATATGGGAACAAGGTCATGCTATTGGCAATCATACCTATAATCATAATTACCATGATTTATATAGTGGATTCACTGAATTTTGGAGTCAAATTAAACAGACTGAACAAATTGTTCAGGGGATTACAGGGGTTCGTCCGCAGCTCATTCGCGCCCCAGGAGGAACCTATGATCATTTTGATCATACCTACTTCAATTTATTGAAGCAAGCAGGTTATAGGGTGATGGATTGGACGGTGGATAGCGGCGATTCTAAACGAAAAGGTGTACCAGCCTCAGAAATTTTGAAGGAATCAACAATGGATATGAAGTCTTCGCAAGTTATTCTGCTGTTGCATGATGGGGGCGGTCACCAAGAGAGCGTCAAGGCGCTGCCTGACATTATTGCTCGTTATAAAGCGGCTGGATACGGCTTTGGCCTGTTGGATGATACGGTGGAGCCCGTACAATTCAGAGTCTCTTCAAAAGCCAGTAATTTGGGGAGATCAAAGCCCTCAGAAGCTTGGATCGCATCAAACATCACGCCGAATGCAGAGCTGTTTTCACCGGGAAAGCCACTGGTTCTGGAGGTTGGAAAGCTGGAGACGAAGCTGAAACCAGGAGAATATTCCGTGCGAAATGGACAGTATGAGGTTCCGCTTCGTGCTGTAATTGAGCGGCTTGGAGGAAAAGTTACCTGGGATGCGAACAGTCGAAGTGGAGAAATAGATTGGAACGGGAAAGAGATCATTGCCGATGTGAAGAACAAGCAGTTGATTCTAAACCTTCCAGATAACGTACAACAGACCATTAACGCGAGGGTGGAAATGATTGGTGGATCGATCTGGGTATCGCTACGAGACCTGCTGGAGATAGCAGGTCAACCTCCGATTAATATAAGTGTGACTGAATTGGAACGCCGAGTAAAAACACTCTGAAAGAAGCGTGGAGGCTGTCTAGTAAAAAGAAAAAACCAATGTCTGGGCACCCTTTTTCATGGGAAGAATAGATAGTAATAAGTTCCTGATCTGGGAACAAGTCTATGACCAAAGGATGGGTGTTCCATTGTCCTCTTCATCATTAATTGATCAACAGAAGAAAGATGCCGGAAGTGTCAAAAGCTTCTCTTATCCCCGTAGCCGTAGTGCTTTGGTTGAATGGTTAAGGATGCTAACTGTGGCTGGAATTATAGGTGCTTTATATGCTTGGCGCGGAGGATCGTCCTTGCTGTTTCTCCTGATTGTTATTGGAGTTATTATGCTGGGTGGACTTATGCTTCAGCTCTCCGGTCCGCGGGCTATAAAGATAATTCGTACGATTGCTCCTGCAAGGCCGATGGCCGGAAATACACTTCAAGTGAAAGTGGAGCTTAGTTTTTCTTCTCGTTTGCCTCTTCCTTGGATGACTATAGCTGATTATTGGGGCGACAGCCATCATCAAAAGCTGCTATTTCCTGGATTCAAACGTTCTTTTGTATACACATACACCATTGAAAATATATCCCGCGGTAATCATCATTTGCTGGGCTGTAGAGTAACTTGGGGGGACTTCCCAGGTTGGTTCACGGGGAGATCTGAACCGGGTGGAGGACAGAGCTTTAAGGTGCTGCCAGCCCCTTTATCCTTTGGTGGAACTGTGCCGGATAGCGGTTTTATGACAGGAGATACCATGTATTCCAGACGTGGAAGAAGCATCAGTGATGAAGCTTTGGAATCAAGAGATTATGAGCCCGGAGATCCGCTTAGCCGAATTCATTGGAAGAATAGCGCACGATTGGGAGCGCTGCAGAGCAAAGTTCCGGAGCGGGAAAAGGCAAAAATGACCTGTATCGTGTTGGCCAATGACCCGCTTAGCTATGAGGTTCCTACAGAGGCGCTTAAACCCCGTGGAAGCCGAGATGAATCGCCTCTGGCATTTGAGAAAGCGGTATCTACAGCGATGGGGCTGATGCTCTCCGCTGAGCGTTCGGGCGCTTATGTTCAGTTGTTCAGCGGCGGTTGGCCGGAAGGTATGGCTAGGCATGAGGGACTGGGTAAAATCCCAGGGAGAGTACTGGATGTTCTGACTGAAATTACTTCAGATGGAACTAGAAACCTGTCGAAGTTATTAGAGGATGCTTCCAAAGGTTGGATTCCGGGGATGAGTGTAGCCATCATTACAGGACGATTAGAAGAAGAATCGGCCAAGGTCATTGCCAAGTTCTTGATGCAGGGTGTGAAGGTTGAACTTTATTATGCCTGGGACCAGTCGGCACCGATGAATGGAGAAGCTAAAGGAGTGGAGATTAGACAGTCTGTGAGGGGGACTGTCGGGGATAGTTTGGCTCGTCTCGGAGCACGAATGTTTTGTCTGGATGATGCTTTGCCAGCATTCAGGTTCAGGGAGGTAGAGTTCCATGAATCATCCGGAAAACCAACGCTACGGTAACGGAATACCAGGTGATACGGAACTGTCTATAAATAGCTTTCATTTCAATGTGGGGCAAATGGAGAACAGTTATGCCGGTAAGCAGAGAAAGGTACCTCTGTACTATCGTTTGCTGTTCTCTTTGGCCATTATGGGGCTATTTATTGAATGGTTACTCCCTTTATATAGGTCTGCTTTATTAGAAGATACCTCGAAGATGCTGCAAGTTCTAATGGTATTAGCGGCAGTACTGCTGCTATGGGGAATACTTCAGATTCCTGGGTGGCTACTGCTTAGCATCCAATTTCTTATCATTGCTTCAGCGTGGCTTTACTTATGCAGTGGAGGCGAAGGCATAGGATGGCTAGGGATTTATGCGGACGAAATTCCGAATGATCTCATGCTGCTTCTCTCTGGACATGTCTCTCAGCTAAGTGAAATTAGCAGGCTTTTAATATTGATTGTAGGTTGGGGGCTTTTGGTATCCTCAGTACAGCAGCTTGCGCTCTTCCGAGGGAGTACGGCGCTATTCACAGCGGTTACAATTATTTACTTGCTGGTCTTGGATATCGGCTTTGATGTGAATACCACGATGGATATTGTGATCTCGATGGGTCTAATTTTTTGGATGCATGCGATGAGTGGTTTGCTGCGTCTTCGAGAGCGTGAGGGGCCAACTTCATTGCCTTATGCACGTTGGGGAGCACTGACTTTGGCGGTAGCAATCGTCGTGATGACAACAGCATGGTTCGGTGGGCAATTATTGGGGGCAAGACCAACCAGCGAGCTTACGCTGCAATCGACATTTCAGAAGCTGCAGAATTGGGCTTCAGGGCATTTGCCAGAGGATAAGGCGTCTAATACTTCAGGAACCACAGGGTATAGTACGAATGACGGTGAACTCGGGGCCCCGTTATCCCGCAGTACTGAACCTGTCTTTACGGCTATTACTAGCGAGCGTACTTACTGGAGAGGTGAAAGTATTGCTTACTATGATGGTCGTCGATGGATTAGGGGAGGCGAAGAGTTTATGCCGCTTAATCTGTCCGGCATTTCAAAGAAGCATTCATCGGAGCTAAGCATCGAAAAGAGGAAACGAACACTTCAACAGCGGATACAATTTGCCACCCCTTCTTCAGGAGGAATTCCTTTATTCAATGCGGGGATAATAACAGATGTTGAGTCGGTTGGACTCTTGGGCGGCAGTAAACTGGGATATATTCTGTCTAATATGGACAGAGATAGTTTTCGTCTGCCTGATTCGATAGGCTCTGCACGAATCACAGAATATACAGTGGATTCCTTACTTCCTGAGAGTGATCCAGTACTGCTTCGTAGTTTAAGCAGTGACGATCCACAGGAAATCAAGGGCAAGTATTTGCAATTGCCAGATTTGTTACCCGTACGCGTTAGAGATCTGGCGGAGAAGCTTACAGCTTCATCAGGTAACCGCTATGACTCCGTAACGGCCATTAAGGATTACTTACAACATGGATATTCCTATACGTTGAACACAACGGTTCCACCATCCGGATCTGATTTTGTCGATCACTTTTTATTTGAGACGAAACAAGGCTACTGTGTACATTTTGCAACAACAATGACCGTTTTGCTGCGCAGTGCTGGAATTCCTGCTCGTTATGTCCAAGGCTATGGACCAGGTACCTTGCAGGACGACACCATGCCGGCGAAGTATTTGGTCACCCAGGGCGATGCCCATGCTTGGGTGGAGGTCTATTTCGCCGGCGTCGGTTGGGTCCCGTTCGACCCAACGCCTGGCCCTGCACTTGCCGCCGGCTTTGCCGCGCCGGCGCTGCCTGCGGCAGCCTCGCTCGCGCCGCAAGTTGCGCGAAGCACGGGCCTGCCCGCCCTGCCGCTGGCGGGCGGGAACTCTCCAGCGCCGCTCGCTGCTGCGGCGCTGCTTCCCGTCGCCGCCGCTTGGCGCTGGCGGCGTAGCCTGGCTCTGCTGCTGGCAGCGCGCAGCGCCAGCAGCATGAGCCGCGAGAGGCAGCTGCGCGCTGCCTCTCTAGCTTGGCGCGGGCTGGCGGAGCGGTTTGGACCGCCGCCGCCCGGTGTTACTGGCAGGGAGTATGTGGACTCCCTGCAGATTTACGATGCCGGACTAAGCGAAGCCGTCCGGCAGTTCGTACGCCAGTGGGAGACCCTGGCGTACGCGCCCGCGCCTTCAGCGTTCGTCGCGGCCTATCCCGCGAACGAAATCTCTACAATCTCTGCAATGTCTCCAATGCCTGCAGTCTCTGTAACTTCTGCGGCTCCAGCATCTTCCGCAGAGAACAGCGGGTGTACTACTCCTGATGCATCCGCATTTATACGCGAATGCCTGATCATCACCTTTCGGTTAACTTAATCGTTCAAAACAGTTGGTGCTGCTATACAATTCCTTCCATGGAAAGGAATGTTCTTCATGAAGTTTAGCTTGCTCCTATTATGAGAAGTGTGTTCTCCTTTCCTTGACGATGAGAATTAACCATGAGTATAATGAATCCAATAATCAAGGGAGGCTCGTAATGAATAAGCCAAATGAAATTATCGTCGTTCTCGATTTCGGGGGACAATACAACCAACTTATCGCGCGCAGAATTCGGGATCTAGGAGTATACAGCGAACTTTTGCCGTACAATACGCCAGTAGACAAGATCAAAGCACTTGCACCTAAAGGGATTGTCTTCTCTGGCGGTCCTAGCAGTGTATATGCTGAAGATGCTCCACATGTGGACCCAGCAATCTATGATTTAGGAGTACCAATTTTCGGTATTTGCTATGGTATGCAACTAATGGCTCACCAGCTTGACGGTAAAGTGGAACGCTCCGCTAAACGTGAATATGGTAAAGCTGACATTGACTTTGAAGAAGGTACTGCATTAGTGGCTGGGCTAGAGAGCCGCCAAACGGTTTGGATGAGCCATGGTGACCATGTGGTTGAACTTCCAACAGGATTCAAGCTGGATGCAGGAACTGAAAGTGCTCCAATCGCGGCAATGAGTAATGATGAACGTAAATTGTTCGCCGTTCAATTCCATCCAGAAGTTCGCCACTCAGTTCATGGTAATGAGATGATTTCGAACTTCTTGTATCAAATTTGCGGTTGCGACGGCAAATGGACAATGGAATCGTTTATTGACGAAGCCATCCAAGATATCCGTAACCAAGTTGGAGACAAGAAAGTACTCTGCGCACTTAGCGGTGGCGTAGATTCTTCCGTAGTTGCAATGCTTATTCACCGTGCTATCGGTGACCAATTGACTTGTATGTTTATTGATCACGGTCTTTTGCGTAAAGGTGAAGCCGAAAGCGTTATGGAGACCTTCGTAGGCAAATTCGATATTCATGTCGTGAAAATCGATGCACGCGAACGCTTCATGAGCAAGCTTGCAGGTGTTGAAGATCCTGAACAGAAACGTAAAATCATCGGTAATGAGTTTATCTACTGCTTCGACGAAGAGTCTGCTAAGCTCGGAGATTTCGCATTCCTTGCACAAGGTACACTGTATACAGATATCGTTGAGAGCGGAACAGCTACGGCACAAACGATTAAATCCCACCACAATGTGGGCGGTTTGCCGGAAGACATGAAATTCAGCTTGATCGAGCCACTAAATACCTTGTTTAAGGATGAGGTTCGTAAACTAGGTGAAGAACTGGGAATGCCACGTGCTATCGTTTGGCGCCAACCTTTTCCTGGTCCAGGTCTTGCAATCCGTGTCTTGGGTGAAGTAACAGAGGACAAGCTTACTATCGTTCGCGACTCTGACTACATTCTGCAAGAGGAAATTGCTAAAGCGGGATTAGACCGTGAAATTTGGCAATACTTCACTGCCCTGCCTAACATGAAGAGCGTGGGTGTTATGGGGGATGCTCGTACTTATTCCTACACAGTAGGCGTGCGTGCAGTAACTTCCATCGATGGTATGACTGCTGACTGGGCACGTATTCCTTGGGATATTCTTGAGAAAATCTCCGTACGTATCGTCAACGAAGTGGAGAACGTAAACCGCGTAGTGTATGACATTACTTCGAAACCACCTGCAACAATTGAGTGGGAATAGGACCGGTTTAACCATAGATTTCAGAAAAGCTCTCTTTTATTTGCGTTATTTAGCAAATAAAGGAGAGCTTTTTTTGTTTATCAAGTAAAAGTTTGTTCTGGTGGCTCCATTTTTCACAAATCTGTAATGAATACGTTTTATTGAAAGGGCTTGCATCAGTCGAAAAGTTATGATAAATTGAACTTGTCTAAAAAATAGACAAGACAAAAAAAAACGTATATTTTTCTACTAAAGGAGCAAATGATAATGATGACTACTACCAAAGAGACACCTCATATTAAACCGAACGGAGTAGAGATTGCTGAATCGATTCTGTTACCTGGAGACCCTTTAAGAGCTAAGTTTATTGCAGAAACCTTTTTAGAAGATTACCAGTGCTTTAACGAAGTAAGAGGAATGTTAGGCTATACCGGTACTTACAAAGGCAAGAAGATCTCTGTAATGGGTACGGGGATGGGTCCAGCGAGCATGGGGATTTATTCTTGGGAATTAATTAATGTATTTGGAGTTAAGAATTTAATCAGAATTGGTACCTGTGGTGCAATGCAAGAAAACATTGAGCTATACGATGTTATTTTCGGTATGGGAGCTGCAACGGACTCCAATTACGGCCATCAATTTAATTTACCTGGACAATATCCGCTAACGGCTTCTTTTGAACTCTTGGAGAAAGCTAAGAAAATTGCAGATGATAAAGGCCAAAAAGTTCATATTGGTAATATTTTATCCAGTGAAATATTTTATAATGCGGATCAGACAGCTAATAAAAAGTGGCAAGATGTAGGGATTTTGGGCGTTGAAATGGAATCTGTAGCCCTCTATTGGAACGCTATCCAAGCACGTGTAAATGCGCTATGCATTCTAACAGTGAGTGATCATCTTATTACGGGAGCAAAGACCACTCCGGAGGAACGTCAAACTGCCTTTACTAAAATGATGGAGATCGCATTAGAATTAGCGTAAATGACCTCCTTCTATGTGAAAGTAAAGGACAGAAAAGCTTCCTTCACTCACCATAGTTGTGAAGTGAAGGAAGCTTTCCATAGCTACGCAGATTGCAACTAATGTAAACGATATCATTCAACCTTTGTTTTTACAGCATGAGATATTGGAGGTATATTATGAATCATTCAGTGGGAAATAAACCGATCGTTAATTTAAGTAAAGTTGTTCCGGTTATATTGCTTTTAATGATTTTTTCAATTGTAATCGATAACTCTTTTAAGATCATCTCTCCAGATTTGGTAGAATATTTTGGGGTTTCAGCAAGTACGGTAAGCTGGCAAGTAACGCTTGCGGGCTTAGTGATTGGAATTGGTGCAGTTGTTTATTCATCTTTATCAGACTCAATCAGTATACGTAATCTATTAACGGTGGGGATTTTATTAATCTGTGTAGGATCTTTACTTGGTTATATTACACATACGAATTATTGGTTAATCGTTTTTTCGAGAATTATCCAAGCTGCCGGTTTAGGGGCAACGGAAACCCTGTATTTAGTATTCATTACTAAGTATGCAACCGAAGCAGAGCAGAAAAAGTACATGGGATTTAGTACAAGTAGCTTTCAGATCGCAACAGTTATTGGAACATTGACGGGTGGGTTTGTTGCTACTTATCTAGCCTGGCAGAACTTGTTTCTGATTCCATTACTAAGTCTGTTGCTGTTACCGTTTATTCTTAAATATTTGCCAAAAGAAGAAACCAAGAAAAACAACGTAGATTTTCTAGGGCTCATCATCATCGCAGTGATAGCCACTTCAATCATGCTGTATATGTCTTCTTTCAATTGGATACTCTTTATACTCTTCGTGGTATCGGTCATTGTATTCTTACTCTACATCAGTAAAAATAAGAATGCTTTTATTACGATTGATTTCTTTAAAAACAAACAATTTCTATTTGCGTTAATGGTGGCCTTTATTCTTAACTCTCTATACGCTGCCTATGCACTGAACACATTGTCGTTCTTGTTAACCTCTGTCTATGATATCCATTTAGATACGGTTTCCTTACTGTTCATACCAGCATGTTTACTAGCGGCGTGTGTCGGGGCTTTATCAGGTAAAATAGGAAAATCGTTGACTTCTAAGCAATGTGTTTACTTAGCTATTAGTTTGATTATTGTCAGCTTATTACTAGGTGTCTTCTTTATCGAATTGTCCATTGCTGTATTTGTTGTATCTCTTATTATATTTTCTTGCAGCTTTGCACTTCTATATGCACCGCTTATCGATATTAGTCTTAGAGATGTGCCAACTGAAAAGTCGGGGACTGCATTAGGATTTTATAATCTGTGTATCAATATCGCGATGTCCGTGGGATTCACTTATTCAGCCTTATTAATCGACAAGAAGGATTTGCAATTCGGATTTTTACGTTTTGTAACAGAAGAACCAACAGCATTGAATTATAGTAGTATCGTCGTCATTCTTGCAGCCATTGCAGGAGTAGCAATCATTTTATTTGGGATTTTATTGGGTCGGAAATCAAAGGGGCATACTCAAATTACTAGATAAGGGATGAGAGTAAAATGAAGAAATTTAAACGTGTACATTTGATCGTCATGGATTCAGTAGGTATTGGAGAAGGAAAAGATGCGGATCAATTTAACGATGCTGGTTCCCATACTCTATTACACATTGCAGAACATATGAATGGATTAAATCTACCTAACCTAGCCAAATTGGGACTGTCCAATATTGAAGAAATCCTGGGTGTTCCGAAAGCAGAGAAACCACTTGCTTATTATACTAAATTACAAGAAAAGTCTGTCGGGAAAGATACAATGACAGGGCATTGGGAGATCATAGGTTTAAATATTGATCAACCCTTTAATGTGTATCCAAATGGATTCCCTGATGAACTGATTAAACAGATCGAGGACATAACTGGTCGAAAAGTAGTAGCGAATAAGCCTGCAAGTGGAACGGCTATTCTTGATGAATATGGCGAGCATCAAATGAAAACAGGGGATCTGATTGTCTATACCTCTGCTGACCCGGTTTTACAAATTGCTGCTCATGAAGAAATCATCCCATTAGAAGAGTTATATGATATCTGTGAAAAGGTTCGGGAAATAACGAAAGACCCTGCCTATTTAATTGGTCGTATCATCGCGAGACCTTATGTAGGTGAGCCTGGGAACTTTACGAGAACCTCCAATCGTCATGACTACGCCTTAAAACCATTTCAGAAAACCGTCATGAATAGCTTGCAAGACGGAGGCTATGATGTCATCGCTATTGGTAAAATCAATGATATTTTTGATGGTGAGGGAGTTACAGAATCCATTCGTACGAAAGATAATATGGATGGTATGGATAAACTGCTTGATGTCATTAAAAAAGATTTTACTGGAATGAGCTTCTTAAATTTAGTTGATTTCGATGCTTTATACGGTCATCGTCGTGACCCAGAAGGGTATGGAAGAGCATTAGAGGAATTCGATAAGCGACTAGACGAAGTACTAGATTCCATCCGTGAAGATGATTTGCTAATTATTACGGCTGATCATGGGAATGATCCAACCTTCCCTGGAACAGACCATACGCGTGAATTTATTCCTGTGCTAGTCTATTCCAAGCAGTTAAGCGACAGCGGTGCGCTACCTGAGCATGATACATTTGCTGATATTGGTGCGACGATAGCAGATAATTTTGATGTTCATATGCCAGACCACGGTGAGTCTTTCTTGCAATTTCTTAACTAATTGATATCACAGATAAACCTCCAAGAATCTTTTTTGGAGGTTTATACGTTGTTAATGAAGTAGAAGAGGGCATTCCTTGTCGCCTGAAAAATGATGTGTCATAATGAGGAGAAAAGGACACCTGATGAATGAATACACAAAAACTAGATAAGTTGAAACGGCCGCTTTATATCAATGTATATGATGAGCTTCTTCTTCAAATTTCGAAAGGAGAATACCTCGCAGGCAGCCAGCTTCCTTCAGAACCTGATTTAGCAAGAAAACTAGGGGTTAGTCGTGCGACTTTACGACAAGCTTTAGTTCTTTTACAAGATGATGGATTAGTAAGAAATGTACGCGGTAAGGGAAACTTTGTACTTGAATCCTCTTATAAACAAGAGGATATTCAATTAGAGAGACTAAGCAACCCTATGCATAAATGCCATATAAGTATTTTTGACCAAATCGATTTGCATTATCGGATAGACCCGCAAACGGAACATACCAAACATGTATTAAGAAGAGATTCATCTACCGTTGTAGCTTTAGAGCGTTTGTATAGAACGGAAGGCGAATTACTGGCTTATGCATTTACTTTTATACCTATGGAAACGGTAGAAAGTTTATCCTTGGATCTTGATAATAAAGAGAAAATGCTGAACTTTTTAGAGAACCAGGCCTATGTAGATGCTAACCATGGAAATATTGAAATAAAATTTACGCATACCGTTAATTTAGCGGATTCGAAGGAAAAATTAATAGGTCAGAACGAGTGCTTTTTACTACTAGAAACCCTTTACGACAAAACAGAACCAGATTATCCGTTAATGTATAATAAATTTTACATTCCGCAGCAGTTCTCGAATATTAAACTGAATATTACTAAGAGTTAATCAAGAAAAAAGTCGAAATCCTGTATTTCAGGATTTCGACTTTTTACGTAACTAGGCTGCAAAAACCAAATATCAACGAAATAATGATTGTGTAATTAATTCTATTTTTCATAACCTGGGAAAGGCTAGGTTTTTCTAAAAGTGCTCAAAATTCAGGTTGTCGATTGTAAGACCTGCGATAATATAGATTCCATAAATTTTGCTTGATGTGGTTGGTCGAATTGGTGTAGTACATCGATTGATGATTGAGCAAGTTTTGTTCCTTCTTCTTTTAATTGGAACATTGTTCAAGCTGTTATAGGTATCGGTATTGCTCGAATCGTGTTGTTATATCCGTACCTTAAGACTAAAAACATTTGGACATCGTTTATAGTGCATGTAATGAATGACTGGACACCCTTTGGTTTAGCATTTATTAGCTCAATGCATCATTAATTAGGACTAACAAAATCGCTTAAGATAAACCTCATAAATCACCTGCAACTCCTTATAACATAAGGGGTTGTAGTTTTTTTTATTTAAAATCATGTGATCGACACTATATAGCTGTTCTAAATGAATGTGATAAAATGGAAAAAATATATCATAGGGAGAAATTCGTATGGGATTCTCATTTCTCGGCACACTAATCGCATTAATCATACTTGCCCCTAGTTTTCTAATGATTAAGTTTCCGCCTGAAAATGTTCCAGCTGGTGTGCGAGATGCTGGACCAGTCTTTACCATTTTGGAGAGAGTAGGGCAATTGGGTTGTATCAGCATTCTTGTGATCTCAAAGGATAACTTTCAACAGGTAGACTTCGGCATTATAGCAGCTTTAATTGTTATGTTGATCGCTGCTTATTATGGTCTTTGGATTCGATATCTCGTTAAGGGGCGGCAGTTCAAAATATTATGGGACCCTTTAGGATTTATTCCGATCCCGATGGCAGTTCTCCCTGTATGTGCATTTGGATTAGCAGCGATTTGGGGGAGATCCATCTGGCTAAGTGTTGCAGTCGTTTGTTTAGCGATAGGACATTTAGCTAATTCTTGGCATAGTTATAAGCACACTGAAAATCAGTAACTAGAATTATAGGTAAATATAACCATATAAAACGTGATTGGATAGTTAATAAGCTGCACAACTAGAAGGGATTTGAGACTGGATAAAACCTTGGAAATGTATGATTTACGAACAATGGAAAAAATAAAGTCGAAAATGTTCGCTTTTTATCATTGACAACTTATATGATGTCCACCTAAAATGATAGAGCACAACAACATAATTCTTTCGTATATTTCCGGGAATTGGCCTGGAAGTTTCTACGAGGTCACCGTAATGACCTGGCTACGATTAAGAAGAGCAGAGCAATCCGCATCGTCCTGAATTTAGGACTATGGTCACGGGTGCTACTCTTTTTTTCGAGCCGGTGTCTATCAGATACCGGCTTTTTGTTGCTGTCAGACACAACATACCTTAGGGGGAGAACAATTTGAATCGGTTTTTCAAGTTGAAAGAGAACGGCACCACAGTTCGTACAGAAATCATGGCGGGCTTGACCACGTTCATGGCAATGGCTTACATCTTGTCGGTTAATCCGAGTACTTTAACAGCATTTGGCCGTATTGATATGGGCTGGTACTCTGTATTTCTAGCGACGGCGCTGGCAGCAGGTATTTTCACCATCGCAATGGGCGTGTTCATAAACTTTCCAGTGGCATTGGCACCGGGTATGGGACTTAACGCATATTTTGCTTCCGTAATTTTATCATCTGCCACATCAGAGCATCCATTCACTTGGCAAATGGGTCTGACAGCCGTATTTATTTCCGGTTTGATCTTTATCTTGCTAACGGTAACTCGAGTACGGCAGATCTTACTAACAGCAATTCCTGACAGCTTGAAGCACGCAATTACAGTAGGTATCGGGATGTTCATCACGATCCTTGGTCTAAAGAACAGTGGACTGATGACGATTGGTGTTGAAGCGGGTAAAGACATTCCTGCTAACACTTTCACCGACGTTCTTTCCTTTGAAACAATCATTCATATGGGTAGCCTAGAGAATTCCAATGTCCAATTGGTCATTATCGGACTTCTTCTAATCTCCATCTTGATGGTACTGAACGTTAAAGGTGCGATTTTGTTCGGTATCTTGGGAACAACTGTCGCTGGTATGTTGATGGGCGTAGTTGATTTCAGCGCATTGTCCAGTCCGGCAACACCTTGGGTTCCTGACTTCACACAATTGAACTTCTTCCAGTTTGACTGGGATGGTATCCTGCACACAGGTATCGTTTCGGCAATCGCAACTTTCACCTTTGTAGAGTTGTTTGATACATTTGGTACGCTTGTAGGTACGGCTCAACGCGCAGGTATTATGGATAACCCTGAAGAAGGTAATAGACGTGTAGGTAATGCAATGTTTGTTGATGCAGTTGCTGTAGCAGGTGGTGCCGCACTGGGTACTTCTACTACTACTGCATTTGTAGAAAGCGCAGCAGGTGTTGCTGAGGGTGGACGTACAGGTCTGACAGCCGTAACAACGGGTGTATGTTTCTTGCTTGCATTGTTCCTTGCACCAGTAGTTGCTCTTATCCCTGGATCTGCTACAGCTGCAGCACTGATCGTCGTAGGTGTGCTGATGGCACAATCCATCCGTCAAATTGATTTTCAAGATATGGTTGTTGCGATTCCAGCGTTCCTAACGCTTGTTATCATGCCATTCACTTATAATATTGCTAACGGTATTTCCTTTGGTATCGTAACTTATGTAATCCTTGCTTCTGTTGCTAACCTAGCAGGTAAGAAGAAATACGATATTCACTGGATGATGTGGGTGCTTGCGATCCTAATTATTCTCCGTTATGTATTCCTAGGTAGTGAAGGCTAACATATATATAGCATTTCTGATATTCATCTAGAGCTCCTTCATTATTGAAGGGGCTGTTTTTTTATTCTTTAATTGGTTTTTTAACGGAATAGGGTAGTCATTGTTCATGCCTTTTCATCATCTAAGATATAGATTATATTGTTGAAGAGGTGATGCATGTTGGCTAGTAGATTAAATGGAGCATATTTATATATTAAAAAAAATCCATGGCCACTCTTGTTATTCTTATTAGGAGCGGTAATTCGTATTCTTTACATAGGTTCTATACCTCCAGGTTTAAATCAGGATGAGGCTTCAATAGGGTATGACGCTTATTCAATTCTTCATTATGGGATAGACCGGAACGGTGTTCATCTGCCGGTCCATTTGATTGCTTGGGGAAGCGGGCAAAATGCGCTCTACGCCTACTTATCCATGCCTTTTATTTGGTTGTTTGGGTTAACACCTATGTCTGTGAGGGCTGTCAGTCTAATTATGGGACTGCTTGGCATGATTGTGTTCTATCTTGTGGCTAAACAGTTATTTACTTTCAGAGCAGCAGGTAATGCAGCGATGTTCTTTATCGCGATTAATCCATGGCATATTATGATGTCTAGATGGGCTCTAGAGTCCAATTTGTTTCCTACTCTGATCCTGTTTTCCGTTTATTTTTTATTGAAAACACTCAAAAACCCTAGATGGTCCTATGCCTATACTATTCTATTAGCTCTCTCTCTTTATGCTTATGGAACGGCGTATTTTTTTGTTCCTGTGTTTGCTATAGCCACTGCGATTCTTCTATTCTATATAAGAGCCCTGAAACTTCGGGCGATTCTATGGAACGGAATATTGTTTATAATTATAGCTCTGCCTATATTGCTATTTGTGATGATTAATCGCTTGAAGCTGCAGAGTATAGAAACTCCGTTGTTTACGATCCCTAGATTGACTACACCACGTATGGAACAGGTATCATCCGTATTCAGCGGAGACTTATTTCATACCGCAGCAGGTCATTTTCGAGAATTTATTAAGCTTATGATTAGTGGAAATGATGGTCTGCTATGGAATTCGATCTCACCTTACGGATATGCGTATCCCATTGCGCTTCCTTTTGTCCTTATTGGTCTTGTTGTAATGCTAAAAGCACTACCTAAGCGCGAACATGAAGGACGGGGACAGGCTATCATTCTGATCTGGTTATTAGTTTCTGTGCTAATGGCTTGCGTGACGAATGTGAATATTAACCGTATTAACGTTATTTTTTACCCAATCATTTTACTGCTTGTTGCAGGATTTATGTGGGTAAGACAGAAGATTAAAGGGCTTGGGGTTGTTTCTATAGCAGGGTTCTGCTTGTGCTTTGTGTTATTTTGCAGCGCATACTTTAATGATTTTCCGGACAGAGTCGGACCAGCCTTCTATAACTCAATCGGCGAGGCCATAGAGTATGCGTCGGAAGAGAGTGAAGGAAAGGTTTATGTTACAGATAAGGTTAATATGCCCTATATTTATGCACTTTTTTATGAGAAAATCAATCCGAATGATTTCTTGGCAACGGTCAAGTATACTAATCCGGGAGCAGCCTTTCAGAAAGTATATACTTTTGGAAGATATGTGTTCGTGTTAGGGAGTCCGATGATAGTTCCAGGAGAGAATGCTGCTTATATTTATTGGAACGGTGATACTATTCCTGCTCTGAGTGAGAACTACAAGATTAAGAGATTTGCTAATTATACGGTAGTGATCACGGGCGGCGATTTATAGAGCAGTAAAGTCTGGACTAAGAATATAGGACGAGGTGAGGTTGGAACGATGATCAAGAGTACACGTACGGCCGCAATGACTGTATTGATGCTGTTATTGTTTTTGCTTCCTGTAACAAGCATTTATGCAGAGGAGAATCTATTGCAGAACCCTGGATTTGAGGAGGGGGGAGAGGATGCTCCTTCTAACTGGACTAAGGATATGTGGATTTCAGGAGACAACTCTGGCATACTTTCCATCCAATCGGACGAGGTTCATTCCGGTAGTAAAGCAGCGGTCATTGAGAATATCGAACCCAATCATTTGAAATGGGTGCAGACGATTAAAACAACACCGGATAGTTATTATAAAATCTCTGGATGGATCAAAGTAGTAAGTACCGCAGGCGAGGGAATGGGTGCCAATATACTTGCCGTTGGAGTAGGTGGGGGTTATCCCAGCGTAACGGATACGGCAGGAGAGTGGCAGTATCTTGAATACATAGGTCAGACAGGACCTAAGCAGAAGGAATTCGGCATAGGTGCAAGTTTGGGAGGCTACTCTAGCTTAATTCAAGGTAAGGCTTATTTTGATGATTTGTCTGTAGAGAAATTAGACGCAGCTCCCGAAGGATCCAACGTCATTTCACTAGATAGTGCAGCTGTTAGCCAGGATGCTGGTGATAAAAAAGCAGACACCCCACATAAAGTATCTCCAACTAAGATGCTGCTGATTTCAGCGCTTTTCAGTGTGTTTTTTGCAGTGCTTTATACCAAGGTATTCCGCAGTGAGAAGCTTATGAAGCAACCTGAGAATGTCTATTCCAAATGGCTGAGCATTGCCATCGGGATTGCCTTTATACTAAGGATTTGGATCGGTCTTACTGCTCAAGGCTACCAGAATGATATGAATACCTTTATAGCTTGGGGCCAGCGTATGGTTGATTTAGGTCCAGGTAAGTTTTATGAAGAAGGGTATTTTGCGGATTATCCACCTGGTTATTTGTACATTTTGTCCCTGCTTAGTCTTATTCGCGGTGTATTTGGCTTTGCGCATGGCTCGGGCGGAGAGAATTTGCTGTTCAAACTACCGGCGATTATTTCTGATTTGGTGCTGGGTTACTTCATATATCAAATGTCTCGCAAAAAACTTGGCACGGGGATCGCTTTTGGCTTAACGCTATTATTCTTATTTAATCCGGCGGTACTTGTTAATTCAGCGGCGTGGGGACAAGCAGATTCGTTCTTTTTGATTTTCCTGTTGCTCAGTATTCATGGGGCTGCGAACAAAAAGTTTGTTCAATCCGCGATTATGTTTGCATTAGCAACTTTAATTAAACCACAAGCGTTAATCTTTACACCGGTATTGATGTTTGCTTTCTATCATCACCGCGCTTGGAAGCAGCTTGGATTTGGAGCTTTGTACGGATTAGGGATATTCGGATTGCTCGCGGCACCATTTTTCTGGAATAACGGTGGTTTAGTTGGCCTTATTAATCTGTATAAGAGTACTTTATCTTCCTATCCTTATTCTTCAGTGAATGCATTTAATCTATATGCACTGACTGACCCCATGTGGTCATCCCTTGACCTAACCTGGCTGGGCATGACTTACCGTGTATGGGGCTTCATATTTATTTTAGTGGCAGTGGCTGTAGCAGCGTTCTTCTCCTTTAAAAAGGATCGCTTAGATCTATCCAAATCCTATTTTATCGGTATGGCGCTCATTGTAGTGGTCTTTGTGCTTGGCACCAAAATGCATGAACGTTATATGTTCCCTGCTGTTATTCTCTGTATGTTCACTTATATAGCAAGTCGGGATCGCCGTTTTTTATCCTTATTCCTTGGGTTCAGCTTAACGCAGTATATCAATGTAGCTTATACGTTGACCCATCTAAATGCAGGTGTAAACCCAGGTGCAGATGGAATCGTACTGGTCACGTCTATTGCTAACCTAACCTTACTTCTATACATGCTCTACATCGGTTACGATGTGTATGTTCGCGGGGGAGTGCAACCTCTTCCAGCACCACCAACTCTTGAAGAAAAATACGAAGAAGATCTTAAAATCGTCAAGCAAATAAAACCGCAACAGAGAGGAGGGAGATTGAACGATGAAGTTTAAGCGTATAGATTGGATATGTATACTTGCTATTACTGCCGTTTACGCGGCGATTGCTTTATACAATCTTGGATCTACTAAATCTCCGGAAACATTGTGGGAGCCGGCTGCTAGCGGTGAAAGCTTCTATGTAGATCTAGGGCAGAGTAAACAATTGGAACGTGTGAATATATTCGGTGGCGTAGGTACCGGTAAGTTTAAGCTTGAGTTCAGTGAAACTCCTGATGTCTGGAGCAATCCTCTAGATGTAAATGAGGACGTTGGAAATGTCTTCATCTGGAAAAGCCAACCTCTGAACGTTGCAGCAAGATACGTGAAGTTTACCGTCACCTCTCCGGGCTTCACTTTAAATGAAATGGCCTTTTATGAGCAGGGGGGAGAAAGAGTCCCTCTTCCCATTGCTGGTGTAACACCGGATGCTAATGCAGTCGCTAAAAGAGGAGAGCCTGCCAATCTTTTTGATGAGCAGTCAATCATCCCAGAATATTCAAACTTTATGAACAGCACTTATTTTGACGAGATCTACCATGCACGGACAGCTTATGAATATACACATGGGATTGTGCCTTACGAAAACACGCATCCACCACTCGGCAAACTGTTGATCGCAGTAGGGATGGAATTGTTCGGAGTCAATCCATTCGGTTGGCGTATTATTGGAACATTGTTCGGGATTGCCATGCTGCCTCTCATTTATGTGATGGCACTGCGTCTGTTTAAAAAGAGTAAATACGCAGCACTTGCGGCAGGATTGTTCGCACTGGACTTCATGCATTTCACGCAAACAAGAATCTCTACGATCGATGTATACGGAGTATTCTTCATCATGCTGATGTTTTATTTCATGCAGCGGTATTACACTATGAATTTCTTCAGGCAACCTTTAAGAAAAACTTTGATTCCGTTATTCTGGTCAGGTTTATTCTTCGGAATTGGTGTCGCCTCCAAGTGGATTGTACTGTACGGAGGAGCCGGGCTGGCGATTATGCTAGCTATCTCTCTTTTCGAGCGTTACAGAGAATACCAAGCTTCGGGGAGGTTGCTCGCGGAAGGGAAGATCAAAGACAAGGAACTGTTAGGTACCTGTCGTGAAGCTGTAAATTCGTTCTGGAAGAATACCATCATTACTTTAGCTAGTTGTGTTGCGTTCTTTGTAATCATTCCGGTCATTATTTATAGTTTATCTTTTGTTCCGGGTTTATCTGCATCAGCAGAGGGCTTTACTATTAAAGGTTTGATTGATTCTCAAAAGAATATGTACAACTACCACAGTCAGCTTGTAGCTACACATCCTTTTGCATCCTCCTGGTGGCAATGGCCATTTATGAAGAGACCTGTCTGGTTCTTCAGTGGCAGTGAAGGATTGCCGGAAGGTCAGGTCAGCAGTATAGTGACTATGGGGAATCCGCTTATCTGGTGGACGGGTATTTTTGCAATGCTAGCAACGCTGTGGATTACGCTGAAACGCAAAGATAAAAACCTGTATATGATCTGGATCGCCTTTTTCTCACAATATGTTCCGTGGATGCTTGTCCCGAGAGAAACCTTTATCTACCATTATTTTGCTATGGTACCTTTTATGATTCTTGGTATTGTATATATAATGAAGTTACTAGATAGTAAATTTCCTGAGGCTCGTTACGTTCGTTATGCTTATGTGGCTGTTGCGTTACTGCTCTTTGTCGCGTTCTACCCAGTCCTATCAGGGATGCAGGTTAGCGGTGATTACGTGAAGAACATGCTGCGTTGGTTCCCTTCTTGGGTTTTCTAAGCTCTAAAAAGAATCTATAACAATAAGTTTATGCTTAAAGCGTTATTAGGAAGAATAGGAAGATGTAACGCTCCATAAAGCTTGTAGGAGGAATAAAGGTGAAAGCCAGATATAGTGTAATTGTACCCATGTTCAATGAGGAGCAAGTAATTAGCGTTACTTACGAACGTTTGAAAAAAGTAATGGACGAATGCGGCGATACTTATGAGCTAGTCTTCGTTAATGACGGAAGTCGTGATCGTTCGGCCCAGATGATTCGGGAGATCAGTGATCGAGATGAATGCGTCAAGCTAATTGACTTCTCGCGTAATTTCGGACATCAGGTAGCGATTACAGCTGGCATGGACTATGCTGAAGGTCAAGCGGTCGTTGTTATTGACGCTGACCTTCAAGATCCGCCTGAGGTCATTTTGCAAATGATCGAGAAGTGGAAAGAGGGCTATGATGTTGTGTATGCGAAGCGGCTGAAGCGCCGTGGGGAGACGATGTTCAAGAAGGTAACGGCGAAGCTGTTTTATCGGCTGCTCAGCAGCATGACAAGTGTGGACATTCCTACGGATACAGGCGATTTCCGTCTTATTGATCGTAAAGTATGTGATGTCTTACGGGGGCTCAAGGAAAAAAATCGGTATGTCAGAGGTTTGGTAAGCTGGGTCGGCTTTAAGCAGACGATGGTGGAGTATGAGCGGGAAGAGCGTTATGCAGGTGAAACCAAGTATCCGCTCAAGAAAATGATTCGTTTTGCGCTAGATGGTATCACTTCCTTTTCCCATAAACCACTTAAAATTGCTACGTATGTTGGATTTTTTCTATCCTTTTCTAGCTTTCTCTATTTATTCTTCGTCTTATTTCAAAGAATCTTCTTCACATCATGGACGGTTCCAGGTTGGGCTTCCATTGTAGGCGTCAATTTGCTCTTTAATGGTATCGTTCTGATGCTGTTAGGTGTAATTGGAGAATATATCGGACGGATTTATGACGAGTCTAAGGATAGACCGCTATATATTGTAAGTGAGACTAAAGGATATCCTAACGAGGAACAAGTGGATCGCCGGAAGGACTACAATAATGTCAGATAAGAACTTACGCGCTGCATTTATACAGTTTCTTAAATTTAATGCCGTAGGTTTGGTGAATACCCTAATTGATTTCGTAATCTTCACATTACTGAACTCACTTGGAATGGTATATGCGTTGGCACAGGTGATTTCTTATAGTGCAGGGACAGCGAACAGCTTTATTTTGAATAAAAAAGTTACCTTCAAGGATCACAATCGTGGCAGTAAAGAGGGCTTTGATAAGGCTCAGTTGCTGAAGTTTATCATACTGAATCTGGTAGTGCTCGGAATATCGCTGTTGCTAATGCATCTGTTGACTGACAAACTAGGCATTCAAGTGTTGATCTCTAAGGTATTAGTAACGTTTGTGACGGTGATCATTAACTTCTTCGGAAGTCGTAAATGGGTATTCTAAAGTGCAGTAGAACCAATCCACGGAGGTGAAAATCATGCGTAAATTCTCGTATGTGCTCATACTGGCTGGGATCCTTATCATGCTCTATCCAAAAGCTAACGAATGGTATAACGACTGGCAGCAGGAGAAGCTATTAGAAACGGCTGAACTGAGCACCATCGAAAGCACTCCACCACCTGATCTGAAGAGTAGATATGCCGAGGTCACTCAGCTACTAGCAGAGGAATCCGTTCTAGATGCACAGGCACAGCCTCAAGAAACAGAAAAGCCAGAACCGGAGATTGAAGTGGGCGGCAAAGTTATCGCATTAATAGAGATTGCTAAGATTGATCTGAAGCTGCCAGTATTAGAAGGAGCAACAAAAGCAAATATGAAGCATGCTGCGGCCCATATGAAAGAAACGGCCCCGCTTGGAGAAATCGGGAACGCCGCAATAGCTGCTCATAGAGCTAGAACTACGGGCAGATTGTTTAACAGATTGAATGAAGTTGTGGTTGGGGATGTAATCACGGTAAAAACGAGCGATCAGGTATATAATTACGAGGTTTATGATATTTCTGTTGTACTTCCCAGTGATGTGTCTGTTCTTGACGGGAATAACAAGGATAAGATTCTTACTCTAATTACGTGTGACCCACTAGTAGATCCTACACATCGTTTGATTGTTCATGCTAAGCTTACCTAATAGTTGATGAGAAATGACAAGAGAACTGAAATACAGAGAGATAACTATAAAATAATAGTAAAACTAGCAATTTTGTTCTTGTTTACGAGGATAAATATGGTAGTATAAGACTATAAAAGCTAAACACGATAAACGGCAAACCTATCGAAAGGTAGGGACGCAAAGCTAAAGGGCCTTCCCGTAAGGATGGCAGCCAGTTACCGAATGAAGAGGCTTTTTTTGTTTTTATAAAATATATAAGAATCTAAGATTCATATTTCTACTTGGACTGATTCTGTTAATTTGTCTAGCGAAATTAGAACAGATAGAGCTTATACGATAACGGCAAACCTATCGAAAGGTAGGGACGCAAAGCTAAAGGGCCTTCCCGAAAGGATGGCAGCCAGCTACCGAAAGGAGTTTTATCCGTGAAAAAGGTTTATTTTATGATGGTGGCGCTGTTCGTGCTGATTACTTCGGTTCCAGTAAGCACAGCTCAAGCTGCAAGCGCAGATTCAAACTGGTTGAATACATCCAAATTGGCTCAAGGTGTAATCGGTATTAACTACGATATTCCAAAAGATAAAAGAGTTAAGCTGATGATCACAAAAGATAACAGTAGCTATACATACAATTTATATGCTTCTGGACAAGCTGAGGACTTCCCTTTGCAACAAGGGAATGGGACTTATAAAGTTTCTGTTCTTGAGAATACAACGGGTAATAAATATAAGGCTCTCTATTCTGAAGTAGTAGATTTAACTATGAACGACTCAAATTCCGTATATTTGGGCTCCGTACAGAATGTGAAATGGAGTTCTTCTGATAAAGCAATCGTTAAGGCTAAAGAGCTTACAAAAGGTAAAACAACAGATGAAGAGAAAGTTAAAGCAATCTATAACTATGTAGTTGCTAATGTGCAATATGATTATTCTCTTGCTAATAATGTAACAACAGATTACATTCCGAACATTAACAACACTTTGAATACTAAAAAGGGAATCTGCTATGACTATGCTTCTCTTTTTGCCGCAATGCTGCGTAGTGTAGATGTGCCTGCTAAATTGGTGATGGGGAATACTAGCTACGTTACGCAATACCATGCATGGAATGAAGTATTGATGGATGGGAAATGGGTTACTATTGATACCACGGTAGATGCATCGGCAGCGAAGAGTAAGAAGAATACGGATTTTATTAAGGCTTCAAGTAAGTATACTGCAGCAAAATACTATTAATTTGAAACGCTAGAATCATAACTCTATTAAATAAACAACCAGCTTAATAATTAAGCTGGTTGTTTATTTTTCTATTAGGGGTTGCTTTTCTATGAGTAGATAGGTTATTATAGTTAAGCGTTGTTAGACAGCGTACAGGCAATGTTTGAGAGAGTTATATAAACGGCTTTCGAAAAATAAAGCTTGCATTACTGAGAACAACATGATATATTATAAGAGTTGCTGCTGAGACATTAAACGGCGCCAACGAGAACTTGATCTTTGAAAACTGAACAACGAGTGAGTAGGAAATCACGAAAGTGAAATCCAAATTAGAGAATTAATTTTCTCGTCAGATGTTTCAAAATGAGCATATCGCTCTTTTCAATACTAATTGGAGAGTTTGATCCTGGCTCAGGACGAACGCTGGCGGCGTGCCTAATACATGCAAGTCGAGCGGAGTTATTTTGAAAGCTTGCTTTCGAAATAACTTAGCGGCGGACGGGTGAGTAACACGTAGGCAACCTGCCCCTTAGACTGGGATAACTACCGGAAACGGTAGCTAATACCGGATAATTTCTTTTTTCTCCTGAAGAAAGAATGAAAGACGGAGCAATCTGTCACTGAGGGATGGGCCTGCGGCGCATTAGCTAGTTGGTGGGGTAACGGCCCACCAAGGCGACGATGCGTAGCCGACCTGAGAGGGTGAACGGCCACACTGGGACTGAGACACGGCCCAGACTCCTACGGGAGGCAGCAGTAGGGAATCTTCCGCAATGGGCGAAAGCCTGACGGAGCAACGCCGCGTGAGTGATGAAGGTTTTCGGATCGTAAAGCTCTGTTGCCAGGGAAGAACGTCCGGTAGAGTAACTGCTATCGGAGTGACGGTACCTGAGAAGAAAGCCCCGGCTAACTACGTGCCAGCAGCCGCGGTAATACGTAGGGGGCAAGCGTTGTCCGGAATTATTGGGCGTAAAGCGCGCGCAGGCGGTCATTTAAGTCTGGTGTTTAAACCTTGGGCTCAACCTAAGGTCGCACTGGAAACTGGGTGACTTGAGTACAGAAGAGGAAAGTGGAATTCCACGTGTAGCGGTGAAATGCGTAGATATGTGGAGGAACACCAGTGGCGAAGGCGACTTTCTGGGCTGTAACTGACGCTGAGGCGCGAAAGCGTGGGGAGCAAACAGGATTAGATACCCTGGTAGTCCACGCCGTAAACGATGAGTGCTAGGTGTTAGGGGTTTCGATACCCTTGGTGCCGAAGTTAACACAGTAAGCACTCCGCCTGGGGAGTACGGTCGCAAGACTGAAACTCAAAGGAATTGACGGGGACCCGCACAAGCAGTGGAGTATGTGGTTTAATTCGAAGCAACGCGAAGAACCTTACCAGGTCTTGACATCCCTCTGAATCCACTAGAGATAGTGGCGACCTTCGGGACAGAGGAGACAGGTGGTGCATGGTTGTCGTCAGCTCGTGTCGTGAGATGTTGGGTTAAGTCCCGCAACGAGCGCAACCCTTAACTTTAGTTGCCAGCAAGTAATGTTGGGCACTCTAGAGTGACTGCCGGTGACAAACCGGAGGAAGGTGGGGATGACGTCAAATCATCATGCCCCTTATGACCTGGGCTACACACGTACTACAATGGCCGGTACAACGGGAAGCGAAGCCGCGAGGCGGAGCCAATCCCATCAAAGCCGGTCTCAGTTCGGATTGCAGGCTGCAACTCGCCTGCATGAAGTCGGAATTGCTAGTAATCGCGGATCAGCATGCCGCGGTGAATACGTTCCCGGGTCTTGTACACACCGCCCGTCACACCACGAGAGTTTACAACACCCGAAGTCGGTGGGGTAACCCGCAAGGGAGCCAGCCGCCGAAGGTGGGGTAGATGATTGGGGTGAAGTCGTAACAAGGTAGCCGTATCGGAAGGTGCGGCTGGATCACCTCCTTTCTATGGAGAATCGTCTTCTGCAATGAAGACATTCAAATCGGAAGTTAAACTTCCACAATCTCAGGTTTAGGCCTGTTACTCACTCGTTGCTCAGTTTTGAGAGTTTAAGCTCTCAAGTAAGACTTGATCCTTGAAAACTGGATACCGAAACGAATTTGCGTTTTAGAACATCTTTTAGCAACTTGTGCAAACAAGTAAATGTTATTAGTGAGATGATTCCAAGAGAGATATCGTATGATATTTTCCTGCGGAGAAATCAAGGTTAAGCTAATAAGAGCACACGGAGGATGCCTAGGCGCCAGGAGCCGACGAAGGACGTGGCGAACAACGAAACTGCCTCGGGGAGCTGTAAGCAAGCTTTGATCCGGGGGTGTCCGAATGGGGAAACCCAGCTGTGGTAATTCGCAGTTACTCATACCTGAATACATAGGGTATGTAGAGGCAGACCAGGGGAACTGAAACATCTAAGTACCCTGAGGAAGAGAAAACAATAGTGATTCCGTCAGTAGCGGCGAGCGAACGCGGAACAGCCTAAACCTAAGAGCTTGCTCTTAGGGGTTGTGGGACGTCTCACATGGAGTTACAAAGGAATATGGTAGGCGAAGAGGTCTGGAAAGGCCCGCGATAGAGGTAAAAGCCCTGTAACCTAAACTGTGTTCTCTCCGAGACGGATCCCGAGTAGTGCGGGGCACGTGAAACCCCGTATGAATCCAGCAGGACCATCTGCTAAGGCTAAATACTACCTGGCGACCGATAGTGAAACAGTACCGTGAGGGAAAGGTGAAAAGCACCCCGGAAGGGGAGTGAAATAGAACCTGAAACCGTGTGCTTACAAAAAGTCAGAGCCCTATTAATGGGTGATGGCGTGCCTTTTGTAGAATGAACCGGCGAGTTACGTTTAACATGCAAGGTTAAGTCGAGAAGACGGAGCCGCAGCGAAAGCGAGTCTGAATAGGGCGATTTAGTATGTGGACGTAGACCCGAAACCGTGTGATCTACCCCTGTCCAGGGTGAAGGTGCGGTAACACGCACTGGAGGCCCGAACCCACGCACGTTGAAAAGTGCGGGGATGAGGTGGGGGTAGCGGAGAAATTCCAATCGAACTCGGAGATAGCTGGTTCTCCCCGAAATAGCTTTAGGGCTAGCCTCGGTATAAGAGTAGTGGAGGTAGAGCACTGATTGGGTGCGGGGTCCGCAAGGATTACCAAGCTCAGTCAAACTCCGAATGCCATATACTTATTGCCGGGAGTCAGACAGTGAGTGCTAAGATCCATTGTCAAAAGGGAAACAGCCCAGACCATCAGCTAAGGTCCCCAAGTGTGTGTTAAGTGGGAAAGGATGTGGAGTTGCACAGACAACCAGGATGTTGGCTTAGAAGCAGCCACCATTGAAAGAGTGCGTAATAGCTCACTGGTCGAGTGACTCTGCGCCGAAAATGTAACGGGGCTAAACACACCACCGAAGCTATGGCTAGATACTATGTATCTGGGGTAGGGGAGCGTTGTATGTGGGTTGAAGGTGTACCGTAAGGAGCGCTGGACAGCATACAAGTGAGAATGCCGGTATGAGTAACGAAAAGATCAGTGAGAATCTGATCCGCCGAAAGCCCAAGGTTTCCTGAGGAAGGCTCGTCCGCTCAGGGTAAGTCGGGACCTAAGGCGAGGCCGAAAGGCGTAGTCGAAGGACAACAGTTTGAAATTACTGTACCACCGTAATCCGCTATGAGCGATGGGGTGACGCAGGAGGGTAGTGACGCGGACTGATGGATATGTCCGTCTAAGCAGTGAGGCTGATGTGTAGGCAAATCCGCACATCATTAAGGCTGGGCTGTGATGGGGAGCGAAAATTGTAGTAGCGAAGGTCATGATCTCACACTGCCAAGAAAAGCCTCTAGCCAGGAGAAGGTGCCCGTACCGCAAACCGACACAGGTAGGCGAGAAGAGAATTCTAAGGCGCGCGGAAGAACTCTCGTTAAGGAACTCGGCAAAATGACCCCGTAACTTCGGGAGAAGGGGTGCCCCGGTAGTGTGAATAGCACGAGGGGGCCGCAGTGAAAAGGCCCAAGCGACTGTTTAGCAAAAACACAGGTCTGTGCGAAGCCGCAAGGCGAAGTATACGGGCTGACGCCTGCCCGGTGCTGGAAGGTTAAGGGGAGTGGTTAGGGGTAACCCGAAGCTATGAACCGAAGCCCCAGTAAACGGCGGCCGTAACTATAACGGTCCTAAGGTAGCGAAATTCCTTGTCAGGTAAATTCTGACCCGCACGAATGGCGTAACGACTTGGGCGCTGTCTCAACGAGAGATCCGGTGAAATTTTAATACCTGTGAAGATGCAGGTTACCCGCGACAAGACGGAAAGACCCCATGGAGCTTTACTGCAGCTTGATATTGAATTTGGGTACGATCTGTACAGGATAGGTGGGAGCCGTAGAAATCGGAGCGCAAGCTTCGGTGGAGGCGCCGTTGGGATACCACCCTGATCGTATCTAGGTTCTAACCTAGTGCCCTAATCGGGTACGGGGACCGTGTCAGGCGGGCAGTTTGACTGGGGCGGTCGCCTCCTAAAGAGTAACGGAGGCGTTCCAAGGTTCCCTCAGAATGGTTGGAAATCATTCGAAGAGTGCAAAGGCATAAGGGAGCTTGACTGCGAGACCTACAAGTCGAGCAGGGACGAAAGTCGGACTTAGTGATCCGGTGGTACCGCATGGAAGGGCCATCGCTCAACGGATAAAAGCTACCCTGGGGATAACAGGCTTATCTCCCCCAAGAGTCCACATCGACGGGGAGGTTTGGCACCTCGATGTCGGCTCATCGCATCCTGGGGCTGAAGTAGGTCCCAAGGGTTGGGCTGTTCGCCCATTAAAGCGGTACGCGAGCTGGGTTCAGAACGTCGTGAGACAGTTCGGTCCCTATCTGTCGTGGGCGCAGGAAATTTGAGAGGAGCTGTCCTTAGTACGAGAGGACCGGGATGGACGTACCGCTGGTGCACCAGTTGTTTCGCCAGAAGCATGGCTGGGTAGCTACGTACGGACGGGATAAGCGCTGAAAGCATCTAAGCGTGAAGCCCCCCTCAAGATGAGATTTCCCAATTAGTAAGACCCCTTGAAGACGACGAGGTAGATAGGTTGGAGGTGGAAGTGCAGTAATGCATGGAGCTGACCAATACTAATCGGTCGAGGGCTTATCCTATACTTAAAACGAAAATTCAATTCGGATTCAGTTTTCAGGCATCAAGCCTGTAACACGCTTAGAAATTTATTCTCACTTCTGGTGATGAAGCAAATTTCACGCGGCAGCGTCTGTTTCACAGACGCATGTTTGGTGGCGATAGCGGAGGGGTTCCACGCGTACCCATCCCGAACACGACCGTTAAGCCCTCCAGCGCCGATGGTACTTGGACCGAAGGGTCCTGGGAGAGTAGGACGTTGCCAAGCACACGAAGCCATTGTTGATTTATCAACAATGGCTTTTTTGTTCCCTTTATCGCTTAATTTAAATAATGTGGATAAGTCATGGGTAAATAACGAAAAAATAAAAGTTACTAACATGTGGATGAAATAATAAAATATATTCAAAAATGAAAGTAGTCCCCAATTTATGTGGATAGAGCAGTGGTATATGTGGATACTTCAAGTAAATGCAAGGATATTTTGCATGGTAGGAGGATAAACAATGGACAACAGTAGCAATCTTGTGTGGATAGAAGATTTTTCTGTACATGCGAGCGACACGGATTATCGTTCGCAGGGTAAGTTATCCTTTATTCTGGATATCATGCAATGTGCGGCAGACTTCGCGGTGGGTAATTTGGGGATAAGTGTGGAAGAAATTCTGAATGCAGGAATGGGCTGGATGATGATTACGTTAGATCTTGATTTTAAGCGTATTCCTCGCCCAAATGATGTGCTTAGCGTACATACCTGGAGTAAAGGCACTAAAGGGGCTTTATGGCAACGGGATTATCGTATTTTCGATGCAGATCATATAGAGATTGCCAGAGCGCGTTCTATATGGGCTTTAGTAGATATTGAGAAGAGAAAGATACTCAGACCGAACGCTCTTCCAGTTCAGGTTAAGCACTATAATGGCGATTCAGTAGGCGATATGCCTGTTAAGGTAACGATCCCTACTGATATTACTATGGAAGAAGCTTATCGGTATCAGGTAAGATATAGTGGGCTGGATAGCAACGGACATCTGAATAATGCCCGATACGGAGATTTATGTTGTGATGCACTCAGTTTAGCGGAATGGGATAATGCAGAGTTTACACGCTTCCGGATTACTTATCTACAAGAAGCAAAGTTTGGGGATGAACTGACTATTTTACGTTCGGCAGTAACCGATGATGGTATATATGTACGTGGTCAGAATAGTGATACTATATTTTTTGAAGCTTGTTTAGAGTTAAAAGATATTAAGTAAGTAAATAGTGAATTTGGAATATTATATAAAAGCGATTTCTCCGAGCATCAATCGGGGCAGTCGCTTTTTTATTTGTCTTTGGTTAATGCTTTTAACATATTTGGAATATTTTTTAGAGCCTGTCACAATTAAAGGGATCACATTCGTTATATAGTTGTAGTCAATAACAAGGAGGTGATTCTTTGGAACGTCGCAGCCCCGGGGTCCAAGTGAATCAAACAATAATTGAAGAGGCTATTGATCAGGTTCTTACGGGTAAGCGCGAAGCCTATAGAACTATAATACAAGCCTATGAAAGAAAGATTCATACTTATTGCTATTATATTTTGAGAAGTCATGAAGAAGCAGAGGATGCTGTGCAAGATATATTTGTAAAAGTGTATCAGGAACTCAGACGTTATGAGAAACGAGTCTCTTTTAATGCATGGCTGTATAAAGTGGCTTATCATCATTGCTTGGATCAGGTTCGCAAACGCAAGAGATGGAACAGACTGATTAAGCTTTATACAGCACTGCAAACAAAGACTTATTATGAACTTAACGATGAATCTCCGGTAGAGCAGCTATTTAGCAATCTCTCAACAGAAGAAAGTAACATGCTAATCCTTAAAGTGGTAGAGCAATATAGCTTTGAAGAAATGGGCCAGATCATGGGTTGTAGCCCGTCAATGCTGCGTAAGAGGTATGAACGGTTACGAAAGAAGCTTGTTTCAGAAAAAATCTACGAGGGAGGGATACAACTTGATGAAGTGGCAAAATCGAACGGATGAGCAGAGGTTGCAGCAGATTGCTGAGACTGTCCGAAGTCATGAAATGCCGATAACAAGCTATAGTGAACAAATAATGAATCGAATTGAGAAGATGGAAGTTCAGGGAAATCAACAAAAGAACACAAACGGCAAGTTGTTTAAGAAAACGTTGATTGCGGCCTGCACAGCTGCGGTAGTTGGAACGTTGATTATTGGAACTGGTTTAGTATCTCCCGCCTGGGCAGACAAGCTGAGCCAGGTTCCTATTCTAGGAAATATTTTTAGTGATTTAGATGATTCGGGACTGAAGAATGCTGTTGGAAAAGGACTTACAACTAATCCAGACGTTAGTATTACTCATGATGGAGTAACCTTGAAAATTAGTGATGTAATGTATGATGGTACACGTCTGGTTTTGGGGTTCGAAAGAGAAGGTATTCAAAATGATCTCGTAATGGCTAAGATAACGAACTTTTGGAATAATGATTTTGATCAATCTGAAAAAGGGTTGCTTGGAATGCCTGTAGTTAAACTCCCTAATGGGAAAGAAGTGATATTTGGTTCTTCAAGAACAGGTGATATCTACGGGCAATCGAACACACTTTTACTAGAGCTTAATGAGGTTCAAAACACCGAGGAATTTGGGGAAGAATTTGAGGTAAGTGTAAGTGTACCTGTAGCCCAAGTCGAAGAGCCATTTGTATTTCAAGTACCCGTGAAAAAAGTAACTGAGGAGGCTATAAGGCTTACTCCAGATCAAACGAAGAGCAGAGGAGCGTTTAGTTATACCGTTAAGAATCTAGATATTACGCCTGCAACGACTAGAATAGTTATTAATAGTACGGGGGAAGTTCCTGTATCACCAGAACAAACAGGGGAGTATAGTCCAACGGAGGTGTTCTATCAGATCGAAGATGATCAAGGGAACATCATTGAACCGTACAATCGGGGATACAATTTATATCCGGCTATACCACTTCTTATAGTAGATAAAATATATGCTGCATTCTCTGAAACACCGAAATACGTAACCATCAAGCCGTATACCTGTACGTTTGATAAGGATTTGAACCTTTTGAAAGATGCTGATGGACAAAGAATAAAAACGTTCTATGAAGAGCTTGAGCTAACAATTCAGATTCAATAAGGACTAGTAACTGTTAATCCGATAAACTAAGCAAAGTCCGTGTCTGCATATCAGATGCGGACTTTTTTATATAAATTCTAATGGAATGTAGATTTCGCTCACAGATTTTTCATTATCCGGACCTATGTACCCTTCTCCATAAAATTCCAATTCAAAAGGAATGGATATTCTGTATTCTGTTTTTGGGAGCCAGATTCCGTAAATATATTTATAAGTAGAAGGAATATCACAAGAACGGCCTCTGTGGATGAATTTCAAATATCGGGCGGGTGGTAATACATGAATGGGTAGTGCCCGATTGCTGTCTGTATAAATTTCTGATTTAGATGAAGTATCCGAATGGCTTATGTGATCCGGTGCTATGGAAGGTGAAGAATTAAGCTCGCAGGCACACATAATCGAAAATCCGTTATCCTCATAATCGTTTGGCCAGAAGCCAAGCTGATAATATTTTTCGGGAAGTATGCGCTTATGTATGGTAGTTACCTTGCTAAAAAGCAGCGACCAAGTATTAGAGATAACGGAGTAATTATCGGTTATCTTTACTAACGGTCCCTGAAGAATGATTTCTCCCAAATCAACGAGTTGGGGGGAGATAATATTATCCATAGGTGCTTGATGTAAATCATGTTCGTAGAGTCTAGGTAGTAAAGGGAGCTGTGATTTAGTACGCCTTTTACGGACGAGGGTAGGAGTCGTATGCAACATTCTTTTGAAAGCGCGGGTAAAGGTCTCATAATTATTGAAGTCATAATCTAGCGAGATGTCCTGAAGAGAGCGCTCTGGCATTCTTAAAATATCCAATGCTGCCTCAGTGATTCTGCGTCTTAATATATAGTCGCCAGGTGCTATCCCAGTGACCGCTTGAAATAGACGGGTGAAATGATAAAGAGAGTAACCCATTTCTTTGGAGAGGACAGCTACAGGAAGAAGCGTTGTTAAACGATCCTCGATGAGATCTAATGCTTGGATTATTAATTGACGATTGTTCAAGAGATGTCCTCCCATAACTTTTTATAGAGGTGGTGTTCAAAACTACCACTTCAATTATTCAGCCATCCAGTCCCCCCAATTAGCAGCCCAATCGGGAACGGTCACTTCCATTACGCGATCTGCACTAGGAAAATAGGCTTTGATATCGAGAATTGGTGTATCAGGATAGGCATCAAGCCCAGCCACCTCTACGATGCCAGAAGCTTCATCGACAGACAGGATTGCTGCTACACTAAGCCCAATTGGATTAGGTCGAATAGGGGAACGGGAAGCGAATACTCCAGTTAATGTTTCGTCATAAGGTGGTTGAATCTGTGTAGTCTGGCGGAATTGATCATCTGCAAACTCGTGCAGCCACCAAAGCACTTGGCAATGACTAAATTGAGATAAACCTTTAAGCGCCGGGCTAAATTCCGGTTTGATTTCCAGTCGCAAATTACGTGGCGTACCTGTAACCCAACCTATAGGTACTATATTATAGCTTTCTTGTTCATTCATTGACTATGACTCCTTTCGGGTATCAGATATTATTTAGTGTATAACGGAGTGACCCGGTAAAGCCTGACGATATTTGCTATCATTCATTTAATGCTATAATGAAATTTGATGTGGAAAGGGGAGCATTATGAAGACATTAGTTTTGGCGGAGAAGCCGTCTGTTGCACGCGAGATTGCACGAGTTATGGGATGTAATAATAAACAGAAGAGTTATATTGAAGGTCCAAAATATGTGGTTACCTGGGCGCTGGGACATTTGGTCGGCCTGGCAGAGCCTGAGGATTATAATAAAAAGTTTGCAACCTGGGCATTGGAGGATTTACCGATTTTACCGGAGAAGACCAAGTTGAAGGTGCTTCGGGAGACGAATCAGCAATACAAGGCTGTTCAGCATCTAATGAAAAGACAGGATATTGAGGAGCTTGTGGTGGCTACAGACGCTGCCCGTGAAGGTGAGCTGCTGGCTCGCTGGATTATGACTATGGCAGGGTGGAAAAAGCCATTCCGGCGGCTATGGATATCCTCGCAGACCGATAAGGCGATTAAAGAGGGATTCGCTAAGCTCCGCCCAGGTCGGGAATTTGATCGTCTATACGAATCAGCACGTTGCCGCGCAGAGGCGGACTGGATGATTGGTCTTAATGTCACGAGAGCTTTGACTTGCAAGTTCGGTTCACCGCTCTCGGCAGGACGGGTGCAAACACCGACATTAGGGATGATTATGGATCGTGAAAAGGAAATAACGGGTTTCCGTTCCGTTGATTTTGAGACGTTAACTGCAGATTTCGGGGATTTCCAAGCAGCTTGGCGCGCTAGTAACGGAGATGGGCGGATATTCGAAAAGGAAAAGACAGCAAGTCTGAAGGATAAGCTTACTGGACGTAGCGGTCGTATTATTAAGGTGCAGAAGAGTGAAAAGAGCGAGCCCCATCCTCTCGCTTATGATCTGACTGAATTGCAGCGTGATGCGAACCGGAAGTTCGGCTTCTCCGCGAAGCAGACTTCCAGTGTGCTCCAGCGTTTATATGAGCAGCACAAGCTAGTCACTTACCCACGTACGGACAGTCGTTACTTAACTGCAGATATGACGGGCACACTTAAGGAAAGACTGGAGAGTGTGGCTGTCGGACCATATGCGGCGCTGGCACGCCCACTGCTGCGCAAACCGCTGCCGATTACGAAGCGAATTGTGGATGATAGTAAAGTAAGTGATCACCATGCCATTATTCCGACAGAGCAGACTGTATTATTAAATGGACTGAGTACTGAGGAACGTAAGCTGTATGATCTGATTGTGCGGCGTTTTATCAGCTTGTTCTATCCCCCAGCGCGCTATGATGCGGTAGCTGTTACCGTCAATGTGGAAGGCGAGAGCTTTCATGTCAAAGGAACGACGGTAAAAGATGCCGGCTGGCGTGAAGTGTACGGTGGAGATATGAGTAATGATGATGACGAGGAATCATCGGACGAGCCAGCAGCTGGCAGTGTAAAGCTGCCTGAGCTTCGCGAAGGGGCAACTGTCACGATTAGCCGTTGTGTAGTGCGTCCTGGACGGACACAGCCACCGAAGCGTTACAATGAAGCTTCACTTTTGACGCAAATGGAGAAGCACGGACTGGGAACCCCGGCGACGCGCGCGGATATTATCGAGAAGCTGGTGAGCTCCGATACCATTGAACGTCAGGGCAATCTTCTGCATCCGACCGGAAAAGGCAAGCAGCTTATCGAACTGGTATCCACCCAGCTACGGACTCCGGATCTAACTGCGCGCTGGGAAGCTGAGCTGGAGAAAATTGCGCGTGGTCAAGGTAAACCGGAGCTCTTTTTGCAAGGTATACGCAGTATGGCACAAGAATTAGTGACTGGTGTAAAAACAAGCGGAGCAGAATACAAACCGCATAATGTCTCAAACAGTAATTGTCCGGAATGCGGTACAAGACTACTCGAGAAAAAGAGCAAACGGGGGAAGTTGCTTGTGTGTCCTGCGGATAACTGTGGTTATACCCGGGCCGGAGAGAAAAGATTATCGAATCGCCGCTGTCCGCAGTGCCATAAGAAAATGGAGCTTAAAGAGGGTAAAGCAGGTATGTTCGTTCAATGTCTGGGCTGTGGAATCACAGAAACTTTGGATAAGGACCACAAGCATGTGAATAAACGCGAACAGCAAAAGCTGGTACAGCAATACAGTAAGCAAGAAAGCATTGGCTCTAACCTTGGGGAACTGCTGAAAGCAGCGCTTGAAGGGCAAAAGAAGGATAAGTAGAGAGCTAGGTAAACCTGTTGTTGCTACTAACTTTTGTTCAGGGAAATTGGATAGTAATAATGAAGACTGCTGAGTTTGCTCAGTAGTCTTTTTTTATTCGCGTAAGTTTTTGTAGTCTACGGATAGGCTTTGAATTAGAATGTTAAGCAAATACATAGAGCAGGTGATTAGGGTGGCAGCGGAGCAGCAAGTGGATCCAGTGAAAGCGGCAGATAGCCCACAGGGTCAGGGTAACAGCAGGTTTTTCTTTCTTGTGATTGTATTTATGTTCTGGTTCTCTTCTTATATTTATGTCCCGGTGCTTTCACCGTATGTGGAGCATTTGGGAGCATCGTATTTTATGGTAGGCATGGTGCTTGGCGTATACGGGTTAATGCAGATCCTGTTCCGACTGCCGATTGGTATCGGTTCAGATTATTTGAATCGGCGGCGGCCGTTTATCTATCTGGGATTGATTGCGAGCGGAGCCAGCTGTTTTCTTTTTATGTGGGGAGCACAGCCTGTTTGGGCATTGGCAGCACGTGCGGTATCCGGTATAGCGGCTTCGGCATGGGTCGTGTACACTGTGATGTTCGCGGGCTATTTCCCGAAAGAGGAAGCTGGAAAAGCAATGGGCATGCTGCAATTTACTACAGTTATCGCCCAATTGACCAGTATGATGATCAGTGGCTATATGGTGGAGCATTGGGGCTGGAATACCCCGTTCTTGATGGGTGGAATTGTAGCGATTGCGGCGTTGCTGCTTGCTCTGCGATTGCCTGAACAAAAACAGGAGAAACGGCAAAGTGCGATCCAGATCAAGGATTTGGCGGGTGTTATGAAGGAGCCCCTTTTGGTAAGAGTCTCACTGTTGTCTGTATTGGCACACTGTGTGCTATTCATTACGATGTTCGGATATACTCCGAACCAAGCCCTGAATATCGGAGCAAGCAAAGAAAGCTTGGGCTGGCTGACGCTTGCTTTCATGATTCCGCATGCTGTCGCGACCCTCTACGGCTCACGGACATTCGGAAGACTCCTAGGGGACAGGGGGACGCTTATCATAGGCTTCGCGGGCAGTGCATTGTTTACACTTCTTATTCCTTCTATGCCGACGTTAGCGATGCTTTGTCTGACTCAGGTAGGAAACGGATTTATGCAGGGACTTATTTTTCCATTGTTGTTAGGCAAGTCGGTGTCAGAAGTGGATCCATATAAACGTGCAACAGCTATGGGCTTCTATCAGGCTGTCTATGCGGTAGGCATGTCGGCGGGACCGTTCGTGGCAGGCTGGATGAGTGCTCACTATGGTTTGACCGGGGGGTTTTGGCTGGGCGGAATTGCGGCGGCGCTGGCTGCGGTGTTGTCATGGATATGGATGAAGGATGCGAAGCAGTGAAACGAAAGAAGCAGACAGCGAAGTTATCAGAGCGTGTAAGGATGATTGGTTTTTTGTGAAAAAGAGGAATATAATAGAGATAGATAGGTAGCAAGGAGGAGAGCCCGGGAGAATGGTCAAGGTTATAATGTTGTGGTTTGTGGTAATTAATATAATCGGATATGTAGTGATGTCCGAAGACAAGATCAAAGCCCGTAAACGGCGAGAACGTGTACCTGAGAAGACACTTTTTCTGCTGGCAGCTATGGGCGGGGCACTAGGCGTGCTGATTGCCATGTATCGTAAGCGCCACAAGACACGACATATGTCCTTTAGGATCGGAATTCCGTTACTTCTGTTGCTGAATATCTTTTTGTACAGCTATTTTTTAAGGTGATAGTCTTTATGATTACAAACTAGAAAAAGAGGTGGCGTACATGTTATTCTCTAAAATTTTACTCGCCTATGATGGATCAAAGGCTTCTAATCAAGCATTGGAGCGCGCAATTGAACTCGCAAAAGTAACTCCGGGCTCTACGCTGCATGTTGTTCACGCATTTGAATTCCCAAGATTTTTTATCGGAGAAGCTTTAGCACCACTGCCAGCTTCAGTAAATAAAGAATATTATGATTTAGCAGTACAAACTACGGAAGAAGTGAAGGGACGCCTTGAGGCTGAAGGCTTGAATGCTGAGGTTGAGCTTTTACAAGGATCGCCTGCTGAAGTGATTTTGAAATATGCTAAAGAAAAGGCTGTGGACATCATTGTCATCGGCAGCCGCGGACTTGGCGGAATACGTGAATTTGTTCTGGGAAGTGTGAGTCACAATGTAGTACAAAGCGCCCGCATTCCTGTGCTGGTGGTCAAATAATATAGAGTTAAAAGGGACGCTTATGGCGTTCCTTTTTTCAAATATAAGAAAGTATAAGTTTTATGCTTAATATAACATCTGGTGTTAGAACTAAGAGTGTACGGAAAGAAGTCTTTATCATCAAAATAAGTGGCTGTTGAGAATTTAAATTCGCCTAAAAGCGAACGTTTAGTAATCCTAATTTACAAATGTTCGTGTTTGAGTTGACATCCTGTGTAGGGGATTGTTAAACTGATGTCATGAGCAACTCGTATAAAACCGGGGATATGGCCCGGAAGTTTCTACCCGGGAACCGTAAATTACCGGACTACGAGGAAATAGGATGATAGAATGCGGCAATGCGGTCCGGGTAACGGAATGATGCATTATGCCATTTTCCGCGCTTAATGCAGCCTAATGATAGGCACGCGGATTATTTTTTCCTAATTTCTTTACTAGTCCGATCCTCCCGCAGCAAAATGCGTCTGGTCATCGGGCTTTTTTTATTCGAATTTATAAGATAAAGATATCCATACTAGTGACTGGAAGGTAGGTCGAATCATGTCAGTACAGGTAGCTGTTATCATGGGCAGTAAATCGGATTGGGACACGATGGAGCACGCTTGTGCGGTGCTTGAAGAGCTGGGATTATCTTATGAGAAGAAGGTAGTATCCGCGCACCGGACGCCGGACTTGATGTTCAGCTATGCGGAGGAAGCCGCGGGCCGGGGTATTCGCGTCATTATTGCAGGAGCGGGCGGTGCCGCGCATTTGCCGGGTATGGTGGCAGCAAAGACGATTCTGCCTGTGATTGGAGTGCCAGTGCAGTCGAAGGCGCTTAATGGGCTGGATTCGCTTCTCTCCATCGTGCAGATGCCAGGAGGCATTCCAGTGGCAACGGTAGCCATTGGTAAGGCAGGAGCCATTAATGCAGGCCTCCTGGCCGCACAGATTATCGGAGCGTTCGATCCAGAAGTGCAGCAGCGTGCGCAGCTGCGGCGGGATGCGATCACGGGCGAAGTCCTTGAAAGCAGCGACAGCTTATGAGACCGGAGGAGCTGAAGCTGCAGGAGGCTGGCGGCGCTAATTCGCCAGCTGCTACTAATGCGTCCGGTACGGGCACCGTCCGGACGCTACTGCCCGGCGCGACCGTCGGCGTGCTCGGCGGCGGGCAGCTCGGGCGCATGATGGCGCTGGCTGGCAGCGCCATGGGCTACCGCTTCGTGGCGCTGGACCCTGCGCCGGATGCGCCTAGCGGTCAAGTTACGCCGCAGATTACAGCGGCGTATAACGACCGGGACGCGGCGCGGGAGCTAGCGCGCCGCTCGGACGTCATCACGTACGAGTTCGAGAACGTCGACGCGGGTGTTGCCGCGCTGCTGACGGAGGAATCGTACGTGCCGCAGGGCAGCGCGCTGCTGTATACGACACAGCATCGGCTGCGCGAAAAAGCCGCCATCGAGGCGGCGGGCGTACCCGTCGCCCCGTACCGGAAGGTGGATAGCCTTGCGGAGCTGAAAGTGGCGGCGGTTGAACTTGGACTTCCCTGTGTGCTGAAGACAGCCACAGGCGGTTATGACGGCAAAGGACAAGCCGTGATCCGGCAGGAGGAAGAGCTGGAAGAAGCCTTCCGGCAAGTAGCACCCGGAGCGGTTGTACCGGAGCTGGTGCTTGAGAAATTTGTCGCTTTTAAGTGTGAAATATCTGTTGTTGCTGCACGCAGTGCATCTGGAGAGGTTAAGAGCTTTCCGCCATCGGAGAATATTCATGTGAATAATATTTTGCATCTGTCTATTGTGCCTGCAAGAGTATCAGAGGAGATTCAGCGGAGAGCATGCGAATTGGCAGAGACATTAATCGCTGGACTTGATGCGGTTGGGCTGTTGGCTGTAGAAATGTTCGTCACAGAGGATGGGCAATTGTTCGTCAATGAGCTAGCACCAAGGCCGCATAACTCCGGGCATTATACCATGGACGCTTGCGCGACTTCACAGTTCGAGCAGCATGTCCGGGCGATTTGTAATCTGCCGCTGGGCGATACAACGCTTTTGACACCCGTAGTTATGGTAAATGTACTAGGTCAGCATTTGGATGGCGCCATTAAAGCGACCTGTACACAGGACGAAAAAGATAATAAGCTGGGTGTTGTACCTAAGCTTCATATATATGGCAAGACTGAGAGTAAGACCGGCCGCAAGATGGGCCATATCAATCTGCTCTGCAAGGATACCGGAGACGGCTTGTCCTGGGTGGAGCAATCTAAACTTTGGAGGAACTAAAGAATATGATCGAACGTTACAGCAGACCTGAGATGCGAGCTATTTGGACGGAGGAAAATAAATTCAAAGCGTGGCTGGAAGTTGAGATCTGCGCTTGTGAAGCATGGGCTGAGCTGGGAGTTATCCCGCACGAAGACGCAGCTAAACTGCGTAAAGACGCTAAATTCGACATCGCACGCATTGATGAAATAGAACAAGAGACACGTCATGACGTTATCGCATTTACACGTGCGGTTTCCGAAAGCCTTGGCGCAGAACGCAAATGGGTTCACTACGGTCTTACTTCTACTGACGTGGTAGATACTGCACTGGGTTACTTGCTTCGTCAAGCGAATGAGATTCTAGAGAAGGATATCATCAACTTTATTGAGATCCTTAAAGATAAGGCTATTGCCTACAAAGATACACCGATGATGGGCCGTACACATGGCGTTCATGCCGAGCCAACCACCTTCGGTCTGAAAATGGCGCTTTGGTACGAAGAAATGAAACGTAACCTGGAGCGTTTCCGCCATGCTGCGAACGGTGTGCAGTTCGGTAAAATCTCCGGTGCCGTTGGTACGTACGCGAACATCGATCCTTTCGTAGAAGAATTCGTTTGCCGCAAGCTCGGCACAAGCCCAGCTCCAATCTCTACACAAACGTTACAGCGTGACCGTCATGCTGAATACATGGCTGCTCTTGCTTTGGTAGCGACATCGTTAGACAAATTCGCTACTGAAATCCGCGCCCTGCAAAAGAGTGAGATTCGTGAAGTGGAAGAAGCTTTTGCTAAAGGTCAAAAAGGTTCATCCGCTATGCCACATAAACGTAATCCGATCGGCTGCGAGAACATTTCCGGTCTGTCCCGCGTCATTCGCGGACATATGGTTACAGCTTACGAGAATGTGCCACTTTGGCATGAACGCGATATTTCGCACTCCTCCGTGGAACGTATCATCCTTCCGGATGCAACAATGCTGCTCAACTACATGCTGAACCGTTTCGGTAACATTGTGAAGAACCTGACTGTATTCCCAGAGAACATGAAGCGTAACATGAACCGTACCTTCGGCGTTCCTTTCTCCGGTCGGATCTTGACTAAACTGATCGACAAAGGCCTTAGCCGTGAGCAAGCGTACGATACCGTTCAACCGCGTGCTATGCAAGCATGGGAAGAGCAAAAACAATTCCGCGATATCGTGGAAGCTACACCTGAAATCACTAACGTTCTTACCCCAGAAGAGATTGAAGATGCATTTAACCCTTCTTGGCACCTTAAGCATGTGGACACCATCTTCCGCAAGCTAGAGCTTATCTAAAAAAAAGATAAGTTAGTGGTGAACTAAGGAGTTAGATATAAAGGAAGTTGGTCGAATGGTGTAATGGAGAGGAAGTTTGGAACTGTAGAAGCGTTAGCGTTCGCCTTTATGGTTGGATTTCTACCGCGAAGAGCGGTTCAAATCAGGAAATCCAACCATAACAGCGATCGGAAGTCCAAACATTCCTCGGAATTACGCCTTTGAGACCAGTTGCAGAAATCAAGATCATTAGTTCAAGGGAGGAAAGGTCATGACATCGTCGGCCGTATCCACAGCCGTGGAACTCATCAATGCGCCGCTGCTCTATAAAGGGAAGGTTCGTGAGCTGTACGATTTAGGGGAGAATGTACTGATCGTCGTCACGGATCGGATATCTGCTTTTGACTATGTGCTGGACCCAGCGGTACCTGAAAAGGGCAATGTGCTTAACCGTCTGAGTGCGTTCTGGTTCGGAAAGACCAAAGAGCTAATGGAGAATCATGTCGTTCATATCGATGTGGATTTGCTCGGAGACATCGTTAAGGACAAAGAGGCACTCAGAAACCGTGTTATGGTGGTACGCAAAGCGGAACGCATCGATATCGAATGTGTGGTGCGTGGGTGCATTACCGGTGGGGGCTGGAGACAGTATCAAGAAACAGGCAAAGTCAATGGTATTGAGCTTCCTAAAGATTTGCGCAAAAATGCGCTGCTGGCACAGCCGATTTTTACCCCTGCGGCTAAAAATGATGTAGGTCATGATGAGGATATTCCTTTTGAAAAGATGCAGGAGTTAATCGGTGCTGATCTGGCACTCGAGCTGCAGGAGAAGAGCTTGCAGTTGTTCTCTTTTGCCAGAGAGTACTGTGCTGAGCGGGGAATTATTCTTGCAGATTGCAAATTCGAATTCGGCTTGCTGGACGGCAAGGTGATTCTGATTGATGAGATTTTTACGCCGGATGCTTCACGCTTCTGGGCCAAGGACAAATATGCTCTTGATATCGAAATTGATAGTATGGATAAAGAGCCTGTTCGTACGTATCTATCTGCATCCTCCTGGGATAAAAATAGTAAACCTGATCCACTTCCACAAGAAGTAGTTGAAGAAACTACACGCCGTTATCTGGACATTTATCATCGTCTTACTGGCAAGTCTTTATAGCTCAACATAGTGTGTTTACTCATGAGAATAAATTAAGTATATGTTTTTGTTTTTGAAGCTAGAGTTACTTTTAGTAGAGTTTCAGCTTTCAGAAAGTATATACACATAAAAATTTAGGAGGAACTACAAGCATATGTTAAAAGCGACGGTATATGTCACCATCAAGAAGAGCGTTCTCGATCCACAAGGGGTAGCAGTGCAAGGAGCACTTCATTCGGTAGGTTTTCAAGAGGTTGAAAGTTTGCGTATTGGGAAATATATGGAGCTGACTTTGGACACGGATAACCGTGCTGAAGCAGAAGTGCGTCTCAAGGAAATGTGCGAAAAGCTACTTGCCAACACGGTGATCGAGGATTACCGCTACGAATTGGAGGACTAAACGACATGAAATTTGCTGTACTTGTCTTCCCAGGCTCCAACTGTGATATTGATTGCTACAAGGCGGTAGAGGACAGTCTCGGCGAACCCGTCGACTATGTGTGGCATACAGCGACAGATTTGTCGGCGTATGATTGCATTTTGGTTCCAGGCGGATTCTCATATGGTGATTACCTGCGCTGCGGCGCGATTTCAAGATTTGCTCCTGTTATGGCTGAAGTTGCTAAAGCAGCAGAGCAAGGGAAATTCGTGCTAGGCATTTGCAATGGGTTCCAAATTCTTACTGAAGCTGGTTTGTTGCCGGGCGCGCTGCGTCGTAACATGTCCATGAAGTTCCGTTGTCATGATACAGTACTTAAGGTTGTTAATAACGAAACCCCATTTACTATTGACTATGCTAAGGATGAAGAAATCATCATCCCAATCGCTCACGGCGAAGGAAACTACTACTGTGATGAAGAGACTTTAGCAGAGCTGAAAGCTAACAATCAGATCGTGTTCACATATAGCGATAATCCAAACGGATCTGTAGCTGATATTGCGGGTGTTAGTAACGTACAGGGCAATGTAGTCGGCATGATGCCTCACCCTGAGCGTGCAGCTAACAGCTTGCTCGGATCAGAAGATGGCAAACGGATGTTCACATCTATACTGAAGACTTGGAGGGATCGTCATGACGCAGCAAGTATCCGTTAAGGAACCGACCGCAGAACAGATCGCAGAGCAGAAAATTTACAGCCAATTCGGTGTGTCGGACAGCGAATATGAGCTCATCAAGTCTTTTATGGGACGCTTGCCGAATTATACCGAAATCGGCGTATTCAGCGTAATGTGGTCCGAACACTGTGCATACAAGAACTCTAAGCCATTGTTGAAACGTTTCCCGGTTACTGGACCACGTGTCCTGATGGGACCCGGCGAAGGCGCAGGGATTGTAGATATCGGAGACAACCAAGCGGTTGTATTCAAAATTGAAAGTCATAACCACCCTTCTGCGGTAGAACCTTTTCAAGGCGCGGCAACAGGCGTAGGTGGCATCATTCGTGATATTTTTTCCATGGGCTCAAGACCTATCGCATTGCTGAATTCCTTGCGTTTCGGCAAACTGGAAAGCGATCGCGTGAAATATTTGTTCGAGCATGTCGTGTCTGGTATTGCTGGTTATGGTAACTGTATCGGGATTCCAACCGTGGGCGGCGAAATCATGTTCGATGATAGCTATGACGGTAACCCGCTTGTTAATGCAATGTGTGTCGGTCTGATCGATCATGATAAAATCCAACGCGGTGTCGCTAAAGGTGTAGGGAACCCGGTCTTCTACGTAGGACCTCCAACAGGACGTGATGGGATTCATGGGGCTACTTTTGCATCCGTTGAACTAAGTGAAGAGTCAGAAGCTAAACGTACAGCTGTACAAGTAGGCGATCCATTTATGGAGAAGCTCGTTATGGAATCTTGTTTAGAGTTAATCGACAGCGGTATCGTTATTGGGATTCAAGATATGGGTGCGGCTGGACTTACCTGCTCTAGTGCCGAGATGGCAAGTAAAGCGGGCAACGGTCTGGAGCTGTATCTGGATCAGGTGCCACAACGTGAAGACGGCATGACTCCTTATGAAATGATGCTTTCGGAATCGCAAGAACGGATGTTGTTCGTAGTAGAACCGAAGGATGAAGCTCAGGCGCAAGAGATTTTTGATCGCTGGGGTGTAATCTGCTGTAAGGTCGGTAAAGTTACGGATGACGGTCGCTTGAAGCTGTATCATCACGGTGAAGTTGTTGGAGACATGCCAGTAACAGCGCTCGTGGATGAGTGCCCAGTCTATAACAAACCATCTGAGGTTCCTGCTTATTATGTAGAAAATGAATCGGTGGACACGCTTCGTTACGAGGAAGTTACGGACTTAGGCGGTGCACTGCGTACTGTTCTTGGATCACCAACCGTAGCAAGCAAAGCATGGGTATACAACCAATATGATTATATGGTGCGTACTAGCACGGCTGTTCGACCTGGATCTGATGCGGCTGTAGTTACCATTCATGGTACACGTAAAGGGTTAGCGATGACTACGGACTGTAACGGTCGCTACGTTTATCTTGATCCTGAAGTGGGCGGACGTATTGCAGTCAGCGAAGCGGCACGTAACATCGTTTGTTCCGGTGCTGAACCATTGGCTATTACGGATAACCTAAACTTCGGAAACCCTGAGAAACCTGATGTGTTCTGGCAAATGGAACGTGCGGTTGATGGTATGGCTGAAGCTTGTCGTGTGCTGGATACTCCGGTTATCGGTGGTAATGTCAGTCTTTATAACGAAAATACTACGGGATCCATCTATCCAACGCCGGTTGTCGGCATGGTTGGTTTAGTAGCGGATACAGATCATATTACGACTCAAGGATTCAAACAAGAAGGAGACTCTATCCTTCTGCTAGGTGTAACAAAAGCTGAGCTTGGTGGTAGTGAATTTCAATATGCCGTTCATGGTGTAACCGAAGGCCGTCCTCCAGCTTTGGATTTGGCTACTGAGAAAAAACTGCTGAGCGCAGTGCTTCAATCGATTCGCGGCGGTCTGGTGCGTTCGGCACATGACTTGTCCGAAGGCGGCCTTGCTGTAGCACTTGCAGAGAGCTGTATCAGCGGTGGCATTGGTGCGAACGTTGAGCTTTCTGCTAATGGACTTAGATCCGATGTAGCATTGTTCAGTGAGAGCCAATCGCGTATCGTGCTGACAGCAGCGCCTGAACGTGCAGAAGAGCTAAAAGCAGCGATTGCTGCCAGCGGCGTACCCGTGGAAATCATCGGAACTGTAGGTGGAGACAGACTGCGCGTAAATCTGGACGGTGCATCCGTATTAGATGAAGCTGTAGCAGAATTGAAATTCGTGTGGGAGGATGCTATTCCATGTCTTATGAAATAAAGACCGGGAAAGAGCAGGAGACTCCTATCCTGTGGACTGGTGACTTTTACAATGAAGGAACGGGCTCGGGAGATATTTTTGACACATTAAAAGAAGAATGCGGCGTTTTCGGGGTCTTCGGACACCCGGAAGCGGCGTCCATGTCTTATTACGGCTTGCACGCCTTACAGCACCGAGGGGAAGAAAGTGCGGGCATCTGCGTAGCAGATGGTCGTGATTTCAACTATCACCGCGGGATGGGGTTAGTAAAAGAAGTATTCGACAAGGACAAAATTGCCTCACTGGTTGGAGACATGTCTATCGGGCATGTACGTTATTCCACCAGTGGGGACAGCCGCTTAACCAATGCACAGCCGCTCGTATTCAAATATCGTGACGGTGATTTGGCGATTGCTACAAACGGTAACATTGTTAATGAACCGTTGATTCGTAAGCAGCTAGAGCAAAGCGGATCGATCTTTCAAACCACAAGTGATACCGAAGTGCTGGCGCATCTGATTGCACGTTCGCCTAAGGATTTTGTTGAAGCGGCTAAGGATGCGCTGAAACAACTGGTTGGCGGGTTCGCTTTTCTGCTCATGACGAATGACAAATTAATTGTTGCTTCGGATTCTCACGGTTTGCGTCCGCTTGTAATGGGGCGGATCGGCGATGCATATATTTTTGCTTCCGAATCTTGCGCACTAGAAGTCATCGGAGCGCAGCTGATTCGCGATATCGAACCCGGCGAACTGCTCGTGCTCGATAAAAACGGCCTCTTAGAGGACCGTTTTACCGAGCCTAAACGTAAAGCGCTGTGCGCGATGGAGTATATTTACTTCTCTCGTCCAGACAGTGATATGAACGGCGCTAACCTGCACACCGCCCGGAAGCGGATGGGTAGCCGCATGGCATTAGAAGCTTTCGTAGATGCTGACCTCGTAACCGGTGTACCGGATTCGAGTATCTCGGCAGCGATCGGATATGCGGAGCAGACGGGCATTCCTTATGAGCTTGGGCTCATCAAGAATAAATACACAGGCCGGACCTTCATCCAGCCGAGCCAAGAATTGCGTGAGCAAGGTGTGAAAATGAAGCTAAGCGCGGTTCGCAGCGTGGTGGATGGTAAACGTGTCGTCATGATCGATGATTCCATCGTGCGGGGCACAACTTCGCGGCGGATCGTCAATCTGCTTCGTGAAGCGGGAGCTGTTGAAGTGCATGTGCGGATAACATCGCCGCCCTTCAAGAATCCTTGCTTCTATGGCATTGATACCCCAGACCGCCGCGATCTCATCGCGTCCTACAAGACCATTGCGGAAATGTGCGAAGAGATCAATGCCGATTCCCTGGCATTCCTGTCACCGGAAGGCCTAATCGCTTCCATTGGTGGTCACAACAAAGATGATTATAAAGGCGGGCTATGCCTTTCCTGCTTCGATAACGATTACCCGACGCAGGTTGATTTTGGCGGGGAAGAGAAAGATGGCTGCAGCTGCTAGCGTAGGGTTTTAGCCCTCCGTCTGCATGCTACCGCCGAGACTGGCTTGCCAAGCTCGGCGCTTCGCTTATTTCGCTTAAGGAGGTGCATGGCGCAGCTCATGCACCGAGGTCTTGAGGTCCGTGTGCAAGGCGCGCACTGCGGCTTGCAGTAGGGTGAAAGCGGTGGTTGGAGGGAGTTATGGAGAGGAAGTTTGGAACTGTAGAAGCGTTAGCGTTCGCCTTTATGCTCGAATTTCTACCGCTCAGCGGTAACAAATTCAAAGGAATTCGAGCATAACAGCGATCGGAAGTCCAAACATTCCTCGCAATAACTCCAATAACCACCACTGGTCCCGAATGCGCCCAAACGCGCTCTAAACTAATTTAAAGATGAGGTGTCCCAAGTGTCGGAAGCTTATAAAAACGCCGGAGTGGATATTGCGGCTGGTAATGAAGCGGTAGAACGCATGAAGAAACACGTAAAACGTACTTACCGTCCAGAAGTAATGACGGATCTCGGTGGGTTCGGAGCGCTGTTTGGCCTCAATAAAGATAAATATGAAGAGCCAGTCCTTGTGTCTGGTACTGATGGTGTAGGCACGAAGCTCAAAATCGCGTTCGCGGCAGATCGCCATGACACGATTGGGATCGACGCTGTGGCTATGTGCGTGAACGACATTGTAGTGCAAGGCGCAGAGCCGCTCTTTTTCCTCGACTATCTGGCTTGCGACAAAGTCGTGCCGGAGAAAATCGAAGCGATCGTAGCAGGGATCGCAGAGGGCTGTCACCAAGCAGGTTGCGCATTGATTGGCGGCGAAACAGCTGAAATGCCGGGCATGTATTCAGCGGGAGAGTATGATATCGCTGGATTCACGGTTGGTGTAGCTGACAAAGCGAAGCTGGTAACAGGCGCAACCATCGCTGCTGGAGACACAGTGATCGGTCTGGCATCTAGCGGCGTGCACAGCAACGGCTTCTCGCTGGTGCGTAAGCTTTTGCTTGAGGAAGATGGCTATGGTCTGAATGATGTGCTTCCGGAGCTTGGAGCTCCGCTTGTGGATGTACTTCTTGCACCAACTAAGATCTATGTAAAGCCTTTGCTGGCACTGTTAGAGCAGCTTCCGGTAAAAGGTATGGCACATATTACGGGTGGCGGATTCATTGAGAATATCCCGCGCGTATTGCCTGACGGTGTAGATGTGGAGATTAATTACGGATCGTGGCCGATTCTGCCGATCTTCGGATTGATGCAGAACAAAGGAAACGTAAGCAACCGTGATATGTTTACTACTTTTAATATGGGAATTGGACTTGTTCTGGTAGTTAGTGCTGCTGATGGAGAACGTGCTCTTGAACTGCTAAAAGCTAGCGGGGAAGAGGCATATATCATTGGTAAAGTGACAGAAGGGGAACACAAAGTAACCTTTACTGGAGCTGAAGTGTGATGCAATTGAGTCGAATCGCTGTTTTTGCTTCTGGGCAAGGCAGTAATTTTGCAGCACTAATCGATGCACAGAGAGCGGGCTTGCTTGGTGAGGGCAATATTGAGTTGCTTGTATCCGACAAGCCAGAGGCACCTGTAGCTAAGCGTGCGGAGGATGCGGGCATTCCCGCCCTCTTGCTGCGGCCAAAAGATTTCGCCAGCCGTGAAGACTACGAAGCAGAGATCGTAGCAGAGCTTCAGCGGCGGGAAATCGGGCTGGTTGTGCTGGCAGGGTATATGCGTCTCATTACACCTGTGCTGTTAACGCCGTATGCTGGACGAATTATTAACATTCATCCATCGCTGCTGCCTGCTTTTGCGGGAAAAGATGCTATCGGACAAGCGCTGGAATATGGCGTAAAGCTGACGGGTGTTACTGTGCATTTTGTCGATGGAGGTATGGATACCGGGCCTGTTATTGCTCAGCGTAGCATAGCCCTGCAGGATAACGACACGGCGGATTCATTGGCAGAACGTATTCATAAGGTTGAGTATGAGCTGTACCCCGAAGTGGTTGGCGCTTTTGCCAGCGGGAAAGTGGAACTGCGTGGAAGAAAGACGATTATCCGCGAAAAGTAAGCTGCACCGCAGCCATTCGAAGTTTTGGATCGACATTTGGTGACAGACCGAGATGTTTCAGGGTATTTCTCGGGAAATATTGCATAAGCGGCGTTATGTGTCGCGTTGTGGGTTTTCTTCATATTAAATCGCATGTACAACCTGAAGGAGGACTATTCAAAGTGAGTATCAAAAGAGCGCTAGTCAGCGTATCAGATAAACAAGGTATCGTGGATTTTTGCCGCGAGTTGTCTGCATTAGGCGTAGAAATTATCTCTACAGGTGGAACAAGCACGCTTTTGGCTAAAGAAGGTGTTCCAGTCATCGGGATTTCCGATGTGACAGGATTCCCGGAAATCATGGACGGACGTGTCAAAACGTTGCATCCTGCTGTACACAGCGGATTGCTTGCGGTTCGTGATAACGAGGAGCACACGCGTCAAATGAAGGAGCTTGGACTGGACTACATCGATCTGGTTGTTGTGAATCTGTATCCGTTCGCGGAAACGATCGCAAAACCTGACGTATCCTACGAGGAAGCCATCGAGAATATCGATATCGGCGGACCTACAATGCTGCGTTCTGCAGCGAAGAACCATGCTTTTGTAAGTGTAGTGGTGGATGCTAATGACTACGCTACAGTACTTGAAGAGGTTCGCGCAGGTGGAGATACAACGCTAGAAACACGCAAACGTCTTGCGGCAAAAGTGTTCCGTCATACGGCGGCTTACGATGCCTTAATTTCCGATTATTTGGCTAACGTTACTGGCGAGCCTCTTCCAGAGCGCTACACCGTGACTTATGAGAAAATTCAGGATCTGCGTTATGGTGAGAACCCGCATCAAAAAGCGGCGTTCTATCGCAAGCCATTGGCGGCACTGGATACACTCACTGCGGCTGAGCAATTGCACGGCAAAGAGTTGTCTTACAATAATATCAACGATGCTAACGCAGCACTGCAAATCGTGAAGGAATTTGAAGAGCCTGCTGTCGTAGCGGTTAAACATATGAACCCTTGTGGTGTAGGTGTGGGTGAAAGTGTATACGAAGCTTATCAAAAAGCTTACAACGCCGATCCAACTTCTATCTTTGGCGGAATTGTAGCAGCGAACCGCATAATTGATGCAGACACAGCGAACCTTCTGAAAGATATTTTCCTCGAAATCGTTTTGGCACCAGGCTTTACGGAAGAAGCACTGGAAATCCTTACAAAGAAAAAGAATCTCCGTTTACTCAAAATCGGTAATCTTAGTACAGCTAGTGCGCGTAAGAGCAACTTTGTAGTGACTTCGATCGATGGAGGAATGGTTGTACAGGAGAGCGATGTGCACTCTGTAAACCCAGATGATCTACAAGTTGTTACGGACCGTAAACCAACAGAAGAAGAATTGAAACAGCTGTTGTTCGGATGGAAAGTAGTTAAGCACGTGAAGTCTAATGCGATTGTACTCGCAGCTGATGATATGACTGTTGGCGTAGGTGCAGGACAAATGAACCGTGTGGGTGCAGCAAAAATTGCAATCGAACAAGCCGGTGAAAAATCCAAGGGAGCTGTACTTGCTTCCGACGCTTTCTTCCCAATGGGCGATACGCTAGAAATGGCAGCAAAAGCAGGTATCACTGCTGTGATTCAGCCAGGCGGCTCCATTAAAGACGAAGAATCAATTAAGGTCGCTAATGAGTATGGTATTGCTATGGTCTTCACAGGCGTCCGTCATTTCAAACACTAGAGCACTGGGAGGATCATATTCGGATGGATATTTTAGTGGTTGGCGGCGGCGGTCGGGAACATGCGATGATTTGGAGTCTATCCCAAAGCCCCAAGGCAGGTAAAATCTATTGCGCACCCGGCAACGCCGGGATTGCGCAGTTAGCCGAATGTGTGCCGATCGGAGTATTCGAGTTCGATCGCCTCACGGCTTTTGCAAAAGAGAAGGAAGTAGGTCTTGTTGTAATCGGACCGGATGATCCGCTCGCTGCTGGGATTGTGGATGCTTTTGAAGCACAGGATATTCCTGTGTTTGGTCCACGTAAGAATGCGGCGGAGATCGAAGGCAGCAAAACCTTTATGAAGGATCTTCTGCATAAATATAATATTCCGACAGCAGCCTATGAGAAGTTTGACGACTATGAAGCTGCACTAACTTACTTACGGGAGCAGCCGCTGCCGATCGTCATCAAGGCAGATGGTCTGGCCGCAGGAAAAGGTGTGACGGTCGCTTATTCTCGGGAAGAAGCAGAGCAAGCGCTCGCTGATATTATGGTCACTAAGGTATTCGGTGAGGCAGGCGCGCAGGTTGTTATTGAGGAGTTTCTAGCTGGACAGGAAATGTCGATTCTGGCTTTTGTCGATGGAGAGACGGTACGTCCTATGGCTGCTGCTCAGGATCATAAGCCCGTATTTGATGGGGATAAAGGTCCTAATACCGGCGGAATGGGTACCTATTCGCCTTTACCACATATTGATGAGGCTATTATCCAAGAAGCAATCGAGACCATCATTAAACCAACAGCAAAAGCCATGGTGGATGAAGGTCGTCCCTTCAGCGGTGTACTGTTTGCGGGACTAATGATTTCTCCAGAGGGAAAACCTAAGACGATTGAGTTTAATGCTCGTTTCGGTGATCCTGAGACACAGGTCGTGTTGCCTAGACTCAAGAGCGACTTGCTAGAAATCTTTTTAGCGGTTACCGAGGGTAGACTTGCAGATATCGACATAACATGGAGCGACGAAGCGGCTGTATGCGTAGTTCTCGCTTCAGGAGGATATCCAGGCCCTTATCCAAAGGGTGTACCGATTGAAGGCCTTGAAGACAGCCAAGGAGGGTTGATCTTCCATGCCGGTACGGCGCGTGGTGAAGACGGAAGCTGGGTGACAAATGGGGGTCGGGTACTAGGCGTGGTAGGCCTAGGTGCTACGATTGCTGAAGCTCGTGCTGCAGCTTACGCCAGGGCTGAAGGAATTACTTACTCCGGAAAACAAAGCCGCAGCGACATCGCTATGAAAGCTTTGCTATAAGGATAAAGAACTGTATCTAGCATTTTTTGCGCTAAAAGTCCTAAAAAAGGACTGACAAGTGATAGAAGAAGTGCTATAATACTACACGTACGGGGGAAAATGTGCGGATATATACAGATAAGGGTCTTTCCGATCATGGGAAGGCCCTTTTAAATCGGAGTCCTTCAGACTTTGTGAAGTAACCTTTTAAAGGATGCCTCGTGCCTGGAAATGATGATACTTATAGTGCATACTAGCGATACGCTTATGGCGAATGGCTACTCACAGATTTAAGGAGGAATTCGTTTTGAGTAAGATTGGAAGAAATGATATGTGTCCTTGCGGAAGCGGGAAAAAATATAAGAAATGCTGCCTTGGGAAAGAAACCTCTGCAGTAGAGTCCATCATGCAACTTGTAAACAAGGAAGAAGCGGCAGCTAGCGAGATTGTGGCTGAGAAGCAGGAACCCGTAGCACAACCTGAAGTAAAAATCACTCTTGCTACGCTCAGAAAAAAAGTGTCACGTGATCTGAAGTGGGAGCACCCAGCTCATGAACAATTGGCGCTGCACCTTATTGAGAGCATGAGAGAAAGCTATGATAGAGAGCTTATTTGGGAAGCTCTAGTTCTGTGGAATGGTTATTCCCGTAAGACTAAGCCTGCTGTGAAGAAAATGGGCTCTTTCTGCGCAGCAATTGAATTTATTTTGTCTGAGGAATATGGTTTCTCACTAACGCAAGCAGATCTTGCCACTAAACATGAGGTTACTACACCTACTATTTCTAGAAAAGTTAAAGAGATGCTTAATTACATTGAGGAATATGGCATGGGTGGAGCGGAGGAAGAACTACTTCTGCTGAATGTCTCAGGCAGTCCGAAGGATCAGGAGCAGGCTCTATTACAAAAGGCTATGCAAACCAATACATCCAACCGCCGGATTCAGTTAGCTGAAGCCGCGCTAGAGGTTTATCCGGACAGTCCGGATGCTTATCTCATTTTGGCTGAGGAAGCAGAGAACGAAACCGATGCCCGAGCTTTCCTGAAAGCAGGGATGGAAGCAGGTGCACGTGAGCTTGGGGAAACCTTTTTCGCTGAGAACAAAGGACATTTCTGGGACCTCCACGAGACGCGTCCATACATTCGAATCTGTAAAAGCTACGCTGACTCCTGCTGGTTTAGCGGAAATGCGGAAGAAGCCGCTAAGACGCTCGAACATATTTTAGCGCTTAACCCGGAAGATAACACAGGTGCACGTTACCTTCTGACTGCAGCATACCTCTACAGCAATAAGCTGGCAGAGACGGAATTAGTGCTGGAGAAATTCGGAAAAGATGCTGCAGCGACAGTAGCTTACGACCGTATGGTCTTAGAATATAAGAAGAACGGGATCACTTCCCAACTGAAAATGTTGTACCGCGTAGCGCGGAATGTGAACAAGCATGTGCCGGATTATTTATTAGGGATCAAGAGATTGCCGCATAACCTACCGGATTTTGTAGGAATGGGCGATGCAAACGAAGCGATCGAATATGTGATTGTACACTCACGCTTGTGGACAAGCCTACCTGATCTGCTGAAGTGGATGCTGAAGCAACAGGATTAGTAGTATTCAGATCTTGAACGTATATGAGCTTAAAGAGATTATGGGAGATTCCTATAGTCTCTTTTTTAGTATAAAAAAAGTGTGAGTTTTACTTCAATATTGTATTGCGTGCAGCGGACAATGCTTGAAAAAATGTCCTTGGGAGAGTATGTTACAAGAAGAGAATGATTAGATGATAGTGAGGCGAGAGGGTTATGAGAGAAGAGGAAGACCGAATCGTAGGAATGGAAGATATCGTACGGGCTCATCACGTACTGCGGGAGGTCATCATCCGGACTCCACTACAGCGTGACGCCGTACTATCGGCCAAGTATGATTGCGATGTATATTTGAAGCGCGAGGATTTACAGATTGTCCGTTCTTTTAAAATCCGTGGAGCTTATAATATGATTCGTAGTTTATCAGCAGAAGATAGAGCTAAAGGCATTGTCTGCGCGAGTGCAGGAAATCATGCACAAGGTGTAGCCTACTCCTGTAAGGCACTTGGAATTAAGGGCAAGGTCTATATGCCGAGCACCACACCTAACCAGAAGGTGAAGCAAGTTCGGCGGTTCGGCGGTGAGTTTGTTGAGGTCATTCTGAAGGGTGATACTTTCGATGACGCTTATGATGAAGCACTGCAAGCTTGTATAGATCATGGAATGACGTTGATCCATCCGTTTGATGAGCCGAGAATTATTGCAGGCAATGGAACAATAGCGATGGAAGTAATGGAGAATCTGGACCATCCTGCGGATTTTATGTTCGTAACGATAGGTGGGGGCGGCCTGGCAGCAGGAATAGCCACTTATGTGAAGACGGTCAGTCCATCCACTAAGTTGATTGGTGTGGAACCGCTCGGAGCCGCTTCAATGACTGAAGCAATCAAGCTTGGAGAAGTGGTAACGCTTAAAGAAATTAACAAGTTCGTGGACGGAGCGGCTGTTAAGCGCGTCGGCGGACTGACTTATGATATTTGTTCCCGGCATCTGGATGACATTGTGATGGTGCCTGAAGGTAAAGCTTGTACCACCATTCTGGAACTGTATAACGAGAATGCTATAGTGGTTGAGCCAGCGGGCTCCTTACCTATCGCAGCACTTGATCAATACCGTGATCAAATCCGCGGTAAGACGGTTGTCTGCATCATCAGCGGTGGTAACAATGATATTGACCGTATGCAGGAGATCAAAGAGCGGTCTCTGATCTACGAAGGCTTAAAGCACTACTTCATGGTGAACTTCCCGCAACGGGCAGGTGCCCTGCGTGAGTTCTTGGGCGAGATCCTTGGACCTCACGATGATATTACCCGATTCGAGTATATTAAGAAGCATGATAAAGAGAACGGCCCTGCGCTTGTAGGCATTGAACTATTATCTACAGATGCCTATGAACCTCTCATCGAACGGATGCAGCAGAAGGGCGTCGATTACGTAGAAATCAATAAGGATTCCAATCTCTTTAACATCCTTATTTAATTTCCTTCATCACTTTAAATATTTCGTTAATGAACATAGAAAGGCCCGTCCCAGAATAAATTGGGGCGGGCCTTTTGTATAATGTCTTATATTTCTAGCATATTAGAGTGGCATGGTAGTCTTACGGAACTGCTCGACTTCATCGTTTAATTTAAAACTATTATCCTTCATCAATTTCATGAAGCCATCTAGTTTCTGTAGGAATGAGCTACTATCGTTATTCTTGGCCAGAATGCTAGAGTAGGCTTTCTGTGCCTCCAAGTCCATTTCCAGATTGTCATAGTGGAAGAGGGGCGTGTTGTTCTGACCGTAGAACGTATTGTTAACGTAAATAGAGTATAAGGATTTTACAGCTGAAATTCGATTCGATTTCGGATAATTTTGAATGAATTGCTCTTGAGACAATGCACGTGCAGCTACATCGGTCCAACCAATGACCAGCCCGTTGTCCTTGGAGGAAGGAAGATCAGACTCCGTGGCCATAATGGAGATATATGCACTGATATCATTAGTGACATAAAGCTTATATTTGCGGTAAGCTGCATAATCTATCACAGGGAAAAAAGTACCCTCCGCCGTCTCCAGTTTATATCCGCTTTCGCTGGCACTTTTCAGTAGAGTGCGCAGTGCGGGATCTTCTGTAGCCTCAGCAAGGGTTTTCATACTAGCGCCAGCCTTATAGATGGCGGTGAGCTTCCGCTGGACATTGCTGGTATTGAATTTGCTCTCCCACGCAGGAAGAGCCGCCTTGTGTAAATTCTCAAGCTTCAGTGTCATTATCGTGGCACGATACGAACCTACCGCATACATATTGGCGTTCAAATATTTAATAGCTTCGGGTAACTTGTTAGAGGAAGACAACAGCGGTAATGCAGCTTTATAGATAGCTTCCGCATGATCATTGTTAGCAGTCAGAGGACTTGCCTTAGCGCCTCCCACAGGAGGGCTGACAGCGCCTTCAGCTTGAATCGTTCCTATAGGTATAGCACCTAGTCCCAATGTTACTGCTAGAACAGAATAGAGAATACCTTGCTTCTTATTCATAGAAGTTCCCCCTGTCTATCGGATGGAATACGGGTGGAGCACGATTTTTACTTTTTGAAAAATATAAACTTTAGTCCAATTGCGCCAATCAGGGAAACAATTAAGCTTACCCATGGAGATAATGTAATGATCGGAAACAAACGGTCAAGGTAGAGACCAATGAATACGGCAACCACGGCGATTCCGATATAGACGCCAAGGCCCTTGATATCGAAAGGTTTGGCTGTAGGCGCATCACTCTCAGACAAAGAGGTCATCCATTTCATAATAAGCTCGATCAAGATGATGGACCCTGCACCCACAGCGAAGAGCGTGAAGAGGCTAATCTGTCCGAACATCCCGGGTGATCCGTTGGTCCATTGCAGGATGAGTCCGCCTATAGCGAAGATTCCGAACAGACAGGTTAGAGCCGCGCAGGGAATCATCGAGTAATAGTTCCATTTGCTGCGTGCCGGGCGTGAGGGAATGCTGTCTATGATCTCTTTAAAATAATCATCCGGATTCTCACCAAACACCTGCTTAGCATTTTTCCCTTTCTTTTGTTCTTTCAGAAGTAGTTTTGCTGCATCCAGTAAAAGTTCTTCAGTGCGTAGAGCTTCTATCCGGCTAGCCCGCAACGTCAGGATCATATCTTCAAAATAGGATCGATTGAAAGGCGTCATCTGCTCGCGCAGGGCGTTATTTTCCTTAATCATATCTTTCACTTTCATAATTAGGATGTAAACCTCCAGTAGTGTAATCGGTATAGTCTTTAACCTAGAGTATACGTTTGCCTGACAGGTCAGCGCAAGGACAAGCATTTCTATTTTCCTATGCATAATCCTTTTATAAGAGTGAACACTGATAATGTTGTTGCTTGATCAATATAGCTTTGGGAAAGGTTGGGAGCTTTATGGAACATGAGAACAAGAAGGACCAGGAAAGAGTCATGGGCAACGGTTTCGAGCCTACGCCCAATCATTCAATGGGGGATTGGGGCGGCTCTGATGGATTCAGCATGTGGAATTCCACGGAAGAACCAGCAACCGAGGGCTTGCTTAAGGATTGGGAAGGCAGTCAAGAAACCCATGAGATGTTTAACGACAGCTATGATTGATTGACGACCCTAGAAGCTCATCACGCTAAAAAACAACACAACAGCGATCCTCCGTTTACTGGAGGATCGCTGTTGTGCGTTTTTGTGAGGGGACTTGGTTCAAATCTCGGAATGCTGGAATTACAAAAATGTGTAGCGTTGGGGCGTTGGAACACCGGAACCCGGAATTATACCAGCCGCGTACCCCAACCCCAACCCCAACCCCAACCCCAACCCCAACCCCAACCCCAACCCCAACCCCAACCCCAACCCCAACCCCAACCCCAACCCCAACCCCAACCCCAACCCCAACCCCAACCCCAACCCCAACCCCAACCCCAACCCCAACCCCAACCCCAACCCCAACCCCAACCCCAACCCTCAAACCTCAAACCTCCATGGTGTGGCTTATCCGCATACAAGATATCTAAATCAACGAAGATTAGTGTTTAGATCAAGAGGGGAAAAACTAAGCGTGTGTCCCGGAGTCATCATCATGACTTACGGAATACTCTGTTTGTCGTGCTGACCAATGTTCAATAAACGCCTCATTTGATTAGGAATTGTCCCGTTCCTGTTGACAATATGAGCGAAATCTTTATAATAAGGATATAATTCACACTAAGTTAATCGGAATTCTAACAAATTAAAATTAATTTCAAATATAGGAGGTTACGGCAATGGAACGGAATATTGTAATTCGGCATAACGGCGAAGAATTGACAGCGAGCATCCATTATCCGAGTAAAGAGAAGGGAACTTCCACACGTTGCAAGGACAGATTACCATTAGCCGTAATTTGCCATGGATTTGTAGGTAATCGGATTGGGGTGGATCGGATCTTTGTCAAAGCGGCTCGTGAGCTGGCGCAAGACGGATATATGGTCATTCGATTTGATTATGCGGGCTGCGGCGAGAGCAGCGGTAATTACGGCGGCGAGGATATGGAGTCGATGATCGCTCAGACTAGAGCGGTGCTCGATTACGGAATCAGCTCTGCCGATGTGGATCCACAGCGTGTGACGCTCATTGGCCACAGTCTGGGTGGGGCGGTTGCGCTTCTGACAAGTATTCGGGATCGCCGTGTGAAGAATCTCGTGCTGTGGGCCTCCGTAGGCTACCCCTTCAATGATATTGTGAAGATCGTAGGGCGAGAGGCGTATGATCGATCGGTGAAGAATGGATCAGCCGATTATGTGGGCTACTCGTTCACACCGGTATATTTTAATTCTTTGGCGGCTTTTCAGCCTTTCCAAGAGGCAAGTAAATTCAGCGGTGATGTACTCGTAATCCATGGTACTTCTGACGATGTCATCCCCGTGGATTATGCTTTCCTTTATCAGAAATTATTCTGGACGCGCCCTGAGGGGCGTTGCGATAAAGAGATCATTTTTCAAGGGGATCATACCTTTTCTTCCGGGCCAGCACAGCAACAACTGCTTAAGCGGACAAGAGAGTGGATGAACGAGCAGGAGCATGTGCAGACAGAGTGGCAAAATTGGATGATATAGGTGATGGACTTTACTCGCAATAACTTGAAATAAGCGGTAAAATAAAGATGCACACCATATACTGGGTTATGGAGGTTGGCATCCTATGAAATTACCGTCATTTTTTATCGCGCACGGTTCTCCGCTCCTCGCACTGGAGGATAACGAGTATACCCGTTTTCTGGAGCGGCTTGGTCAAGAACTAGAAGCACCACGGGGTATAGTAGTATTCTCAGCGCACTGGGATAGCCCGGAACAGCTACTCACCATTGATGAGAAGCACGAGACTCAACATGACTTCTACGGATTCCCTGAAGAAATGTACACACTGACCTATCCAGCCCCGGGTGATCCAGCTCTGACCAAGCGGATTTCCGAGCTCTTTAAGGGTAACAATCTTTCACATCAGCCCGTTCTGGGGCGAGGACTCGATCACGGAGTCTGGGTAATACTGAAAAAAATGTTTCCGAAAGCCGATATTCCGGTAGTCGCTTTATCCGTCGATTCACTACGTTCTCCGAAGGAACAGTACAATATCGGGCGGATGTTAGCCCCTCTGCGTGACGAAGGCATACTGCTGATAGGCAGCGGTGGACTTGTTCACAATTTGCGGATGCTAAATGAAAGTGATCAGCCTGAAGAGTGGGCGCTTGAATTCGATGCGTGGATTGCCAAGGGTTTAGAATCTTGGGATTTGCCTTCACTGTTTGCTTATGAGAAAAAAGCTCCACATGTTCGAGATGCGGTTCCATCTTACGGAAGAGAGCATTTTGCACCTCTCTTTTATGCGATGGGAACAGCGGATGGCAGCAGGAAGGCAGAGCGGATATTTCAAGCATATCAATATGGGACATTAAGCCTTAATTGCTGGAAGCTAGACTAAACAGATAAGATACATGCAGGGTGCAGCCGGAAATCGGCTGTGCCCTTTTTTAATGCAAGCGGATCAAGACAAATGGGACTGGCTGTGATTAAATGGAAGAAACCAGTTAAGATACATAAAATGTTTAGGAGGAACTACAAGCTTATGAAAGTAAACTGCTCTTCTTCCCGTCTGTTATCTGCCATTGTACTGAGTACCCTATTGCTCTCCGCTTGCGGAACAGAGAGTGCAAATAATGTAATTGCCCCGACACAGCAACCTACCTCAGATCCCGCACCTATTGAAACGATCCAGCCAACACCGACTGCGGATCTCTCTGCTGAACTCATATCCGGATTAACAGGTCTGCCGGTTTCTGAAGACAGTCTCCTACGCCCCTTGGCAGTTATGATAAATAATGCTCCAGCGGCCCGGCCGCAGTCGGGGGTGAGCGAAGCAGATATTTTATATGAGATCCTTGCTGAAGGTGGCATAACGCGGTTGATTGGTATTTTTCAAAGTCATACTGGAGTAGTGAAAATCGGGCCGATTCGCAGTATCCGTCCCTATCTGCTCGATATTGGCGAGAGCTACGGTGGTGTGACGGTGCATGCCGGAGGGAGTCCTGCGGCTTATGCCATTTTGCAAAAAGAGAAAAAGGCGGATATGGATGAGATCGGTCGTGCCGGAGCTTATTTCTGGCGGGACAAAACACGTAAGGCCCCTCATAATCTGTACAGTAACGCAGCGAAGCTGCGAGAAGGCGCCGAGAAGCTTGGTTATGAAACAAGTGTGAAGGTGCCGGGGTATCTTTTTAACAATCCAGATTACATACCGACAGGCGGAGAACAAGCTGCTGAGTTTAGCGTAAACTTCTTACTTAAAAGCTATAAAATTGACTATAAATATGATACTCAGCTTCAGACCTATCAGCGTTACGTGAATGGCAAACCGCATTTGGATTTGAATAACAATAAGCCGGTAGAAGCTGCAAATGTAATGGTGATGGGATCCGATCATAAAGTGCTTGATGATGTGGGAAGACTTCAAGTTGATGTGGAGTTAGGCGGGGAAGCGCTACTTTTTCAGAGGGGACAGGTTACGAAGGGCAGATGGTCACGTGAACCAGGTGATGTCATTCGGTTTGTGAAGGATGGTAAAGAGACGCTGATGTATCCTGGAATCACCCATATTTTGGTGGTCCCTAATGCGCCTACATTTAGCAGTCATGTGGTATACGGTGGAGCAGATAGTGCAACCTAAGAAAGTCGGAATATCCAGTGTTATACAGATTTGTGTTCGGAATTATGGGTAAGTGTTAATAGAGTGTAAAAAAGTTCATTTCTATAGCTTCTATACCTTCTACGGATATGTTAAGATAACAAGGGTTGTCATTCATTTTCATGCTTTTTACATATGGGTGACTCTGTACTCACGGTAATATTATGTAAAGGGGTTTAAAACAATGAAGTTGAGAAAAAAGGACATATTCTTTGAGACGCTGGAAAATATGGCGGATACCATTGTCCAAGCTGCAGATTATTTTGCTCAGAATATCACTGATCTCCGGAATAATGTCGATAGTTTCGCTGCAGAGATGAAGAAGTACGAATCCCAATGTGATACTTACACGCACACCGTAATTAAGGAATTGAACAAGACGTTCATTACGCCACTTGAGCGTGACGACATTATGGACTTGATTACAAGCATGGATGATGTCATTGATGGCTTGGAGGCATCTGCCTCACGTTTCTATATGTACAACCTTCTTGACCCGGATGAATACATTGTACAATTTGCCGAAATCCTTCGTCAGTGTGCTTATGAAATCCAAAAAGCGGTTCATTTGCTCTCCCAGAAGAAGCTGCTGGCTATTCGTGAATATACGATCCGTCTGAATGACCTTGAGAATCAAGGGGATGAAGTCCTTCGTATTTGTACCAAAGCTCTATTTGAAACCGTTAAGGACCCGATTGAGCTGATTAAGCGCAAGGAATTATATGAGCGACTCGAGACCACTACAGATAAATGTGAAGATGTAGCCAACATGTTGGAATCGATCATCATGCGCAACTCATAAGGGGTACTAGAATATGGAAACATCGATATGGATTCTTGGAATTGTTATATTTCTCGCGCTTGCGTTTGACTTTATTAATGGTTTCCATGATACGGCCAACGCAATTGCTACCTCTGTCTCTACACGTGCGTTAAAACCTCGAACAGCTATTATTATGGCGGCACTGATGAACTTTGTCGGAGCTTTGATGTTTACAGGTGTGGCCAAGAAAATTGGTGGAAGCATCACAGACCCCACGTTGCTGGAAAATGGTCTGGATATCATAATAGCCACATTGATTGCTGCGATAATTTGGAATTTGATTACCTGGTGGCTCGGAATTCCATCCTCTTCCTCTCATGCACTGATCGGCGCTTTGGCTGGTGCAGTATATGTTGGAGCAGGTTCGTCACATATTAACTGGGGCGGGTTTGTGGAAATTGTCGAGGGCTTGATCTTCTCGCCAATTATTGCATTTGTTATCGGTTATATTATCATGACGATTCTAAAATGGATTTTTGCAAAGCGTAGTCCGCATACGGTCAACAAGGGCTTTCGCTCCATGCAGGTTGTGACGGCAGCATTACAGTCGTTTACTCATGGTACGAATGATGCGCAGAAGGCGATGGGGATCATCACCTTTGCTCTCGTAACTTCGGGACGCCAAGAGACTATGGATGTAATCCCTCTATGGGTTAAGATTGCCGCGGCTACTGCTATGGCACTCGGTACCTCCATTGGTGGTTGGAAGATTATTAAGACCATGGGTACGAAGATTTTCAAAATCGAGCCGATCAACGGCTTCGCGGCTGATATTTCCGCGGCTTCTGTTATTTTCTCGGCAACACTGCTGCATTTGCCAGTCAGCTCGACACATGCGATCACTTCAGCCATCCTGGGTGTTGGCTCCGCAAAACGCTTCTCTGCCGTGAAATGGGGAGTAGCCGGACGTATTGTAGTCACTTGGTTTATCACGATTCCTATCAGTGCGGTATTAGCCGGTCTGATTTTCAAAATCATTTTTTAAATCCCTTTAATAAAAAGATGTCAGTTAGCCTTTGGCTGCGGACATCTTTTTTTGTTGTGTGGGGTGGTGGGAAGATGGAAGGAAGGAAGGAAGGAAGGAAGGATGGAACGAAGGAATGAAGGCTGGCTGGATGGATGGATGGGAAGAAAGAAAGAAAGAAAGAAAGAAAGAAAAAAAGAAAGAAAGACAGGCAGGCAGGCAGGCAGGCAGGTAGACAGACAGACAGACAGACAGGTAGACTCTCTAGCTCCAGCGCTCGACTTTTCCTCCTCCAAGAGGAGAAAGGTATTAATCCCGTAGATAATATGGGAATTGGCGAAATAGCGTCGAAGGAGCGGAAAGAGGTACATAAATACACCTGAATTGGCGAAATAGCGTCTAAGGAGCGGAAAGAGGTACATAAATGCACCTGAATTGGCGAAATAGCGTCGAATGAGCAGAAAGAGGTGTATAAATGCACCATAATTGACAGAATAGCGTCGAATGAGCGGAAAGAGGTGTATAAATACACCATAATTGGTGAAATAGCATCGAAGGAGCGGAAAGAGGTACATAAATGCACCAGAATTGGCGAAATAGCGTAGAACGAGCGAAAAGAGGTACATAAATGCACCAGAATTGGCGAAATAGCGTTGAATGAGCAGAAAGAGGTGTATAAATGCACCATAATTGGCGAAATAACGTCGAGGGAGCGGAAAGAGGTACATAAATGCACCGTAATTGGCGAAATAGCGTTGGAGGAGCGGAAAGAGGTGTATAAATACATCTGAATTGGCGAAATAACGTTGGAAGAGCGGAAAGAGGTGTATAAATGCACCTGAATTGGCGAAATACGTTGAAGGAGCGGAAAGAGGTACATAAATGCACCTGAATTGGCGGAATAGCGTCGAATGAGCAGAAAGAGGTGCATAAATGCACCTTAATTGGTGAAATAGCGTCGAATGAGCAGAAAGAGGGTGCATAAATGTCCCAGATTTACAGAGTCGAGCTTATCCAGATGAAAAGTGTATAAAAATGGGATAAGGTGCTTATGAGCGGATGTCTGGCGTAGCTTTTTATGCATCTGTCGAATCTAGTCGGAGGGTTAGAATTTAAACAAACTAATTATTAAACAAATCAATCGCTATGATTTGTTTAAGTTCGATGGCAACCCAACTTAATTTTGTTTTTCGATGTTTTTGGAAGACTCCACTTCTTGCGGTACAATAGATGCGTGGAAGAAGATGAAGCGGAGGAACATTTATGATACGTACACTTGCGGTGACGCATACAGGTGAGGTGCTGACAGACATACCTCTGCAGGATATACGGCGAGAGGATTACGCATGGATATGGGCAGACTTTGCTACACCTACGGTGGAGGAGACGCTGCTGCTGGATCACTATTTTCATTTTCACCCGTTGGCGATAGAGGATTGTATGCATGTGTTGCAACGGCCGAAGCTGGATCATTATGAGGAAGTCCAGTTTTTTGTGCTGCATGCACTGAACGAAGAGACGCTGGATGCTGAAGAGATTGACCTTTTTTTGAGCGCAAATTACCTCGTATCCTATCATCATCAGGAAAAAACAGAGATGAATGAAGCCTGGGAGCAGGTGAAGCGTGAAATACATAGTCGTAAAGGCTGGTCGGGCGGACCGATGGCGGCTGCATATACAGTCATGGACAAGCTGGTAGATAAGTATTTTCCATGCCTCTACAGTTTAGAGGACGAGCTTGCGGATCTGGAGAGCAATAGCGGCAGTGAGTCAGTGGAGGATTTAATGAGCCAAGTGTTTGGCTTGCGCGGAAGGCTGCTCAAAATGCGGCGGACGATTGTGCCGATGCGCGATTTGATGTACCGGATTGTGAATTCGCAGCATGTCCAGAGTAACGGCGAGGAACGGATTTATTTTGGCGATATCTACGATCACTTGTTAAAACTGTCCGATATGATTGAGGCTGATCGAGAAATGACCGCGGATTTACGTGATAGCTACATTTCCCTTAATTCTAACCGGATGAATTCGATCATGAAAACACTAACTGTAATCACCACCGTATTCATGCCGCTGACGCTGATTGCCGGAATCTATGGAATGAACTTTGTAGTGATGCCTGAACTTGAATGGAAGTATGGGTATTTTGGCGTTCTGCTGTTTATGCTGGTGGTGGGCGTTGGTATGTTTAGATGGTTCCGGCGAAGTGGATGGTTTAAGTAAAAATAAAAGAAACGATACAGCAAGTCTCTTCCCCTGAGAAATGCTGTTTGTCAGATTATAGTACCTATCCGGTAATGGCCGTAGGCACACCAGAAAACGTCACCGCTATTTGCGGCGACGTTTTCCAGTAGAGGGAGTTGAGCGCCGGCGTGTGGTTGTGGACGATTTGCGACGTTGAGAAGTAGAGCGTCTTTTTTTGCGTCGACTCGGGCTGAACAGTGCGGCATCCTCTTCGGCTGCCAGGGCGCCTGCTGCTCCTTTTCCTTTGCCGAAGCTACCCATGAAGAGTTTAACCATTGGAGCCATCTGCTGGAAGCCGGACATCACCTTCTGTACTTTACCCATGGAGTTTACGATCCCGTCAATGCCGCCCATTCGGTCGATGATGCCTTTAATTTGGTCCATATTCCCACCAATTCCGCCACCGCCGCCTAAACCGCCTAAGCCGCTTAGTAGTCCGGCAAGTCCGCCGCTAGCTTTCGTTGTGGCTTCAGCAGCAGGAAGCGCTAGCGCCGTTTCAGCGGCAGCTTCTGCTCCTAAAGAGGGAAGGATTCCGCTATCTGCTGGGAGGGATGAAGGTGCGTATGGACTGAGGCCGGGGTAGGCAGATGCATTATACGAATCGCTCAGCGAACGCTGATTCCGGCGGGAATGATTATAGTAATGATCAGGCATAATATCACATTCCTTTGTTAGTGGTTTGCTATACTGTATGTCATGGGCGAACATACGGTATAGACGAATGCCCGGGTTCTCGGGATAGGAGCGGAAAAGGGCGAATGCCTATAATCGCCCTAAAGAAGTGAAAAAAGCGTGTACATGCTTGATTTTCGGCGCTTATGTAGTACTATAGGGTAGGTGCTATTTCTTATGTAGGAAGAAATGAAAATAGTTTAGTACATAATTAGTGTGCGCCAGGGGTGGACGTTTGTCCATCGATTTCACTCTTTACAGCGTGAAATCGTTAATGCTTGAAAAATGCGCTCCAGTGCAATATAGTAGAGCAAGAAAGACACATTAGGGGATGATAATCTTATGCAGCTGAAGAAGCTAAACGATAAAAGTATCGACCAATTATTTGAAGCTATTTTAACATTGAAAAATATGGAAGAATGTTACGTATTCTTTGATGATCTGTGCACTGTGAACGAGATTCAATCGCTGTCGCAGCGACTGGAAGTAGCGCGTATGCTCGGCAAAGGCTCGACTTACAACCAGATCGAAGCAGAGACGGGTGCAAGCACAGCTACGATTTCCCGTGTGAAACGTTGCCTGAACTACGGCAATGATGGATATAAATTAACATTGGAACGTTTGGGACGCTAATTTATGGTACCGGGCGTACTTATTATCAGTCATGGCTCTCGCGACGAGGCTTGGGTGTCGATCGTGGAGGAAGCCGTAAGTGGATTATCGCTAGGTGAAAAGATTCCTGTGGTGGTCTCTTTTTTAGAGCTGGTAGAGGGCCGTCTGATTCAAGATGGAATAAATGAGCTGGAACACGCAGGGATCACAGATATTATTGTGATCCCATTGTTCGTTTCCTCGGGAAGCACACATGTCGATGAGATAGAATATGCACTAGGCGCCAAACCTGAGCCTGAACGTGAGACGGATTTAGCGCTGTTCTCAGTGAAGGCTAGAGTTCACTATGGTTATCCTATCGACGATGACCCGGACATCGCTGTAATGATCTGGGACAAGCTACGTGAGCTATCTACGGAACCAGCGTGTGAAACAATTCTACTGGTGGGTCATGGCAGCATCTATGATGGCTTCCGGCAACGCTGGCAGCAGGGGATATCTTCGCTGGCGGAGCGTGTACGTGAGGTGAGTGGTGTAGCGGCGGCCGACTATGGTCTGCTGAGTCCGGACAGTATACGAAGCAAAGTGGAGTATTGGCAGGAGCAGGGTCACGAGGTGCTGGTGGCGCCTCTTTTTTTGAGTGAAGGCTATTTCACTAAGCATGTGGTTCCGAATAGACTTAAAGGGTTAACCTATAAGTATTCTGGTCAAACGCTTCTTCCGCACCCTCTTCTTCCGCATTGGATTGAGAGACAGGTAGAGACACTCCTCGAACAGATTCGAAGTAAATGATAAAGCAACTCACCCTGAACACACTTAATCATGAAAAATAGTGCCCACATCCGTGGATAATACGGGATATGTTGCATATACATATAAATATATTTTTTTGTCAGATGAAGTGTCATGAATTGCTGTATAATGGAATATTTGCATGAAAGGGCCTTTAACATTGATTGTAGTGGTCCGAATTAGGTATAATCAATTAGGTTATTCTATTATAAAAACAGGTGGCGTTCCGGTAATGAAAACTGCGAGATTGATTTATAATCCCACTTCTGGACGGGAAGAGATGAAGAAGCGGCTCGCCGATATTTTGGACCGGCTGGATATGGGTGGCATTGAGGCCTCCTGCCATGCAACAACCGGAGAAGGCGATGCTATGTTAGCTGCTGCAGATGCAGTAGAACGCGGTTATGATTTGATCATAGCAGCCGGTGGCGATGGCACTTTAAATGAGGTTATTAATGGTATGGCGGAGAAGCCTAATCTTCCCCCACTCGGCGTTTTGCCGCTTGGTACTACCAATGATTTTGCACGTGCAATGGGGATCCCGAAGAACTGGGAAGATTCCTGTGATCTGATCATTCGCCAAGAGACACGTCCGATTGATATCGGTAAGGCAAATGACCGTTATTTTATTAATATAGCAGGCGGCGGTAGTCTAACCGAACTGACTTATGAAGTTCCTAGTAAGCTGAAGACCATGATAGGGCAGCTTGCGTATTATTTAAAAGGTATTGAAAAAATGGTCAGCCTCTCTCCTCAGGAACTAATCATTCGTGCTAATGGTCAAGAAGTCATTCATGATGAGTTCATGCTGTTCCTGATTGCTAATACGAATTCTGTTGGTGGCTTTGAAAAGCTTGCTCCCGGCGCTCGTATCGATGATGGTCTGTTAGATGTTATTGCGGTTAAAAAATGCAACCTAGCGGAGTTTGTCCGTTTGGTCAGATTAGCCCTTCGCGGCGAGCATTTGAACGATAAGAAGGTTATATACTTCCGTACGGATGCGATGGATGTAATCTCTCCAGGGCATGTCCAATTGAATTTGGACGGCGAGCTAGGCGGAGAACTGCCAGGGCGATTCCGGATTTTGCCACAGCATTTGCGGATTTTTGCTGAGAATAACTAAGGGTCAATGGACAGATATTGTAGGTATATATAGCGATGATCTTTGATCGAAGACACTGTGAGATTTACAGTGATGATAATGATTGAAGACATTTAATTGGGTTTATACAGCGATGATAATGATCGAAGACATTTAATTGGGTTTATACAGCGATGATAATGAAAGAAGGAACAATAAATAATGAGTAAACACCGCAGTGGACGCAGCACCAGCCGCCCAGTCGGCAAGGCGCCTGTCGCCGGACTGCCTGTGAATAAAAATGATGAGGTTATGCTCGATATCATCGGCATGACCCATGAAGGTGAAGGGGTAGGCCGCGTAGAAGGCTTTACCCTTTTTGTGCAGGGAGCGCTTCCCGGGGAGAAGGTCCGGGCAAAGGTGCTCAAGACAAAGAAGCAGTATGGCTACGCCAAGCTGCTGAATTTAATAGAGGCGAGCAGCGCCCGCATTGCGGCGCCTTGCGAGATCTATGACCAATGCGGCGGCTGCCAGCTGCAGCATATGGACTACGCCGCACAGCTGACGTGGAAACGGCAGCTGGTGGTGGACAACCTGGAGCGGATTGGGAAGCTCCGGGTGAGTGGTGGGGCTGCTGGCGGAGACGCTGAGGCGGCTCTGACAGAGGGTATTCTCGTCCGTCCAACACTGGGCATGGACGAGCCTTGGCGATATCGCAACAAGGCTCAGGTGCCGATCGGCGTAACAGAAGGCGGCCTTGTGGGCGGTTTCTACGCGCGCGGCAGTCACCGCATCATCGATATGGAAACATGCTTAATTCAGCATGAAGATAATGATGACGTTGTACGCAAGGTGAAAGATATCGGACGCAAGCTTGGCATTACTGCTTACGACGAAGAATCTGGCAAAGGCTTACTGCGTCATGTCGTAGTAAAGAAAGCCTTCCGTACTGGTGAGATGATGGTTGTCCTTGTTACTAACGGTGACCGTATTCCGAATGTTGACGAATGGATAGCAGAGATCCGCCGCGAAATCCCAGCCGTAACAAGCATCTGCCAGAACGTGAATACTAAGCAGACAAACGTAATCTTTGGAGATACAACCCGTACCCTTTGGGGGAACGATGTTATTTACGATTATATCGGCGATGTGAAATTCGCGATTTCTGCCCGTTCTTTTTATCAGGTTAACCCGGCACAAACCGAGGTCCTCTATGGTAAGACGGTGGAATATGCAGGGCTAACGGGTAACGAGACTGTTATAGATGCTTATTGTGGGATCGGTACGATTTCATTGTTCCTTGCACAGCATGCTAAGCAGGTCTACGGTGTAGAAATCGTACGCGAAGCGATTGAGGATGCACGGGCGAACGCCACTTTGAATGGTATGGATAATGTAGTGTTTGAGGTAGGTGCATCTGAGGATGTAATCCCTAACTGGAAAGAGCAGGGGATTACAGCAGATGTTATCGTGGTTGATCCTCCGCGTAAGGGCTGCGATCCACGACTTTTGGAGACGATTCTGGCGATGAAGCCGGAGCGTGTGGTGTATGTATCGTGTAATCCATCGACTCTGGCAAGAGACTTGCGGGTGCTCGAGGATGGCGGGTATAAGACAGTGGAGGTAACTCCGGTGGATATGTTCCCGCATACGGTGCATGTGGAGTCGGTGGCGGTGCTGGTGAGGGATGTACCAGTGATTCAACCCCCTTTACTTACTTGAGTTTTCCAGTGTCTAGGAAATTTGAAGGAACGCTTGTCAAGTAGACACTAAATAATTGGGCAATTTTAATTCCATTAATGGAGAATGATAAAAGAGCCACTAGTTAGACGAGCGTAGCCCCTAGGCTCCACCATAAAAAACCGCCCTGTTTGCAATGTTGCTTACAGGGCGGTTTGCTATGTCATAGAGGCAGCTTGAAAGTTAGCAGTCAACCTGCACTCAACAAACTATCTTGCACGTTTTTAAGGCTAACTTATTAATAGAGCAGTTACACAAACATAAGATTACTCTGCTACAACTTGTTTGCCTGCAATCCGGCCGAAGGTGAAGATATCAGCGATGGCATTACCGCCAAGACGGTTTGCACCATGAATGACCCCTGTTACTTCACCTGCAGCGAACAGCCCAGGGATGACTTCGCCTTTTTCATTCAATACGCGAGTCTTCTCGTCGATCACCAATCCGCCCATTGTATGGTGAACGGATGGTACAGCTTTTTCGATGTAGTAAGGGCCTTTTTCAAGAGATTTCAATCCACCGCGATGTTTGAAATCAAGGTCTTTACCTGTTTTCGCATAATCATTTACTTTATTAATTGTTTCTTTCAAATTGTTCACGTCAATTTTGAAGAAATCAGCCGCCTCTTCAATCGTATCGGCTTTAAAGAGCAAGCCTTGTTTAACGAGTTGATCGTATTCGTCTTGATGAACTTCGATCGTTTTACCGATATCCTCAATGCCTTGATTCCATAATTGATACGTATATCCGCCCGTTTGGGCAAGGATTGCTTTAGAAATAACGTCACGACGTTCTAATTCCTCAACGAAACGCTTGCCTTCTTGGTTAATCAGGATCGCACCATCGAAACGGGAATCTGCAACCAGGGAAATAACACCTGTCTCAGGATTACAGATTGGATACGTTTGAATATTCTCCATGTTTGTTAGCTTGGCGCCAATCGTTTCTGCCATAACGATACCGTCACCTGTAGATCCTGGTGTGTCGGTAGACATATATTTTTCATCCATTTTAGGATTATACTTTTTACGCATCTCTACATTGGATCCAAAACCACCGGTAGCGATGATGACGCCTTTGTTCGCATGGAATGTGATCTTGTCGCCAGTACCCGAAGTCGCAGTTACACCGGTTACTTTGCCACTTTCGTCCTTGAGCAAGGTTTCAGCTTTCATATTCGTTTTGATCGTGATTCGGTCAGCGTCTGTTTTGGCTTTTAACTTGGTAATTAATTCAGCACCTGTATGACCTACAGGAATCAACGCACGTTTTCTGGAATGGCCTCCAAATTGGAACAGATGATCAGGTAAGAACTCTACCTTGATATCATCGCGCAGCCATTCGGCAGATGCTAGTGCATTGTCGGCAAGAATACGAACCATCTTAGGATCCCCGAGGTTGTCTCCGCCTTTCATCGTATCATCATAGAACAAGTCAGCCGTGTCATCAGTGATGCCAAGAGCACGTTCAACCCAGTTGTCCGGTGCATTCATCTCACCACCGGAGATCAATGTGTTGCCGCCAACAGCTGGCATTTTCTCGAGCAGAACTACATTAGCTCCAGCGCTGTTCGCTTCGATAGCCGCACTAAAACCAGCACCCCCGGCACCGATGACGACAACATCATAGGTTTGCTCGGCTTCTTCTTTATCTTTGCTTCCACTGACTGCAGCGCCAGCGACAAGAGTAAGTCCAGACTTCGTAATTGCATCTTGAATGGCTTCGAGATATCCTTTGCTTGTAGCCGTAGATCCGCTAATGGCATCAACTTTTGCACTGTTAGTTGTCATGACATCTTGCTTGAGCTGCGTATAAACAGGCTCTGCAAGTACTTCATTTTCCTTGTGCTCTGTTACCTTAATGTCAGTGATCTTGTTATCTAATAAGGAAACTTGTACTTTAATATCGCCATGTTTACCTTGCCCGACTCCTTCAAAGACTTGAACTCCGTTTGCATCTGCAGCCGGTGCTGCCTCTTTACCGCCGCAGGCAGCAAGCGTGAACATAAGACTGAGGACTAGTAGAATAGATAACAGCTTTTTCGTGTGAGTTCGCATAATATCTCCTTCATTCTGTTGTGGATTGGTTACATACATTAGGGAGAGAAAGATTTGCTAGGCAAATCCTTTGTCTCTAGCCTAGACATGAATGTTATTTCATGTGAAAATATGCACAAGACCTATTATAGATTTAGTACAGCATTATGTATTTGCACAGATTAGCGTTTTTTTGTCTTTTTCGGGCATGTAAGAAACGGATATTGTGAAGGGCTATGATTACAATGAGATCAATTCACTTAAAAATTACGTTAATTGCAGGAAGCTGCTTCTTGCTGCTGTTCATTGCATTACTTGTAACAATATATTTGGAGATGAACCATACGGTTGTCCCTTTGAATAAGAACTTAACGCAGCAAGTGGTTAATGCACGCAGCGACCAGATCGATTATTGGTTTAATCAGCGCATCGGTGAGATAGACATGCTTGCTTCTCTAGCTTCGGACCATCATTGGACACGAGATGAATTGCTGCAAGAGATCGATAAGTTCGAGGCGAAGAAGCAAGTAGAGTACGAATCCATACGAGTGGTGGATATTCACGGAAATTCCTGGTCAGCAAAGGACAAGCCTTTTTCGATACTAAACCGACCCTACTATCGAAAACTGCTGAATTCAGATTCCAATTATGTGGTGAGCAATCCGATCGTATCCAAAGCGAATGCAGCCGAAATCGTCGTCATTCTCTATCGCTTGAATCCATCAGTGAATGATGAGGTAGCTTATATTGCCGCAGCCGTCTCCGTTAAGAAGATGAAGGAGATTGCTCAAGATGTAATGCTATATGACCAGTCAGGCCAGCTTATCATCGATTGCAGAGAGCTGGGGGAAGGAGATGGAGCGGAGGATGCAGCAGATAAGAAGAACATGAGTGTATTTGAGGCTCCAATTCAAAATGTGGAAGGCTGGAAGCTCGTACTCGAAGTACCGAATTCAAGTCTATCGCTAGCGGTGATCAAAACACAGCGGACCGCATTGCTGGTAGGCGTTCTTATCGGTAGTGCGTTTATTGTCTTTCTGATGCTGCTTGCTTCTTCCATTATTCGTCCAATTCAGTCGCTTCGCCAGGTAATGGAAAATGTGCAGAACGGCAACCAAACCATACGAGCAGATGTTACGCGCTCGGATGAGATCGGCGATCTTGGGCGAAGCTTCAATGACATGCTTGTTCAATTATACGCTGTGGAGCAGGACCGAAAGGAGATGGAACTCAGACTGATTCATGAGCAGATCAAGCCGCACTTTTTATATAACACATTGGATACGATCCAGTGGATGGCAATGGAACATGGAGCAGACAATGTGGTGGAGATGGTGGAAGCGCTTAGCGCGTATTTCCGATTAGGGCTTGGCACAGGCAGTCCCTACATTCTGCTTGATCAAGAGTTGTACCATGTCGAGAGTTATCTTCATATTCAAGGCGTGCGATATGAGGAGATTCTGGACTACGAGCTTCGATATGATGAAAAGCTTGCTCAGTGCCAAGTCGTTCGCTTCATGCTGCAGCCGTTGGTGGAAAATGCGATTTATCACGGGATTAAGCCACTTGGGGATCAAAAATGCAAAATTTCGATTACAGCATATAAACAGGTCGATTATTTGGTCATTAAGGTTGAAAATAATGGGGTTATGATTCCTGAAGAGAAGCTTGAACAGATGAATCAAGCCCTTCTTGATGATAAATATGATCGTTCTGCCACAGGCTTTGGGCTATACAGTGTAAACCATCGCATTCGACTAGCTTACGGGGTGCCATATGGCCTTGCAGTGAAGAGCGAAGATGGAATTACCGTTATGGTCATTCGAATACCTTTGGACGGGGAGTGGAATGAAGATGTGGAAGATTGTCATCGTCGATGATGAAACGATCATTCGCAAAGGCTTGCGACAATACATTGAGGAGAGTTCGTATCTTTTTGAAGTTGCAGGAGAAGCGAAAAGTGCAAACGAAGCATTGAATATGGTGGAGGAAGCCCCACCACATGTATGTCTTGTGGACATCAACATGCCGAATATGAATGGGCTCGATCTTATAAATATATTGCGCGAACGCTGCCCGTCGGTTCTGGTTGTCATCATCAGCGGCTACGATAACTTTGAATATGCGCGTCAAGCCGTGCAACTGCAAGCATTCGATTATGTATTAAAACCTGTGCCGAAGAGTGATCTGAACAAGCTGCTTCATCGGATCGATGAGCATCTTCAAGCAAAATATCCCTTGCATTCACATGAAAGCAGGGTGGATAAGGAGCTGGGGCTTCCCGGGTATACAGGGGATGGAACAGTGCTTATCCAAAAAGTGACCGAGTATATTGACAGTCATTATCAGGATCCGGAGCTGTCTATTACTCGAGTAGCAGCGCTATTTCATATCAACCAAACCTATCTTAGCAAGCGTATGAAGCAAGAAATCGGTGCTTCATTCCTTGACTATGTCACCGAGCTTCGGATATCGAAGGCGAAGGAGATTCTGGATGACGTAATGCCGAATATCAAAATCGGGGATCTGGCCGTGAAGGTAGGGTATAAGAGCCAGTACTATTTTAGTCGTGTGTTCAAAAATAGAGTCGGCTCAAGCCCCTTAGAGTACAAAAAGCATCCGTTCGGTTATGGATAGGGCATCAAGTTAGTAGAACGCCGCAGCAATTAGGCGCCACCATATATAAACACGACGCAACCTCGAGAGGGTTGCGTTTTTTATTTGGAGGATTGCTTAGAGGACAGTTGAAGGCCTTCATGTCAACAAGTGTATACCCGATGTCATTAATTATCTATTTGAAAGAAGGGCCACTTTTCATAATGTTACTATAAGGACATTGACATATGTTATAAGCTTCTATGGCGTGTCGGAATCTCGGAAGGGAGGAAAGAGCATCGAGGTAAGCTGAAATGGAAGCGCATACCATTTAGGAGATTGATGTTTCTTGACTCAAGAATCAGAAGGGAGTTCGTACGATATGAAGAGGAGTAGACAATGGGTAGCTCTCGTCATGGTTGCGATCATGATCGTAACGATGATGCCGATCGCGCAAGCGGAAGAGGCGCTGCCGCCTACACAGACAGAGGAACAGACACCAGTGAACCCGCCGGGCGAAGCCGATCCGGTCGAGGTGACGAATCCATCAGACCTACCGGGAGCGGGTACGGAGGGTGTTATTGCGTCAGTGTATGGGGCGGTTTATCACAATCTTGCAGCGGGCTTATCTTATGAGTGGTCGCAAGAGCCGGAAGCTTCAAATCCGGATGAAGGCAACAAACTTACGGATGGTATATATGGGGCAAGCAATAGATCCGACGTAGCATGGGCTGGACATCATTTGGGTAAGACACGCGAAGTTGTGTTTGATTTGGGGGCGAAGAAATCACTCACGGGTATTAAAGCCAATTTCCTCGAAGATTGGCCAACGAACAATGTACTCGTGCCACTCACGGTATCGATGTACGTCTCCGATGACAAGGTGAACTGGGGACTGCTCAAAGACAATGCCACGCAGAAGCTGTGGAATGATGGTAAATACACGGAGACCTATGTGTGGGATGGCAACAAGGACGGTATTAAAGCGATCGGCCCAGATGCGAAAATCGCGTATGCTCGGTACGTGAAAGTAACATTCACAATGCATACGCGTGCAATGACCTTCGTGGATGAGATTGAAATCCTCGGTGAAGAGGGCAAAGTTGCCGGAGCCGTAACTGTTCCAACGCATACGCCGAAATTCTTGGCGGCAGGCGAAGCGACAGCGGGTATAGAGCATCTTGGACTTTTGTATAACGGGCAATATGCGAATGACTTAGGCATCTGGACAAAAGAACGGATCATTCCGAACATTAGTTATGTCGATAAGGACGGCAAGATTAAGGATCGACTCTTCGACGGCGTCCTGTATCTTGGCATTAACTCTCCAAATCCAGGTCGTGATTTCGGCGGGCGGGCTTATCTGGAAGATTGGCAATGGTATCTGGATAAGACCTTTGCGGTAGGCGGTGATATGGATGCGTTAAACGCAGCGGCTAAGGAAGTATCCGATGCGCTGAACGAGTCTGGCGTGAAGGAAAAGGTTGTCCTCATGATTCCGGATCCAGGTGAATCGATCACTAATTTCGGAGCTATTGAACAAGGTGGAGAATCGCTGAACTTCAATGATTCCGTTGGCAAAGAGAAAGCCCTTGCGAACCGTGAAAAAGCAGTTCAATGGTGGCTGCAGCAAGTCAAATCGAGATGGGAAGCAAAAGGTTACGCTAACCTCGAGCTTGTAGGTATGTACTGGTTCGAAGAGCAAATCAGCACAAGCCAATCCGGACCGGATCTGATCCGTTCGGTGAGCAGCACCCTGCATGACATGCAAATTAGCGGCAAGGACCTGAAGTTCTTCTGGATTCCGCACTTCTTCGCTTATAAAGCGTTCATGTGGAAGGATGTCGGCTTCGATGCGGTGACGATCCAACCGAACTACTTCTTCGAGCCGACGGATATCGAACGCTTGGAGGATTCTGCGAATCTGGCGAAGCAGTATGGCATGTCCAATGAACTCGAGTTCGATGATCGGATGTTGACGGACGGCGTGTTCCGCGAGCGGTATATCGATTACTTGAACAGCGGTGCGAAGACAGGGCTTATGAAGGATGGCTTCAAATCGTATTACCAAGGCAACAATGCAGTCTATAACACCGCGGTAAGTAAAGATCCAGCGACACGCGTTCTTTACGACTGGCTATATCAATTTGTTAAAGGAACGTATCAGGTCAACGAGGCTCCGCCTTCCGAGGTAGACGTGCAGATAAACGGCAAGCCGTTCCAGAGCGGGATGAAGCTGCCCGATTCAGAATCCGTATCCTTTACATGGAAGCTTAGAACGGATGATGGTCTGACGAAAGTGACGGCTACGTATGACGGCAAGCCTTATACAGCGGGTACCGTTATTCCGCTTGCAGGCAAGCTTGGCAAGCATGAGCTTAACATTACCGTTACGGCGGGGCGTATGGTGACAAAGTCATATGTTATCGAAGCAACGACGAATGCATCTGGTATGAAAGCGTTAGTCGACCGCTTCGAACAAGCGAAGCAATTTACGAATTCTGCAACGGTGCGTTCTTTGAACAACTATTTGGAAATGATGAAGCGCTATGAAGGGAAAGATGAAGTGCAAGTCACCAAGTATCTCCAAGGCTTTAACGCAAAGCTGGATGAATTCAAGAAAGCGGGTACGATAAAAGATGAGGCGTACAATACGCTGAAGGAAAGCGTCTATTACCTAATAGGCAATTTGGCGCAGAATAAAACGGTAGAAGCTTCGTCGACCGAAGGCAATAATGCGAATTATGCACCGGCTAAAGCCGTCGATGGATTCCCTGCTTCAAGATGGGCGAGCGAATACGTGGACAATACTTGGTTCCTGGTCGATCTCGATGAAGTGAAGGAAATGGATACGGTTCGAATCGATTGGGAATATGCTCGTGCTGATAAATACAAACTTCTTGTGTCGAACGATAAGCAGAACTGGATCAATGTCATGCCAAATGACGGAATTATTACCGCACATGATGGCAAAGAAACGATTCAGTTCAACCCGGTCAAGGCAAGATACATGAAGTTACAAGGCATAAAAAGAGCAACCGATTACGGATATTCCATCTACGAGTTTGGTGTCTATAACCTCTCGAGCGCTGTAGACGTGAAGGGCATTGAGGGCATACAAGTAAAGGTTGACGAGGAAGCGAAAAAAGTAACGATTGATGGATTGCTGATGAATGGCGTCCTTACAAATGTGAAGTTGAAGGTGCTTGATCCAAAAGGCAAGGTTCATCTTGAAGATGAGACGAAGAGTACAGTCGCGGGAAGCTTCCAATTCACATTCAAACTTACAGGTAATTTAAAGGGAACCAATGAGGCGTATCTATCGACTGGCTATATGAGTGAGCCTGTAAAAGTGACCTTTGAATACTCAAAAGAAAACCCGGGTAAAGGTCACGATAAGTAATGGAGAAATAATCCATCCAAGTAGCAATACGACCCGCGCTGAAACTTCCTGTACCGGTTATCGAATTATCTGTCCGAGGAAGACTTATAACCGAAGTGAAAATGTTTGAGGCGTAACATAACAAGCCGATTAGGTGCCAGACCACGGGGTCTATACCTAATCGGCTTGTTTCTATGTAGACGTGACAAATAGAGGATTAGATTATATCAAGATATTATTCAGGTTTTAGTGGGATTGTATTATGTATTGTATAATAGAACGACTGCCTCAACAGGTATTTATAACATAAAACATAGGAGGATACATGTCCTGGAGCAAATTGAAGCAACAACTGGAGAGTTTTCTCTGTCCTGCGTTATACGGCAGGGTTGAATATCGCGCAAGTAGTTACCGTTATTTACCTGATAAATCAGGGAATTGTTATATTTCGGTAGATAAAAAGAACGTACTTAATATGAATGATAGAACTAGCTCAATTAGATGGTATCAGACGGAGCAGGAGATTAAGAATGATTCAGATCTTCAAATTCCTATCAACCATGAAGACATTGAAGCGGTTAGAAAAGATAGTAAGGGGATCATCCCGGAGGATCGGCTAATAGTCATTGCAAGAAGCAGAAAAATATCAGAAGTTGCAAAGGAGCTTTTGTCAGCACAGACATCATTAAGTAAATCGAACTTTATTGTTATAGCTACTAAGTATTTATCTATTTCCATAGAGGAGAGCTTAGAAAGCGACGATATCTTATTGAATATTCTAGCTTTAGTGGACAGACGAGTTGGGAAAAAGCGAATTTTAAACATGAGCGAGAAGATGAAGTTAAAGCATCCAATTGTGCAATATTTTTATGAACTAAGGCGTAGTATATTATAACAATAAATAACTTCATTGAATATTCAAGAAACACTCTCTACAAAAATCCCTAATTCTACGCGACTTCTTCCCACCATAACAATAGCCATGATAATGAGAGGGATGTTCGCATATGGTGCATATGGAATCGGAGAGTGTCGCTCTACTGGTAAGGAAGGATACAGTGTTATGAAATCCTTATATTTATTGGACTTTACGGACAAGTATGAGGAAAAATCGTTATTGAAGAGATGGCATCATTGCCGTCTCTTTTTTGTTTCTTTGGTCACTTTTTTAGCATTGCTCTGACTCTGGTTCCCGCTATGGGATCCTACGATCACGAGCATGAAAGACTGCACGAAAATTAACGTTGATGCTTATGTTTAAGCCCTCTCTGCTCTGCTAGGTGACGGGAATCATAGACGTATTTGCGTGAGGTTGCTACGATGTTCCATGGAAATTAAGTGAAAGTGATCACAAGAAATTACAGAAGGAGTTATTTATCGTGAAAAGAATCGTAACACTGAGCACCCGCAAACTGATGGATACCGCAAAACACGGCGGATGCGGCGCATGCCAGACATCTTGCCAATCCGCTTGTAAAACTTCCTGCGGCGTTGCAAACCAGAAGTGTGAAAATGCAATGAACAGATAGGATTCGGAATTTTACCGCCCATTGCTCTGCTGATGGGCGGCTATTTTTAAGAAATGGACGCTTCCGCTACAGGATGGCAAAGCCGTTTCTACTTGTGTGCAAAAGGAGCTTGATTAGTAAGTATGATTCATCAATATAAACTAAACGGATACAATATCGTGCTCGATACCTATAGTGGCTCGGTGCATGTTGTTGATGACCTAGCATATGAAATTATAGCGGATTATGAGAAAACTTCTGCCGAAAAAATCGTGGCAACGCTGTTGGATAAATATAAAGATGATTCCAGCATTTCTGAGAGCGACATTCGAGAAACCATCGCGGATATCGAGGAACTTAAAAATGATGGACAGCTCTTTACAAAAGATGAGTATGAGAACCTCTCGCTCGATTTAAAAAAACGGAAAACTTATGTTAAGGCACTCTGCCTCAATGTTGCGCATACCTGTAATTTGTCATGCGATTATTGCTTCGCTAGCCAAGGGAAATACAACGGAGATCGAGCAATCATGAGCTATGAGGTTGGACAAAAAGCTATCGATTACCTGCTTGAAAATTCGGGTCATCATCGAAACCTGGACATCGACTTTTTCGGCGGGGAACCGCTTTTGGCCTGGAAAGTGGTTAAACAGATCGTAGCTTATGCAAGAAGCAAAGAACAAGAATACAAAAAGAAGTTCCGCTTCACCTTCACGACGAACGGAATGCTGCTGAACGATGAGGTCACCGAGTTTTTAAATCAGGAAATGTACAATGTCGTATTAAGCCTGGATGGAAGAAAAGAGGTTCATGACCGACTTCGCCAAACGGTTAACGGAAAAGGCAGCTACGATCATATTGTTCCGAAGTTCAAGGAATTCGTTCGTAAGCGCGGGGACCAAGAGTACTATGTTCGAGGAACTTACACTCGTAACAATGTCGATTTCACCAACGATATATTTCATATCGCAGACCTTGGTTTTGACAAGATCTCTATGGAACCAGTCATCTGTGATCCAAAGGAGCCCTATGCACTTACCGAGGAGGACCTGCCGGAGATATACAACCAGTACGAAATTCTCGCCAAGGAAATGATCGGTCGCGGTGAACAAGGCAAGGGGTTTACCTTTTATCACTACATGCTTGACCTCTCAGAAGGGCCTTGCATCCAGAAGAGAATTACTGGCTGTGGTTCAGGAACCGAATATCTTGCCGTCACCCCTTGGGGAGAGCTTTTTCCTTGTCACCAGTTCGTCGGGGATGAAGAATACAGCATGGGAAACCTCTGGGATGGGATCACACAACCTGAGCTGCAATGTCAATTCCAAGAGAGCAACTGCTACTCGAAGCCGGAATGCAAGGACTGCTGGGCTAAACTCTACTGCAGCGGTGGTTGTCCTGCCAATGCACTGCACGCGACGGGTTCCCTCGTCGGAACCTATGACTTCAGCTGTGACGTCTTCCGCAAAAGAGTCGAATGTTCCATGATGGTAAAGGTTGATGAATCTATTAGAGCGATGGAAGGGCAATCTAGCTAGTTAACGTAACGGATGAAAAAACTCTAACCGAGAAATAGACACTTTTAAATAAAGTGCCTTTCTCGGTTTTTTTTGTATTAACTAGAACTATGATCATAGATCGTTTTTTCCATCGGCAATCAGGATGAGGAATTCAAAACGTGACGGCCTAATCTGTTTAATAGACAGAGAGGGCTTTTTTAATGTGCGAATCTATGGTTTTTTTCTTTGATCACAAATATATATATGACTAAAGTCATATTAAATTCGTGATTTAGCGTATTTTTTTGTCGAAAAATAAACTATTTTCTAAGAAATGTCGATATAATAGGATGGAAATCTGCTTTTCTGTATTAACTGTAATTACGGAAGCGTTAACAATTATATGAATCGTCATTCGACAAGGAGGAAAGCAATGTTAAAAAAGTTAGGCAAGATTGGATTGGCTTTTATATTAGTCATTGGACTGCTACCGATGATTTCACTCCGGGCATACGCGGCCATACCCTCATTCACCCAAACGGTGGACTTTCCCATTCAGCCTCCAGTTACAAACGCCTCGGGTAAGAATGTTTCTGATGTTGATGTTCTTCCTGACGGAAGTACCGCAGTAGTGTTGAACACATTCGCTTATCAAGGCAATTCCTACGTTTATACTTATTCTTTGAAGGTTTTTGACAGCACGGGAGCTCCTAAAGCGGATTTTCCTCTAAGCAACTTAATGGATACCTACTACCAGATGATTGATGTGAACATGCTTGCGCTAAGTAATGGCAATATTCTGATTACTTACAATAAAAGCGACAGCGGAGCAAACAATTTGCAATTGGGGACTGTTAGGGAGAATAACCCCAACGCCTATTTCATGGTGCTAGACCAGTCAGGACAAAAGGTAGTTGGCCAGACGCAGATTAATACATACTCTGCTGCCAGTACCCCGGCACTCACACGCTTTGTCTCTATAACGGAATTGTCTGACGGCAATATAGCTTTTTCCTGGCAACGAAACGACAATATTAGCACTGCTACACGTGTCTTTTCTGTTACGGGAGCCCCGGTCTCGAGTGAAACGCTATTGGTTAACCATAATGCGAGCATGTCTTATGTATCCGCTGGAGACGGCGTATATATGGTTGCTTACAATTCGGGAGTAGGACCCCAGACGGATACTATTAAGCTGAAAATATTCAGTAATAATGGGACTCTGTTGAACACGATTGATAAAGGATTAAGAACGGATGAAAAACAGCTGTTTCTGTCTACGTTGAACAACGGCAATTTTATGTTTAGCCAATATAACTATAGAAATGGCACATCAACGGTTTCTTTATATGATAAGAACGGTACGAGTAAGGGTGATTTTACAGTAAGCGGCTATCTAGGTGAATCTTCGGCTGCTATTTATAGGGATGGTGCAAATCCGGGATTCGTAACTGTAAGTACGGACCCTACTTCTACCAATGCCATCAATGATGCGTACAACAACTTTAAAGAATGGTCGGGAACGCAGTATGCTTACCTGAATTATTATGACAATGACGGTAAACTGGTCTTTACATCGGATCAGCCGGTGGATTCCGCTCCGGTGGCTATGCAGGGTTTCAATGAAGCCACTTGGATATACGCTGTGGAATATTATCCAAGCTTCCGATTGTATCCCACCTTTGGCGACAATCTTGTCTTGGTGACAACCGATAATACGGATGCTGATCATTATAGAATAACTGCAAAATTATTTGAGACAGGAGCTCCGGCACCGGCAGCCATCATTGACTATGCTGCTGAGCAACTGACCGGACTGACGCCAAACAGCGCGTACTCGGTTAACAACGGTACGGCGGTAACGGCGACAGCAGAGGGTAAGCTGGCTATAGACATCAGCTGGTTTGGAACGTCAGTGAGTATCGTGAAGAAAGGCGATGGCTCGACGACAACGGATAGCCCGGCACAAACGCTGATTATTCCAACCCGTCCAGGAGCGCCGACTAGTGTAACGGCGACGAATGAAACGGCGATAAGTACTAACGATGGTACATTGACTAACGTAACAACTGCGATGGAGTACAAGAAGGGTGTAGCGGGTACTTGGACGAATATTTCAAGTGCGACCGTAACGGGACTTGATCCGGACATGTACTATGTCCGGACAAAAGCGACGGTGACGGCGTTTGCGTCAGAAGCGAAGAGCGTGACGGTGGCTGCGTTCGTGGCAACACCGGAAGCGACACCAGCAGCCATCATTGATTATACAGCAGAGCAGTTAACTGGTCTGGCGCCAAGCGGCTCATACACGGTGAACGGTACGGCAGTAACAGCGACAACAGATGGTAAGCTGACCATTAACAGTGGTTGGTTGGGAACGTCGCTGAGCATCGTGAAAAAAGGCAATGCCTCGACGACATTGGATAGCGCGGCGCAGACGCTAAGCATTCCGTCACGTGCAGAGGCGCCGACTGGTGTGATAGCGACGGATGAAACGGCGATCAGTGCTAACAATGGTACATTGACGAAGGTGACAACCGCGATGGAATACAAGAAGGGTACAGCAGGTGCATGGACGAATGTAGGAGGTGTAACCGTAACGGAACTTGTTCCGGACACGTATTATGTGCGGACGAAAGCAACGGCGACGGCATTTGCTTCAGAAGCGCAGAATGTTACGGTGGCTACTTTTGTGCCAACGCCGGAAGCAACACCGATAGCGACCATTGATTATGCGGCAGAGCAGTTGTCAGGCTTGACGTCAAGTGGCTCGTACACAGTAAACGGGGCTTTGGTAACAGCGACAGCTGATGGCAAATTAGCTATTGATAGCAGTTGGCTGGGAACATCACTGAGCCTTGTGAAGAAGGGGAACAGTTCGACGACTACGGATAGCGCAGCGCAGACGCTGAGCATTCCGATCCGTCCAGTGGCGCCGATAGGTATTACGGCGACGGACGAAACGGCGATAAATGCTAACAATGGTACATTGACGAACGTGACAACCGCGATGGAATACAAGAAGGGTATGGCAGGTGCGTGGAAGGATGTGACGGGTGTAACCGTAACGGAACTAACTCCAGACACGTACCATGTGCGGACAAAAGCGACGGCAACGGCATTTGCGTCAGCTTCAGTGCAGATGGCGGTGGTTGCTTTTGTGGCAACACCGGAAGTGGTGCCCGCAGCCGTTATTGATTATTCGACTGAACAACTGACAGGCCTCACGCCGAATGGCTCGTACACAGTAAACGGGGATTTGGTAACAGCAACAACAGATGGCAAATTAGCAATTGGTGGCAGTTGGTTGGGAACGTCGCTGAGTATTGTGCAGAAAGGCAATGGCTCGACGACAACGGATAGTGCGGCGCAGACGTTAAGCATTCCGTCCCGTGCAGGGGTGCCGACTGGTGTAACGGTGACGGATGAAACGGCGATAAATGCCAACGATGGCAAATTGACGAACGTAACAACCGCGATGGAATACAAGAAGGGCACAGCAGGGGCATGGACGGATGTGTCAGGCACAACCGTAACAGGGCTTACTCCTGATACGTATTATGTCCGGACGAAAGCGACTTTGACAGCATTTGCTTCAGAAGCGAAGAGCGTGACGGTAGCTACGTTCGTGCCAACGCCGGAAGCAACACCGACAGCCATCATTGACTATGCGGCAGAGCAGTTGACAGGCTTGACGCCAAGTGGCTTGTACACGGTAAATGGTTCAGCGGTTACGGCGACAGCAGATGGTAAGCTGGACATTAATAGTAGTTGGATAGGGACATCGCTAAGCATCGTGAAGAAGGGCAACAGCTCGACGACAACGGATAGTGCGGCACAGACGCTAAGCATTCCGTCCCGTTTAGTGGCGCCGACTGGTGTGACAGCAACGGGTGAAACGGGAATGAACACAAACGATGGAACGCTCATCAATGTTACTAGTGCGATGGAATACAAAAAAGGCACCGCAGGTGCATGGACAGATGTACCGGGTACAAGCGTGACGGGACTTACTCCTGACACGTATTATGTGCGGACGAAAGCAACAGCGACTTCATTTACCTCGGCTTCGGTGCAAGTGACGGTATCGGCATTCACGAAAATGCCAGAAGCGACACCAGTAGCCGTCATCGACTATGCTACTGAACAGTTGGCAGGCCTGACGCCAAGTGGCTCATACATGGTAAACGATACAGCGATTACGGTGTCAGTAGATGGCAAGCTGGAAATAGATAGCAGTTGGTTGGGAACCTCACTGAGCATCCTTAAGAAAGGTGACGGTTCAACAACAACGGACAGTGCGGTACAGACGTTAAGCATTCCATCTCGTGCAGCGGCTCCGGTAGGAGTGACTGTTACGGATGTAACGTACAATGGAGCTAATAACGGCACCATTCAGAATCTGACAGTCCAAATGGAATACAAAATAGGCAGCACTGGTCTTTGGAGAGAAGTTACAGACACAATGATTACTGACCTTGCGCCGGACACGTATTATGTTCGGGAAAAGGCAACGGCAACAGCATTCGCTTCTATTGCCGCTCAGATTACTGTTCATGACTCGAATGCGGTCATCCCGTCCGCGCCTGAAGTCACGGCTGATGATCTGAACAATACGATTGTTGGTCTGGACACGAGTATGGAATTTTCAGTGGACGACGGACCATACGTACGGTACGACGGAACCAACTTACCGGACTTGAGTGGTGAGCACATTTTTAAGGTACGGGTGGTAGCTAGCGGGTCCGTTCCGGCGGGACCGGCAACCAGGTTGACCTTTACAATTAATATGCTTAACCCTGCCGGTGGCTTGAACGTGATCGCCATCGATCCAAGTGGCTCGGCAAATAACGGCTATACACAAATCACTGTTACGCCTACATTGGCTGATGGACATAAGCTCTTTTATAAGAACTTTGGCGCTGGTAGCGTCGTCGTACCAAATGTGGGAGATGTCCTGAATGGATACACGCTTGTAAGCAGTGATGGATTGGTTCCTGCGGCCAATGGGGATACGATTGGGATTGCAGAGGTAGATGCTGACGGCAAGGTGGTGAAATACGGTAGTGCAACAGCAGCTGTGGCGGCTGATCCCGTAACACCTGGTACTGATCCGGTCAGCCCAGGATCCGGAAGCAACTCGAATAGCGGAACAACCCCTGGTAATGCGAACACAGTTGTTACCGATGTGATCGTACTAGTTAACGGTAAGGAAGAGAACGCGGGCAAAGCAACAACAACTGCCTTAGGAAACGTGGCAACAACTATTATCGTCGTCGACCCAGCTAAACTCCAAGCGAAGCTGGACGCGGAAGGTAATGGGGCGGTGGTGACCGTTCCTGTGACGCTGGATTCCAACATCATCGTCGCTGAGTTAAACGGTCAAATAATTAAGAACATGGAGAACGCATCGGCTACCCTAGTGTTTCAGACAAGCAAAGGTACTTATACTTTGCCAGCCGACGAAATCAATATTGATGCGATAGCTAAAAAACTTGGAAGCGGCTTGAAGCTGGAAGATATCACACTGAAGATTACGATCAGCGAATCCTCACCATCCATGAACCAGGTAGTGGCGGGTGCTGCAAGTAGTGGTGGCTTCACACTCATTGCACCGTCACTAGATTTCACTGTTACCGCTACTTACGGTACATCGACAGTGGAAGTGAGTCAGTTCAATGCTTACGTAGAGCGGATAGTGGCACTTCCAGGTGGTATTGATCCGAATCGGATTACGACTGGAGTCGTTGTGGAGCCAGATGGCACAGTGCGCCATGTGCCGACCAGATTCGCTCTGAAGGACGGCAAATACTACGCAGTTATTAAGAGTGTGACGAACAGCTCGTATTCGGTGATCTGGCATCCGCTGACTTTTGCGGATGTGGAGAATCATTGGGCGAAGGACTCAGTGAACGATATGGGATCTCGTCTAGTAATTAATGGAGTGAACAAAACGACCTTTAACCCGAATGCAGATATCACCCGGGCAGAGTTCGCGGCGATCATCGTACGCGGTCTGGGACTGAAGCTTGGAGAAGGAAAGACTGCGTTTGCGGATGTGCCAGTGAATAGCTGGTATGCAGGAGCGGTTGAAACGGCATCTGAGTACGGTCTGATCACCGGTTTTGAGGATGGGACATTCCAGCCGAATGCTCCAATCACTCGCGAGCAGGCCATGAACATTATCGCTAAAGCGATGAAGTTAACCGGCCTTGGGGACCAGACTGGAACAGTGGATGCAACAAGTGTACTTGCTGCCTTTACAGATGCAGGCAACATAGGCATCTGGGCTAAGGACAGTCTGGCGCTTGCCGCCAAAGCTGGCTTAATCAGCGGCCGTGGCGACAATAAGCTGGAGGCAAAGGCTAATGTCACCCGTGCGGAAGTGGCAGTTCTTATTCAGCGGCTGTTGCAGAAGTCGGGGCTTATTGATTAGATTGAAATGAGTAATGGAAGAGTGGATTCGGCATAGGGCTGAATCCGCTTTTTTTTGTGGTTAGCTCGCCTATGTTCTGGTCTATCCTTGGACAACCGCTGTGTCTGAATAAGGGCAGTGTAAGTATGGGATTCTAGGTTCTTTGATTGAGGAGATAGGTGTATAATATAGGAAGTATAAACGAATAAAGAATGATTATGGAATAGAATGGAGCAATATGGATGCTAACAGGAGAAGTTCGCAATAAGGTTGATAAAATATGGTCTGATATATGGGCGGGTGGTATCAGTAATCCTTTAACGGTTATTGAACAGCTTACCTATTTAATGTTTATTCGTTCCCTCGATGAGAAGGAATTGGAGAATGAGAGTTTTGAAGCCTTAAGCGGTGAAGCCATGCCGAAGATTTTCCCCCCGGACGAAGAGGGGCAAGAACTGCGCTGGAGTAAATTCAAAACCAAAGATGCCCGGATCATTTATGATATTGTCGGCACAAAGGTATTCCCTTTTATCAAAGCAATGAATGGAACGAACATGACGGCCTTCTCGCGTTATATGCAGGATGCAATGTTCCTAGTTCCAACACCGCAAGTATTGCAAAAGATGATCACAGGTCTTGATGAGCTGTATGAACATGATATTAAGAACCTGGATATGCAGGGTGATCTTTACGAGTACATGCTAGGCAAGCTGGCTTCGGCAGGACAAAACGGTCAGTTCAGAACACCCAAGCATATTCGCGACTTGATGGTCCATCTGCTTGCGCCCACACCTAATGATAAGATCGTTGACCCGGCTTGCGGTACAGCGGGCTTTCTTGTCTCTTCTGCCGAATATATTCGTGAAAAATACGAGGCTGAGATGACCAGCGAGCAGTGGGAGCATTTCGCAGGTGAGATGTTCTCTGGGTTTGATACCGACAGAACGATGCTTCGCCTGTCTGCAATGAATCTGATGCTCCATTCCATTAGCCAGCCGAACATTGATTACGTGGACAGTGTTTCCAGACAAAATAATACGGCATCTGCCTATGATATTGTACTCGCCAATCCTCCGTTTACCGGAACCGTGGATGCTGAGAGTATTAACGATAACCTTAGAACAGTTACGGATACCAAAAAGACAGAGCTGTTATTCGTAGCTCTCTTCCTGCGAATTCTCCGTAAAGGTGGACGCTGCGCTTGTATCGTTCCGGACGGCGTTCTGTTTGGTTCGACCAAGGCGCATAAATCACTTCGTAAAGAGCTGGTAGTGAATCATCAGCTTCAAGCGGTGATCTCCATGCCAAGCGGAGTGTTCAAACCGTATGCAGGAGTTAGCACGGCGATTCTGTTGTTTACCAAGACAGGTGCTGGTGGTACGGATAAAGTCTGGTTTTATGATATGAAAGCAGATGGCTATTCTCTGGATGATAAACGCTCACCAGTCGAGGCTAACGATATCCCGGATATCATTGCCCGTTATCATAATCTTGAAGGAGAAGCAAACCGCCAGTCGACAGAGCCAAGCTTCCTAGTGGACAAGTCTGCAATTGAAGCAAATGACTATGATTTATCTATTAATAAATATAAAGAAGTTGTGTATGAAAAGGTAGAGTATGACAAGGCAGAAGTAATTATGGCTCGATTAGATGAGTTGAACCTTGATATTGTCTCCAAGATGGAGGAATTGAGGGGGCTGCTGGGTGAGTAAGTGGGAAATGATTAAGTTAGGTGAAGTGTGTGATGTCCGTGATGGAACTCATGACTCTCCGAAGTATGTTGATCATGGATACCCGTTAGTAACATCTAAGAATGTAGCTAATGGATACATTGATATTACAAATGTAAATTATATATCCAAAGAAGACTATAATAAAATAATAGTTCGATCAGGTGTGGATGATGGAGATATTATCATGCCTATGATTGGTACTATTGGCAATCCAGTAGTTGTTCGAAAGACATTTGATTTTGCAATTAAAAATGTGGCACTAGTAAAATTCATTAGAAATAATGTGCTAAACAAATATATATATTATGTTCTTTCCAGTGATATTTTCAGAAAGTATATTGAAAAAGAAAATAGAGGTGGGACTCAAAAGTTTATTTCATTAAGCAACATTCGAAACTTTTTTATACCACTCCCACCGCTCGAAATACAAAAGAAAATTGCAAAAACATTAGACACCGCCGCAGAACTGCTTGCCATGCGTAAACAGCAACTTGCTGAGCTGGACAATCTAATCAAATCTACCTTTTATGTTATGTTTGGGGATCCGGTAAGGAATAAAATGGGTTGGAATAAAATTAAAATATTGGATATTGCTAAAGTGGAAACTGGCTCAACCCCAAGCCGTAATAACATAGAATATTATATTGAAGGCTCTGTGCCCTGGGTCAAAACCAGTGAAATTTCTAAAGGCTACATTTTTAGTGCGCAAGAAAAGATTTCAGAAAAAGCTATAAAAGAAACAAATTGCAAATTGTTCCCTGAAAATACTATATTAGTAGCGATGTATGGCCAAGGTAAAACTCGTGGACAAGCTGGTATATTAAAAATTGAAGCGGCTACCAATCAAGCTTGTGCTGCCATTCTACCGAACCAGGGATACATTACTGAGTTTTTATTTCGCTTTCTACAAATGAAATATGAAGATTTGAGGGGATTAGGTCGGGGAGGAAATCAACAGAATCTTAATCTGTCGATAGTAAAAAACTTTGAAATAATATTTCCCCCCATTGAACTCCAAACTCAATTCGCTAACATCATCACCAAAATCGAAGAACAAAAATCCCTCGTTAAACAGGCGATAGACGAAACGCAGTACCTCTTCGATAGCCTAATGAGCGAGTATTTCGAATAACGAGCTTTAGCTTAGCCTAGTCTAGTCATTTTCTCTTACTCAATTAATCTCCACCACATTCTACCCGTGAGGTGAATCCAATGCCTGCTAACTTTGAATTCTTACAGGGACAAACGGAATATAAGTTATTTGCTACAGCTTCCATTGAGGCGGAGAGGGTGCTTGCCACCTCTCCGGCAATGGCGGCGGTAGGTAGCCGCAAGGCTTTTGAGCTTGCTGTGAAATGGGTTTACGCTGCTGATAACACCATTACCATGCCGTATAAGGACAATTTGCAGGCGTTGATTCATGAACCAACTTTTAAATTCGCAATGGACAACCAGACTTGGGGCAAGCTTTCCTATATTATCAAGCTGGGGAACCTTGCGGTACATACGGATAAGGCGATCAGTAGCAGTGATGCAGTGTTGTCACTAGCCGCTTTATTTGAATTCGTGCAGTGGATTGATTATTGCTATGGTACTAATTATGAAGAGCGCCATTTCGCAGAGAGTAATATCCCTGTAGAGAAGGTAATTCTGGATAAAGCCAGGATCAAAGAGAAAGACAGCTTAATCGAGCAAAAAGAATCTGAGATTGAAGCTCTACGTGCTCAGATCGCGGCGATGAGTGACAAGCTCACCGCAGATAAAGAGCAGCACCAAGAAGAGCGCCATTTTACCCCAGAGGATATTTCGGAGTTCCGCACGCGTAAAAAATACATAGATGTAGACCTGAAGCTACTTGGCTGGACAATCGGCGATGATGTAAGGGAAGAAGTAGAACTGTACGGGATGCCTAATAATGAAGGCAAAGGATATGCCGACTATGTTCTTTATGGCAAGGATGGCTTGCCTCTGGCAATCATTGAAGCTAAGCGCACCTCAAAAGACCCAAAGGTAGGAACTCATCAAGCCAAACTGTATGCAGATTGTCTGGAGCAAATGACTGGCAGACGACCTATGATATTCACGACCAACGGATTCGAGACCAATCTGTGGGATGACATTACTTCTCCACAGCGTAAGGTGAGCGGCGTATTCTCCAAGTCAGATCTGCAGAAGCTGATGAATCGGCGGAAGGAACGCAAGGTTTTGGATGAAGTGGTTATTGATGATAAGATCACAGACCGCTACTACCAGAAGGAAGCGATTCGTGCGGTATGCGAGAATATTGGGACAGGTCATAGACGATCTTTGCTGGTTATGGCGACTGGCACCGGGAAGACAAGAACAGCCTCCAGTTTAACTGATGTGTTATCCCGTGGAGGGTACGTGACCAACATCCTATTTCTGGCCGACAGAAAAGCCTTGGTCAAACAAGCGAAGGACGATTTTAAGAACTATCTGCCGGATATGTCTCTTTGTAATCTGCTTAGCAATAAGGATGACAAGACGGCTCGTATTGTTTTTTCCACTTATCCAACGATGCTGAATTCGATTGATAGGGCTAAGAGCGATGATGGCAAGCGTTTATTCACTCCCGCCCATTTCGATTTAATTATTGTGGATGAGGCACACCGGAGTATATTTAAGAAATTCCGTACCATTTTTGAATATTTTGATGGCATTATCGTGGGGCTGACAGCAACTCCCAAGACGGAAGTAGATCGTAATACGTATGATTTCTTCGAGATGGAGAGCGGTGTACCGACCTATGCTTATCCTTACGAGACGGCTGTTGAGGTAGACCACGTTCTGGTGCCATATCATAATATTGAAGTTACGACGAAGTTTCTGGAGCAGGGCATCACTTATGAGACTCTTTCCGAGGATGACAAGGCGCGATACGAAGAGGATTTCACAGATGATGATGGCGAGATGCCTGAATTTATTCCCTCTCCAGCAATCAACGAATTTATTTTTAATCAGGCAACCGTGGATCGAGTACTGGAGGATTTAATGACCCAGGGGATCAAAGTATCAGGTGGAGACCGACTGGGAAAAACGATTATTTTTGCGCAAACCAAACAACACGCACAGTACATCGTAGATCGATTTAATAAACTATACCCTCAGTATAAGGGTGATTTTTCCCAGCGAATTGTATCGGGGGATAATTACACGCAAAGCTTGATTGATGATTTCAAAATACCCAATAAAAGTCCTTATATCGCCGTAACGGTAGATATGCTGGATACAGGTATAGATGTGCCGGAAATCGTCAATCTGGTGTTCTTCAAACGGATTCGTTCCAAAACTAAGTTCTGGCAGATGATTGGCCGGGGGACAAGGCTTCGTAATGATCTGTTTGGAGAGGGAGAGGACAAGACACTTTTTGTTATTTTTGATTATTTGGGCAACTTTGAGTTCTTCCGTCAACATAAGGAGGGATTGCAGGGGAATGAAGCCTACAGCTTGTCCGAAGCTATTTTTGCCAAGCGGGTCCGATTAATTCATCATATGCAGCAGTCTGTTTTTATAGATGAACCCTATCAATTGATTCGTGCTGATTTGATAGAAATAGTAATTGGACAAATTCAAGCCCTTAATACGGAATTAGTATCTGTAAAAATGCAGCTGCAATACATAGAGAAGTATAAACATAATGCGGCTTTTGTCTGCTTGCTGGAGCAGGATCAATCTAATCTGATTAAATACCTTGCACCTATTGTCTATATGGATGATGTAGATGAGCATGCCAAACGTTTTGATAATTTGATATATGGTTTAATGCTTGCACAGGTTGAGGAATCGCCACAATACAAGAAGAGTAAGAAGCAACTGATAGAGGTAGCTAAAACCCTATTGCAGCGTGCAACCATACCGCAGGTTAGAGAAAAACTAACGCTTATTCAAACTATAGGGACGGACGAATTCTGGGATAGCGCTAATATATTGAATTTTGAAAAAGTACGTACGGAGCTACGCAGTCTCATTAAATTTATCGTGGATGAAGGCGGCAGGAATCCGATTTATACCAACCTCGCCGATGAGGTTCTTGAAGTCCACGAGGGAAAAGGGATGTATGAGGCCTATACCTTTGAGGATTATAAGCTAAAGGTCAATCGCTATATTGAGAAGAACCGGGATAATCTTGTGATCCACAAGCTCCGCAATAATATTCCGTTAACGGCGCTGGACTATGAAGCCTTGGAGAAAATCTTTACAGGTGAACTAGGCACAGCAGAGGATTATCAGCGAGAATTCAAGGACACCCCGTTTGGCTTGCTGGTGCGCAAAATTGCCAAGCTGGAATACGAGGCGGCAACGGCTGCTTTTTCGGAATTTATCAATGATCAGTCGCTAAGTCAGGGGCAAATTGTATTTGTTAAAAAGGTAATTGATTATATTGTCCAGAACGGCTATATCGATAATGTATCTGAACTGATTAAGCCGCCTTTTGACAAGCCGCAGAGCTTCATCAAGCTGTTTGACGGGACGAAGCAGCGAAGACTTGTAGAGATGGTTACACAGATTAAAGAGAATGCGGTTAGGATTATTGGGTAATGTTAAATTTCATATTACTCCGAAACTTAGAGTGGTTATAAAAATAAGTGCCAGACCGCAATTTTTGTAGTCTGGCTTTTCATTTGATGGGGTATATAGTATAAGATTTGTTTACACAGTACCCACGACACATGTGGAGTGCTGTTCACTACTTATAAGGAAGGAACAATTAAATACAAGTACATCGGTGATTAGAACCTTCCTAAAATGTGGGGGATTTTTATTTGATTGCTTAATAAAATAAGTTAAAATTATAAAATTTGGTTAAAAAACTATATTTTTAGATATATCCTTGAAAGGAATGCAATATAATGAGCGAATTCACTTATGAAGAATTAAAAAAATGTATTAGCGATCAAGATTTGGAATCGAGTGTAAAACAGATTATTGGTCTTTTTATTTTCGATAGTAAAAAGTTTTATAGGAACTTTATGCTTAGTGGATGTTTAACCGACCCCTTAAGTAGGAAGTTTAGAAAAGAAGAATTGGAGTTTTTCTTTAAGGCTTGCAGATTAGTAGAGAGAGGTTTTGAAAATGGAGATGGGGAATTTTCTACTGATTTCAAGAACACTTTTATTAAAATTGTAAGTACTATAAATGACATTCACAGGGCGGCAAAAAGTAATGAAGGCAGGTTATTTAAAAACGATTTTTTGAAATACCCCTTTACTAAACAAATTCAAATGCTGTGTACCTTTATTGAAAGCCAATCTATTTATGCTAATAAGAAAATGAGTAGTAAAATTAAAAGTCAAGGTTATTTAACAGGTATGGAACATGAATTACCTGAGACAGAAAAACAGGTTTCTGTTGCTGATGTTATGGAAGCGAATTTAGAAATTATGGATACATTGATAAGACTACTCCACTTCAAGGCTACTGGGAAAATTGAAAATCAGGATACTAAGTCTTATCAGGATATTTCTCCCTATGGTATACCGAGTCTTCAAGAAATAATGTATCTAGCCTTACACAGAGGCTATTTAGATGAATTGTGGTCTAAAGTAAAGTTTAGGGAGTGGAATTTTACACGATATGAAATTGATAAAGAAGTATATGCTCGTTATTACAGTGCACCAAATACTGATGACTATAAAAAAGAAAGAGTTGCTGTTCAAAGATATAAGTATAGGGATTATATTAATTATTCTAAAAGAAATGACTTTGAAAAAATGTCGCATAGTATTAAAAAAATTGAACAAAAATCTAACTTCTCCTTATCATCGCCTTCATCTGTTTTCAAATTAGAGAGGGAAGTTTTTCAACTTGGAGAGCAGGTGATTGAAGTTGCTCTGAATGTATCGAAGCGACAATTAAATGAAGATTTAGGCTCACTCGTTGATCACGTAATAATTGGACAAGATAGAAATATTAGTTTGAGTGAATTATACGAGGGTTTTAAATACTTAATGTCATTAGCGTTTGTATATCGAACAAACTCACATTCTCTTTTTGCAGATGATGACTTTACATACTTAACTCCAATATTTGAATTAAAGGAGTTAGAATCCCATTTTGCCGAATTATCCGGATTGAGTGAAGAAAAGGCAAAGAAGATAATTGAATTGTTCGTGTTTAGTCCAAAGCCTTTGTTAGATATTTTCTCACAGCCTTTGATATACATTGGGGATGAGCGAATTATCTTTACGCCCTACTTAATCATACAAATGAATATGAATCGGATTGTTGGAAGACATCTTTCACACTGGGATATTAATATTTCGGCTAAGGGTACTGAACTCGAAAAAGAAATAAAAGAAGTTTTAAGTCTAACGCCTCATTTTTCTGTCAACACCTCAAAAGTTAAGTTTGAGGCATACGATGGTAGAGAAGTGGAGTATGATTTGATAGCTACCTTTAAGAATAAGGTTGTATTGATTGAGTTAAAATGTTTGAATCATCCCTTTTCTTCAAAAGAGATTAAGCAAAGAGAAGATGACATTCTTTATGGTGTCACCCAAGTTAATCGAAGAGCTAACATACTAATCAAGCAATGGGACAAAGTTCAGGAGTATATGAATATTCCCTTACCTAAATCACCAATTGTAGCGGACGATGTAATAAAAATAGTTTGTACTAATATTTTTGATTTTACGGGAAGAATAGAATCAGGTGTATACATAACGGATGTTTCGTCATTTCTTAAGTTCTTTTTAGATCCGAAAGTGGAAGAGATTAAAGTAGAAGCAGGGTCACGAGAAGTAATTAGTCAGCAGAATCTATGGATTGGTGAGCCTAAGATAGAAGACCTTATCAGTTATTTAAAATGCCCTATAACAATAGAGGGATTAATGAGTAAGTTGACTGAAGTTCCAAGACAAAACGTTATTATTAATGAGGATGACCCTCATCTAGCGTTTCAGGATTTTGTATTGAATGAAAACCCTTTTGACTTTGCTGCTTTAAGTAAATCTAAAGGGAGCTATTTAGGAGAAAAAGTTGGTAGAAATCAACCCTGTCCTTGTGGTAGCGGTAAGAAATTCAAAAAATGTCATGGCCAATAAATAAAGATGTCAACACCAAAAGTTCATTGAGAGAAGTTTGTTAATTATGGCAGATCAAATAGCACTCTACCCAACACATATGTGCTATTCACTACAAATGATTGAATTGCATCGGTGTTATAGCTCCTCAAATGAGGGGCTATTTTTCATATAAGAAGAAAATTTATACTTAATTTTAAGTATAAATTGGGCGGTTTTGTTATGGAAAAACCAGATTTAAAACACGAAGCAAAAATTATTACCACATTAGAAGGCTTTCAGTCTTTACAGGCAAGTAGTAGAACAGGGGGAAGTGCCGTTTGATTGAAGAAAGAACTCAAGCAGTTCATGAGGTTAGATGAACTGACTAATGAGACGGTGCAAGTTTTATTGATAAGATTGAAGTTCAAGCGGATGGTTAGGTAAACATTTATTACAAGTTTACCGCCACGCTCTTCTTACGGCTTTAATTACAGTGACAGACACTCAAGTCATCTGGAGTACGTTGCGATGTTGGAGATTCTCTTGAGAATCAATGTTGAAATTCCTCTTATAAATAGGATGTTAGAGGTGTTCTATTAAGATGATGGGAAAGGAATTCAACTTTTATAGAAGTTAAATAATCATGTCATTTACTTTAAAAGATGAACTGCTCGATTTGTTTTAATTCTTCTCCTTTTTAAGTCGCTGTTACTTTTACCGGATTCTGAATTTTGTTAAGGTTTAGTGATGTAGTAGGTAACGGATTTTAATCTTGCTATTATTATAATTGAAATGGACATTGTTTTTGTTTGGAGAAATCAGCATAAATTGCCGACCTACATTAAATTAGACTTCTTTTTCACAGAGTTATCTCTCACTCACTCTCCCCCAGCAACTCCCCAACAGAAGTATCCAGCGCTTTCGCAATGGCAACCACCTCATAATCCTGCACAAGTCTATGTTGACCTTCCAATCGAGATAAACTGGTTGGGCTGATGTCTAAACCGAAAGTTTGCAACTTGGCGAGGAAGTCTTTTTGCTTCATTTGCTTAGCTTTTCGAATAGCTATAACTCGGGTCCCTATGATGTTTTTGTCACCTGGGGGCTCTTTTCGATGTCTCATTTCCGTGTCACCTCACAATTTAACCAAATTGTATGCGAGGTAAAGGTTGTTTTAATGCGAATATCGAACTAAAATAAAATAAACCGATAAACGCATTAAAGTCTCTGCACATCGTCTATAGACATAGCTTTTCCAGGAAGGTGGGGGTGCAATGCAACATCTGAAGCGCAAATATGAGGAGGAAAAGCGAAAGCTGAATGTACTCGGACAGAAATCACTGGAGCAGGGAATTCCGTTAAGCAGCAATGAAGCGGTTCAGGCTCAGAGTCGTAAGGTTGACGAACTCATTAATCGGATGTACCAAGAAAAAAACGGACATGCAGCATCATTTCGTTTGAGTTTCTATCTTGGAGGGGATATGTTGAGCTTTCCTGCATGGTTTTTACAGACGATTCAAGGTCGATTGGATGAGGTGACCGCACAGATTGAACATCAATCCGAGCCTAGGCATGTTTTTGAAGAAGAGCGCAAAGCTTTTCAAGCGTTGTTTGACTCCATGGACATTGCAGGTATGCCAGAGTTTGAGTACTGGGAGGATAAGCTTCAATTGAAGCAAGCCATTCTTTATGAACGTCTATATCTACAAGGACTAAAGGATGGCATGCAGCTTGCAAATGCCTTTAATGCCCCTTCAGTTCTCACGGACTAAGACATGCCCTGTTGCTGCCGGAAAAGCACATAGGGATCGGAACCATAGGGGATAAACGCATACTTTATTTTCGGACTGTCCATGCGATAGTCTTTTTTTGTATATATGTTTGGAATTTTTGTTTTTTTCGATGCTGTTCATCCAAAAAGTGAGCAAACTTCCATTCATAATCTGAATAAAGGTAAACCTTCCCATATTGTCGAATAACCATACATATTGTAAATCTATATCAGATGAGGTTTTGCTATGTTTAAAGCGCTATTGTCTCTCTTTAAAAAATCCGACACTAAGCCACCACAGGCAGTGCGTAAGTCACAAACTCCCAAGTCGAAACCGAAGGTTGCTTCCACACGAATTGGAGAGTTAGGTGAGCATAAAATCAATATTCAACTCGACCAGCTACCTAAGGAGTGTAAATCGTTAAGCGATCTAATGCTCCCTAATCCCAAGTCTCGAACAGGTTACACCCAGATTGATCACATCGTTATCTCCCCGTATTGCATATTTGTCATTGAGACGAAAAACTACAATGGAGAAATTAAAGGTGGGCGAACGGATCAACAATGGTCAGTGAGCAACCGTTACAAGCTGTATAATCCGCTGAAGCAAAACTATGGACATATTAAGGCTATCGAGAGCCTGATACAAGGTAAAGCTACAGTGAAATTTATCTCTATAGTTTCATTTACGATGAGATGTCGGTTCAGTATTGATCCGGAGCTTCGGAAAATCCACTCAGACGAACTGGTTGTCTATGATGTGGAACTAAGTGAGTTTATCTCTAGGAAGCTGATCAGTTTAAAAACAGGAACTCCTGAACCTTCTATCTCTCCGGCGCAAATACAAACGATTTATGAGCATTTGCTTCAGGCCAACATAACCGATGCGGAGATTCGCAAGCTTCACGTACAGAGAATAAAGCAAAAAAACTAGAAGTACCTATGAGTTACCTATCATTGTACTAAGGGAGTTAACATAAATGATCAAACAACTACGAAGCTGGTGGAAGGATACAGAGATCCCTAACTTAATCGGTCGGAAAAAGGTGGACTTTTCCATTTTTCGTGATGGCACTCATATTCCAGTTGAGTTTCATCCAGATTTTTTGGAAGCTAACCAAGGTCAACAGCCTAGTTTAGGTGAAGGGCGAAAAGTTAAGCTGATCCATGAAGATGGGAACTATGAAGCCACATTATTTAAAATTGATCAAGTATCTGCTGGTCGGGAAGCTCTTCAACTCCGTTATAACGGAAATCAAACGTTGAAGAATTTGTTAATTGAAACCTTCTCGCATTCATATTCCTACATTATGCAAGAGAGAACGAACCAACAAGCAGATGATGCGAAGAGACCTCAGGTTGTTGTTCCTGAAGATCAAGCTGAATACATAGATTTCTTTGCCACAGGAGTTCCTTTCGAATACCGTTTAAAGTTTATAACGTTTAAGTCGAAGCCTAATGTTTGGTGGGTGAATCAGGGAACGACTATTCAAGCGGAGAAGGAAGAGGGGATTCTATGGGCGCCCTTACTGAATTCGCAAGGCCGAAAGCTATATCATTGGGAGACGATGAAGGAAGTTAAACAAGGAGATATCATCCTCCATTATTCAAATAAAGCTATTCGTTATGTAAGCCAGGTAACAGATGCGGCGGTGGATGCACCCAAACCAGGCTCTATGGCCAATACGAACTGGCAAGAGGATGGTCGTTTGGTTCGAACGGAGTATGTGGAACTCACTCCACCCATTATGCTACAACAGTTTAATCAGCAAATTATGCAAGTGAACTTAACCCAAGGTCCGCTTCATTCTGGAGGCGGAGTTAATCAAGGTTATTTGTTTCGCTTTTCAAGACAAGGACTTCAATTGCTTCAATCGCTAACTCCAGAGGTCACTTGGCCTGATTTTACCATTTTAGATCAAGATGAGGCTGCCTCCAATACGGAGAGCCCGCATGAGGTGATTCCTATTCTACCGCCATCAGATTCTAGTATTACAACATTGCTCCACCAAATCCAATCCCACATCCGTCGCAAAGGTTTCTTCTTCCCTGAGCAACTTATTGAAAACTTTTACCTCTCGCTAAAGACTAAGCCTTTTGTCATCCTGGCGGGGATATCGGGTACAGGGAAGACTCGATTGGTGAAGCTGTTTGCAGAGGCTCTTGGTGCAACGGGGAATAACGGTCAGTTTACTTTGATTCCAGTGCGACCGGATTGGAGTGATCCTGCGGATCTGCTGGGGTACAAGGATCTTTCGGGCAGGTTCAAACCGGGTCCGCTTACGGAAGTATTAGTAGAGGCGCGGAAGCCGGAGAATGGACATAAGCCATATTTTATCTGTTTGGATGAGATGAATCTGGCGCGGGTAGAGCATTACTTCAGTGACCTGTTAAGTGTGCTGGAAACGCAGGACTGGCGGGAGGGGAAGATCCAGACTCAGGATCTCATATCTTCTACCATGCTGGATACGTCTGAGGATCAAGTGAAGTTTGGCAGCCTAGGTGTCCCGGAGAATGTGTTCTTGATCGGGACTGTGAACATGGACGAAACGACACATTCTTTTAGCAAAAAGGTACTGGACCGAGCTAATACACTGGAGTTCAATTACATCAATCTGCAGCAGTATCCGGACATGAGTGAGCAGGAAGAGACGGATGATCCCGCTGATCTTGCCGAACTGAACCATCTTTTTCTGCGCTCCGATTATTTGCAGCTAGTGGATGCCTATGATGCCAACAAAGAGCTAGTTGTCCGGACGACAGAGAGATTGGTTATGATCAATGCTTTGCTTGAGGATGTCCATGCTCATGTAGGTTTCCGGGTACGCGATGCGATTTGCTTCTATATGATCTATAACGAACGGTACAAGCTGATGAGTGAGGAAGAAGCTTTTGACTGGCAACTGCTGCAAAAGATACTGCCGCGCATTCAAGGGAGCCATTCTTCGGTTCGCCGGGTATTGTTGAACTTGATGAAAGGGGCTCTTGGTACAGGATCTGGTGTGACGGTAAATATTGAAGATCTTATGGACAATGATGCTTCTCCACTCTACCTGAGATGGGCTGCTGGACAAACTCCCCCTACAGCCAAACATCCACAAAGTGCGCGTAAATTGGCTTTTATGCTTAGGAGGCTGGAGGAAGATGGATTCACCTCATACTGGCTCTCTTAATCAGGCGGTAGAATTGCTCCGTGTAGAAACGGAGCTTTTTACGCTTTTTCTTCAAGGAAGGCCATATCATCCTACTGTGGAGACCTTGCAGCTTCATCGTTCTTCTAGTCAGGAGTGGGTAAATGCTCAGTTTGGGATTACATGCTCCGAACGGCTTGGTAATGTTCAGATTAAAGTGTTTTCTCCTGAAGCTCACGGGATGGTGGACTGGCAGCCGGGGGAGTCTGTTTTTCCTTGTTTTTATGAGACACAGTCGTATGAGCTGGTGATCCAGAGGAAGACCGCTGCTAACCTCTCTTTTTATCATGAAAATGTGCTGCTTCGGCAGGCAATTAAGCCCCTAGGTGAGTCTATTCTTGCGGGTGTGCTGAACTTTGGGAATGAGGTCGGTTTGACGGAATGGGAGATCCGCAGTTCGGGACAGGCTTTGCTGCGGGTAGAGATGGAGATCTTCCCCTCTAAAATGGATTACAAGCTGGATTACCAGAATATTTTAAATGAAGTGAATGAGCAGATTTATAACTTGGCTTTTGATTTTTTGCGCAAAACCTACCAACTAACAGGCTTGCGGGAGACGCAGCATCAGAGCCTGACGGAGTTTTTCACCATACTTCAGCATGTGTTTAGACAGCTCTTGGATGCCGTTGAGCGGATTAACAAGAATCCCAATTACGCTCTGCTTCAGGACCGCCGACTAGTGGATGCCAATCGGGTCAAAAAGGCAGGAAGAGAGAACATCCGCGAGCTCGCGAAGCATCCCGAACGATTAAGAGAAGACATGAACCATGGATTCTTGACCATCGGCAGCCGAAATTACACAGCCACACATTTAATGGAGACACGAAGACGCCTCGCCTATGATACTAATGAGAACCGGTTCATCCGCTGGATGCTGGAACGCATTCATGGAAAGCTGAAAGAGCTCAAGGGTCGCTGGAAGATTAAAAACCGAACCCCAGATCCATTACTTATAAAAAGGTTAGACAACATGCTCACTCAACTAGAGCGGGTGCTCAAGATGGATTTTTTGCGTGAGGTTGGAGTACTGAGGCAGATGTCCGTTACACTGGTGCTGCAGATGGCCCCTGGATACCGCGAGGTCTATCGCTGTTATCTAATGCTGCTCAAAGGCTTGTCGATCCAAGGTGATCTGCTGCGCCTGTCTATGAAGGATGTCGCGCAGCTCTATGAATACTGGTGCTTCCTCAAGTTGAATCAGCTTCTGGGTCAGAAGTATAAGCTGGTGAAGCAGGATATTATTAAGGTGAATCGGAATGGTATTTTTGTTACACTTGACCGCTCGCAGAGCGCTAAGATGGTGTACGAGAATCCAGTTAACGGAGAGCAGTTCATCCTGTATTATAATGCGATTCCTAGCTCGGATAAGGCACCGACGCTCAATCAGCGTCCGGATAATGTACTGACACTCAAGAAGAAGGATGCTGGCAAAATCAAAGAGTATAAGTATGTTTTTGATGCGAAATACCGGTTAAATCCGGCTTATGAAGGCACTTCCTATCACGGGACTTATAGACAACCTGGCCCTGAAGAGGATGATATCAACACGATGCACCGCTACCGGGACGCCATAGTGTATCAGGAGAAAGACTCGGGGGAATACGAACGAAGTATGTTCGGTGCCTATGTGTTATTTCCCTATCCGGATGAGGAGCGGTATAAGACCCACCAATTCTACAAAAGCATCGAGCTATTGAATATTGGCGCTTTGCCGTTCCTACCGAATTCTACAAGCCTGGTGGAGCAATTCTTAGATGAGATTATTCAGGATAGTCCGGAAAAAGCTTACGAACGCTCGACTCGTCCACGCGGTACGAAAGAATACTATGCCAACCAACTCGCGGGCAAAAATGTGCTTGTTGGTTCTGTCCGGGGACCTGAGCAGGTGGAGGTGGCGAGACAGCATTCTTTTTACCATGTACCTTTGAAGAACCTTGCAAGCCAGAAGATAATAACCCAGATCGAATATGTAGCTATGTGTCAATCCAGAAGGAAATTCTTCGATCCTGCAAAGACAGGAATTCATTGGGTGGGTAAAGTGGTAGATTGGGAAGTGGTGAAACGAAAGGAAATAAAGGAGATTGTCTCTGAGCCTCATAAGGAAGAGAAAGATTATGTTAGATTCACTGTTGAGGAATGGATACCTTTAAAGCCTCACATTGCTTTAGGGGGACAGGGAATAAATACAGTCCTTTACACAAGCAAATATGTCCTAGACCGAGCGCTGGAAATCGCGGAGCTTCGCTTAGAAACGGAGGAAGATCTTCGTGAATGGCGTGAGAAGCGCCGAAAGGGCAGAGTGAAGGTGAAGGTGGATCATGAGCAGTTTGTGGATTTAGGGAAGGTTGTGGAAGTTCGGAATATTTAAAGTTAGTGAAAATGAAGTAAGGTTATTGTCCTGCTAATCTATCAAGCTTCCCGCTGGATAATGGCAGGATTTTTTATATTGGGTAAAGTTATGAAATCATTGAATTATAGCGCTGAGCTTCTCCCCTTCTCTCCCACACATATATCCACCCCGCAACTCAAGTATCACCGTTTTCGCAGATTGTGATCTTTCACCCGTTTCTCACCATCCCACAATCATCAAAAGATTAGTTAAAGGTTTAGGCTTTTCTACGTATTAACATATGTAAGTTTCTTCGCAACAAATTGCACAATTCGTTTAGCTTTTCGATGAAGGTGAGGTGTAAGGAGGGGGAGATGGAGGTTATCCAGGGTACTGTGGACCGTTACAAGAATATCGAAAGATCACGTGGTGCCATGATGTCAAAAGAGGAATTTACCCGGATGTACGATACGTACTACAAACGTGTTTACAAATATATTAGTTATCGTATTAATAACCACCACGTGTCAGAGGACATTTGCAGTCAGGTGTTTGAGACGGTGATGTGTAAGTATTATAGCTTTTCAGAAGAAAAATCGAATTTTGAGGTTTGGCTGTTTGCCATTGTAAGGAACGCTGTGACGGATTACTTCCGGGGGCAGAAGAAAAGAAGCTACACCTCACTAGATTCTTTGCTGGAGCTCATATTTCCCAAGCCGTCTCCGGAGGAACTGGCGATTCGTGAGGATAATAATCAAGCACTGTTCAAGGCGCTCTCCAAGCTACGTGAGAAGGAACGTAATATCATTGCAATGAAATATGGGGCTGGACTGAAAAATTCCGAAGTCGCACAGATCATGGGCGTCAGTGAGTCCAATATTGGTGTCGTATTGCATAGAAGTCTGAAGAAACTGCATATTTCCTTAAAAGCAGGAGGATTCAACCATGAATAAGAAAAATGATGATCTCACAAAATTCAGCAAAACCATAGAGCTGCTTGAGAATGTTGAACAGGATAACACAGCCGCCAAGGAAAGAATTTATAACCGTTTAGTATACAAGCTGGACCATGGAGCTCTTGAACTCAAATCAGAGAAAAAGGACGGGATAACGATGAAAAAAAGTAGCTGGAGAAATGCAATAGTGATTGGCAGTGCAGTAATTTGTCTGGGTGGCGCATTCTCTGCAACCTCCTATGCACAGGATATGTTCCAATCGATCATGGCAAAGTTTGAAGTAGGAAATCTCGAAATCACGCAATACGATAAGGAAATCCCTTCGGCTGGACAGTCAATGACTCCATCTGAAGAGGGAAAAGGCGGGGAGAATGTTGCCATTGAATTGCCGGTTGCAGCTAAGTTGAGTCTGGATGAAGCACGTGCGGAGCTTGGAATGAACTTCCCGGCACCAACCTGGATGGCAGACTATGAGTTTGTGAATGTTGTTCTTCAGGGGACCAGCATGGTTGAAGTGCAGTATAACTCCGGGGATAAAGCTGTTAATTTCCTAATCTCCAAGGGCGGCGACAATGGGATCAGTACTACGGAAGAAGTGAAGACAGAAATAATTAACGGGACTAAAGTTTATTTTGCAAATGGAATTGTGATTTGGGAAAAAGATGGCTTTACCGTTGAACTTTACGCTCAAGAAGACTTTGACCAAGCTACACTTGGGAAGATCATCGAAAGTTTTAGCATCGGTGCTCCTGTACAGTCCTTAGGAACTGAAGAAGTGAAAGAGAATTTGCAGAAGAATGAAGGGGTAGTTGCAGCTCCAGCTTCGGTTCCAGTTGTAGATTCAAAATAAGATGGTCTACTCAGGGTAGAGATGCCCATAGATACACATAAAGAAGACGCTAGGGGATTTCCCTGAGCGTCTTCTTTATATCGTTTTCGTTTTCAGCTTTTCTAAAAGAACTTTCCACCAGTGAATAGATTGCTCTAGTTGAGAATCGTAGTAGCTCTCCATGAAATCTACGACTTCTCGAGTGGAGCTAACTGCATCTATTTGATGGTAAATTTGATTTAATTGATCTTTTTTTATAAGTGACTGTTCAATTTTCTTCTCGATAATCGGGATCACTTTGTCAGTCTCTACAAAACGAAGATTCACAAGAGCGACAATCATATCTGAAATAGATTCTGCATTTTCTATTACCTGATAAATTTTGAGCGGGAGCTGCTTGCGCCCTTTATCAGTAATGGAAAACACCTGTTTGTCTGGGCGATGTTCTTCTTTGATAATCTCTACCTGTTCAACTAAGCCCTGTTTCGAAAGGGATTCAAAATGATAATACAGTTTGCTTTCAGATAGATTTAGCAATTTATCAAATGGAATAGGGGTGGATAGTTCTTTTTTTAATTTATAAGGATAATTATTTTCATCCATTAACTTACTTAAGATATAAATTTGAATTGACATCACAGAACCCACTCCTAATTGTTGGCTAAACTCTATCTTACCAAACCTAGGCGGTTATTTCAGCTGTATTTTTAACTTCAACGGGCAGTATAGTTTCTTTAGTCAGAGGTACAGGTTTATGAACAAACCGGACGATTACAACGTTAATCATCATAGCCCCGGCAAATACGCCTGCTAATCCCCATAAGAATGGTGCTGGGCTGATGGAACCAAACATTTGTGCCAAATAAGCTTGTACAGAATAATACATCGGTGTAATGCGGCCGAACCAATCGTATGGTGTATACATCATATCACGAGGCATGGTAGCACCATTGGCGATGGTTTGCATGAGCAGGATTGGAATATTTAAGACCATACCGCCTTCGCCAACTAGGAAGACCATAATCGCACACACGTTAAATGCAGCCATATACATTAGAATTTGCTGAGCAGCAACTGGTAACAGTAAGGATAGGTCTACATCTGCAATAGAGAATGCAATGGCTAAAGCAACGACTGTTGATAATACAGCGATTAATAAAGCTGTGAATTGAACGAACATAAACAGTTTTGTCTTGCTTGCTTTCCCGCGGTTCGCTTTAAAAGAAGCAACTAATTGCATGGAGGCAATCATTGCCCCAACATAACCAGCCATAGTTAAGAACATAGGTAACATGTTGTTGTGCATGCCGTCCGGAACATCATTGATGACAACATAATTCCCGACATAACTATTTTCAATTTGTGTAGCCATTGCGGTGGCTTGTTCTTCTGGTACGTTAAAGTTCATTAACACACCTTTTGCGGTTTGCTCTGAGAAGTTCGCGCTTAATTGTTTGTTAATTTCTCCTACAACGGAAGACATGGCTGAAGATACCATGGTGGCAGAAGCTTCATTGACTGTGAAATCAATACTTGCGGATACCTTACCGCTTTGAACGTTGGCGGAAAATTCTTCTGGAATATGGACAACTAGAGCTAACTTATTATGTTCTAATTCATCCATCGCCTTTTTATTCGATACATCGGTTTTTATCGTTTTGAATGGTAAGCTCTCCGAAAACTGACTCGAAATCTGAGCCCCATATTGACCTGCATCATCGTTGACGATAGCAATTTTTAAATCATCCATGTTCCCTGGAAGTGCTGTATACCCTGGTAAGAAAATACCAAGCATCGCAATGGCATAGAACACACCCATAAAAATAGAACCAATGGCCCCTTTGGACTTCAAAAACTGTGAAAACTTCAACTGTATACCTTCTTTCTTCTGAATAACACTTTTATTTTAGTACTCTAATTAAAGTACTTTTAACTGAGTGAGATTTATAGTACGATAATTCATTAGAAATGTCAAATTTAAGATACAATGGGTAAGTAGTGACTGAATCATCATTCGGATTGTTACATTGATATATAGTAGATGTGTTAATGTATGAATTAAAAGTGAATAACTGAAGGGACTTCGGACATGAAAAAGGTTATTGTAATTGGTGCAGGGATATTAGGGGCTTCAGCAGCTTATCAGATCAGTAAGCTAGATGCTGAAGTCATCATTATAGATCGTAAAGATGTTGGACAAGCAACAGATGCAGCAGCAGGGATTATTTGTCCATGGTTGTCTCAACGAAGAAACAAAGCATGGTATCGTCTTGCTAAAGAGGGAGCAAGCTTTTATCCAGCACTTATTCAAGAGTTGGAAGAGGCTGGAGAAACCGAGACTGGATACGCAAAAGTTGGAGCGATATGTATCCATGATGATTTGAAAAAGTTACTCGCGATGAAAGAAAGAGCGGAACTGCGCAGAGAGGACGCCCCTGAAATAGGGGAACTTACGATGCTGACGGATCTTGAAGCGCAAGAGAAGTTTCCATTATTATCGGAAGGCTATCATGCGCTTCATGTATCGGGTGCAGCAAGAGTGGACGGACGTGAATTACGTGATGCTTTGCTAAGAGCGGCACAGCGTAACGGTGCGCAAATGATTGAGGGAGATGCCATTTTAGAGCATGATGATCATGAAATTAAAGGGGTTAGTGTAGGAGAACAGACATTCACAGCGGATGAAGTGATTGTGTGCGCAGGGGCTTGGTCCAACGCTTTGCTTCATCCGCTTGGGATTATGCTCCAAGTACGTTATCAAAAAGCCCAAATTATGCACTTGAAGCTTGCTCAAGGGGCCAATACAGAGCAATGGCCTGTAGTAATGCCGCCTACAGATCAATATATCCTTGCATTTGCGGATCAAAATATCGTGGCAGGTGCTACTCACGAAAATGATGTCACAGGTTATGATACCTCAGTAACCGCAGGTGGAATGCAAGAAATCTTAAATAAAGGTCTTCAAACGGCTTCCGGTCTTGCAGATTGCAGCCTAAATGAGGTTAGAGTAGGGTTCCGCCCTTTTACTGCAGATTTTCTTCCCGTGTTAGGAAGGGTTCAAGGATGGAATAAACTAATTGTTGCTAATGGACTAGGATCATCCGGATTAACGATGGGACCCTTTCTTGGTGAGCAGCTAGCCAAGCTAGCCATGGATCAACAGGTAGATATTCAGCTTGAAGACTATGCATTAGAGCATGCGATAAATTGATTAGAACGAGCACGTATAAAAAAACCATCTATATAAGGTGAACTAAAAAACATTCTAAAAAGGAAAAGTGATGGAGGGGAAGTTTGGAACTGTAGGAACGTAGTGACCGCCTTTGTCACCGGATTTCAACCATGAAACATGGTAATAATCAAGAAATCTGGTGACAACAGCGGCCGGAAGTCCAAACATTCACCGCAGTCACGCACTTACCTTAATAGAAAAATCTTAAGTTCAACTAATATAGCGAAGGCTTTTTTTATCCTTTATACTGAAAAGACCAATTTATCTTCCTAGGAGTTGTCTAACGAACCATGATAAAGAAAGAAGTCGCGCATATACGCAAGCAATTTAAGCTGGATCACGACATGATGAGTATTTACGATATTCTCAACGTGTATATTATGAAGGAAAGCAACGAGATCTATCATTGGGAGCGCCTGCCATTTGGAATGGTGGACAGAGAAAAGCAGGAGCTGTATATGGGCAATTTCAAAAAACTGCTGACAGGTGAGTTAGATCAGAAGCTGTTCGAGTTGAAGTTTCAGGCGGAAGCGGAGGAGCCAGCGCAGGTGATGCTTCACCAAGCTTTGGTGACAGGGGATCCAGATGAATGGCAGGACCTGATGCTGCTGCTCGTGGACAGAATGATGGCGGATACTCATTATGAACGCGATACGGTGATCACTTTTGTTCGCGGACAGTATTACCGCCCGACCAAAGATAGAAACGATGAAGCCGAGGAAAGTGAGAAAAACGAAATGTTCGCGCATCCGTTTATTCTATGCAGCGTGAATTCCACGGAGAAGCAACGGAAAGCTCTCTTATTTGATTATGTGGAGCGGGAATTCAAGTACAATGTCATTGTAGATCCGATCGTCAAGCTAAGTACACCGGAGCAGGGCTTCTTTTACCCAAGTGTGACGGACAATTATTCCGATGTGAACCGCATTCTGTATTGTACAGGTAAATCGAACTTCCCGGATCCGCATTTCGTCGGAGAGGTCTTGAATGCCGAAAGATCCATGACGGCACTGGAAGAGAGAGCGATATTCGAGGACATCGTGAAGGAAGTGGCGGGCGAACAGCTTGATGCAACCACCCTCGCACAGGTGTACGAGGAGATCCATCAGGTCATCGAAACCAACGACGATAAGGAAGAACCTCCAAAGCTCGATTATAGAGATCTGGAACGCGTACTGACGGTAAGCGGCGTAGAGAACGTGACAACGGAAAAAGTGGAACGGGCGTTTGAAACGATCGTTGACGATAAGCATTATGAGATGAAGGCGAGTAGCGTGATGCCGAAATTCACTACCAAATCGATTAAGATCGAAACAAAGGTAGCTACGATTTCGGTCAGTCCGCAGGATTTAAAATATGTGAAACAGGTAAATCATCATGGGAGACGTTGTATCTTGATTGAGGTCGACGAAGATGCCGTGATCGAAGGATTTACACTTACTACAGAGACGCTTTAGACTCTTTTAACAGCGGGCTATCCTTAAAGTCTTTGATCAGACTTGGGATAGCCCTTTTTGTATTTGGATCAATTACGGTGCTTAAAGATATAGTTGATATATTCTTTTGCGCTACTATTAATTTCTTCATCACTGGTATGGAGCTGTAGCCTTGAAATAGGTTGCGCATCGTTTGGATCAAACTGATTTACAGAATTGTTATCAAACTATTAAAAAAAGTAGGGTTGTTCAAATCCCTTGGTAGAGCCAATGAAAGTGTTCCTAGTAATTTTGTAACCGCTCTCCTAAAAATGAGTTGGCATTATTTAGCATCTAATATTCCTCTGAATTGGATATTTTATTTATATATTGTTTTATTTCAATAGGATAATGTTACCTCACCGTAACACTGTCCTAGGTTGCTAGGAATATAATAAGTCTGTATTCGACACCAACCTTTATAAACCATCGGAGGAAACACAATGAAAATTAAGAAAACATTATCCGTTGCATTATGTGTAGCAGCTGTCGCATCTTTCTCATCTCAAGCAATGGCAAATCCTGTCGCAACGCCAACAAGCGCAACAGTAGCGCCATCTGTTAATCAAGTAGGACAAAAGTTTACACTAGCTGGTGTCCAAACAAATGCAAACACAGTATTGATTGCAACACAAACTACGGATATTAATTTGGATGGAGTTAAAGATACGTTATATCTCATCGGCGACAAAAATGAATCTCCTGATTTCGACAACATTAATCTCATTGTGGTAAACGGCAAAACAAACAAAGTGTTAAACGCAGGGATTAAAGACTTCGGTGGTTTGAACGCGAAAATCAGCTATGTGAGTGATTTCAATAATGACCATGCACTTGATGTGATGATTACTGCGTACTCCGGTGGCAACCAAGGTTCTACCAATGCTAGAATCGTAACTTTTAAGAATGATACCCCTTCTATTATTCTGGGCGGGGATTTGAAGGTGAAGGGCGAACGGGCATTATTCAGAACATTAGAAGCGGTTGATGTGGAAAATGATGGCGTGAACGAGCTGCTTGGAATCAGAATCCTCCATGGCGAAGCTACTTCAGTGGTAACAGGCTATGAAAAAGTATGGTTCGCATACAAAAATGGCGAATTCGCAGCTACCAAAAGTGAAACTACCAAAGAAGATCCATTCAAGCAACCTGCACTTGGTGAACTGACTGTTGGACAACCTTTCGCATTGCAAGGTGTTAAAACAACAGATAAATCGGTTCTTATCCGTAAACAAGTCAACGATGTAAACAAAGACGGTGTTAATGATAAAATCTATCTGATCGGTGACAAAGCTGATGAGCTTGGTTATGTAACCAACATCAACCTGGTGGTTGTAGATGGCAAAACAAACACCGTGAAGGATGCAAAAATCAGCGGTTTCGATGGCTATAAACCAGAAATTCAATGGATTGGTGATTTCAACGGGGACAAAGCAAATGATGTCATGTTTACAGCATTCTCCGGTGGTAACAACGGTACGACCGATGCTTACATATTGTCTTTCGCAGGTGATAAGGTACAGCCGCTTTTGAGTGTAAAGCCTGTTGTGGATGGTAAAACAGCATTTTTCAACACTTTAGAGCAAGTGGATCTTAATAAAGATGGTGTATATGATCTGGTAGGGACTAGAAAAATTCGCGGTAACGCTGAAGCTATCGTTCTTGGCGAGGAAAAAACAACCTTCACCTTCAAAGATGGTGCCTTCAAGGTTGTGGGTACAGAAACCATTAAATCCGATAGCAAGCCAGCGACTACACCAGCTACAACTACAACAAGTGAATACACCGTTGGCAAACGCTTTGAGCTTAAGGGAGTTCCAACGACAGCAAAAACAATTTTGCTAGCGAAACAAACAATGGATGTAACAGGTAATGGCGTTGCAGATAACGTATTACTGATTGGTAACAAGGATGCCGCAAATGGTGGCTTGGTTACAGATATCAACATCGTCGTTCTAGAAGGTAAAACTAAAAAAGTGATTAACAGTAATATCAAAGGCTTCGAGGGTTACCAACCAAAAATCAACTTCATTGGAGATTTTAACGGAGATAAATCTAAAGATGTCATGATTACTGTATACTCTGGTGGTAACAGCGGCAGCACCAATGCTTACGTAGTATCCTTCAAAGACAGTAGTGTTAAAGTTCTTCTTAACGAGTACGTGAAAGTGAATGGCAAACGTTCGCTCTACAATACAATGAAGGCTTCTGATGTAGACAAAAACGGAGTCTATGAAATTGTTGCAACAAAAACGATTCACGGTGGAGCTACTTCCGAAGTGAAAGGCGAAGAAACCTCTGTTCTGGCTTACAAAAATGGAGCATTTCAAGTCAAATCGACGACTGTGAAGAAATCTAAATAATCTTATAGCACAACCTAACAATGAGAGAGTTTCCAGATAGCCATAAATAAGTGGTTACTGAGGGACTCTTTTTTGTGTTTTTAGTTGGATTAACTTATGTACTTGGTGAGCACGTCTAAAACTAAACTCTCCCTTGCTCAATAAGTCTACTTAAGCGATTCAAGGCGTGGGATTGGGATGAAGCATCCGTTATACAACGTCTAGAGACCAAAGAAGAAATAGAATTCGCCTATAACTGTATGAAAAAAGAATATGATACGTTCGATAAGATTTCGGTCAGCACAGGATCGATTATTTTCGAGGATTCTTTAACGTTGGATTTAGGGGGCATCACTTGCCAAATTCTCAAGGTAGGAGGGCCGCATGAAGCAGACTCTTGTGTTGTATATGTTAAAGAAGCAGAGGTTTTATTTGCAGGTGATGCACATAGTGGAGATTATTATCATGGAGAAGGTAAGATTGATCCCATAAAAATGAAGGAATATGTTGAGTTTTTAACAACTCTTTCATTTACTACGTATATCCCAGGACACGACGCCCCTATGAGCAAGGAGCAAATCATTCATGTGCTAAGTAGATTTTGTGAAATGAAGTAAACAGGGACTCCCTTTCCCTATACCCACCCCGTAAACTCCAATATAGATGCTTTTGCAGATTGAGCTTCGGAATGTGCACCTTTTCGCCATTGTTTGGGTGATTCGCCCATAAGCTTCGAGAAGCATCGGTTGAAGCTGGAAATGGACTGAAATCCGACTTGTTCGGAGATGGAGAGGATGGAAGCATCCGTGCTTTTTAACTGCTTGCAGGCCTCTTCAATACGGGTACTGTTTAGAAAATCGAGAGGTGCAGTTCCCATGATCTCGTGAAACTTTCTTCGAAAATGAGTGGTGCTTAGATGACACAGATCAGCCAGGTCAGCGATGGTGATAGGTGTCATATAGTTTTTAGTGATGTATTCCAGAACCGGAGAGATGACAAAATCGCCTTTCAGGTTATGCTCTATTTCTTGTTCTGCCAAGGGTTCATTCCGGGAATGGATTCTAAGCAGTTCTATATAAAGCGATAATAATAAGCCGTAGGCACTTTCTTGATAGAAAGGATTTTTGTGCTTCAATTCCTCTACGACCGATGTCGCAAGGGTATAAACCTTGGGATGTTCCTCCTTGTTCAAAATACAGTTCATTCCCTGGATCGCCCACAAATTTGGTTCAAAGTCACTGTAAGCGCTTTTGAATGAATGCTGAAAAAGCTCCTCTGGCGAGAAAAAGATATAAGACCAAAGACTGGCTTCATTTGGCGAACTATACGTAGTATGAGGCAGATACCTAGGGATGAAGGTCACATCTCCGGCTTTAAAAGGTACAGATTCTCCTTTGATCTCCATGATGCCGCTATCCGAATGGCAAATGCCAATCTCAAGATGGTTATGAAAATGGAGATGTTCACTTTTAATATCGGAAATCTTCCAACGTTCACCGCTTAACAGTAGAATAGGGAAGTTTATCGGCAGGCTGTAGTGGCGGTATTCAATGACGGGCCTCTTTTTTCTGGGCATATTCTCAATACTCCCATTCTTATTACGTAGGTTGAGTAGATTATAGGTTAACGTTATACCAAATTCAACTATATAAAGAGAACTTGATATTATACAATTTGAGGAAAAGTGACGGAGGAGAAGTTTGGAACTGTAGGAGCGTTAGCGTCCGCCTGAAAGCTTTCCATAGGAAAGCTCGCTTCGGAAGCATAAGCAGTCTGCAGATTTCCACCGCGAAGAGCGGTATAAAATCAAGAAATCTGCAGACAACAGCGGCCGGAAGTCCAAACATTCTCTGTAGTCACGGCCAATCCCGAAATATAAGAACCACTAGTAAATGGTCGAAATTGCACAGTTTAGTTATGAATATGCTTAGAATCAGACTATTTTACTCCTTACAATAGAGTTAGTAAAGCGTTTACATAGGACGGACAGCTCTCAGCGCCAATGGGGGCGTGTGCGAAAGAGAGGAGAATCAAGATGCTTCAATTAACTTATGACAGAGAAGAGATTCTAAGCGTCATCGACAAGGTCGTTAGAAAAACAATGACGATGGATTTAACATGGGACTGGCCATGTGGTGTGGCTTATTATGGGGTATCCAGAGCTTATGCAACTACAGGAAATAAAGAGTATTTGGATATGCTTGTCCAATGGGCAGATGAATATATCGAGCTGGGTCTGCCGAATTGGACGGTAAACACCTGTGCTATGGGCCATATGCTGATCACCTTATATGAAGAAACAGGCAACCAGAAATATTGGGATATTGTGATGAGCAAGGTGGATTATCTTCAGCATAATGCGCTCAGATTCGGAGATCATGTGTTACAGCATACCGTTTCTACTTCGAATGATTTTCCAGAACAAGCGTGGGCGGATACGTTGTTTATGGCGGCATTTTTTCTGCTCAGAGTAGGAAGTAAATTAAATGATCAGGAAATGATCCAGGATGCTCTGAATCAATATTACTGGCATATCAAATACCTGCAAGACCCTAGCAGTGGCCTTTGGTACCATGGCTACAATAATGTGAAACAGGATCACATGTCAGGACTATATTGGGGCAGAGCAAATGCTTGGGGCGCATATACCATGTCGCAGGTCAAAATGCTTTTGAAAGACTGGTATTTGTATCCGCAATGTATGGATGTGGAGTGTTCACTGCGCGATCAACTGGCGGCACTTAAGCTTGTGCAAACGGAGAACGGCCTGTGGCGGACAGTGCTTGATGACGAAGAATCTTATGAAGAAGTATCTGCCTCTTGCGGGATAGCGGCTGCAATGATCAATAATGGCAACCCACTGCATACCAAATATGTGCAAAAGGCTCTAAAGGGCGTCTTGAACAATATCAGCGAGGATGGACGAGTACTGGGAGTATCGGGTGGAACAGCGGTTATGAAGGATCGGGAAGGCTATCGCAATATTCCAAAAGACTGGATTCAAGGCTGGGGTCAAGGCTTAGCACTCTCTTTTCTGTCCGATATGCTTAAATAGGAGGGATCCAAGTTGTCCAAGCAAACAACCGGGGCCTTTACACTGCCGGGCGAATCCGGTTATGAGGCACTGACCTTAGAGTTAGCTGAACGTTGGGGTGCCGATGTCATCCGTGACAGTGACGGCACGCAGTTATCTGATGAGATTATAAACGCAGGATACGGCATTTATTCTACAATTTGTATCATCAGAGATCATAACGAATGGGCATCCCAGAACCCTGATAAGCTGCAGCAGAGCTTTTTAATTACCAATCCGAAGATAGCGGTCGAGGATTATTTATCCATCTATTTGATGGAGGACTTTTTCGCTGAGCAATTTCGAGTAAATGATTCCAAAGAGGCGTTTAAGTACTGGCAGGTTTATGACCGAACTACAGGTGAAGAGATTCCAAGAGATCAGTGGAATTATGAGCGGGAATCAGGAAATGTGGTCATTACTGGCATTGCGCCTTGGCATAAGTATACTGTCAGCTTCATGGTCTACCGGATTTGGGAAGAGATCTCCATGTACAATCACACCACGAATCATTGGGAAAAAGAGCATTTGATGCAGATTGATCCCATCTATGTTGAAACGCAAAAATATTTACTCCATTGGATAGAAGATTGGTGTCATAAGCATAAGGAAACAACAGTGGTTCGGTTTACCTCACTCTTTTATAATTTCGCCTGGATCTGGGGCAGCAATGAGCGCAATCGCCATTTGTTCTCGGACTGGGGTTCATACGATTTTACGGTAAGCTCAAGAGCGCTTGATCTGTTTGCTCGGAAATATGGGTATTCGCTCACGGCCGAGGATTTTGTGAATGGTGGAAAATATCGAGTCAGTCATATCCCGGCGCAGCAGCGCAAGCTGGACTGGACGGCATTTATCAATGATTTTGTCATCGGATTTAGTAAGCAGTTAATTGATATAGTGCATAAGCACGACAAGCTGGCGTATGTTTTCTATGATGATAGTTGGGTTGGTATGGAGCCTTACAATGATCGCTTTGAGGAGTTTGGCTTCGACGGAATGATTAAATGTGTGTTCTCAGGGTTCGAGGCAAGAATGTGTTCAGGTGTAAAAGTAGATACCCATGAGATTCGGCTGCATCCCTACTTATTTCCGGTTGGATTGGGAGGGCTTCCTACTTTTATGGAGGGAGGTAACCCTACACTAGACGCCAAAAAATATTGGATCAATATCCGGCGTGCTCTACTCAGAGAGCCTATAGATCGAATTGGATTGGGCGGTTACTTGCATCTTGTAGAGCCTTACCCGGATTTTTGTGATTACATCGAAAAGATTGCAGGTGAATTTAGAGAAATAAAAGAGCTGCATCATAAAGGCAAACCGTATCATATGAAGACTAAGGTAGCCATTCTGCACGCTTGGGGCAAATTGCGATCTTGGACCTTGTCCGGGCATTTCCATGAAACGTATATGCATGATCTGATTCATATCAATGAGGCTTTATCTGGATTGCCGATTGAAGTACAGTTTATTGATTTTGAGGATATCCGTCAGGGAATTTTAAAAGATTATGATGTAGTGATCAACGCCGGCTCTGCTGGTTCAGCATGGAGTGGTGGAGAACACTGGAGGGACAGCAAGTGCGTGGACTTACTGACAGAGTGGGTGTATGAAGGTGGTACTTTTATAGGCGTGAATCAGCCTTCGGCGCTTGAAGGGTATGACAGCTTTTTCAGAATGGCACATGTTCTCGGTGTGGATGAGGATACAGGCTCCAGAGTAGCGCATGGAAAATGGACATACGAAGTGAAGGATGAACTTGGTTTAGTTCCTGCTGGGACTACCATTAAGCCCAAAAACAACCCTAATCTTACCGATGGATCGGCAGCAGTTGTGAATGAAACGGATGGTCTAATAACACTGTCTACTCATGCTTTCGGTAAAGGAAAGGGGATCTATCTTCCTTCGTTCCAATTAAGCTTTGAGAATACAAGATTGCTGCTGAATTTGATTCGTTTTGCGGGTAATGAGTTCACAGAAGCAAAGTACATTACAGATAACTTATATACAGAGTGTGCTTATTATCCGGCAAGTAAAATCCTCGTGGTGATTAACAATAGCAGTGAACTTCAAAGCACTACGGTTCAAACGGAGTATGGGCAACAAACCATGACATTAGATCCGTACGACACGATGATAAGAACAATTGGCGACTAGTAAAAATCGATGTAGGAACGGAAAAGCGATCCACGAGTATAAGACTTAAAAGCTCAAGCCTGCGGCAGTCAGTCTGCGGATGCTTGGGCTTTTTTTTTGCAGCGATAGACCATTCGCTCTTACCTACTCTAAGAAAAATTGTAACCAACGAAAAAAAACTATGCTTCCCCTCATGATAAATTGAATAAAGACTGATAAAATGAGGAATGGTTGAAAAGAGATCGGGATAACAGTGCTTTACTATATAATTTTTAAATAGACAGGTGAGGAAATGGTAGGTAACAAAGGAATAACAGATCAAATAAAAGAAGATAACTACAAAGTATTCGCTTTGCTTAGCCAGTATTTAAATCATTCACCAGACTTTATTCACGAAGATGAAATTGGAGAGATCGTAAAGTGTGGCGTAACTTATGAATACGCTTTTGGTCTACTATTGGCTTCTGCTTTTGGGATGGACACGGTTGATAATGCTGAGGATAAGGAATTGTTCAACAAATATTTTAACAATATGTTTCATAAGCTTGATGCAAATGAATTTTATGACAATCCATATTATAAGAATATCAAGATACCAACTATAAAGATTGGTAACAGTGATTTGAAATATGAAACCTATAAACCTTTTGAAGGGTTTGTATGTAACGATATCGTGCAGACAGCAGAGGGAAGACAAATTCCTCAAATCGGCTTTTTTGAAACGGAATTTAGCTTTCCCGCAGTATTAGAAAACGATAGGATCTGGATGACGATTACGCCTAATGAAATAGAAACGATGAAAGAAGCAGTGGATCAAGCGTTTGGGAATGTCCTTACTTTTGGACTGGGGCTTGGCTACTATGCATATATGGTATCTGAAAGAGTTAATGTTGAAAGCATTACGGTTGTTGAAATGAATGAAGATGTCATCAAGTTGTTTAATAACTATGTATTGCCACAATTCAAAAATGCTCACAAGATTAAGATTATCAAAGCAGATGCCTTCGAATATGCTCAAAAATATATGTCTAAGGGAAACTATGATTTTGTATTTACCGATTTATGGCATGATGTTTCGGATGGAATAGACATGTATTTAAAAATGAAAAAATTCGAAAAAGAAAGCCCTGATACTGTATTTACGTATTGGATAGAACAATCTATTTTATGTTATTTATAAAAAGAAGCTCAAGCCTGCGGTTATCTGCGGATGCTTGAGCTTTTTTGCTGTGTTGCACCGATTGACCCTTGCTATATTTTGAAGTTTTGTACGGTAAACCGGGTTAGACGTCCCGAATTTAGATCATGCTATGTGTTGAATCTGTTTATTTTATACATGTGGAGGAGGCCTTCCCTTGGATTGGCAGGATTTAATATTTAAATTCGTTGGTGGACTTGGGATTTTTCTGTTTGGTATTAAATATATGTCGGACGGGCTTCAGAAATCCGCTGGGGATAAAATGCGAGGCCTGCTTGAGAAGTATACATCCAATCCGATTTTGGGTGTTCTTGTCGGTATTAGCGTAACCGTATTGATACAATCTTCTACGGGGACAACGGTTTTGGCGATCGGGCTTGTAAATGTGGGACTGATGACTTTGCGTCAAGCTATTGGTGTAGTCATGGGCGCCAATATCGGAACAACAATGACAGCGTTTATTGTAGGGATCAAGATTGAAGAGTATGCCCTTCCCATTATTGCAGTAGGTGCTTTCTTCTTGTTCTTCATTCACAAAAAGCGATACCAGTATATTGGACAGATTATCTTTGGCTTTGGTACCTTGTTCCTTGGCCTTGGTACGATGGGAGGGGGACTTAAACCACTTCGGGAATTGCCTGCATTTACAGATTTTATGATTGAGCTGTCTCACCAGCCCGTCTTAGGCTTGATTGTCGGAACGGTATTTACAATGATTGTTCAGAGTTCGAGTGCAACGATTGGTATTCTACAGACAATAGCTGACGAAGGCATGATTAGTTTGCGGGGAGCTTTACCGATCTTGTTCGGTGACAATATCGGAACAACAATAACGGCGGTGCTTGCATCGATCGGTGCGACGGTGGCTGCTAAACGTACGGCTCTCGTACACGTTATTTTTAATATTGTTGGGGCAATTCTCTTCACGATCCTGTTACCGGTCGTATATAACATTGTCCTGTGGCTTGGAGAAGGTGTGAATATCCGTATGCAGATTGCTTATGCTCATGGTTTATTCAACGTTACAAATGCATTGATCTTCCTGCCTCTTATTCCAGTGCTGGCTTGGATCGTAACAAAGGCTATTCCAGGACAAATGCAGGAGATTCAGTTCAAAGCGATTTATCTGGATGAACGTTTTCTTGCGACACCTGCTATGGCTCTTGGACAAGCTCAGCATGAGATTGTACGGATGGGACAATATGCATACGAATCCCTTCAGGATGCAACAGGGTTCTTTTTCAATAAGGATACTAAATCTGCAGAGTTGGCACTTCAGAAGGAAGAGCTAGTAAATGAGCTGAACCGTAAAATCACCGATTATATCGTGAAAATTCACCAAAAGGGTCTTTCTCCGGGAGAATCTGAGAAGGCAACAGGCTGGTTCCAAACCGTAAGTGATCTGGAACGAATCGGCGACCACGCTGAGAATATAGTTGAACTAGGCGAATTCAGAATGACGAACAAGCTGGAGCTATCAGCCGAAGCGGCCGCTGAGCTTAAGGAAATGATTGAGGTTGCGAATCAGGCTGTGAATAAAGCACTAGTTGCCCTTGAACATAATGACAAGGATATAGCTAAAGAGGTGCTTCAACTTGAATTAAAGCTGGATGATCTGGAAATAGAGTACCGTAAGAATCATATTCAGCGTTTGCATAAGGATTTGTGTTCTGTTGGAACGGGGTCCATTTATCTTGACCTGCTGACCAATCTGGAGCGAATTGGTGATCATAGTAAGAATATTGCACAGTTCGTTTTACACGAGTAATAAAATGCACCTCTAAGAATAGACATTGGATAACCTCTTCTGGGTTGTGCGATAAAATTCTGGGAGGTGTTTTTTTGTGGCGAGTAAGGGATAGAAGAAACTTGATCTTATATTGATAGATACTGAGTTTCCCTTTCATGACATACAATAACGATATTATGAAAATCGATTATTCGAAATAAGCAGATACGCAAAAGGAGGGACAATCATGCTCTCAAAGATGACCATTCTAAATGAGGTGGGTGTTCTCGTTAATACAATCGATCAATTGTATACATCCAGCATCATTAATCGCAGAGGTAAGACAGCAGATGGCGAATTCTCCACAGAAGTAATTGCTGAGGAATTACTGAGACTGGATATAAAAAATCGACTGAAGGAGATCAATGAAGTAGTAAGAGAGAAAGGGTATCGCGTGGCAACGCATAACGGGGTTGTTACTACCGGGCATAAGGAAGAGGACTCTAATCGAAAAGAAGAGCGAGTTGCCATCCAATTATTTAACTTGAGTCAAAGTGGTACAATATTCGATCATATTGGAAGGATTATCGACTACCAGGTCCCTTTAAAAAATAATAGGGCAGATAAAGGATTAGGCAAGATTGATTTAATTTCTTTGGTGGATGATTGTATTGTTCTGATCGAATTTAAAATTAAAGAAAATCGAGAAACCCTCTTAAGATGTGTTCTTGAAATCGCGACATATTATCAGGTGCTGTCAAAGCCCAAGTTGTTGGAGAGTTATTCAAATGATTTTGGATCACCTAAACGCATAAAGAAAGCGGTTTTGATCGTTTTAGATTCCTTACAATATAAGGAGATGTTAGAACTTCGTAATGGGGAAAGAAGGCACTTGGAAAAGCTTATGGATGCGCTGGAGGTCCAAGTGTTTTGTATGGATCCTGTAAGTTTCGAAGTGCAGACGGTGTTTATTCATGAGGGACTTTGTAATCCGAAATCCGAAGGATGAAGCTGTACGGCTTCAGATTTACCGTTGGTTATGAAATAGTTCAATTAGTATTTACTAGACGACTTTGGTCGTCTTTTTTATTTTGCAAGGACTTCAGACCTACTTTGTTGAATTAATACTAATAAGGTAATATTTACATAACTATAGGCATATATTGAAATTTCAATTTCTTTATTTTATTTCAACAGAGGGAGTTTAGGGGAATGATAAGAATTTGTATTTGTGATGACGAGCAATTACATAGCTCCAAATTAGAGAAGATCATTATGGATAGTCTGGTCTTGTATCAAAACATAGAGTTAGATATTGATATTTATGAATCCGGAAAATCATTATTGAAAGCCTTAAATGCTAGAAACGAAGAGTATCAAATATTATTCTTAGATATTGAAATGGGGATTCTAAATGGAATTGAGGTCGCTAGGGAAATTAGAAAAATAGACAAAAATATGATTATCATTTATGTTACGAGCTATGACAATTACACTATGGAAAGCTTTGAAGTTTCACCTTTTCGATACATACTAAAACCTATACAAGAAGAACAAATAAGTAAAGTATTACTTCACGCAATTGATGAGGTCAGAAGGAATAACCAGTACTTATTCTTCAAAACTCAAAATCTTAACTATCAAATTAAAAGCGAGACGATTCTATCCATTTCCTCTGAGAAAGGTAGGATTATACATGTTGTAACCGTTAATGACGAATTTTCATTCTATGGCACAATAAAAGAGATTGAAGAAATGCTTGATCCATTATCCTTTATAAAAGTAAATCAAGGCACCATTTTAAATTTAAATTACATACATATTGTTTCAGGGACTGATATTATTCTCACCAATAAGGAAAGTTTTGCAATTAGTAGAGGGCAGAGGAAAATAGTTAAAGATGCCTATAACCATTTCATAAAAAGGAGGATTGGCTTTTGAGACATATTGAGGTTATAAGTATTGCGGTTCTAGCTATTCTCTATACGCTTGTTCAGGTCACATCAATTTCTATTTATTTTAATGGATTTCTTAACCTCAGAATATCAAAGTATAAATTCTATTCTTTAACCTTTCTTTCTATGGGAATCATAAAATTATTGTCTAATGACACAAACGCTATGGTCAGGTTGCTTTTATTTGTTGTTCTTTTAAGTATCTGTATATTGTACTCATTCTACGGATCAATGGCTCGGAAGATTTACCACATTATCTTTTTTACACTGATAACTACGCTTGCAGATTTAGCTCTGTCTATCATTACATATAATTATGATCAGAAATTTGAAGGCCAGTTATTTATTATGCTTGTCGTATATTTTAGTGCAAACTTTTTATCATTGTTAATTGTAATGTTGTCAGCAAAGCTGCTGCTCTATTTTAGATCTGATAATGAGATCGGATTAAGTAATAAGGAATGTTTGTTATTAAGCATTGTTCCCTGTCTATCCTTATTGAGTATATATTGGATTTTCCAATATAAAGATATTAATCAATTCGTTCCTTGTATTTTCTTGTTAATTGTTAATGTATGCATCATGCTGATCTACAACAGTTTAGAAGGGAAAAATTTTCTTATACATAAGTACTCCATAATGGAGACACAAAATAAATATTACGAAGAGAGCTTAGAGAATCAAAGGGAAATGTCTAAGCTAAAACATGATCTGAAAAATATTTTATTAAATATAGCCTATGGATTGGAGAGAAAAAAAACAGACGAGGTAAAAGAGGAGCTACAGGAGTTATTAAAAACCAATGTATTCTCATATAGATTATTAACCGGATGTATACCCATCGATGCTATTCTTAATAGTAAGCTAGAACAAACCAAGAAATATAATATAGAATGCACTTTAGACCTCCAAGTTCCTCATGACTTATTTATAGAACATACCATTGATCTAGCGGCCATTTTAGGGAATCTTTTAGATAATGCTGTTGAAGCCGTACTTAGATTAACAGAAGAAATAAAAAAGGAAATTGAAATTAAAATAAAGTTTAGCGAAGGTAAATTATTCATAATCATTGTGAATTCGTCGAATCATGTGAATGTGGACTTCTCCTATGGCCGATTAATCTCTGAAAAAGGGAAAAATAGGTACGGCATTGGAATCAGCAGTATCAATGAACGAGTCAAAAAGTTAAAAGGATACTCAGACTTTTCATACGATGAGGGCTATTTTAATTCAATCGTAGTTTTACCAATTCCATAAGAACAAACGGTGGCGATTTCCCATTCATAATAATTGAATGGGAAATCGCCTTTTTGTTATGCAGATTACAACGAGTATTATGCCGATTACAACGAGCAACAAAAAAACAGAAAATATTGGTTTATGATTTCAGCATAAGGAATGAAATGTGACGAATAGTTCCCACTAATAAAAAATGAAAAGTGAAATAGGAGGATGGAAAAATTGTATTTCACGGATAGAGTAATGGATTTCCAGCTTGATGATGAGAGTATCTTATTAATAAATACAATCTCTAGTGCATTTGACATTATTGATTCAGATACTTATGAACGGATTGAGGAAATGAAGAAGGGATATTCCAATTTTGATGATAAAGATGAGCTGATGCAAACTTTAATTAAGAGGGGCTACGTGTTTGAACAAAAAGAGAAAGAGCAAGAGTTCATAAGAAAGTATGCTGAGATACACCAAAAGTATATTGAGAAAAATCTGGTTCGCAGCTTTACCATTTGTCCCACGATGGGTTGCAATTTAAGATGTACCTATTGCTTTGAGGGGGACGAGAATCTAAGTAATAAAAAAGTAATGACTGAAGAACAACTAACTATAATCCTTAATTATATTGATACTTGCATTACTGCACAAACAGAGATTGACACGCCAAAAACATCGATTTCCTTGTTTGGAGGAGAGCCCTTGTTACCTCAAAACATGCCAATTGTACAAAAGACACTTGATTTTGCAAAAGCAAGGGACATCGAAGTGAGAATTGTAACGAATGGAACAACAATAAAATACTACAGTAAGCTTTTGAAAATGTATGATAATGTCATCGTTCAGATCACCTTGGATGGTTCAAAGTCTATTCATGATGTCAGACGAATTGGAGTGAGTGGAAGAGGAACCTTTGATCTCATCGAATCAAGTATTGATTTACTGACTGAAATGAAAATAAAAACGCATTTGCGAACAAACATAAATCAAGATAATATCGATTCTTTAAGCGATTTGGTCCATTTTATCAAGGAAAAGAAATGGGTGGAATCAGGCTATGTATATCCTTATGTGGCACCAGTATTAGAATATTGTGACGGTTCGAACAACTCTATGAAAGAGAGTGAGTTATACTCCAGAGTTCTTGAAATCGAACCCACATTAGGATCTGAAGATTCGATAATTAAAATGGTTGTTTCTCCATGTGTGAATTACCTACAATCCTTCTTTGATTCAAATAATCAAATGAAACCTTGGAAGCTAAATTATTGTGAGGCTACTTCTGGTGGTAATTTAGTATTCTCTCCCGATGGAAATATTTCTACTTGCTTAATGCTAGCCGGTAAGGGGCATCATCAAATCGGATCCTATGACGGGGAAAGTGTAAAGCTTGATCCAAATCTTGAGGGAATGTGGAAAGATCGAACTATACTACGAATTCCACAATGCAAAGAATGCAAATACGGTTTGATTTGTGGTGGGGGTTGTCCTATAGCAGCCATAGACATAAACCAGGATATTGATTGTCCTGTATGCAGTGATATTGAAGATACAATGAAAGCTTTTGTGAATACAAGAAAGCGTCAAATTCTACAAAAGGTGTGATGAGCATGGAGGGGCTGCTACAAGTAAAGCAATATGAAACTAGACAAGAGCTTGATATAGACGGTAATAGCTTTTATATATTATCGTTTGATCAATCCAGCCATATCAAAGTATCACCTAGAGCAAAAGAAATCATTGATAAGTTAGATGGAACGAACAGTAATGAGGAGATTATTAATGATCTCAATGCAAAAGGTATTAGTATTACAGACAAGGAATTCGATTATTTTATTAAAAAATTTCTTGTTCCTAAAAATATGATGACAAATTCCTCTAACAAATCTGGTGAGAAAAAAAAAAGCTACCTTTGGTTACATCTTCCGATCATTGAGTCATCGAAGTTCCGTGGACTATATTCAATACTGAAATATCTACTCTATAGTCGATGGGTTGTAATCCCATTGCTGATCATTGTAAGTATTTGTGGAGTATTTTCGGTGATGCATCTTTCAAAATATCCAACGGATATTTTTAATAACCTGAACACTATTCTTGTTATTTTTTTAGTGTATCTCTCCATGTTTATTCATGAGCTGGGGCATGCAACAGCAGCTTATAAGTACGATGTTAACGTTGGGAAAATAGGTATCGGAATTTATTTAACCTATTTTGTGTTCTTTATTGATATGACAAATACCTGGCGTTTAGATAAAAACAAAAGAATTATCAATGATGTCAGTGGGATGTACTTTCAAGTGCTCACTACAATTCCAATATTTGTGTGTTATATGATATCACATAATATTTCTTTACTTATCGGCATTGTTCTTATTCTAATGACGTCGGCGATGAACCTTATACCATTCTTAAGAATGGATGGATACTGGCTGTTGTCGGATTATCTAAATGTTCAAAATATTCAGGTCAAAGCGTTTAAGTCAATCAAAGAGATGACTGTAGAATTAATAAATGCAAAGAGAGCAAGAAAAATGGATGAACACTATTCAATCAGTAAGTCTGTATATGTGTATGGTATTTACAGTAGTGTATATGTACTTACTACATGTTTGATTATTCTGTCACTTCTGTACTCTGTCATGGGCTTAATTCAAAATCATGATTTGTTAATCAACAAATTTATATCCTTACAGCAAAATATAATACATGGAAATATATCTAATGTTTTAGTTGATCTAAATAACCTATTTATTCTGTTTATACCGGTGATCTTTGTTGTTAGCCTGTTGGCATCCTTCTTAAAAAGACTTTACCTCACTTTGAAAATTAAAGGAGGCTTGAAGGCACAATGATTGAGTGTGTAAATGTTAAAAAAGATTTTAGCACTGATAAAAATGTGCAGCATGTTCTAAAGGGAATTGATTTAACCATTGAGCAAGGCGACTTCATCACCATAATGGGGAAATCGGGAAGTGGAAAAACGAGTTTTTTAAATTGTATTTCATTGTTAACAGATGTAACAGAGGGTCAGATCTTAGTGGATGGAAGATCCATTGATACCAAGAACAGAAAAGAGATCGAACAGATCAGGCAAGATTACATTGGACTTGTATTTCAAAACTCAAATCTAATCCCTTGTTTGTCACCCTTAGAAAATTTGATTATTGCTATTCATGAAAATTTATCGTATGCAAAGAAAAAGAGTCGTGCAATGGAAATGCTAGAAAGAGTGGGATTAACAAGCAAACATAATCATAAGACACCGACACTTTCTGGTGGGGAAATGCAAAGAGTCGCCATTGCGAGGGCCTTAATTAATAATCCCAAGATGATTCTATGTGATGAACCAACAGGAGCTTTAGACGCTGCCACCGGCAAGAGCATAATGGACTTCCTTCTAGAAGTAAGTGCTTCTTATAACAGCGCATTAGTGATAGTTACTCATGATCATTCCATTGGAAGTCTGGGTAAACGACAATATTTAATGAATGAGGGGTTGTTAAATGAAATATAGAGAATTATTTAAACTCTATAATCTTAAAAACCTAAACCAAAATAAATGGTCAATGTTTTTTATAGCCCTTTCAATTGTAATTACAATGACCGTTTCGCTTATTTTGCCTCAAATAAGAATGAGTAAGCAGGAATACATTAATCAGGCTATGCAAGAATCTAACCCTGCTGATCTTGTAGTCACACAATCTTTTCCTTCTAAGAGCTTTGATAAAGCTATAAGCGCATATGAGCAGGAAGGAATTCAAACCTCCTATGTTCATTCAGCCCCTGTCTATCTTAAAAATGAAAATAACCAAATGATGCTCTATCTTCTATCAGGTTACGAAAATTTATCCGAGGATGAGGTTGTAATCTCTGAAGGATTGGCGAACAAGCAGCATTTAAATGTAGGAGATACAATCCATCTAATAGGAATTAAGGAACAAGATAAAGCTTTAAAGATCACGAGAATAGAATATCTCCCTATTGATGTTGTGGATGATGCCCAGGTTTCTGGTTATATCAAGACTAAAAATTTAGAATCCTCCTATCATTCTGACGCTGGATTAGTATTTATTTCTGGTAAATCCGGAGAGTTATTGAAACAAGAACTGCAAACCCTGGAGTCTGGTTATAAATACAAAACAATTGAAGATAGAAGAAATGAATTATTCTCAGACTTAGATAAACAGATTATGGCTTTGAATTTGATTAGTACAGTAGGGTACTTATTAGCAATCGCCGTGTTGATTAGTGGAATTACGATGTTGATTGTGAGAAGCCAAAAAGATATTGCTGCGTTCATGCTAATTCCTATCAAGATGAAGGACATTATTAAGGCAATGAAATTAGAGATCAATATCTTGATCTTTACCCCATTAATCTTGTCCGTTATTTTCAGCATTCCACTCGCAAAAATGATTTTAGCTGCGGAAAATATTAGTGTTAATTACACAGCCGCTTATATGATAAATATTCTTAAATTTGTAGTCTTTAATATTTTGGTATTCCTTTTGTACAGAAATGTTGCTCTAAAGTATATGGTCAATCTAGATCCTGTTCTTATTGTCAAAGGAGATCATGGTCTCCCTAAAAGGAATAGGCTAAGAAATTTCGGGATTATTCTATCTCTCCCAGTTGTCTTTTCCGTATATGCAGTTTTATTGGGTAGTGGTACATCCATGGCGAGTAACTTTATTTTATTAATTACGTTATGCGCTATTTTTATAGGGATATTACTGCTCATTGAGCTGATTACAAGACTTCCAGTATGGAAATATCATCGTAGTACCTTATATACATTTAAAGAAATCAAAAAAAATAAGCTCGTTTTTGTAATAGGGATTTTAAATTTAACCATGATGCTTTGGTTTATTCTAATAGGCTTTGGGTTAGCAAATACCTTGAAGGAATCTGTTGATATGGGGTATCAACAATCCTTACCCTATAACTATTTAATGAAGACAAGTGATGAAGAGGCTCTAAATCAGTTGTTGGTTAACTCCGGTGATATAAAGACATTCACGATAATGCACTATATGGATGCAAAGATAGAAAATGATGAGGTCTCCAACAAACAAGTTCGTATCAATGAAATTGACCAAAAGAACTATACCTCAAAATTTAAAATTACCGAGGGGCAAGATGTCTTTGAAGGAAATCCAAGAGAAATACTCATCTCAAAAGCATATGCAGACGCCTATAAAATCAATATTGGAAATACCCTGGAAATTACGAACGAAGAGAAAACTTTGAATTATAGAGTAAAGGGAACCTACGATTCTGCTGGTATCAATAATAATTGGATGTTGAAAGCTTCCGAAAATCAATATAGCGATACAATTTATTTGGTAAGAGCAATAGATGATGGATTCCTTAATGAAGTGAAGGATAGCTATATTGCTAACATGAATGTAGTTGGAGATTACCTGTTATCTAAAATGGATTCATTTTTAACTAGTTTTAAATATATCTGTTTTCTTTTCATCGTGGCAGCAGTCATATTTAACGTTAATTTACTTAGCTTAATGAATGATCTCAATAGAAAAGAGTATGCAATCATCCGGTCTTTAGGCATTGGTAAGAAAATTCTTGTGAAGCAATATATGATCAAAGCCATAATTAGCATAATATGTTCGCTTACGATGTCATTGGTTCTATTTTCTGTAGTTATATCCGTTGCTATTTCAGCTATTTCTAAAGGAAATGCAATTATTGATGGAAGTATGTATGTATTTATCATTGTTATATCTGTTTTGTTTGTACTTGTAGGAAATATATCTCTTTTCAGTGGAAAATATAATGATTTAGAAGTGATTAGAGAATGAAACTAATTATTCATATGACAACTGCGACAACTATTGTTACTTTTCTACAGTAACTAAATAAATATGAATGTTATATGTGAATTCATTTATGCCATCAATTGTTTCCGCTAATTCAAAATGAAAGGAGTGGAAGGTAAATGCATTCTTTAAACGCCACAGAATCCCTTTGGACTGATGAATCCGTAGAAAATTTGGAAACGAGAGAAGAGTATGGTTGTTTCTGCTTCTCCATTTGTTTCTCACTATGCTTCTGTTTCTGTTTCTAATTTAAACTAAATATTTCTAACTGGTTAGGTTTTCTTGGTAACAATAGTTGTGATATTCGTTCAAAGTAGTTAACCAGTTAGAAATATGAAGAAAGCAGTATGTTAGTACTTTTAAGCAGGAGCAAGGGGAGTAAACTTGAACCTGCTTAATTATTTTTTGGGGTGAAAAGTAAGGAGGGAGAAAGTTATGATTCCATTAGTTGTATTAGTTGTTGTATTTGCTTTATTGACTATAACGCTATCATGTTTATGGCTCTACAACGATTGTTTGTATCGAGGGATAAATCCTTGGATTTGGGTATTATTAATGATTGCGACCACTCCCATATTGGGATTCATTTTATATTCGCTTATCGGAAAAAGAGGAATATCAATTACGGGTAAGTCTATAAAGAATAAGTATATAGGATCTGCGGTTTTTATTACCATACTGTTGCTAATCTTTTCAAGTATCGGATTGGCATTTTATTCAGTGACATAAGTAGTACAGTTAGATTTAGCTGAGAGTGCTCTGTAGAGTTTCTACAGAGCTTTTTATTATTGTATAGTTCATTTCATTATTTTACCGGCTATGTTACTATGTCTACGATCTAAAAGGAATAATTTTGAATCGTAGGAGGGTTTTATGGAAATCGGTGCGATCACTTTTATTGTAAAAGACATGGAAAAGATGGTTACATTCTATCGGGATGTCATGAACATGGCTTTGGAATGGGATGGCGGCGTATTTACCGGGGTCCAGCTTAAGAGTGGTGTGTTCTTTAATTTATGCCAGCGGGATGTGCTTAGTATCTCAGGGCTAGGTTATCCTAATGGGTTGAATGGGACAATGGAGGTCTCATTTGGCGTTCCCTCGCCTGAGGAGGTCGACAAGGAATTTGATCGTCTGGTGACTGCCGGTGCAACGCCTATAAAAGAACCTATTTCGCAGCCTTACGGGTTGCGTGAAGCTGTTGTGGCTGACCCAGAAGGCAATTTGCTTGAGATCGTAGCGGGCATTCCAGAAAATTAATATCTGCGAACAACCGAGCGAAAGGAGGGACACTTTTGAGAACCCCAATAACTAACGTAAACTGGTTAGAACACCAAGAAATCATCATGCACGACTTACTCATTCAAGAAGCCACTTTAACCACCTATCCGATGGATGATGGCTTTGAAGCTGAGGTTCTAAAGATCAGTTCAGGCCAGGAAAGCTTTGTTTTGAAAACATGGAGTAAGAGCTCCAAACCAGATGTTCAGTTTCAATATCGATTATTGGAGGTCCTGTCCGAACGAGGAGTAGCCGTCTCTAAGCCAGTGGGCTGGGGGATTAATCCGGATGGGGATAAGGTGTTGTTAACAAGCTTTGACGGAACGCCAATTCTTAAAGTGAATGATAAGACAATGAAGAAGCTCGCGAGCATTTTAGCCAGAATTCATCAAATAGATATTGCTGAGCTTGAACATATACAACTACCTAAGTACGACTTCGTCGATTACTTTTTTCCTGAAGTGAGCGAGCACGCAGATCTTAAACAAGCACTGATTTCTCTGGTAAAGAAAACGCCAATGAAACAGGACCATATCATTCATGGAGATTTTCACTTAGGAAATATAGTTGAGGAACAAGAGCGGTTTACCGTCATTGACTGGACGAACGGCCAGTTGGGAGACCCAAGATATGATTTTGCATGGTCATTTATTCTGCTGAAAATCCACCTATCTGAGCGTTATGCCCGTGTGTTTCGTTCTGCTTATCTATTGGAGAATGACATGGAGCAGGAAGAGCTTGAGGTCTTTGAAGCATGGGCTTGTCTTAGATGGATCTTGCTGAATAGACGAGGTAGTACACCTAAAGGACCTAATGTAACGAAGAGGGTAAAGAGTTTAATAGGAAGTAATCAATTCTTAAAGGATTTGGAATTCGTAGGGTTTAAATGATCTTTTCCGCAATGAATATTTAACAATACTGACCGCAATCCTTTGCATGGAGGGCGGTCTATTTGCGTTTGTTCACTGCGGGGTCCCGGCACACCCAATTTTCATTGAATATTCAGTTTGGGTATTTATAATGCTTTTATGAATCAGAGCATGTGCTTGTATAGGACTTCGACTGTGAAAAGGAGGGTTTCCATGGTAAGGGCAATTCAAAAAAAATTATATCTCATCTTTGCATTCTTCATTGGACTGTTTATCGCTTCCTCCTTTTTTATCCGAGCGAAATATAATTATTTCGTATATGGGGACACGCCAGTTTTGGAAAAGCAACAGCTGGGCCTTTTTATTCTAGGGATTGTGGTGGTGCTGGCGTTAAGCGTTATTTTGTATAAAATATGCCTGAAGCTTAATCCGTACAGTTGGAAAATCGTCATTCCAGCCACATTGCTGTGTTCTTTTGCCATTCAGATCGTGATCATTTTTCTGTTTCCTCGCTTGCCGACGGATGATTCGCAGACGGTGCTTTCACTGGCACTCGATATGCTGTACAGGAATGATTATTCATCTTTTGACACGACGGGTTACTTGCATATGTTCCCGTTTAATTTCTCGATTGTTGTGTATTTAAAAACGTTACTACAGTTATTTCCGGATAATTATTTGGTGATCAAAATATTCAATATTCTATTTACACTCTTAACCTCGTTAATGATTTACCTGCTGTATAAAGAGCTCAATGAGAAGTCAAAGGATCGTGACTATGGCATTCTCGTGTTTGCTGCAACCTATATTCCTTCTTTGTTTATGAGTAATTTAATCTATAACGATGTGATTGCTACAGCCTTTCTAACAAGTGCTTTATATTTCGCTGTGAGATTTATAAAAAGAAAGTCCATAAAGGATATCCTCTTCGCAGCCATCCTTCTGGCAGTCGGCAACTATTTCCGAAGTATCGGTGTTATTGTTCTGATTGCTGTGGTGGTCAGTCTTTTGTTCAACATGCGTGCGATCGGGGTGAAAAAAGCTCTAGGCGCTTTGTTTATCACGATTTTATTGTTCAATACTCCGAGCTGGACGCAAAATGCTGTGCTGCAGGCGACGAGTGTTGTAGATGAACCGATTACTACAAATTCCGCACCTATCTATATGTGGCTAAATATGGGGGTCAATCTGGAGACGTTTGGGTTCTGGGATAACTGGCAGAGCTATACGATCTATCAGCAGGAGGCAAATTATAATAAGGCAGAAAGTACGGAGCTATTTAAAGAGGAAATCAGTAATAAACTCTCCGAGGCGAGCCTAAGCGACTTAGTGAAAATGTATTATAAAAAGATCGTTTGGACCTGGACGGAAGGCACATACCAGATGGAACGATATGGGCTGGGAAATGACGGATCATCCAGTAACGGCGGAAGAATGGGCTCTATCATGGACCGTTATAGCTACACTAACGCTGCAACAGATTTGTTTAAGGCGGACTCAAGTTACAGAAGCGGGCTGCTGTGGTTACTGTATGTTCTAAATTTCCTGATGTATGTTTGTATACTCATTCGTTTAATCGGTGGAATAAGAGCGAAAAGATATGAGGAGTCCTCTTTGATTCTTGTGGTGCTAGGCTTTATCGGATTCTATCTACTATGGGAGATTAAGTCTCGGTATATCTACCCGGTGTATCCGCTGCTGATCGTGTTATCCTATATGGGCTTTAAAGATGTATATGATTATATGTTAAAAAGATATTTTTCACGTTGACCATTTTTGCTCGGAAAGAGGGGGTTCAAAGATGCGGATTAAGCGATATCTCGCTTTGCTCATAGCAGTGCTAAGTTGTTCCATGGTGCTCGTCTCTTGCGATGCCATCAGCGCGCAGAAGATATCAAGTACAGATTCTGGTTCGAGGGCGAACGGGGGACAGGGCTTTAACGGTGGTCGGGGTAAAGATGGAGGTGTCTCTCCCGGCATGAATGGCGGGACAAGAAGAAATGGCAGCCAGGGTACGGATGGTGGCAGCGGGCAAAGCGGGCGGCAGTGAAAAATTTCATGAACTTGCCCCAAGCCTACGAAGATTAAGTGTGATAGGATAAAGTTACGTATAAATTCCCCGCAGGGGTAAGAAAAGAGAAAAGGGAGCATCATGAGAATCATTATATCGCCTGCCAAGAAGATGAAGATGGATACGGATTTTATGGATTGCCGCCAGATGCCGCAATTCATAAGCGAGTCACAGACTCTTCTGGCCTTATTACAAAAGTTGAATTATGAAGAAGCCAAATCGCTATGGAAATGCAATGATGCCATCGCCACGTTAAATGTAGAGCGGATTCGGGAGATGGATGTAACACGGAATCTTACACCGGCTATCTTTTCTTATGAGGGTATCCAGTATCAGTACATGGCACCTGGGGTACTTCAAATGGAGGAGCTGGAATATCTTCAGCAGCATTTACGGATATTGTCCGGGTTCTATGGAATCGTCCGGCCGTTTGACGGCGTTGTTCCGTACAGGCTGGAGATGCAGGCTAAGCTTAGCGGACCAGGTTTCAAATCTATCTACGAGTTCTGGAACAGGAAGCTGGCAGATCAGCTATTTTCGGAAACTGACATCATTCTGAATCTGGCCTCCAAGGAATACAACAAGTGCATCTCCCCGTATGTTGGCGGAAACGTTCGAATGATTAGTTGTGTATTTGGGCAGGAAATCGGCGGTAAGATCGTTGAGAGAGCGACTCTAGTCAAGATGGCCAGAGGTGAGATGGTACGCTTCATGGCTGAGCGGCAAATCACCTGTGTGGAGGATATCAAAGGCTTCGACGGGTTTGATTTCAGCTATGCGGATGAGCTGTCGGATGAGACTACGTATGTGTTTATACAGAAAAAGAATGAAGAGAGTAAGTAGTATACGGTGGGTAATCTTGAAGACGGTTGAACGACCAGCTTCAGGGTTACCTTTATTTTTTGCTCACCAAACGAGTTGTTAAATTTTAGGATTGTTGAAGGGGAAAGATTGCGGTGTAGAGAATAATGTTCGGATGGAATAAGAACAGGTGAAAGAGGAGGGCTTATGATTTTTAAAAGAGATCCATTGGACAAACAGAGCTTACTTAAAGAATTGGATTCACTAGGCTATTCCGACAGAGTCAAAAAAGTAGCGATATTAGGCCGTGATCATCTTGGATCTGCACAATACTCCCAATTACTAGCCTCTTTACTGGAGGATGGCGTTTATGAAGCACGTCTTGCTTTAATCGGTGCGATTGCAACACATGATGCCCCTATTATTCTGTCAGCACTGCGGCATCCCATGGCAAGTATCAGAAATACGGCTGCGGGTCTTTTGGCAAAGGTGGCTTCAGATGCTGATATTGAACGTGAGCTCCCCCATTTATCCCATGATTGCCGCCGCAAGCTGCTGCACAGTATTTCACAGATTAACCGTCAGAAATTAGCGGAACGCTTATTACCTGTAGTGTATGCCCGGTGGGGAGCGGAGGAAGCCGCGATTATATTGCAGGCCTGTTATTCGGCAACGGTAAGTAAATGGCTTGCTGATATCGGATATGCCATAAAAGACTGGAAGAAATTATCCAGCCGGCATTTTGACGTAGTAGCGAAATACTTCGAAACAACGCTAGAAAGCACACCACCCAGGGAAAAGGGATATGTCTGGTGGAGGTTCTCATCAGCTATGGAGATCCTATGCAATCTGAAGGCGGATCTGGTACTTGCGTGTGCGATGAATCATGGACCCGAGGGTGTCATACATCCTGCGTTAAAGGAGCAACTTGGCACGCTTGTACGCCAAAATCCGAATAAGGTGTATCAGCTGCTGACACGAACGGAGTCGCGGAGCGATCTGATTTCTTATGGTGTGCCTGAAGGGGTACTAAAAAGAAAAAAATATTTATCCATGGATCAATGGATTGAGATAGCGAAATTACTCGCAGATCACCCGATGCATTTAGCGAAGTTGCTGCATAATATTGCACCTTCCAACCGTAAAGTGATTTTTGATGCCGTGTATGAAGAAGATAAGCGCCGTGAACGCGTTTTTCCAGAAAGATTATTATATGTATTACCACATGCCTTGCGTGACAAGGAAGCCACCCGGATGCTTGGCCTTCGTGAAATCAATGATGACCGGGAGAGAACAATCAGACTCACTGCTTGCCGTTCTATTCTTCATTCAAGAGCGGGGCTTGAACAAGCAACAAAGGTATCCAGTTCAGAAGAACGTTCCACGGCGCTTATGCAACTGATAAGAAGTACGGTTCTGTCGAGACAGGGTATGCATGAGACTTTGGTATTTTTGAGCCGGATTAGAAATGAGCAGGATCCTGTTCGAGGTTTTGTGTTTAAGGAGCTTTCTGAAAGTCCTGCGTCTGTGTTCACCGATGCCCATGTACAAGAACTTACTAGGCTTGTTGATAGTGTTATAGATGCCAGAGATACTTCATATGGTACGAAGTTTTCCGTTCAACAACTGGCATTTGTTATTCTCCGGCATAACGCATTAAATCCTCACAGTGAGTTGTTCAAGTTCTCTTTAAATACGATCCGGAAACTGGCCCAGCAGAACGGACAGCTTTCACTTCCATCATTGGAGAAGAATTTACCCCAAGGAGTGGAAGAGGTCATCTTTGATGAAATCTATACATTAGCTGTACAGGGCAACAAAAGAGAAGACTACAATCTAGTGCTTAGCCTGGCCAGCTCATTTGGTAAAAGAGGCTACGGTATTGTAAAACTTCAAAATTTGTTAAAGGAAGCAACGAGAGCAAAGGCAGATTCTACAGCTATACAAGCAGTCAGACATTGGCTTTCGCCTCATACAACCCGTGATGCCAGAGTTAAGGAACTATTAGCTTTGGATAAATCGTATATTACGATCCATGAAGTATTCCAGCATCTGCATCAAAAACGTCAAGAATGGCTCGATCCCTTTATTTCGGGGGCTGCCATCAAAGGTAAATTCTTATCAGGTAAAACGATCTATCTTGTGCCAGCTACGGACGGATTCAACAGGTGGCTGCCGCGCCAGCAGCAAGCATTAAGTTCCTTATTAGAAAAAATCGCATTCGTCGATGCTAAGCGTAACCATTGGGAGCGTTCGAGAGTTATTAAGATCATGGCAAGTATGCCTGATCTTGGTCCGGATAGATTACTTGAGCTTTTACAGGATAAGGAAGTAACTGTAGTAGAAGCTGCACTTCATGCCCTTTCACTTATGGAAGAACCGGAGAAGGCACTTTCCGTTCTGCTGGAGAATCTGGATGGGGACCGGGCCCGTGTAGCCATGTACTCGATACCCAGATGCATCCGTAGAGTGAATCCAGTGTTACTGGTATCCATGCTGAAAGAGCTGCTGAATCGGGATAAGCTGAAGATCACTATCAGAAAAGAGGCCATCCGCTTACTGGGTGCTTATAGAAGCGATGACAGCATTCCACTATTGATAAACGAGTTCGAGAAACCAAATGGACACAAGGATGTAATCATTGCCATAGGGCATGCTGCGAAACAGCTTTTAGATGATGAGCGCGCTTGGAAGATTTTAAGTGCAATGGCCGCTTCATCAGAAAGTGATATCGCAAGAAGCTTGTTATCCCAACAGCCTAATGATCTTCCGCTAGACTATAGACTTCGCTATTTAAAATTAATCATTGAAATCGGAAATCATCCGGATGGGTTTGTCGGCAAGTATGCTTTCAGTTCTATGATGTGGTGGACCAATGGAAATGAAGGCATTGTTGCAGCTGCCACTGCTCAGGCTATTACGGATTTGAAAGACAGCACTAGATGGGAATTTGCCATGAACACGCTAATGCAAACCTGCCGCGATGGTAAGATCAATGAGGTTGTAATCGGCGTTTGTCAGAAATTAGCTAGTGCGGCGATAAAGGATGAATGGAATGCAACTACCAGTAGAGATTTGCCTCATCGGCAACGTCTCCTGAAACTTATCAACCAGCTGAACGCTTTGCCAACAATCACCCGGGTACACCTTAAACCTTTGTATACGGGATTGATTGAGTGTCTAACATCGGAGGAGACTTTACAGCAAGTTGTGATGAAGCTTTATATAGCAGTAATAGACTGGAATAATGTGAAGGAATCCGCCACGTATCTGAATCAGATGGTTAACAGTATTTCATATCAACCGCAGCTGTTGAGTGATGCCTACAAGCAGGTTGCGTATAATTTAAAAGACAGCATAGGCTACTGGAGTCCAGAGACTTTATTGGAAATTGTAGATGTGCTAGGGTCTGAGGGTAGTTACGAATCTCAGTATATTGGACTTTCGTTGCTTGAGGTTGCCGGAAGTGCTCTACTCTGGAGTCCAGAGCCTGCAGAGCGTTTGCGGGTGTACAGAAATCACACGAATATTGCGGTTCGCTCACTTGCGCTAAATATTTGGACGGTAATAGATTAGTTTTCATATTTTTAAGAATATATAAACACCAAAAAAGCTTAGGGCGATTTACAGCCTGAGCTTTTTTTGGTGTTTATTGAGTTATGCTTCCATCTTCTGTGCCGTGTAGAGGCGGTAGTAAAGCCCCTTTTGTGCGATAAGCTCATCATGTGAGCCGCTTTCGGCAATACCTTTATTAGATACATACATAATACGGTCGCAGTTTTTTACGGTGGACAGGCGATGCGCGATAATGAACGAGGTACGTCCTTTAAGGAGCTCATTCAGACCTTTTTGCAGCAAACGCTCAGTCTTCGCATCGATCGATGAAGTGGCTTCATCTAGTATGAGAATTCTCGGATCAGCCAAAAGCGTTCTTGCGAACGAGATGAGCTGCCGCTGTCCTTGAGATAGTTTGGAGCCGCGCTCGTTGACCTCTGTCAGGTAGCCTTGATCGAATTCACGGATGAATTCATCGGCACAGACGGCTTTCGCTGCGGCGATTACTTCTTCCTCGGTGGCATCGAGTTTACCGTAACGAATATTGTCCAAGATCGTACCGGAGAAGATGAAACTATCCTGTAGCATAATTCCCATTTGGCTGCGCAGAGACTTCAGTGTAACCTGCGAGATATCCTGATCGTCGATAAGAATCTTACCGCTGGAAATATTATAGAAGCGCGAGATCAGATTGACGACCGTAGTTTTGCCTGCACCTGTTGGTCCCACCAGAGCGATGCTTTCTCCCGCTTTGATCTTAAAGGAGATATTCTCCAGAATATTGAGTCCTGGGTCATAGGCAAAGGTCACATCGTCGAAAGTGACATGGCCCTCTACAGGTCGAAGTGTCTTCGCGTCCGGAATATCACTGACGGTAACTGGTTCATCCAGCGTCTCGAAGATACGCTCAAGATAGGCAACAGCGTTGATGAAGTTATTGTACAGGTTCGAAAGATTCAGAATCGGCTGCCAGAAGCGGGCAGCGTAGCTGCTCATCGCCAGAATGACGCCGAGGGTCATGTCTTGTGGACTAAGTGTTAGTAGGCCTACAAGGAAAATCAATGATGTAACGATCGTAGACAAGTTGTCTACCGAGAATGGAATAAGCATGTTGTAACGTAGAGCCTTCATCCATTCTGTACGGAAATTACCCGCCAGACGTGTGAAGATTCCTTCGTTACGTTGTTCCCGGGAGAACATTTGCGTCACACCAATACCGCTGATGCTTTCTTGCAAATAGGCGTTCAGGTTGGAGCTCTTATTGGATACCGCTTGCCAAGCCCGGCGTTGCCGAGTTTTGATCAGCATCATGATGCCAAAGAATACCGGAAGTCCTGCAAGGATGACAAATGATAGACGTACGTCAACGGCGAACATGAAGGCTGCAATAAAGAGCAAATTCACGATTTCTAGAATAAAGTTGATAATACCGTTGGACAGTACATCGGAAACGGCGTTGACATAGTTTACGACCCGGATGAGAATCTTGCCCTGCGGCCGGTCGTCATAATATTTGAAGGGCAACTCTTGCAGATGCTTAAACAAATCTGTACGGATATCAAAAATAATATCCTGCCCAACACTCGTCATGATGCGTGATCGTATAGTAGCCAGATAAACACTGACCACAATGGTCAGAAGCATCAGTCCAGCCCAGCCCAGCAGCGCAAGCTTGGCTTTTGCCGGAATGGTTACGTCGATCACATGCTGCATGATCAGTGGAGCCGATAGGGATATAGCCGCTGAAAGCGCACTGAGTATAAATGCAACAATCATTGGCGTTTTCTTACGTTTGATGTATACCATCGCACGCCGGAAGTGTTTTATATTAAACGGCGATTCCAGATTCTCATCGACGTCGAATTTATTCCTTGCCACTTGCGGTCACCTGCCTTCCAATACCCTCGTTCTGCAGTTTAAACACATCGTAGTAGTAGCCCCGTTTCGCCAGTAGTTCGGCGTGGGTACCTTCTTCAACCAGCTTCCCGCCATCCAGAATGAGAATGCGGTCAGCCTGCGCGGTCGTAGATACACGCTGCGCGATAATAATCTTCGTGCAAGGGTAATCCAGCTCGCGTAGACTTTTCTGAATATGTTCCTCCGTCTCCAAATCGACAGCAGAGGTCGTATCATCCAGAATTAGGATCGGACGGCGTACGGCCAAGGCACGTGCTAAAGCGATACGCTGTTTTTGACCTCCGGATAGACCGACTCCGCGTTCCCCGACAACGGTATCATAACCTTCAGGCATTTTGGTAATGAAGTCGTGTGCGGCCGCGAGCTCGGCATAGCCTTTTGCATCTTCTTCCGGAAGATCAGGATCGCCATAGGCAATGTTTCCATCAATAGTATCAGAGAACAAGAGTACATCTTGGGTCGCCATACCAATATTATCGCGGAGCTCATCGAGCTCTAGCTTTCGGACATCAACGCCGTCGACAAGTACGCGCCCCTCGGCTACATCATAGAATCGAGGAATCAGATTGATGATTGTTGTTTTGCCTGATCCGGTCGAGCCCATGATTGCTATAGTTTCACCAGGTTCAACGGTAAAGCTAACATCGTCAAGTACGATAGCGCTGTCATATTTGAAACGAACATGATCGAACTCAATACGGCCTTCGTAACGGCGTTTAGTAGTGGACTTATGTTCATTTATAATATTTGGCTTGGCGTAATAGATATCAACAATTTTGGATAAGCTCGCAAAAAAGCGCTGAATATCGTTGATAATAATACCGATGTTGCGCATAGGGTTGGATACAGCCCAGATCAGCGACGAGAAAGCCGTGAATTCACCGAAGGTGATCCGGCCGTTCATTAGGAACAAACCACCCACCAACATAAGAATTACGTTGAAGCCCTGAGCGAATGATTCCAGATAAGGAAAGTAATCAAGCCATACAAGGGCGGCCTTTTTGTTCGCCGTGGAATAGTTGACATTCTTCTCTGTGAATTTTTGGACCTCGAACTCCTCGCGGGCAAAAGCCTTAACCACACGGTTTCCTGAAATATTCTCCTGAGTTGTCGTGTTAAGCTGGGACAACCGCTCACGCAGGTCGATATACATAGGACGAACGCGTTTAGCAAATATGTAAGCCACAATAAAAATGGGCGGTGACAGGATTAGCATCCACAACGTCAGCTGAGCATCTATAGTGAAAAAATAGATAACAGCGGCGATGAAGATCGTTAGCGATTCAATGATCGTTTTGAAAATCCATGCCATCGAGTGCCGAACCATATCCAGATCCCCGGTCATCTTGGTCATGAGATCGCCGGTTCGGTTATGGTCGTAATATTCTCTGTCCTGTCCTTGAATCTTGTTGTACAAAAAAATACGGATATTGTACATCATGTTTTGCGAGGACTTTTCATACTGCATGGTTGTAAAATAAGCAAGTCCTGTACGCAGTAGAGAAAATCCAATCATGCCTAGGCAGAGCATAATTAATAATTGCCGTTCTTGTGTAAGATTCTGCAGGGCATTGTCACCCGCAATAAACGTATCGACAATGCGCTGACTGATGTACGGGTTCACGATCGTAAGACTTGAGCCCACCACCGAGAGGCAGAGCGCCAGAATATACCGTGTCCGGTTCCCCTCTAAGTTCTGCCAAAGCCATTTCAGTTCGAACATCTGATCACCTGTTTCTGTTTGTTCTTTCACTCTTGCCTGAAAAGAATGAATAAATCAAGGTGATTATAACACTATCAAATGACTAAGTATCGTTTACGGAAAAATTTCCTTGTTACATTATTGTTACAAAAAAATGAACTTATTAATGATGTGAATTTTACCTTGCATAATGAGGGTTTGCCATTCGGGCTTGGGCGTTCTAATTATGATAAACTGAAACAATGTAAAGTAATTAGGCTTGGTTTGGATAGAGACAGGAGGATGAGGAATGAGCTTTGTTGCTGTAAAAGGGGAGTACAAGCGTTACAAAATGGGTGAAAGTGTGATTGTTGCCAACGACGGAATTGATTTTGAGATAAATAAAGGTGAGTTTGCAGTGATTGTCGGTCCCAGCGGTGCAGGTAAATCGACGGTGCTTAATATTCTTGGCGGGATGGATTCTGCCGACGAAGGCCAGGTCATTGTGGACGGTACGGACATAGCCAAGTTCAGTGCCAAGGAGTTGACAGGCTACCGCCGCAATGATGTGGGTTTTGTGTTCCAGTTCTACAACTTAGTGCCGAATCTTACCACGCTAGAGAATGTTGAGCTTGCTTCTCAGATTTCCCCGCGTGCACTAGATGCGCGTAAGGTGCTGGAGGATGTGGGACTGGGCGCGCGGCTGGATAATTTTCCGGCTCAGCTGTCTGGTGGCGAGCAGCAACGTGTCGCTATTGCCAGAGCGCTAGCTAAACAGCCGAAGCTGCTCCTATGCGATGAGCCAACAGGTGCACTAGACTACAATACCGGCAAGCAAGTGCTCAAGCTGCTTCAGGATACCTGCCGCAATACAGGGACGACAGTCATTGTAATCACGCATAATCTGGCGATTGCGCCAATGGCAGACCGGGTTATTGAGATTAACAATGCTAAGGTACGGAAGATGGTAACCAATCCTTCGCCAGTATCTGTTGAAGATATCGAATGGTAAGGAGAAGTCACCTATGAAAAAGCGAGCGTTGTGGAAAGATATTTTTCGCGAAATTAGGCACACGAAAGCCCGGTTTATTTCGATATTTGCAATCATTATGCTGGGCGTTAGTTTTTTTTCCGGCATCAAGTCAGCCGGTCCAGATATGCTGGATACAGCCGGAACCTTTTACCAAGAGACGAGACTGATGGATTTGAAGGTGCAGACCAACTATGGTCTGACCGAAGAGAACATAGATCTGCTGAGTGATGTACCGGGTATCGACGAAGTTCAGCCGGGTTACAGCGCGGATGTATTCAGTGGCGATAATGCCTTGATACTCAAAGTTCATTCTTACAATTCAGATAAACCTCTTAACCAGTACAGCATAATTGAAGGTCGTCTTCCGGAGAATTCCGGAGAAATGGTATTGGATGACAAGCTGGTCGAAAAGTATGCACTAGGTGACAAGGTAACGTTCAGCGGAGCTGGAACGGATGCGGAGTTGTCGAACAACTTCGAAACCCTTGATTATACCGTAGTGGGCTTTGTGCGAAGCCCACAATTTATAGAGAAGAGTACCCGGGGCACCAGCGGAATTGGTAAAGGGACGGCGGATGCATTCGCAGCAATCCCGGAGTCAGATTTTAAGCTCCCGGTCTATACGGAAGCCTATCTATCCTTCAAGGATACAATCGGAGTGAAGGCTTATTCACCAGAGTATGAGGAATTGATCGAACAGCATACCAAGGCAGTAGAGCAGGCGCTGTCCGGCGTACCGGAAGCGCGTCTTACTGAGATGCGTGCGGAAGGTGAGAAAGAGCTGTCCAGTGGACGTGACAAGGTAGCCGCCGCCGAGCAGCAGCTCGCTGACTTAAAGCGCCAGCCAGAGGCGGTGCAGCAGGAACAAGCTGCAAATATGAAAGCCATTGCGGATGGACTGGTCTCAGCCAAAGCGGAATTGGCTGCAGGGGAGCAAAAGCTTGCAGAGCTAGCGCTTCCCAAGATCTATATCACTGACAGAAACGCCAATCCGGGATATGCCGAATATAAAGACAACGCTGACCGGTTGTCGGCAATTGCGAGCGCGTTCCCGGTATTCTTTTTCCTGATTGCTGCACTGGTCAGTCTGACAACCATGACCCGCATGGTCGAGGAACACCGCCTGCAGATCGGGACACTTAAAGCACTTGGGTATGGCAATCGTGACATTATGGCCAAATTCTTAGTTTATGGTACGCTTGCCAGCTTGGCGGCTTCGGTTGCAGGGCTTGCCCTCGGTTTTACCATGTTTCCGACCATTATCTATAATGCGTACAGTTCGCTTTATAATCTGCCGAATCTTATCAAAAGCTTCTATCCGTCATATTCCATCATTTCTATTATAGTGGCGCTAATCTGTACAACATTGACAGCTTGGATTGCCGCGCGGGTAGAGCTACGTAGCAACGCATCCGTATTGATGCGTCCGAAGGCGCCAAAGAGCGGGCAGCGGATTTTGCTGGAGAGAGTTACGTTTGTATGGAAACGACTGAGCTTTGTTCAAAAGGTTACCGCACGGAATTTATTCCGCTATAAGCAGCGGATGTTCATGACTGTGTTCGGCGTGGCCGGCTGTACGGCGTTGATTCTGACCGGGTTTGGTCTCAAAGACTCGATTGGCAGCATTGCACCTCAGCAGTTCGGTACGATCATGAAATATGATGCACTTGTGGCGCTGCATGAAGATGCGTCTGCGGATGCACGGGATGCCTATGAGCAATTGATCACTGGCGAGTCCAGCATAACCGGATCATTAAGTGTGGCGCAGGAAACGATGAAAGCGCACAGCAGTGGTGTAAATGATCAGGATGTGCATCTGTTCATTCCTGCATCTGTTGATGCTATATCCGATTATGTAGAGCTGCGGGATCGAGTGAGCGGAGAAAAGCGGATGCTCACAGACGAGGGAGCGATAATCTCGGAGAAGCTGGCTAAATTATACGGGCTTGAACTCGGTGACCTGTTGAGTGTGGTGGACAAGGATAACGAGACATTCAAGATTAAGGTGGCAGGGATTACAGAGAACTATGTAATGCACTATGTCTATATGACACCTGCGTATTATTCTTCCGTATTTGGACAAGAACCGGTGTTCAACACAGAGCTGCTGAACTATACCACGCACGATAAAGCATGGGAGGACAAGTTCGGCGAGAAGCTGACAGACAATGAAGGAGTGGCTGCGGTCAGCTTTTCAAGCAGCGTAGGCACTGCCTTTGACGACACCATGAAGAGTATGGACGTTGTAACCTTGGTGCTCATTGTATCGGCTGCTGCTCTTGCTTTTGTTGTCCTCTACAATTTAACTAATATCAATGTCTCTGAGCGGATCAGAGAACTATCAACCATCAAGGTATTGGGATTTTATGATAAGGAAGTAACGTTGTATATTTACCGCGAGAATTTGCTGCTAAGCTTACTCGGCATTGTTGCCGGATCGGGTCTTGGCATTATATTGCACAGCTTCGTCTTGAATACTGCTGAGCTGGATGCGACGATGTTCGCGCCGATCATCAAGTGGCCAAGCTATGTGTATGCCGCGCTGTTAACACTGTTATTCTCAGGCATAGTCATGGCATTCATGCACATTAAGCTCAAACGGATTCATATGATTGAGGCGTTGAAATCAGTAGAATAAGCGCAGCGTCCACACCAAAAACTAAAGTTAATTCTACTTAAACACAAAGGACCGCTTCGAACAGCCATTGTTATGGCTGCTCGAAGCGGTCTCTTTTGATTTGAGAGGTGACGTAATCTTCTAACGTGAGTCGATCGATAACTTCATATGCAAGATAGGAAATGGATTACCTTGCTCATCCAGTGCAGAACGCTCAAAAACTTCAAAACCCATATGCTCATAGAAACCTAAGGCCTGCGGATTTTGTTCATTTACATCGACGTAGTGTACGTCTAGTGTCTGTATGGCATAAGCAACGAGTGATTTACCGATGCCTTTTCCCATTGCAGCAGGTTCTACGAACAGCATTTCAATCTTGTTATCCTGAACCCCTATGAAGCCAAGGGATTGGTCATTCTCATCTATAAAAGTAAGCAGATGATTTATATGCTCCAACCCCTGTAGAACCAGTGGACGCAACGCATCAATGTCCTGTTCAGACAAGAATTGATGCGTATGCCGCACGGATGATTCCCAAATATTCAGTAGACGGTATAAACATTCTTCATTCCTATTGGTGATTGGTTGTATCGAGTCCATGTCTTCCCTCGCATTTCCACTTAATTCGAAGAAGATGAGGCTGCAGCCGCAGCCGACGCAGCCGCAGCCCCAGCAAGAGCAGCCTGCTGTGCGATCACAATGTTAGTGATGCTGGTGGAAAGCATCGAGGTTACAATGCCGCTTTGCACATCCTCTACATATTTGAAAGCTACCAGCGCAGCTGACAACAGTAGCAATTCCTGCTTTACAATGGACCAGCTGCCAAAGCCTTTTTTGGTACGCAGTAATTCGAAGGTCTCTGAGACTTCCGTAACCATGTCCTTATTGTTGGAGGAGAGCAAAGTAAGCACGCCCAGCGAAGAAAGGGTATATTCCTTATCTAACCGGATGCCATGTGCACGGAACGCATCTCGTAATGCCAGTACACGATCCGCTGCTTCAGAAGCTTCTTTTCCAAGAACCAGTACCTGTGTCAGAGCTTGGACACTGTTCCCCGACATAAATTCAGGCTTTAGTGTAGTGTAAAGCTGCTCCATCCGGTCGATGCCGCTGTCCACGTCGATATCGGAAAGGCCGAGCATGGCAGAGAAGATGTAATCATCATGTCCGGTAAGGAAACGGTGCTTCGCTTTCATACTATCGTAAAACATCTTTGCGCGTTCAACCGTACGCTGATACTGATCTGTTGTCGTATTAGCGGCGATTTGATAAGCGGCAACGACGAGATAATCAGAGGCTCTAAATTTGACGTCCTTCAATAAGTCATACACGGTCAGCGTATTTGCAAGCTGTTGTTCCTTGTCTGAAGAAAGAGAGAGCATAGTAGCAATACTGATTGCCGAATTCCCCCTAAACGAAGAAAACATTCCGGTATTTTCTTTAATAAGCTCGTGGCTCGCACGAATCGCATCCTCATCTGCACTTTTATTCTCTGCTGTGTACAGTAACCCCGCCAAACGGCTAACCATTGCATTATGCCAAGGAAAAGCCTTTTTGATCCTCTGTGCGTTCTCTGCGAACAATTCAACCCTTGCTGCATACTGCTCGTTCATTGGATACACCCCTCAGTTACCTTTTATTTCATATTACTACGAAGAAATTTGGAGGAGGATTCATTTGTGGCTCAAAATCAAAATTAGTTCATAACTAGCTTTTTGGCAGACTGCTTGCCTGCAGAGAGGAGGTTGTCGCTCAATTCAGGATTATTTACAGTCCGTGCAAGAATAAGAGAGCCAACCATAGTACTGAACAGTGCGCTACCTTTGGACGTGTCGATGCCAGCCAGAGTAGAGATAAAATCAATCATCCGCTCTAGCTCCTGTGTGAATACCTGCCGAACATCCTCGGAAGAGTGGGCTAATTCGGTAGAAAGGGCAGGAATAATGCAGCCCATCTCGGTTTTGTCGCGGTGATACGGACTTAAATAGTAATCAATGACCGCATTGATTTTGGGGTTCTGGTCTTCCTGATCCGCAACCTTCTGCAGAAGTGCGATGGTATCGCTGATGGCATATCGGCAGGCTTCGGCGACCAGCTGTTCTTTGTTGTCAAAATGTGAATAGAAGCCTCCATGCGTCAATCCGGCTCCTTTCATAATGAAGGGAACACTTACATCATGAATTCCATGGGTGCGAAAAGCCTGGGCAGCACTTTCAACAATTTTATTCCGTACTTTTATTTTATGGCCTTTGGGATAGGGCATTGTAATCACTCCACAGCATCATAATTCTACTTTTAAAATATTATAATCATCATAATAAAACCTGTCAATTTAGCGTTTCTGAGCACATCTAGTTTATGAAATGCTAAACAAGGTTGTTGACGGTTTTAAAATATGATGATTATAATATATTACGGTCATCATATTTTTAGTTAGATAAACAGGAGGTATCGGGAGATGAATAAACTTGAATCCGTAGAAACATTGGTCATTGGATCAGGTCCGGGAGGGTATGTGGCGGCGCTGCGATCCGCACAGCTTGGGATGAAGACGGCAATAGTTGAACGCGATCAGTTAGGTGGGGTCTGTACAAATGTAGGGTGTATTCCATCCAAAGCATTAATTGCAGAATCCCATCGTTATGAGTGGCTTAGAGCGTTCAGCTCTGCAGATGCGGCAGTGTCATTTAAGAATGCTCAGGATTTCAAGCAGGGAATTGTGAATAAGCAGGCAGGAGGAGTCAGCTATTTATTAAAGACGGCAGGCGTAAACATTCTGGTAGGAGAGGCTAGATTGCTTGATGAGCATACGGCGATTATCAGTCAGTGTGGGCAGGAGCAGACTCTTTCTTTTAAAAATGTCATCCTGGCCACAGGCTCTCGTCCGATTGAGCTGCAAGCCTTTCCGGTTGGCGGACGTGTTTTGTCTTCCACAGAAGCTTTGGCGCTGCCAGAGGTTCCAACAAGCCTAGTAGTTATAGGCGGGGGATATATAGGTGTTGAACTGGGGCAAATGTATGCCAAATTCGGAACAAAAGTAACGATACTGGAGGGAGGAGAACAAGTGCTGCCTGGATTTGAGCCGGAGCTTGTGAGCCCTGTTGGAAGGCAGTTGAAAGCTGAAGGGATTAAGATGATTACCGGAGCGACAGCTGTGAACGTAGTGCAGAGTGCGGATGCCATTACACTGCATTATTTAAAAAATCAGGAAGAGCAGTATGTGACAGCGGAATATGTGTTAGTCACTATAGGCCGAAAACCAAATACAGACGGCAATTTAGGGCTGGACCGTATAGGCTTGCCAGTGACGAGCAGGGGATTGATTGAGACAGATGAACAGTGCAGAACGGCTATTCCGAATATTTTTGCAATTGGGGATATTACGTTGGGTCCTGCCCTTGCTCACAAGGCATCTTACGAAGCCAAGATTGCGGCAGAAGCTATTGCTGGTCTCTCCTCCGAGGTTGATTATAGAGCCATTCCGCTTGTTGTATTTTCTGATCCAGAGCTGGCCAGTGTTGGCTTAAGTGAAACGGAAGCAAAGTCAAAAGGAATTCCGGTCGTTATCGGCAAATCCTCCTTTGGGATTAACGGGAGAGCCTTGGCTTTGAGAGAAACTGAGGGCTTCGTCAAAATTGTAGCGGACCCGACCTCTGGAATCGTTATTGGCGCCCAAATTGTTGGAGTAGAAGCATCTACACTTGTGTCGGAGCTTGCTCTTGCTATTGAGATGGGTGCAACTGTGGAGGACTTGGCGATGACCATTCACCCTCATCCCACATTGGGAGAAGTAATTATGGAGGCTGCCGAAAATGCAGTTAGGAAAATGAGAATGGGAGAGAGTGGAAAATGAAAATAAAAGCAGGTTTGTATATCGGAATTGCTATTGTGTTGATCGTTGGTGGGGCGCTTCTTGCTGTAAAAGGAAAGGATGCTGTCAGTCAGGCTGAGAGCAGGAAGCAAGGGATTCTAGATGCGGAGCAAAAGACCCTATTGTATCAGAACAGTCCAGGGTCAATTATAGAGGTCGGTGTGGCTGTAGGTGATTCTATAAAACAGGGAGAGGTATTGTTCAAGGTTAAATCCGCTGAAGAAGGAGAAACAGATGTACTCGCGCCAGAGGACGGATCGGTCAACAGGATTATTGTAAAGCCGGGAGATCAAATACAGCAAGGAATGCCAATGGCGATATTGCAGAAAAACAACTTTTATACAGACCTCTACATACAGGAAAGTGAAATCCAAAAGCTAGAGGTGAATCAAAGCATTAGCGTTCATTTTCCGTATTTGGAGCACCCAGAGGAGGTGACGGGTGTAATTGCTTCCATCGCAGTCGCTCCTCAATTTGCCAGCCTACGCATGTCACGTGAAAAAGGGCAAGCCGATTTAAGCATGTTTCTTGTCCGTGTAGCTATGGATGCGAATGCTGATTTGCTCCCGGGGATGACTGCGGAGGTGAAGCTCGATGAAATCACTGATTGATGAGTGGAAGTACGTAACGGGCAGTAAGTATTTACGCTTGATTTTTATCGGCCCGTTAATCGCAGCTCTGTTCTTCGGCTTGATGTTCTCAAAGAATCAAATCAGCGAATCGCATGTTGTAGTCATTGATGAGGATCACAGTTCGTATTCACGACAGCTGATCTCTAAAATAAATGCTTCTCCTTATATGAAAGTAACTAATGTGTACGCCAGTCCCCTGGATCCAGAAACATTACTGGCAAATGAGCAGGCAGTCGCGGTCATCATGCTTCCTAAAGAGTTGGAGCTGCGTCAGCAGCAGGGGTTATCAACGAATCTCGGCATATTAATGGATAACACAATGCCCTCAGGGCTAACCGGTATACGAACTGCGATTCAGGAAGTCATCCAGACGGAAAATATGACGCTTTCGATGACCCGTCTGGTTCAGAAAGGAATGGACGCAGAAACCTCTAAAGGGATTATTTCTCCATTGTCCCTTCAGCAGCGGATGCTGTTTAATCCGACCACGAGTTACGTAGGCTTTATGGTGCTTGGATTTGTAAATATTGTGGTGCTGATGATTACAACAAGCGCAGCGGGTTCAATTGTCCCTCGCTTGCGTCAGGAGGGGAAACTCTTTGCAAACGGGAACTCTCCTTGGCAGATTTGGGTTCGTAGTCTACCATACGCTGTTTTGACCACTATCTCGCTGCTCCTGTGTTATGGCTTATTAAAACAGGTGGGGGGAATGCGCTTTGTAGCGGAGCCTTATCTGTTCATTCTTCCGCTGTTTGTGTATGCCTTTGCCTTGTCTCTCATGGGCCTGTTGATTGGTTATACTGCCAAAGACGTATCCAAAGTTAATTTACGAACCAATTTCGTATTGTATCCGTCATTTCTTGCTACTGGAATCCAACTGAGTCCACTTGCGTTTCCGGAGTTTTTTCAAATTTCCGCTTGGGCATTACCGATGAATTGGCTGAATCGCCTCATACGCGGGATGGCTTTTCGGAATGGGGCGCTAACAGCCTACAGTCAGGAGCTGGGGGCACTGCTGATCATTATTGGTGTTGCATCCTTATTCATTGGATTGCTGGTGCTTCGGGAGGCGAAGAAACCCGAGGTTCAGCTCTCGACATCCGTTTCAGCTTCAGTAATTTAATTTACCCTAGTCGTGCAAAACGTCGTTCTGTTTTATTAAGATGCTTCACCCGTTCTTCTAAGCTGCGATCTGACATTCCGGCATAATTATACCAACGGAGATTCTTACGTATTCCCATTTTGCGGAAGGTCCCTCTGAACAGAATCTTGGTGATGGGGTTGCCAAAAATCCAGCGATAAAAGAAGTCAGGAGTATTCATAACAGTCAGCAGGGATACTCCTTTAATATTCGGCAGTAAGCATTTGAAGGGCCGTCCAGGTTTAATTTCTTCGTAGACAATGCCTTTAGCGAATACCTTATCAAGAAAGCCTTTGGTAAGAGCGGGCATGGCTTCCCACCATATAGGGAATATGAAGACAATATGATCCGCTGCTATAAGACGCTGCTGATAATTGGCGACTAGAGGGTCGATGGTTTTCTTTTGTCGCCAAGCAGCAAGTTCTTCGCAAGACATGACTGGATTAAATTCATCGGCATGCAAATCGATAAGATCAATCGTATGGCCTTTGGTGGTAAGACCTCGCATAACGGAAGCTAGTAAGGCCGCGGAATAGCTTCGCTGATGGGGGACATTCTCGGACGCTGTTGCTCCATATGGATGATCAAAAATAATCAGGACATTCATATAAATACCTTCTTTACGATTTATTGTTTCTCAGAAATTAAATAATGACTATGGAAACAATAATACGTTTTAAGTTTCCTTGTTGTCAATATTATTTCTAGGAAACTTTATTTATGATCTGTATCTTGTTAAAATGATCATAAGATGAATTTACGAGGAGACTTAACAGTGACGCATTCTTTCGAGAACTTACCTAATAAGGATATTTTGATAAAAAAATTGATAGAAATGATTCCACAATTACAAAAGCGATTTCAATCGGAGGATGATGAAGAGAAGGAATGGTTGATTCAGAACTGTAGTAATCCCCTTATCATTGATTTCCTCAAAGACTCCACAGTCATGACCCTGCATGTAATAGATGCAATTGGACAGCTTGAACCGGTGAATGGCACTACCATTTCGAAGCATTTCGGAATTCCGAAAGGCAGCGTGTCCAAAATCACTAGAAAATTAGTTCTGCAGGAAATGATTCGCACGGAGTTTCTCCCCGATAATAAAAAAGAAGTGCTGTTTCTTACAACACCTCTTGGAAAAGAAATATTCGATTTGCATCAAGCACTACATAAGGAGATGAATAAAGGGATAAATCGGTTTCTACAAAGATATAACACAGATGAATTGTTATTTCTGATCCAAGCATTCGAGGATACTTTGGAAGCATCATGGGTTCATTCGGAATCGGTTGCTGAAGAAGAACCATTAAATGCTGGAGAATCTCTTGAGGCAATGGAAATCGATGAAATGAGTCAAATCGTAGACATGCTTAACCAACTGGATACACGCAATCTTAAGAAAGCTAAGGCCATTCTTCAAGATGTGTTTTTTACCTCTTTTGAGTAGTTTCATAATTTGCGATAATGGCTTATTTTCTTTTCACCCTTCCACAATTGCTCTAAAAGCATGGCCAGTATAGTGCCGACAAGCAGACCATTACTGCAAATATATCGAAATGTGGAAGGAAGACTCTGAAATACCGCTGGAGGTAAAAACATAAGTCCGATGCTCACCAACAACGTTATTCCTAGTATCGTTAATCGGCGATGATCAAGCTGTTCCTGTAGCAAGGATTGGAATGCAATCCCTACGATTTGTACAAAAGTAGCTAGAAGTGCTGCACTGGCTACTGGCGCTGGAAGTAACGATAGCACATTGACAACGGACGGCATAAGCGCGATAACGGTTAGTAACAGACAGGCCATAAGAAATGGCCGAATTCGCTTTTGCCCCGTTAATTTCATAAAGCCCGCCGAGGCTGGCAATGGAACAACGCCTATCGTTGAGAATAGGGCGGCTAGTATATGAGAGATCCCTCCTGTCCAAATCCCTCTACTTAATGCTGTTTTTTCATCTTTCGGTAAAACCGGAACTACTTGTTTTACAGCGGAAATAGAAGAAATTGTATTGGATACTAACAAAAACGTAAACAACAGTGAGGTAATCACGATCCCTAGATCGAATTGAGGTACTCCCCAAGCAAAAATTTGAGGGAACTTCAAGACGGGATTTGAATCTGTAAATGTTGGGCCCACTTTCCCCAATGCTGCAAATAATGCCGAACCCAAGCCGATTCCAATCAGTACGGCGTAACTACTAATCCATCCTCTTCCTTTAATAGAGAGAATAATAACAAGTCCAAAAATAAAAAAGGATATGAGTGCTGCCATAACATCTGGTTCGGCGCTTGTTCCCTGTAACCCAAGCATGCCTTTGACTAATACACCGCTTAATTGCAAGGCGAGAATGAATAAAAATGAACCCGAAACTAAGGGTGTGAATAAAAATTGAAGCCTATAAACTAGCCCTGTAGTTCCTAATACGAAGAGAAGAAGACCGGCTACGATTAATCCTCCTTCTAGAATTTGTAATGTATACATTTGATCTTGCCCTTGAATGAAGGCTAAGTTGCCTAATATGACAAAGATACTTACCCATGATCCCGCAGGACCATCTGCAATAGGGTATTTATGTCCTAACCATCCCTGAATAAATGAACTGATTCCTACAACGAAAAATGTCCGCTGCATTAAGGTTGAAATTTGTTCAAACGACAATTGAAAAATACCTCCAATGACAATGGGCAGAGCCACTGCATTGGCTAGCAAAAAAATGAACCATTGTACAGTGCTGAGACTATCAGTAACACGTTTGTTCTCCATATCAACTCACCTTTACTATTGTTAACTATACAATCTATACGGAAAAAGAAAGCCACCTTTCGATGTGAAATCGTTAAAAGGTGGCTGGCTCGCTTCTTAATTTATTACCATTTGCGATATGGCAAAAACTTTCCGTTCATCGTCAGAATGATGCGGTCACCGTTCGGATCTTCTTGCTTTTGTACGTCGAATTGGAAATCGATTGCGCTCATGATACCTTCGCCAAGCTTCTCCAAAACAAGTTCTCTAATCGTTGGACCGTATACAAGCAGCATTTCGTATAGGCGATACAATCCTGGATCTGTAGGCGGCATATCGATGACATCGCCACGGTGTGGGATTTGTGTGAGCGCTTGAACGACTTGTTCGTCGAGTTCAAGCAATTCCCCCATTTTATCTGCTTCATTACGTGTCATTGTTGCTTGACCCAACAGTGCAGTTACAACCCAGCTCTCTGAATGCTCGCTTTCCTTTGCGATTTCGCCCCAAGTTAATCCTTTTGCAAATTTAGCGTCCAATATCTGTTGTGTCGCTTCTTTTCTATTCATATTTCATTGCTCCCTTTAGTTTAGTATAATGAGTATCGCTTAGTGCTTGTCGTGGCCTGTTATTTGTTCATATCCATTTACAATCAGATCGAGTTTACCAGTGTCTGGTGCTATCACCAGACCATGAACAGCTACCTCTTTCGGAATGAGCGGATGATTACGCACCAGATCTATGTTTCCTTTAATCGAATCTACGACATTCGTAAAGCCGAACAACCATTTATGAAGATCGATACCTGCATATTCAAGTGAAGAAAGAATTTCTGGTGTAGCGACTCCGCGATCCATTATTTTTTGAAGTGTTCCTTCAGGGTTACTTTGACTCATGCCACAATTGTGGTGACCGATGATATAAATTTCTTCCGCATTCAGTTCGTAGACAGCCGTTACGATACTGCGCATGATGCTTCCAAATGCATGGGTAATCGTTCCACCTGCTGTTTTGATGACTTTGGCATCCCCATTGTGTATATTTAGGGCTTTAGGCAGCAGCTCAATAAGTCGAGCATCCATGCACGTTACGACAATCATGCGTTTTTTAGGGAATTTAGTTCCCTCATAAGGTAGATACTCCTTGTCTTCTACGAACTGATCGTTATACTCCAAAATTTCTTGTAATAGCATTCTTGGGCCTCCTTTGAAGTGTTTTAGTTATCACTGTTTCAATGGCTACTAACTAGTGAATCAGGATATAACTAAGTATAGATATTCATGCTTAAATGCTGAATAAGTTGGCGAAACGCTATATGTCCGTTTGCTTTCATGACGAAAGGATTGATTTTTATTTTTGATCATATCGATTTTGCGATACTAGCATTACTAAAAGAAAACTCCAGAATTCAGTGGAAGGACATTGGCCAAAAGATACATATGACCGGCCAAGCGGTCGGAAATCGCATTAGGCGTTTAGAAGATTTGGGGGTTATCGAGCAATATACGATCGTTACTAATAAAGCAAAGCTAGGTCTGTCTATCACAGCCTTTATTACATTTTTTGTGGAATCAGCCAATCATCCTTTATTCCAGAAGTTCGTGATGGCAGAGGATGCTATTACCGAAGTGCATCGAATTAGCGGAGAAGGATGTTATGTGTTAACTGGACATTTTGCTTCTAACGAGGAGCTTGAGGCATTTCTGGCTCAACTTTTGAATCATGGGAATTACCGAGTGAGCCTATCCATCGGAAAAATAAAATCTTAATCCATACAAAAAAAAGAGGGGCGTAGACCCCTCTTTTCTTTGTCCAATTTATAATTTTTGAAAATGATGTAAGAGATTCTCTATTCTATCCTGAATCATTTGTTTCAAGGCTTCAGGCTTCACTGCTCTAACATATTGACCATAACGCATGAAATAATTAGCTAGAAATTCTTCTTCGCCTGGATTATAGAATCCCTTAATGACGGTTATCGGTCCAGCTTCTATTTTCATAGAGGGATAATGCTCTTTATAAAAAATATCCTTGGCTTGCTCCGCAATCTCAACTTCAAACTGAATACTGTGCTCGGATTGATAAAATTCTAAGGAACGACTAAGAAGTTCTTCTATAGAATAGCGGGCTGTGCTTTCCTCTTCTTCGATGAAGGTTATTCGATCACATCTAAACACCCTATAGGTATTCGTATTTAACTCTATTCCAGTAGCATACCATTGACCAAACTTCGCGGAAATTCTGAAGAATTGTACAGGGTAGCTTTTTGTCTGGTTATTTTTTGTGTATTCAATGTTACAGGCACATTCATTTAGAATACTTGCTAGAATTTTATCTAAAAAACGACTGACATGCTTATGCTGATACATTTCGAATTGTAGAACTTTTTTCATTTTATGAATCTGCTCGATTTGTATATTCGAAAGACAGTGCTCGAACTTTTCGTTTAGCTTATTAACACTTAAATGAAAAGGTGTAGATTGATAAGATTCTAGCGTCAGCATAGCAAAGTACAGTGCATACACTTCATCTATCGTGAAAATAATAGGGGATAACAATCTATTTTTTAAAATACCGTAACGTCCGTGTCTGCCGTGTTCTGAATAAATAGGCATCCCTAATTGTTCTAATGAAGTAATATCACGCAGCGCTGTACTTTTTGAAATATTGTATTTCTCCATAAGGTCACTTAGATTAAAAAACTCTCGCCCGTTTAAGTATCTCATCATGTCATTTAATCGTTCTGATTTCTTCATAATAAAAAGCCCCTTTTTAAGGTGTCATGTTTTGATACCTTTTTATATGATAATAAGTTCAAGGTCACATATCAAATCAACAAAGGAGATTTATACGATGAGTACAACACTAGAAGTAGCTATTTTCTTATCGATGAACGGAAGCGCAAAGGAAGCTATAGAATTTTACAAAAAGCATTTTAATGCAGAGGAATTGTTACGTGTTACCTATCAACAACTCGCAGAACGTGACAGCTCCATACAGCTTACGGATGAAAATAAGGAGTATATTACTCACTCTGTTTTGTTAATCGGCAGAACCAAACTAATGATCGCAGAAGAAACCATGAATCCGAGTGAAGCATATAGAGTGGGGAATAATACTTCATTATGTATCCAAAGTGCTGATGTAGAGGAAATTGAACACTTCTATAGTAGCTTAATCACAGATGCTCGAGTAAAAGTCATAGTTCCCTTATCTAGCAATGTATTTAGCAAAGCCTATGGGATTATTGAAGACCCATTCGGTATTCAAATTCAATTAATGTTTGATGAAAGATTACATTAACCCGAGAACGCTTTTTGCATTGAAAGTAAAACAAGTTCACTATCCAGCTGACCATAATTCAGGAATTGTCCTGATATTGGTTAGCTTTTTTCATTCATTTGCTGTTGTTCTTTCTGAAAAAGCATTGAATTTTTATGCATAAAGATGTATAGTATTTTTTAATTAACGTTAATTAAGTAAGGGTGTGAATGTCTTGACCAGAAACAAGCTGAAAGAAGTGGCGATGAGACTATTCGGAGAGAAGGGGTACGAGGGTACAGCCCTCTCTGAAATTGCTAAGGAAGTAGGCGTGAAGACTCCGGCGATCTACGCCTTTTTTGAGAATAAAGAGGATTTGTTTATGACGGTCTTTCGTGAGGCGATGTTGTCTTATAACACTTATATTCAGGAGCTGTCGGAAGAACAGAAAGTACTGAGTGCGCAGGAAAGTCTACGTGGGATTTTAGACAGACAATATCAATTTTATCAACAGAGTCCTGAAGCAGGCAAAATTGTACTGAGATATGTGGTCTTCCCGCCGGCATTCTTGAAGGAGACGATTGAGGAAGCATTCCTAGAGTCGGATGCGATGCTGACGAAGATTATTGAACAATTCATCTCGAAAGGGATGGAAGAGGGTGTAATTCGCGACCAATCCGTGGAGCTTCTCGTCGATGCTTTTCTCAACTTGATGGATGGTTTAAGCATGCAATACTTCTATTACACTTCTAAGGGAATATATGAGCGTAAGCTGAACCATGCGTTTGAAATGTATTGGAAGGGTGCGTCCTCATAGAGCTACAGAAGAAGATAACAACAGGGGGATGGGGAGAATGGCAGAAGTAAGTGAAGTAAAGGGGAACGAGCTTAGCTCGGGGGATTTTGAGAGAGAGCCGGTTCCAGCGCATTTGCGTAAAAAATGGCTATCTATGTCTCTCGTCTGGATCGCCATCGGAATTGACCTATCAGCGATGTTCCTGGGTGCTCAGCTTGGCAATGGAATGAATCTGACGGATTCACTCACAGCAACAATAATCGGTTCGTTAATCCTTGGGGTGATCGGAGCGTTATGTGCGTATGTAGGGGCGAAAACAGGGTTATCGACATCGATGATCTCTAGGTTTCTATTCGGAAATATGGGTGCACGTGTCGTAGCGGTTATCCTCGGTATTTTCTCACTCGGTTGGTTCGGGGTGCAGGTCGGGTTCTTCGCTTCAAATATGCAGACTGCTTTTAGTCAATTATGGGATATCCATTTGTCCTTAGGGGTGCTTTCATTCATAGGCGGGCTTTTGATGATGTCGACAGCTATTTGGGGGTATCAATCTATTGAACGACTAAGCACCTGGTCCGTACCGTTGCTTATTTTGTTTATCGGAGTGGCTATTTATTCCGCGTTCCACACCAAAGGAGCCTCAGCCGTTTGGGAGCCGATTAGCGGAGCAGCGATCCCGATGGGAACAGCGATCTCGCTTGTTATTGGTATCTTTATTGTCGGCACGGTGCTTTCACCGGATATCGCTCGTTGGGCACGCACACCAAAGCATGCTATAACCGCGGCCTTTATCGGCTTCTTTGTGGGTAACAGCTTCATGACGATTGTAGCTATTTTTCTATCTCGAATTATGGACACAGATGATCTGACGAATATTTTCATTGCGTTAGGACTTGGGCTTCCAGCCATTATCGTCTTAACCCTTGCCCAATGGACGACAAACACGAACAATTTATATTCTGCTTCGCTAGGGTTCTCTGTCGTGTTCCAAAAGGTTCCGAAAAAGCTAATTACTATTGTGGCCGGTATCTTTGCTACGTTGCTTGCCGTATTTGGTATCTATGATAAGTTTTTATCTTTCCTAAATATTATTACGGTGTTTGTCTCTCCAATCGGGGGGATCTACACGTCCGAATTTTTGCTTGTAGATCGAAAAAAATTCACTTTTGATGGTCTGGACCGCAATAAAAACTGGGTGATTCGCTCCTTAGCGGTATGGGTCGCAGCTACGTTATTCGCTTTTATGACCACCGCAGCGCCAGATGGATTCGGGTGGTTCCAAATCACAAGCGTACCGGCATTGGATGCATTTCTGTTCGCCTTTATAGTGCAATGGATTGTCGGAAAAATCATGACCAAGAAGGGATAACATCATGAGAATGAACAAACTAACAGAATTAAATGAGCAAGCGGTACAATATATTGCTGTGGGTGCAGCCGTTCTTGGAACAGGCGGGGGCGGTGATCCGCATATCGGTAAATTAATGGCGAAGGAAGCTATTCGTAAGCATGGCCCTGTTCGTGTGATCAGTCCTGAGGATCTGGAAGACGACGCTTTGGTTGTTCCTATATCCATGATCGGTGCACCAACAGTCATGAATGAGAAGATTCCTTCGATTCAGCAAATGATCAAGCCTTTGGATATGATTGAAAAAGAGCTTGGACGCAAAGTGAGCGCCATTATGCCGATTGAGGTTGGCGGCGGTAACTCCCTAGTTCCTGTAATTACGGCAGCGGAACGCAACATTCCTATCGTGGATGCGGATGCTATGGGACGGGCTTTTCCTGAATCGCAAATGGTGACGTTCTACTTGGACGGTATTGACTGCAGTCCGATTACGATGGCAGATGAACGCGGCAACGGAGTACTAATGCATGCGATCGACGGTGTCTGGGAAGAGCGGATGGCACGTGCGGTCACGATTCAAATGGGTGGGTCGGCTTCGATCTGTGATTATCCGGTAACTGGAGCGCAAGTAAAGCAAAGTGCAATTCCGCATACCTTGACGCTTGCGTATGAAATCGGAAAAACATTGTTCGAGTCCAAGGAATTGAAGCAGAATCCAATTGAAATGCTGCTGAAGCAGCTGAATGGATATGCGTTGTTCCAGGGAAAGGCAGTAGACATTCGCCGTCGTACAGAAGGCGGATTTACACGCGGTGAAGCGATCTTCGAAGGTACAGATGCTAAAAAGGGACGTTCGATGACTTTGTTCTTCCAGAATGAGTTCCTTCTTGCCACAGAAGATGGACATTCCATTGCTATTACTCCTGACCTGATCTCCGTGCTTGACCAGGATACCGGTATGCCAATCACGACTGAGAATTTGAAATACGGTGCTCGGGTGAGTGTGGTTGGTTTCCCTTGTGATCCGAAATGGCGCACAGCTAAGGGGCTTGAGACGGTAGGCCCGCAATATTTTGGCTATGATGCACCTTATGTTCCAATTGAACAATTGGCAACATCGAAAGGGGGCGCTGAGTAATGTCTAATACGAATGTAAATAACATGGAAGAAATATACCGCATCGGGATCGATGTCGGCGGCACAAATACGGATGCAGCCTTACTCGATTCGAAATTAAATACGATTCATACTATAAAAGTGCATACTACACGTGACGTCAATGAGGGCATTAGCGAATCGATTCGCCGCTTGCTTGAAGAGAGCAAAGTGAATCCAGCGCAGATTCGTTATGCGATGCTTGGCACTACACACTGCACGAATGCTATTGTGGAGCGCAAGCACCTCGGTAGAGTAGGCTTGATTCGGATCGGGGCACCAGCGACAACTTCGGTTCCTCCCCTCGCGGATTGGGACGATACGCTGAAAGCGACGATTGGTTCCCATGCTTATGTTGTTCACGGTGGTTATGAATATGATGGTCGAACCATTGTTGAGCTGAATGAAAATGAGGTTATCGATTGTTTAACAAAGATGAAGGGGAATGTCGAAGCGGTTGCGATTTGCGGTGTATTCTCTCCAGTGAACACCTCACAAGAGAAACGCGTGGAAGAACTTGCAAAGCAAGTTCTTGGAGCAGATATGCCGGTGACCTTGTCTCATGAGATTGGAAGTATTGGACTGCTTGAGCGTGAGAATGCCTCACTACTGAACGGTGCTTTACTGAACGTTATCGCCGGCGTTGTAAAGGGCTTTGAAGAGGCGCTTCAGGCCTTTGGTATTAAAGCTAGCGTGTATATTTGTCAGAACGATGGAACGTTAATGTACAGTTCATATGCGCTTCGTTACCCGATTCTAACGATTGCTTGCGGGCCGACGAATTCCATTCGGGGTGCGGCTCACTTATCAGGCTTGAACGATGCGCTCGTTGTTGATATCGGGGGGACAACGACGGATATTGGTGTTCTCACACAAGGCTTCCCGCGTCAATCCTCTGCTGCTGTTGAGATTGGCGGAATTCGTACGAATTTCCGCATGCCGGATATTTTATCCATCGGGATCGGCGGCGGTACTATCGTTCGCTTGGATGAAGCGCAGGATCAGGTAACGGTGGGGCCGGATAGCGTGGGTTACGAGCTGTTGAAGCGCGGTCTTATCTTCGGCGGCGATACGCTCACAGCAACTGATGTGGCGGTTAAGCTCGGACGATATGAGTGGAAAGATGCGCAGACAGAGAAGCTTAATGAATCGATCTGCCGAAGAGCGGATGAGATCATTACGCGAGATATTGAGGATGCAATTGATCGGATGAAGACAAGCTCGGACCCTGTTGACGTTATCCTAGTCGGTGGTGGGAGCATTCTTGTAGCCGATCAGCTTGAGGGTGTAGCACGGATCGTAAGACCCGATCACTACGATGCAGCAAATGCGATTGGTGCGGCATTAGGTGAGGTTAGTGGTGAGACGGAACGAATTTATTCGCTGGATGAGATGTCTTATGACGAAGCCAAGGAAGATGCTCGCAACCATGCGATAGAGCAAGCCGTTCTGGCCGGTGCAGATCGCGAGACTGTACAGATTGTGTTGTCTGAGGATATACCGATTGCCTACTTGCCGGGCAATGCCTTGCTGGTAAAAGTGAAAGCCGCAGGACGTTTATAAGAGGAATACCGATCTGCCTTGAGGAGTGAACGCTCTTCGAGGCAGATTTTTTTTGCAGAAAGGGTATTTAGAATACCTGTCGAAGTGGGTTATGTACATATTTTAACGATGGGAGAGAGGACAATGAAAGTGATTAGCACATTAGAAATCGTAGATGTACAGACAGGGGAACGAACTGCGCTCCGCTCGTTTGATTCTTTAATTGAGGCACCCAATTGGACGAGCGATGGTAAGCGCCTTATTTATAATAGTCAAGGTTGTCTTTATTCGTTCGACATTGCAACCTGTGAGTATGATCGATTGGATTCGGGATTTGCAACGGATTGTAATAACGATCATGTGCTGTCTTTTGACAACACTAAGATCGCAATAAGTCATCATACAAAAGAAGATGGTAAATCTCGTATATACATCCTTCCTATAGAGGGTGGCGAGCCGGTTCTAATTACACCGAATGCACCAAGCTATTTACACGGCTGGTCTCCAAATGGTGCTGAATTGGCTTACTGTGCTGAGCGCAATGGTCAGTATGATATTTATACCATTCCAGTAGACGGTGGAGTTGAGGTACAACTGACGGATTCTCCTGGGCTGGATGATGGGCCTGAATATTCACCAGATGGGGGACATATATGGTTCAACTCGGTGCGTACAGGGCTGATGCAGATATGGCGTATGAATGCCGATGGCACTGAGCAAACACAGATGACTTTTGATGAGAGTAATAACTGGTTCCCGCATGTATCGCCAGATGGTCAGACGATTGCCTACCTGAGTTACCGCAAAGGAGATGTAGATCCTGGCGATCACCCTGCAAATAAGGATGTTGAGATTCGATTGATGGCAAGCAGAGGAGGAGATTATCGCACACTAGTACAATTGTTTGGAGGACAAGGTACGATTAACGTGAATTCGTGGTCTCCGGATAGTAAGCACTTGGCGTTTATAAGTTATGTGGTGGAGGAATAGGAATAAAATACCGATAAAAATTATAGTGTTTTTATTTATATATAAATGGGGGAAAAGTTGGATGAAGAGGATTTTTAGTGTTTTGCTAATTGTATTACTGGTTATACCCGCGCTCGGCACTACAACCTTTGCGAGTAATACGGTGAAGGCTAAGGTGACTGAGAGCAGTACATATTTTAACGGAGAGAAAAAGGCTCTGAACGGGTTCAATATCTCGAACAATAATTATTTCAGACTGCGTGATGTAGCGGAGTATTTCTCGGGAACAGCCAGTCAATTTGATGTCACTTGGAACAAAACAAACAATGCGATAGAGATCATAACCGGGCAAGCTTATACGCCTGAAAAGAAAGCTAGCAGCAACTATTATAGTCGCAGTAGGACTTATTCAGCCACGCTGTCGACCTCTAAAGTGCTAGTGAATGGGCAGCTACAGTCGATTACGGCGTACAATATTGACGAGAATAACTATGTTCAGCTGCGAGATTTGGCGGGGAAGATTCCATTCGATATCGAATATGACGTTCAGTCTGATCGAATATCCTTGTTCTCCAAAGTTCCGGATCACGCTTACCGGGTGAAGACGGCGGTGGAAACCGAAAGTAACGCTGTATCTTCTTATTTTCCCAGATGGAAAAGCACAGTCTCTTCCTATCTGGTGAAAAATAATGATGGGACTGTAAGTGTTTTGGAGGCGAAAAAGGAAGTTACGATTGAATCGTATAATGAGAAGTTCGAACTAACGGGAAACAAAAGTATTCCTTTGGAGCTTCCGATATTTGGGGGCTTCTATAGCGGTGAGAACTATAACTACATTGCTTTTGGACAAGAGAACCGTGAAGAGAATGATAGCAAAGAAGTCATTCGGATTGTCCGTTATGATAAAAGCTTTAACAGAATCGATAGTGTCTCCATAAAGGGTGGGGAGAGTTATACAGTCAGCCCTTTTGATGCAGGCTCCGGTAGTATGGCTGAAGCTGGTGATACGCTGGTATTCCACACCTCACGTACTAGATACACGACAGAAGATAAACTAAATCATCAATCCCAGCTTACAATTATCGTGAACACCAAAACTATGACTGTGACGAATGATCTAGGAAGATTCCAGAAGAATCATGTCAGTCACTCGTTTGATCAGTTTGTATTGTTTGATGGTGCCACGCATGTTCTAGTGGATCATGGTGACGCGTATCCCCGTTCGATTGTTCTGAATAAAGGAGATGGAACCAGCTATAACGAGGTAGACCTGTTCAATATCCCCGGCAAAATCGGAGCGAACGCTACTGGTGTTTCTATAGGCGGATTCGAGATGTCTTCGGCGAACTATATTGTCGCTATGAATACGATTGATCATTCGCTTGTCAAGGAATATACGTCTTATGAAATGGTGGGACTGGAGAAGGATCAGAGAGATATCGTTCTTAGCGTACTGCCAAAAGCTAACCTGTCTAGCACAGCAGTGAACCACATCACCTTGGCTAAATATGTAGGTACAAACCAGATCGCTTCCATTCCAAAACTAGTGAAAATAACAGACGATAAGCTGATGGTGCTGTGGCAGGAATTTGATAAGGAGAATCATCCGGGTGACCTGAAATATGTTCTTATAAATGGAGAGGGTGCAACCACTGGCGGTATCCAAACGATTAAGAACTTTACACTTTCAGAAGGCAGCCCTATTGTTAGCGGCGATAAAATTGTATGGTATACCAACAATAAGGGATCCAGAGTGTTCTATTCGATCCCGTTAAATTAACGGATTCAATTAATAACAAAGTGGGTAAATTAGACTATAAGATATAAATAGGACCTTCTAAATAGAAGGTCTATTTTTTCATGCAAAAATCACATCATTCCATGGAGGTCGCTATGCATCGCGTAAATCTAAACCATGAACAATTCAACCAACAGGTGATTAATCACGCATCCTTTGGAATCGCCCTTATATCGCCAAATGGTTTGATTCTGACCGTAAACCCAGCCTTTGAACAGATTTTTGCTTATTCCACTGAAGAGTTTGAGGGTTTGCGGTTAGAAGACCTTTCTCACCCCGAGGATTTCGGCAACCTTCGTGATTTAAAAGCACTCTTGGGTGAGGAAACAGAAGTGCAGATGGAAAAGCAGTTTATCACAAAAAATGGAGATTATATTTGGGGACAGCTTACTCTCCACTTATTCAGCGACGAGTCGAACCAGCCAGCATATTTCATTTGCCAGATCGTTAACATTACAAAGCAAAAGGAATCCGAGCAACGCCTTCAGGAGTCTGTTGAACGGTATACGTCGCTTAAAAAATACAACCATGACGCCGTCATTTCCTTTGACCTTGATGGTCGAATCATTAACACCAATAGTATGACGGAAAAGTTAACGGGCTACTCCATCGAGTCCGAGTTGATCGGGATGAAGCTTGCGAGTCTGATTGGAGAAGAGAATGTCCAGCGCATTCTGGAAAGAGCCCTTTACGATAATACGGTTGAGCAGTATATCAATAAGCTTGTCACTAAGGATAGCGAAGTAGTTGAAGTGCTCACCAGTATTGCACCCATTTATGTGAACAATCATAATATCGGGTTTTACCTTATATGCAAGGATATTTCCGAGCAAAGGCAATTGTCGCTAGCTAAGGAAGCCGCAGAGTCCACGAATAGAGCTAAAAGTGAGTTCCTGGCTATGATGAGTCATGAAATTCGCACTCCCATGAACGGGGTGATCGGCATGACTGATATTCTGCTTGAAACAGAGCTCAATGAAGAACAACGTGAATATGTAGAAATCATTCGCAAAAGCGGAGGAATCCTGCTCAATATAATTAATGATATCCTTGATCTTTCAAAAATTGAGGCAGGCCGAAGCGAGCTACAAGAGGATACATTCGATCTGCGAACTTGCCTCAAGGACAGCTTTTCTGTTATCGCAATAAAAGCTGAACAAAAACATCTGGAGCTCACCAGCATCATAAATCATGACGTTCCTGAATTTATTTACGGTGACGAGGAACGCTTGAAGCAAGTGTTCTTGAACCTGCTAGGCAATGCTGTGAAATTCACACCGGCGGGCAGCATATCGGTAAAAGTGAGGCTTGTAAAGGAAGATCCCTCCCTGCTGGCCTTTACGGTAACGGATACTGGCATTGGAATTGATCCTGATCGACTTACTGATATTTTTGAACCGTTTGAGCAGGTGGATAGCTTTATGATGCGGAGACATGAAGGTACGGGGCTTGGCCTTGCCATCAGCCGCAGAATTGTCGGAATGATGGGTGGTGAGATCTATGCGGAGAGTGACGGCAAGAACGGTACGTCGGTTACCTTCACAATCAGGCCCAAGAAATCAGTGGTAATCTCTAGCCAAGAGGCTAACATTAACAAGCTTCATACCGCACGTGAGGCAAGAATTTTACTTGCTGAAGACAACTCTATCAATGCGCTAGTGCTGACCAAAATACTCGAAAAAATGGGTCACAGCGTTACCGCTGTAACAAACGGCATAGATGCGGTTGAAGCAGCAAGGAAAGAACCATTTGATCTTATTTTATTGGATCTTCACATGCCCATTATGAACGGCATAGAGGCTATGAAGATATTAAAAGATGAGCATCAAGAGAAATGTCCGCCCATCATCGCGGTCACGGCTAATGCTTTGAAGGGTGACCGTGAAAATTGTCTAGCTGCCGGGATGGACGAGTATATCAGCAAGCCTGTAAAGCGTGAGGTCATCGTAAAGATGTTAGATCAGTTTGTGATCTAATATAAACAGCATGACCTCTTAGTGATATTAACCCCTTCAGGTGAACAGTAAAAAGCCAGTCCATTACTGATACACTTGGAGGCGATCGCTCTATCCATTGAATTACATAGCATTGCAAGTTATACTTTGATGAGAAAACGGACCCGCTTATCCTTTAACAGATCCGTCCTTTATAAGGTAATGGATCTTATTTTTCGTAGGCATAATTTCATTCAGATATGGAGGCGTAACCTTGCAGCTAATTAATCAATCCGAAATACAAGAGAGGATCGACCTGCTTAAAGATCAGGATCTATACATCCATCTTGAGATGACGACGGGAGCATACGCTGCCCATTTCGATAGTTCAAAGCATCCGGCAGCTACTTTCATTACTAATGCTGTGATTCGATATTCACATGGTTCAATTTCCGGTAATGGGCCTTTTCGCGTCGGCTTAAAAATGTCGCAGGGCTGGATATACTCGGAAGGACTAACTCACTTTGAAGAGAGTGAGACAGAAAGATTGATTCTGGCCGGGCATGACAGTCAAGGCAAACTGGTCGTATCTTTACAATTAAGCCGGGAGCCGTTCTAATGGTAGAGGAGATGAGGAGTTCAGTGGAAAGACATATTCTAGTTATATTACCGCATCCGGATGACGAGGCCTTCGGTATATCAGGAACACTTGCCAAGCATGTGCAAAACGGCACCCAAGTCACCTACGCTTGTCTGACACTTGGAGAAATGGGCCGGAATATGGGCGTTCCGCCATTCGCAAATCGGGTAACCCTCCCACAGATACGCAAAAAAGAACTTGAAGAATCCTGCCGAGCGATTGGAATACAGGATTTGAGAATGCTTGGTTTCCACGATAAGACGATTGAATTTGAAGATCAAGCTCTGCTTGAGGGCCATATTGATGCGCTTCTGAAGGAGCTTAACCCCTCACTGATCATTACATTCTATCCGGGGTACAGCGTTCATCCCGATCATGATGCTACCGGAGCTGCAGTGGTTCGAACGGTTGGAAGAATGCCCAAGGCAGAGAGACCTCCTGTTCACTGTATAGCTTTCGCCAATAATATTGAAGAGATTGGAAAACCTCAGGTAATCATTGAAGTGAAAGATTTCCTGAAGCAAAAGATGGCATCCATTCAGGCGCATAAATCCCAATTCCAAGCCGCTGAACTGTTAGGCAGCAAAACGCTAGAGGATAAAGAAATCCAAGATCGTTTTGGAACAGAGCATTTCTGGATCTATCCATTTGAATAATACTAAGTCCGAGCTTATACGCTCGGGCTTTTTCTTTGTAGTCCACTGCGATGAGAATGCTTAATTTTTCTAATAGTAGTTATAAACATCTGTGTCTTTTTTTCAAATATATGGTAAGGTTTAAGGGTTGCTCAACCAAACCGGTTTCGTGAAACCAGGAGGTATATTCGTTTGAGAAAAGCAAATTTCAATCTTATTTGTGGTATAGTCGTTCTTTTGCTGTTATTCACTGCATGCAGCAAGGACAGACCCAAGTATGCTGAGCTTTTCACACATGTGGAAGAGCACCGGGCTGTGTTCATGCTGCCGCGCGAAGAAGGTCTTGCTGCTTTGAAAATTACCGATGGTGTGGGTGAATACGATACAACTTTAGGTACAATCATGCAGGATGATATCCTAACTGTTAATCAGATGGAGTTCATACAGCAGGTTGTGGTAGATGTTGAGACCAATAAAATCATAGGCTACAGGGTTGGAACAGTTGTCCCCAGATCGGAAAGCGGCTATCAAGAGGCAAGAGAGCTGGTACGTGCTTTTCTGGACCAATACAAACCTGTGGAAGAAGAGGCTGACAAAGTGGAGAAATCTGTCCAAAAGATCGACAGGATGGCTCTTCCGCTAAAGCCTTTAACAGGCGCTATCGAAGAATCATGGTCTTACGGCAAGGGCGAGGATAAATTGTATATAAACTACAGAATGTCAAACAGTTTTCAAAGTGATAATGAATTGCCGTTGAACTTGTATTTCAGCAGCTATGAGGGGAAGTAAGGTACGAAGAGACAAGATGTGATTTACAAAAAAATACACAAAGATTATGATATTTCCACAGGCAATTATATCCTTTTTTTCCTAAACTTTTGTTTGGACTAAATAATTGGAGGATCAAATGAAAAAGCACGACAAAATCATTTCCTTCATCTTCATACTTTTTATGATGGTGACGGCTATTTACTGGGCAATTACGACCGAAAGCTGGACCGTGATGGGCACCCTTGCATCCGTGATCTGTTTCGTACTTTTTGTATTATTGGGGCTTCGCACTATCCCTGTTTTGACAGCATTTGTGCTGGCGAACCCGGGACTCGAAGTGACTCAGGAAATTAGAGAGCGGGATAGAAGGCGCGCTTGGCTTCGAATTATTGGCTGGATATTGGCGAGTCGTATCCTGCTTATGCTCATTGGTTATGTATTTTTAATTATACAGAATGGTTATTCAGGGGGTCTGTTTAGCAAGATTGCCGAGACTTGGCATATATTCGGGATCGATGCTTCACATTATTTAGGGATTGCAGAGAATGGATACGTGACGGAAGGAGATCCGAAGTACCATATTGTGTTTTTTCCTTTCTTTCCAAACTTAATTAAAGTAGTTCAGGTATTCGTAGGGAATTATCTTGTTGCTGGATTCATCGTTTCAAATATCGCTTCTATTGTTGCCGCCTTGGTTGCTTATGAGCTTGCAGCACTAGACATGCATCGTAAGAATGCCATGCGAGTCGTGAAGTATATTTTCATATTCCCTGCCGCGTTCTTCTTCTTCATTCCGATGACAGAAGCGCTATTTCTGGCTTTATCTTTAATGTGTTTATATTTTGTGCGAAAAAAAGAATGGCTCATCGGATGCTTATGCGGTGCACTTGCAGCGTATACTCGTTCTCCAGGGGTGCTTCTGATTGTACCGGTTGCCATTGAATTTGGACGGGATCTGATAGGCAATTATAAATTACTAAATAAAAAAGCGTTTATACATAGAATCACCACTGCCGTTGGCTGTCTCGCTATCATATCAGTAGGTTTGCTGGCTTATCTGTATATTAATTACTACGTCACGGGAAATGCGTTTCAGTTTAGTATTTACCAGCGGGAGCATTGGTCTCAACGGTTTTATCTCTTTTTTGATACCGTAAGATATCAGATGGAATATGCTGTAGGCACTTTTAAGAGTGGAGATCATCGTTCTTTCCTTGGGATATGGCTGCCCAATTTAGTCGCTATATTCTCAGCACTAGTTATCATGTTTAGGGGTGCAAAAAAGATCCGACCTTCATACACCGCCTATTTCATCGTGTACTTTGCATTCGTAGTGGGTGCTACCTGGCTGCTCTCAGCCCCACGGTATTTGCTTGTTGCATTTCCGCTAGCTTTTGCTGCTGTTGCGCTTACGGAAGACAAATCAAAGGATGTTGCGCTTACTGTATTTTCAGTTGTGGGGAGTATATTGTATTTAGCGATGTTTGTGGCAGGATATCCAGTGTATTAATGAATCATGTTAAAATAGGAGAACGCCTAAACGCGTTCTTCTTTTTTGTGTGAATAACCTTATAGAAACGATGGTGGGTATGAAGATTGAGTACGACAATCAGGTGATCGAGTTTAATGTTCAATATGGAAATGGCAAGAAAATCTCCATTCATATAGATTCTTCAGGGCGTATAACACTCAAAGCTCCCAAGAAAACAAGTGAAGAGACGATTAAAAGCGTGGTTGAGCGTCATGGCAAATTAATAGTGGAGAAGCTGCAGAGCATTGAAGCAAACAAAGAAACGCCAAAGCTTAAAGAGTATGAAGACGAGGGCAAGTTCTTGTATCTGGGCAAATATTATTCGCTGCAAGAGCTAATAGAGACAGGGGATTTAAATGAGGAAGAGCTTAAACTGAAGCTGAAGAAGTTCTATTTTGCTAGCTGTAAAAAGATTGTAGGCGAACGGATTAATAGATATCAGACGCAGCTTAGAGTAAAGTCTAAGACCATTGACATTGTTGAGTCTAGAACCAAGTGGGGAAGCTGTAGCTCAGATAAAAAGCTAACCTTTAACTATCGCTTAGCGATGGCTCCAGTGGAGGTTATCGATTATGTAATCATCCATGAACTGTGTCATTTACTTCATATGAATCATGACCGCTCTTTTTGGAGAAAGGTTGGAAGCCTCATGCCGGATTATAAGGAGAAAGAAGAGTATTTAGCCAGATATGGGCGTGCTATGACGCTGTGATCATCAGGGTGTAATTCAAGTAGACCATTTTCTGGTGAATAAAAGAAAGATAAGAGGTAAAACTATTTCCACTAATAGAACTGGAAGAAATTTAAATGCGGAGGTAAATGATGACACAGAATAAAGGAAATTCACAACGCCAGATTCGAACTTCAATTCTTTGTTTGATCTGTGCCTGCACCGTCCTATTAAGTGGCTGCTCTAAAGCTGCCAATGAAACCACACAAGTAACTCCAACGCCTACAACAGAAGCCACTGCACCTGTGGCTACGAACAATGCAACAGAACAACCCAATGCATCATCTGGTACCAATACAGAGGGGCTTCCGGCGGATGTTAGCGTTCAGAGAGTCATTAAGGAAGTCACTTTAAAGGATGGATATCATAAAAAGATTGAGCTGCTGACTGATGGCGGCAAGCGGGTTACCATTACGGATCCGAGCCAAAAGATTGTTTTACAGCAGATTGAATATGATGGAAAGATTACTACGTCTAATGGTAAACAGGTTACCGTTAAAGTCGAAGGTGGGGGAGAGCAGACCATAACCATCCCTGATCATGTAGTGATCGAAGATGAGGACAAGCTTGGATTGATGCCAGGTGTTGAAATCGAATGGACAGTGAATGCCGAGGGTCAAATCGAAAGTGTTGAGCTGGAGGATTAAAAAGATATCGGGGTGGCTAGATGAAATTTCTAATCGTTCTTGGCAGTATAGTGGTACCCATTGTCATGCTAATGATACAACGGAAATGGATAAAGTGGCGCATTGTATTTAATGTGGCTTCTGTGTTGTCTGCGCTTATCTTAGGTAATATTTCTGCCCTAGCCATATATGAAATATTAAGGGATAACACGGTATTTATGACTTCGATCCATGCGATTTTTTTGAATCCAATGTTCCTTCTAACGGGAGCCTATCTTGGAGTATATCTGGTCTATCGCTTGATGTTGATGACGTATGAAGAAGTTTATGTATGATGTAGTTAAAAATAGGAGTGTCCCTGTGAAGGGACACTCCTATTTATTTTATACAGTGAAAGCTAAGAAGACTTTCCTACAACACTAGTGCCACTCTTCGTGATCTTGTAAGTAAGGATATCACCATTCCAGAAGTGGAATTTCAAGATGACCTCTCCATCTTTAACATCTTTAAAGAAGGCTGGGAGCAGCTTGATTTCTTTCGTGTTATACGACGGTGAGAAAGTATTGCCGAACTCCTTGAATGGAGTCCAATCTTGAGGGCCTGCATTGCCGCCAGCGGTATAGACAGCCTCCATCGTGGCAAGCTGGTTGCCATTAAAAGTAGTCGGAATCGCAAACGATTCAGTCGTACCTTTGGCATCACTTAATTTGGCAGTGTCATTCACGATGATCTTTAGTCTCCACGCAACGCCTTTGTTGAATTTCAGCGTTAACACAGCATTTTCACCGTATTTTTGGGAAGCTGTGAGCTTTTTAAGTTGGCTGGCCTTGAGTGTAAGCTCCTCGCCATTTAAGGTGTAATCTTTGCCTTTAGTTAGATGTTTGCCATTTACACTAATGGTAGTAAGCTTATTTCCGTTTAGATTAAGCTTCACTTTGGTGTCTTTGATGGTTGCACCTTTTTTAAGATAGACCAGATCGCTTTCGGTACTGGAGGAACGTTCCTTCAGACCGGACATTAATACACCCTGCAGCTCGGAATCGGACCACTTATAAGTTTTGCGGTTGAAATGCTGCCCATTATCCCAGAGCATAGAGGTCATTTTCTTTTCTTTTAAATAATAGGTAAGGTACTCGAAGAATTTCAGCTTCTCGCCTTGTTCAATCACACCTGTATCTTTATCGAAGCCCAGTAGTCCAAACTCACCAACGATAACCGGAATTCCTTTAGCTACGAATGTGTTGTAAACGTTATCAAAAGTTTGGGTGATATCGTTTTTTGTATCTTTTTCAAACGTGGTATAGCCGGCGATATTCACACTGAACGGCCAGAAGCCATAGAAGTGAACGGTAGCAATTATATTCGGATCGTTGAGAGCTGTAATCGTTTTGTAGAGCTGATCCATTCTAGGCTGCGTAGGAGAAGTCTCTAATGAAGGTAGAACTAGCGGACGTACATCATTCTTTCCACCGGAGTTCCGAACGATCTGATGGAAGGAAGTGTTGAGTTCTGTAAGCATTTGCTCCATCTTCGCTTCATCGGTGCTTCCGCCATCTGTGAAGCGGGGTTCATTGATGCTTTCGAACATCAGCTTATCGGATTTATCCTTGAAGCGGTCCGCAATTTGAGTCCATGCTGCGTTATAACGCGCGAGCGTTTCATCATGCTTCTCTTCCATATGACTTACCCATAACCAGGAGTCGTGATGGACGTTAATCATTACATAAAGCTTGGCGTCCAGCGCCCAGCCGACCACTTCTTCGACACGGTCGAGATAAGCTTTTTCAATGGTGTAGTTCGGTGCTTCACCTATGTGTGAATCCCAAGTGATAGGAATCCGGATACTTTTGTAGCCTTGTGCGGCGATTTTCTTAATCAGTTCTTGGGTCACACGCGGATTTCCCCAGGAGGTTTCATCCTCACCTGTAGCATCTAGAGTATTGCCAAGGTTCCATCCGGGCTGCATATCGTCTACATAGGATTGGATTTTACTCTTTGGTGCTGCTTTAGCTTGTTGCTCGTCCTTGGTAGCAGCGGCGGCAATGGATGAGAACAAAGAGAGCAGAAGAGCGGTAACAAGGGTCAATGATAAGAAGGATTTCTGGATTCGAGTAGTCATTGAATTCTCCTTTGTAAGATCATTTTTGAGGATGCTTAAACCTGACCTTTCCTCAAGCACTTTGGTACGTAGATGAACACTGGCACCTCCATTTTTTTGTTGTAAACGCTTACCAAATACCCTAACATAGAACATTTGTAGTGAGTACCTTACTAATTTGTGGTAAATTCATATGGAAATTAGTGATTTGAATTGATCCCAAGAGTGATGGAGGAATAACCAGTGAGCAGATTTCATTACATAGGCTCGGCTACAGAGCTTCCGTTAGGAGAAAGAGGCAGTGTACTGTCAGCAAAGACATATGATGAAGTGAAAAATTCACCAGAGTATAAGAAACAAAGAGAGGCTCTGCGCCTGCAAGGCATAATTCCTTTGGATGACATTGCAGATCTATCTCATTTAAGAGATGAGGACTGTCTTGTATATGACTCGGAAGAAGATGCAGCGGGTATTTTTATAGAGGAACTTGGGTATTGGAACGATGAGATTCGCAAGCATTTTCGGAGTCCGTTTGTGTATCGGATTTCACCTAATTGGGGTAGCTTCTCTGTATCCCCTGAGCTAAAGAATACTCTACCGGGTTCGTATAACGCCTCACTCAAGTGTTGCCTGGAGTTATTTAAACTTATGACAGATATCGGAGTAGCTGGCACCGTGTTTGAGCTTTATACTTGCTGGGCAGAGGAGGAAGGGCACCCACGTAATAAAAAGTATGACCGAATCTTTGATTTGGCCTCTTTGTCACTGGAGGATGGTTTTGAGCTGAGAGAAAAAGAGTATATTGTGGTTGAAATGGTTTGATATTCAATAGATTTATCTCCAACTACTTGTTATACAAAAAACAAATATTGCATGACAAAAGCATCTATATTAGATATGATGAAGCATGGAAAAATTAATATTAGCAATAGGTGCCAATTATGAATGTTTCGGAAATACAATCATAGATTGGTTAAATGGAAAGCGGGTGTGAATCCCGCGCGGTCCCGCCGCTGTGAAAGAGGAGTCCTTGCAAGGTACCACTGGGAAACTGGGAAGGTAGCAAGGGTGATGATACTTGAGCCAGAATATCAGCCTGTTTCTGATACACCGTTAAACTCTACGAGCGATAGAGAGGTGTTTGATATAGTATATGCCTGCTATTGTTGCGGTTCACTATCTTAAACCTCTTGACGTTATGTTGAGTGGTTTTTTTGTAGTGCTAAAAAAGTTTATTCTGTTTTTTATCATAGGAAAAGAAGGGAAGGGTTATGGAAACATGAAGAATAATAAGTTTTTAGCTTGGTTACTCATTGTAGCTGTATTTATCACGACGTTCTCTACAAGCGTAATCCCGGCTCATGCGAATGAAGCAATTGCCGATAGTGCAGTTGTAACAACAGAGGTTGATCAAGCTCTAGTAGAGCAGATTAATGCGTTAGTACAAGAGCCAGATACAGAGAAGCCTACGATTTTGATAGAAGGTATACAAGATAAACAGGAAGTATCCAGTAAAGATGTAAGCTTCAAAGTAGTGGTTACAGACAATGTCTACAAAGACATTATTCCAGTAGTAAAGCTGAACCAAGTCGTTCTGTCAGCTACTAATGGTGAGTACAAAGCATCTCTTAACCCGGGTAGTAACGTAATCGCAGTAACGGCTGTGGATGGCGCAGGAAACAAAGCAGATAATGTAACCTATCAGGTTACTTATAAAATCACTGCCAAAGAACAGTTAGATAAAAGCTTGGCCTACATCGTTAACACCGTAAAGAATCCGTCATTTGGAACAGGCAGCGGAGAATGGTCGATTCTTTCTCTAGCACGTGCGAACTACAAAGTACCTAACGGTTATTACAATCTCTATTACAACAATGTAGTTACGAAAATAAGTTCGATGATCAAAGAGGATGGAAAACTCGACGCTAACAAAAGCACAGAGAATTCCAGAGCGATTCTAGGCCTTACCTCTATCGGAAAAGATATCACGAATGTTGCAGGTCATGACCTAAGAAATGCACTCGCTGATTATCAATATATTCAGAAGCAAGGGAACAACGGTCCCATATTTGCTCTGATTGCACTAGATAGTTATAACTACGAAATTCCAGTATTATTCCCTGATCCTGATGAGAAGGGAGTAATCTATCAAAGCACAAGAGAAAACCTGGTTCAGTACATCTTGGATAGAGAAGTTAAAAAAGGTGCAGCAGATGCTGGAGGCTGGGCATTAGGTGTAACCAAAGCCGACGTCGATATGACCGGGATGGCGATGCAAGCACTTGCACCTTATTACGCAAAGGATCCTAATGTAAAAGCTGCCGTGGATCGGGCGATTGCATGGTTATCGAGTGTACAAAATAATCAAGGCGGATTCACAAGCTGGGGAAGCACAAGCAGTGAGAGCATCGCACAGGTTGTTGTTGCCTTAACTGGCGTAGGTGTAGATCCGCACAGTGACCCTAGGTTTATTAAAGAAGGAAATTCACTTATAGATGCTTTACTTAGCTTCTCTGGGCCGGATGGTGGATTCAAGCATATTCTCACCGGTAAAGTAGACGCTATGGCTACGGATCAAGGTACATATGCACTCGTATCCTATGATCGTCTGATTAATAATAGCAAACGTCTCTATGACATGACGGATGTTCAATTAGAACAGCCTACTACCGTTGTAGCAAAACAACAATTAAATAAAAACCTTGCCTATATCCTAAACACTGTAAAGAATCCGTCATTTGGAACAGGCAGCGGGGAATGGTCGATTCTTTCTCTGGCACGGGCCAATTACGAGGTTCCAAGTGGCTATTACAATCTTTATTATAACAATGTAGCTGCTGAAGTAGCTAAGCTAATGAAGGATGGAAAACTCGACGCTTCGAAAAGTACTGAGCATTCCAGAGCGATTCTAGGACTTACCTCGATCGGAAAAGATATCACGAATGTTGCAGGCTATGATCTAAGAAATGCACTTGCAGATTTTCAATATGTTCAGAAGCAGGGGCTTAATGGTCCTATATTTGCACTGATTGCCTTAGATAGTCATAACTATGATATTCCTGTAGTAGAAGGCGTTACAGATCAAACCACAAGAGAAAAACTGGTTCAGTATATTTTAGAAAAAGAAGCACCGACTGGTGGATGGGCGTTATTTGGTACTAAAGCCGACACCGATATCACCGGAATGACGATGCAAGCACTTGCACCTTACTATGCAAAGGATCCTAATGTAAAAGCTGCTGTGGATCGGGCGGTTGCATGGTTATCGAGTACGCAAAATGATCAAGGTGGATTTACAAGCTGGGGAAGCACAAGCAGTGAGAGCATCGCACAGGTCATTGTTGCTTTAACTGGTGTAGGCGTAGATCCGCACAGTGACCCAAGGTTTGTTAAAAAAGGAAATTCGCTTATAGATGCACTGCTTACCTTTGCTGATCCGGATGGTGGATTTAAGCATATTCTCACTGGTAGAGTAGATGGTATGGCTACGGACCAAGGTACGTATGCACTTGTGTCTTATGACCGTCTGATCAATCATAGTAACCGTCTTTTTGATATGAATGATGTGGTGATTGAACAACCACCTATACAACCAGAGGGGCCAAAAGAATTCCCGTTACCTTCTGGTGATAAGCCGGAAGTTATCATCAATGATGATGCTCATGATTATATCGTTCCGATCAGCGCCGGAGATAGCAACAAGGAAATAACAGTAGTTATTCCTAAAGGTCAACAATCGAAGGTTAGTGTTAGTTTACCTATTAACAGCGACCTTCCTCAGATTGAGGCTGCCAAAGGTGACGTATCTGTAGTCATTCCTAAGGGTGCAAAAGTTACAAGCGGAGATGCCTCTGCGATTGAACTGATGTCACCTTTAACAGGCACAGAAGCTGCACTAAAAGATAGTCTGAATCAGATTATTTCTCAGGATAAGAAGCTGGAGAGCATTATTCATGCTTTTTCCATGGGTGGCAGTGCAAGAGTAGAATTCAGTCAATTTATTACGTTAACCTTTAAGGACCTTAAAGGAAAAGATGCTGCTTATATTCAAAATGGCACACCTCATGCGATTCAAAAATTTGCAAGCGATGACTTAGGCTTTGCAAGCGGTAAGTCTGAGTATGCCTATGATAGTGGAAATGATTTAATCGTAAAAACTAATCATTTCACTGATTACATTGCGTATTCCTCCAGTGCAGTACAAACGCCTGGTGGTGACGGTAATGGTGGCAATGACGGTGGAGGAACCACTCCATCGAAGACATACGTAACCCTATCCGTGGATAAGCTTACGATTAAGAAGGGATATGTTGTTCCATCTGTACAGGTAGAGCTACAATCTGGTGACACAGTATGGTCTGTACTAGAGAGAGTGCTAGATAGCCGCGATATCGACTATAGATATTCTTGGAACAGTACATTTGGAAGTGTGTATGTTGAATCCATAGCTGGCGATGGAGAATTTGACCATGGTAGCGGTAGTGGATGGATGTATAATGTGAATGGAAATTATCCTAATTATGGTGCATCTTCATATAGTCTGAGTTCAGGGGATAGAATTCAGTGGCGTTATACTACGAATTTGGGTGCGGATCTAAATGCACCGATGCCAACCCCATCTGCGACACCAAAACCAACGCCTAAACCTAGCGGTACTCCTGCTCCTGGTGATGTAATTAATCCAAGTGAGCCGAATGTGAGTCCATCTCCAACAGCGACTCCTAATGGCATTGAGCAACTGTATAAAGACGCCGATAAGATCTCATCATGGGCGTTCTCAGCGATTGAAACAGCTACAGTAAAAGGGTACATCCAAGGTAACAATGGTCAGGTGAATCCGAAAGATCATATTACAAGAGCAGAATTTACTAAGATCCTAGTATCAGCATTGGAACTGGATATCAAGAGTGACAAAGGAATTACCTACAAGGATGTCGCTCTGGGAGATTGGTTCTATCCTTATGTGAATGCTGCGCATAAAGCAGGGTTAATTACAGGCTTTAATAATGAATTTAAGCCAAATGACAAGATTACTCGCGAACAAATGGCAGCCATTATTGTCAGAGCATTATCAATCCCGGCTACGAAGCCAGGTACAGCTATTAAAGATATCAATACAGTGTCTGCATGGGCTAAAGCAGATGTGGAAACCATTGTTGCCACCGGACTTATGTTAGGTGATAATAATCAGTTTAAACCTAAAGAGCTTGTAACGAGAGAAATGGCAGTTGTTGTTGCTACTAGAACCCATGATTATAAGAGTGGCGACAAAGCGGTTAGTCCATATATTCAGAACACAGCAGCCTTTTTGCAAAAAACAGTAACAAACCCGGTCATCGCCTCGGTTGGCGGGGATTGGACAGTGTTCGGGCTGGCACGTTCTGGTGTGAAGGTTCCAGATAGTTATTACGCTAAGTACTATGCGAATGTAGAAGCAACCCTTAAAGAAAAAGCTGGGAAGCTCCATAGCGTAAAATATACGGAATATGATAGAGTTATTTTGGCATTAACTTCAATCGGCAAAAATATTGATAAAGTGGCGGGTTATAACCTACTGGAACCGCTCGCGGATTTTGATACTGTAATCAAGCAAGGTATTAATGGACCTGTGTTTGCCTTGATCGCACTGGATAGTAATCATTACGACATTCCAGTAGTTAAAGATGTAAAGACGCAAACAACAAGAGAGCTGCTCATTGATTACATTTTAGGCAGAGAGATCAGCGGCGGGGGATGGGCATTAGGCAGTAATGCTACTGAGGCTGATCCGGATATCACTGGGATGGTTATTCAAGGCTTAACCCCTTATTACAAAACGAATGCCAAAGTAACGGCTGCTGTAGATCGTGGAATAACTTGGTTATCCAAAACACAAACAGCAGACGGCGGCTTTGCAAGCTGGGAGTCTACGAACTCCGAGAGCATTGCTCAGGTGATTGTAGCTTTAACTGGACTTGGTATAGATCCGCATAAGGATTACAGATTCATTAAAAATGGCCGTTCAGCGGTAGATGCGTTGCTTGGCTTTGCTGCACCTGAAGGTGGTTTTTATCACGTGAAGCAGGGTGGAGTAGGCAACGGAGGCGCGAAACCAGGAGAAGTAGATCTTATGGCTACGGATCAAGCAATGTATGCACTGGTTGCTTATGATCGGTTCGTTAAAGGTCAGACGAGTCTTTATGACATGACAGACGTTAAATAGAACTATATTTAGAAGAGATAAGCAAGGGGAGCGTGTATACCCTTGCTTATTATTTAAGGTGGGGAACTTAAGAAATGAACAAGAAAAAATGGCTAACAGCGATACTAATTATTGGTGTGTTGGCGATTTCCTTTTTTTGGGGCGGGAATTATCAGAAGAGCCCGAACAAGGTTGCGAGTAACATTGCAGAGTCTCAGGTTGTAGAATCAGACAACACGGCTTCGAATCAGAATGTTGATGTAGAGCCTTCAGCCTCAAGTGATGCCGAGACAACGGAGATAGCACCTACAGCTACGCCTGGCGAAACAGCTAAGCCCGTTGAAACGGTAAAACCAACTGAAGAGGTAACGCCGACCGAAACTGCGGTAACAGATGTTGAAAAGCCGACCGCAACACCTAAATCGGATACACAGGCACAACCGACCGCAACACCGAAAGCGGCTAAAACGTCCGTGCCGGAAACGAAAGCGACGGCAAAGCCAGTAACCAAACTAGATTCAAAAGTAGCGACAACAGAAACCAAGCAGGAACCAAAAAAGGATAAATTCCTTACCGATCCAGTGCCGAGCGGGAAACCTAAGCCAGTGGAATGGCAAGATGCAACAGTAGATAAGAAGAAGCAATTAACGGCTACCTTGTCCGTGTCGGCGGCTACGATTTTAGATAACATGGATATTTTTAATAAGGATAAGCTTGAAGTATTGCCGGCAGATGGTATCATTTATAAAGCGCAGAAGGTAACCTTTTATGAAGGTGAGTCTGTGTTTGATGTTTTGTTAAGAGAGATGAAGAAGAATAAAATCCATATGGAATTCAGCATGACGCCGATCTATAACAGTAATTATATTGAAGGTATAAATAACCTGTATGAATTTGATGCTGGAGAGCTTAGTGGATGGATGTACAAAGTTAATGGCTGGTTCCCTAACTACGGCAGCAGTCGTTATGTTCTTAAGGATGGCGATGTCGTTGAATGGGTATACACTTGTGATTTAGGTCGAGATGTAGGTGGTTATGTAGCCACAGGAGGAGCACAGAAATAATGAAGGATAGCTTTTCTACCTTTCATCCGTTTGTGAATTTTCTATATTTTGTTGTGGTATTGCTGTTTAGCATGGTGTTCATGCATCCCATATTTCAGGTGATTGCCCTTATCAGTGCAGTGGTCTACTCCTTTATGTTAAAAGGAAAGAAAGCCGTTCGATTTAATCTGCTGTACATGGTTCCTTTTCTACTATTTATGGCGATTATGAACCCTGTTTTTAATCATCAAGGGGTAACGATCCTGTTCTATTTGAACAATGGAAATCCCATTACGAAGGAATCCATTCTTTATGGTGTAGCAGCGGCGTGCATGTTTGTGACGGTAATCATCTGGTTCTCCTGTTATAACGTCGTGATGACCTCGGATAAGTTTATTTATATATTCGGAAAAATACTGCCGGCACTGTCGTTGATTTTTTCGATGGTGCTTCGTTTTGTTCCTAGATATTTAGCGCAAATCAAGGTGATTTCGAATGCCCAAAAATGCATAGGCCGGGATGTCACACAGGGAAATCTCCTCGCTCGAGCGCGCAATGGGATTACGATCCTATCGATAATGACCACCTGGGCTCTGGAAAATGCGATTGAGACGGCGGATTCTATGAAGTCAAGAGGATATGGATTGCCTGGACGTACAAGCTTTTCGATCTTCCGTCTAGATGCCCGGGACAAAGTAGCCCTCTTGATCATGACAGGCTTAATTGCGATGGTAGCCATCGGCGCAGCGATGGGTGAGAACACGATGAGATATTATCCGTCAATTAAAGCGAGCGCAATTACACCTTTTAGTATCCTTGTATATATCGCTTATTTTGCGCTATGTATGATCCCTGTGCTCATCAATATGGTGGAGGCAATGAAATGGAAATCTATCGAATCGAAGAACTAAGCTTTGCTTTTCCTGAACAAGAGCAGATGGCTCTTTCGAATATCAATCTTACGATTGCAAGCGGAGACTTTATTACTGTGTGTGGAAAGTCAGGCTGCGGCAAAAGTACCTTACTAAGACAACTGAAAACAATCCTAACCCCACATGGCAAACGCCAAGGGGCGATTTATTATAAGGGTCAACCTGTAGAAGAGATCGATCAACGGACACAAGCAGCGGAAATCGGTTATGTACTCCAAAGTCCGGACAATCAAATTGTGACAGACAAGGTGTGGCATGAGCTGGCCTTTGGCCTTGAAAGCTTAGGTTATGACAATTCTACGATTCGTTTGCGCGTGGCTGAGATGGCAAGCTTTTTCGGAATTCAGACCTGGTTCCATAAAAGTGTGACTGAGCTATCAGGTGGCCAGAAGCAGTTACTCAATTTAGCTGCGATTATGGCTATGCATCCCTCGGTTCTAATCCTTGATGAGCCTACCTCTCAGCTAGATCCTATCGCGGCTTCCGATTTTTTGGAGACGGTCAAAAAGATAAATCGCGAGCTTGGCACAACCGTTATCATGACCGAGCATCGTCTGGAGGATGTTCTTCCGCTTACAGATCGACTGATTGTGCTGAATGAGGGCGCTGTGATTGCCGATGATACCCCGCAAAAGGTGGGTGAAGTCTTAAGCAAACTGAATCATCCGATGTTTCTGTCCATGCCCTCACCGATGCAAATTTACGCAGGAGTAGATAATGACTTAGCGTGGCCTGTTACTGTGAAGGAAGGACGCCAATGGTTGGATGCTTTTCTAGAGGATAAGACCCCTGCAACAATGGCAGAATCTCATCCAAGCACGAAAGAGGATGGCCCTGTTGTCATAAAGTTCAAAGATGTATGGTTTAAATATGATAAACACGGACCCGATATCATTAAAGATTTGTCTTTTGAAGTGAAGCAGGGGCAATTCTACTCTATTGTAGGTGGAAATGGAACGGGGAAGACGTCGACGTTGTCGCTGATGAGTGGCATTCTTCAGCCGTACAGGGGGAAGGTTCTAATCGGTGGGAAGAATCCAGCGAAGATGAACGCCAAGGAACTGTTTACTAACAATCTGGGTATTCTCCCGCAAAATCCACAAACCTTATTTGTGAAAAAAACAGTCGAGCTAGATCTATTCGAAATGTTATCCCAGCTTCCTTTAACGAAGGGAGAAAAGGTGGCTAAAGTCGAGGCTGTGGTTAAGTTCGCAGAACTGGAACATCTTCTCTCGATGCATCCGTATGACCTTAGCGGGGGAGAACAGCAGCGTGCGGCGCTGGCTAAAGTGCTTTTGTTAGAGCCAAAGATTCTGCTGCTGGATGAACCGACGAAGGGACTGGATGGGCCTTTTAAAGAGAAGTTAGCTTTATTCTTACAGAAGCTTAATGCTGAAGGTGTTACCATCGTAATGGTTTCGCATGACGTTGAATTTTGTGCCAAATATGCGGAAGTTTGCGCCATGTTTTTTGATGGAAGTATCATTACTACGAATGAAGCGCAGAAGTTTTTTGCGGGAAACAGCTTCTATACGACTGCCGCCAACCGTATGGCGCGTCATGTATGGAGCGAGGGAGTAACGATAGAGGGTGTGATTGATTTATGTCAACGAAGCAGGTGACGAGTCGTCGTTTGAGTCGTCGAACTTTATTAGCGGGACTGCTAATCTTTGTAGTTATTCCAGCTACAATTTTGTTAGGCATTCTCGTCCTAGATGATCGCAAATATTACTTTATTAGTCTATTGATCGTCCTCTATACAATGATTCCGTTTGCGATGGTGTTCGAGAATCGGAAACCGCAGGCGAGGGAATTGATCGTCATAGCAGTGTTAGCAGCCATTGCCGTTGCTGGACGCGCAGCCTTTTTCATGCTGCCACAGTTTAAGCCAGTAGTTGCTATTGTCATCATTGCAGGGGTGAGCTTGGGGGCGGAGGCAGGGTTTTTGGTGGGCGCTGTTGCGGGCTTCGTCTCTAATTTCTTTTTTGGTCAGGGACCTTGGACGCCTTGGCAAATGTTCTGTTTTGGCATTATTGGTTTTCTGGCGGGCATTTTCTTCAAGAAGGGTCTGCTTAAAAAGACTAAGCTGTCTCTCTGCATTTTCGGAGGGCTAGCTACTTTCTTGGTATACGGAGGCATCATCAATATAGGCTCGCTGATGATGTTCACTTCAGAGTTCTCATGGTCGGCTTTGATGACCACTTATATTTCCGCCTTTTGGTTTGATATGGTGCATGCGATCTCCACGGTGGTGTTTTTGTTTTTTATTGCTAACCCTATGATTGAAAAGTTGGATCGGATAAAAACGAAGTATGGGTTGATTGAGCCTTAGGGTGTTCGTGCGGGGTGTTGTGCGCATTGCGCTGGCGGACGCTCCGCTTTTCCACAATCAGTCCGTTCTCTCCGCTGCCATCAGCGCGAAACCCAAAACACAAACAACCTAAAGGGCTTAATGAACCCACCTTCGGTTTTTAGCCGAAGGTGGGGAGGTAGTGACTAGTGGCTGTGATACTAGCCAACGAGAAACATAATGAGAAGAGAATATACCCAGTGGCGATGCTCCAGTAACCGGAGTATCGCCTGTTTTTTGCTTCTTAGACAAATGTAGCCTAACGATAATTGACGTCTCCACTTCAACGGAATCGTCTAGCTCTATGCTTCCCTCATGAAGAAAGACAATTTCCCCTTCCATTACTCCCTATCCATCGCAACGGACAATTGGCCGTGGCACACATAAAGCAGCTCGAAATCATACAGCTTCCTTCCCGGGAACAAGCGGAGCGCGACCATCTGGAACTGCGCGTAATGAATGGAGGGAGTCCACTCATGGAAGGGGAATCGCTTGCGGACCGGATGTTGGAGCGGGGGCTTGGTGGGACAGCACCTTATATAGAATTAGATAAAATAACGGAATCGTGCAAAAAGTAACTTTCATAGCTAAATAAAAATCTCCATCATTCTTATATAATAAAGGTAATAATAAGACAAAAGTTGTTCTATTGTAATCCGGAATAGTACAAATGAAAGAAAGGGATATTCATGAAGAAAGGGATTAACATCTGTTTATCCCACCTAATGGCACCCTTGAATTCATCCCTTAGCTGGCGGATACCTTGTCCGTAAGTCCAAGCCGAGGCGGAATCCGCAGCCTAACAAGGAAGCTTGGATCAACATAAAATAACCTCTATGAGTGAGAAGAATAGGATGGATGCATCGTGAAAAGGTATGGGGCAGTCGTGATAGGCTGTGGTTATATGGGCTCACTTCACTTGGATGCCATATCAAAGCAGGAGAGGGTCCGGTTGATTGGTGTCGTAGATTGGAACCAGGGCAGGGCCTCCCAAGTGGCAAGCCAATACGGAGCCGAGTGTTGGAGTACAGATTACCGGGCCTTGATAGAGCGAGAGGATGTGGATATGGTCATTATCGCCACGTACCCGTCCTCCCATCTGGAGATTGCAAAAGCATGCCTCGCGGCAGGAAAGCATATCCTATGCGAAAAGCCGATGGCGGGCAATGCACGGGAAACGCAGGAATTCATGAAGCTGGCCCGTGGAGCCAAGACCAAGGTGCTGATCGGTCACATCCTTCGTCACAACACCACTTACCAGGCAGTTATGAAGATGATCCGGGAGGGTGCTATCGGCTTCCCCCTGGTTATTCGGTTAACCCAATTGAAGCCCTCCAAGAATTGGGATTCCCATCTGTCCCTGCTCCGGGATGTCTCACCGATTGTGGATTGCGGCGTCCATTATATCGATGTGATGCGTTGGGCCACAGGGGCGGACGTGGTAAGCGTCAACGGGATCGGGCAGCGTCTCTATGAAGAAGTCCCGCCGTACACTTACAATTACGGACTCATGACCCTCCGTCTATCGGATGGCTCCATCGGCTACTTCGAGACAGGGTGGGGCAAGGGGATGCCGACTGACAACCGGAAGGAATTCATCGGACCGGCTGGCCGGATCCGTATCATCTACAAGAATGATCGACCGCGAGAGGAGCAGCATCTGGGAAATCTGGTCGAGGTCGAAGATAACCGGAAAGGAACGGTTCAGAAGATCAATATGGACTTCTCCGTGAAGCCTACGGGTGCCCAACTGGACTATTTCCTATCTATGCTGGAGAACAACTTGCCCGCTATACCGGCAATGGAGGATGCCTACCGGGCAATGGAGATCGCTCTCCTGGCCGACCAGGCAATCCATGAAGGAATTACGTTACCTTGCGCGAAATAAGGGTGGAAGGGAGGAGGCGCCCGCCCGAGAGGGATATAGAGCGGGCGGTCTCCTTCATCCGCATTACAGGTAACGCAGAAGGCTGTGCGAAATCTCGGGGATCGAGACTGCGTATTGAAAAACCGGATAAACGCGGGTCTTAATAAACAAGTTAATTAATGGGGTTGTTTTGCTGCATTAGCCCCAGTAGGACTCCGAACGGAAGGGAATGAACCATGGAAAGAAAATTGGAAACCTTAGTAATTTCTCACCTGATAAATCAGACGGATGTTTCACATACAGAAGAAGTCCAGATCATCAAGCAGTATCAATGGCTTAAAGAGTATAGTCCTGTCGTTACAGCGAGATTAAATTACAGTCAGGAGGATCTAAAACTTCAGTTTAAGGTTTACGAAAAGAATCCAATACGAACATATAGAAACATGAATGATCCCGTGTATAAGGATAGCTGCATCGAGTTCTTTTTTCAGCCTAATCCGGATTCGGACCAGCGCTATATGAATTTTGAATTTAATGCGAACGGCACAATTCTCTTGCAGATAGGAGCGGATCGGTATGATCGCTTCCCAATCACTATCAATCCGGCACTTTTCCGCATCCTATCCACCACAGATCAAATTAATGCTAAAGGGGAAGCGTATTGGGAATTAAGCTTTTCGATCCCATGGGCTTGGGTACAATCTTATTTTCCGGATTTTCGGGCAGTGCCGGGAAAAAAGATAAGAGGAAACTTTTACAAGTGCGGCGACGATACGACCTATCCGCACTTTGGAACATGGAGCAGAGTTCATTCGAACAAACCAGAATTTCATAGCAGCAGTGATTTTGGGATTCTGTACTTAGAGTAACTGCATAACATAGTGTTAATGAATAACTTCCGAAGCCGCATATGCGGGGTTGGAGGTTTTTTATCTTTTTTAGAGAAATTAGTTTTGTTCTAAGACAAGGGTAGCCTAACGATAATTGTCGTTCCCTCTCCAACCGCACCGTCCAACTCTATGCTTCCCTGATGCAGAGAGACAATTTTTTTAACGATCGCAAGTCCGAGACCATTGCCATTGTTGTTTCCGTTCCGCGACTTGTCTATTTTATAAAACCTTTGGAATACGGCGTTGAACTCTTCCGGGGAGATCCCCATTCCATTATCGCTGATAGTGACAGATACTTCTGCTGCATTACGATCTATACTGATGCGGATTTTCCCGTTTTCCGGTGTAAACTTGATGCTGTTGCTGAGTAAATTCATCCATACTTGCTTCAGTTGATCTTCATCGCCCATAATTTTGACAGCTTCCGGTAGTTCTAAATCAATAACAATGCCTTTGGCTGACCATTGCGGCTCACAGGTTACAACGATTGTTCTAATCTGCTCATCAAGATTGAAGGGACTTGCGTTGAAGGGATGATGTTCAGAATCCAGAGATGCGAGCTTCAGTAGATTATCACTTAGCCTCGACAGTCGTTCACTCTCCGCAATGATGATATCAAGATATTCACTGCGTTCCTCTTCCACGATCAAATCATGGTTCTGCAACGCTTTGGCAAAGCCGGAAATAGACGTAAGCGGTGTCTGGATTTCATGAGAAACGTTGGATACGAAATCCTGCCGCATCTGTTCTAACTGTTTAAGTTCTCCTGCCATCTCTACATAACTTTGTGTTAATTCCCCGATCTCGTCTATTCGGTTCATTTTAAGCTCCACCTCGAAATCACCCTTGGCCAGCCTTTTTGTCGCATTCGTTAGTGCTTTGATCGGCTCTACCAAATATCTAGCGGCAATAAGAATGCACACACTACCCAGTAAGAGCACGAGTAATAGCACAAAGAGCACCATCCGATTGACGATATTTTCGTTCTCGGCAGAATACTGCAAGAACATCGCACGCCACTCTCCGTCCAACATAAAGGGTATACCGATAAAGATATCCTTATCTTTCGCAGAAGAGCGGTAGAGCTTTCCTTGCAGCACTTGTTTGACAGCTTCGGGGGGGACAGTGACAGCCGGACTACCCTTGAGCCCATAAAAGGTATGTTCTCCGGCATGATTGTACAGGTGGATAGGGTGTGCGGATACCTTAACCATACTATTCAGGAACTCATCCGTATCCATGGGTTTGGCGTCATCATAGCGGTGAATGATTTCTTTTCCCACTACGATCATTTCATTCTGCCCCTCGTAACTTATTTGTTTCTGAAAGACATACAATCCAATGAAAAAGGAACAGATTAGACTAAAGATAATGATGCCTAGAAACGTGAGAATGACACGTACATACAGAGTCTTGATCATGGCGTAGGAATCAGCCTGTATCCCAGGCCGCGGGCCGTTTCGATTTGAAATTGCTCGTCGTTGCCGCTGAATTTCTCCCTCAACCGACTTATATGTACATCTACAGTCCGTCCGTCTCCTTCATAATTCAATCCCCAGATTTGAAGAATCAACTGTTCTCTTGTAAAGATTTGCCCGGGGTGACTGGCCAACAGAAACAGAAGCTCAAATTCCTTCAAAGGAATCATGACCGGTTCTTCACCGCGCGTGACCTGGAAAGTACGGCGGTTGAGCAGCACATTACCTAATTGCACAGACTGTGAAGAAACGACCAGCGAGCGTTTAAGCAAAGCTTTTACTCGCATCACGAGTTCAAGCGGATCGAACGGTTTGGTTAGATAGTCATCCGTACCCAGTTGAAAGCCTTTCACTTTGTGTGCAGATTCCGCTTTAGCCGTCACCATGAGGAGGGGGATATTGGCATCAGACCGCCTGATTTCTCTGCAGAGATCCCAACCATCCAATCCTGGCATCATAATATCTAGAATGACGAGATCAACTCGCGAGTTCTCTATTATGGACAAGGCTTTTGTACCATCCCTGGCTTCTTTAAGTTCAAAACCTTCTTTTCGCAAAAATAAAGACATTAGCTTTCGGATGTTATCATCATCATCAGCGATAAGTATAGTAGCCACGATTTTCCTCCTCTATTAAGCTTTCATTATATCTGATTTGTTCTTGGGAGTAATGGCGTTATCCGAACTGCCAACCTAACAGATTCCAATAGTAGAAGAACAGAGTCATCGCCACAGCCGAAAGCGCCACTAACGTATAATGCACACGCTTGAAAGCTGTCCAGTATTTATTCTTCCAAACCAGTATAGCCGAGATTAGCAAAGCTAAAGTCAGACCAACCAAAATGATTGGCATAACTAAACTGAGAGAAAGCGAAAGCCTGATTCCGCTGAACTTCTGCATTATGTCCATGGACATAACCACCATAAATAACGTGACGAAAGATAGCAGCGCCCAACCAGCAGTTCCCGCAGACAGTCGGATGGCCCATTTTTCCGGAGGCGTCATCGCCTTAATCTTGCGTCTGGAGAAGAGTAGTCCGAGCAATGCAGTGATGAGAATCAACCCCGAGAACCCTAGTACGATAAGCCAAAATTTATTCTGATCCAACAGTGGCGTACGCTCCAGCGGCATATCCGGGATCATCCCTAAGATCATATGTGTAACTTTACCGGACTCATTCGTGCGGAAGGCAATTTGATCGGTGCCTCCTTCGAGTTGGAACAGATTCGGACCGACTTCACTATACAATTGTTGCTCACTGCCACTTCCCAAGGATAGCTTATTATCCTCAACCGAGACGTTCAGCTGGGCAAAAAAGTTGAAAAACTTATCAATATCACTGATGTTTCGGCGTGTGAATTGATAGGCTCCTGCATATTTCTGAATAGATTCATCAGAAGCAATGAATTCAGGCTGCGTTGCATCAGGAGAAGGGTAGTAGCGGTTGAAAAAGGCTTGGATGAGACCTGCTGCCGAATCACTTCCCTCACCGCCGTTGTAGGATACAAAGATGCCTACATCCTTGGCAGGCACAAGATACAATTCTGTATTGAACATGGGGTCGGAACCACCATGAGTGATCAGTGTGAGATCATTGATTCGTTTCTCTGCGAACCCAAGATCCACTCCCGGCAGACGTTTATCGAATTGAAACGCCGTTGAATGCATTAGTTCTGCCGTCTCGGGTCTCAGAATCTGTTGGCTACCATATTTCCCATGCTGTAGATGTGCAATCATGAAGTGCGCCATATCTACTGCAGATACGGTACCAGAGCCGGCAGGACGAAAACCACCCTCAAATGTAGGTGTGCCAGGTACAAAGCTGCCGTTTTCGCTGTTATACCCTACAACTTTGTAGGGGATGAAGGAATCCGGTAAAGGCTCTACAACAGTCGAATATTTCATGTCGAGCGGATCGAAAATATATTTCTTTATATAATCATTGTAAGGAACACCGCTAACTTCCTCTACAATTAGACCTGCGAGTGTAGCACCGTAGTTTGAATAAGAACTTATCTGTCCGGGTGGTCTTACCCGTGCCAACATATGCTTATTGAGAGTTTCCGAGATTGACCCCGGCAATTTTGCAGGGTCTGTAGTGATTTGATAACCAACGCCACCCTCTTCGAACCCTGCTGTATGTGTCATCAAATGGCGCATCGTGATCGGTTCAGGATAAGTAGCAGGGATCTTTACTGATTTCAGGTAGGTATTAATATCCGTGTCCAGATCAATCTTACCTTGTTCGACCAACTGCATCACTGCTGTCCAGGTGAATAACTTAGTCGTTGAAGCAATTCGAAACATGCTGGTTGTCGGGTCAACTGATTCAGCTTTTTCCAGATTGGAACTGCCATAACCTTTGGCCAAAATAATTCTGTCGTCCTTTACGATGGAGATGACCGCTCCCGGAATTTGTAGCCGATTCATATCTTCTTCCATGATCCCATCTACGAAGGCAGTTAGACCTGCGGTATCATCGAGATTGGCAGGTGCTTCAGTCTGAGTTATGGGTAGCGCGGTTTGATCCGTCCGGGTCTCGGCCGATGCTTGTTTCCCGAAAAACACTAGGTTCGTACCTAATCCGGCGCTAATTACAACCAATAGGGTGAGACCAGCGATTAGTCTTTTTTTATAGATGTTAACATTATTATCCTCCGTATTATCATTTATCGGGATTGGATGATCATCCACCTAACGCTTATAAACATTATCAGAGTAGTGTGAATGGAACGTTAACAAGACTATTTTCATCAGAAGGAAATAAAGACAATTAGGTTACTGAGAATAATACATAGAGAGTTAACGAAAATGAAAGATCTAGGAATGGAAGGATTTAAAGAAAGATGGGATTCAGATTTTCCGATAAACGCCTAAAATGGGCTATCTGAAACTATTCATAAATCAAAGTAAACAGCGGTAGTCAAGGACGTGATTTCATTGTCCTTAGCTATCGCTGTTACTATTAGTGTCAGTCTGCTCTTCTACACTTTCCCGTTTATCGATTAGCGGTAACGCTGTGCGTGGCATTCCCCACATTATTTCTCCGATGGGTGACCTCAAGGGCAGAGAGGTCGCCATCCAGCGCTTTGAGTCCGGGGAGTAACAAGGCTGCGCTAGCACATAACATTGGAAGCAGTCCAGCGATTAGGAACAATACAGGCACACCGTAGTGCTCAGCAATTGCGCCGCCTGCAAAAGCGCCAAAAGGCTGTAAGCTGCCTCCGATCAAAAAGCGAATAGAATTGACTCTTCCTTGCAGATTACTCGGAACTAGGCGTCCGTGTAATGAAGAACTTAAGGAGCCGAAGAAGGGGCTTAAGGTTCCGGTTGCAAAGACGGCAGCGAGAGCAAAAGGAAAACTAGGAACTAACCCCCATAGCGAAGTCACTAAACCTATGGTCCCCAGACTGCCGAGCATGACAAGCCGCCTTTTTTTAATTTCCCCTATCATGGAAATCACACTTAGCCCGACCAATGTTCCAAGAGCGAAAACTGTACTTAGAGTACCCATCGTCGCCGCATCGCGGTGGAGCACTTCGCGTACAAAAGGGACCATCATCGTCCAGACGGCAATTGAGCTTAAATTACTGATGGAGGCCATGACCATAATCATTAGCATTGCAGGGAATTGTTTATAGAAGGTAAAGCCCTCGGCTATTTCACGAACGTAAACGGAGAGGGAGAAACGGCCTTGGGTTGGAGAGGCTTTCGGCAGCTTTTGCAAGCTGAGTAGGGTAGTGATGGCGGCTAAGTAACATAACATGTTGATGCCAAGAGCTGGCAGCGCTCCACTGGCAGCGGTTAACGCACCGGCTAAGGCAGGTCCCAGCAGGGCTGCTGCGCTTTTGCTCCCATCAATGATAGCAAAAGCCCGCACCAGCTTCCGGCTGTCGGCAACGCCAGGAATAACAGCCATCGCTGTTGGCATGAACAGTGCGGCACAGGCGCCGCTGAGGCTCGCGGCAACAAAGAGATGCCATAGCTGCAGTTGGCCAGCCAAGCCCATGCCGAGTGGCAGTGCTATGGCTAGCAATCGAATGGCTGCCAAGGCGGCCATAAAACGGACCCGGTGCAATCGGTCGGACAGCGGTGAGCCGAGCAGGCGTAGCAGCAGTTCAGGTATGCCGGAGCTGAGCGCGAGGGCTCCCATCGCTAGCTTGGATCCCGTCAGCTCATAGACGAGCCATTCCATAGCCAGTAAGCCGAAAGCATCTCCAAAAGCGCTTAAAGTAATGGTCGAGAGTAGACCATAATAGCTGCGTTTTATCATAGCTAGGTAGCTCCTTTTTTTATGCTTAACTCTCCAGATATGTCCCGATTTGCTGGGGCAGCCCATTTAAGGCTTCTAAACGCAGGCTGTACGAAGTGTTTTTAACATTGGTATGGACAATGACCAGTCCGGCTGCTCGCAGCGCAATAAGATGGTAGTGGATTGTACTTTTGGAAAGTCCCACCTCACGCACGATTTCCGTGAAATTCAGTTGTTTGCCTGTGAGTAAACGAAGGATATACAGCCGCGTCTCATCCGACAGCGCTCGGGTAAGGCGGAGTAGTGCTGGAGCAGGCCGTCCAGCTTCCGGAGGGAGAACATCACAAGAGTAGCTGGTGAATACGAATTCATCATACATAGAGGTAGTAACCAATGGACGAGCATGATATTGCGGAATAATAATGACCTGCTTCAGATGCTCAGTTGGATAGAGGCGCATTCCTTCGGTTGCTGCTTCAAAGACGTCCATGTCATTGTTACCGTTCAACGTCGCTCTTCTTGATTCGGCTTCCTGTTCAAGTCCCTTGATGATATTAGGGTCAATTCCACTGAAGTATCCCGCATTCCATTCGCGCAAGATGTCAGAGGCAGTGTCTCTGAGTTCCGCAAGGTTAGAGGGAACCGATTGACCGAAACGTCCGGAGATTTCATACAGTTCGCCCGAAGATAAACCGTCGAACCAAACCAAAAATCCTTCTACCGAACGCTCCCCCGGACAAGACCAAATATAGGGAGCCAAACTGAAATCATCAAGTTTCTTAACGACCTCTTGCATTTTACGAAGCAGCATTGGCGCGAATCTTGCTTGAACATCGCGTACCCAGAGCTTGCCGGAATCCATAGCAGTATGGTTTTGCTTGCTTAGAAAAGCGGTCATACTACTAACACATTCATACATGGGTGCAAAATCGACTTCTACTTTATATTCCATGACTTGCTCCATTCCTTCAGTGAGTTACTGAATCAGAATTAGTTCTATAAATATAGAACTGTTAATTGGTTTCATTGTAAACGAACTAATCATTCTTTTCAATAGCCATTAGACTGAAAAATAAGAGAATTTTTTATTATGAAAAAAACAGTTCCACTGGGCACGTTTTGTGCACTAGGAACTGCTTGTTAATGTATACACAATTTATTTGCTTTTAAGGAGTTCACATTCTGTCTACAGGTTCATAATGAAGAGACTAGGTTAAGAAGTAAGCCAGGCGAGGAAACCGATAATAAACCAAATGAAGAGCTAGTCCAACCAATCAATGAAATATAATCAATTGATTATATAAGCGTATGGTTATATAATGAATCTGAAAATGAAATAAAGAAGGTGTTATTGGACTTGAAGGACGCAAATGATTTGACTCAGGGTCCTATTATGCCTACCTTAATGAAATTAACGCTTCCCATTATTGCAACGAATTTCATCTCTACTACTTATGGTCTAGTCGATATGATTTGGGTTGGAAGATTAGGAAGTGGTCCGGTTGCCGCGATTGGTACGGCGAGTTTTTTCATTAATCTAGCGATTGCTTTATCGACAATGGTTACGATCGGCACAGGGATTAAGGTGGCGCATTGTATGGGATCTGGTCAGATAGAGAAGGCTAAATCTTATATAAAGAACGGATTTATGATGTCTACTTTACTAGGACTTCTCTATATGTGTTTAGTTCTATTAACCAAGAATCAGTTGATTGGTTTTTTTGATCTTGGAAGTGATGACGTTGAACGGATGGCTAGACAATTTCTAATGATTTCGATCTTTGGGACGGTATTTTCTATTGTTAATACATTGTTTGCAACCCTTTTAAACGCTATGGGAAATAGTAAACAACCGTTTCAGATCTTCTCTATTGGTCTTATGGTTAATATTGTCCTCGATCCATTTTTAATTTTTGGCTGGGGCAGTTTTGAAGGATGGGGAGTCGCTGGAGCAGCTATTGCAACATTAACGGCGAACATCTTGGTTACGGCTCTTTTTATCATGAAGACAAGAAAGTCAGAAATCATTTCAAACACATCAACGTGGGACAGTAGCCAAATGAAAGAAGTCATCCGCATGGGGCTTCCCATTACGATCCAACGGGTTACTTTTACGATCATATCGATCATCATTGCCAAGATCATTGTGCGTTTTGGGGCGGATGCCATTGCGGTTCAAAAAGTTGGGATTCAAATTGAATCTATTTCTTATATGACCATTGGAGGACTACAGGGAGCTATTGCTGCTTTTTTTGGTCAAAATTATGGAGCACGCCGATTCGATCGAATTAGGCAAGGTTATCGTCAGGCGCTAATCTTAACCTCCATCTTTGGTGTGATCGTGTCGCTTATATTTATTGCGTTTCCGCAGCAGCTATTTTCATTATTTTTATCAGACCAGACGAGTATGGCATTAGGCGCAGATTATATGCGGATCATCGGATACTCACAATTGTTCATGTGTATGGAATTGATGACAGTCGGTGCTTTTAACGGCATTGGTCAAACTCACATTCCACCGATCTTTAGTATTACATTTACTGCACTCCGAATTCCGCTAGCCCTGCTATTATCCGAACCTTTTGGCTTGAATGGAGTGTGGATGTCGATTGCGCTAAGCAGTGTGTTCAAGGGTGTTATTCTTGTGTTCTGGTTTAGAAGATCTTTGTTCAGAATGAACAAACAGCAGGTAGACTACTAAGCAAAGGATGAGCGTAGAAATGGCTTTATTAAATCGTAGACTCATACAGCTCTTAAGAGATAACCATTTGAATAAGGAGCTTTTTCACGGTGAATTTGGTTTGGAAAAAGAAAATGTCAGAGTGGATCCAGAAGGGAACCTTGCGCTGACACCACATCCAAAAGCCTTTGGCAACAAAATGGAGAACCCCTATATTCAAACGGATTTCTCAGAGAGTCAGATTGAAATGGTGACACCCTCTTTTGATTCTATTGAAGAGACTTATAACTTTCTGGAGGCGCTGCAGGATATTGTGTCGCTAGAGCTTAAGGAAGAATATCTGTGGCCGAGTAGTAATCCTCCCATGCTGCCGAACGATAAGGACATTCCCATTGCCAAGATGGGTAATCCGGTAGAGGACGAGTATAGACATCAGTTAGCGGATAAGTATGGACGCAAAAGACAATTGCTGAGCGGAATTCATTATAATTTCTCTTTTGACGAACCATTTCTTAAACAGCTTCATGACATTGTAGATCCGCAGATGAGCTATAAAGATTTCAAAGATGCTACTTATTTAAAAATAGCCCGCAACCTATTGCGATACCGCTGGCTTCTAATCTATTTAACAGGTGCTAGTCCTGTTTTTGATAAGACTTATATGGAGCAATGTGTCGCACGAGGCGAGTCGGATGATCAGAATAGCTATTATGTTCAAAATATGAATTCACTTCGGAATAGCGAATGCGGATATCGAAATGAAAAACCTCTTTATGTTTCCTTTGATTCACTTACGGACTATGTACATGATTTACAAACGTTGATCGACTCAGAGGAATTATTAAGTGTAAAAGAGTTCTATAGCCCAGTTAGAGTGAAGACGGCAAGAGGCAAACATCCGTTAGAGGAGCTGCTGCAGGATGGGATTGCTTATATAGAGCTTCGTTTTATTGATCTGAATCCACTCTATAAAATAGGAATTAGCAAAGAAACAATGACTTTCATTCATTTGTTTATCCTGTACATGCTATTGAAAGAGGACGAACCGTTCGGGGTAGAGGATCAGAAGATGGCAAACCTTAATCATGATCAATTGATCATGGAGGGGATCAAAGGCTGCTTGCATGATTACGGAGATTCTTGCGGGACGATGGAGCAGAAGGCTTTAACTTGTATTCAAGAGATGCAGGATATGATTCAGTTGTTGAACCCAGAAGATAAAGAATTCACGAACATTCTGAACGAAGCCAAGGATAAGATTCTGAATCCAGATCAGAGTTTTGCCGCGATTGTGAAGTCAGAAGTTCAACAATCCTCTTTCGTACAATATCATCTGAATAAAGCTAAACAGTATGCTGAGGAAAGTCTTGCGAACGGATACCGATTTGTGGGATATGAGGATCTGGAGCTATCTACACAGCTTCTACTAAAAGCAGCAGTTAAACGTGGGATTAAATTTCAATTGCTCGATCGAGAAGAGAATTTCGTTCTACTTACAAAAGGCGATCATAAAGAATACGTTAAGCAAGCTACGAAGACATCCTTGGATTCTTACAGCACGGTACTAATTATGGAGAATAAAATTGTTACGAAGGAGGTCCTCAAACAACAGGGCATTCGTGTTCCCGCAGGTGAAGCATTTGGAGATCTGGAAGCAGCAATGAATGCATATGATACTTATCGTGATAAGGCTATTGTGATCAAGCCCAAATCAACGAACTTTGGACTCGGTATTACTATTTTTACAGATGAATTCTCCAAAGAAGATTATCAAAAAGCCTTCGCAATTGCCTTTGAGCATGATCGAACAGTACTGCTTGAGGAATTTATGACGGGGAAAGAATATCGTTTTCTAGTGATGGGCGATGAAGTAGTCGGAGTATTGCACCGGGTTCCGGCGAATGTGGTCGGTGATGGTGTACATACGATAGAAGAGCTGGTCCACGAAAAAAATAAGGATCCGCTAAGAGGTCGTGGCTACAAAACTCCGCTTGAGAAAATTCAGATCGGCGAAGCCGAAGAGATGTTCTTGAAGAACCACGCTCAGGCTTGGAGCGATGTTCCTCCATTTAATGAGGTGATCTTTCTACGGGAGAACTCAAATATTAGTACCGGTGGAGACAGCTTAGACTTTACAGATGAGATCCCAGACAGCTATAAAGATCTAGCCATTCAATCGGCTAAAGCTGCGGGGGCCACGATTTGTGGGGTAGATATGATGATTGATGATATTAAGGAAGATGCGGCAGGTACCAATTATAGCATTATTGAGATCAATTTTAATCCAGCGATTCATATTCACTGTTACCCCTATAAAGGGAAGAATCGCAAAGCGGACGAACGAATTCTGGATCTATTGTTTGGCGAATAAACAGAAGCTCAACCAGTACTTTTGGTTGAGCTTCTGTTTTTAAAATAGTGCAGTATGCACCTCAACTCACTACTTGTTTATGCTAGGAGTTACCCGCTGCTGCAACGCCACTAAAGTTTCTGGCTTGGACGTTATTAAATTGATCTGTTGCCAGTGCATTTGTGAAGATTTCTGCTGTGTACTGAATCTGACCTGCTGCGACAGCCAGCGCTGGTGGGACATCTACTGCTGAGAAACCAAAAGCTTCATTTTCTCTGCTGATTGCTACACCAAATGTTGTGGTGAAAATAATCGTTCCGTTTCTGCGAACATTAATGGTATTGGTGTTGAAAAGAGGATTATTCTCTACTTTCAAAAAACCCGACAAAAGTACGCGGACATTGCCTTGATTGTCAGGCGTGACCCCTACAGTCTGAATACCGATATCTCCAAAAACAAGGGGAGTTGCTGCTAATGGGATAACCACGGGTGTGTTATCTGAAGCAGCTTGGTTGGAAAGTCGTAAATCTACAAACTGGATTGTCATATTATACTCACCTCCTAGAAATAGAATATGAGAGAAGAAGGTTTAACTCTTGGATTCATATAAAATTCATCAGTTACCTACTTGAATGGTTGTATGTTCACCCCTTGTGACACTCTTGTAACAGAGATTCGCTACGATAGCTTACGAGGTGAGAGAATGAAAAAATCTAAAGCTTTTATAGTGTTAATCTTATTGTTGGTTGTAGGGTGTAGTTCAGTAACTCCGCAAGCCAATCAAGAACTGAAGAAAGAAGAGAAGAAGGAAGAGAAGACAGAAAGGAATGAGAAGCTAGCCTTCTGGGAGGTCCAGAGAAAAGGAACCAATTTTATGAATTCAAAATCGTTACCGGATAACTATAAAGCTGCCAAAGAGCAGAATATTGAATTCATTCGGTTGGCACCAGATAAATGGGCAAAAGACAGTGACTATTTATTTAATGACAAACCAGATACGAACCCGGATAAAGATTTCCTAATAGGGAATGCAGATAAGTATGAAGGGATTGTTGAAGAGGATTTTGCCGAGTTAAAAGCGGACTTAGATGCAGCCGAGGCTCGGGGCTCAAAAGTAGTACTGACCGTCCTAAGTCTCCCCGGAGATCGCTGGAGGCAGTTTAATAATTACGAAAATGATGATCGGATATGGAAGGATTTCAGTTATCATGAACAAGCGGCAGTATTTTGGAGAGATCTAGCAAGCCGGTTGAAAGATCATCCAGCGGTAATCGGTTATAACTTGATTAATGAACCACATCCTGAGACTGCAACGGGATTTCATGACTTCTGGACACAGGACTACAGCGAATGGTATAGCTCAGTGGAGAACACCCCTGCGGATTTAAATCTTTTATATGAAACGATAGTGACCGCTATTCGTACCGTAGATTCCAAGACACCAATCATCGTAAATTCTGGCCTGTATGCTACACCTTGGGCCTTTAAATATTTGAAACCCCTCGAAGATGAGAATGTCTTGTATGCTTTTCATATGTATGAACCGTACGAGCTAACCAGTCAGAATAAGAAAAAAGGGTTCACCTATGAATATCCTGGGACGATAAAGGTCGGGGACAATAAAACAGAAAAAGCCTTTAACAAGGAAGCCCTAAAGGAATTTCTAGAACCAGTTGCACAGTGGGCAAAGGAACATAACATTCCCGCAAATCGGATTGTTGCAGAAGAGTTCGGAACGAATCGATTAGTAAAAGGCGCAGATCAATATATGGCGGATTTAATTTCGATTTTTGATGATTTCGGCTGGCACTGGGCGTTTTATGCTTTCCGCGAGGATACTTGGGACGGTATGGATTATGAGCTTGGCACTGAGCCTCCAACCTGGGCGTATTGGCAAGCGATAGAGAAAGGCGAACAGCCTCCCCGGACAGCAGTGGATAACCCAATATGGGAAGTTTTGAAGAAAGGACTGGAAAGAAAGGAGTAAATGATGCTACTTGAACATTCTAATTGCCGATGATGAGAAACATATGACCACCATATTGAAGACTTATTTTGAAAAAGAGGGCTATAACGTTTGGGTAGCTGCGGATGGGGAGGAGGCGCTGGAGCTCTTTTTTTCGAATAAGATCGATCTTGTGGTCTTGGATTGGATGATGCCTAAGCGAAGCGGGATTGAGGTGTGCAATGAAATCAAGCAGGTTAGTTTAGCTAAAGTGGTGATGCTGACCGCCCGATCTTCCCATGACGATGAATTTAGCGCTTTAGATATCGGTGCAGATGAATATATTAGAAAACCATTTGATCCACGGATTTTAATGCTGAGAATTAAAAAAATGCTGGGTACCGAAAAAGTAGCTGCTATACGGGACTTAGAAATTGATTTTGAACGGAAGAAAGTGTACAAGAATGGGGAGGAGCTGTCCCTTTATAAAAAAGAGTTCGAGTTGCTCACCTTCCTATATGAGAATAAAGGCCGGATTTTGTCCAGAGATTCTTTGTTATCTTCCGTTTGGGGAATGGACTACCTCGGCGAAGAACGAACCGTGGATACACATATTAAGCGATTGCGCGATAAGATTGGAGCTGATCACGTGATCACACACAGGGGAATGGGGTACAGCTTCCATGATAAAAATCAATAAAATAAGCACGAAATTATTGATTATGGTAAGCATCATTCTGCTGATTGTGTTTGGGACATCCTATTTATTGCACAATTTTTTCTCGTCCGATTATTACCTTTACAAAATGAAAACCAAGATTAACGCTATTTATGACGAAGTAAAGGATCTCAGTCTGGATCAGCTTATGGACAAGGAAACAGCGATCGAGAACAATAACAATATAACGATTGTTAGGGTTGAAAATAGAGGAAGTACAACAGAAATTAACGACAACATACAATTTGCTCTCTTTAAAGATAAGGTATCACTCAATAAGTTCTGGATTACGGAAGAAGTCTTACAAAAGGTAAACGAAGGAAATACGGTGAATCTGTTATTTAATCAGGGGAAATTAAAGTCCAGCCTGTTAACGAAAATATATGAGCAGGATGGCAGTTTAATCCTCATCGGCACTGTGGTTGTGCACAATACAGATGCTTTAAACATCGTAAATCAACTCAGCTTCTACTCCGTTCTTTTGGGGATTATTATCAGCTTGCTGTTAGTGGCTTATTATTCGAAAAAGATCATTACCCCATTAGAGCAGTTACAGGATGTGGCGAAGGATATTTCCAATCTTGATTTTAAACAAGTGACGATTAAATCGGGGGATGAAATTGAAGAGTTATCTAAAAGCATTAATCAGATGAGTCAACGCCTAAAAAGCGTCCATGCAGAACTGGAGAAGAAAAATCAAAGCTTAAACACACTGATCTCAAGCATTTCACATGAAGTGAAGACACCGTTATCTTTAATCCAAGCCTATACGATTGGTATCCAAGACGGTCTGGATGATGGTACCTATACGGATATCATTTTGGAGCAGGTGAAATACACTTCAGATATGGTGGATTACTTGATTAAGCTGTCCAAGATTCAAAAGACCGAAGTGCATAAAGAGAAATTCGATCTTAAAGAGCTTTTGCTCAAAGTGATCTCACAATATAACATTACGCTTAAAAATAAAAACCTGACCTTACAGACTGACTTCCATTCGGTTAAACGATCCATCGTTGAAGAGGATATCAGCCAGATAGAGATTGTATTCAACAACTTAATTAGTAATGCCATTAAATATGGGGAAGAGAATGTCTTTGGAATCTCATTAGTAAATGATACTCACGACACTCTGAAGTTCACTATTACTAATAAAACCTCGCGCCTGAAAGAGAAGCACTTAGCCTATATCTGGGACCCGTTCTATGTCATCGACGAGTCTCGGAATAAAGAAATCTCCGGAACTGGACTTGGCCTGTCTATCGTCGCGGAGATTCTAGCTAAAAATGATCTGAAATACGAAGCCACATTAGAGGATTCGTATATTAGTTTTAGTGTTTGGTTTGATGTTGAGGTTACAGAAAATAATTGCTAGTGGGAGGAAAATGTCCCTTAAGAAATCTTCAGTTATTGTTGCAACTCTTTCACTCTTAATCAACCTCATAATGAATATGTATCAGGCACTATCAATGATTAAATGTTTAGATTAGGGAAAACCTCCCTAATTTTGTGAGATTTATCGTGCTCCAAGCGATAATTAGGGAAAATCTCCCCAATTATCAGGGTGTTTCATTCATAAAGAGGGTATTCTCGTATTTATTAGGGAGGATTTCCTTAAAAGTCACAAATTGAGCCGATAATTTACTAATTTTAGGGAGGATTTCCCTAATCCGCAAAGTGGTGTGATGTGGAGTTTAATGCAACGCTAGTGGAATTGAATTGCAGCTCATAATAAATGAAGCACTCCTTCAAGGAGGATTCATTCGCTTTAAAGCTATCGGCAGAGACACGATTCTACACATAATCGTGAATGGTTTTTAGATTAAACCCATAAATATGGTGAAAAGTAACGGAGGGAATTTTGGAACTGTAGGAGCGGAGCGTTCGCCTGAAAGCTTTCCGAAGGAAAGCTCGCATCGGAAGCATATGCTGTCTCCGGATGTTATCCGCTGATAGCGGTAAAATCAAAAACATCTGGAGACAACAGCGACCGAAAGTCCAAACATTCCCGCAGTTACGCCCCGTCATCATATTCATCGTATTATCTCCATAGCCATCACCTAATCCATCACTATATCATCAGTTAAGCTTCAAAAGCGCCGAATTATCAACAAAAGTAGCCGTATTAAACAGCATCAATACATCCTTGATATCATTCTGAGCCATGTACTCACTGATACTCCCGTTATAATAACGAATGTCGATCACGTGGATTTCCGGTACATGCTGAGTCAAAAAAGGGATGACACTATGCGCATAGGAGTCCTTGATGACGAGCAGCTTCTCCTGTTCGACTTCTTTAGGATCAAGCTGGCTTGTGATTTTCATAAGAGCATGAACGCCGCCTAGAAAATAAGAGTATTTATCTTTTTTCGTTAGATAGCTTGGATCGTACATACTTGATAAGGTCTCACCGGTATCTACAATATGCATCTTGGTGGATACTTCATTAATTGGCTTATACTCTTGAATGGAATCTGGCACCACTCCGATAAATTGACTCCGCGTATGGTAGCTTCCAAGGAACGAATCGCTTACCGTCTCAATCTCGAATTCGCTCTGGGACAGAGGCTGCCATCCCATACTTTCAGCATACGCTAAGTAAGCCAAGTAGGCGCCGTAGGTTGTCCAGTGATGATCGGTCCGATAATAAATGTCCTCTGCAGCATGCGGAGTAAGCACATCAAATCCATTTATAAAAGTTAGGCTATCACTTACTTCATCAGCAATCTTTTGATTCACCTCAGCTTGTGAGTATACAGGTGCTAACCAGGGCAAACGTTCGTTGTACAAGCCTACCGATGTAGGCGCAAGCAGAAAGGTCGTTTTGACTTCAGGATTTTTATCAGCAAAACGTTTCACAGCCGCTGCATATTGCTGAACCTTAGTGTAATCAGGGGCATCGAATTTTTCGAATAAGTAACCGTCTTTCCCCTTATAAATCCCGTTATTCTCTTGCTGCAGCCTCATTTGCTCCACCGCCGATTTCACCCATACCCATTTGGCTCGAAAAGGGAAATGATCGGTTACAAAGTTTTCTGCCTCTTCCGCATAGGTGTGGGATAATAAATTATCCCATGTCAGACGGGGAGCGCTTTGCAAATAGCGATTCTCTAGCTCGGAGAAACGTTGAACAGGCAGTAAGAAAAAAGTTATACCCACCAGAAACAACGTCGCGACAAATCCCACCACTAGTATTCGATCCGTCCTCTGCTTCATAAACAATCACCCCCTAAGTCGTTAGAATCGGAAATATAAGAATGGGTTAAAGGTAGCATCCACTAAGTAAGCGACAGATAAGAAGAATAAGACGCCATACCAGACCAGAGCAGGAATCGATCTAGCATCCATACGCTTGGAGAGTTTCAAAGGTATGGAGGCTAAAGTTAATACCACGAGTAGAATCGCGTTTGTGTAAGTGAAGTATAAAGTAGTGGTATTCCACAATGGCTGGCCATTAAAGCCGAGCATCGCTTGCAAGTAACTAAGTACCAACGGAAGTTCTTCAAAGGCGAACAAGACCCATCCAATGAGAATAAGCACAACGGCATAGAGATGCCTAGTCCAGCGCGGTAGACGGCTCAGCAGTTGTAGTCCCCACCATTTTTCAAAGATAAGAATGACCCCGAAGTATAATCCCCAGAACAGAAAGTTCCAGCTCGCCCCGTGCCAGATTCCTGTGAGCAGCCACACAATAAGGATATTGCGAACTTGAATACCTAACCCCCGGCGGTTGCCTCCAAGCGGGATATATACGTAATCACGAAACCAACTGCTTAAGGAAATATGCCATCTCCGCCAGAAGTCAGTTATACTCTGTGATATATAAGGTTTGTTGAAGTTTTCGTTAAATCGGAAGCCGAACATAAGGCCGAGGCCAATCGCCATATCCGAATACCCACTGAAATCAAAATAAATCTGAAAGGCAAACGCAATAATGCCAAGCCAAGCGGTTAAAGCAGGCATGGACTCCAGATTGGAGCTGGATATGGTGTGCCAGAGCAGGCCAATGTTATTGGCGAGCAGCACTTTTTTGGCTAGTCCGATAATGAATCTTCTTACACCTTCCGCGAACATGGGGATATCCACCGAACGCTCACGTAGTTGCTCTGCAATAGTGTTATATTGAACGATAGGACCGGCTACTAATTGCGGAAACAGAGCTACAAACGTCCCGAAATCAATCCAATTCCGCTGTGCTTTGGTAGTTCCTCTGTAGACATCAATGATGTAGGACATGGATTGAAAGGTATAGAACGATATCCCAATAGGTAATGGTAAATCAGTTAAAGGGATATGAGTGCCGAGGAGTTCGTTTACATTCTGGATGAGAAAATCTGCGTATTTAAAATACGACAATAAGCCCAGGTTAATAATGACGGAGCTAACCACAATGCACTTGCGCTGCACCGTAGTTAGCTTCGGTCTACTAAGAAGTAGACCAAAGCCGTAATCCGTAACGGTAGACAGCAACATAATTACAATGTAGACGGGTTCGCCCCATGCATAAAACACCAGACTGCTCAAAAATAATATGAGGTTTTTAATCCGCCAAGGCGAAACGTAGTAGAGTGCAAGGACAGCCGGCAGAAACAGGAATAGGAAGAGTAGGCTGCTGAATACCATCGCTAATTATTTTTTAGTAAACAAGGTATCGAATTCTGTCACCAACTGATCCGCACTCTCGGAAATCACGAACAAAATGTAATTGCCTTTTTTGACCAGCTTATAATTTTGGGCGTTCTCATATTGATCCGGAAGGTATTGTTCGAACTGCTTTTGAATATCTGCCGCACGCTCTTTGACTGCGGTTTCGACAGTAGAGATATCTTTGGCATCTTTAACTTTTAGAATAGCAATTTCATTACTTTTCACATTCATCATTGGCATTCTAATGCTATAATCTTCAAGTAATGATGGAGCTAGATGGTACAGCTGACTCACCATATCTTCTTCAACTTCCATTAATGAAGGCTGTTCCACTTTTGCAAGCATTTCGTCGACCATCTCTTTCGCCGTCAGATTGGTTTCTACTGCGGCTTCATTGTTACTGCTGGCACAGGCGCTAAGCACCACACTTAATACAATAGTTAACGCTAGAATGAAGGTATGCTTTTTCAATTAGGTCACTCTCCTTGGTGTGTTTGATCTACAATTCTCTAGTTAACTAACGTATAGAGTCTATAGAATGTTGCGCGACACTTTCTTTCGAATACTTTACCCCAATTTTGTGGAAATATGTTTGAAGGAAAAGGTCATGCAAAGATCTTCCTCTCTTAGCTTGCGCAATGGTTGGTTATACTGTTACTGTAAGATAGATAGTTTTGAATAGAAGGGGATTGAACGGAATGATCGAAGAACTAAACAATAATGAATTACCGGAGAATTACGAGGAATTAAAGAAAGCTGCGAACCGCTCTGCGGATTGGAGAGCCCGTCTAGAAGCAGTTGAAGAACTGGGACAGACTAACCACAAACAAATTATCGATATCCTGACGCGTTTAATGGAGAGCGATCCTGTATATACAGTTCAAGAAGCGGCTTACCTTAAACTGAAGGCATTCGGAGAAGATGTTAAAGCGCCATCCAAGAATAAACCGGAGTTAGTGAAAGGCGTTTCCAAAATACTCCTAAGAATTAAGAAGAGCCTGCCTAGAGATCATTCGTACGAGGATTTCAAAGAGAAGCTGAAGAAGATGAGAATCGACGTCTATGACACTTATGAAGGCGAAAAAGGCGATGACTTCGACGCGTGGCTGATGAAGATGTGGACTTCCGCGAACAAGTAAAGGATGACAACATGCAAACTAACAAATTAACAGAACAATTTCAAGAATACCTTAAACTGTCTGCTGACCTACGTCCTGACTATATTGCCAGCTTAGGTAAGGGTGATAATGAAGCGAAGATTACGGCGATTTTTCCGGAAGCCCCTGAACTGTTGAAAGCTATTTATAGCACAGTTTCAGGTACAAGCAGTGAGGAAGAAGAACCAAGTCTGATCGAATTTATTCCGGGGTATCGTCTAATTCATATTAATGAATATGAAGCAGAGATGAAGATTTTAGCTGGAATATTGGAGGAAAAAGGCCATCAAGCGGATGGCGTTATCTTGCCGATCTTAACGAATTACGGTAGCGACTTCATTTGTTACCATAAATCCGCGGATGGTGTGGAACGAGTATGTGACCTGCTGCATGATTTTGGGGATCTGATTGTAATGTATGAATCACCTGAAAAGTTTCTGGAGACTTTATGTGAGTTCTACAAGCAAGAGGTTTATTTCCTGGATGAAGAGGGTTACCTCGATTGCGATTTAGTAAAAGAGGGCGAAGTAGGCGCAGCCTTGAACCCGGATGCAAAATACTGGTCTGAATAATTAACAAGAGCAGCAGTCCGATTATGGACTAGCTGCTCTTGTTGTTTTTAAGCCTCAGTAAGCTGAAGCCTCCTGTTTCATATCGATTTTAATCTTGCGCAGCACGTTTCTCCTGCTCCCGCAGCTCTATTCTCCGTATTTTACCGGAGGCAGTTTTCGGAAGATCCTGAATGAACTCGATTTTACGAGGATATTTATAAGGAGCGGTCCACTCTTTAACATGGGATTGCAGTTCCTTCACAAGCTCAGGAGAAGCCGTAGTCTCATCCCTTAGTACAATAAAAGCCTTAACGATGTGTCCGCGGATTTCATCCGGACTAGCAACGACCGCGCATTCTTTAACTGAGGCATGCTTCATAAGGGCTTCCTCTACCTCAAAAGGACCAATGGTGTAACCCGAGCTAATGATAATGTCATCTCCACGGCCCTCGAACCAGAAATAACCGTCTTCATCCTTCCGCGCCCGGTCGCCGGTTACGAAGAACTCACCGTGAGTGCAGCTTTCTTTTCTGCCGGGGTCTTTGTAATAGGTATGGAATAACGCTGGCATGCTTAAGTGCACTGCGATATCTCCAACGACTTCAGCAGGTAACGGAATCCCGTCTTCGTCTACCACTTCAACTAGACCGGGAGCAATAGACTTACCCATTGATCCTATTCGAATTGGCGTATCTTTAAGTGTTCCGATGATAAGCGTACTTTCGGTCTGTCCGTAGCCATCACGAATCGTGATATTGAATTCACGTTGAAAAGTGTTGATGACCTCTTGATTCAAAGGCTCTCCAGCGGAAACTGCGCAGCGAAGGTGGGACAAGTCATATTGACTGAGGTCTTCCAATTTAGCCATTAAGCGATATTCGGTTGGTGTACAGCATAACACCTCAATATTGTGATCCTGCAGCAGCTGCAAATATTTTTTAGGATGAAAAGATCCACTATATACAAAGCCGGTCGCCCCGTTACCAAGGACGGACAAAAAGGGGCTCCAAATCCACTTCTGCCAGCCCGGTGCCGCTGTTGCCCAGACGGTGTCTGTTTCTTTAATATCAAGCCATTGAGGGGAAGTGATCCGCAAGTGAGCATAACCCCAACCATGACTATGAACGACTGCTTTAGGGTTGCCGGTTGTTCCAGAGGTATATGCCAAGATCGCCATATCGTCACGGTGGCTTTCGACTGTATTGAACGCATCCGGTTGATCAATCATTAGTTCTTCTAGACCTAACCATCCGTTACCGAGCTCGTCAGAGCTGCCAGATACGGAAAGACGGTAATCCAGAGCAGGCAGATCCTCCGAGATTTTATTTACTTCCTCAGTAACCTCTGACCAGGCAATAACGGCTCTGGCTTCGGCATGCCGCAGACGATAGGATAAATCCTTGGCGCGAAGCATTTCTGATGAAGGGATAATCGCAAGTCCTAGCTTCAGACATGCTAAATAGATGACATAAGCGATGATTCGACGTGGAACCATAACAAGAACACGATCCCCTTGCTCGAGACCGAGTGCTGCGAGTCCCCCGGCAAGTCGGTTAGCTTGTTTGCGAAGTTCTCCGTAAGTGATTTCCTCGTAGTCTCCCAGTTCATTCAACCACTTAAGTGCAATCTTTTCCGGTGCATGACGTTCCATTTCCGAAGTGAGATTGTAGTACTCAGGTGCGATCCACTGCTGATTATCCAATATGAACCTCTCCTATATCAAACAAGATGTGTATAGCTGTTACACTTAGTATAGCACGTTATCCTAGTACCAGGTACTAGTACCTTGATGCTTAAATTTGATATCATAGGGTTCAGAAGGTTAAGATAACTTGTGTAAATATAAATCCAGAAAGTGAGAACTATGTTATGAATCACACAACTTTTGATGAAATATTCGCTATTATGGAAGCCTCTTTTCCCACTTCCGAGATCAGAACCTATGAGGGACAACTGGCGTTATTGGATGTTCCACATTACCGATTGATTACCGAAGTGAATGCTGAGGGGAAAATCATTGCTTTTATAGCTTGCTGGGAGTTTCCAGGATTTCGATTTGTAGAACATATCGCAGTGGACCCAAGTATAAGAGGTGGAGGCATTGGTAAAAAGCTGATGGAGGAGTATATCCGTAAGTCAGGCAAACCTGTGCTTTTGGAAGTTGAACCGCCATTGGGTGAAATGGAACAACGGAGAATCGGTTTCTATGAGCGGCTGGGCTTTCATTTGAATCCTTATGAGTATGTGCAACCCCCTCTGCGTGAGGAAAATGCTGATTTACCGCTTCAAATCATGACCTATCCTAACCCTGTCGATGAAGAAGAGTTCAATTTATATCGAGAAATTTTATATACAGAAGTATATAAGGTTACAACACCGTATCAAAGTTAATCTCTTCAGCAACCCGTACGATCCTTTTTAGGACAAGCGGGTTGCTGTTTTTATTTTTGGTTAAATGAACGATATTTTGATTTTTTTAATTACAAAATGGGTACAAGTAAGAAACAACTTAGAGACATAATCTTATTTTTTTTGAGCTAAAGTAAGAACAAAGATTGAACTTCCAAGGAGGGCTTACTTATGAAAAATAAAAAAATAATCATAGCAACAATGGTGTTTGGGATGGTAGTTACAGGATCAGCCGGTGTATATGCGGGAACTAAACTTCAAAAAATCACTGCATACCTCAATCACAGCATTGGTTTTAAGGTGAATGGTACGGCGTATACGCCGGTTGATAATAAAGGGAACGCGTTGGCGCCAATTACTTATAACAATACAACCTATCTTCCTGTACGTGCGATTGCTGATGTGATGAAGGTGCTTGTGACCTTTGATGCGGTGAACAATCAGGTTATTCTGGGCACAGGAGGCTCGGTGACTGACACTATTTCTCTGACTCCTGTACAATACAGCAGCACTCAGAAAGAAGAGATTGTTAAAGCCTTCGCCAATTTCCAAGGTTTCGAAACAGCCTATGCACCTACTCAAATGGTGAGTGGAGACGCATTTCAAAAAGTAGTGGGTTCTGATGATGGTGTGAACTTTCTATTTAAGCAGATGAAGGTGAACATTTCTCCTCGTGATTATGCTTACGATTACAAAGGTGAAACTGTAAAGCTCTCTAATGGAACCGAAGCTAAATGGTACAGCCCATCCAGCGATTCGTTGTTCTTGACCTATAAACTGGATGATCGTTTTGTTACGATTAGTTCCCCAAATAAAACACTGAGTAAGACGCAATTAGAAAAAGTAGCAGTAAATGTAGTGAAATGGAGTAAATAAGGTTTTCTTTAACACTTCTCTTTGTGCTTTAAAAAGTAAAGCAGCAAGTCTCCCATAGTTGGAGAGGCTTGCTGCTTTTTTTTGTGTTTGAGAGCTGATCATTTAAAGCTTTTACTTACTGTGCTGTTTATTTGGCAGCTTTTGACTTGGTGTACTTTTGCCATGATGTTCTTTATTCTTTTCAGCTTTCTTTTGGGTGTCGTGTACTTTTTCTACAAAAGCATGAGTATCGTCCATGTTTATCCTCCTTGATTGGTAACCTTGCCGTTACTGTAACCACTTTTGTAAGAATACATGCATGATGTACTTTACAAACTTCTATGTTTATAAAGACATTGCGAAAATATTTGATAGTTACTATAAATGGATGCAAGCATTTCATAGAACAGTAAGGGAGACTGATTATGAACAGGTTATTTAAACAAGCTGTATCCATGACCTTAGCTTTCGTTATGGTACTGGGAATTACATTCACAGGAATGCCAGCTTATGCTGAAGACAGCAATGGGGATGCTGGATTACTGCAATTACAATCGCTAGAGCCTGTTACATTATTGGCAGGTAATTCTACGTGGAAGTATCTAGATCACGGAACAGATCAAGGGACGGTATGGCGTTCCGTGTACGACGATTCAACATGGGCTTCTGGTCAAGCACCGCTTGGTTATAAAGATAATGGAACCGGAGTCAGCAGCAAGCAATTTGGTGCTCTGAACACAAATATAAGCTACGGTTCTAATAAGAGTATGAAATATCGTACTTCTTACTTCCGTACAAACGTAACGGTGAATAAGGAAGAGATCACGAAATCCGATAAAATCATGGGCAACTTCGCATTTGATGACGGAGCTGTACTATATTTGAACGGTAAAGAAATCTACCGTGAAGCTATGCCAGCGGGTGAAATCACTTTTCAAACCAAAAGCTCAACTAACTTAAGTGATCCAAACGAATATACCAAGGTAGACCTTACTGAAGTCGTAAAGGCTAACTTGAAGGATGGAAATAATGAGCTTTCAGCTGAGGTTCATCAGTCGAGTGATGGTAGCTCTGACTTGTACTGGGATATGAACTTGATTGCTTATCCGGTAGTAGAGACTGTAGAACCTGGGGTTGGGAAGCCTGAGTCAATCGCGCTTACCTTTAACGGAAACCCTCAGACTAGTTTGGGGTTCAATTGGTATGCACCTGAGAAAGTAACAGGCACCAAGCTTGAAGTAGTAGAAGCTTCTAAAGTAGTGAATGGTCAGTTTCCAGTAGATGCTCAAACTTACGAGGGGACATCTGTTACAACAAGCGTGTATATGACAAAAGCGGATAAGTCAGCCAAGAAACCAGTGGTACTGACTAGCCATAAGGTCATTGCCGACAAATTGCAGCCGGGAACGGAGTATGCTTACCGTGCTGGGGATGGACAAGCTGACAATTGGAGTGACATCGGAACGTTTACAACAGAAAGCTCCAGTAATCAGGCCTTTAAGTTCTTATATACAACGGACTCTCAAGGAACAACTGAAGGTGATTTTGATATTTGGAATCATACCCTTCAAGAGGGATTGGCTAAATTCCCGACAAGTGAATTCATTCTGAATTCCGGTGATTTGGTAGACAACGGTGATATTGAGGAGCAATGGGGATGGTTCTTCAATAAACCAAAGGATATTCTAGCAAATATTCCATTGGTTCCACTGGTAGGTAATCACGAAAGTAAGAGTTATAGCAATTACACAACTCATTTTAATTTACCTAATATCTCAAATACGGGCGCGAAACCAGATGGCTCTGTTTATTCTTTTGACTATGGTTCAGCACACTTTATGGTTATTAATACAGAATATTATGGTGCTAGCTCGAATCTTGAGAATAATGAAATTTACAATAAACAAGTAGAGTGGCTACGCAGTGAAGCCGCGAAAAGCGATCAGAAGTGGAAGGTTGTGCTCTTGCATAAATCACCTTATTCTGTTGCCAGTCACACAAATGATACAGATGTACTCTATTACAGAGCTAATTTGACAAAGGTATTTGATGAGCTTGGTATTGACATGGTTATCGGTGGACATGACCACACCTATACTAGAAGCTATCAAATGTACAACAATCAGCCGTTGACGGATATTAAGCCGGACAAAAACGGAGTGGTAACTGATCCTAAGGGTACGCTATACCTGATTACAAATGCTGCGGGCAATAAAAAATATAATGTTGGCGCAGGTCCGTTTCCTTTTGCAGCTAAATACGAACAGCCTGGTAAGGAAATGTTCACAGGAATGACTGTAACTAACGATGAATTCTCGTACGAAGCCTACACCACAACAACTGGTGGAACTACAGACTTGTATGATAAGTACAGCATTCATAAGTCTGACGTAGCTGTTAAACCTGTGCAGAATGCAAAAGCTACTGTAGCAGATGGCGGTAAAATCACGTTAACTTGGGATGCGCCTGCATCCGGTGCACCAGTATCGGGATATCGCATTTATGAGCAAAATGATCTGGTATCTGCAAATTGGACGGTCAGTGTTCCTAATGTAGAAGGTCAAACTTCTTATAGTTACACTGTAGAAAATACTAATCCAAACCAAACCTATCAATTTGTTATCAAAGCTGTAAGTGACAGAACAAATTCAGAAGCTAAAGTTGCTTCTACCGATGCTATCAAAAAAGTTACCGTTACCTTTAACGGTGACCCAGTTAGTGCTAAAGGATTCACTTGGTACACAGCGTTGAAATCTGCAGGAAGCGACCTGCAGGTTGTAGAGAATACGGGCGTTACTCCAGACTTTACAAAAGCTGCTGAGTTTACAGGACGTTCAGCTGTTTCCAGAAATTCAAAGAATGAATTAGTTCATAAAGCTGAAGCTTCTGACCTTAAGGCTGATACGAAATACTACTTCCGTGTAGGTGATAAAGCACTAGGATTGTGGAGTGCAGTGGGAACTTTCGAAACTGCTGCTAAGACAGGTGCATTTACTTTCATTGATCTGGCAGACACACAGGCTAAGACGGAAGATGAAGCGATTCTTTCCGGTGAAACGATGGCAAAAGCACTTACGACATTCCCGAATGCAGAGTTTGTGGCGATTAACGGAGATATCGTAGATACTGGAACCAATGAATCACAGTGGAATTGGTTGCTTGGCCATTCGCAGGAAACCTTGCTCAATACGACTGTTGTTCCAGTTGCGGGGAACCATGAGGATAAAGCGAATGCCTTCTATGAGCACTACAATATTAAGGAAGCAGCAGGCTCACCGACAGAAACAGGAGCATACTATTCCTATGATTACAGCAATGCGCACTTTGTAGTCTTGAACACGAATGAGAATTCGGACGAATATGCTAACTTCAGCAAAGCACAGTTGGATTGGATGAAGGCCGATGTAAAAGCAGCGAAGGCTGCTGGAGCGAAGTGGATTATCGTCGCTATGCATAAAGGACCATACACAACCTCTAACCACGCTACTGACAAGGATATTATGGGTGCAAATGGAGAAAGAGCGAAAGTCGCTCCAATGATGGCTGAACTGGGCATTGACTTGGTTCTTCAAGGCCACGATCATATTTATGCACGGACGAAGCCAATCAAGGCTGACGGAACTGCAGCAGACACAGTGAAGATCAAGGAAAGCTTCAATGGTCAAACTGTGGAGTACACAGTAAACCCAGATGGAACGATCTATCTGATTCCAGCTACAGCAGGAGCAAAGGTTTACTACAAGAACATGAAACCTGAGTTGGGAGATGCGTACTATAACCTCTTTGAAGTAGCCAATGAGAATACAGCTGCTAAATACGGAGCGGACCCAAGTGATGCTACGCGTCCAATGCGCGGTCAAGTTCAGACCTTTGTTGGTATCACTGTAGATGCAGGGAAGCTGACAGCTGTATCTTATGAGATTGATCAGAATGTTAATGAGGCTAAACCATATGTTCTTGAAGAGTTCGGCATTGTTAAAGGTGATGAGAATGGTGGAGTTACACCAACACCAACACCAACACCGACGCCAACAACAGAGCCGACAACAGCACCAACAACAGCGCCAACAACAGCGCCAACAACAGCGCCAACAACAGCACCAACAATAGCACCAACAACAGCACCAACAACAGCGCCAACAACAGCACCAACAACAAAACCGACAGCAACACCAACGCCAACAGTAGCGCCAACAGCTACACCAGCACCAACAACGCCGCCTTCCCCAACTGCAACGCCAGTTAGTAAGCCATCTTTAACGGATACTAGCAATCACTGGGCAGCTGCTGTTATCGAGAAAGCAGTAGCAGCTGGTTTTGTTAGTGGTTATCCGGATGATACTTTCCGTCCGAATCAGAAAGTAAATCGGGTTGAATTTATCACAATGCTGGCGCGTGCTTTGCAATTGCCGGACAATGGTGATACATCAAGCTTTAAGGATTCTGCGAAGATTCCAGCATGGGCAAAGTCTTTTGTAGCACAGGCTGTATCTTTGCAAATTATCAGTGGCTATGATGATGGGACATTCCGACCTACACAGGAGCTGACGCGTACAGAATTAGCAGTTATGGTTGTTCGTGCTCTTGGCATTACAGTAGATCCTAAAGCGACATTAACCTTCAATGATGCTAAGGATGTACCAGCATGGGCTGTGCCGTATATTGCAGCAGCAGCGAAATCAGGCCTTGTGAATGGTGTAGGGCAGAATAAATTTGCACCTAACCAAAAGGCAACAAGAGCAGAGGCAGTTACTATAATCCTTTCCTTGTTAGAAAAAGGGCAGAAATAAACTAGTATCAGTGTGAAATGATCTCAAGCTTACTAAGTATCAAACAAAGGGGCTCAGCTTATCTGCTGGGCCTCCTTTTTGTTTATTGCGGTTTTTAGAAGAACTCTTAAACTGTTCAAACCCTTACTAAAGTAAGCGGAGGCGGAAGAAGATGAACTAACGGAATGCGAAGTAATATTAATTTATAAAAAAGTGTTGCAATCAATCTCTATACATGATATATTCTAATTCCGGCCAAGAAATACACATGCCGAGCTCGAAAAAGAATTTAAAAAAAGAGCTTGACATTAAATAGCCGAACATGATATAGTATAAGAGTTGCTGCTGAGACATTAAACGGCGCCAACGAGAACTTGATCTTTGAAAACTGAACAACGAGTGAGTAGGAAATCACGAAAGTGAATTCCAAATTAGAGAATTAATTTTCTCGTCAGATGTTTCAAAATGAGCATATCGCTCTTTTCAATACTAATTGGAGAGTTTGATCCTGGCTCAGGACGAACGCTGGCGGCGTGCCTAATACATGCAAGTCGAGCGGAGTTATTTTGAAAGCTTGCTTTCGAAATAACTTAGCGGCGGACGGGTGAGTAACACGTAGGCAACCTGCCCCTTAGACTGGGATAACTACCGGAAACGGTAGCTAATACCGGATAATTTCTTTTTTCTCCTGAAGAAAGAATGAAAGACGGAGCAATCTGTCACTGAGGGATGGGCCTGCGGCGCATTAGCTAGTTGGTGGGGTAACGGCCCACCAAGGCGACGATGCGTAGCCGACCTGAGAGGGTGAACGGCCACACTGGGACTGAGACACGGCCCAGACTCCTACGGGAGGCAGCAGTAGGGAATCTTCCGCAATGGGCGAAAGCCTGACGGAGCAACGCCGCGTGAGTGATGAAGGTTTTCGGATCGTAAAGCTCTGTTGCCAGGGAAGAACGTCCGGTAGAGTAACTGCTATCGGAGTGACGGTACCTGAGAAGAAAGCCCCGGCTAACTACGTGCCAGCAGCCGCGGTAATACGTAGGGGGCAAGCGTTGTCCGGAATTATTGGGCGTAAAGCGCGCGCAGGCGGTCATTTAAGTCTGGTGTTTAAACCTTGGGCTCAACCTAAGGTCGCACTGGAAACTGGGTGACTTGAGTACAGAAGAGGAAAGTGGAATTCCACGTGTAGCGGTGAAATGCGTAGATATGTGGAGGAACACCAGTGGCGAAGGCGACTTTCTGGGCTGTAACTGACGCTGAGGCGCGAAAGCGTGGGGAGCAAACAGGATTAGATACCCTGGTAGTCCACGCCGTAAACGATGAGTGCTAGGTGTTAGGGGTTTCGATACCCTTGGTGCCGAAGTTAACACAGTAAGCACTCCGCCTGGGGAGTACGGTCGCAAGACTGAAACTCAAAGGAATTGACGGGGACCCGCACAAGCAGTGGAGTATGTGGTTTAATTCGAAGCAACGCGAAGAACCTTACCAGGTCTTGACATCCCTCTGAATCCACTAGAGATAGTGGCGGCCTTCGGGACAGAGGAGACAGGTGGTGCATGGTTGTCGTCAGCTCGTGTCGTGAGATGTTGGGTTAAGTCCCGCAACGAGCGCAACCCTTAACTTTAGTTGCCAGCAAGTAATGTTGGGCACTCTAGAGTGACTGCCGGTGACAAACCGGAGGAAGGTGGGGATGACGTCAAATCATCATGCCCCTTATGACCTGGGCTACACACGTACTACAATGGCCGGTACAACGGGAAGCGAAGCCGCGAGGTGGAGCCAATCCCATCAAAGCCGGTCTCAGTTCGGATTGCAGGCTGCAACTCGCCTGCATGAAGTCGGAATTGCTAGTAATCGCGGATCAGCATGCCGCGGTGAATACGTTCCCGGGTCTTGTACACACCGCCCGTCACACCACGAGAGTTTACAACACCCGAAGTCGGTGGGGTAACCCGCAAGGGAGCCAGCCGCCGAAGGTGGGGTAGATGATTGGGGTGAAGTCGTAACAAGGTAGCCGTATCGGAAGGTGCGGCTGGATCACCTCCTTTCTATGGAGAATCGTCTTCTGCAATGAAGACATTCAAATCGGAAGTTAAACTTCCACAATCTCAGGTTTAGGCCTGTTACTCACTCGTTGCTCAGTTTTGAGAGTTTAAGCTCTCAAGTAAGACTTGATCCTTGAAAACTGGATACCGAAACGAATTTGCGTTTTAGAACATCTTTTAGCTAGAACTTGTGTGAACAAGTTAAATTAGTTATTGGCTGGAAGCGAAGATTTTCGATTGTGAAACGACCTTTGGCTTTGAATGATTCTGCGAACGGAGTAATCCGGTAGCGACACTCAAAACAAGATGAGTGAACAAGCGAAACATCGGAGCGATGGTTAAGCTAATAAGAGCACACGGAGGATGCCTAGGCGCCAGGAGCCGACGAAGGACGTGGCGAACAACGAAACTGCCTCGGGGAGCTGTAAGCAAGCTTTGATCCGGGGGTGTCCGAATGGGGAAACCCAGCTGTGGTAATTCGCAGTTACTCATACCTGAATACATAGGGTATGTAGAGGCAGACCAGGGGAACTGAAACATCTAAGTACCCTGAGGAAGAGAAAACAATAGTGATTCCGTCAGTAGCGGCGAGCGAACGCGGAACAGCCTAAACCTAAGAGCTTGCTCTTAGGGGTTGTGGGACGTCTCACATGGAGTTACAAAGGAATATGGTAGGTGAAGAGGTCTGGAAAGGCCCGCGATAGAGGTAAAAGCCCTGTAACCTAAACTGTGTTCTCTCCGAGACGGATCCCGAGTAGTGCGGGGCACGTGAAACCCCGTATGAATCCAGCAGGACCATCTGCTAAGGCTAAATACTACCTGGCGACCGATAGTGAAACAGTACCGTGAGGGAAAGGTGAAAAGCACCCCGGAAGGGGAGTGAAATAGAACCTGAAACCGTGTGCTTACAAAAAGTCAGAGCCCTATTAATGGGTGATGGCGTGCCTTTTGTAGAATGAACCGGCGAGTTACGTTTAACATGCAAGGTTAAGTCGAGAAGACGGAGCCGCAGCGAAAGCGAGTCTGAATAGGGCGAATTAGTATGTGGACGTAGACCCGAAACCGTGTGATCTACCCCTGTCCAGGGTGAAGGTGCGGTAACACGCACTGGAGGCCCGAACCCACGCACGTTGAAAAGTGCGGGGATGAGGTGGGGGTAGCGGAGAAATTCCAATCGAACTCGGAGATAGCTGGTTCTCCCCGAAATAGCTTTAGGGCTAGCCTCGGTATAAGAGTAGTGGAGGTAGAGCACTGATTGGGTGCGGGGTCCGCAAGGATTACCAAGCTCAGTCAAACTCCGAATGCCATATACTTATTGCCGGGAGTCAGACAGTGAGTGCTAAGATCCATTGTCAAAAGGGAAACAGCCCAGACCATCAGCTAAGGTCCCCAAGTGTGTGTTAAGTGGGAAAGGATGTGGAGTTGCACAGACAACCAGGATGTTGGCTTAGAAGCAGCCACCATTGAAAGAGTGCGTAATAGCTCACTGGTCGAGTGACTCTGCGCCGAAAATGTAACGGGGCTAAACACACCACCGAAGCTATGGCTAGATACGTATGTATCTGGGGTAGGGGAGCGTTGTATGTGGGTTGAAGGTGTACCGTAAGGAGCGCTGGACAGCATACAAGTGAGAATGCCGGTATGAGTAACGAAAAGATCAGTGAGAATCTGATCCGCCGAAAGCCCAAGGTTTCCTGAGGAAGGCTCGTCCGCTCAGGGTAAGTCGGGACCTAAGGCGAGGCCGAAAGGCGTAGTCGAAGGACAACAGTTTGAAATTACTGTACCACCGTAATCCGCTATGAGCGATGGGGTGACGCAGGAGGGTAGTGACGCGGACTGATGGATATGTCCGTCTAAGCAGTGAGGCTGATGTGTAGGCAAATCCGCACATCATTAAGGCTGGGCTGTGATGGGGAGCGAAAATTGTAGTAGCGAAGGTCATGATCTCACACTGCCAAGAAAAGCCTCTAGCCAGGAGAAGGTGCCCGTACCGCAAACCGACACAGGTAGGCGAGAAGAGAATTCTAAGGCGCGCGGAAGAACTCTCGTTAAGGAACTCGGCAAAATGACCCCGTAACTTCGGGAGAAGGGGTGCCCCGGTAGTGTGAATAGCACGAGGGGGCCGCAGTGAAAAGGCCCAAGCGACTGTTTAGCAAAAACACAGGTCTGTGCGAAGCCGCAAGGCGAAGTATACGGGCTGACGCCTGCCCGGTGCTGGAAGGTTAAGGGGAGTGGTTAGGGGTAACCCGAAGCTATGAACCGAAGCCCCAGTAAACGGCGGCCGTAACTATAACGGTCCTAAGGTAGCGAAATTCCTTGTCAGGTAAATTCTGACCCGCACGAATGGCGTAACGACTTGGGCGCTGTCTCAACGAGAGATCCGGTGAAATTTTAATACCTGTGAAGATGCAGGTTACCCGCGACAAGACGGAAAGACCCCATGGAGCTTTACTGCAGCTTGATATTGAATTTGGGTACGATCTGTACAGGATAGGTGGGAGCCGTAGAAATCGGAGCGCAAGCTTCGGTGGAGGCGCCGTTGGGATACCACCCTGATCGTATCTAGGTTCTAACCTAGTGCCCTAATCGGGTACGGGGACCGTGTCAGGCGGGCAGTTTGACTGGGGCGGTCGCCTCCTAAAGAGTAACGGAGGCGTTCCAAGGTTCCCTCAGAATGGTTGGAAATCATTCGAAGAGTGCAAAGGCATAAGGGAGCTTGACTGCGAGACCTACAAGTCGAGCAGGGACGAAAGTCGGACTTAGTGATCCGGTGGTACCGCATGGAAGGGCCATCGCTCAACGGATAAAAGCTACCCTGGGGATAACAGGCTTATCTCCCCCAAGAGTCCACATCGACGGGGAGGTTTGGCACCTCGATGTCGGCTCATCGCATCCTGGGGCTGAAGTAGGTCCCAAGGGTTGGGCTGTTCGCCCATTAAAGCGGTACGCGAGCTGGGTTCAGAACGTCGTGAGACAGTTCGGTCCCTATCTGTCGTGGGCGCAGGAAATTTGAGAGGAGCTGTCCTTAGTACGAGAGGACCGGGATGGACGTACCGCTGGTGCACCAGTTGTTTCGCCAGAAGCATGGCTGGGTAGCTACGTACGGACGGGATAAGCGCTGAAAGCATCTAAGCGTGAAGCCCCCCTCAAGATGAGATTTCCCAATTAGTAAGACCCCTTGAAGACGACGAGGTAGATAGGTTGGAGGTGGAAGTGCAGTAATGCATGGAGCTGACCAATACTAATCGGTCGAGGGCTTATCCTATACTTAAAATGCAAATTCAATTCGGATTCAGTTTTCAGGCGATTAAGCCTGAGCATTACGCTGTAATGTCCGTTTGGTGGCGATAGCGGAGGGGTTCCACGCGTACCCATCCCGAACACGACCGTTAAGCCCTCCAGCGCCGATGGTACTTGGACCGAAGGGTCCTGGGAGAGTAGGACGCCGCCAAGCGGACAACCACATTACCCGTGGTATTTTTTTTGCCCTTAATATTCGTATGTCTTAAAAGGGCCTTTAGCTCAGCTGGTTAGAGCGCACCCCTGATAAGGGTGAGGTCGGTGGTTCGAGTCCACTAAGGCCCACCATATTCCCTGATAGCTCAGTTGGTAGAGCACTCGACTGTTAATCGAGTTGTCACAGGTTCGAGTCCTGTTCGGGGAGCCATTTATGGAGAGGTGTCCGAGTTTGGCCGAAGGAGCACGATTGGAAATCGTGTAGGCGCCACAAGCGTCTCGAGGGTTCGAATCCCTCTCTCTCCGCCATGAATTTACTTCCCTGTTAGGGATGAGAAGCCTAGGTGGTTCGTTGAAGCATAAGCTTCGTTAGGAATGCTTCGCAATCTCGATCGTAGTGAGAGTATCCCTCTCTCTCCGCCATAAAGTTTATTAGCATGGCCCGTTGGTCAAGGGGTTAAGACACCTCCCTTTCACGGAGGTAACATGGGTTCGAATCCCATACGGGTCATAACATGGAGGCTTAGCTCAGCTGGGAGAGCATCTGCCTTACAAGCAGAGGGTCGGGGGTTCGATCCCCTCAGCCTCCACCATATTCATTTAAGAACGACGCGGGGTGGAGCAGCCCGGTAGCTCGTCGGGCTCATAACCCGAAGGCCGCAGGTTCAAATCCTGCCCCCGCAACCAAATTTTCCTTAAGCATGATGTTTTGGGACTAGCTGGCGTAGTGTAAATGAATAGTATATACTTATTAAATGACGCGGGGTGGAGCAGCCCGGTAGCTCGTCGGGCTCATAACCCGAAGGCCGCAGGTTCAAATCCTGCCCCCGCAACCAATTTACATTTATGCATTATGTCTGTGGAACCGTGGTGTAGTTGGCCTAACATGCCTGCCTGTCACGCAGGAGATCGCGAGTTCGAATCTCGTCGGTTCCGCCATTTAGTTAATTATTGTTGGGGATTAGCCAAGCGGTAAGGCAACGGACTTTGACTCCGTCATGCATAGGTTCAAATCCTATATCCCCAGCCATTTATGAGAGCCATTAGCTCAGTTGGTAGAGCACCTGACTTTTAATCAGGGTGTCGAAGGTTCGAGTCCTTCATGGCTCACCATTATTTTTAAAGTGTGCGCGTGTGGCGGAATGGCAGACGCACCAGACTTAGGATCTGGCGTTTCACGACGTGGGGGTTCAAGTCCCTTCACGCGCACCATATTTTGCGGAAGTGGCTCAGCGGTAGAGCATCGCCTTGCCAAGGCGAGGGTCGCGGGTTCGATTCCCGTCTTCCGCTCCATAATTTTTGCGCCCTTAGCTCAGCTGGATAGAGCGTTTGACTACGAATCAAAAGGCCGGGAGTTCGAATCTCTCAGGGCGCGCCATTTTTATTACTAAGTCATTACATGTTTTGACGGGATGTAGCTCAGCTTGGTAGAGCACCTGGTTTGGGACCAGGGGGTCGCATGTTCAAATCGTGTCATCCCGATTTTATACCTTTGCGGGTGTAGTTCAATGGTAGAACTTCAGCCTTCCAAGCTGATAGCGTGGGTTCGATTCCCATCACCCGCTTATAATTAAGAAACACCTGTCTATTATAGGCAGGTGTTTTTTTGTATAGTTACATTCATATGGATACAATAGAACTTAGGGCTTTTAGTTGAGGAGGTAGCTATGTTTGAATTCGAAGCTAAATTAGTGCGACCTGATGCAAGTGGGAGCTGGACTTATCTTAACGTCCCTTTTGATGCCGAACAAATATTTGAAACAAAGTCCAGGGTACAGGTAAAAGGAACTGTAAATGGAATCCCCTATAGAGGAACGCTTATGCCCCATGGAAACGGAAAGTATTTTATGGTGGTAAAGAAAGAACTACGGGATCTAGCCAAAGCTCAACCTGGTGATATTGTGCGTGTGACGATGGAGCAGGATCATCAATTACGAGAGGTAGAAGCTCCAGAGGATTTACTTGATGCGCTGAGTAGCCATGAGCAGGCAGAAGCTTATTACAACGGTCTGGCTTATTCTTATCAGAAGGAATATGTATCTTGGATCGAAGCGGCGAAAAGACCTGAAACCAGAGCATCTCGTATCGAGAAATCAGTTAGCAAGCTCGCAGATGGATTGAGGCTAAAATAAAAATACGAATAATCGATGCAAGGTATGAACATAAGAACAGCGTCCCTTTCCCGTCATAAGGAAGAGGACGCTGTTTACGTTGGTGGATATGCGTGGGTTGGCTTAAATAAGAACGGCTACCTCACCACAATTCACAAACTTAATACTTTCGATCATTACCGACAGTTCACCTGAAGGTATGGCTAACTGGCATGTGCTACCGATCTGAGCTAACAGTAGCTGCATGCCAATAGGCGAGAACATTGAAATCTTGTTATCATTGGGTTCAGCCTGGTTTGGAAATACGATGGTGTAGGTATCTGTAGTATTGTCGTCTAAGTAACGAAGCTGAAGCTGACTTCCAATCAATACGAGTGAGTTCAATTCTTCTCCATTAAAACGGGATAGTAATTGTTCCAGCTCGGAGCAATAACGGGACAGCAACGTTTCAGCATGGCTTCTTTGTTTACTTCGTTCCGGGAAATATTGATTTAGAAATGCGATTTTTTCCTCATCAAAATATATAAGCTGCTGGACCAATTGTGTCCTTGAGCCTTCATAAATTAGACTATGGTTCATAGTAGATTTCACCCCCTCTAAGTAGCACATTCTTTGCAAATTTGTTATGACGCGTTGCCATATTAAAATCCCTCCTATACAAATAGAGGTCCCCTAGAGGGAACCTTCTGATCAGTATAACAGCTTCTATATGTAAATCCAATCCATTTTGTAAAGGCAATTAATTCTTACTAAATATTGTATTTAAAACGTTTGACTATTACATATTTGGGTGCTATGATAGGCTGATGTTATAGGCATTTCGTAGAAAACTGCGGAATGCCTATACTATATTTCGATGATGTTTTTACATTAATGTTACCAGGGGAGTGATACGCGCCATGTACATTTCGTTGAGTTTACCTATAGAATCTAGACATAAAAATTAACTAATAAATTTATCAAAAGGAGAGATCAGGATGATTCAAGTAAAAGAGTTTGTAGATGCGGATAATTCGTATGCTGAGAATAAGGCAAATGAGTTCTTGGCAGGGCTGCGGGAGGAACAGATTGTGAATATCTGTTATGGTTCGATAGTTAAATCTTCACGTGATGGGGCAGAGCATCAAAGAAGCACAATACTGGTCGTGTATAAGACAAATGAAAGGCAATAACTGGAATACGTTTTTTTCATGCTTATCGGTTGTGTCCACGCTGTGCATCGTGATCGTTCTTATGTATTATATGTTTAGCTAATTAGCCCCTAAATTGGAATACTTAAATCGATAACTTTTCCTACAAACAAAGAGGACCTTTCCCATTATGGGTAAAGGTCCTCTTTGTTTGTATAAGTGCATTTACAGTCTTACACTCCGTCTGGGACAGATAATCCTAAACCGGATGCGACACGCTGTCCCAATTCTGGATCAGCTTTATAAAAATGTACAATTTGACGAAGTTTAATATCGTTACTTTCAACGGGTGTCATAGCGCCTACGATATTTTGAACAAGACGGGTACGTTCTTCTTCACTCATCAGGCGATACAAGTCACCAGGTTGTGTGTAATGATCATCACTATTATAGGAGACACTGTCGGCATCTCCAGATACTTCGAATGGTGATGTTTTGTACTGTGGTGCTTCTTTAGGTCCACCTAAGCTGTTAGGCTCGTAATAAGCACCTGATCCGCCATTGTTGCCGAGTGCCATACCGCCGTCACGTTGATAGTTCTTCACTTCTACCTTTGGACGGTTGATAGGCAGGCTGTTATGGTTAGGTCCTACACGGTGACGGTGAGCATCGCCGTAAGCAAACAGTCGACCCTGTAGCAATTTATCAGGAGAAGCTTCAATACCAGGGACGAAAGAGCCAGGAGAGAACGTAACTTGCTCTACTTCCGCGAAGTAGTTCTCTGGATTGCGATCCAATACCATGCGGCCAACCTCAATTAATGGATAATCCTTTTGTGACCATACTTTGGTTACATCAAATGGATCAAAGCGGTAAGTCTTTGCATCTTCGATCGGCATAATCTGTACGTAGAGCTTCCACGCAGGGAAATCTCCTTTATCAATAGCATTGAACAAGTCCTCTGTATGATAATCTGGGTTCTCCCCAGCGATTTTGGTAGCAAGTTCTGGATCAAGATTCTTAATCCCTTGTTCTGTTTTGAAGTGATATTTCACCCAGACGGCATTGCCTTCGGCATTTACCCACTTGAAGGTGTGGCTTCCGAACCCGTGCATATGTCTCAGCGTAGCTGGAATTCCGCGATCTGACATCAAAATCGTAACCTGATGTAGAGATTCCGGTGATAAAGACCAGAAGTCCCAAACCGCATTAGGGTTCTTTAAGTGTGTCTGTGGATCACGCTTCTGTGTATGAATAAAATCAGGGAACTTGATTGCATCACGAACGAAGAATACAGGTGTATTGTTACCTACGAGATCATAGTTTCCTTCTTCGGTATAGAATTTCACAGCAAAACCACGAGGGTCCCGTACAGTATCAGCAGAACCTAGCTCACCAGCTACCGTTGAGAAACGGATGAACAGAGGTGTACGCTTGCCTACCTCAGACAAGAAATTTGCTTTTGTATATTGGGTCAAATCTTGAGTGACCTCAAAGTACCCATGAGCGCCAGCGCCTTTAGCATGAACGACGCGTTCAGGAACACGTTCTCTGTTAAAGTGGGCTAATTTCTCAAGCAGATGAACATCTTGCAGCAAAGTAGGACCGCGATCACCGGCTGTCATTGAGTTTTGATTGTCGCCTACTGGAGCACCCCAGCTGGTTGTAAGATTATTATTGGAGCTCATTAATAGAATCACCTCGTAAGATTTGATTTTAGATTTAGTATAAGTTCTATATTAATGTTTTTTGGAGAAAATGCAATACTTTTTGAATAATTGGCACATTACAGTATGTGGTAATCGCCGTCATATTCAGAAGTATATGATAGATCTAGTGATTAATTGCTAACCAGAATTAAAAAAGAAACAGCGTGCCTCTACCATCGCTGGAGGGGTACGCTGTACTTTTTTGAAAGAAAGATATCCGTTTTCTACACTTATTATTTAATATACATTCTGTTGTAATATTCATCTAGCATTCGTTTGGTGGCAAATTCGGTACGAGTCGTTTCAATACTCTTCTTCATCATTTGTACCCACTTGTCCTGATTCTCGTAATAGGTAGGGAGTACACGATTTAATAAGGTGTCGTATAACGCATCACTATCATGCTTATCCAGAACCTCGAAGTCGGTTGTCTCAAAGCCGTCTCCAATCTGCCAGCCATTCTCGCCATCTATACAGGCTTCCGGCCACCAGCCATCTAGTATGGAACAGTTCAATACGCCGTTCATAGCTGCTTTCATCCCGGAGGTTCCGCTTGCTTCCAGCGGTCTACGCGGATTGTTGAGCCAAATATCAGAACCGCGCGTCAGCTGTGCTCCGATAGTCATATCGTAGTTCTCCAAGAAGACAACACTTTTCGGATATTTTTTCATCATCGCCACTAGATTGCTGACAATTTTTTTGCCGTTATCATCGAGCGGATGGGCTTTGCCAGAGAAGACGATTTGTATTTTTCCAGACTCCAGATAAGGCTCAATAATTTCCGGCTGCGAGAAAATCAGGTCACTACGTTTATAAGGAGCAGCTCTGCGTGAGAAGCCAATGAGTAGATTGTCAGCATTTAGACTAATGCCGGACCGTTCTTTGATAAAATCAATCAGTTCACCCTTAATTTCTTGATGTACTGCCCATAGATCGCCATTTTCTTCATAGGCTTGCGTGATTCTTTCATCTACCCAAGTAGGGGTATGAATAGCATTAGTAATACCAATGATGTCCGATCGTCCAGCAACCTCTTTCCACATTTTATTAGCTGTATCCGCATGAAGCTGCGCTACTGCATTAGATATGCGGGAGAGTCGCAGACCGGCAACCGTCATGTTGAACGGATCACCACCGATTCGCTCCATCTGCTCGCGGCTTAAACCATTGAATGCACTCATGTACTCTAGACGATCTAGCGGATGGGTTTCGTTGCCTTCTTTTATCGGCGTATGTGTAGTGAACACAACCTCTTCCCGAGTAGCTTTCCAAGCTTCCTCAAAGGTGTTGCCTCCTGACATTTTCTCACGGATTAGCTCGATGGCTGCTAAGGCTGCATGACCTTCGTTGAAATGATAGACATCAATCGGAATTCCTAGCGCACGCATAGCTTTGACTCCACCGATACCCAGTACGATCTCTTGTGCGATTCGTTCCTCGCCAAACCAGCCGTACAATTGTCCGGTAATCCAGGCATCATTATTCTCGGGGATATCCGTATCCAGTAAATACAACGTGCTGTTGCCAAAATAATCAGTCTTCCATACTTTGCACACCACATCGGTCTTTCTGACTTTAACGGTTACCTTAACCCCTGTATCTTCTAGAAAATCATAAACATAATTGTGATAGGAGTCGTACGGATTTCCGTTCGCATCAATCTTTTGGTCCGTATAACCTTGTTTCCACTTCAGCCCAATAGGGATGATAGGAGCGTTGATATCTTTGGCTCCCTTAATGTAGTCACCGGCAAGAATTCCAAGCCCTCCGGCATACATTTTGAAATCGGAATGTAACCCGTACTCCATACTGAAATAAGCTACTGATGGTAATTTTTGTTCGTTCACTTGATAAGCCTCCTAATCGCGGATTAGATTGAATTGCAGTAAAGCTGCTGGCATTATCTACGATGCAAACGTTTGCTCAAAAAACAGTCAACAATCGTTGTGGAAGCGATTGCACAACATTATTCTAGCACACTTTATCTGTGAAAGCATAACGTCGATTTGGTGAAAATAGCCAATTAGGGGCAAAATCGACGGAAGTGATTGATAAAGTGAAGGGAAGACCCTAAGATAAAGAGATTGAAGAAATAATTAATGGTGGTGTCTAAGTTGGGTATAGTTGTGATTGGAAGCTTAAATATGGATATGGTAGTACGTACGAACCGGGCACCGAATGCAGGAGAAACACTTATGGGACAAGCATTTTCTCTATCTCCCGGTGGAAAGGGAGCGAATCAAGCCGTTGCTGCAGCCCGTCTAGGTGCTGAGGTTAGTATGATCGGCAGCGTCGGAAAAGATACCTTTGGAAGCGAAATGCTGGAGATTATTAAGCAAGAGGGTATTCATATAGAGCATATCTCGGTGAGCGAAACTGAGGCAACGGGCGTAGCCTCAATCGTTATTGAAGAAGATGGAGAGAATCGGATTATCGTTGTACCCGGAGCGAATATTGATCTATCTGTGGACGATATACAGGCGTTAGAGTCTGTGATTAGCCAGGCTGAGATGATTGTGATGCAGCTTGAAATGGAACTGGCGATGAGTGAGCATGCTATTGCTATTGCACATCGTTATGGAATTCCGGTCATTCTGAATCCAGCACCAGCAAGAGTGCTTAAAGATGAGATGCTGGGTCAAGTATCGTATCTGACTCCTAATGAGACTGAAGCGGGGATTTTGACTGGAATGACGGTAGATAGTTTAGAGACTGCTGAACAGGCGGCCCGTATTTTGCTGCAAAAGGGTGTTAAGAACGTTATCGTTACCTTGGGATCTAAAGGTGCATTAATCGTTAATGCTGAGGGTGCTAAGTCAGTTCCGGGATTCCCGGTCAAGGCGATAGATACGGTTGCTGCGGGAGATTCATTCAATGGGGCATTAGCCCAGCAATTGGTTTTAGGCAAAACGTTGGAAGAAGCTGTAAGCTTCGCTAACGCTGTTGGAGCACTGGCTGTAGGGAAAGAAGGCGCAATCCCATCGCTGCCGAAGTTATCAGAGGTTGAACAGTTTCTAAAACATGTATCGGTAGTAGAATAAACAAGTACAGAATCTATAGTAGATGACTGGATAAGGGGCTGAAATTATGAGCAGAACAGTAACTGTTAAAAATGTAATCATCGGCGAAGGAATTCCTAAAATATGTGTTCCGTTGATTGGAGCTACCTTGTCTGAATTGAAACAGGAAGCCGAAGCGTTGAAAGAACTGAGTCCCGATTTGGTGGAGTGGCGGACGGATTTTTTTGATGAAGTTGAAGACGTAGAGGCGGTTAAGTCAGCGTTAAAACAAATTCATTCTGTAATTCCGGAGTTACCACTGATTTTTACTTTTCGGAGTGCCAAAGAAGGCGGCGAAAAGCAGGTCAGCACGGAATATTACATAGCGTTGAATATAGCTGCTGCCGAAAGCGGATTAGCAGATATAATAGATGTTGAATTATTCAATGAGGAACAGAATGTGAAGTTACTAGTCGAGACTGCTCATACTCATAACGTGGCTGTCATTATATCGAATCATGATTTTCATGGAACACCTTCTCAAGAGGAGATCATCTCGCGGCTATGCAAGGCACAGGAGCTTGGCGGAGATTTGCCCAAAATCGCGGTGATGCCTCAGGATGCGGGGGATGTACTGACATTACTAGAAGCTACCCATAAGATGAAAGAACAATATGCGGACCGCCCGATTATAACGATGTCCATGGCGGGAGCTGGGGTAATCAGCCGTTTAGCCGGAGAAGTTTTCGGTTCAGCGCTAACCTTCGGAGCGGCGCATAAGCCTTCTGCACCCGGTCAGATTGCTGTGGTTGAGCTGCGCAATGTACTGTCGCTGCTGCATCGCAGTCTATAGGAGTTATTGCAAGGTTCCGAATAATAGAAATAGAGCGGCAACCGGATTTCCGATGTCGCTCTATTTCTATTTCATTATTTTGTTCCCGTGTATACGTGAACAGCATCCCTTAAGAAAGCAGCAAGTCCAGGGCTCCGCTTGTCATAATACTTGGTAAAACGCTCATCATCAACATACATTTGCGCAACACCAGCATGCGCCTCTTTGGAATAGGAATCCCAGTAGAAGGAGAGCCACTGGCGGTGCAGGTCAGCACTTTTTTGCGCCAATACACTGGCAGGATCTCCATGCTCCATTGCCTGCACTAGCGTCTCGAACATCTCCTCCTCAAGCTGCTGTATAGTCGCATATTGCTCCTCTGTCATGCCTTTAAGCTTCTTGTTGGATTGATCCACGGTGCTGTCCCCGTATTTCTCCCGAATTTCTTGACCGTATTTCTTCTCGTTATCGTCTACCAGCTTTTGCTTAAAGCCTTCGAATTTTTCAGCGTCACTCATGGTCATTCTCCCTTCTTGGTGAGCCAGCGTCTGTTCGACGTTAGCAATTAATAGGTCTAATTGATGTCTCTTTTCAAGCAGCTTGTCATGATGATCCCGTAGCGCCTTGGCCCCGTCGAAGGACGGTTCGGTCATTATAGCTTTGATTCGTTCCAGGCTTAAGCCGAGCTCTCGATAAAATAAAATTTGCTGTAGTAGATCTACTTCGGCACGGCCATAGATACGATACCCCGAGGAGTTGATTCTCGCCGGCTTAAGAATGCCAAACTCATCGTAGTAGCGCAGGGTTCGCGTGCTGATTCCAGCTAGCTCTGCGAGCTTCTGTACTGTGTATTCCGTAGTATCACCTCCTACAAACTCAATGTACACCTTTACGTAGCGTGAAGGTCAAATGTTTTTTTAGCGTACCCAAAACAGCGGCAGTTACCCGCTGAAGATCATTGGGAAGACTGCCGCTGTTATAGTTTGCTGATGTTTGAAGTTATTTTTGACCCATCTGCGCCGCAAAATAATTCTGTAATTCCTCTAATTTCCGAGGATCGGTTAGGGTGGTTTTGTCTGAGAAGTAGTGTTCAAGAACAAGGTCCCAGGTTGGCACTATTTTTTGTGAGTTCATCGCTTTAATGGCGATTTTGACCGTCTTGCGTTCTTTGGCATTAGAGAAGGTATCTACGTAATGCTGTGAGCGCTCGAAATCCAGATCCTTAAATACAGCACGGAAGATCTCCGAAGTCATCTTTGCATCATCCAGTGCTCGGTGAGCAGATCCAGACGGCTCAAGTTCAAACAAAGCCATCGCGCTTTCCACGCTGACATCATTGCTTAGGCCGCGAGCCCGCAGTACACCCTTCAGTAAATCAAAATACGTTGCGGACATCCAGTAGGAATCGTCCATTTTATGCATGCGCACATCCTGAATGATACGCTTCATGTCCTCGCCGCCCCAAGTTAGTAGCAGAACTCCATCTGTACTTAGATCAAGCCACTCTCTAAAAGCAGTGATGACTTTCGGGAAGCGGGGTGCAATATCGATTTCCTCTTGGGGAATCCCGGTTTTTTTCTTAATAAAAGAATTAAGGGTAGAGAAATATATGGGTTTGATCAAGGAAGAGAATTCATCCTTATACTGCAATGAAGAGTCTAACCGGACAGCTCCAATCTCAATGACCTCCATAGGGTGCTCGCTGGCAAACTTACGGCCGTTGAATTCGATGTCCAGAATAATATAATCCACAGGTACTTGCCTCCGTTCCATGACTGACGCTGTAGTGCTTAATACGTCGACTACTCTATTTTAACAAAAAAAGCGATGTAATGGGGAGTATGGGAACAAGCTAATATTGGAACATAAAAAAGAACCTGCACTATGCGGGTTCTTTCTATAACTATAAATGAGCAAAGATGATTGCAGACAATAAAGTAAGACGATTAATGCTCTGGAACGGAAGCAGGTTCAGGCTGATGAATTGGCTGTTCCAGCAGGACAGATCCATCTTCAAGACGAAGCCAGGTATCGAAGTCTTGGGTGCCTTGGGTCAGTCTGATGACGCGTGCGCCCCGCATAAAGCCTTCTTTTCCATAAGTATTGTAGCCGGTAGCACGGCCATAGGAAAGACGTATGCCATACAGGCTGCCCGTAAAATCATTGATATGGTCATGTCCGCAGAAGGTGCCCAGCACATCACCCATTTCAAGCAAAGCCGAGAATAATCCCGAGTTAACCTCAGGTGAGCATACACGCTCATACTTATACCCATGACAGACTTGTGTAGACCAGACCTCACGATATTCGGGAATCGGGATATGGAAGAAAGCTAATGCAGGCAGCCTGTTCTCAGCAGTTTTAGGATTCAACCGAGCGGATTCAGCAGTTAGCCAGTTAATCTGATTCCGGCTAACCCAATTGTAGCCAGGGATATGCTCCATCTCGGAGTAGCTGCCGGAGTCAACAAAATAAAGGACAGCGGCTGCTTGGCCATCCTGATCTTTTATTTCAAGTGTGTAATTGCCTGAGCCTTCAAGTTCCTCTGGACCGGCTTCGGCCAGACAGTGGGGATGTTCCAATGCAATCTGCATCAGTTCACTGCGGGAAATCAGAGTTTCTGTATCATGGTTGCCAAATACGAAGGCCCAAGGGGTACCTGTTTTCTCAACAGCAGCGACAGCATCCCGAAATGCTTGGGCAGGGTCTTCACACGCCTGTTCACCAGGTGAGACAGGGGCAGTGTAAATCAGATCTCCCGTGAAGACCACAAGATCAGGTTGTTCCGCTTCCAGAACGCGTTCCATCAGTTCCCGAGTACGCTGATCTTCGGCTCTTCCATCCATCCAGTGAAGATCAGTGAACTGTACAATTTTCAAGGTTCCATCTTGCTGAAATGATAAGCTGTGTCTCATTGGGGGTATCTCCCTTACTGTGTAATATTGTTAGCCGATCCAGATCCGCTGTGTGAAATGATCTCCGGAGTTTCTACCAATCATAATATCAAATTCTCCGGGCTCGTAGACCAATTGATCGTCTTTTCCGTAGAACATCAGCATATCTCTAGTGATCTCGAAAGAAACCACTTGTTTTTCATGCGCTGCGAGTGTAATTTGCCGGAAGCCCTTCAGTTCTTTGACAGGGCGAACGACACTTGCGCTGACGTCGTGGATATAGAGTTGAACGGTTTCCTTACCGTCGATGTCTGAAGTATTCTCCACCTCAATGGAGGCAACAATCCGATCGGCAGCATCAACATTGAAGTTGCTGTAATCAAAACTGGAATAGCTCAGACCATAGCCAAAGCAGAAGAGAGGGTCATTAGGGCAATCCAGATATCGAGTTACATATCGTACATTGGGATATAGGGGATCATAGGGACGCCCCGTCTGATAGGCATTGTAATAGATAGGAATTTGTCCAACCGAGTAAGGGAAGCTCATAGATAAACGACCGGATGGATTATAATCTCCGAACAGCACATCAGCTAGTGAGTTTCCGGATTCTGTACCCAGAAACCAGGCTTGCAGCAAAGCGTCGCTGGCCTCAAGAACAGGTTTTAGTTCCAGTGGTCGGCCGCTAAATACAATGGTAACAATCTTTTTGCCAGTATCTTTCAAACGCCAGATCAGCTTCTCCTGATTGGTCGACAAGCGCAGATTGGTTTTGCTTCCGCCTTCCCCGGTATCCTGCTGATTCTCACCTACAGCAGCGAGAATTACATCGCAATCCTTCAGGCGCTGGAAGGCTTCTTCGATTTCATCCTCTACATCAAAAACACCCTCCAGCATGCTTCCCAGCTCACCAGTCATGGCCGTAATAATATCTGCGGCAGATGTTTTTTGAGAAATGCCGTTGTAGAGTGATACGGCCGGGTCTTTTTCCGTTCCAGACCAGCCGCCCAGCACATGAATAGAGGTAGCGAAGGGACCAGCCAATCCAATTTTCATACCACGTTTAAGGGGCAGAGCGTCATTATCATTTTTCAGCAGTACCACTGAGCTGGCACCCAGCTCTCTCGCTGCTTGTAAATTCTCCGTGCTCGGCGTGGGCGCCTCATCTACTAACGGGTCTGCATCCTTGAACGGATTGTCAAACAAGCCGAGGGCATCCTTAAGTTCTAGAACTCGGATAACGGCTTCATCGATCAAAGAGACATCCAGCTTGCCTTCCTCGACCAGACCGGCACCGTGGTTTAGATAATGGGTGGACATCATTTCAATATCAAGTCCTGCAGCTATACTTTTCTCCGCTGCTTCACGGCCATCCTCAGCTGCACCATGAGGGATTAGCTCATTGACGGAATTGAAGTCGGCAATGGTAACGCCGTTGAAGCCCCATTCCTCACGCAAAATTCCCCGGAGAAGTTTGGAATTACCGCTTGCTGGTATGCGGTCAATCGTATTGAATGCGGCCATCACCATGGCTACACCAGCATCTACAGCAGCTTTATAGGCTGGTAGATAGAACTCACGTAATACGCCGAGGGACATATCGACCGTATTATATTCTCGACCGCCTTCGGGAGCGCCGTAACCGGCGAAGTGCTTCACACAGGCAGCGATACGACCTTTTTCATTTAGGTCTTTGCCCTGATAGCCTCGTACCATGCTCTCAGTTACACGGGCATTCAGATAAGGATCCTCACCGGATGTCTCCATCACCCGTCCCCAGCGCGGATCGCGTACGAGATCTGTCATAGGTGAGAAAGTGAGATGGATGCCGGCAGCTGCGCTCTCTTTGGCTGCAACTTCAGCAAATCGCTCGCAAGCTTCCATATCAAAGCTACAACCTATCGCAAGCGGGATCGGAAGAATTGTTCTGTAGCCATGAATGACATCCGCCATGAAGAGCAGAGGAATCTTCTGACGACTGGCTTGCAAATGCCGGGTCTGCAGATCAATCACATTTCTAGCTCCAATACCATTCAGAACACTTCCTATGTTCTCCATCACCTGTGGCTGAATGTTCAGTTCTTTAAATGGGCCGGTTAAATCCACGGTATCATCCAAACCCCAATAGTGAGGGCCTAGCTGGGTTAATTGGGCCAGTTTTTCTTCCAGAGTCATATCGTTCACAAGATCTTGGATAAAAGATTTAGTCATGGTTAACACCTTCCTCGTGAGCGCATTGATAGTTATTGTGACAATTAGATGTGCTATACCAATAAGAAAGCGCTTGCGATTTCTGTTCGCCGCTGCTTTAAGCGGGAGAGGATTCCGAGTAAAGGATAGCTTTCAATACCCTGTTCCGTGTGCATACGCAGATTAATATTATTGGATGAGACATGTAATAGATCGGTACGGGGAGTTCAACGTCAGACGTCATAGATAGAGGCTGACATGTTTATGAAAGAACAGATAGAAACGTTTCCATAAACGATACATATCGATCTTAGTCCGAAGGCCATAAAAAGTCAATTATCTTCGTGAAATCGGCCGATTCATTATATTTAGGTTGTAAAATGTGATTTTTATTACTAGAAAAACAAAAATAAAATGAATTGACAGCGCATACATCTAGGGAGTATGATTTTCGTACAGGGAGTTTCAAAGAAATTATGGAAACGTTTCTATATCATCCGATACGCTTTATCATAAAGGATGAGCAATCAGTTTTAAGCTGGTTGCGGGACAGGAAAGGAAGCTAAGTTATGCATCTGACGAAATGCATTTTTCAAATTGGAGGTGGGCTCATTGGCAAGAATTAAGCTTGCGGGTGGAAATATTGTCCGGGAAGTCATTAAGAACAAAGTGCTTTTTCTAATGTTGCTGCCTGTAATCCTATACTTCATTATTTTTCACTATGCGGTAATGCCTGGCGCTTACGTCGCATTCGTAGATTACAAGCTCAATAAGGGTATTTTCGGTAGTAATTTCATTGGCCTTAAGAACTTTGAGTTCCTGTTTCAAAACGGTGATCTCTGGAATATTACCAAAAATACACTACTCTACAATGTTGTATTTCTTGCCTTGGGGAATATTATTCAAATCGTTTTCGCCATTATGTTATCTGAAATAGCAGGTAAGTGGTTCAAGAAGATAACGCAGTCCGTCATTCTTCTTCCAAACTTTATCTCAATGGTTATCGTCGGTGTATTTGCCTACAACTTGTTCAACTTCAACTCAGGTTTTATTAATACGATGTTTGTAAGCTTGGGGTTAGATCGTTATGAATTTTACTCTGACCCTGGGATTTGGAAGTATATCATTGTTGCCTTTAAGATTTGGGCTGGAACTGGATACGGTATGATTGTCTATTTGGCAACCATTACAGGAATTAATCATGATTTGTATGAGGCGGCCTATATGGATGGGGCTACGACGTGGCAGCGGATTCGCTACATGACTCTTCCAATTCTGAAGCCTACTTTTATTCTATTGCTGTTGTTCGGATTGGGTGGCATTCTTAAAGGCTCCTTCGACCTATTCTACAACCTGATTGGTACTAACTCCGTGCTGTATCCGCAGACGGATATCATTGATACCTATGTCTTCCGTTCATTAGTGGGGCAATTCAACTTCTCCATGGGTGCGGCAGTCGGCTTCTATCAATCCTTATTCGGTCTGATTCTGGTACTGGTGATAAACTTTATTGTTCGTAAGGTCGAACCAGACAGCGCATTATTCTAAATTCAGAAACGAAATAGGGGTGATATCAGTGGAACAATCAAAAATCAAGCAGGATTCTGGCAGTATTCTCATTAAAGCGGTCAGCTATCTCTGCATTACAATCTTTGCACTATTTTGTGTATTTCCTTTTGCATTAATGATCTCTTCCTCGTTCATGAATGAACAGGAAATTGTCCGTGAAGGCTATAAGCTCTGGCCAAAGGAATTCTCAATAAAGGCTTATGAATTGCTGTTAAATAACTCTGGCAAACTAGTAAGTGCTTATCAGGTTACGATTTTTATCACCGTAGTAGGTACGGTACTTGGACTATTCATGATGTCAATGGCTGGGTTCGTACTTAACCGAAAAGATTTCAAATATCGTAATTTCTTCTCCTTTATGATTTACTTTACAACGCTTTTCAGCGGTGGTTTGATTCCAACGTATATCCTGATGGTCAAACATCTTCATATGAAGGACAGCTTATTCGCCATGATCCTTCCGGGTGTAGTGGGCGCTTGGTCCATCTTCCTAATGCGTAACTTTATGAAAGCTATTCCGGATTCTCTATATGAATCCGCTACAATTGACGGCGCCGGTGACTTCCGCATCTATTGGCGGATATTCATTCCACTAGCAGTTCCATCCTTAGCTACGATTGGATTGTTCTCGGCACTGGGCTTTTGGAATGAATGGTATAACGGAATGTTGTATATCGACGATCCGACGAAGTATCCGCTTCAATACTTCTTGCAGCGAATGGTCAATCAGGCGAATCTCGGAGCGCTAGTCAATTCGGGGGCGGTAATCAATACTGCTGATCTTCCGACGCAATCCATTAAAATGGCTACAGCTGTGCTAGCTACTGGACCTATTATTCTTCTATATCCATTTGTGCAGCGTTACTTCGTAACAGGCCTCACAATCGGGGCAGTAAAGGGTTAATGGACGTTTCCTTTTCATAGGGCGTTTATTATAAATCAAGCAATCATTATTAACAGAAAAAAAGGGAGGTTTACCTAATGAAAGGTAAAAAAACGGCGTCTTCTTTACTAGCTGTCCTAATGCTTACGGGGGCACTTACAGCTTGCTCATCATCCAAAGACAATGCTTCTAGCAATGATGCAGCAGCTACTAAATCACCAGAAACATCTGCTAACAATACAGGAGGAGTCGATACTTCCAAAGAAGCTAAGCTGACGTACTACTTGTGGGGCAGTGAAGGTGTTCAAAATAAGGCGATTCTAGCTGAGATTAACAAAAAACTCAAGGCAGATATCAATACAACTTTAGAAATTAAATATATCGACTGGCCAGATATTGCAACGAAATATCCATTGCTATTTGCTTCTGGTGAAACATTTGATTTGTCACATGCTTCTCCTGGAGCACCGGTAAACTACTATACATTAGCAAGTGAAGGTGCATTGGTAGACATTACTGACATGCTCGACAAAGTTGCTCCTAAGCTGAAGGCAGAAATTCCAGCAAGTGTGTGGGAAAATACGAAGGTCAAAGGTAAAATCTATGGTGTTCCGAGTCTTTATAGCGAATATACACCAAGCGGTTATGCTTATCGTGTAGACTTGCTGAAAAAATACGGCATGGAAAAAATTGCATCTATCGACGATATGGTTAAATACATGGACAATGTAGTTGCCAATGAATCATTCCCACCTATTAATGGTAAAGCTGAAGATGCACAAAATATGTTCAGAATGCTCGTAGATACTACTGGTCAGTGGCTTAATGCACCAGGGATCTCAACAAATGAAATCAATTTAGTGACTAAGAGCGCAGAGGACTACAAAACAGTGTTCTCTCCAGCCTACACCCAAGAATTCGAAGATTGGGCTGTGAAGATGCGTGAATGGGCAGACAAGGGATACTGGGGCAAAGATGTACTGTCCTCATCACTTGGAAGCAAGGATAACTTCAGAGCAGCAAACTCCGCGGGTTACTTGACTCATACTCAGGACTGGCTCGGTCAATATGGCGGGGATAAGACGGCACTACCAGAGGTAGAAACTGATTTCTATACTTTTGCAGAAGCTAACAAGAAGATTAAACGTAAAATGGGTGTTGATAACTCTACCGTAATTAGTGTCAACTCTGAGAATCCAGAGCGTTCTTTGATGGTAATCGAGAAGTTCATGACTGACGAAAGCTACTACAACCTCATCCAAAACGGTATTGAAGGTAAGCAATATGTCATGGAAGATGGAGTTAAAAAGCAGCCTGCAGGCTTCAACGAAAAAACAGACGGCGGAGGTTTCGCTGCTTGGTCACTTCGTAATGACAAATTCGTAGTTCCTACGGACACAGAGAACCCAATCCGTAACTCTCTGTTCGCAGAGTGGGATAAAGTGGCTATCAATGATCCATACAACGGCTTTACTTTCGATCCAGCGAATGTAACTACAGAAATTGCTTCCATCTCCAACGTGAATTCCCAGCTTGGTATTCAATTGATGCTTGGTAAAACAAGCAAAGATCCTAAAGCTGCTGTAGCGGATTACCGTGAGCAACTGAAAAAAGCAGGAATTGACAAGGTTATTGCCGAAGTAGAAAAGCAATTGGCTGAGTTTGTTCCGGTGAACTAAAGAACGTTAAAAGGTGTGAGGGAGCTATAGTTTCATATAGCTCCCTTATTCATAAGTGGGGGAGTATAGTGGACGTAAATATCAAGGATATCGCGCGGATTTCCGGTGTGGGCATCTCGACGGTTTCCAGGGTCATCAACAACAAGGGGCTGGTGAGCAAGGCTACACGGGAAAAGGTTCTAAATGTTGTAAAGGAATATAATTACATTCCCAATTCGAATGCAAGAAATTTAAAAACTACGGAGTCTAAGAACATTGCACTTATGGTCAAGGGGATTACGAATCCGTTCTTCTCCAATATGATCAAAGAAATCGAGCGCCAGGCTAATCTGCGAGGTTATCCTTTCCTTATTCATCAGGTAGAGGACGGTACGGATGAAATCAATGCGGCGATTCAGCTGATCAAAGAAAAAAATCTATGCGGGATCATCTTCATGGGGGGAACCTACAATCATTCCGAAGAGAAATTCAAGCAGCTGACGGTTCCGTTTGTACTGACGACGATCACCTCCACGCAAGAGGTAGACCCGGATATCTTTTCTAGTGTCACCATTAATGAATTGAAAGAAGCATATAAAGCCACCAATTATTTGATCTCACTTGGGCATGAGAATATTGGTTTTCTAGCCAAGTCCCCACTGCTGGATGAAACTACAGGGAACCGGCGATATTTGGGCTACAAAAAAGCACTGGAAGAACATAATCTGCCTTATGATCCACAGCTGGTAGAGGATTGTGAATACAGTCCTAGCTCGGGATTTGATGCAGCACGAAGACTGCTTAAAAGGAATAAGGGAGTAACCGCAATATTTGCGGCTTCTGACACGATTGCTATCGGTGCTGCCAAAGCTGTACTTACCGCGGGGTTGTCTATCCCGGATGATATTTCAATCATTGGCTTTGACGGAATTGAGATGGCTGAATATTTTCATCCTTCACTCGATACGATCAGCCAACCGGGTACAGAAATGGCCTTATCTAGCGTGGGCGTCCTGTTTGATCTTATTTCTGGACGATCAGGCCATCAGCATATTGTCTACGATGCGGTATTGCTCAAACGAGGCTCTTGCAAGATGCTCAAAACACTTAAGGTATAATACTGGCTATAAACGCTATCATTGGAGTGGTAACCCAAATGCAAGACACATTAAGAATAGGTACTCTAGTTCGTGGCGGGGAGGCCGTCGCCGTTATTCCGCAAATTGTTCAGCATGGGTTTGAGTCCTTTAACTTGAACTTTTGGCAGACCACCGGTGAAACCAATCTTGTAGAAACAGCTGCACGACTTAGGGAACTGGCTGCTGAACATGATTTTGTCATCTCTTCTGTTGGGATTTATGGCAATCCACTATCAGGAACAGGCGACAACGCTGACACACTCGCCAGCTGGGAGCGGCTGATTGATCATGCGCATTTATTCGGCACAGATATTATCGGCGGATTCACCGGACGTCTTCCAGGTTCTTCGATTGACGAGTCGATTCCGAGATTTGCAGAGGTGTTTAGTGAATTGTCCAAAAGAGCAGCCGATCGAGGCTTAAGAATTGCTTTTGAAAATTGCTCTATGGGTGGAAATTGGCAGGCCGGAGAGTGGAACATTGCTCATAATCCTTTAGCCTGGGAGAAGATGTTCAATGCGGTTCCAGCAGATAATTTAGGTCTGGAATGGGAACCGTGCCACCAGCTGATCGGTCTGATTGATCCGATTCCGCAGCTACGAAAATGGGTGGATAAGGTATTCCACGTACATGGCAAGGATGCCACCATTGCTTGGGATATCGTCAAGGAATATGGGATTCACGGACCTAAGTCTTATGTGTGGGATCGGACACCTGGCTTTGGAGATACGAATTGGGTGGATATCATCACGATTCTGCGCCAAGCCGGCTATAAGGGAACTATTGATATTGAAGGCTGGCATGATCCTGTCTATCAAGGTGAGTTAGAAATGACTGGACAAGTGCATGCGCTAAATTATCTGAAGTATTGCCGAGGTGGCAGTTTTGTCCCTAATCCGGTGTAAAGGATATCAGATAGTAACAGCCCAAAAATGACCTCAACATCCACAATGAAGTGGAGGATGAGGTCATTTTTAATATATACTTTAATCCCGAATAAGATATCCTTGCCCAAGCTGGATTTCATTAAAGCCTGCCATGTGGCGAGCTTGAAAGCGAATCGGCTTAAATCCACCTATAATAATGATGTTTTTGATATCCGCAGCCCCTTCTGAAGCCAGCGCAAAGGATTTGATGTAGGTGAATTCTTCCGCAAGCGTGGTATGAATCGCGTTAATGTGAGGGTCATTTTCTCCTTTTCCCATAAGATTCATAAGGAGATACCCTTCGGCATTCAGTTTTGAATACGCGATGCTGAAAAATTCACTGGAGATTAAATGTCTCGGTGTACCTGCGGCGGTGAAAGCGTCCAAGATGATGTAATCATATTTCTGGTGTTCCTCACCTTCAAGGATCTGACGTCCGTCACCGATCACTACGTTATCTTGTGTGTATCCGAAATAGCGGCGGCTTAATTCGACTACTTCACTGTCCACCTCAGCAACTTTGAATCTTTTGTCTAGAAAATACCCAGCAATCGTTCCAATCCCATGACCAATAAGAAAGGCATCCTCGAAAAAGGGAGCGTTAATTTCCATCAAGTGAATAATGGCTCGCGGATACTCAAACACAACTCGTTCCGGGTGATTGAGATCCATTGCACCTTGAATGGCCTGATTGGAAAACTGCATGACGCGGAACATACCTTTTTCACCATATAGTTCTGTTGTGTCATAGACGGTGATTGTTTCATGATTATCGCTACTCGTGTGAAGCTGTGACTGCAAGTGATCAATCTCCTTATACGATAGAAATTCGTTTATATTCATTGGGTGTAACACCGACTACACGTTTAAAAAGCTTATTGAAGTAGGCAGGATCGCCATATCCAACTTCTGCACCAATCTCGTGAATCTTTAGGTCAGGGGCATTCTTGAGCAGATGCTTGGCTTTACGCAGCCGGATTTCCGTGATGTAGTCCGTTAAAGTAAGTCCAGTCTCTTGTTTGAACAGCTTACTTAGATAGCTTGGTGTCAAAAAAACCATATTCGCCAAGGTGTTTAGATCCGCATGTTGATTATAGTTGGCTGATATCCAGCGCTTTATGGTTTCTACAGCTGTACCGGACATCTCTAGGCGATGGGCTCTGATCTCAAACAGAATGCTAGAGAATTGGTCGGTGAAACCACGCTCAATTTCACTGAAGCTCATACTGGACGCGATGCTTTCATCCAGCCCGAGAGGGCGAGCATCTTTGTAGAGGGTCTCGAATTCCTGCAGTTCTTTCTGCGCAGATTCAATAACCCATCCACAGACACGGAGAATTTGATCGGGCGCAGCTTGTTGTGATCTCAGTACTGAGAATAAGCTATGCACACGTTCTAAGGCACCCTCCATATTCAGAATCTGCAGATCATGGATTAAGGGTTCCTTGATCGCATTAAAAGGCTCTAGAATATTTATCTCAGGCTGTCGAATGTCCTGAATATTCACATAATGCAGTCGATCTGGATTATAAATACCGACACTGCAGGCTAACTTAGCATCTAGATATGCTTGTCTAAGCTTGGTGGTATCATTATATGAACGGCTAGCACCTATATGCAATATCATACCATTGGCAGAGATACGGATCCTGTCACCCATGTCATTCCAATCGCTGTTTGAGAGTGGCTTTGTAGAATACAGGATACAGACGTGCAGACCATTCTGAATCTCTAAGCTGTCGATGCTAAATGTCCTCTCTTGCCTCAGACTGTCTACACAGAAACAGACGGTCTCTCGGGGTCTTCCTTTGAACACAAAGACCGAGAAATAAGGCTGGGGCAAGATAAGACTCGACAACAGCAAGGGGGAAGGGGGCTCATCGACTTGAAGTAGGGTCAGCAAGAGACCAGAACGGTGACGTACCTCCTTGTCATGAGAGAACTGTTGCTCTTCCTCCAATTGATAAAGCAGCTCGAATAGTTGCTCCTTATCGATCGGCTTTAATAAGTAGTCTACTGCAGAGCTGCGTATGGCTTCTCTGGCATAATTAAATTCAACAAATCCACTCATCAGAATGGAGCGGATTTGAGGGTGACTGGTTTTTAACTGTTTAATTAATTCCAAGCCGTTGATTTGCGGCATACGAATATCAGTAATCACAGCATCAAGTTGAAGTGAAGGTAACTCGTCAAGCAAGTGTTTCCCATCGGGGTAGGTGCCGATGACCAGGAATTCAGTGTTTTCTTTGCTGATCATTCGGGCTAGACCTTCGCGGATCAGGATTTCATCGTCAACAATTGCAATTCGCAGCAATCAGAGCATCTCCTCTCCGTAATTCATGTCATCTTCACTATGCGTAGTGAAGGTAATGTCCTCAATGCGTAGCGTAACACGAGTACCCACTCCGAGCGTGCTCTCTACAAGGAGCCCGATTGAGCTGCCGTAATGCAGGCGGATTCTCTCATTCACATTTCGTAGACCAATACCGAACATTTCACTTTCAGTCCCATTTTGCAGACTATTATTTAAGGATCGAAGGGTAGCTTCATCCATCCCGATCCCATCATCTTCTACACAGAATACGACTTTTCCATGCTCACTCCATGCGGTGATGCGCAAGGTACCGAGCCCTACTTTTTGATCCAAGCCATGAAAGACCGCGTTCTCCACAATCGGCTGAAAGACAAGCTTGATTACAGGAAAATGTAAAAATTTCTCGGGCACATCAATGTCTAGACTAAACTTATCTGGGAACCGGATTTGCAGCAGATGATAATAATTTCGTACATGATCCAGCTCTTGTCTGATCGTAACGGCTTCTTCGCTTCGGACAATACTGTAACGCATCTGAAGTCCAAGCAAATAGGTAAGCTTCGCTACACGTGGGTCATCATTACTCTCTGCCAGCATACGGATAGACTCCAGCGTATTATAAATAAAATGTGGATTGATCTGGTTCTGAAGTGCTCTCATATCGGCCTTTTGCTTACGCTTCTCGGTGAGGGATACTTCCTGCAGCAGATCCTTGACCCTTATGATCATTCGATTAAAATGACTGCCGAGCATTCCGATCTCATCATTGTATTTGGAGTGCTGCCAGACATCCAGATTACCGTGCTGTACCCGTTTCATTAGACGGACTAAAGATTTAAGAGGTTTGGTCAGCGCATGTGAGATAATCGTCGCAACACAAAGTGCAAAAGCAATAATGATCAGTGTAGTCAATATAAGAGCATTGCGATTCTTTTGTACAGGTGACAGGATACGGGCCAAAGGAATCGTAACCATTGTCGTCCAACCTGTCTGTTTCGAAACGGTATACACTGCAAGATAAGACTGGCCATTGATTTCTATTTGAAAATGATCCTGTTGCTGATTCACATGCTGCAGCAAAAGCTGCGTGTTCAGACTTTGCTCCTCGCCAGCTTGCATCGAGTCTGCGGACTCTTCACCGGCATAGATCAGTTCTCCGTTATTATCTACAATTAGTGTATTGCCTTGCGTTACCGCATTTACGGGATCGATGATCCCCTTAAACAAGTTGATGTCTACATCAAATACGAGAATTCCTATATTATCTAGCGTGCTTACAGAATTAATGGTACGAAGTACACTAATAACCTCTCTATGGAGATTGGAGTTTACACGAATCGTATGTTTGCCTTGAATGACAGGAGCGGCCCCAGCTTCTTCACTTAAGGTCCTCCACTCAGCTAATCGTTCCTCAGGATATAGCTCGTGAATTCCTGGGACTCTATCATAAAAAACAGAACCGTATTGATCCACCATGTACACGGCGATGATCTCTTCCTTCGTATGCTTCAAGTAGCTCAGGAACATCGCCATGCCAGTATTTTTATCCCAGTCGGTATTTTGCTGAGTAAGGTAGAATTGTACATCGGTATTATACAGCGGCAGCGCAGTATATCTTTTTAGATCGGCGACATAACGGTCAATGGTATCAGAGGCGTTCGATGTCATTTGGTTCGCGCTTTCCGTTGCATTCACAAGAACAGAATTAAACATGGAGCGGGAGGACAAATAACTAACATAAGTGATTGGAAGCGAGATCAAAAAGATAAATACGACGATCAGTTTCCGCTCCATCGGAAGATTGGCAAGGAACAACCACATTTTACGTAAGACTAGCCGGATGAATGATACCATTTGCGTTGTCCTTTCTTAAAGTGAGCTTCCTTATTTAACTGCACCGCTGGTTACGCCTTCAAAGATATAACGTTGTAGGAAGAAATATAGAATTATTGTTGGAAGTAAGATAAGTAGAATGGCCGCACAGATCAAATTCCACTCTCCTGAATTGACCCCCTGAAAACGCATCAGTATCGTCGTAACTACGCCCAGGCTTTGTTTTGGCATATATAGATAAGGGATGTACATGTCATTATAAATACTAATCGTCTTCAAGATAATCAAAGTAGCTGTAGCCGGCGTCAATAGTGGGAAAATAATCGAGCGATAGATTTTGAAAAGAGATGCGCCTTCAACCATCGCATTCTCATCGAGATCTACGGGAATATTACGGATAAATTGCAAATAAAGAATAATTTGAATCACATCTGCTCCGATGTAGAGCACGATAGGTGCGCCGAGCGTGTTATAAAGCCCCATGCTTTTGATGATACCAAAAGTCGCTACTTGTGTCGTGATGCTTGGAATAATAGTGGCTATTAAATAAGCACCGAAGACAACAGGTTTTAATTTAAAAGAGAAGCGACCCAGTACAAATGCTACCATAGTTCCAAATAGAATGTTCAGAATTAAAGTAATAGCAATAATAATTAACACGTTACCAAAGCCGTTAAGTAGACCCCCACGCTGGAAGACTGCAATGAAATTATCAAAGTTTAAAAAGCTTGTCGGCAACGCCATGGAGCTACTGCTGTTGAATTCATCAGTTGATTTGAAGGCGTTTACGATTACAACATAAGGAGGAAAGAGTACGACAAATACGCCGATTATCAGCGAGAAGTATTTAATAAAGTCTGTGAAGCGAAACTTGGAGTGTGTCATGTCTATTTGTCTCCTCCCCGGCTAAGAACTAGTTGTTGAATTAACAGTACGATAACGACAAAGAAGAGCAGGATAATACTCATGGCAGAAGCGAGACCATAGTTGTTGTAAGCAAATGCAGTATCCACAACTTTCTGAACGTAAGTTTCGCTGGCACCTGCAGGGCCGCCCTTGGTCAGTACGAAGGGGAGATCGAATACTTCCAGTGCCCCGGTGACGGTAAGAAATAAGTTGAGCTGGATGACTGGCTTCATATTGGGTAAAGTGATTCTCCAAAGCGTCTGAAAAGGTCCGGCACCATCGATCTTTGAGGCTTCATAGATATCGTTTGGTATGGCCTGCAAAGAGGCGATGTAGATGACCATGTTATAGCCCATGAAACGCCAAAATCCTGTGGACGCCAGAGAGTAGTTGACCAGACCTTCTGTTCCGAGCCAGCTGGTCTGTCCTAGTCCGGTTAGACCGATGCTATTCAGGAACATGTTCAATGAGCCGTTAGTAGTGTCAAAGACATAACCAAACATAAAAGCAACGGCAACCCCGTTCATGATGTAAGGAAGGAAAAGTAAGATTCGGAATGCATTTTTACCTTTGAGTTTACTATTCAGAACAACTGCAAAATAAATGGCGACAATGTTCTGAATAATTCCCATAGCGAAATAAGCAAAGTTATGTGTAAATACTTTGAAAATATCAGGATTAGAAAAGACCTCGCGGTAATTAGCAAGACCAACCCAAGGTTTCTCAGGGCTATAGCCATCCCAGTTGGTAAAGCTGTAATAGATCAGCTTAAGCGCTGGATAATACGTAAACGTCGCAAGGAGCAACAATGGGATCGTGAGGAATGATACGATGATTATCATTTTCTGTTTGTTATAGGAAAGTGTTCCGAACATCGCTAGCCCTTCTTTCATAAAAGCTTGATATGGAAAGGCAAAATGGATTATCCGTAAGGGCGATAATCCATTTTGCGCCGTAGTGTACTTCTATTTCATGAGTGAAAAGATGCCTTAATTAATAGCCGAGGTCTTTCTTGGCTTTTGCCCAAGCCTTGTTCCACTTGTCTATTACAGATTGTGGGTCCTTAGCAAGCACGAATTCTTGAACTACTGCAGGTAGATCCAGTTGTGCCTTATTGCCGATCTCTGTAACCTTCGCATCATCGACAGTTCCTTCTATAAGCTCTACTCCAGTAGCTTGGAATTCTTTTAGCTGAGCCAGATTAGATTCTTTTCCTTTTAATGGAGAGATAAAGCCGGCAAAATCCTCATATCCCGAATCCTCAATCATCCATTTTACAAATGCTTTTGCTGCCTCTAAGTTTTTACTGTTTTTGGCGACAGCATAGAAGAAGTCAGGGCTGAGGGTAGCAGATGGTTTGCCCGAATTATCATAAGGCAACGGGAAGAAGCCAACATTGTCTGAAGGAGCTCCGACTCCAATAACTTGGTTAATAACCCAGTTTCCGAGATAGTACATGGCGAACTTGCCGGAAGCGATGTCTTTTTTCGATTGCTCCCAGTTAGTAGAGTTGATGTCTTTTTCCAGATAGCCTTTTTCGTTAAGCTCTCTCAGCAGACTAAAGGCTTTCCCATAGCCGTTATCCATCGTGAATGGTGTTTCTGTGTTCAATTTCTCGTTAGGGAAGTCAGGATTACCTGCAATCAGGCGTGGTGTATCATAAGCCCATGTACCAAGCGGCCATTTATCTTTGAAGTTAGAAGCCAGTGGAATGACACCTTTTTCTTTCAGCTTCTCGCAGGCAGCTAAGAATTCATCCCAAGTCTTTGGTGTTTCTGTGATACCGGCATCGGCAAATGCTTTTTTGTTATAAACAATCCCGGATGTAGAGTTCCCTGTGGTAATTCCGTACAGCTTGCCATCAAAGGATTTAAAGTCTTTAAAGGTGATTTGATCGTTCAGGCCAAGATCATCCAGTGAAGCGAAGTATTTCGGCAGGTCGGAGTTAGGGATGGTAGGTACGAACATAACGTCTGGAAGCTCGCCGCTGGCCATTCTGACTTTAGCTTGTTGATTATAGTCGGTCTGAGAAGCTTCGAATTCGACTTTGATATTCGGGTATTTCTCATTAAAGCGCTTTAAATATTCGTCGTATTCTTTGCCAATCATATCTGTTCTGTTGGTCAGGAAGGTGATTTTTCCGCTAATATCAGCTCCCGCTGCAGGCTCAGCTGTTGCGGTGTTTGTTGAATCACCACTTGTATTTTCTGTATTCGTTGCTGCAGGTTTATCTGTTGCGGAAGCCCCGTTATTTGTGCTGTTGCCGTTGTTCGAGCCGCAGCCAGCAAGCGTTGATGATAAAACCATAATCATAACAAAAGATAACGAAAATAACTTATTTCTCATAACTTAATCCCCTTTTCATTATTTTGTTAGCGTTTACATGAACATTATAGCTTTGAATAAAGCGTTTAGAAATGTATTGTATTATTATTTATTGTCTTTATTTGTTTTGTTTGAGCGATTATAATTAGTGCATACCTAACGAATGGATAACAAAATACAAAGAATATCAATTGACTTCAATGAAATGCTAGAAGAGGTATGCTATTTTGAAAGATGAATAGGCTTACAAAACTTAAGCTGCTGCTTTCGAAGTGAGTTTTGTACGAAGTCGTTCAAAGAAGTGTATGCTATACAAAACTTTAAGCAAATGCTTTCGAAGTGAGTTTTGTACGAAGTCACTCAAAGAAGCATATGCTCTACAAAACTTTTAGGAGGATAAAATGAAACAGCTAGAGATGAAGCTTGCAAAGTGGGAATTTAGAGGTTGCGGAGATGAGGAGTGGCTTCCGGCTACTGTGCCAGGCACGGTCCATACGGATTTACTGAAGAACGGAAAAATTGAAGATCCCTTCTATGGGACGAATGAACATAATCTACAGTGGATTGATAAGAAGGATTGGGAATATCAAACGACTTTGCAGCTTGGTGAAGAGTGGGCGGGGCTTTCTTGCACGGAGCTGATCTTTGAAGGTCTTGATACCTATGCTGATGTTTATGTGAACAATGTACATGTACTCGCGGCAGATAATATGTTTTTGGCGTGGAGAGTGGATGTCAAAGATCAGCTGAAGATTGGTGAGAACAATATTAGAGTGAGGTTCCGCTCTGTAGTCAAAGAGGATTTGCCTAAACTAGCAAAGCTGGGATATACATTGCCTGCACCGAATGATCAATCCGAGCTTGGGGGGCTGGATGAACAGCGGATTAGTGTTTTTGCCCGCAAAGCTCCTTATCATTACGGCTGGGACTGGGGCCCGCGTTTCTTGACCAGTGGCATATGGCGTGAAGCATCCCTTGAGGGACGTGACGAAGTTCAAATCACAGATCTCTATATCCGTCAAAATGTGATCACCAAGGAAGAAGCTCGACTGACCGCAGTTATTGAAGTGGATGCTCCTACTGCTTGGCAGGGAATGCTGCGCATAAGCGCCGATGGCTTAGAATGGATGCGAACAGTTACATTAGAGGGTGGCAAACAGCAAGTAGAGATGGATATCGTGATAGATCAGCCGCAGCTCTGGTGGTGTAGAGGGCTAGGCGAGCCTCATTTATATACTTTCCAAGCCGATTTGGTGCAAGGTAAGGAAGCTATAATTAGCAGAAGTGTAAGAACCGGACTGCGCAGTATTCAATTGATTCGGGAACGCGATGCCAAGGGAACTTCATTTTCTTTCGCGCTGAATGGAGTGCCGGTCTTTGCTAAAGGTGCCAACCATATTCCAAATGACAGCTTCATCACAGAAGTTACCGAGGAGCGGTATCGGCATGAAATTGTCACGGCGGTAGAATCAAACATGAATATGCTGCGCGTATGGGGCGGCGGTTTTTATGAAGAGGAGATTTTTTATAAGCTTTGTGATGAATATGGTCTGCTGGTCTGGCAAGATTTTATGTTTGCTTGCAGCATGTATCCGGGGGACGAGGCATTCCTTGCAAATGTGAAGAAAGAAGCGGAGTATAACGTCAAAAGATTGCGCAATCATCCCTGCATCGCCTTATGGTGTGGCAATAACGAGATTGATTCGGCCTGGTCACAGTTCGAGGAAAATATGGGCTGGGGCTGGAAAGAAAAAATCGATGCTGAACATAGAGCGAGCATGTGGGCTGATTATGAGAAAATATTCCACCATATTCTGCCGGAGGCTGTTACCGCTTTCCATCCAGGAGTAGACTATTGGCCGTCTTCGCCGCTGCGGGATCTGACGGGCAATATGGATCAGCATGCGACGCGGATGGCGGGGGATGGGGATGTTCATTACTGGGGCGTGTGGCACGGAATTGAGCCTTTTGAGAATTATAATACAAAGGTTGGCCGCTTTATGAGTGAGTATGGCTTCCAGTCGTTCCCGGAACTGAAAACCGTAATGAGTTATGCCGAAGAGCAGGATTTGGAGCTTACTTCAAAGGTGATGCTGGCTCATCAGAAGAATGGCCGCGGTAATCTGCTGATCAAAGAATATATGGATATGTATCTGCCGCAGCCGAAGGATTTCAAAGCATTTCTATATATGAGTCAAATTCTGCAAGCTGAAGCGATCCGAATTGCGATTGAAAGTCATAGAAGAAATAAACCTTATTGTATGGGCACTTTATATTGGCAGATGAATGATTGCTGGCCGGTTGCTTCTTGGGCGGGTATGGATTACAACGGGCGCTGGAAAGCTTTGCAATATACTGTACGCTCAAGCTTCAAGGATGTCTTGTTGTCTATTGATGGTACGGACCGTGAGCGGATTGACGTTCATGTCGTTTCTGACTTAAGAAGAGCAATAACTGCTGAGCTGATGCTTAGGCTGTATAAGTTTGACGGCTCGGTGCTACGAGAGTGGACACATCCGGTTGAGCTCGGAGCCGATTCTACGGCTATTGTATTCTCGTCTCCTGTGGTGGAATTGCTAGAAGGTCATGGATCAGGCGAGGTAGTGTTAGAGATTAGCTTGCAGGCTGATGGCCAGGTGATAGACCACAAGGTACATTATTTTGTCCCGGAAACAGAAATTCAGTTGCAGCATTCAGTGATTACGATAAAGGAAACTCCGGATAGCGGTGGTTTAAGCTTCACTGTGACAAGTGATGTGTTGGCTAGGGGCGTATACCTGATCTCAGAGGATGAAGGTATATTCTCCGACAACTTCTTTGATCTTCTCCCAGGACAGTCCAAGACGATAGTATTCTCTCAGCGGGGCAAGGATGGAAGAGACTGGACTCCGGCCGTTCCTAAGGGGCTAAAGGTTAAATCTATGGTTGATTTTGTTAGCGAAGATTTACTGTAAATCTTAAGGAGAGAAGGACTAGCGCATGGGGATTTTAATTCAGGAAGATCAGGGACTTTTCCATTTACAAAGTGCAGGAATGAGTTATATTCTTCAGCTTATCAATGATTATCCGGCACATGTGTATTGGGGCAAGAAGCTACGGAGTGACAGTAATTTGGAAGGGCTGTTGAATCTGGGAGGAAATACGGGGCTTGACCGACTCCCGCAGGAATACCCACAATACGGTACGGGAGATTTCAGAACACCTGCTTATCAAGTTCGGCTTGAAGATGGCACTCGTATCACGGAATTGAAATACAGTGGATACCGGGTCATGAAGGGGAAACCAGCACTTGCCGGGCTGCCTTCAGTATATGTGGAGTCCGACCAAGAAGCGCAGACGCTGGAGCTTACGCTCAAGGATGATTATGCCAAGCTAACTGTTATTTTACGATATACCATATATGAGGATTCTAACGTGATTACCCGCTCTGTGGAGTTCACAAATGGTGGAGATGCCCAGCTCCAATTACAACGTGCACTGAGTGCCAGTGTCGATTTCTCGTCTGGCGAAATGGATATGATCTATTTGGCAGGGGCTTGGTCAAGAGAAGGTAATCTGACTCGCAGACGTCTGGTGCAAGGGGGTACGACCATTGGGAGCCGCAGAGGGATGAGCAGTCATCAGTTAAATCCATTTGCAGCGCTGGTGAAACCTGAAACGGATGAAAATCATGGAGAGGCCTACGGCTTCAGTCTTGTATATAGCGGAGGCTTTGAAGCCGAGGCAGAGGTCGATTCCTTCGGGATGACAAGGTTTACGATGGGGCTGAACGCTTTTGATTTCTCATGGCTACTGGAGCCGGGAGAACAATTCCAGACCCCAGAAGTAGTTATGGTGTATTCATCTGAGGGGATCGGGGAAATGTCGAGAACCTATCACCGTTTGTACCGGACCCGTTTATGCAGAGGGGTATTTAGAGATAAGGAACGGCCTATTCTGGTCAACAATTGGGAAGCTACCTATTTTAACTTCAATGCGGACAAACTGGAGTCCATTGCGGCCGAAGGCGCGAAGCTTGGGATCGAGCTATTCGTGCTGGATGATGGCTGGTTTGGCAAAAGAGACGCTGACAATTCCTCTCTCGGAGACTGGGTGGAGGATCTACGCAAGCTTCCAGGCGGATTGTCTGATGTTGCCCAGCGTGTGAACCATCTAGGTTTGCAGTTTGGCCTCTGGTTCGAGCCGGAAATGATCTCGCCAGACAGCGACCTCTATCGTAAGCATCCCGACTGGTGTCTGCATGTGCCGGGACGCCGCCGCAGCGAAGCACGCTGGCAATTGGTGCTGGACTATACACGGGAAGATGTGCGCCAGTACATTTATGAGTCATTATCCCGAATTTTCTCGACGGTGCCCATTAGCTATGTGAAATGGGATATGAACCGTTGTTTAACGGAGATTGGCTCTGCAGAGTTACCCCCTGAACGCCAAGGGGAGACTGCACATCGTTATGTCCTTGGTCTGTATGAGCTATTGGAGCGAATCACTTCAGAGTTTCCACATATCCTGTTCGAGAGCTGCTGTAGTGGTGGTGGACGCTTCGACCCGGGTATGCTGCATTACATGCCGCAGACCTGGACCAGTGATGATACCGATGCTGTGGAACGGCTAAAGATTCAATATGGAACAAGTCTGGTATATCCGGTTAGTTCGATAGGCGCGCATGTGTCTGCCGTACCGAATCATCAGGTAGGACGGATCACCCCGCTTTCCTTTCGTGGAGATGTAGCTATGTCCGGTAATTTTGGTTACGAGCTGGATCTTACGAAGTTTACAGACGAAGAGAAGGAGCTTGTGAAGGAACAGGTTGCGAACTATAAACAGATCCGCAGTCTTGTTCAGCAGGGCAATCTGTATCGTCTGCAAAGCCCCTTCGAGGGTAACGAGACGGCATGGATGTTCGTCTCAGACGATCAACATGAGGCACTCATTTATTACTTCCGGGTAATGGCTGTGCCGCATCCGCCACGCCGCAGCTTGAAGCTGAATGGCTTGAATCCGGAGCTGAATTATACTCTGGAGGCAAGCGGTGAGGTCTACGGCGGCGACCGGCTAATGCAGGTCGGACTGGCTCTGCCGGATATCCAGCAGGATTTTGTCAGCGGATGCTTTAAATTGAAGGTGCAGGAATAGACCGTTTATTTCAAAAGGTAGCAAGCCATGAGCCCGGCTCTTGGCTTGCTTTTTGTATGGGTATATAAGTATTTATTTTTGTCTGTTCATATTCCGTTCATGATGACGTCATGGGGAGTACATCTTCATTGGTTAGCCTTAGCTTAACAGTGGTTTAGGGCAGTCCAATACACAGAGGATGACAGGAGAAGATACGAGTGAAAATAAGAGAAGCGATAACAACGAAGGTAAGCACGAGAACAAGCAAGATACTAAATATTCTAGTTAAAATATTAGGAGCAATAATCATTGCCATCGTGCTGTTTCTCGCCATTGTGTATACCGTTAATCTGATCAGCAACAAATCGGAACAAAGAAGAATAGAACCTTATGGTCAGCTAGTACCTGTAGATGGGAAGAACATGAATGTTTTGATTCAAGGGGATGGCGAAGAAACAGTCGTGCTTCTACCGGGCTATGGCACAGCAGCACCAGCTCTTGATTTTAAAGCATTAATAGATGAGCTATCCCCGTTTTACAAAGTTGTTGTGATTGAGCCTTTTGGGTATGGATTAAGTGATCTGACCAAAAAGGAGCGCAGCACAGAGAATATTGTAAGTGAAATTCATGAAGCTCTACAGGGTCTTCATATTGACCGTTATATTCTAATGGGTCACTCCATTTCTGGCCTTTACGGAATAGATTATGTTAACAAATATGAAAATGAAGTGAGTGCATTTGTCGGGCTCGACAGCAGCGTTCCATCGCTAAGTGAGCGGAAGATTGAAGCCTCGGCATTGAGAGCTTTAAATCTACTCAAAAAATCAGGTCTCATCAGATTGCAAATGAAACTAAGTGCTGACCCCATTGCTGAACTGCCATTTGATGATACAACAAAAGAACAAATGAGATTGATTAATCGCCAAAACATATATAATCCTACCCAATTAAATGAAGCCGGAAGTATGTATACTAATTTTAAAGGAGCTGAAAATTTATCGTTTCCCAAAAATCTTCCTCTAATCTTATTTGTACAAGCGAATCATCCAGTAACGGATAGATGGTTACCAGAGCATGTAAATCAAGTGAAAGACTCTGTAGATGGAAAAGTGATAACCTTTGAAGAAGGACATTATTTATATCGTACGAAAGCAAAAGAGATCGTAGAAAACTTCAGATTATTTATGAAAGAGATTAAATAAATATACCGTTGCGCCGAACGTACTTCAGGATTATCTCTGATTGTCGTTCGGTTTTTTCTCGTTCATCGTTTAAGGCGTTAAGATCCAAAAGCCTGACGGTACTTTACGGGAGACATTCCCTCAAACGTTCTGAACACTTTAATAAAATAGCTGGACTGGGAAAAGCCGGATTGTATCGCAACCTGAGCAATGGAGAGTCCGGTAGAAACCAGTAGAAGCTTAGCTCTGGCCAGTCGACAATCCGTTAAATAACGGTTTGGGGTTTTACCCATAACCATTCGGAACAGCCGCAGAAAATGATAGCTGCTATACCCGGTTAGTCTTGCCATTGACTCCAGTGACCAAGGGCGGGCACATTCGACGTGTATGATATCTGCGGCACTGCGGATAGACTGCCTGACCTCGTGGGGGACGGAGCCGTGAAGCGGTTCCGAGTTCTGCAGCAATTTCACTAGAAGCTCATAGAGTAGCGCGGATAGTCTTGGCTCACTACGTGTTACATAGGAAGCGCTCAGCAAGTACATTTCCTCGAACAGCTCGTCCAGCTTGGCCTCTAAATCAAAAGTGAACAGGTATGCACGTGACTGGTCCACTTCTTCTAATAAGGGGAGTACAATTTCAGTACTAAAATGAACCCAACGAACATCCCAAGGCTCTCCGGGATCAGACCCATACTGCTGATAAGCACCTTTAGGGTAAAGAAAACCTCGTCCTCTGCTCATCGGAATACGTTCACCCTCATGGAATACATAACCTTCCCCACCAAAGATTAAATGCAGGTTATAGCTTCCCAGAAACCCTTCACTTCTTCTCTCAGTATGCTGTGGAAAGTGAGTGTAGTGCCCCAAAAATTCAGGATAGCAGACATATTTTGAAAAAGCCGGTGTCGGCAAATACCATTGTTTCTTCATGATTGACAGCACCCATTTCTATCGCGCTGCAGAGCGCTAGTTGGATTAAGGTAATTAACGCAAGATTGTTATACGATCGCAATATTTTGTTATATAAGCCTTCTTATCACTGATACTACAATAGAATTATAAAATACTGAAAGCATATTTTTAATACTTTGGAGGTAATCATGAAGAAACCTGTCGCAACAGAAAAATTCGAGCTTGGCGTCTGCTATTATCCGGAACACTGGTCAGAAAGCCTGTGGGAGGACGATTATCGACGGATGCGGGAACTGGGCTTCACGATCATTCGGATGGGGGAATTTGCTTGGTCAATTTTTGAACCTGCTGAGGGTGAATTCCAATTCGGACTCTTTGATCGGGCGATTGATTTAGCTCATAAAAATGGTCTGCAGGTTGTTCTCGGAACTCCGACGGCTACCCCTCCAGCTTGGTTGACCCATAAGTATCCAGAAGTATTGAACGTGACGTATGAAGGTGTTACCCTTCAGCATGGCATGCGTCGTCATTATAATTACAGTAGCCCCATATATCGGGAGCTGTGTGCAAGGATTACTGAACAGATGGTTAAACATTACGGCAATCATCCAGGTGTAGTCGGCTGGCAAATTGATAATGAGCTCAACTGCGAAATTAGTGAATTTTACTCCGAGAGTGACCATAAGGCTTTTCGGGAATGGCTGCAGCAGAAATATGTTACGCTTGAGCATTTGAACGAGGCTTGGGGAGCTGTTTTTTGGAATCAAAGCTACAGTGACTGGTCTCAGGTCTATCTTCCACGGCCTACTCCAGTATCTAAGCAGCCTAATCCCCATCAGGCTTTGGATGAAAAACGGTTTATATCGGACAATACGATCTCTTTTGCCAAAAACCAAGCGGATATCATTCGTAAACATGCTCCAAAACAATGGGTAACCACGAATGGTCTGTTCGGGCATCTCGATAGCCATGAAATGACGGATGAGCTGCTGGATTTCTTCAGCTATGATTCTTATCCGCAGTTCTCTACTATTTCTAATGACCCGAACGAGCGGAATCCGCTGAATGATAGAGGCTGGGGGCTGTCGTTATCTGTTGTCCGTTCGATTTCTCCGAATTTCTGTATTATGGAGCAGCAATCGGGGCCGGGTGGCTGGGTGAACCGGATGGATATGCCTTCTCCGAAGCCGGGACAGATGCGGTTATGGACTTATCAATCGATCGCTCATGGCGCCGATATGGTGCTGTATTTCCGCTGGCGGACAGCTACGATGGGTAATGAAATCTATTGGCATGGCATTAACGACTATCATAATCAGCCGAACCGAAGAGTACGGGAAGCGGGACAGATCGGACAAGAGCTCGCGGCGGCAGGTCAAGCACTTATCGGTACTCGTAATCAGGCTAACGTTGCTATCGTTCGTGATTATGATAATGAGTGGGATGGAGAATACGATGTGTGGCATGGTCCGTTTATGTGGAAGAGCAACAAGGAGTGGTACAAAGCGCTCCAGCGGAAGCATATCCCGAATGACGTATTCTATTTACGCAAAAAGACAATGCTGGAAGAGCTCGCACGATATGATGTGCTTATCTATCCTCACCCGGCGATCATGACAGATGAGACAGCGTCACTACTGGATGAATATGTTCAGCAAGGTGGAAAACTGATCTTCGGATGTAGAACCGGTTATAAGGATGAACGTGGTCAATGTTATATGCGTCCGTTCCCAGGTGCTGCCAGGGATCTATGCGGGATCACAGTCGAAGAATTCACAATGGTTAAAGGCAGTCGTCAACCAACAACGATTAGCTGGTCAGGTGTGGCCGAAGTGGTCACTGGGGCAGATGATTTTAATGATATTCTCCGAATTGAGGATGATTCGGCCGAAGTCATGGCGGTTTATGCTTCGGACTATTACGCGGGAAAACCGGCGGTTACGAGAAATCATCGCGGCAAAGGCGAAGTTTGGTATCACGGAGCAGTCTTTAATGAACAAGCAGCGTCTATAATCATTGATCAAATCGGTTTGCAGTCGCCAGCAGAGTGGATCGAGCTTCCAGCAGAAGTAGAGCTGCAAATTCGTAGCGCGGCTAATTCCAGTTATACTTTTTTACTTAACTATAGTGAGACGCCTGCCTCCATACATCTACATGAGACCAAAACGGATTTACTGAGCGGAACAACATTATCGGGTGAGGTTACTTTGGAAGGGTTTGGTGTATTGATTTTGCATTAATGCAATGAATAAAAGCTAATGCAATGAATAAAAGCTAATGTAATAAATAGAGTTACGTATTAGGAAACTAATATGTACCTCTATTTTTTTATAAGAGTCATCAAAGAGATAGTTTAAATATAGTTATTTATTCCAACAAAATACAACGAACAACAGGTACAATATAAAGGATATTCTAGATTCAAAGGAGGGAAGTCTTGTGATTATTGAAGCTGAGAAAGTATTGTTGCAGTATTCGTTTATTGATCCAATCATTGAATTCATTAGACATAATGAGAATATTACATTTAAAGTGACCAACCAGCTGGATAACAAGAAGTACTTATTACGTATACATAAACCAATATCGGAAGGGTTCTCAGGCTTACAACATACTCGAGATGGATTGCAGTCCGAAATGTTTTTTCTGCGGGAAATCGATCAGAAGAACATACTGAAAGTTCAAAGACCGGTTGTAAATCAGAAGGGGCAGATGGTTACTGAATATAGTTCGGAGCGATTCGGTACCAGCTTGGCAACGCTTTTAGAATGGATTGAAGGCTTTACGCTTACCCAAGATGAAGACAACATTGAAAAGATTGTTTATAGATTAGGTAGAAATCTTGCCAGTTTACATGAATTCTCACGAACGCTAATGCCCTTGGAGTTACATAGACCTGTATATAACGTCAAAAAGATTGATGAAACTTTAATAGAACTTGGAAAGGGAGCAGACAATGGAGCCCTTAATCAGGAGGATTACGATGTTATTCGTAGCGTTCTACTCGTAGTAAAAGAGCAGTTAGCAGAACTAGACGCTAGGGAGAACTCATGGGGATTCATTCATGCTGATTTTCAGCTGGGGAATGTCGTTGTGTCAGAACAAAACCCGATCTTAATAGATTATTGCTTATTTGGTTATGGATATTACTTGTTTGATTTGGGCTCTGCATCTTCTATGCTGAAAAGTGAGCTCCGAAAAACGCTTTTGGAGGGTTATGCTTCTAAATCTAGCTTTTCGCTTAATGAGATTCGGTACATTGAAGGACAAATATTTATGGATATTTTTATTAGTTACGTATTTTTTATTCATGATTCTGAGAGGAGCGGCTGGATCAAAGAGCACGCCTCCAAAATATGCAGCACCTTATGTCAGGATTTTCTTAAGGGGAAAGAGGTATATTATTCGTTTTAGAGATGATGTGATACTCTAATAGGGAATGATAAATGAAGGGACTGAACTATGCGCAGAGATCATTATTTTTAAACCAACTATTAAAATTTAATGGAGGTAAAAATAATGTTAACTACAGAGTTACACACAGAACGATTACATTTAAGAAAAATGAAGGTTTCGGATTCGCCAAGTTTGTTTAAAGTGTGGTCTGATCCAGAGGTTACCAAGTTCATGAATGTCGATTGCTTTACTGATGAAAGTCAGGTAAAAGAGATGATACAACTGCTTGATGAATTTTCTCGAGATAACAAAGCTATTCGTTTCTCCGTAATTGAAAAGGAATCCAATGAAATCATAGGTTCTTGTGGGTATAATTTCTTAGATTTTGAAAATGAAAAAGCAGAGATTGGATATGATATTGCTAGAGCATTTTGGGGAAGAGGGTACGCTTCAGAAGCTATAAGTGCTTTGTTAGAATGCGCATTCTCAACCTTGAAGCTGAATCGAATCGAAGCAAAAGTGGAACCCGAAAACGTGAATTCAATAAAAGTCTTGCAAAAGCTAAACTTTATGTTTGAGGGAACCTTAAGAAGGTAAAAAAATAAACGGAAAGTTTATAGATCTCAATATGTATTCCAAATTAATAACAGACTAATTAGGTTTTATTTACAAAACTTAGATTTATCCAAAAGGTTATATTGGTCTCCATAAGGAATAAAAACTTATACACTCTAAATATAGGAGTTGACCCAATGGAGACTATATTCACAGAGGAAATGATCCTGGAAGACCTAATAAAAACATTTCATCAAAGTTTCGGTCTGAATGTAATAGAGACTACTTCAATAAAACGAGGCTGGTTAAATTTAAAGTGGAAAGTTACGACGGATGCAGGGGAATTTTTATTTAAACAATATAACAAAGAAAGATATAAATTATATAACCCAGAGGAGCTATTGTTAGCACTCTCTCAACAGATTAGATTATATGATCAAGGTCTAGCATGCCCAAAGTGTTAACACAGAACGAAAATATTTTTCTTGAATCTGGTAATGGAGAACGTTTCATAGTGATGGCATATTGCCAAGGAAAAATAATGTCACCAGGTAAAACTAATATCCATCAAATATACGATTTAGGTCGAGCAACAGGAAAAATGCATCGATTGTTAAATGACGGGACACTTGGTATGAATAACAGTCCGCAATTTAATCCCCCAAGCCGGGAGGCGCGTTTAGCACATTGGAATGTAGTTTGGCATGAGTGTAAGGGAATTGGTAAACCTCTGCTACTTGCTGATATAGAAGCTCAAATAAAAGCTACAGAAGAAATGAATATAGAACTACTCGAACTACTTCAAACAGGATGGGCACATCGTGACCTTTGGGTAGATAATCTTTTATTTAATGATAATGGACTATCTGCAATTCTAGATTTTGATCGACTAAAATATGACTATCCGCAGCTTGATGTAGCTCGTGCTGTTATGTCTTGTGCTTTAGATGATGATTTAGATGTCTCTCTGGCTTCGGCGTTTATGGAAGGGTACAGTGAGGAACGTGAAGTGATAGAGGGCTATTTAACGCATTCATTACAGTTGTTGTGGTATATGGAAAGTACATGGTGGATTAATGCTAACATGGATCAACATAGTATACCGCCAGCTCGCTTTGCGAAGGAAATGATTTGGCTCGCAGAAAATCAAAAAAATATGTCCTCTTTGTTAGGAAATATTTAAAATGTCCATAATTAGCAGCGACAGTCTAGGGCTTGCTTTTCCACGTCCATGACCGTCGCTGTTTCTATTATTATCCGCGCTGCCTTCTGGGTCCGGATAGTTAGACAATGCGTACCCCCGCCAATCGTAGATCCTGAACCTGGACAGTCACAGGTTGATCGTAACAGTTTCATTTTTTGATAAAAGCATAACCTATTTCTCTGTAATCTACATTGACTTGGGTTTGTCTCACCCCTATGATGATTAGTAATATAAAATAAATGGCACGAAGAGGAGCGAAACATCATGGCTTTGGAGATCGAACGCAAGTTTCTGCTGCCGGAATTTCCGGAGCGGCTTATTCAAGAAGGCGAATTGAAGATTATTACCCGGCATAATATCGATCAGACGTATTTGGCGATAGATGGGGGCCAAGAGCTGCGTGTGCGTAAAATTACGGATCTGGACTCAGGCGAAGTAACCTACACGCATACGTTTAAGGACGGCAAAGGGATCAAACGTGAAGAAATCGAATATTTTATCTCAGAGGGTTTATATAATCAGATGATTGAGGCAGTAAATGCGGTAGCCTTGGTCAAAGAGCGGATTACTGCAGTGTGGAAGGGCACAACGGTTGAGATCGACGTGTATTCTCAGCTGAAATTGTCCGTTCTGGAGGTTGAATTTGAATCTTTAGAGGAAGCGGAGAGCTTCAAGGCACCGGAATGGTTCGGTAAGGATGTCAGTACAGAACGGCAATACAGCAACAAAACTGTCTGGAAAGAGCTACAAAATAAGACAAAGAATTAACGGACTTTAGCGCGTAAACGTGGTAGTATATAGGGAAAACAAGCAGCTATAAAGTGAAACTTATAATTTATATATATTTATAGAGGGGTTCAGGAGGATGAGCATGAAGTATATAAGCACAAGAGGCAATGTGGAACCTAAAGGCTTTATCGATACGGTGTTGATGGGACTTGCGGATGATGGCGGATTAATGGTCCCAGCCGAGATTCCTGTCGTTTCAGCAGCTACTTTGGAAGAGTGGAGAAGTCTTAGCTACCAGGAGCTGTTCCTGAAGATCTTCGCTTATTACACTAATGATGAGATTCCTTACGAGGATTTACAGGACATGGTCAACACTAGTTATGGCAATTTCCGCACGCCGGAAGTAACGCCTATTCACCAAGTGAATGATTCCTTATATGTCTTGGAATTGTTTCATGGCCCTACTTTTGCCTTCAAGGATGTAGCGTTGCAGTTTATGGGTGAGCTGTATTCTTATATTTCCAAAAAGCAGAACAAGATCATCCACATCCTCGGAGCAACCTCAGGGGATACCGGGGCGGCTGCCATTCAGGGCGTTCGCGGTAAAGAAGGCATCAAGATCTGTATTCTGCATCCGCATGGGAAGGTAAGTAAAGTGCAGGAGCTGCAGATGACTACGGTAGATGATAGCAATGTACTGAACCTGTCTGTGCACGGTAACTTTGATGATTGCCAGAAGGTAATTAAAGATCTGTTCGCGGATCTCGACTTTAAGGGTCGCTATCATCTGCGTGCAATCAACTCCATTAACTTTGTGCGTATTCTGGCGCAGACCGTCTACTATTTCTATGCGTATCTACATGTCGATGGCAGCAGTGAGAAGAAGATTAACATTAGCGTGCCTTCCGGCAACTTCGGTAATATTTTCTCCGGATATTTGGCGAAGCAAATGGGATTGCCGATTAACAAACTGATTATTGCCACGAATGAAAATAACATCTTGGAGCGTTTCGTGAACACCGGGGAATACAAACCGGGCAGCTTCACAAGCACATACAGTCCTTCAATGGATATCCAAGTGGCGAGCAATTTTGAGCGTTATCTATATTATTTGGTAGGCGAGGATTCCGAGAAACTATCCGCGTATATGTCCAAGCTCCAAACTGAAGGTAAGATTACGGTTGAAGGCGATGTGCTTCAGCAGGTGCAGAAGGATTTTGCAGCGCTGGGTGTGAAGAATGACCAATGCTTGAATACAATCGCTAAGTATCAAAAAGAATATAACTATCTGCTTGATCCGCATACTGCATGTGGAATCGCGGCTTACGAGGCTTTTAATGGCTCGGACGAGATTGGAATTACCTTTGCGACGGCACATCCAGCTAAATTTGATGAGGCGATAACCCTGATCGATATTAAGCAGGAATTCCCGGCACAAATTAAAGCGTTGTTCGAGATGCCACAGCATCAAACCGTAGTGGATCATGACAAGGATGAAATTGTGCGTCAATTACAGGCTTTTTATAAATAAGCAGTAACTCTATATGGCTCATAAGGCTCCTGTTCTTAAGTTAAGAATGGGAGCCTTTTTACTGCATCCTTCGACAAATTATGTCGCAGTCTACCAGGAATAGTTTCTTATCGACAAAAGATGAAGGAGTGGTGCTTTTTTTCACAAGGTGGATCTATCAGAATTTGTCGGAAATTTGTCCTGAAAAGTAGACATTACTACCCAGAGAGTGAGAAAATAGCATATAGAGATTTAGTAAGAACTAAAAAGGACGGGATTATCATGACAATTCGTTTCGGGGTCATTGGAACAAACTTTATTACAGACCGCTTCGTGCAAGCCGGCTTGGAGAATGAGGAGTTTATCCTGACAGCCGTGTACTCCCGCACAATGGAGAAAGGTCAGGCCTTTGCTGCAAAATATGCTGGAGCTACAATTTATACGAATTTGGAAGATATGGTTTCCAGTAAAGATGTCGATGCTATATACATTGCAAGCCCGAACTCCATGCATGCTGAGCAGGCGATTATGTGCTTAAATCATGGCAAGCACGTGCTCTGTGAGAAACCAGCTGCCTCAAACAGTGCGGAGCTAAGAGCAATGATTGAAGCTGCGAAGAACAATGATGTGTTGTTGGTAGAAGCAATGAAATCGACATTCATGCCGAATTTCGGAGTGATCAGAGACAATTTGTATAAAATCGGCCAAGTTCGCCGTTATTTCGCGAGTTATTGTCAATACTCATCGAGATATGATGCTTATCGGCAGGGAACGGTGTTAAATGCTTTTAATCCGGCCTTCTCTAACGGCTCGCTCATGGATCTTGGTGTTTATTGCTTGTATCCTATGGTAGTGTTGTTCGGGAAACCGAATTCTGTACAGGCTGTGGGTCTTATGCTATCTTCTGGTGTGGATGGTGAAGGAAGTATTGTTATGCAATACGATGATATGGACGCAGTTGTGATGCATTCCAAGATCGCTGATTCCTATCTACCAGCCGAGATTCAAGGGGAAAGTGGTACCATGGTGATCGATAAGATCAACCAGCCTTACCAAGTGAAGATTCAGTATCGCGATGGAACCGTCGAGGAGCTTACGCAGCCTCAGGTGTTCGAGTCTATGTATTATGAGGTTGAGGAATTTATTAACTTAATTAAGAACGGTGACCGGGAAAGCAGAATTAACACGCATGCAAATTCCTTGGCGGTAGCAGAGGTTATGGAGGAAGCCAGAGCACAAATCGGCCTCCGCTATGCCGCAGATCTATAAATAGAATGGGGAGCAGCACTTGAAGACTTTTAAAAAGGTATACATTGAGATAACAAGCGTCTGCAACCTGGCCTGCAGCTTTTGTCCACCAACCGCCCGAACGAAGAACTTTATGAAGCTCGATACTTTTAATACGATATTAGATGAAATTAAGCCACATAGTAATCATATTTACCTTCACGTAAAAGGTGAGCCATTGCTGCATCCCAAGATTGGTGAGCTGCTGGATGCGGCACATGCCAAAGGGTTCAAGGTCAATATTACTACCAATGGTACGTTAATTCATAAGGCTGGCCCTAAGATTCTAGGCAAACCTGCACTACGACAGATGAACTTCTCTCTGCATAGCTTTGATGGACATGAAGGATCTGAGAACCGCGAAGGGTATTTGTCGGAGATTATTTCTTTTGTACGAGAAGCCTCCGCGCAAGGGGTCATTATTTCCTTCCGGCTGTGGAATTTAACGGAGGATAATCTGACCAATCTGGAGAAAAATCGGAACCGTGAGACCCTTGCTGTGCTGGAGGAAGCCTTTAACCTTGATTTCAAGATCGAAGAAAAGGTTGTACCTGGCAGCGGCGTCAAGGTTGCCCCACGGGTATATCTCAATCAGGACCATGAGTTCCGTTGGCCTGCACTGAACGAGCCGGAAGATGACGGAAAAGGGTTCTGTCATGCGCTGCGCAGCCAAGCGGCAATCCTTGTGGATGGTACCGTTGTACCGTGCTGTCTGGATGGTGAAGGCGTCATTAACCTCGGAAACATTCATGAGACTCCGTTCTCAGAAATCGTAGAGGGTGAACGAGCGAACAATCTATTTTACGGGTTCTCTCGTAGAGAGGCGGTAGAAGAGCTGTGCCGCAAGTGCGGATATCGGCAACGGTTCGGAACTTAAATGTGTGAATGCAAACAGAATCGGGACATGGGTATTTCATGAGTCCTGGTTCTGTTTTTTATTATCATCTCCGCTTTGGAGCGAAGGAGGAGTATATGCTGAAATCGTTGGAAGCTATCACCTTATACCGTGAAGGCGTGCAAGAACATTTAGAAGATCATCTCTGGCTGAAGCTTATTGTTCAAGCGGAGGAGCAAATTGTAAATCTGGAACGTGTGGCATCTTTGGAGGAGCTGGACCACAGGAATTCTGTGCTGGACTATGTGGAACGCAGTCTGAGGATTCTGAATCAACTTCCCTGTTCGATTTGGGTAAAAGAGCTTGTAGAAGAAACATTAATTTGGTCAGAATCGGCTAAAGGCGGCACATTGAAGGAGCGCTTACTTTGGCAGGAGGAAGGCATTAACTGTTTTGTACATAATATTGGTTCCGCTCAGTTATATGAAAGGCATTCGGGCAGGACAGTCTCCGAGAAAGGCGCAATGGTTCAACGACTTATTGAAACCCATGGGCTAATAGGACAGCAAATTCGTGGGGAGGTCCCACCAGAAGTGAATAAGCCGCTGCATGATATTGTAGAAGCGCAGCTGCTGACGGCGGAGGAACTGGAACGGTTGCTGACGGTACTTAATCAGTGCGTTATCGGCGCTGTGTCCCCCGAGCTCTGGCTGAATGTAGAGCATGAAGTGAAACAGCTTATCGCTCTGATTTCATCCGGTGAACTTGCTAGTCCAATGCCGATGAAAGAAAGACTGCGCAGAATGCGGCTGGGTCCGATCTCCAGAGGGGAGGATTTCACTACGGAATGGGCAAAGCTGATGCACGAAGGCTTCCATGCGGAACGATTGGACGCCTTAAGTAAGATTACCTTCTGGTATGTGGAATCAGCACTGCAGACCTTTTCGCTGGAGCAATTTCTGAAGTTGATGATACTTGCTGCTCATAGGGCCCAGAATGAATCCCTAAATCATATCAGCTTCGAGCATGTCATGAACAGCATTTACTACGACTACAAGGGTGTTAAGAAGATCAACGTTTATAAGAAGCGGGTTATCGAAAAATATTTATCGGAGCTTACATGGGAGGATATCGAACAAGGGACTTTGCCTGCTGAGAACCCGCATCTAATGCTTCGTCAATATGCTAAGGAGCATCTGCCAGACACGGTGTTTTTCCAGTTCCAATTCTCGGCAGCAGCAGAGAAGCTGATTGAATTTTGTATGGAAGCTGAAAAGTCGCCTTTGTATGAACGTGCAGTATTGCTGTTGTTCGACCTGTTCGAGCTGCGGAGGGACGCATTCGACCGTTTTCATAATGAAGATACCTACTTAAGTCAGATGAATAATACAGCAGATTATAAAGCCGTAATTCTAGAACATGTTACTGGTCAAAAAGTGCTTGATATCGGTCCGGGCGGCGGTGTGCTGCTGGATTTGTTGGAAGAGCGTATGCCAGATGTCACCCCTATCGGTATTGATATATCGAGCAATGTAGTGGAAGCTCTGCGGCAGCGTAAGCAGCGGGAAGGTCGTCAGTGGGAGGTCCTGCAGGGAGATGCGCTGAACCTTAAAGATTTCGTGGTGGCTGGAACAGTGGACACGGTAATCTTCTCTTCCATCTTGCATGAGCTATATTCTTATGTGCCGTTTAATTTTAAAAAGTTCAATCATGACACCGTCTCCGCAGCCCTGCGAAGTGCCTTTGATGTATTGTCAGCAGGTGGGGTTATCATTATTCGTGATGGGATTATGACCGAACCCCCATCATTGCTGAGGAGAGTTCGCTTTCTGGAAGAGGACGGTCTGGTGTGGCTGGAGCGATATGCGAAGGATTTTGCCGGACGTCAGATTCAGTATCAAAGATTAGAGGCGCAAGAAGTTCTTATGCCCGTTAATGATGCCATGGAATTTTTATATACGTATACTTGGGGCGAAGAAGCTTACATTCATGAGGTCCAAGAACAGTTTGGATACTTTACCCCTACGGAGTTCGCCTCATTTATTGAGCAGAATTTAGGAAAGCAGGCGAAGATTGAAGTCTTCCGGCATTACTTGCAAGAAGGGTATACCGAAGCACTGTGCGACAGAGTAAGATTCATGGATGAGAGCGGACAGGAAGTGGCCTTGCCAGACAGCACCTGCTTTATCGTGATTCGGAAGGAATAGTTGAACAATAACATCATCTGCATTTAAAAAAGCAATCGGTAGACCCTTTGATGTAGTAGAGGTCCCGATTGCTTTTTCTATATAGAGAATTTTGTCTTTGTTAGATTAGTATTTCTAGCTGCGACTTATCAGAATCTTCGGCTAAACGCTGAATTCCTTGGTAGGTGGCTAATTTCTCAGTCCGTTCCTGATCTTTAATTTTATCTCCGGTGTCTTTTATGGTATTGCCTAACGTTTCATTCATTTCCGATATTCTATCTTCGATTTTGGATAACTGCTCACGTTTGGCTGTTGCAGAATGAGTAGAACGAGCTTCATCCGATTCGATTTCCTTGGTCAGAACTCTTGCCTCGCCATGCATCTTAGAATGGGTGGAAGAAACTACCTCCATTTGTGAAACATTTTGGCTTATAGCAACAATCGTATTCAATCTTTCGTTTTGTGTCTCTTGCTCGGTTTTAGGTTCATCCGATAGATCTTCTTTTTGAGCTTTTTCTAAGTTCTTTTGTTGCTCTTCAAAGGTGTACTTCGCAATTTGTTGGTCAATCGTTTGGAGCTGCTTGTCGAAGTCCTTAAGTTGATCTTGAATTGAATCCAGACTGTGAGAGCTTTGGGTAGTTCTTTCAATCAAGCTGTTCTTGCTATCGATGATACTCTGTTTTTGTTTAAGTAGAGAATCAACCATTCCGCTCATTTTAGATTGATTTTGAAAAGCTGCTTTTGCAGATTTGCTTATCGATAAGTGGTCTCCGCTACCACTTGTCTTGCTGTTTGAATTTATGGTTTTATCGTTAGTTTGGTGACTAACAGCTACATTAAGTCTCGTTCCCATAGCAGAGGTCATATTCGTTATATGCATGGCTCATTCTCCTCCTACGACGATAAGATCTATCTATAATATATCGGTAGATGAACAGGAAGAATTAATAAAGAGAGCCATTAGCTAAGTCGAACAACAAGATGTCAACGGGACCCCTTCCTAAACTCCGAAGGCGAGCATTTCATCGCTCTGCGAAACACTTTAATAAAATAGCTTACATTATCAAATCCGACTTCGAATGCAATGTCGGATATTTTTCTGTCGCTTTGTTGCAGGAGATCGGCGGCTTGGCGAATGCGATAAGAGTTAATGTAATCCACTGGAGTCTTTCGGGTCATCTCTTTGAAAAAACGGCAGAACTGTCCTTCACTCATGGGAATCAGCTCAGAGAGGTCTCGAGTTCGAATCGGCTCCTGATAGTTATCCTGAATATAGAGAATAATCTTCTTAAGACGATTGATCTTAGTAGTATCAGCGTCATCCAGCTGGCTGCGGTTAACAAAACGATCTTCTGGAGCAATCTGGGAGAGCATGATGAGAAGTGTGCCTTTAATAAAAGCTTCAAAACCGGGGGGTTTTGTAGCGTAGGCGTCCATCATACGTTCTAAATGTTGCAGAAGTTCTTGTTGCCATTGCACAGCTGATGTAAGGTGGCGAGGAAAGCTCTGTCTTTTCTCCTGAAGGGGTAAAATGGCATTTTGCTGGATCGCATCATATTGAGCGCTAGCCAACAGATCAGGGAGAAACACAAGTGCGCAGAATCTGCAGGGAGTATCTTCATTCAGAACATAGGCGGCATGAATATCACCGGACTCGATAAATACAGCCTCGCCGGCCTTAAGAGGGAAATATTCGGTGTCTACCTGAAACAGAATCTCTCCTTCTAGCAGCATAAAAAACTCCGCTTCTTCATGCCAATGGGTATCGAGTACATGTGTTCCTGCAGGTAATTCGATCCAATAAGCTGCAAGCGGAAACATGCTATCGCCATGCACTCTGTCTTCTTTTAGCAAACTCTGGGTTGTACGGTCCATAAATGTCACTCCTTTCGGATAAAACATCAAAATAGTGTTATAAATGAGCTATATAGTATTAGTTTTGTGTATTTTTTATCGGTATAATGCAACTATAAACACCAAATTGAAAGGTGGCAAGTACACAATGAAATTTACTGATGGTCTCTGGCTGGTGCGTGATGGTATCACGATTAACGGCGCAGTTCAAAATTATGTTGTAGAAAAGACTCCAGAAGGATTAACAGCAATTACTCAAACGACTCCAATCACAGGACGTTCAGCAACGCTGAATTCAACCCTGCTTACTGTTAAATTTCATTCCCCGCTTCCAGGTGTGGTAGGGGTTAAGATTATTCATCATGATGGCGTACAAGAACGCGGTCCAGTCTTCGAACTTACGAAAGGTACTGGAGATCACGTTAAGATTGAAGAAAACGATTCCGAGACTGTGATGATCAGCGGAGGACTTCGGGTAGTGATTCGCAAAGGCCAGCAATGGGCTGTGGATTTCTATCGTGGAGACGAGAGAATTACAGGCAGCGGTTTCAAGTCCATGGCTTATATCACGGATCAAGACGGCAACACGTATATGCGTGAAGAGCTGGATCTCGGTGTAGGTGAATTCGTATATGGTTTGGGTGAGCGCTTTACCGCTTTTGTAAAGAATGGACAGACCGTAGATCTTTGGAACAAAGACGGTGGTACTAGCTCCGAGCAAGCTTATAAGAATGTTCCTTTCTATGTAAGCAGCAAAGGCTACGGCGTATTTGTTAACCATCCTGAGCTGGTTTCTTATGAAATCGCTTCGGAAAAAGTGAAAAAAGCGCAATTCAGCGTATCTGGAGAAAGCCTAGAATACTTTGTGATTGATGGTCCTACCATTAAGGAAGTTATCAGCAACTATACATCACTCACTGGCAAGCCTGCACTTCCGCCAGCATGGACATTCGGCCTGTGGCTGACGACTTCTTTCACTACCGACTACGATGAAGCAACCGTAAACTCCTTCGTAGATGGTATGGCAGAGCGCGATTTGCCGCTGAGCGTATTCCACTTCGACTGCTTCTGGATGCGTGAATATCAATGGACCGATTTCCAGTGGGATGAGCGCGTATTCCCTGATCCGGTAGGTATGCTAAAACGCCTGAAAGATAAAGGCCTGAAAATTTGCGTATGGATCAACTCTTATATCGGCCAACGTTCCCGCTTGTTTGAAGAAGGTAAGAAGAACGGTTATCTGCTCAAAAAACCTAACGGCGACGTTTATCAATGTGATTTGTGGCAAGCGGGCATGGCGCTGGTGGACTTCACTAACCCTGCAGCTTGTGAATGGTATGCCGGCTATCTGCGTGATTTGGTAGATATGGGCGTAGACAGCTTCAAGACAGACTTCGGCGAACGTATTCCTACAGATGTAGTGTACTTCGACGGATCTGATCCGATGAAAATGCACAACTATTACACTCAACTGTACAACAAGGTTGTATTTGAAGTGTTAGAAGAGAAGCTTGGTAAGAATGAAGCGGCATTGTTCGCACGTTCTGCAACTGCCGGTGGCCAACAGTTCCCAGTTCACTGGGGCGGTGACTGCTACGCAGATTATGAATCCATGGCAGAGAGCCTTCGCGGTGGATTGTCCCTAGGCTTGTCCGGTTTCGGCTTCTGGAGTCATGATATCGGCGGCTTTGAGAACACTGCTCCTGCGCATGTATTCAAACGCTGGCTGGCGTTTGGACTATTGTCCAGCCACAGCCGTCTGCATGGTAGTACTTCGTACCGTGTGCCTTGGGCTTATGATGATGAAGCTTGTGATGTTACCCGTTTCTTCACGAAACTCAAATGCAGCTTGATGCCTTATCTGTATGATGTAGCAGGACAGGCGCATGAACATGGCTGGGCTTCTATGCGGGCTATGGTTATGGAATTCCCGGAAGATCCTACTTGCGAAGTATTGGATCGTCAATACATGCTAGGTGAATCCTTGCTTGTAGCTCCTATCTTCCAAGAAAACGGAGAAGTGAAATACTACTTGCCGGCTGGTCGTTGGACGCACCTGCTTAGTGGTGAAACTGTACAAGGCGGATCATGGCGTAAAGAGAAATATGATTTCTTCAGTCTGCCATTATTCGTTCGCCAGAATTCCTTGCTGGCAATCGGCAGTGTGGATAATAAACCGGATTACGATTATGCGAATGGCGTTAAATTTGGCCTGTATTCGCTTGAAGATGGCACTAGCACTACTGCAACGGTTCGCGATCTTAAAGGTACTCCTGAATTGACTGTGAAGGCTGACCGTAAAGGCAGTATCGTAACAGTTACTGCAGAAGGCGGCGGTAAAGAATTCTCGCTTTCTCTTAAAGATCTCGGAACGATCGCTGCTGTAGAAGGTGCAGAGCAAGTAGATGAAACTACAGTAAAAGTAAACGCAGGTGCGAAATCCGTATCGTTTACAATTACACTGAAATAAGCTCGTTTCTCAAAGCATATTGATATAGCCATAACCTCTCTTGTAAACTGGGTGGACGATCCGTTCCCTGGTTTATAAGAGAGGTTTTAGTGTTACAATCTTATTGAATGACGGGGGAAACAATATGAATGCTAATTTAACTAAGGGAAGTGGAGTATTGAACCAGACGGATTATACCTCAGCAACGGTTCTTTCAACCGCAGCGAATTTTATAATGAATAGGCAAGAACCGTTTACACATACCTTCAGGACATATATTCGTTTGAGGGAAAATGGTTCGTTGAAGCTAAAATTTTGGCATAGTAACGCGGTCGATTCTACATGGGATCAAGGGCAAGAAGCTGTAGGCAGTGAACCTGGAGGTGACTGGGTGATCGAGACAGCTTATATCGCTGACGGTGGAACCGTACCAGACGGAACGATTACCGAAAAGACACAACATGCGCTTACTTTTGAAGGTAATGTCTCTAAAGCCGTTTCGGCTGGCGAATGCTTCTGGAGTGATGAGGCAAGCATTGATCTGCCGGAGGGTCATTACTTAGCGTTTACATGGACGATTAAGACGCTCACAGCGGGTAAATCGATTCCTTTCAATGTAGAAGGGATGCTGGCAACAGCCTATGACGCGCCCGGAAATCTTACTGTGCAGGAATCAGCGGAAGGTTTCACAGAATCTGATAAGCTGTTAGTTCTGCCAAGTTTTATCGGATATAAGAAATCTGTTAACAAGAGACTAGTATTCTTGGGTGATTCAATTACTCAAGGTGTGCGGACATTAAAGGATGAGTACGAATATTGGGTAGCGAGAATTGCTGATGGTCTTGGTACAGATATTGGTGTATGGAATATCGGCTCGGGCTGGGCTAGAGCTTATGATGTTGCCGCGGATGGTCCATGGCTTAACAAGGCTAAACAGAGTGATGAAGTAATGATCGTACTCGGAGTAAATGATATTGATATTGGCTGCCGTTCGGCGGATGAGCTTCTTGGTGATTTGACGACTATTATTTCTAAGATCAAGGCTGAAAATGCAGAAGCAAGTATTATTCTAAGTACAGTACCACCGTTCAATTTTCAGGGTGAAAGAGAAGAGACTTGGCGCAAGGTGAATCAAGAGATATTGACCAATCCGCCTATAGGCGTGAGCCGTGTGTTTGATATAGCAAGCCTATTGTCGTTACCTGCACCAGATGATCACCGGATCAGACCGGAATATATGAGCGGAACAGACGACCCGCATCCGAACGGATTAGCCGGTACGACAGTTGCGGACGCCTTTTTAAAAATATAAGTAAGAATAAGTTTCACGCTATACATTATCCTTATACTTCTACGAGAAACGGTTGTCTTCCATAAAGGATGACAACCGTTTCCTGTAGAGTGATATTAATCAAATCTTAATCTGGTTTCGGTAGTCCTTGGGTGAAGTACCAACCTGTTTCTTGAATACCTTGCTAAAGTATTTCACATCATGAAATCCGACCATTTCAGAAATTTGCGACAGCTTCAAACGAGGGTTCTGCAGCAGCAATTTAGCTTTATCTATCCGCATATTAACGATGAAATCGGAAAAATTAATGCCGTATTCCTGTTTGAACCGACGCGAAATATATTCGCGGCTAACAAAGAACTTTCCGGCAATCTCCTGTAAGGAGAGATCAGAGGAGTAATTGAGTTCGATATATTTCACGATATCATGCATAGGATTGTTTTCTTTAGCTTGTTTAGCGGCAATCACTTCTGACATACGCTGCATCAGGTCAAATGACCAGTCACGCCAGGCAAATAAGGAGAACGAGTAACCATTCGTATAAGGAGCTGGGTGAAGCTGGTCGGCCTGTTCTAACTCGGCTAGTGCGCTATCGGCATCAGGACCTAACGTTTCCCGTACCAACTGGGAACGAAATAAGAGTGCATCATTCTTCCATGAGTTTAGAATCTCCGGTGTAACAATTCCGCATCGGCTAAGCTCGTCCACCCAGTGTTGTGCTGCCGCGGACAATACTTCAGTGCTTCCGCTGATGACCGCCATTTTCCAATCTTCCTTCACATGTGCGAAGATCGTCGGCGATGCATGTCCTTGAATTTCTGTCTTTGCGGTTTCATTCCGCTCTTTAAACTCTTCGGAGGAAGTGGAAAAATGGCAGTAATCCTCATGTATTAATAAATTTCGACGTTGTAAGGCTTCGGCTACTTCTGCACGCTGATAAGGTAATTGCTTAGTCAGGTTGCCGATGCAGCTAATCCCGAAATGCATTCTTACCTGCAGAGTAGCGTAGATACCTTGATTAATTCTACCTATAAGCTCAGCAACGGACGTTTGAATATCCCACAGAATAATAGCAATTTCCGAAGGACCTCCCCAGTAACGAAAAGCCACACCCTTACGCTGACCTTGCAAAAATTCATTACAAATATTGACGATAGCGTAGTTCAGGAGACCGGTGTCTCCTCCAAAACGGTTAAGTAGGAGATTATTTCCTGTATCTGTCTGCACCAGTATTAGGCGCGAAGAGAGGACGTTTTCCGGGATAATGCCATCGCTTCGCAACCTTCGAAGAGATAATTCCGAGTTGATCGGATCATCGATTAGCGCGGATAGCAGTTTTTCTCCGTAGATGGGCTTGAACTCATTAAGCTGAATGTTCTGCTTCTGTCGTTCTCTACGGTCAGCTTCCTCTGAACGCCAAGCAGCCACTGCCTTAGCGATTGCTACATTGATTGCCTCCGCTTCAATGGGCTTAAGGATATAATCAATTCCACCATGACGAACAGTCTGGCGCACGAACTCGAAATCATTATGTCCGCTGACCACAATGAATTTGATGTTGCCGGCAAATTCGTTAACCCATGTCATTAATTCTACGCCATTACCGGATTCCATCATCATGTCCATAATGACCAAGGCTGGTTTCGCTTGCCGAATGATCTCAATAGCTTCATTTCCGTTTCCGGCTTCCAGAATTTCATCTATTTGATGTGCGTCCCAGTCGACAAGAAGTCTAACAGCTTTTCTAACTCTCGCCTCGTCATCAACAATTAACGCCTTCATATCGTCTCACGCTCCGCTATAATGTCTATTTCCAGTCTTACAACCACTCCACCTGCTCTGAGGTTGTCCACCGTCAAGATGGCGCTATCTCCGCATACGAGCTTGAGCCGAGCCAGAACGTTCGGCAGACCAATACCAGATCCAGTAGCTTCCTTGTCTTGCTCTGTATTTCTTAATAAATCTATATCTGTTCTAGTGGAATGTTGAAGCTTCTGCCGCAAAAGATCCAGTTTCGTTGAAGGAATAGCATTTCCGTTGTTTTGAATACAGATTTCCATTCGCTTGTCGCCCAATTTGGCAGCGGTGATCTCAACAAATCCGTCTGAGCGGGAATGGTTAAAACCGTGTTTGAAATAGTTTTCTACAATAGGCTGCAGAATCATCTTAGGCATAAATGTCTCTAAAAGAGCTTCCTCCATATCGTAACGGAAACTGAATTTATTTTCAAAACGTTCCTTCTGTAGTTCGATGTAAGCTTTGACATGATCCAGTTCATCCTTAACCGTGACAATCTTCTCCTCATTGTACATGCTGTAGCGCATCATTTTCGCTAGTGCAGAAAGAAGAGAGTAGATTTGGGGTACTTTAAGCTCCAAGGCAAGCGTACCGATGATCTGCAAGGTGTTGTTAAGAAAATGCGGATTGATTTGCGCTTGCAAAGCCCGCAATTCATTCGTTTTATTAGTTAATTCCAGCTTGTATTCTCTTAAGATCAGATTGTTGATCGTATCCATCATACTGCGGAACCGTTCTGTAACGACACCGATCTCGTCTTTGCCCATGGGGCGGATATCGATATCAAGCTTCCCGGTCTGGACCTGATTCATATAGCGGGTCAATTGCTTAATCGGGGCGGTGATTCGAAAAGAGATTAGGATCGTTAGCGTTGTAATTGTAATCAGCAGCAGGACCATCAGTGCTATATTGATCGTTGCCGCCTCATTGGCTTCTCGGAAAAGATAAGATACGGGAATCTGCTTCACCAGCGTCCAATTCAACCCTGGACCTTCTATATTCTGGTAAATAAACATAGCTTTGTCCTCTTCAAAGTATCCTTGTGAGCTTTGCTTGTCCCTGATATTCGTATCGTACCAAGTTGTATTCAGTTTCTTGCCGTATTCTTCACTATTGTCCCCGTAGACAATGTTTCCGTTGCCATCCAGCAGCCAGATTTTCTCCTGCTTCTGATCATATAACTGACTGATGATGTCGGTTAGAGCCGTTAGCTTGACATCAATCGACAGGTAGCCAAGCGCTTTTGTGGTAGGGACTCTTTCGATTCTTCTGTGTAAGGTAAACACTGGCTCCGGTATAAATTGCGGGATCGGTGCCGTTAGGCCGTAGCTATGACTTAAATGCGTACTCTGTAAGGATACCGCAGAATCGGTAGTGATCTTGGAGTCAGGATAAGGTGGAACACCCTGCCAACGTTTCGGTGTATTTTGGGTGAGCAGAGTGGCTTTGCTGTCCTTGACACCGTATAAATAGACCTGAGATATGTCAGGCATAGATGATGAAATGTAATTCAGAGAAGAATAAATTCGTGCATTTGCTAGCATATCCTCGTATCCGGCTTCGAGTGATCTATAGAATTCTGAGTCTGAATAGACGATAAGGGAGAGTCGATTGATTTCCTGAATCAGACTTTCGATATTTTTAGTGCCCTGAAAGAGAAGGTTCGTATTCTCATCTACTGCTCTTGTTCGTAAGGACTGGGTACTAAAGTGATAACTTATAAACATCGTGGTCATAATACAGATTAACGTTGGGAGTAGGATAAAAACGATCATTTTTGTGCGAATCGTGTTCCATTTCATCGAAATTTGTCACATCCGATCAATATTTTACACCTGAAAGATCACTTTCGTAGGTGTGAGGTGCGCTCAAAAAAACAGATAATATGTGTATAAAGCATAAACAAGTAAGTGAGCAAAAGAAAGGGGGGGGCAATAAATGCGCGGCACTAAGTTGTCCCAGTTAGGTCAACAGGTATTCTTCGTTGGTCCTGCAGTCTTGTTTTTTACCTTAATAACGATTATCCCATTTATCATGGGGATGTATTACTCCTTCACAGACTGGAACGGTGTATCGGGTAATGTAAGCTGGGTCGGATTTCAAAACTTCTCCACTATATTTACAAATGACCCCGACTTCTGGTCTTCCTTTTGGTTTACAGTAAGATTTACTGTGTTAGGTGTAATTTTGACTAACGTGGTAGGGTTTTTCCTTGCTTATCTGTTAACGAAACCATTAAAGACACGTAACATGCTTCGGACGATTTTCTTTATGCCGAACGTTATTGGGGGATTGTTGCTCGGGTTTATCTGGCAATTTATCTTCATCAAAGGGTTCGCAACCATGGGAGAACTCACAGGCTGGTCGTTCTTTAATCTTCCTTGGCTGGGTGATGCAACAACAGGCTTCTGGGCGATTGTAATGGTTTTTGTTTGGCAGTCTTCCGGTTATCTAATGGTTATCTACATCGCTTCTCTCAGTAACGTATCGAAAGAAGTATTGGAAGCGGCTGATATAGATGGTGCCTCCCGTTGGCAGGTACTACGCAGCATTGTAGTTCCATTGATTATGCCTGCTGTAACTATCGGCTTGTTCTTGGCTATCTCTTGGTCCTTCAAAATGTTCGACCTTAACCTTTCATTGACGAAAGGCGGACCATTCAAATCTACAGAATCAGTTGCAATGAATATTTACAATGAAGCCTTCCTGAACAACCGTTACGGTCTGGGTACTGCTAAAGCGCTGCTGTTCTTCGTTATCGTAGCGATTATCACCCTGATTCAGGTCCGTATTACGAAGAGCAAGGAGGTAGAAGCTTAATGAACGCTAAGTCAAAAAGCAGATGGAATATCGGCGTAGAAGTGTTGATGATTCTTCTTGCCCTTCTCTTCCTCTCTCCATTTTATTTCTTGCTAGCGAACTCAGTGAAATCCTTCGGTGAAATTCTGAGTGATGCCGCAAGCTGGCCGCAGGCATTCATGTGGTCGAACTATACAAATGCTTGGAAATTAGCACGTTTCGGTGAAGCTTTCCGAAATTCGGTAATCATCACAGTGATCAGTGTTATTCTAATCTCTCTGTTTAGTGCGATGGCTTCCTATCGTATGGTTCGGGCGAATACGAAATTCAATCAGATTTTGCTGCTATTGTTCGTAGCCGCAATGGTTGTTCCGTTTCAAACGATCATGATTCCTATTTTGAAGGTCGTAAATGTACTTGGAGTAAATAATTCCTTCCTGGGTTTGATTATTACGAATCTAGGGATCAGTGTTCCAATGGCAATCTTCCTTTTCCACGGCTTTATCAAATCCGTTCCTCTTGAAATTGAAGAGGCGGCAACAGTTGATGGATGTAATCCAATTACCGTATTCTTCCGCATAGTACTTCCTTTGCTGAAGCCAATGGTAATGACAACGATCGTGCTTAATGCACTTGGGATATGGAATGACTATCTGCTGCCATCTTTGATTCTTCAGGCACCAGAACTTCGTACCATTCCGCTGGCGACCTTCTCCTTCTTTGGTCAATACACCAAACAATGGGATATGGCGCTTCCGGCTCTCGTAATCGGGATTGCTCCAATTATCATTTTCTATCTGTTCATGCAGCGTTACATTGTTGAGGGAATAGCGGCTGGCTCGGTGAAAGGTTAACACCGAGCCCTCCGTTCCAAATATTTTAATAGTAGTCCACTATCTTAAGGGGGAAAATATAATGAATAAGAAACGTTCAGCAATTGCTCTTTCGGCAGTCATGGCGATGAGTTTAGCATTAACAGCATGTGGTGGAGGCAATAACGCTTCTAGTAACTCACAAAATGGAAGCGCTGGCACAGATAAGGGTGAAGTAAAGACCGTTAAGATCTTTCAATTCAAAACTGAAATCGTTGAAGGTCTTAATGAGCTTAAGGTTGAATTTGAAAAAGAATACCCTAACATCAAGCTGGATATCCAAACCGTTGGTGGTGGTGCCGACTATGCTGCAGCACTGAAGACTAAATTTGCTTCCGGCGACGCACCTGACATTTTCTCAAATGGTGGATATGCTGAAATGGAGCTTTGGGGAGATAAGATGGAAGATCTGTCCGATCAACCTTGGGTGAAAGATCTAATTCCTATGGCAGCAGAGCCAATGACTAAAGATGGTAAAGTATACGGTATGCCAATGAACCTTGAAGGAATTGGTTTTGTATATAACAAAGACTTGTTTGAAAAAGCAGGCATCACTGAAACGCCAAAAACATTGTCACAACTAGAAGAAGCAGCTAAGAAATTGCAAGCGATCGGTGTAACTCCTTTTGGTAATGCATATCAAGAATGGTGGCTCCTTGGTAACCAAGGGATCAGCGTAGCCTTTGCACAACAAGATGATGTAAATGGCTTCATTAAGAGCTTGAATGATGGTACGGGTACAATCGTAGGTAATAAAGTGTTTGAAGATTGGAGCAACCTGCTCAACTTGACTTTGAAATACGGACAAAAAAATCCTTTGACTACAGATGCTAACACTCACTTGGCTATGTTTGCTAAAGGTGAAACTGCAATGATGCAAGAAGGTAACTGGGCACAAACCCTTGTTGATAACATCACACCTGACATGAACATCGGTATGTTCCCAATGCCAATCAATGAAGATGCTGAGAAAAACGACAAAATGACAGTAGGTATTCCTGCTAACCTTGTTATCAACAAAGATTCCGGATCTAAAGAAGAAGCTAAAACATTCTTGAACTGGTTGGTAACTTCTGATATGGGTAAAGAGTACATCGTTAAAAAATGGAAATTCATCCCTGCTTTGTCCACCATCGAAGCAACTCCTGAAGATATCGGTAAACTTGGATCTGACGTATGGAACTATGTAAAAGAAGACAAAGTATATGGTTTGCAATCCTCTAAATTCCCTGATGGTGTAACTCAAGAATTTGCTAGTGTTATTCAACAGATGATTGCTGGCAAAGTGGATGTGAATGGCTGGATGACTGGCATGCAAGCAGCTTGGGACAAGCTTAAGAAATAAGTAAAACTCGTTCATAAAGATTAAAATGGACTAGTGGTTAACAAAGGCGTTCTCCGTATACCTCATCATTATGAGACGGGGAGCGCCTTTTATTTGGATGATAACAAGATAGGGGAGAGGGCGCCGATGAAACAATATGATCTTGTTCAGATGGGTGTGGACTATTACCCGGAGCATTGGGATGAATCCATGTGGGAACCGGATATTAGATTAATGAAAGAAACAGGTGTCAAGGTAGTTCGAGTTGCCGAGTTTGCATGGAGCCGGTTAGAGATAACGGAGGGCAATTACCAATTGGGGTGGCTGGACCGCGCGCTGGATCTTTTTCACAAGTATGAACTGCAGGTCGTGATTGGTACACCGACGGCTACACCTCCTAGATGGTTAACCACGAAATTTCCGGACGTGCTGCCGGTATTTGCGAATGGAGAGACCTTTCACCCGGGGGTACGCGGACACCGCTGCTATAATAGTTCATCTTTGCGTGAATACGGAAACCGTATTACTCAGCGTCTTGCGGAGCATTATAGTGAACATCCAGCTGTTATTGGCTGGCAGACGGATAATGAATTCGGTATGTTAGATTGTCATTGTGATGCCTGTAACATAGCATTTCGTACTTGGGTAAAAGCCAAATATGTCACGCTCGATCGGGTGAATGCAGAATGGGGAACGGTTGTGTGGAGTGGGGAATACAGCGATTGGAATGAGCTTACCGTTCCACTGGGCGGATCGCCCCATCAAAATCCATCGTTTCTACTGGATTATCAACGGTTTCAGTGGGATTCAGTGGTAGCATTTCAGAAGATGCAGATTAATATTTTGCGTACGGTTTGTCCACAGCATTTTATTACTCATAACTTTCATAGTTATCCGCAGCGTTTGGATATGTATTCAGTTGGTGCTGATCTGGATGTCGCTGCATTTGACTATTATCCGAATACTTCGCCAACCAAGCAAGGGACAACGCCGTATAGCGGGGCACTTTCACTAGACGTAACCCGTGGCATTAAACGTCAAAATTTCTGGATCATGGAGCAGCTGAGCGGATCACCGGGTTGTTGGATGCCGATGTGGAGAACGCCGTATCCTGGGATGATTCGTGCTTATGCCTGGCAGACGATTGCAAGAGGCGCGGATACCGTCGTTCATTTTCGCTGGCGTAGTGCAGTTGCAGGGGCAGAACAATTCTGGCACGGACTGATTGATCACAGCAATGTCCCTGGACGCAGATTTGCGGAGTTCACTCAGTTATGCCGGGAAGTTAATACGCTTGGGGAGAAGCTGAATGGAACGACGCTAAAGAATGAAGTGGCGATTCTTCATTCTCATGAAGAGAAAGCAGCACTGGATATTCAGCCTCAGGCCGAGGGATTTGATTATTATGAGAACATTAAACAGATTCATCGTGCCGTGACGAAGCTAGGCATGGGCTGCGATGTGATAGACCTTAGGCAGCCACTGGACGGATATAAAGTGGTGATTGCTCCGAATTTATATTTGCTGGATGAGGAGATCGTACGTAGTTTGGAGGATTTTGCACTGACTGGCGGAACCTTGCTTGTTACCAACCGAAGTGGCGTCAAAAATACTAATAACATCGCAGTCATGCAGCCATTGCCGGGGCTGCTTAGCTATTGCACAGGGGTTGAGGTGCTGGAGTATGATCCGATTGGTACTGAAGCCCATAAGGTCGTTGATGCTGAGGGTAACCAATATGAATGCACACAGTGGTGCGATATCCTAAGACCTGTTGTGGCATGGCCGATTGCTTGGTATGGCGATGATTTCTATAGTGGAACGCCGGCTGTAACCGTGAATGCCTTCGGAAAAGGTCAGGTTTATTATTTTGGGACTCATATGGAAGAGAGATTCTGGTCCGTATTATTGGACCGCCTATCTAAGCAGCAGGGGTTGTTTAGATTTGAGGGATTACCGGATGGAGTACAGGCCTCTGTGCGATCAGGTGATCATGGAAGCTTCTTATTCTTGCTTAATTTGAGCCGGGAGCCGGTGACGGTCCCGTTGCCACGGGAGTATAGCAGTCTGCTGGATCACTCACTTCGTTCAGGAGAGCTGCAGCTTGAGCCGTATGGTGTAGAAATTCTGGAGATGTAGGGATTCTAAGTAACCGATGATGGGAAGGGCATTCTTATCTTCTTCGGCGTATGATCGAATCCTTGTGCTTGTGAATGTGAATGTGAATGTGTTTGTGATTGCACTCTGTGCAATAGAATTCCTTTTTGGGTGGGTGGATTTGAGATCTGTTGCAGATTGCGCAATCAGATTGGCAGGAAACGTCCATTTTGATGGGTTTCACCAGATTCTAATGCACGAAGTGCAATAGAATGCTCGAAATGAGATGGAAAAGGGCATTCTAATGTATGAAGTGCAATAGAATACTCTTTTTGGCGGGGACTGCAGCTGTCGAGACAAGCCAGTTGGTACGATGCGGAATAGCTGAATTGGAAGGAATGGAGAGTTGGTTTGATACAGAATAGCTGTACTTTCTACACTTATTTTGTGCTCTCGGTTTATGAAATGGATTTAGTTGTATTTAGTGCAGCTATAATGCGAAATATCGCGGTTCATAGCCAAATGCTGAGAATATAACTGCACAGAATACACTTATATGGATATATTCTGCTGAACAGGCTGATTTAAGTGTACAAAATGCAGTTACTCTGACGCACATGCCCATACTAATGAGATTCACACAGCGATAAGCTCTGTCATCACAACCTTATGTAGCATTTCACTACGCAGAAGGCGATTAAGCTGTATACCTTAGAGTATTAGTGAAGTCGTCTAAACTGCTCCGGTGTAGTCCCAGACTGCTTTCGAAAGGTGGCTACATAATGGCTGACATCACGAAACCCGACTCTCTGTGAGATGACCTTTACTGTGAGATCAGGCTGGCTAACGAGCATTTCTTTGCTTTTGCGGATACGTAACCGTACGAAATAGGCATAAGGAGATAGCCCAAAGGTTTGTATGAATAGATTGTTGAGATAACGCCCAGATACTCCGAGCTGATCGGCCAAATCGTCAAGTCCGAGATCAGGATCACCATAATGGCTGTCCATCCATTTCAGCAGCGGCTGCAGCTTATCCACATTGCGGGAGATCGTGGTGTTGTTATGTAATTGCCCATATTTGCTTAAAGTAAGTAGAAAGCGATAAGCATCAGTGGAGGCGGTCAGACCAAACATGTCCTGTGAGGCATCATATTGATCCAGTATTTCTCTTAGCAATTTAGAGAGAGGTGCCTCTTTTTCCCAGCGGTAAAAAGAATTCATATTCATCCCCAGCGTCTCCAAAATAGACCCTGCGGAGCTGCCGCCAAACGTTAAATAAGAGGTACTCCAGTTAGCAGCCGATGCTTCATAGCGATGTGGGGTATAAGGAAGAAGTAATACACCGCTGCCTGCGGGAAGGGAAAAGGTTTTATTGTCAAAATGAATCACCCCTTCACCGGACGCCGTTTGGAGCCAATGATAGGTTTCGTAGCCATCTAAACGTGATACTTTTTCCTGTTGATGATTGTGACCGATGCTGTCTAATGTGATAGGTAGATGTTGTCCGCCCTCATGGGGGAACACAATTCTACGATGCACGATTCCCTTCAATGACTTCATCTCCTCTAGTTCCATATTCTTATATGCTGTGAAGATTATTTTATATTTATAGCGTGAGATTAACCGATTACAATATATATATAATTATACTATAAAGGATGTGCGAAGTGTGATTAACGATAAATTACCTAAGATTTGGTACGGTGGAGATTACAATCCAGAGCAATGGGATGCGCCTGTATGGGCAGAGGATGAGCGTATGTTTAAGCTGGCAGGAATTGATGTTGCCACAATTAATGTATTTTCCTGGGCGCTGATTCAGCCTTCCGAAGACACTTATGATTTCTCATCACTAGATGAATTAATGGATAGACTATATAAAAATGGTACTTACGTATGTCTGGCAACAGGTACAGGAGCGCACCCAGCTTGGATGGCTCATCGTTATCCTGAAGTGACTCGTGTTGATGTGAAGGGCAGAAAACGCAAGTTCGGCGGGCGTCACAACTCGAATCCAAACAGTCCGGTTTACCGCAAGTTTGCAGCGAAGCTGGCAGGAAAGCTGGCTGAACGTTATAAAGATCATCCGGCACTGGTAGCTTGGCATGTTTCGAATGAGTTCAGTAACTATGATTACTCTGATTTATCTGAAGCGGCGTTCCGTGTCTGGTTGAAGGATCGTTATGGTTCTCTGGATGCATTAAACAAAGCGTGGAATACACGTTTTTGGGGCCACACCTTCTATGATTGGGAAGAAATTGTTCTGCCTAGTGAGCTGAGTGAAGAATGGGACGGCAACCGTACCAACTTCCAAGGCATTTCATTAGACTTCCGGAGATTTATGTCACATAGCTTGCTGGAATGCTACAAAATTGAGAGCGATGCAATTAAGGAGCACAGTCCTAACGTACCTGTTACCACTAACTTGATGGGCTTTTATGATGAACTGGACTATTTTGAGTGGGCTAAACATATGGACGTCATTTCTTGGGACAACTATCCTTCACTGGATACACCGGTCAGCTTCACAGCCATGACGCATGATCTCATGCGTGGACTTAAGAATGGACAACCGTTCATGCTGATGGAGCAAACACCTAGCCAGCAGAACTGGCAGCCATACAACTCGTTGAAACGTCCAGGCGTTATGCGCTTGTGGAGCTATCAGGCTGTAGCGCGTGGTGCAGACACTGTTCTGTTCTTCCAACTGCGCCGTTCGATTGGTGCATGTGAGAAGTATCATGGAGCTGTTATTGAGCATGTGGGACATGAGCATACGCGTGTATTCCGTGAATGCGCTGAGCTAGGGAAAGAGCTGGGACAGCTTGGTGATCAACTATTGGATGCGCGTAGTGCAGCAAAAATAGGGATTATGTATGACTGGGAAAATCGCTGGGCGATCAACCTTTCAAGCGGACCATCCGTTGCTTTGGATTATGTAAATGAGATTCATAAATATTATGATGCACTCTATCAGCAAAATATCGAAGCCGATATGATCGGTGTCGAAGAGAATCTGTTCAAATATGAAATTGTAATCGCGCCTGTGATGTATATGGTTAAGCCAGGTTTTGCTGAGAAGGTTGAGGCCTTTGTAAAAGCAGGCGGCACATTCATTACAACTTATTTCAGCGGTATTGTTAATGAGAACGATCTCGTAACCGTAGGCGGCTACCCTGGGGAACTGCGTAAGGTACTTGGTATCTGGGCAGAGGAAATTGATGCACTGCTGCCAGGGATGAGCAACGAGATTGTGATGGACAAAGCATGGGGTGATTTGAGTGGTTCTTACAAATGTGATCTGCTCTGCGATCTGATTCATGCCGAGGGTGCTGAGGTTTTGGCAGAGTACGGATCTGATTTCTATAAAGGAATGCCTGCTTTGACTGTGAATACCTTTGGTGAAGGTAAAGCTTACTACGTGGCTACCAGCCCAGAAGCTGAATTCCTGAAGGGATTCTTAGCCAACCTGTGTGCCGAAAAGAACATTCAGCCGCTAGTAACTGCACCGGAAGGTATCGAATCTGTGCAACGTGTGAAGGAAGGCGTATCCTACCTATTCTTGCTGAACCACACCACTGGTGATTTGAGTGCGGATATTGGTGCTGCTGAGCGTACGGATCTTCTGACTGGCAATAAGGTTAGCGGTTCTGCAGTTGTGCCAGCCCGTGGAGTATTAATTTTGTCGGATAAGAAATAATTTGATGTATATAAAAGATCTCCGGGGAACCAGCTTGTCCCCGGAGATCTTTTTTTTGTGTGCAGCATTTCATTAGCTGCTGCTGTTGCTCGTGCTGCCATCTGGAGCGGTTCCTCCGGGATTACCATTACTTAAAGTAATGCTCTCCGCCACGGTGGAATCTGATTTAAGCGTATATTGGATGATATCATCGGCTTTCAGCTCTGATAAGGTGATCGCATTTTCTTGACGCGTGCCATTATCGAAGGTAACCGCTACGATTTTCGTGTCCGCATCAATCGTAATGTCTATAGTTTCATCGGAGAAGCTTTGCTGCATTCTGCCTCCCTGTCCACGACCTTGTCCACCGCCCTCCCGCATTTCCCCCTGTGGCATCCCGCCCTCCGGCGCAGCGCCATTTCCTGTACTTTGCTCGCCATCAGGTCTTTCCGGCGGCGTGCCGCCTCGGCTGTTTTGCTCGCCACCTTCCCCAGCACCCTGTGGTGTTGTAGGCATGTCAGATGTATAAATGGTAAGCGTAGTATCGCTGACACTCTTAATCTTGCCGAAATTCATGGACATATTAGGTCCGCCATTCTGCTGATTCCTGTTAGCTTGTGTCTGCTGAGCTGATGAACCCGTGTCTGCTTGGTCATTTGCAGCAGCTGTTTCTTCAGTCTCGGAATTCGCGCTGCAGCCAGCCAATAATAGTGAAGCGAGTAGGCTTCCCGATATTAGAATAGGGACTAACTTTCTCATTTTTTATTCCTCCTTAGTAGGTTAAAGATAGATTAGAAGAAATATAACAAATGGTTCTGAAAGATTACTTAATATTAGCTGAAAGTTTGCCTAAAGAAATGAAGGATGCAAATGTTATATAATGAACCAATATATATAGTTAAAGGATAAGCCAACATTCAGGAAAGAGGCAGCACATGAAGACTTTACTAGTAACGGGGTATCGTGCGCACGAGCTCGGTATTTTTGACAATAAGCATCAAGGGATTCCTTATATCAAAAAGGCACTCGCTAATCGTTTAAAACCATTGATCGAAGAAGGCGTGGAATGGGTGATTACACCCGGACAATATGGTGTGGATCTTTGGGCTTGTGAGGTGGTAAGTGAACTCAAGACTCAATATCCTGAATTAAAATTAGGAATCATTACAGCGCATACCGGACAGGAAGAGAAGTGGAAGGAAGAGAAGCAGAACGAGTATCGACGTATTATTGCGGGTGCGGATTTTTTTGGCGCAGTCAGTAATGCTCCTTATGACGGCAGCTGGCAGTTTCGGGCCAGGGATGATTTGTTGTTCCGCAAAAGTGACGGAATATTGCTCTTTTATGATGAGGATGCGGCGGAGGGAAGTCCGAAGTTTTTTAAAGAGCGGGCGCTGAAGCTGCATGCTGAAGGGGAGTATGAGTTGTTTCTAATTCACTCCGATGAAATTCAGAATATTGCCGATGAAGAGAATCAGCGTGACTATGAGTAAGCAATCGTAGAGTATAGAAAATGAAAAAGCCCGTAAATAGTGGATGAGACAATCACTGTTTACGGGCTTTTAGAGATAAGCGGTGTTCAGATAAAGCTTTTTAGCGAAGGTGCTTTTCGTACCTTGTAATGCTGCTCATAGGCATACGCGAGCTTGATGAGGGTAGGCTCTTGATAAGCTTTCGCTGAGAAAGTTACTCCGAAGGGAGCGCCGGCTGAAGTATATCCGGAAGGCACAACGATGGACGGATAACCTGCTCTGGAGGTAATTCTGGCACCAAAATCGGCGGGGAACAGCAGGGCATCCAGATTATATTCCTTCATGGTGGCGTCGATGCCTTCTTCCTTACATAGCTTCAGGTCAGTTGCGCGGTGTCGCAAATATTTGGGTTCGGTTTGTGTGCCGGAAGAGGTGTATTCCGCATCTATTAACGTAGCTTGACCATATCTCAAGGTCTCCACAGGATGTGCATGATTAAAATCAATAATATCCTTTAAGGTTCGCATCGGTGCCCCAGGTCCCAAACGAGATAAATAAGCGTTTAGTGCTGTTTTGAATTCATTCAAAACCACTGAAGAATAACTTATTTCGCGGGCGGTCTTAATATCCGCAGGATCAATGATGGTTGCTCCAAGCTCTCTCATCCTGTCTACGGAAGCGTTGAACAGTGCGAGTTGTTCATCTGTTAGCTCTTCGAAATAATAATCACGCGGGATACCTATACGGGCACCTTGCAAGCCGTTCTCGTCTAGGAATATAGTGTAATCTTCGTGGATTTTACCTACATTTGTTCCCATGGCTGCATCGTGATTATCGTTGCCCAGCATTGCATTTAGCAGCAGGACGGCATCGCGAACCGTTCTGGCCATTGGGCCAGCAGTGTCTTGCGTGTTGGAGAGCGGAAGGATTCCCGACCGACTGAGCAGTCCAACGGTTGGCTTAATCCCAATAATGGAGCCCAAGTTACCGGGGTTAAGGATTGATCCTGAGGTTTCTGTGCCCACAGAGACTGTACAGAAGTTACAGGCTACAGCTACTGCTGAGCCAGCACTGGAGCCGCCTGTGGGTGTAGATATATTGTAGGGGTTAAGGACTTGCCCGCCGCGGGAGCTGTAACCGGAGGGCATACCGTTCGTCATAAAATTGGCGAACTCAGTCATATTGGCTTTCCCCATAATGATTGCTCCGGCTTCACGCAGTTTGGTAACTATAAACGCATCTTCTCCGGCAAAAGAATTTGCCAAAGCCAGCGAACCCGCGCTAGTATGCATTTTATCCCCAGTGTTGATGTTATCCTTCAATAACACAGGTATGCCGTGCAAGGGGCCGCGGGAGCCTTTAATCGCACGTTCCACATCCAGAGATTCTGCGATAAATAATGCATCCGGGTTGATCTCCAGCACAGAGTTAATCGTCAGGCCGTTTTTGTCATGATCAGCTATGCGTTCATAATACATGAGAACTAGTTGTTTTGACGTGATATCTCCGGATTCTAATGCAGCTTGGATCTCCGGTATAGTGGCTTCTACGATTTCAAAACTCATGTGCGTTCACGCTTCTTTCCCTATAGGATATAGCTTCCTCTTCATCTAACCATAATTTGGGTTTGGTGGGTAGTTTTCTTTTTAGATTTACATTATGAATTGTCTTTTGGTATATTCAGGTTTGAAATGTAGATTTTAATCCTATAAATTGGGAGCTGACAGAACATGAATAATAACAGCTATTTTTCAAAAGTCATCATCCTTATCTTTGTGATGCTAACGTTTACTTTTTGTGCTTCCATTCCAACATATGCTGAAGACAAGGATATTCAATGTTTTTTAGATGGTAAGCTACTGCATTTTGAGGTACGCCCTATAGTGAAAGAGGGAGTTACATATGTACCGATGCGGGCGATTTTTGAAGCTCAAGGTGCAGTTATTGAATGGAATAATACCGCAAAGACGATTTCAGCCGTAAGAGGGGATATTCACGTTTTTTATATGATTAAGGAAGGTAAGGTATTTGTTAACGGCAAGGAGAATGCACAAGTAATGAAGGCGGTCAGCCTTCAAAATAATACACTCGTTCCCCTGAGATTTATTAGCGAAGTTTTGGGCAGCAAGGTCTCATGGGATGAAGGAGCGCATTCAGTTTACATTACATCACCAGTTGTTGAAGAAAAAGTCGTTCCGCCAGTGAATAGAACAATTACATTGGGAGCCCAAGAAGTTTCAAAAACACTGACGGATGAAAGAAATCGATTTGATATCATAGTAAAACATTATGGAATCAAAAATAATCAGCTGTATAGCTTGATAGAGTTCTCTAATATGGACAATAAAGAGATTTCTATAAATTTAATGTCCGGCGATAAAAAGTTAATAAGAACGATCACAAAAGAAAAAGACCCCATGCCCATTCAAAAGCTAGAAAATTGTTCGGAAGCCACCAACAAAGTAATAATCGATAATATTAGCGGGAAAATATATAATATCCCGGAGATTTCATTGAACCAGGCTTGTGTCAGCTCAAACCAAGCTCAACAAGATGCTTTTGAAGAATGGCGGAAAAATAATTCAGGCTTCTCTGTAGTAGGCAGTAACCTCGTGTCCGTTCGTAGATATGTTCAAGATTCATCGGGAGGTCTGCAAAATTTTATAATACCGGCAAATCGCACCGAGCAACTGATATTAGTAGCACCGGTTGGAGGAGAAGCTAGATTAGCTGTGGAGGGAAGTTATTCCGTTAGTGGCATTATAAATAAAACTATAGAGTTTAAATTAGATTATGAAGTGGTTTCTGAGCTTGATTTAGGAATTTATAGCTTTTTTTATACTCAACCTGTTTATTAAGGACGCCTTCCATTGAAAAAGAGGTGCCCGAATCGCCACGCAAAATGGCTGTTAGGGCACCTCCTTTTATTTTTTGTCAGATCGAAGTTATTATAACTCCTGCGCTGTAAATCCCTCTTCGGCTAAATATTCTTTAGCTTCCTCATGCGTTTCAAAGGCCATTTCCAGATTGAGGTCGGCATAGACATACCATAAATCATCCTCAAGCTTAAGTGTCAGCGTGTGTCCCTCATCATTAGTCCAGATTGAATCGGCAGCAGCTGCAGTCTTTTTCTTTCTTTTACTGACTACAGGAGCTTCTGGAATGTAAATAGACAGTGAGGTGATGGAGGCATCCAGCAGACTCCGCAGCTCGGATTCCGAGTAATCGCGAATGTTCACAAAGCCCTTATCATCTGTTTCATAGCCGCGCAGTAATCCTGCGAATACATAACCATTCCCATTTGGATGCAGGTGGTAAACAACAGTTTTCTTATCATGCTGGCTTTCCTCGTAGTGATAGTTCACGCGCCCAAGGGATACATTTTTACGCTCCAGTTGGGGGTAAGAGTCGAGAATCGCTAATTTTTGTTCAAAAGTAAGCATATACAGCCTCCGGTTTTCGGTGTGATTGTGCACATGATTATACCATGACGATGGCCCGCAGACTATTTTTTAGTGATCAAGCGGCAGAGACAGTACGAAGATACAGCCTTCCTCGGAGTGCTTCTCAAGCACAAGGCTCCCATTCATAGATTCCGCCAGCAGACGGCTGAAGGTGAGACCAAGTCCCAGACCACGTAGTGTGCTCTGTTTGTCGCTACCTCGGAAAAAAGCCTCGAAGATATGCTCACTATGATTCGATGAGATGCCAAGGCCATTATCTTGAACACGGATTTCGGCCAACCCATGGCTATGCTGTTCAAGCAATTCTACCGTAAGCTGTACTTTTCGATCTGGAGCTTTTGCTTGTACACTATTATTAAGCAAATTAACGATAATTTGTTGAATCCGAAGCGAGTCTCCACGCAAAAACAAGGGATTTCTCGGCATATGGAGCACAGGCTCAGCAACTGTTTCCTCTTGTGTCAGCTTCCATTGATACACGATTTCTGATAACAGTGGCACGGCATCCAGTCGATCGTGACGGACAGAAACCATTCCTGCAGTCAGTGCGTTGTAATCAAGAAGATCCGCCACCATCCGCTGCAATCGTCCAGCTTCCTGCAAGGCAATATCTAGAAATTCCACAGCCTCATCGTCTTCGACAACCCCTTCACGGACGGCATGGATTAGACCCTTTATAGAGGTTACTGGTGTCTTTAATTCATGGGATACTCCGGCTAACATAATAGCACGGGAATGCTCAAATTGTTGTAACTTACCCGCCATCTCTTCAAAAGACAACATCAACTCATGAATTTCTCGTTCCTTCGCATTCTTATCAAGTACGATATCATATCGACCATGGCTGATTTGTGCCGCCGCGGCCGCAACCTTCTGAATCGGTTTTGCCAGTTTACGCGACAGGAGGTAAATGGTTAGCCAACTTAATATGATTAGAAATAGCAGCAAAACGGAGAAGAAAATGATTTCATCCTGCGGAATATGCCGCAGCGATTTCTTGGATTGAAGGACAATCACCTGTCCCAGTGTTTCGTTATCTGAACTAATTGGGGCAACTGCAGCTTTGAATTCCGGACTACGTGAATCGTTCAAGCTATCATTAAGTTTATGCCTCATTTCATCGTCAGTTAGAGGCGGCATAGAGAACAACATCTGGCCTTGTTGATCCGTAATAATTACACACATCTCTACAGTTAGCTTGAAGAAACGTTTTCGATCTTCAATGAGCTTTCCAAGATTTTGGCTGATCTCGATTGAACCCTCATGATTTACGCTCCGGTCGGCAATCTCCTGTGCTAATAATCCGGTGGTCTGCATCCGGTTGCTCATAGCTTCTTGTTGGATCCACCAGAACGTCGTTAGCGCAGTTAGCAGGAGACCGACACTGATGATGAGCAAGTAACGAACCGTCCAGTAGGAGAGGATGGAGGTACGTTTTGGGCTGCTTTTCTTTAAGTTGTCCATAATTGATATCCAGTGCCTCTCAAGGTACGGATCTCCCCTTCATCTATTGGCCAGTGCGACAGCGCTTGGCGAAGTCTTTTAATAGACAAATCCACTGCTCGGTCACTTCCTTCGTAATCCATCTCCCAGACATGCTCTATTAATTGTTCACGAGTACATATTTGATTTGGCCTTTCGGCTAAAAATAACATGACCGACATATCGCGTGGACTAAGGTTCAGCTCAGCCCCGTTCAAAAAGACAGCACGCGCTGTAAAGTCGATAAACAAACTGCCATAATGCCGTTTCTGGCTGCCATCAGACCACTGCGAGGGACGGCGTAATACAGCGTTCACACGTGCCACCACTTCTTCTGGAATAAAGGGCTTAGACATGTAATCATCCGCACCGCCGTCGAGACCGGCTAGTCGGTCATTGATCCCGTCTCTTGCTGTGAGCATGATCACGGGGCAGCTGCTTTTTTCACGGATGAGCTTGAGGAGTTCAAAGCCGTTCATGTTTGGCAGCATGATGTCGAGTAATACTAATGATGGAGGTGATATAGCAAAAGACTCCAGCGCAGCGCGTCCATCGGCTACACGGGTGACATGAAAGCCTGCTTTTTTTAGATAAGCACTGAGGACCCTGGAGATAGCTTCCTCATCTTCAACAATTAGAATGGATTTCATCATGTGGTTGGGCCTCCAGTCTATAAAATTACGACAATTTTAACACATCATAGCTCGTTCTGCTCTGACTTCTTCCCGACATATTGCTTTGTTAGAATGAGGGACGAGCTTAAAAATATACAGAATATTTGAATATTGGAGGGAACAGGATGAAGAGAAAAAGAATAGCCTTGATCGCGGCCGGAGTTATTATCGTAGGAGTAGTCACGGGTTATACATTGCTGGATAAATCACTGGGCAATAATGTTGAGATCGAGTCCGTGATTCCAGGGCAAGCCACCACAGCAGGTAATGGAGAGAGCACAAATAACACTGGAGCATCAGCAGGTGCGACGGTTACAGCCGAACAATTAAACGGTGACTGGACAGTTGCAGACGCTTCAAAAGTATATTGGTCAGTAACAACCTCTAAAGAAACAGTCAACTTCGTGGATAACAAAGTTCAAGGTACCTGGAAAGTTAATATAGAAGATTCTACTTCGATGGCTGGGGAAGGAAGCGTGGATATGAGCGCTCTGGACTCTGGCAATGGTCAAAGAGATGAGCATGTAAAAGGAGAAGACTTCCTCTCCGTTACGGAATTTCCACAATCTACGTTTGTAGTGAAATCATTCTCGGAGCTGCCAGCGGAATGGACCGAAGGAGCAACTGTGCCGGTTGAAATGCAAGGTACGCTTACAGTGAAGGGTGTGGAAAAGGATGTCACCTTCCAGTCTCAAGCCGCGTATAGCGGGGGACAGCTGATGCTGTCGGGAACGACAACAGTAGCTTTTTCTGATTTTGGCTTAAGCAATCCACACACCGTTGTGCTGGATACGGAGAACAATCTTGAGGTTCGCTTGGAGCTTGTGTTGACGAAATAGCAGTCTTTCCGTAAGAAAGACTTTACTGTGAAATTTATAGAGAGACTGTACGGAAGAGACTTTCCCGGGCCTAATGGCTTTTGGGAGAGTCTCTTTGGTTTGGAATGAAATGTATGTTTTAATAGAAGTATCTGTCTACTAATTGCAATAAAGGAGGTGTTCCTTGTGATCCGGGTGGCGGCAGCGATTATACATAATGAAGTAGGACAGATTCTTATTGCTCGGCGCAGGCAAGGTAAATCACAGGCAGGTCTGTGGGAATTTCCTGGCGGCAAAATAGAGCAGGATGAAAGCATCGCAGATTGTCTGCAAAGAGAGCTTCAGGAGGAGATGCGGATAACAATCCTTCCCTATGAAAGCTTTGGCGTGAACGAGCACAACTATGGAAGCGTCGAGATCAGACTGTTTGCTTGGAAAGCCCGATATCAGGGAGGTGTAATTGATCTTGTCGATCATGACGAATATCAGTGGGTGCTTCCGGCTGAACTGAATCAGTTTACATTTGCTCCTGCAGATCTTCCTTTTGTAGAACGTCTAGTGATGGAATCGAAGTCAGGTTGAAGGAGATAGAATACATAGCAGAAGAAAGGAGGAACTCAAATGCCTGTATATCGAAAGCTAGTTCGTGACGGGATCCCCAACTTAATCACTGCTCAAGGTGAAAAATATAGAGTAAGGACACTAGAGCCTAAAGATTACATAACTGAACTACATAAAAAATTGAAAGAAGAGTCCGAGGAGTATTTTCAGGCTGCTAGTGATGAAGAAGCTCTTGAGGAGCTTGCCGATATGCTGGAAGTAATCCAAGCTCTGGCAGAGACACACGGGAGTAATAGCGTAGAGCTGGAGAAGCTTCGTGCGGAGAAGGCTGAACGTCGTGGTGGATTTAAGGATCGGATATTTTTAATTGAAGTGGAAGGAGAATAGACGGTTAGATCCTATCTTCATGCTCAAGGAGGTTATAGCGTTGTTTAAAACCAAACTGACGATGATCTTAAGCAGTGTGGTAGCCTTGATTCCTGTGGCTATTTATCTATTTTTATATTCTAAAATGCCGGATATGGTCCCGATCCATTACGATGGGAACATGGCTGATAGATTTGTAAGTAAGTCTAGTCTGGAGGTTATTTTACAAAGCGGGCTTGGATGTTTGGGATTTATAATCATGAAACTGTTGCAGTTCCTTGTGCAAAAAGCGTTTGCTCAGAGCTCTAACGAGCATTCAGAGGCTTTGAGCAGGATATGGAATATCGCTATTTTGGTGGTGACAGTTGTGTTCGCGGGCATTAGTTCCTATACATTCATTAGAATGGTCTGATAGAATCAAACAGTAGAACCAGTAGGATGAGGAGGACAATATAATGGATAAAGACAACGCTTACAAGGTAAGATGGGGAATTCTTAGTACAGGCTGGATTGCCCATCAGTTTGTTACTGATTTAGTTCATGCCAGCAATGGTGTGGCATATGCCGTGGGTTCGCGATCTCAGGAAAGTGCGGATAAATTTGCACAAGATCATGGAGTACCGCATGCTTACGCAACCTATGAGGAATTAGTAAATGACCCGAATGTAGATGCGGTTTATATCGGAACGCCACATCCTTTTCATAAAGAAAATGCATTATTGGCACTGCGTGCAGGCAAAGCTGTCCTGTGTGAGAAGCCTTTTACCGTGAATAGCGAAGAATTGGAAGAAGTAGTGGCCTATGCGCGAGAACATAAGCTGTTCCTGATGGAGGCGATGTGGAGTCGCTATATTCCGGCGATTGTCAAGGTTAGAGAATGGATCGCAGAGGGTAGAATCGGTGAAGTTCGCTTGGTGAAGGCGGATTTAGGATTTCGCACCGACTGGAATCCGGAGAGCAGATTGCTGAATCCGAAGCTCGGCGGAGGCGCACTGCTGGATGTTGGGATTTATCCGGTTTCTTTTGCCTCGATGGTGTTTGGGCCTCATCCTGAATCTATAGCCAGTACTGTGCATATTGGTGAGACTGGTGTGGACGAGCATTTCTCTATGCTGCTGTCTTACGGTAATGGAAAAACCGCTTCATTGAACGGCGGTATTCGTCTTAATATGCTGGAGGAAGCACATGTATTTGGGACAGAAGGCCGTATTATTGTAGAAGGAACGTTAGTGAACCCGAAATCTGCTTCGCTCTATATAGGAGATGAGAAGATAGATAGCTTTGTGGATGATCGAGCTTCTATCGGATATTGCTTTGAAGCAGAGGAAGTAGGACGTTGTCTCCAGGCGGGACTTACAGAGAGTCTGGTGATGTCACTCGATGAGTCTTTAGCGATTCTGAAACTGCTGGATCAAATACGTGCGCAGTGGGGCCTTAAGTATCCTGGAGAATAATTTTCAAAAAAAAAACACCCCTCGGTTTACATGCTACTAAGGTAGCTCCGAGGGGTGTTTGCTATATCGAACGATAGGTGTAAGCCTAGTTCTGACTATTGGCGTTTTTGCCTGCTAGGACCCAGCCTGCAACTTCAACGGTACGCTTCGCTTGATGAAAAACAGCGTCACGGATCCGATCCTGATCTTCAATCATTTTACCGTCTCCATCTACACTGACGCTTGTTCCGTAGGGGTTGCCTCCCGCACCGAATGTGACTGGATCGGTATAACCTGGTGCTGCGACAATCGCTCCCCAGTGATACATCGATGTGTAGAGTGCTAAAATCGTAGCTTCCTGTCCACCGTGTGGATTCTGTGCTGAGCTCATGGCACTGACGACTTTGTTTACCGTTAGTCCTTTGCCCCAAATGCCTCCGGTTGTATCAAGGAACTGTTTCATTTGAGAAGCAATGTTACCGAACCGGGTAGGAGAACTGAAAATAATCGCATCTGCCTCCACAATATCGTCGGGTGTTGCCACGGGGATATCTTTTGTTTTCTCCGCTAGGGCTTTCATAGCCGGATTGGCGGCAATTTTGTCCTCGGGAACCAGCTCCTGTACCTTCAGAAGTTTTACCTCAGCCCCCGCCTTCTCGGCGCTTTCCGCGGCCCACTGTGCTAGCTGGTAGTTAGTTCCTGTGGCACTGTAGTAGATGACGGCTAATTTGATTTTAGACATGGTGTTGTCATTCCCTTCGAGTGTAGTTCCATACTATTAATTACCCCATTGAAGCATTTATAACCCAAATTACTAATTGTAAGATGAACTGGACAGACAGCTGTCCACTTTCCTTGTGTATACTAAGCTCAATCACAGGAAATGAGGGAGAATTATGGATACTTATTTTGTACAAAAACCGAAAATGACCGTGGCTGGAGTTAGCATACGCACGACTAATGAAGTGGAAATGGGACCTGATGGGCGCTTGTCGCAGCTGTGGGAAACGTATTTTCAGAATAATATTGCGGGGCAGATAGATACGGCTCAGCCTGAGTATATCTATGCTTTGTATACAGATTATGAGAGTGATGCGTCGGGTGCGTATACCGTTGTAATTGGGCATGAAGTCGCTATGGAGAGTCATGTAGAGGGCGGCGCCCTCGCGTGTGCGGTTGTTCCGGAGAGCAAATACATGGTGTTTACGACGAAAAAAGGACCGGTATTCGAAGTAGTCGCGCAAGCGTGGGGGGAGATTTGGGCGTATTTTGAGGCGTCTACGGAGGTAAGAACTTATACGGGCGATTTTGAAATTTACGATTCTCGGAATTTTGATCCTGCTAACACGCAGGTTGAGATTTATATTGCGATTAAGTAGATCCGGTGAGGGATTTTTCAGCTAAATGAAATGTTTCGTGGGATTTGGGGGCTGCCGAGAGGCAGCTCCCTTTTCCGCGCCGATGAGCTGAATACCTCGGGAGAAGGGTTACTCAACGATTGAAACGAATATATATCAACAAAAGGAATGAGCAAGGACTCTTCATTCTATGGCAGATGTGCTGTTAACCAGTGAACGTTAGAAAATTTTGTATCCTGCGCTGTGTTTGGCCGAAATGGTGCAAAAGAAGGGTAAAAGGAGTTGAACAACCCGCCAAACAGCCAACACACAAACCACAAAGAAATGGAGAACACCAAATGGGAAAACAATTCGCGGCTATGCTACCTGTACATGAGGAGTTTATTCTTCGCCAGCATCTTTTTTTTGTAGGGTCAGCGCCCCTTTCTGAAGAAGGGCATGTTAACCTTTCGCCTAAGGGTCATGATTGCTTTCGGATTTTGTCTCCTAATCAGGTGGCTTATCTTGATATGACCGGTAGTGGCAATGAGACCAGCGCACATCTGATGGAAAATGGAAGAGTGACGGTTATGTTTTGTGCGTTTCAAGGACCGCCGAACATTCTGAGACTGTATGGAACAGGGGCGGTAATTTTGCCTGGATCATTGGAATGGGAAACGCTGTACCCTATGTTTACACCTCTGCCGGGAGCTAGACAGATCATTTTAATCGATGTTCATAAAGTACAGACTTCCTGTGGATTTTCGGTCCCATTTATGAGTTATGATGGTGAGCGAGATACGTTACAACGTTGGTCTATCCAAAAAGGGGAAGCAGGTCTAAAAGAATATAGACAAGAGAAGAACAGTACCAGTATAGACGGACTACCAACCCCCCTTGGACAAAAAAAATGAGCGGACATGGCCGCTCCAAGGTTTATGCATCTTGTAAAATATCCTTACTAATCTTAGGTTTGCTCCTTTAATTCACTATAGCCGATTATTGCTCCAAGGGCTTGCTCTCTCAGGCAATACATCTACGCCACAAGCTGAAGGGACTCTCATTCGTCACGACGAGAGATCCCACAATTCGACTAAGCAGTTATCTCATATGTTCTACTGTCTAAAACTCATACTACCCACGGATTCCACCACAAACACAGGCACATATTGCTCTCCCATGTCCGTTCCAACAAGCTGATAACCGTTCTGATATTGACCACTAACTAACGCGTTACCTGTAACGGAACCTAAGTCTCCTTGAAGTAAAATATAAACTCCATTTGAGTAAGCAAGCATATTACCGAAGTTATCTGCGACGATTTCACAGTGAAAAGATACCTTTTCAAAAGGATGAAGCGCTACATCGGAAGCTGAAATTACAGCATACTCCTGAACAATCTCAGCAAACTGATAGCTGCCGTCTACTTTACGGTAACGTGCCGTCTGTCCATCGACACCGTCTCCGAGATCCGCGTTAGGTACGAGTATGGAATCATCGGACTGTAGTTCGTAGCTATCGCCAGACATTGAGAACAACTGGGAAATACCATCCGATTTCATTTCATATGCTGTAAAAAGGGTACGTCCACCTTTGACCTCGGATTCAGCCAGAACTACGGGGGCACCAGAGCCTGAAGAGGCAGCGAGCTGATCATTAAAAGTAAGACTGCGAAGGCTCTCGAAATTCGGTAAAATATTTCCAGTTAAAGTAATGACACTTTCGTCGTTATTCATTGCTGCATAATAGAGTACACCATTGCTATCTGTTCCAGCCACAATGACCTTTGTACCATGTAGTCCCTTGCTGGAGATGACGTTCCCATATTTGTTTTGCTCTTCACCGCCCGGAAGAAGGCGCACAGGTTCGGCGATATTCCAAGCCAACCTTGTAGCGGCAATGATGGAAGAAGTATCCTCTAGCGGAGCAAGATCGCCGTATAGCTGGATAGCTTCAGCATATTGACCTTTACTTATCATGCGCTTGGCATTTTTCAGTAGTTGAGCTTTACTAGTATCGACTAAGGTTAGTACTTTAGATGAGGTGATATTCGCAGATCCCGCAAAATTACGATAGGCTACAGCATGCCCAGCAAAAGCGGTTATGTTATTGCCCTCTAGGTCTTTGTTCAGGATGATCTTTCCACTGCTTTCTGTCTGTAGAAGTACCCATGGAGCATCGTAACTATGCTGGCTGTAAGCATTCATCATAGAGAGTGCGCTCTCCAGCATGCCTGAAAAGTTTCCTGTGCCTGCTAAGTTTTTTAATTTAGCTGTATCATGGCTTTTGAACTTGGAGGCTAGCAACTCATTCTTGGAAGCGGCGCTTCCGTAATAAGCATCGGGAATCAGCAATAGATTCCATTTAAAAGTGTCCTCTTCACTCGTATTTCCACTCTGATTCTGAGCAAGCTCGGCAAGAAATTGCTCCTTAAACTCACGGAAGTAGGTTGTGAACTGGTCAGAAATGCCTGAAGCGGTTGATAACTGGCGATAATAGGATTCATAAGGCCCACCGGGCTTCATATATGTAGCTTTTAAGCTGAGGAGAGTATCATAACTTTTCATGAATCCGGTAAAATCCTTAGTCGCTGCTTGTGCTTTAGCGGATGATACCAAGGCATTCAAACCTTGGCGGATGGCCGTAATGGGTGACAGCTCATCAAGCCGCTTCGCAACCTTCTCTTCCATATAAAGAATGGAATGGTTTGCTGCCGCTAAGCGATACTGATTCTCTGCACTAATCAGATCGCCAGCAGCATAGAGACGGTCGGCTTCCTTGGTTATTTGTATTTTATCAGCGATGAGAAAAGCCTTCTGTCCAAGCAACACAAACATGCTTATACACAAAATGATCATAAAGTTTCGCAGGGTTATTAATTGTTTGAACGTCATATAGAGTAGCCTCTTTTTTCGAAATATAAGAAAGCATAGTTTCACATCATTCTTTATCCTTATATTTCTACGAGAAACGATTGTCATCCATAACAGATGCCAATGCCGTTTCTTCTTGAAATATAAGAATGTCTATTGAACTTCCGGGTCCCAGCGATATTTAGCTTCTCGAATGTCAGCTACTCTATGGTCCAGTCCGTTCCATGGTTCATGGGGATTCGCAGCAATGAGTTTGGACAACCGCATAAAGCGGTCTTTAGGTAGATCTTGCACGTATCGGCTGATCATACTGGAGTAGAGCAGGGCATAACGCTTCATTCTTACTGCGGCTCCGGCAACTCCCGTAAGGATGGTCATACCATTATCCATATGACGGATTTCTTCTTCATAGTTCTTTACGTATCGCAGTGTACGATCTTTGATCAGATCAGGGCGGACTTTAGCGATCTCGCCGATATATTCGGCCAGCAGCGGCTCGAAATCCTTCAGAAGTAGCTGTTCCAGTTCTAAATCCATGTCCTTGCGAAGCAAAAAACCATGCAGCAAGGCGATCCGTTGCCGTGCGATCCGGTCACCACGAAGCAGGATGGAGAGTTCACGCAGCTTCTCGTAGGCAAGGACATCATCCTCACGGAGTACGGAGACAGCCTCCTGGCGGTTGATCTCTAGCCCCTCTTTGATGATGCTGATCCCTCGGCCAAGCAGCTCGTTAAGAGAACGAAGATTCTCGTTCTGCCGTACTTTTCGCTGCGTATAGTACAATAGTCCAGCGAGGAGAACCCCTCCGGCACCACACAGGATCATCTGCTCTATGCTATTTCCAAAATAGACGGATGCTAATGTGAGCAGTAAGATGAATAGGAGGCGTGTATGCATTTTTCTTCCTGCAATGGATGCGGCTTGCTGCTCTACCGTAATAAGTGAGGCTCTGCCGCATTTGGTGCATCGATCTTCACCGAGAGCGGTGTATTGCCCGCAGTGGCGACAAATGCGCAGCTTGTCATAAGCGTAACGAGGGGCCTTGAAAGGCCGAAAGGTAACAGGTCTTTTCTTATTCACGGCCTTTATCGCCTCCGTTCAAAGCGGCCAGTAGGCGGTCGTTAATATCATCACGTGTTAGTGGTTTACGCTGGCGTGAAGCATAGATGGAAATCTGAATTACGGCAATTAGGAACGTAATCCCAAGAATGACGTATGAAATCATGGAACAGTCCTTTCTCATGGACGCCTCGCAGTCTGGATGGCGCATAGAATGATCATTCTATGCAGCATTGCTACTTTGGTCCGGCGGTCCTAAAGTTGAAGTTTACAAGGTTTAATTATATCATAATGGCATACTATTTACAGATTTTAGCGACAGTGCTGAACCTGTCATATGTGCCTAATATAACACAAGAGGAGCCCTATTTATGCTTCGTAAATATCAAAGTAACAGAATAACTAAGACGCTTTTACAACGTATCTTCCCGGCATTACTGCTGGCTCTATGTCTTGCTGCCTCACCTTTTGCAGCTGTTCAGGCCTATGCGGCAACGTCCGCGCAATCTCACATTGATGCTGTGCTTCTTATCGATGTCAGCAACTCCATGAAGACTAGTGACAAGAACAAGGTCGCGAATGAAGCGATGAAAATGTTCATAGATATGCTATCTACCCAAGGTGATAAAGTAGGTATTGTTGCCTATACCGACAAAGTGCAGCGGGAGAAAGCTCTGCTGCAAATTAGTTCAGAGACAGATAAGCAGGATTTGAAGGATTTTATTGACGGACTGGACCGCGGAGCGTATACCGACATTGCTGTCGGTGTAGAAGAGGCTGTGAAGGTGCTCCAGAATGGCAGCGATCCGAATCATGAGCCAATCATCGTAATGCTAGCGGATGGCAATAACGATTTCAACAAATCAACAGGCCGGACGCAGAGCGAATCGGATAAAGAACTGAATGCCGCTGTGGAGGTCGCCAAGAAGAATGGCTATCCCATTTATACGATTGGGCTTAATGCAGACGGCAAACTGAATAAACAGAAACTCGCCGATCTGTCCAATGAGACAGGTGGTAAAGCATTTTCGACAGACTCCGCGGATGATCTTCCGCAAATACTCAGTGAGATTTTTGCTAGTCATCTGAAGCTGAAGGTAGTTCCTGTGCAGTCGATCACTGCAAATGGGGATTATCAGGATGTGACCGTCAACGTGCCTAACGGCAGTGTTTTGGAAGCTAATATCTCAATTATGTCGTCTCAGCCTGTGACCGCTAAGTTAACGGATCCATCAGGAAATGCTGTCGCCATCCCGTCCAAGGACGTTGTGCTGTCCAAGTCTTCCACTTATAGCTTGATCAAGCTATTGTCACCGCAGGAAGGAGATTGGAAGCTTCAGGTCAAAGGTGTGCCAAAGGATAAAATTGATATTAATCTAGTTTTTAACTATGATTTGGAGCTTAAGATCGATGCGTTGCCATCAGCTACCTATAAAAAAGGTGATAAAATTGATATTACCTCCCACCTGTTCAGCAATGGTACTCAGGTAACACTCAGTAATTTGTATCAAGATATGAAGGCGGTACTGCTTGCTACAGATATCGATACAGGTGATGTGCAGGAAATCGAACTGGATAACTCCGGGAATGTTTTTAAGGGCACCTTCGAGGTAAAAGAAAGCCATGACTATGAGCTGAAGGTTCGTGCAGAGGAAAGCAGTTTCTATCGTGAAAGTGCTCCTGTAAAGATCAGCGCGAAGACAGGTGGCACTGCTACTACAAGTCCTTCGACAGGGAATGGCACAGAAGAACCTTTGAAAGAAGCTTCGTCCAAAACCTTGTATTACATTATAGGCGGAATTCTTCTGGTATTGGCTGCCGCTGCTGCATGGTATGTGCTGAATAAAAAATCGGCACGCGGTTTTGTTGGACAGCTGGTAGTCGAGGTTAAAGACGGCAATACGGGTGAGAAGACCTACCCACAATATAAGAAGCTTGCTGGATTCAGAGGCAAATTTACCCTTCATCAGCTGCTGCAATTAGCGCCTGAGCTGAAGGAAAGCGAAAGTATTATTTTCACACCAGCTAAGAACGACCGATTGCTGCTACGCAGCGGAGAAGGTGTTACTGTAGAGAGATCCGGACGTGCTGCGGATGCCTCACGTGGTTTGGAGCTGAAGAGTGGTGACCGCGTTTCGGTATCCCTACACACGGTAGATAAGACGATTTATCTCGAATATTTAGTATAGCAGGCATCAAATGCCAAAGAAGTGGTTTTGCAAGAGATCTGAAGTACAGCTTCCGCAAAACTTTTAGGAGGATAAGCATATGAAACCAGTAGTAAGAGAGCATATACAGCAATTGGATGTATCACTAGGCGGAGGGATTGTCAGTGATAAGATAAGGGTGGATACGATTGATAATCCGATCCTGATTATTGGACTAGGCGGCACGGGCATTGATGCCCTGCTGCGTCTTAAATATCAGATTAACCGCCGCTTTAAGCTGCCGGAAGATCCGATATCCAAGAAGAAACGGGACAAGCCGGATAATGTAGAGTTCCTAGCTTTTGAGACGAATGAACAGGATCGCGGAAAAAAATACAAAGGGATCGGGCTCGATCCTCAGAATGAATTTGTATTACTAGCGAATGCTGAGATCGGCGGATTGCTGCAGAATCGCAGTATTCTTGACTCGTATATTACGGACTGGCTGTCGCCTGAGCTGAGCATTACGGATGGTATGAACGGTGCTGCTGGTGTGCGCCAGGCCGGACGTCTGCTCTTGTTCACCAAGATTAATCAGGTGGTAGGCGCGATTGATAAGAAAATTAAGACATTATCCGTAGGTACTAACAAAAAGCTGATGGTCTTCCTTTTGACAGGATTGTCAGGGGGTACCGGTAGTGGAGCTTTCCTTGATATTGCGTATATCGTACGCGGTATTATTGAACGTGATTATGGATCAGCTGGTATTGACCGTGTGAACACACTGGGTTATCTCTTTACACCGGACGTGAACCTGTCTAATAAAAGTCTAAGTGAGCATCCGCGTGAATATATTCGCAAGAACGGTTATGCGGCGCTAAAAGAGCTGGATTACTGGATGAATGTAGACAGTCGTGGCGAGCGATTCCAACAGCAATACGGTAATATTTTGACGGTGAATTCACCGCTGCCTCCGTTTAATCTATGCCATTTGATCTCTGCAACGAATACCGAAGGTAAGCTGCTTGAGAATGCGTACGATTACTGTATGAATGTAACGGCGGAGAACATCACGAACTTTATGGCAAGTGAAGAAAAACAGTCTGGTGAAGAATTCGCGATCCATGACTATATCAGTAATATCCGCACCAACATTGCGCAGATGAATAAGACATATCCAGCTAACTATGAGTACAACATTATCGGTGCCTCGTCTGCCGTGCTTCCGATTGAGGAAATGACGACTTATCTGGCCTTCCGCTTGTTTGACAAAATGGAAAAAATGTTCCAACAGGCGCCTGGTCAAGAGGATGTAGAGAAATTCGCGCGCAAGCTTGGGATAGATCTCGACAGTATGATTAAGACGTTTGAATCCCGTGTGCCTGAGCCATTGCCAGGTTACGAGAACAGTGAACGCTTGAGCCATGCCAACGTAGTTAAGAATCAGGTTGTGAGCATGGATACAGAGCTGGAGCAGAACTTCTTGGCTCGTGCCCGTGAAGAATATATCAAATCGAAAAAACAATTGCCTGGCGAAATAGTAGGACGTTTCAGTGAAGAGCTGGAGCGCATCTTCCTGCACCCAGAGCAAGGGCCGTTCTACGTTTCCCGTTTGCTGTACACTGAGAAGGGCTTCTGTATTTTGAAGCTGATTCAGTCTTATATTGAAGCGTTACGTGAAAGCTTGCTGCGTTTGCCACGCGATATTGAAACGGCACAGGACAGTGCGGATGAGAAGCTGAGCGATGCTCGCAGCGCTTTTGTATCCAAAGAGAAGAAGAAAAATGCCTATATTGAAGCTAAAATCAATGAATATTGGTTGCATGCCGATGTAGAACGCACAGAGCAAATGATTCAATTCTATGAGGACTTATATGAGCTCTTAAATGATGAAAACAATCGGATTTATGGTGTGTTTACAGAGATTCTTAGTGCGCTTAGCTCGATTTTTGCCAAGAATGGAGACATCCTTATCAATGGTGAAGAGCAGGCGGATTATAAAGGAAACAAAACGTATTATTGGAACATTGTTAACGTGCCGGACATTTCGGCGACCATCTCCAAAATCATGGATCAGAAGGATGGCGACGATCTGATTCGCGACTTCACCCGTGAAATGCTGAAGCATTCCGGACGTTGGGTCAAAGAACAGGAGATTGATATCGTTCGTTCGATTTCGGAGTTCCTAAGCGATAAGTTCGGGGATTTGATCACCCGTTCGATGGAAGACTTCCTTGTGATGAAATTCGGTCATGAAGAACCGCTAGATAAATTCGTAGAGCGAATTATCGCAGGTAAGTTGGACGAAGAGGCTGTGCCTACCTTCCACCTTAGTAATAGCTCAGGCAGCTTGCATTTTCCATCATGGGGCTTCGTTTCCGTGCCTGTTAAAGCACCTGGTATTCTGAAGGGGATTCGTAATTATCAGAATAATGCGCTGGGTAAATCGCAATTTACGATCAAAGAAAGCCAAGTGAAAAACCGTATTTTCTGGCTTAACACCCGTAATGGTGTGCCACTCTTCGTATACACGCCGCTGCGGGTGTTTGAAGAGAACTATGAGCGGACCATTCTTGATAAGGAAGGGATCGGCCGCCATCTGGTGATGACGGATAAGAACAACTGGACGTACCTGCCTTCTCCGATTCCGGAAAAATCATGGGGTGACACCTATGTTAATGCCCGTGTCCGTGATTATAACGCCCGTGTGCGTGCAGACTTTGCAAAAGCGTTGGCCAGCGGCGTGATTATCGAAAAAGGTGTAGACGAGAATACAAGCAACAGATATTCTGTAGTGTTCACGAAACCATTTGATATGGATGCTCTTTTGAGCGGATTTGATTTGCAGTTGAATTCTTCACGTCCGAATCTCGGCGAAGTGAAGAAGGCGGCTGATGAACTTAAGAATCTGCGTGAGAAGGGCTTGGAGCGGGAAAGCATTAAAGATATCTTTGGCAGCATTAACAAAGAAATGGCGCAGGAGAATCTTATACGTTCACCACAGCTCATTTCTCGTGTTCGCGCGGAGCTAGCCAAGTATGCTGAACTGACTGCCAAAGCTGCTGAGCTTGAAAGTCTGCTCCATCAATATTTGGATGAAGATAAGTGGATGGATCAATTCATCGAGGCGCTCTACACGGACAGCATTATCAAGAAAGGCGCTCTCTATGTTTATGATCGTGATGAAGAAGAGGACGCTTGGGAGCCGTTTGCCAATTTGATGAAAGAGCGCAGCTACGTGGAATATGCCGTGTATCGCCATTTCCGGGAGCTGGATGAGAAGAGCCGCAGCGTTCTGCTGCGTAAGGCAGCTCGTCGTGCAAGTGAAATGACTGCTGCTGAGGATGTTACTCCATTGCTCTATAAGCTGGAAGGATTGTATGTATCGTTCCTGGAAGCACGCGACAGCTTGGAGTACGAACGGGTAGAGTATGAGAGCGGCGATGAAATGTACAGCTTCTACAAGAGCATGACAAGTAAGCTGGGCAGTATCCGCAGAAAGTTGAAATAATCCTATGATCAAAACACAGGTATTATCTTATGGTGAACAATATGCGGCACAGGAAGAGGCAAGGCGCAGCATGGGGGATGGACGCAGCAGCATCCATTACCCTGCCCTGTTTCTGTTCGTAGGCGACAAGGTTGCTCCGGCTATCGGTCCGGTGCTGGATAGCTGCGAACGGAAATGGGATAACGCCGGCGGTGTTATGGCATTACATGCTGTCTCAGGTGCGAAGAGCGAGGGAACAGACAGAAGCAAAAGTGGATCTGATGCGGGAGGAAGAGACCGGGTGCTGGCCATGGCCTTGCCGGATATGGCAGGGTCAGATCCACGGACTGTGCGTCATGAGCTTTACCGCAAGTTTCATGAGGATACACGTTATCTTGCTGAAATGAATAAAGTTGTCCGGCGGCTGAGCAACAGTATAGCGGATTATGGACGTCTATATTCATCTTTTGACGTGATTCATCTTTCAATCATTACGCGGGTCGATGACCCGCTTAATGTATTGTTGCCGGAAATTACACTGCTGGCTCGTGCAATACTCAGCCAGTCCTTTAAGTCGGTTCAGACGGATCTCTACGCTCTAATCAATGAGCGGGAGCAAGGGGATAATTTTGGATATTCCAGCTCGGTAGGGCTGGCTTTTCTGCGTGAATTGGACAGAATGCAAGCAACGGACTATACGTTTAATGCACCGCTGCTTGTAACCGAAGATGGTCTGTCGATTCCGGTTGGCCATGGTCCTTCTGCATTATTTGACCTTGTGTATTTGCTCTCTGATAAGAATGAGCGCGGCATGATGTCTGCTCACGGCATGGATGATAACTATGAGATCATCTCCCATATCAGTCTACTTAAGAATCGTGTCCGTCCGACTTCTGATCAGGCAACCGGACACGGTGGCTATAACAATATGACTTTCAAAAGCGGTATCAGAGGCAGTACAGGAAGACAAGGGTATGCTTCTGCGGGCTTTTCTGGAGTAAGAAGACCTAATGTTCAGATTGCATTGGCAGTGCTGTATCACACTTTCCGGCGCCTTGCAGCGGATATGCGTGAGGGGAGTCCGTGGACTATGCGTGAGCGTCAATCCCTATTAGGACTGGATCCTGACAGTTTGCGGGAGCATGCGACGCAGCTAGTTCCGGAGAAAGACGGCCTTAGTGAAATGACGGGGCTAATGAGCCACGGGCGTCCGTCCTACAATGAGCTGAAGCAGTTATCACTACGTGAAGCTGAACAGCAGCTGTTCGGTGACGGGGGAGAAGCTTATTTCCGCAATAATTTTGTCGCAGAGTCTAACCGGAGAGTAGAAGGTATTCATCCGCTTCGTGGATGGCGCACTATATTGGCGGCACAGGAAACAGCTACGCCAGCAGTAACATTCTATCAGCTTGCGGAGTGGACAGCTGATCGCGATGAGGGTGGCAGTGTGTTGCATGCTTTACGTCAGCATATGACTGGACTACGTTCAGCAATGGTCTCCGCACAGGATGAGCTTGAAGATCTTTATGCGGAAAGTGTGGAGCGCCAGCCGTTCCAGCGAGTGCCTCTTTTTGACAAACGAACGGTACGTAACTTCATTCATTATTTATTCTCAGCGGTTTATGGTAAAAGATATGAGCTGTTATGTATGGAAAGTGAGCTTGCGCTATGCAGTCGTTTGGAATCTGCGCTTGAGCAGCTTCATGTGGAAAGTGTGGCTCGTGTGAAAGCTATGGAGACGCTCGAAGAAGAGCTGCGTATTACTGTGATGGACAGCATTGGGCGAACGAACGAAACCACTGGCCAGAACGTGATGGAATACTACCGAGTCGTCACAGAAGAAGTGATGAAAGAGATCGAAACTCGGCGTGGCCCAGGGATTTTCTTCAGTGAGAAGTATATGGGCAGCATTTCTAAGCTCTTAGAGCAAGGCAAAGAAGCGGTAGCGGAGCGCTTGATTAGCATTTGCCAACGGGAAATATTAGCGGCAGATCCGTTTGCCCTATCTTTCGAGGAAGAGCTTCTGCGGCGTGCGAATGTTGCGGCTGCTTATGAGAACCGTCAGGTTCTATCGAAGGAAGAGCTGTTCAAGCGTCTGTATCATAATCTGGAGGATGGCGCGACGATCAATGTTCGTCTGTTCGAATACACGCAAGAGCATCGTCATGAGGAAAAATATTTCTTCGGAGACAGCGCATCTGAATTTCTGCGTTACGCATTTGGTGTGGATGAGACGACTCGCATTTACCGCTTAGGCTTCGTGCATGAACAGCGTAGAAGTGGAGTGGAGAAGCTAAATCTGATGGGCGGTTTCCATTTAGAGGATCTGCTCTATTACCGTAATGGTAAGGTTTATTATGAAACGTACGCTCAGAATGGCTATCAGCTTCATGGATTGAGTGAGGATCAGCTTCCAGAAATGCGCTGATGGCGTAATAGATAGGTACTCTCATGTTGAGTCTCTTATTGTAGTTTGTGCAATAGAATCATCGGATACAGCCTTTAATTAGAGTTCTATTGTATTTAGTACATTAGATTTAAGAAGATATCTGAAATAGGGACATTTCTCCTTATTTCCAATGCACATTATGCAATAGAATTGAAATAGATGTGATTTCTGTTCCATTCTATTGCACAAAGTGCAATCTGGGGGATGATAACACATCCGGGTAGCCCGTTTATCAGGCAGCATAACCCCCGAACAATGTTAAAACCATAGGAGTACAATTCAGGTTTCTCCCGGAAAGGAAGTATAAAGATGCAGCGAAAAATCAATCTGCTCCTGCTCTTCTTCAGTCTGATCGGCGGCGGGGTCGCCTTTCTTTTTGGAGAGTGGCTGCTAAGCTGGTACAATGATATGCCTTCCATTTTGCTCGTAGGCATTTATTTTGCCATAGTAGCGCTCGGTATCGGTATCGGTTGCCTGCTAGCGGAGATGATCTCGCCTCGGTTAAACGGAGCCTCATGGAAGCAGCGCTACCTAGGTCTATCCTGGAAGCTGCTGCCAATAATGCTTGTACTTGCACTTGGGGTAGGTGCATTAACGGAGTTTGTTTATGAGCTGAATTTTGGCGGTGTGAAGCCGATTAAGAATGTAGTTATGGCTATCGATGACTCTGGCAGTATGGCGCAGAGTGATCCTGATAACAGCCGTTATTCAGCCGCTAAGGCGTTAATTGCGAGAATGGACAACGACAATCAGGTAGCGGTGGTGACATTTAACCACGAAGCAGTAGTCGTCCAGCCGTTAACACCACTCTCAGATTCGCAGAATCGTGAGAAGGTGCTGACTGCAATTGATAATTTGAAGCCAACTGAGGGTGGCACGAACATTAGCGGTGCGATTTCGGAAGCACTTAAAGAGATAGACAGTGACGGCAAAAAGAATCAGGGCGCTATGGTCATTTTGCTGTCGGATGGCGTAAGCAATTTCGATACTTCACGAGAATTGCAGACCTATATAGATCGTGGAATTGCTGTAAATACCATTGGTCTGGGGATGCAGGATCCTGCGGGTACCCAGTTGCTGCAGGATATTGCGAAAATAACAGGCGGTCACTATTATGATGTGACAGATACGGCCCTTTTGGGTGATGTATTCCAGCAAATCTATGATCGTTTGGGAGATCGTACATTGCTTACGGTGCGCAGTGATGCTACAGCAGATAGTCCATACTATGCTGCAGTTCGTATTTTGTCGCTGATGCTAATCGGTGCTGGACTTGGACTCGGACTTGGCATTATGTTTGATAATCGTCATTTAGCAAAAAGCTTCGGGATTGGCGGCGTAATCTCAGGGTTGTTCGCAGGACTTGTTCTGGAATTCGGACTTAGCGGTCATAATTTCACTGATGGACTTATTCGCCTCCTAGCTGTTCTTATATTGGCTGCAATCATCTCATTATTTACAGGCGTCATTCCGGTAGGAGAAGGACGTATTTACCGTAATAAAAGAAATAATGCAGCGTCAACTCCAACGTCAGAAAGCTTTCCTGGCCGACGGAGAAATCGGAACAGCAAAGGATTCTAGTAGTTGAAAGGGGCTTACAGTAATGAGGTACGCCGAGGATAATGTTTCCGCTCTGGTAATAACGGATGTGACATCTCAAGTGGATGACCGGTTCTGTGCGCTGAGATGGCGCTGGCCGGACGGCGTGCAGGCAGTGTACATCCACAAGACCTCCGCAGAAGAGGCTTCCATGGGAACAGGAGATATTCCGCCGGTCGGAATGAAGCTCTATACTCGTGAGGAATACAAGTCTAACAATGGATACCGTGACCGATTGGATGAGATCGGCCTAGTCTCCTATACCATATTTGCTCGCCTTGCTGAGAACGGAGAGACACTGCTGGTGAGGCAAAGTGACGGTGCGAACCGTGTGGTGGTCAGTGCAGGCAAAGCCAGAATTTATTATTCCATTCAACAAAAAAGAGGATTATTCGGAAAACAAAAGACCGTACATATGGCAATTACGGCAGAAGTTCCAGTAGCCCGGGATGTCCTCTGTTATGTTAAGAAACGGGGAGGACATCCCGCAGGGAAAGAGGATGGTATTCTCTTTCCCTTTGTGCAAGATTTCGCCCCTGGACGAAACGTACTCCCGCCGATCGAGATCGGTAAGGATGATTTTGTACGCATCTTTTTCACCGATGGTCCTAAGTATGGGCTTTATTACGAGTTGGTGCCGGAGTAAGATATCAGTCTACGCGTACAAGCGAATGTTGGACATTGCCTGTCCGTAGCAAGATACGCAGATACAACTTTTGGGAGGATGAGTAGATGTCTTTTTTTAGCCGTTTTATGAAAAAGAATCAGCCGGAGCCAAGGCCGCTTTTTTACGATATAGTGTGTCCTTATTGCTTCACCAAGTTCTCTCCGGAGGATGTGGTCTTTCGGGCTATGCATAGCCGAGAGGACGATGAGAATTACGCGCTGGGCGAGGATGACGCCTTAAATAAATACCGTGAGCGCTTTGGGCTCGATACGGTGGATGACATAGAAGCGATCATTAATCCGGCGGATATTCCGGAAGAATACCATCATTATACCGATCATGTGTTAACAGGGCTTACGGATCGCTATGGAGTGCTCACACGCAGACGGCTTTGTCCATCCTGTCATAACGAGCTGCCTGTGACTGCAGGTAAAGTTCCTAGTAACATTATCTCGATTATCGGTGCTTCCCAAGTCGGGAAGTCGGTGTATATGACCGCGCTGATTCATACCTTGCAGCATACGACAGCAGGTCATTTTGATGCCGCTTGTATGCCGCTTAATGCAGAGATTAGCCGCAAGTTCCGTACGCTATATGAAGAACCGCTTTTTGAGCGTGGGGATCTGCTTGCTTCTACACAAAAGGAAAAAATGCAAGAGCCGTTTATTTTTCAATTCGTCTTTAAGGATGAAGAGAAGCCGCCGCTGACACTCGTGTTCTTCGATGTAGCAGGTGAGGGTATGGTGGATCAGGATTATCTGGGACTACATGGTCAGCATATCAAGAACTCTGCCGGTATTCTGTTTATGGTCGATCCGCTGCAAATCCGTTCGATCCGTGAGAAGATTCATATTAATATCGGCGATCGTCCGGGAGAATGGGTCTCGCAATATGACGAGCCGCGTGACGTTGTGCTGACAATGTTCGGTGATTTTATCGCCTATCAGGAAAAGAGCAAAACAGACATTCCAACAGCAGTCGTTCTTGCAAAAAGTGATATGCTGCATTCGCTGAAGGATGAGGATGGCGATTACATCAAGTCTAACAGTAATGTATTCAATAACTATGTTCATCGCAAAACATTGAATATGGATGAGTTCCATAATATCGACGGAGAGATTCGCAGATTTATTGGTAAAGTGGACAGACCTTTTAAAGATACGATGGATGTTTACTTCTCAAATACGGGCTATTTTGCGGTATCTGCTCTGGGCAGTAATCCTGTAAATCAGAAGATTGAGGGTGTGGTAAGCCCGATTCGTGTAGACGAGCCATTTATTTGGCTGCTGCATAAGCTGAAGTATATTGAGGGGAGCGACGGCCCGTGAATGCATTCTCAGGGTCTAAGATCGCCCAACAGATGTACACCCGCGAACGCCGCGGATTGTTTCGTTCCACAGAAGGCTTTGATACGGTCGCGAAGTCGGACAGTCTAGACAATAATTTTATCAAAAAAACACTGCATCCCTTCTGCCTCTATGATGCTCCGGCTGAGCTGGCTGCGCGCGGAGAGAAGGATGAGTCTGTATATCCTAGTGCGCTGCACCTGTTCCATGCAGAGAATGGCGACACAGTCATTGGGATGAGTCGTTATCAAGCAACGGATTTTACGGGCCAACGCAGCGCTTTTTTCGCACATAACTTTGTAGTTCCTGCCTCACGATCAGAAGAGATTGTTCAGAACTACGGAGATTGGCTACATGCTGATTTCGCAAGAAGCTATGACGGAGAGCTAGGCGGAACCTTGCCGGAGCTGTCTGATATTCCAGTTATACGTACGGATCGTCGCCCTGATCCTATAGCGGGCTTACGCTTGTTAGGAATTAATGAAGGAATATTTAAGGCATTGCTGCAAGCGGTGATGCTCTCTGTGGCAGGTAAGAAAAAAATCTATATTGCCCTTAATGTATCTATCACGGAGTTGTCCGCACGTGCGGTGGAGCTTACAGAGATTTTATATAGCGTGCTGCCGTATGAATTCCGCCGTAGATTAGGCGTGATTACGTATGCCAATGAACCGCAAAGCCGTAAATATATTCATCTTAGCTTTGTGGAAAAAGGTTCGCTTCGTCCCGGTGATCGCAACATCGAGAAGGATTTTACATTTGATTTGGTTTCAGGTCGGATGGGGAATGTGGATTTTGGAGAGTCTCGTCAGCCGTATGCTGATTTGGTTTGGAAGCTGTTACTTCTAAATCCAGGGGATCTTGACGATTTCGTAAGTTTTGCTGATCAGATCCTGCGTGGAGAAAGCCCTGAGCATAAGCTATCGCTCGCTTTTTATAATGAGTTAGCTGTATTTTATGAGATTGAGCAGGGGAATGAGCATTTATATACAGAGAATAAGAGCGCGGTGCTAAGCGGATTGCTCTCTTACCTTAAGGCGGAGGGTGCTATTCATTCCAGAATCCGACTGAACGATATTTTCTTGGAGCGGTTCGACCGAGAATTTGATTTAGTCCGGCAAAGGAATGTTCCAGAGCCTGCTATTATGGAGTGCTTTAAAGATTATTTTATGCTCAAGGATCATAATTACAAAGTCAGAATCGTTGATTATTTCATTAATGGAATGCTTCATAGCGTGGAAGCGGGACGCAAAGATGTTCTTAATGCAGCTTACGGGATCATTGAAAATAATGATGAGCTAAGTGCTGCGTTTTTTCAACGGGTAATGTCTGAATCGTACTTCCGCAAGCAGTTATTAGAGCCTTATATGGAGTCAAGACTAATTGCTGCATCTAAATCTGTGGACATTCTGAATTTTGTACTCCATTGGGGCCGTTTTCTGCCGGCTGCGTTAGAGCAACCTTTTGCTCAGGATGCAGTAAGGGATTACTTGCTAGAAAAGCTACAACTGGAGACGGATCCAGTTGCTGCGGTGGCGGAAATTCATAGCGCTGTAGATAAAGCGGAGAAAGATCGACGTAGAGGGACAGGCGTATCTCCTAAAGTACTCTCGCTCATGCAGGATCTTGCAGCATCTGCAGACAGATTCTTGCTGAATCGACTATCTCTTACTGAAATGACGCAGGAGGACTTATTAGAGGTTGTTTTCTTACGTTATGGCAATGTCGTGGATTGGCAGCCGCCACTAGATAGAATTAGCAAGCAGAAAGAAAATGCACTCCGCGCTGCTTATCGCTGGTTTGGTGAAGAGAAGCCGAATGAAGAGATATTTGCAGGCTTGTCTCCGAAGGAGCTGGATGATGTACAGCTGCTCGGTCGCCGTTTACTAAAGGAAGCTCGGGTGTTAGAACCGTTTGAACGTCTTCCACTAGCTTTCTACTACACGAGTCAACGCGAGGGTGGTCCGCTGGATTATGACGCATTGCTGGAGTTAGTTAAGCATAAAGCTGGTAACGACAAGGATGTGATCTATCGATTCTTTGCATGGTCTCAAGGAAATTCTTTATTTACGATATCGAATAAAAAACTTCACCCGGGATACCGCCGGGCGATTCTGAAGTATTTCCAGAGCAGTGACCGCGAGGCATTCAAGAATCGTGAATTTCGTAAAAGCTATGTCGCTACAGCTCGGCCTGCTCTACAAAATGTCTACAATGAGGCTCGCTCCCAGCTGGCTTCCCCGCTGGCGCGCTGGATCAGCCGCAGCCGATTTCGACTCCTGATCTCCGGTTCCATCACAGGCATTCTGGTGATTATCGCAATTATCGTGTTCAGTATGCTGCGTCCGGAAGATCGGAAGACGGCCCTGCCTGGGACAACCCCTGCACCGACACCTGTTCAGAGTGCAGGCAGTATGCTTCCTCCGGCTTCCGTATACCTGAAGGATCTAGGTACCGAAGGAGATAAAGGAAGCAGTGTATTGGTGTTCACGTTTGCCAACGCGGATGATTGTGTGCAATTTAATCCGACGGAGATTAGTTTAATGACTTCATCCGATGTAGTGGATAAGAGCTTTAAGGTTGCTGCTAGCACTGGGACTTGTTCAGTGCCGTCAACGGATGGAGACTTATCTGGCGATACGAACGCCGCTGATACGACTGCGGGGACGGCGGAAGGCGTAGATGCTACTAATACTGCAGACGAGGCCTCTCCATCTCCTACACCTTCCTCTGATGCAGAGGGCAGCACAGTTGTGCCGTCCGCGACAGCTATTACAGAAGGTGAGCAACCTTCCTATCAGGTGGAGGTTACTATGGAGCCGGGTGCGACAATCGTCGAGCATAGCATGATCAAGGCTGGTAGATTTACGTTGATCGTAGATCCCGCTCCAAAGGATACAACGGGTGTTAACTCAAGTGCTGAACCTTCAGCGACTGCAAGTCCGGAAGGAACAGCCGAATAAAGTAATTTCTGATCAGCAGGACGATACCGAAAGGTTTGGTTCTGCTGTTCTTTTTTTGTTGCTCATACAAAGCTTTTCTATAGACATGCTGTGTATTAATAGATATGATTATGAAAATAAGATAATACATATTGGAAAAGGTGCAGACTCCCCTAAATCAGAGTCTGCTTAAAAGGGAAGTCCGGTGTAAAATTCCGGCGCGGTCCCGCCACTGTAAATGCGGAGCGTCTCTTCTATGAACCACTGTCAGCAGTTAGGACGGGAAGGTGAAGAGCGGCAATGAAGCATTAGCCAGGAGACCTGCCTTTTTCGTGAGCGTTTCTATTCTTCGTGGGGTAAGAATGTGGAACATATACAGATAGACTGTGTGGTCGTAGAGGTTCACGCGCCCCAGCCTCGATTTGTTATCTTCCCGGGCCGCCCTTCATAGGGGCGGTCTTTATGTTGTGCGCTCTTATTTTGTGTAGTATCCATTCCTTTAAAGAAAGAGGCTGAACAATGAAGAAAATATTCTCCTCCAGGTTTTTTGTACTTGGACTGGCCGTATTCATGGTCATATCGATTCTTGGAACATCTCTTGCTCCGGCAGGAACCATCTTTGCGGAGGCGGGCGTTAGCTCCGGGCAGGAAGCATCTGGCGATTCTGCTGCTAATGTAGAACGGATTAATGTTGCGGATGCGACCTATACGGCTGCGGAATTTATTTTAAAGGGTGGCGTGCAGTCGGATTGGCAAGCGATTGGACTGGCTCAAGCGGGATACAAGCTGCCAGTAAGTTATCGAGCAGCTCTTGAGAAAAAGGTGAAAGATGCAGAGGGGAATTTCGCGAGCGTAACGGATTACGCGAGAATCGTACTCGCAGTAAGAGCAATAGGAGCCGATCCTACCAGCTTTGCTGGAAGCGGAACAAGTCCTGGCTATAACTTAATAGAGAAGATCTATAATCATGACAAAATCAGTGGACAGACGCTTAATAATCCGGTTTATGCTTTGCTCGCACTGGACTCAGGGAAATATAATATTCCTAAAGATGCTAAATGGACAACGGATAAGCTTCTTGCTGAGATTCTTTCCAAGCAAAATCAAGACGGTGGCTTTGCCTTAACTACAGGCGCCAGTGAGCCCGATATGACAGCAATAGCTTTGACCGCTCTATCGGCACATAAGAGTAATCCGGAAGCTTACACAGCAGGACTACAAGCCGTATCTTGGTTATCCAAAGCTCAGGATAGCCATGGAGGTTACGGAGATAGTGCTGAAAGTGCAGCACAAGCTATTCTAGGTCTCACATCCTTTGGTGTAGATCCAAGTGGGTTAGAATATACCAAGAATAAAGTGAGTTTGATCGGTAATCTACTGAGCTACCGTCTCGCTGACGGCAGCTTCGCTCATAGCCGTGGCGGAAGCAGCAATATTCTGGCTACAGAACAGGGCCTTCAGGCGCTTGTAGCTTACAATCTACTCCATAAAGGCAGCAACAGTAAACTGTACGATTTTTCTAAGTCATCCGTTCAGAATGCACTTATCTATGCACCGATTACTGTAGAGGGTCCTGAGAGTACTTTAGCACAGGGATATGGATATGCTGGCAACGTATTAGGTGCACTAGAAAAGCTGGCTCTTCAGACGAAATTGCCAATCACGAATCCTTCCGGTGCTTATGTCACTGGAATTGGAAGTATTCTGGCTGGAACCTATGGCGGTTACGATGGTTGGATGTATGTTGTATCCCGTAATGGTCAATGGATTAATCCAGATGTTGGAATGAACGATTTTGTGCTTAAAGATTCAGATCAGGTTCTGGTCTATTATGCCGGAGATGATACTAAACTTGTTGATTCGGTAACGGTGTCCAAGCCAAGCCTCAAAGAGGGCGATTCTTTTACTGTAATAGTGACTAGTAAGACATGGAAATGGGACGCTGTAACGAATACGTCCTCTCCGGTAATCGCCAAAGCTTCTGGCGTTCAGGTCCAAATTGGAAATCGCATCGTAACAACGAACGCAAAAGGTGAAGCGTTATTCTCAGGGAATGTTCCAGCAGGTGACTACAAGCTGACTGTAACAGGCTATCGTGAAGGAAAAGCACCATCGATTGCTAAATATACTCAAGATCTAAAGGTGATTCCAAAGAATGTAACGGCTTCACTTACCGTTGAAGGTCCGCAAGGGCTGATCGGTGAGGGGACTTTAAAGGCTTCCAATGCGCTTGAAGCACTGCAGCAATTGGGGGCGTCTAAGGATTTTAAAGTAGATATCACGAAATCGTCGTATGGTAATTTTGTATCTGGCATTCATGGCATTACGCAAGGTCTTTATGACGGTTGGTGGAGCTTCGTTGTATGGCGCAGCGGAGAATGGATCTATCCTAGTGTGGGCATGGACAGCTTTGAATTACAGGAATCCGACCGTGTTCTTGTCTATTATGCCGGAGAAACCACACAGGTTGTTGATACTGCTGTTGTATCTCCTGCACAGCCGAAGCCGGGTGAAGCTTTCACAGTAACAGTTTCTCAGAAAAAATGGGTGTGGAATAAGGATACCTTTACTTCCGATCCAGTGACTTCTCCAGCCGCTGGCGTGCAGGTCTTGATCGGTGATCAGAAGGCGACCACAAATGCCAAGGGTGTAGCTGCATTTGACCAAGGTCTACCAGAGAATACCTATACGATCATTGTTACCGGATATGCTAAAAATAGTGTGCCTAGTGTGGCTCGTTATACTCAGTCACTAAACATGGCTTCAGGTGTTGTTACTCCCGCTAAAGCTACGGCCACCCTGTCAGTCATTGGGGATAGCAAGAAGGGAACGATCCTTAACAATACTACAGTAGCTCTAAAAGAAGGTGAGACAGCTTATAGCTTACTGATCAGTCAATTAGGGGATAAGGTAGTATCATCCGGAAACGCTGGTAGTAAATACGTGAAATCTATAGATGGTTTGGCCGAATTTGATGGCGGACCTAGCAGTGGATGGAAGTACAAGACAAATAGAGATGCTGATCCAAGTATAAGTGCAGACAGCTACATTTTAGAGAACGGTGATACGGTATATTGGTACTATTCATCGGGTGAATAAGCGTTTGATTAATCGTAAGACGGGCACTGCGATTCGGAGTATTAGCGGATCGAGTGTCCGTTTTTATTTTCGTTCGTTGCAATATTTGACAACAGACACTTTTTTTCGACAATTTCATTCATAATTTTATTTAAAATCATCAAACAATTCACTTCTTTAACCGATAAAAATAGATAGTGAGTTAGATTATGTGAAGGCGGAATGTAGATGAAGAATATGAAAGTGAAGTTCAAGATTGGGATTCTTTTAGTATTTTCTGTAGTCATGTTGAACATCGTGGGGGTAACTGGCTTTACCACCATGGACAAAATGACCCAAAAAACAAAAGAGACGTACAATGAAAACTTGTTGCCAATTTCTTACGTGGGGCAAATGCGTACAAATAATCGGGCCATTGAAGCCTTTCTTTTGGAGCGTTTGATTAGCGTTGATGCAAACAAGAACAAAGACTTGTTAGAGAGCATTAAGGGAAAAGTTCAGGAAAATAATGATCTATTGAACAAGCTGAAGACCGTCCAGTACAATGATAGTGCCATTTTGAGCAAAATAAAGGAATATGAGTCCTCCCTAACAGACTATCGTGCACAAAGGGACAGTATTATTCAGATTGCCGATAGCAAAGGTAGAGAAGAGGCCTTTCAAGTATTCACGGGGGATTTTAGTATTTCTCGTGAGAAAATGATCAATATGCTTAAAGGAATAAGCGATTCGTTGCTAAAGGGAGCTGGAGAATATAACTTAGAGTCCACTGCTTCCTCTGAAAGAATGAAGACTAAAAGTATAGTATTGATATCGTTCTCTTGGATTATTTGTATCGTGCTTAGTGTTGCAATCATTCGACTGATTACGAAACCTCTTAAGGAACTGCAAGGTTTGATGAAGCGGGCGGAAAATGGAGATTTAACCGTCATAGCAACGTATACCGCTAAGGATGAAATCGGCCAAATTAATAGCTCATTTAACAATATGCTGGAGAGCTTACGAAAGATGATGCAAGGTATCGCGGAGAGTGCAGAGCTGTTATCAGCCTCATCGCAAGAGATGAGCGCTAGTGCTGAGCAGACCTCGCTGGCTTCGCAAATGATCGCCGAATCTTCAGGTGAGATTGCAGCGGGCTTTGATGAACAGACGGAAAGCATTAATCGTACCTCTCAATCTATACAAGCTATGACCAATAATATTTCGGCCGTAGAAAGTAGCAGTTTTGAAATGTCCGACCTTATGGGAGTTGCTTCTGGTTCAACAGATCGAGGGGTAATCGCCGTAGATAACATTATTGAACAGATGAAGGAAATCGACTCCAGCGTAACTCAGAGCCAAGAGATTATTAGTAACCTTGGGGAGCTGTCACAGGATATAAATACAATAATTACTACGATTAACGGAATTGCAACACAGACAAACTTGCTGGCGCTTAATGCTTCAATCGAGGCAGCGAGAGCTGGAGAACATGGACGTGGCTTTGCTGTAGTTGCTGGAGAAATTCGGGGGCTTGCAGAAGCGACGCGAAACAGTTCACTGAAAGTAACAGATATTATTACGCATATTCAAAAGCAAACTGAAAAAGCAGTAGAATCAATGGCTTCAGGCTCTGAACTAGTCTCTAACGGCGTAGTTCAAAGTCAGTTCGTATCTCAAGCGTTTCATGAGATTCAAAGTTCCATTAAAGAGGCTACGCTGCAGACGGAAGAGATTAGAGAGGCGGTTGCACATGTCTCCTTAGAGTCACAAGGTGTAGCGGCAGCAATGGAACAGGTCAATGCTATATCCAATAGAGGGGCAGTGGGTGTTCAGGACACCAGTGCAGCTAGTCAGCAGCAACTGTCTGCTATGGAGGAAATGTCCGCATCAGCTCAGTATTTAGCGGTGCTGGCGGAAGATCTGCAGAAGACTTTAGCGCGATTTAGATTATAACGCGAAATGAAAAAAAGGACGTCCCAGAGCCATTTAGGCTTTGGAGACGTCCTTTTGTGTGTTATTGAATGGAATTAAGCATACCAGCCCCATACGAAGATGAAGAGCGTACCAAAGATCGTAACTAAGCCAACGAATAAGGCATAGGCGATATTGATATAAAGTTCTTTCTTGGTATCCGCTGATTCTCCAATATGCATGAACAGGAAGAGCTGCAGGGAAGCCTGAATGAGGGCTGTAACAAGCAGGATAGCCATGTTTGCAGTATTGGATAGATCCAGATAGATTACGGCAAGTGCAGCCACAGAAAGGACAAGAGAGGCTAAGAAACCCATCACATGGCGAATTGGAAACAGTTGCTTCATCATGCTACATCAGTCCTTTCAGATAGACGAAGCTGAAAATAAAGATCCAGACAACGTCCAAGAAATGCCAGTACAGCGAGAAGATAAAGGATTTATTGGCCGTAGCCGGATTAATACCTTGACGCTTCAACTGGATTAGAATAGCCGCACCCCACAGGAACCCGAACGATACGTGAGCTCCGTGTGTTCCCAGCAGTACAAAGAGACTGGATAGGAAACCACTGGTTTGAAGTGTAGCCCCTTCGTGAACATAAGTGACAAACTCCGTGATTTCAATACCAAGGAAGCCGAGACCCATTAACAGGGTTAGTCCGAAGAAGACCATCATGGCTTTTTGGTAGCCATGTCGCATGGCATGTACAGCAAGACCGATTGTAAACGAGCTTGTCAAGAGCAGCAATGTTTCGATCATCACTGGACCAATCTCAAAGAGGTCCGGCCCGCTAGGGCCGCTAGCAAAGCGGTCTACCATTACAAAGTAAACAGTGAACAACGTAGCGAACAGTGCAATCTCTGCTCCTAGAAAGACCCAGAAGCCAAAGATTTTATTACTATTCTCCTCTGTTGAGTACTCAAGCGGCTTAGACGCATCTATTTTCATACTGTCTCACCCCGCAATTTCTTTTCAGTAGCAATAACTTCTTCTGCTGGGATGTAGAATCCGTGATCCCGATCAAAGGACATAGCAGCTAGAACGATGAGGATACCAACTCCGGAGATAATGGCTGGAATCCAGAGACTGAATACCAGAGAGAATCCTGCAACGAAGAAGATAACACCCAGAATAAATGGTTTTCCTGTATTGCTTGGCATATGAATCTTAGTAATCTTGTCTTCGTATAGAGGTACTTTATCTTGTTTAGAGAACCAGTAGGCATCGCGTGTTTTTACGGTTGGAACCACTGCGAAGTTGTAAGCTGGAATCGGACTTTTCGTTGCCCACTCCAGTGTACGTGCATCCCATGGATCTCCATTTGTATCTCTTGGTTCATAACGTGTACTCCAGTAGATGTTATACACCAGAATTACAAATCCGACTGTAAGACCTATCGCCCCTATGAACGAGACCATACTGAGCGGACCAAATCCGGTATCCGCAGAATAAGTGTATTGTCGACGTGTCATTCCCTTAAGTCCGAGAAGGAACAGTGGGAAGAACGATACGTTAAAGGAAATAATAATCCACCAGAAGGCATGTTTACCAAGACGTTCGTTTAGACGGAAGCCGAATACTTTAGGGAACCAGTAGTGGAAACCTGCGATTACGGCGAATACAGCACCTGGAATGAGAACGTAGTGGAAATGCGCTACTAGGAACATTGTATTATGGTACTGATAATCGGCGCTGGCCATGGCCAGCATGACACCTGTTACCCCACCGATCGTAAAGATCGGGATAAAGGCGAGCGAATATAGCATCGGCGTCGTAAATGATATTCGCCCTTTTCGTAAGGTGAATAGCCAGTTAAATATTTTCACACCTGTTGGAACAGCAATGGCCATGGTAGTAATCGAGAAGAAGCTGTTAACCATAGCGCCTTGACCCATTGTATAGAAATGGTGAGCCCATACTAAGAAGGACAAGAGGGAGATGATCAACATACTAAAGACCATGGATGTATATCCATACAGGTTCTTTTTGGAGAAGGTGGCGATAATTTCACTATAAATACCGAAGGCAGGTAGTACAACGATATATACTTCTGGATGTCCCCATACCCAGAAAAGGTTGGCCCATAACATATCCATACCGCCGTTGGCCATCGTGAAGAATTGAGAGCCGAATAACCGGTCGAACATCATCAAAGCGAGCGCTACCGTAAGCACTGGGAATGCGAATACGATAATTACGTTCGTGATTAGTACGGACCATGTAAACATTGGCATTTTCATCAGCTTCATGCCAGGAGCACGCATCTTCAGAATCGTTACAATAAAGTTAACGCCTGTGATGAGTGTACCGATACCTGATATTTGCAGCGCGAGCGAGTAGTAGTTGTTACCCACCGTTGGACTGAACTCTATACTTGCCAGCGGGAAGTACGCAGACCAACCAGCATCTGGTGATCCCCCGATAACAAAAGAGATGTTAAGCAGCATTGCTCCGAAGAAGAAGAGCCAGAAGCTGACGGCGTTAAGACGTGGGAAGGCAACGTCTCTGGCACCGATTTGTAGCGGTACGATAACGTTCATCAGACCGATAATAAACGGCATGGCCATAAAGAGGATCATGATCAAGCCGTGTGTTGTAAATACCTCGTTGTAATGCTGTGCGTCAAGAAATTTCATGTCTGGGGCTGCGGTTTGTAGCTTCATCATAATAGCGTCAACGCCGCCGCGGAAAAGCATTAGTAGCGCAGCGAGGATATACATAACCCCGATACGTTTGTGGTCAACGGTAGTTAACCATTCGCGCCATAAATATCCCCATTTTTTAAAATAGGTTAGGCCGACGATAATCCCGATTGTAGCCAGAACAATACTTGCCATTGCCCCGTAAATCAGGGGTTCGCCGTGGACCTTAAATTTATCCCAATCCATTAGGAATCGCTCCTTTCAAGTTGCTCAATTAACATTGACTAATGTCCGTCATGTGTAGTGCTTTGTTCATCCAGTTCTGGATTAGGTTCACTGTTGAATTCCGTCTCGCTAGATGGTGCAGGAGTCGGGTGAATTTCTTTATTATCCTGGTGTTCCGTCGTTCCATTATCCATATCCATTTCGGTGCCATTATTACTCATATGGTCGCCATGATCTCCCGGAGGAGGGCTAAAGGATAAGTGAGTATTGGTGTACGTTTTACGTCCGACATATTCCATTTTCAAAAGATTTTTGAATTCATCTTCGGTCAATGGACCTGCTGTTTCTTTAACGTCTTTTACCCATTCCTGATAGTCCTTATCAGTCATCGCAAGGGCTTCAAACTCCATGTGGGCAAAACCCTTACCATTAAAGTTCGCATTTCTTCCGGTATAAGAACCTACAGTATCTGCTGAAAGATGCAGTGTTGTAAGCATGTCACTCATCGCATATTTCTGTCCTCCCAATTGTGGGATCCAGAGACTTGAGATCGTACCGAAAGAGTACAATCTGAACTCGACAGCACGGTGAACTGGAATGTTCACGTAGTTTACAGTTTCAATACCTTCCTCTGGATAGCTGAAGTGCCATTTCCAGTTGGAGGAGGAAGCATAGATTACAAGCGGTTTCTGATCTTTATAATCCGCTGCAACGTTTTCTACATCTACTGTCGTTTTGACAGTGACCACGGAGAGGAATGCCACGATAATAATCGGAATCGTAATCCAGATGGCCTCCAGCCATTTGTTTCCTTCCTCGTGAGGAGGAATATAATCTTCGTTACTTTTCTTAGCGCGGTATTTCAATAGTACGAAGACATATAAGATGTAGACAACTGCTAGAACACCGAGCATCACAACAATGGAGAGGATGATCGTGTCAGACAGAGTTCTCGCAGCCGGCCCCTTCGGATTCAGAACAGCGATTGAACTGCATCCTGGCAAGAGTAAAATTAGGCTGAGAAATAAAGCGTATAACGGTCCCTTTTTCTTCATGCTTAAGCTCCTTCCTTCAATACTTCTATTAATTAACCCTCATCATTACCTTCATATATAGTAAGAATTAATGAGAAAGAAAGCAAAAGACTTATTTTGCCATTTTAGCCACAATAGTCCTTAAAAATGGCGATCAAGTTAAATATGTGTGATCAATTTGTTACAAGTTCCTAATGATATGATAAAGATCACTGTAGCCACGGCGTTTGCTGGTTATTTAAATCCGTTCAAACTTTGTTCAATAATTTACTAAAGTTGCTAATTTGGACACATCTATTTTGCGCAAAAGGACTGGAATTTAACCATTTTTGTTGGTGTGTTAGGAATTAGTTAGAATACGTCATTTGCGAAAAATGTCGAAATATCTGTGAGTGTCAAAAAGGGTAACAAATTATTATGTATTAAGTTACAATCTCTCAAATTTCTTTCTATTAATCTATGGTAATGTTATAGATAAATATACGAGATGGGAGATTTTTTGAGATGTTTAAAAAGAAAGTGTGGCTATTATTTATAGTATTGTTCGTATGTACTGGTTTGGTACGAGAAATAGATTCAGTAGATGCTGCTGGTGCAGGATCCCTGAAATTAGGTGTAAATGATAAATTAACTGACATTGATGCAGTGTCGATAAAAGATACATATTTTGTTCCGTTACGTGATTTGTCTGTGGAACTGAATCTTCATCTAATCGCTCAGGGCGATGGCATTAATGTTAAGGGAAATAATGGATCTATTAAACTGCTGAATGATCACGCAACAGCTCTTCTTCCTAATGGAAAGACAATCGCCCTGAATACATTTATTAAAAATGGAAGAACTATGGTTCCGGTGAAAATGACAACTTATCTTGGATTCTCAATTTCGTTTAAACCAGCTCAATCTTTATTAAGAGTTCATAATTCCGGGGCTAAATTAGACGACGCTGCATTTGTGAATCAACATAAAAAAGCTTTGCAACAAAATGTAACTACAGGCACGAACGGTAAAGTTGTTTATCTTAGCTTTGATGATGGCCCATCCGCTACAACCTCTCAACTACTTGATATCTTAGCTAAGTATGATGCGAAAGCTACGTTCTTCATGCTAGGAAATAACATGAACGCACATGCGTCTCAAGTGAAACGATTAGTGAAGGAAGGACATGCACCTGGTTTACACGGTATGACACATGTGAAAGATAAATTTTATGCTTCTCCTGCTTCTGCGTTAAAAGAAATGAATGACGATAATGCCATTCTGAAGAAGATTACGGGTCAAAGTACAACATTGATTCGCACACCTTATGGTAGTAAACCTTATTTAACCAAATCTTATAGAGATAAGATACTAACACAAGGATATCATCTGTGGGATTGGAACGTTGACTCTGAGGATTGGAGATTTAAGAATGATAGTAACTCCATCTATAATACGGTTATGAGAGAGGTTCATAATCTGAAGAAGAGCAGCCCAGTGGTTCTAATGCATGATCAAAAGGCTACACTTAAAGTTCTTCCACGCATCCTAGAGACGCTGAAGAAAGAAGGCTATGCGTTTCATATTATTACTTCGGATATGGAACCTAACAACTTCTGGAATGATAAACGTTAATTCTGGATACTAAGATCAAATGATTCCTATCATTGAGGCGACAGATCTAATCTGTCGTCTCTTTTTGTTGTCTGAATCTTTGTAGATTTGACACATGTAGGCTTCTCTAATCTATCGACGTAGTTAATCTGTCGTGTTATCATGATACTCTGATAACGTATTAGCGAACTAAAGCACACGCAGTTGTGTCAACGATGGGGGATAAAAGAAATGAAGAAAAATGCATTGCTAATCTTATTTATGATCATGGTAATTGGAGCTTTATCAGGCTGCTCATCTTCTGGGAGTAAGGATGGAAAGCTGGTGATCGGGATTGATGATAAGTTCGCTCCGATGGGCTTTAGAGATGAGAACAATGAAATTGTTGGGTTTGATATCGACTACGCCAGAGCTGCAGCTGAAAAAATGGGTAAAGAAATTACTTTTCAGCCTATTGACTGGTCCGCTAAGGAGTCAGAACTGAATAGTGGTCGTATTGATATGATTTGGAATGGCTATACCATCACAGATGAACGCAAGGAAAAGGTATTATTCACGAAGCCTTATCTTGAGAATAGTCAGGTAGTAGTCGTATTAGCGGATTCCTCTATTTCAAAGCTTGAGGATTTGGCTGGTAAAGAGGTAGGGCTTCAAAGTCTATCCTCCGCTTCCGATGCTTTAAATGCTAATCCGATTAAAGACCAAATTGCTAATCTGTCGGAATTTCCGGATAACGTCCTAGCGCTCACTGACTTGAAGACTAAGCGTCTGGACGGTGTTGTGATTGATGAAGTTGTAGCTAGATATTATATGTCAAAAGAGCCGAATACCTTTAAGCTGCTAGATGAATCGCTTGCTCCTGAGCAGTACGGTATTGGAATAAAGAAAGGCAATGAAGCCCTGCTAGAAGAACTTCAAAAGGCTTTGGATGAAATGAACAACGATGGAACGGCTGAGAAGATCTCCACAAAGTGGTTTGGTGAAAATAAGGTATTGAAATAGAAGGTCAATATACAGAGTTTATTGGAGAAATGAAAATGGATTATATTATACAAATTTCCGGGCCGATGTTAGAAGGCGCGCGTACAACTGTTTTATTGTTCCTTATTGTTATTTTAGTGTCGATTCCGCTCGGGTTCCTAGTCACTTTGATGGCGAAGAGTGTGATCAAACCCTTGGCATGGATTGCACATACTTATATTTATGTCATGCGGGGAACCCCTCTTTTACTGCAATTGTTATTTTTTTGCTTTGGCTTACCACAGATTCCGGTGATTGGTCAGTATCTGGTTATGGATCGCTTCGTTGCTGCGAGTCTTGGATTTATTCTTAACTATGGAGCATATTTTGCAGAGATCTTCCGTGGGGGCATGCTCTCCATTGATAAAGGGCAGCATGAAGCAGCTAAGGTGCTAGGACTGAGTAAATGGCAAACGCTGCGTAAGGTAATTCTGGCACAAATGTTCAGAGTAGCTTTGCCAGCTGTGGCCAACGAATCAATTTCATTAGTAAAAGATACGGCACTACTGTATGCCGTTGCTGTACCTGAGCTACTGAACTATGCCAAAACAGCAGTAAATCGAGACTTTACAGTAACTCCCTTTGTAGTAGCGGGCGTGATTTACTTACTGATGACGCTAGTGCTTACTTTATTCTTCAAAGCACTGGAGAAACGTTTTAAATTTGAGTAGAAGGACTGTCCGAATATGAGTAGCATGATAGAAGTAAGGGATTTACAGAAATCCTTCGGCAATTTGGATGTATTGAAGAAGGTTAGTTTCAATATCGAGGCGGGTGAAGCTATTGCTGTTATCGGGCCTTCGGGTTCAGGTAAGAGTACGATGCTACGTAGTTTAGTACATCTAGAGGAAGTTACAGGCGGAAGCATCTCGATCCAAGGCAATCCGCTCGTTGAGAATGGGAAATACGCTAGTGGAGCAAATATTCGTGAGATCACGGCGTCCATGGGAATGGTGTTTCAGCACTTTAACTTATTTCCACACCTAACGGTGCGGGGCAACCTAGAGCTAGCTCCAAGGATGCTGAAGCGGGAGAGCGTGAAGAAGATTACGGCTAGAAGCAAGGACTTGCTCTCTAAGGTAGGTCTTGTTGAAAAAGCGGATGTGTATCCTGCTAATCTCTCCGGTGGACAGAAGCAGAGGGTTGCCATTGCGAGAGCGTTAATGTTGAATCCGGATATTTTATTATTTGATGAACCCACCTCCGCGCTTGATCCCGAGCTTACAGGCGAGGTGCTACGTGTTATCCGTCAGCTTGCTGAGGAGAAGATGACGATGATTGTTGTCACTCATGAGATGAACTTTGCTCGTGACGTAGCGGATCGTGTGATATTCATGGATAACGGTGAGATAACGGAGTCTGGAACACCGGAGCAGATTTTTGACAATCCGCAGCAGGAGCGAACCCGGGTTTTTCTGAGCCAAGAATCGAGGGTGTGAATACCTCAGCTGATAAATTGTCTATTTATGAGAAAAAATCCCCGCAGTGGCTATATAACCGCGGGGATTTTTTGCGTTGACATAAAGGACAAACTGTATTAATAATAGTAGTACAGTTAATACACGTCATAATGGGTTTATTGTAAGATAGTGGGAGGAGGAAGATTATGTTCGAATTGGATGTTCGCAGTCGCAAGCCGATTTATGAGCAGCTGACCGACAAGGTCAAGGAGATGATTTTACATGGTATTTTGCAGACTGATGAACAACTGCCCTCGGTAAGGACATTATCCCAACAGCTAACCGTGAATCCCAATACGATTCAGAAGGCTTATCGTGAATTGGAGCGTGAAGGGTATATCTATTCATTGCAGGGGAAAGGCAGTTTTGTAGCCCCAATGAAAAAAGAACAAAATGAGGCCAAAAAAGCTGAAGTCCGAGATGCGCTGCTCAGACTGATGGCAGAAGCTGTATACTTTGGATTCACCGCAGCTGAGATTAGTTCATTGTACAAACAAGTAGAGAAGCAGAGAGAAGGAGGGAAGAGCGATGATTGAGATTCGAGGAGTCAGCAAGTTATTTCAAGGCGAGAAGGCAGTCGACGATATCTCTTTAACAGTACATAAAGGAACCATTTATGGGCTGCTCGGGTCTAATGGCGCGGGTAAAACTACGCTGCTGAAGACCTTGGCGGGCATTTACTCTCCAGATAAAGGGACCGTGAAGGTGGATGGTGAAGTGGTGTTCGAACACCCGAAGTCTAAGCAACGGGTTATTTTTATGCCGGATTCTCCGTACTTTTTCCCGCAATCTACAATGCTGCAAATGGCAGCCTTCCATCGCTCGATCTATCCGAGTTGGAATCAGAAGCGTTTTGAAGATTTGGGAACTGTATTTCAGCTCGATAAGAAGCGTAAGCTTAGTCGTTTCTCCAAAGGAATGCAGCGGCAAGCGTCATTCTGGTTATGTTTAAGCTGTATGCCGGATGTGCTTATTATGGATGAACCGATTGACGGGTTAGATCCGGTCATGCGGCGTCAGATCAAAAATCTGCTGTTTCAGGAGGTAGCTGAACGCGAGCTGACAGTAATCATATCCTCGCATAACCTTCGTGAGATTGAGGACCTGTGCGATCATGTCGGAATTATGCACGGCGGGAAAATGCTGATTGAGAAGGATCTCGATGATCTTAAGGCGGATACACATAAGATTCAAGTGGCATTCCGAGATGAACGGCATGAAATTCCGTTAGCAGCGAAGCTGCAAATTCTGCATCAAGAGCGCCGGGGAAGTGTGAACCTATTCATTGTAAAAGGGGACCGTGAACGGATCAAAGCGGCTTTTCAGGTATACGAGCCATACGTATTCGATTTGCTTCCATTGACGTTAGAAGAGATCTTTATTTATGAAATGGGGGATGTCGGATATGACGCGCAGCCGTTACTACTTTAATAGCAGTGTTTTTCGTCAAAACTTCCGCCAGCACGGTTGGATAGGGATTATATATGCACTTGGCTTATTGTTCGCACTTCCATTGCAGCTCTTCATGAGCAACAATCCAAATGCAAAGCCGCAGGAAATTGATCATTTATTTCGAATCGCTGGTAGTGTGCAAGCATTGTTCATTATTACGATCCCTGTTGCGGCCGGACTATTCTTATTCAGATACCTTCAGGCGAAATCACCCTCAGATCTTTGGCATAGCTTGCCTTTACGCAGAGAGCATTTATTTACAGCTCATCTGACAAGTGGACTTACCTTACTGTTGCTACCGGTTTGGTTAACTGCTGGGGTGGTTGCGGTTGTTAAGTCATGGAGTGGTAATTTTTATATTTTTCAGGGCGCAGATATTTGGCAATGGTGTATCACAGTTAGTATTCTGACTTTGTTTCTCTTCTGCTTTAGTGTTTTTGTGGGAATATGCACAGGTCAATCTATTCTTCAGGGAATTATCATTTATATTTTGCTTATTCTGCCTGCTGTACTGATCTCATTAATCAATAGTCATTTAGCCATGTATCTTTATGGTTATGCGAATGCAAATGTAAACTTACGTGATTCTAGTTTGCAGATGTGGTCTCCGTTTGTTCATATTGTATATTATTATACCGGCAAACCATTCTCCAATACAGAATTATGGGTTTATGGTGTATTGTCACTTTTGTTTATTGGATTATCCTATCTTTTATACCGTAAACGTAATACGGAAAAAGCCGGTCAGGCTATCGCTTTTGGATATTTCAACCCGCTGTTTAAAGCAGGGGTTATGTTATGTGCCATGCTTATTTCCGGTAATTATTTTGCGCAAATGAAGCAACAGCAAATGGGCTGGGTGATTAGTGGATATGCCATTGGAGCCATTATTGGTTATATTGCTGCAGAAATGATTATTCGGAAAACTTGGCAGATTATGACGCGTAAAGTGGTAGCCGAGTTTGCAGTTTATGCAGTAATGTTAGGGCTGCTTGTGTATATCCCAGTATCAAGTGTTACCGGGTATGAAGCTAGAGTGCCTTCTAGTGATAAGATTAGCGGTGTTTATATGGGATCTAACTATCGGATGTATACCCCAACGGATGATTTATACACTACACCCTATATGGGGCAGGACCCATTTTCCAATAATAAAGATTATATAGAAGCTGTCCGTAAACTTCATCAAGCGGTAGTTGCAGTACGCCCAGAGCTTAACTCACAACAATACGTTTATGAATATTTTACTCTGGCCTATCAATTGGAGAACGGTGACAAGCTAGTGAGGGAATACTGGATCCCTAATAAGGGGTTTGAATCAGAGCTCAAGGCGGTTAAGGATACCGAAGCTTACAAGTATGAAAAGTATAATTTAGCTCTCTTAGACAAAGACCTGGATTATATGTGGGTTACTAACAGGAATAAAAAAGTAGCCATCTCTGATCCTCGGGAAATTTCAGAGCTAAAAGAGATTATCAAACGCGAAATTTCGAATATGTCCTACGAAGTACAGATAGATAAGGTCGGGAAACCTGATGTGGCTGGTATCCAAACAGAGGTAAAGGTAAAAGAGGAAAGTAATCAGCCATCTTCAAGTTATGGTTATTATTATCCGTGGAAGTCATCTTTTCATGAGTTAGAGAAATGGATGATTGATAAAGGATATGCGGATAAAATCCGGACAACCGCTGAAGATATACAATCGGCAGAGATAATAAAAGATGACTTTATGGATAAGCAAACACCTAAGAATCCTACCAGTCCTGAACAAAGAGTAGTGCTTGCACGTGAAAAGAATCGTACAGTTGTTACGAAGGATAAGACGCTATTAGGGGATATTTTAGATCAACGTTTCAATTATGGAGTAGAGAATGGCAACTATCTTGTGAAATTGCTATACAAGGAGGGTTATAGTGATTTCGTAATGTTAAAAGCATCGGAAATGACGTCCGAATTGAAGGCATTACTAAAATAAGGTAAGGGATAGTGGTAGGTAGAAGACTACAGAGAAAAGACTACTGGTTGACAGAAACTGGATAGTTAGATTATGCTTTTGGAGATGTGTTAGGTAATAAATGGAACTGAGTGTATACAAAATGATCAGGGGGTAAGGACAGATGAATGAGAATATGAATAATCAGCTTTCGTTTTCGTATAATGTTTTTTCATATGTTCGTCCATCTCTCACCTTGGCTTACAGGTCAACCTCAGAACCAGTGTATTCATTTCCGGTTAAATAACATTTCATTATTACCCGGTAAATATAACTGTAATCAGGTTGAAGCCCGACCATGGACGATGGAGTCCGTGGTCTTTTTTGCATATTCAGAAGTTAAAAGGGAGGAATTAAGATGAAGGGAATTCATCAATCGGTCATTCAGCAGCTTCGGACTATCGAATCTGAAGAAAATGTTCGCATTCTGTATGCGTGTGAATCGGGTAGCCGGGCCTGGGGGTTTCCATCCAAGGATAGTGATTATGATGTTAGATTCCTATACATACGGAGACCTGAGGCGTATTTATCCATTTTTAAGCACAGAGATGTAATAGAGCGGCCGATCAGTGAGATGCTTGATATTAACGGTTGGGACTTGAAGAAGGGGCTTAATTTATTTCGAAAATCAAACCCACCACTGCTGGAATGGCTAGAGTCCCCTATCCGCTATGAAGAGAAATACGCTGTAGCCGAAAGGATCCGTGCACTCTCACCACAAAGCTTTTCGCCAAAATCATGTATTTACCACTATTTGAACATGGCGCGGGGAAATTACCGGGATTATCTGCAAGGCAGTGAGGTTAAGATTAAGAAATATTTTTACGTATTAAGACCACTCTTAGCATGCGCTTGGATTGAAAAATATAACGAAGTGCCACCACTCGATTTTAACATTCTTGTACAGGATCTGATTCCGCATGGTTCTGAATTACAGGAAACCGTACAGAACCTGTTATCTCGCAAAATGTCAGGTGAGGAACTAAATCTGGAGCCGCGCTTGGATGTAATCAACATGTACTTGGAGGAACGAATTGTTCATTACGAGGCGGTTGCTTCTGCTTTTGAACAGAGCGTAGGTGTTATGGATGAAGCGTTAGATGACTTGTTCCGATCAGCACTGATAGAGGTCTGGGGGGAAACGGGGCAGTGGAGCTGGTAAATCAGAATTTCAATAATTGTTAATTAAGGAGAGGTGAAGTTTATGCATTTGATCATCAAGGCGACAGGTGCAGGGGCGGGGATGTTGTCCCACCTGTTGGCCAAAAACCCGCATAATTTATATGACAGGAGCGATAAAGAAGCTAGAGTGCGCATAGTGTTCACCACCGCTTCCGACGAAGAGACAGAGGCTGTTATCTATGTCACACCTGATCCAATTGCTCTAGTCAAAGGAAATGCTTCTCATAATGACATCACACAATATATAAACGACCGGGAGTTTGTTACGAGCAGCCGCTTCTGCTCCTATATCCGTCCAGCGCTAGGTACAGCTCTTAACGGAAAGCCTAAGGAGGCAATTCTGCCTTGGGTAGATCACAAATTCCAATTGGAACTGTCCTTTGGACCGGTAGCATCGAACTTGCCTGATCATACGATTGAGGAATTATTTCATGCGCTTGGTTACAAGCTTGAGCTTGAAAGAGGAGATGCAGTGTATTCTTTTGATTTAAAAAGCCGAAGTTTTGCTCGATACATTAAGCTGCGGGGAGAGCAGACGCTGCAAACGGCCCTCCGTCAATTGTTCATCCTGATTCCGGCATTGGATGATGATAAGCATTATTTTATTAGTGATGATGAGATCGAAAAAATCAAGCGTTACGGTGAGGGGTGGCTGGATAGACATCCGTTGCGTGCGTTAATTCTCAAACGGTCACTACGATTTGCTAATCTTATTAAGCAATTTGATGGTGATGAACCAGACTCTTTTTCTGAAAAGGTGCCTGTTACTCCTGCTGAGATTTCAGCTGAGCCTAAAGTCAGATTAAATGATCTGCGTTATGCGGCGATTGCGAAAGTAGTTGAAGGAATGGACTTCAAGAGTAGTATCGTCGATTTTGGTTCCGGTGAAGGAAAGCTTTCGGCAAGACTCGGCAGTGTGCCTGGTGTAAAGCAGATTTGGGCGGTTGAACCTTCCGCTAACTCACAGCTGCGAGCAATGGATCGCTTCTCGAAGCTTGAAGATCGGGCCGGAGTTACAGTACCAACGCCAGTTACCGGCTCTTTGTTTTACTTCGATGAATCGCTGCGGAACAAGGATATCATGATTCTATGTGAGGTTATTGAGCATATCGACGAATTTAGACTGACTCGAGTGATGGAGACCATTCTGGCGGAATATTGTCCTAAGGTATTAATTCTGACAACACCGAACAAGGAGTATAACGAGGTGTATGAGATGGATTCGGAAGAAATGCGGCATGGAGACCACCGGTTTGAGTGGGGACGAGCAGAGTTCTCAGCTTGGTGTAACCTCTGGACGAGCTCCTTTGATTATTCGGTTAATTTTAAAGGGATTGGCGAAGCTTCGGACACTTTTGGATACCCGACGCAGATGGCGATATTTAGTAGGAAGGAGACGTTGTAATGACTATAGAAGAACAAAAAGAAAGGCAGCGAACCATTCCTTTTCCACATGCAGGAATTATTGTATTGGTCGGTCCATCCAATAGTGGGAAGACTACTTTACTGCGGAGATTAGTCGATGAAGGAACGCTATTGCAGACTGAAATTGTCTCGTCAGACGATTACCGTACTATGCTTGGTGACACTGATTTTATGGAGTGGAAGAATCGTCCTCGCGAGGAAGCGGATATTATTTTTAATGATTATCAGTTGCTCTCGAGTTTAGCATTTGAAGCAATGAATTCAACGATTGCCATGCGCTGTCGACTAGGGAAGCTGACAGTAGTGGATGCTACACATCTGCAAGAGGAATACCGTAAGCAATATTTAGATTTGGCAGACAAGCATAATGTTCCATGTTTGGCTTGGGTGCTCGATGTTCCAGAGGAAACGCTGCTGCAGCGGGATGTTCAGCGTGAGCATCCGCGTGGTCGTCAGCGGGTCAAACAACAATATGGTCAGTTCAAGCGTTCGTTGCGCAGCATTAAGGACGAGGGCTTTACTTCGGCTTATTTTTTGAAACATGCTGAGGAAGTGCTTTTTGAACGTAAGCAGAACCCGCTATGGGTTGAAATCGGCGCAGGGCTTGATATTATAGGTGACATTCATGGTTGTTACGAAGAGATGATCGAGCTGCTAGAAAGATTGGAATATGCGGAAGACGAGCAAGGACTGTACAAACATCCCGAGGGCAGGCTGTTAGTTTCTGTGGGTGATGTGATGAGCAGGGGACCTGAATCGCTGAAGACGATGAGGTTCTGGAAAAAGCATGTAGATGCTGGAATCGCCCGCATGATCGACAGTAACCATGGCTGGAAAATCGCCCGTTACTTAGACGGACGTAAAGTTACATTGAGTCATGGAGACGAGAATATCGCCGCTGAGCTGGAGGCATTTGCACTAGAAGCAGGCGATGAGGAAGCAACAAGGCTTAGGGAGGAACTCAAACAGTTTCTATTGTTCGCACCTAGTCATCTAGTGTTTGGTCGCAATGGTGTACGACGAGTTGTAGTTACCCATGCCGGAATTTGTGATGAATATATCGGCAAGCAGTCCAAACGGATTCAGGACTTCTGCCGATATGGGGACACTGATGGAATGGATGGCAAGGGTGCTCCTGTAAGGAAAGAATGGTATGTCGAACACGAATCTGGGGAGATCATCGTCTGGGGGCATGATCCTAGACCTTTCCCGACAGTAGTGAAAAATACAGTGAACATTGATCAAGGCGCTGTTTTTGGCGGATCTTTAACTGCGTACCGTTACCCTGAAGGGAAATTTGTTAGCGTTAAAGCGAAGCGCGATTATGCAGGTGATCCGGATAGTCCGTTAATTCGTTGGGAGCGTGGAAGATTCTCGCCGCCTAACCTGCGTAAATTCGTGGAGGGATACTCGGTCCAGACTGATCTTTATGGTGAGATCACTGTACGTGGAGAATTTGTTAAAGCAGCGATAGATACGGTTTCCCACTTCACGGTTCCACTAGAGGAACTGGTTTATATCCCCCCGACCATGAGTCCGCCGCCTTCAGTGTCTATAGATGAGAACTATCTGGAGCATCCGCGTGAGGCTTTTGCTTATTTTCGCGCACAAGGTGTTAAGACAATGATTGCGGAGAAAAAACATATGGGCAGCCGGGCCATCCTATTGTTATTCCGGGATGAAGAGGCAGCGTTACCGTATGTGGGCAGGCCGTCGTTAGGCACGATTTATACACGTACTGGCAGAGCTTTTTTTGACAGGGATACTGAATCTGAAGTGTTACGTAGGCTGAACGCGGATCTCGTGCAGGCGAATTATTTTGCGAAAAATAACACGGATTTGCTGCTCCTAGATGCGGAAATCGTACCGTGGAACTTGAAAGCGCGTGAGCTGATTTCCTCCCAATATGCACATGTGGCTGAAGCAGCACTGTTAGATCGGGAGCATCTTTTGGAGAAACTGCGTGAGGCTGAAAGATCAGGGCGAGATGTTACCTCGTGGATACAGGAAATGGAGGAGAAGCTCCAGAATGCTCATCTTTTTAAGGAAGCCTTCCAAAAGTATTGCTGGGACGTAAGTGGATTAGAGGGGATTAAGATTGCTCCCTTCCACACGCTTGCGCATAGCGGACAAACTTTCTTTGTGCACAGCCATCTTTGGCATATGGAGCATAATCGTGAACTAGCGGGGTTGTCACCTTTATTTATGGAGACTGAATACCGCACGGTATGTAATGAAGCGGACGAGGAACAGATAATCCGTTGGTGGGAAGAGATGACGGAGGATGGGCATGAAGGGATTGTTATCAAACCGGAAACATTTATAACACGTAATGGAGATAAGCTGGTTCAGCCTGCACTCAAGGTGAGAGGGCGTAAATATCTGCATATTATCTATGGAATAGATTATTTACAGCCGGACAACCTTGTGCGCCTCAAGCAGCGCAAAACGAGCAAAAAAGAACGTCATGCTTTGATGGAATGTGCGCTTAGCCGGGAATCGGTAGAACGGTTTATTCGAAAAGAACCGATAGAACGTGTACATGAATGCGTGCTTGCTGCGATGTCTCTGGAGTCCGATCCGGTAGATCCGCGGCTGTAGAAGAATAGAAATGAGTTATGAATTGAGGTAGAAATATAATGTTAAGCAATGCTACAGAAGTGTCGTTAAGCAAATTTATGACTAAATTGCTCCGGCATACTCCAGAGCAGTATGGCCTTATTTTGGACCCTGAGGATGGTTCCTGTACGTTAGACGAATTGCTGTCCGTGCTTGTGAAGTCTCCTAGATGGTCTGAGGTAACTGCGGGAGATATTCGGCAAGTGGTTGCAGGCTGTGAGAAGCAACGGATTGAAATTGAAGGTGAACGAATCAAAGCGCGGTATGGGCATAGCCATACGAAAATCACTTATGAGCCGGGGACTCCTCCACCTACGCTATATCACGGTACCCACTCTGGTGCGCTTCCTGTCATTATGGAGGAAGGACTCCGACCAATGGGACGGCAGTATGTTCATTTGTCCGAGGGGACACATTTTGCCAGTCTGGCTGGAAGTCGTAGAGGGAAATTGATTTTGCTGACTGTTGATACGATTAGCGCTGGTCAAATGGGTGTAACCTTTTATTATGCAGGTAATGAGGTCTGGCTGGCGGCACCAGTTCCGCCTTCCTGTCTTAGTATTTACACCCAATAGGGAAATAAGAGCGTTGTTTTGGTAGGAGGTAAAATCACATGGATGAAATTCCAGATCATTTAGATCACGGACTACAGATCGTATTTATAGGTTTTAACCCGAGTATCCGCTCAGGTGAAGTGGGGCATCACTACGCAAATCCGCGTAATAATTTCTGGAGAATCTTGCATCAGTCGGGACTTACGCCTCGGTTGTACGACGCTTCTGAGGACGGGGAGCTGCTTAAGCTGGGTTATGGTTTTACGAACATTGTTGCTAGGCCTACACGCGGAATCGATGATATTACTCGTGAGGAATATAATGAGGGCCGCGAATTGCTTCGCTCCAAGCTGGAGTTATATCGCCCACAGGTGGCTTGCTTCGTTGGAAAAGGTGTATATACAGAGTTTAGCCGGAGAAAAAAAGTCGATTGGGGATTCCAGGGAGATGTGTCTCCTACGGTAGATGGTGTACGTGAATTCGTCGCCCCCTCTTCCAGTGGATTGGTTAGAATGCCGATGGATGAGATCATTGGCATTTACAGTAGATTGGCTGAGTTTACGCAAGAAAGTGACATCTGAGATGATGTGATGTGTTTGGATGCGTAGGCAGGGAGTTAAATTTGGGATATGAGTAGATACACTGAAGAGAACATTGATTAGCGAACTAAGTAGAGGTGCGATTAGTGGAATCAATGAATTGAGACTTTGCGAGTGTAGCTAACGGACTCAGGTGTCGTTATTGGAAGGGAATCGTCGACGAATAACGCTTCCTGGGTCAGACAGCCCCAAGGTTAGTTAGATCGGCGTACGCACCACAGCCCAACTTAGATCCCGAGGACCATAATAATCCGGATTCTTCAAGTAGCTTCAAACAAGAAACGAGCAAGTCTCCATACTGGAAACTTGCTCGTTTTTATTACTTCAATGGCCTTCTTGATGATACTTTGTTTATAACGATATTCCTTCGCTAACAATACATCAAGTCTCGATCAACAACAGAATGATAGAGGATAGGGATAGACAAACGCTGATCAAGCATAACACGGCAACGACTTGCTTCTGGCTCAGACCTGCACGGAGCAGGCGGTAATGAGCCTGGGTAGCATCAGCCTGATAAATAGACTTGCCTTGGATAAAGCGCTTGACGACGACGAAAATATTGTCGAAGATCGGAACGCCCAGCGCCAGAATCGGGATGAATAGCGACAGGGCTGTGGCTTGCTTAAACGCGCCGTCGAGTGCTATTACCGCAAGAATGAAACCGAGGAAGGTTGCCCCGGCGTCGCCCATAAAGATTTTGGCAGGCGGTTTATTATAGCGTAGATAAGCAATGGTAACGCCGACGAGTGCAATCGCCATAATCGCAGAAGAGGATTGCCCCTTAGTTAATGCGACAATAAATAGTGTTATAGCTGAAATAGCCGTCAAAGCACCAGCCAGACCATCCATGCCGTCCGAGAAATTAATGACAGTGGTTACGCCAAAGATCCAGATAATCGTTAGCAGAAACTGTAATACTACGGGTAGAACGATATAATCCCCTGAGAAGGGGTTGTAGAAGCCTGTAAATGCGTTGCCAGAAAGATATACAAGGACAGCCGCACTAACCTGAACAATCATTTTTGGCAGTGCCGGGAAATCTTTACCTTTTGTTTTGTACCAGTCATCTATGGTACCTATGGTTAGCAGCAGCACGCCTCCTGCAAACAGTGCGACGGTCTCCATGGAGAATTCACGGGCAAATACCAGATAAGTGATAAAGAATCCGATGAATATGGCGTAACTGGCCGTTAGCGGTATAGGTTCTCTATGGATTTTACGCTCAACGTCTTGACGGGGCTTGTCCACAAAATCAAGCCGGAAAGCCAGTCTGCCGAGCGGCGGAATTAGAAAGTATACGATAGAAAAAGACATTAGAAACGATAAAACGTATAATATGACGCTCACCACCGTTTTCTTTTTAAAATAACACAGTTCGCTTAAAACTACCTTAAAAAAGTAAATTTTTGTCGTCTGGCTGATAAGTTGACTTGATTGTATCACTGTAGTACCTTTTTGAGAAAAGAGTTTTGGGGGATATTGTATGAAATACGACGTTATTTTATTCGATGCTGATGATACACTGTTTGATTACGGAATGGCAGAAAGCCACGCACTATCTAACGCATTTTTACACTTTGGTTTGCCAACAGGTGCTGAGGACTATGCTGCAAGTTATCAGGAGATCAACCATGCGCTGTGGCGGGATTTGGAGCAAGGGAAGATTAGTTCGGCGGCATTACGTGTGGAACGGTTCAATCGGTTATTTGCTGCAAATGCGCTGGAGCTGAATCCTGAGGCTTTTAGTGAAGCCTATCTACGTTTCTTAGGCGAGGGAACTTTTCTGATTCAGGGAGCGATTGAGCTGTGCGGGGAACTTGCGGACTGCCGATTAGCAATCATCACGAACGGAATTAAAGAAGTGCAAACCTCCAGAATTCAAGGTTCGCCGCTTAGTGAAACATTTGAGCAGATCATTATTTCTGAGGAGGCTGGCTGTCAGAAGCCGGAGACAGGGATTTTTGATTATGCTTTTGCTAAATTGGGGATTTCGGATAAGGAAAAAGTGCTGATTGTTGGTGACTCCTTAACCTCTGATATCCAAGGCGGAATCAATTATGGGATCGATACTTGCTGGTTTAACCCGTTGGGTAAAGAGAACACGTCGGCTGTTCAACCGAAATATGAAATTCGAGATCTGTCGGAGCTATTAGACATTGTAGGGAAGACAGCTAATCTTTAATGAAAAAATAAGGTGTGAGCGCATAAGCGACTCACACCTTTTGTTAAATGAACTGAAGAATCTTACTGCCGAGTATTCAGCGGTTTAAGATAAGCTTCGATTTGCTCGCGTTTGGATTCAAGAAAAGGTGGCAAGGCAAGGGATTCGCCTAGGCTTTCCATCGGTTCATCAGTAGCAAATCCAGGTCCGTCAGTAGCCAGTTCAAAAAGAATACCGTTAGGCTCACGGAAATAAAGGGAGCGGAAGTAGAAACGATCCACGAATCCGGAGTTAGGAAGCTGAGCTGTGCGTATATGTTCGACCCATCGCTTTAATTCCTCCTCATTATCCACGCGGAATGCGACATGGTGCACACCACCTCGTCCTAAATGCTCCTGATCTAGATCATTACGTTCCTCCAGGTGAACTTCTGCGCCCGATCCGCCTTCTCCAGTCTCGAATACGAGCACATCTGGCTGGCCCGCTACGCTTGAAGGATAAGTGCCTTTGCGGCGGAAGCCAAGCAATTGCTCCAGTACAACCGCTGTATGCTCTGCACTTTCAACAGTAAGATGTGCGGGACCTAGACCGATAATCCCGTACTCAGCAGGTACTGGGCTTTTGGCCCAAGGCATTCCGCCGGCTACACCGTAATCATTTTCGTCAGATACGAGAATGAAACGTTGCCCTTCGTGATCGCGGAAGGATAAAGTCTGGCGACCGCCGAGTGTTTGAATCGTTCCGTGCTCTACGTTAAGCTCAGTGAAGCGTTGCTTCCAATAGGTAAGTGCGGCATCACTCGGTACTCGAAGAGAGAGCGCGGAGATGCTGTTATTACCTTTACGGTTGCGACCCGCCATCGGGAGTTCAAAGAAAGTTAATTCGGTTCCGGGATTACCCTTCTCATCACCATAGAATAAATGGTACACTGAAATATCATCCTGATTTACTGTCTTTTTAATGAGACGCAGTCCAAGGACTTCGGTGTAGAACTTGAAGTTTTCCTGCGCTTTGCCTGTAATTGCGGATACGTGGTGCAGTCCTTTTAATGTTAAAGTCATGTGAAATTACCTCCGTGTAAATGCTGAATGTGAGCAAGTTATATTGTGATCGTTCTATAATTAGTGAATATTATTAAGTTACTATAATTTTAATAGTAAATCAAAACAATTGCAAGTTTATATTTATGAATCGCAAAATCTATTCCATACATAAGGAGAGCGTACAATGCACACAACAACTAGCTTGATGAAACAATTGCAGGAGCTGAAGCTTGATCCACACGGAACCATTCTGGTTCACTCTTCATTAAAAAGCGTTGGCGAAGTAGATGGAGGTGCGAACACAGTACTGGATGTACTCAGTGAGTATATGAAGGACGGACTGCTCGTATTGCCAACACATACATGGGCTTATATTAATGCGGATAATCCGCGGTTCTCAGTTCTAGATTCCCCATCTTGTGTAGGTATATTACCGGAACTGTTTCGTAAACGTCCTGATGTCATTCGCTCTTGGCATCCGACACATTCTGTAGCGGCTTTAGGTGCAGATGCTGAGCAGTTCACTACGGGAGATGAACGCTGGGATACGCCGTGTGCCCGTGGCTCAGCATGGGGCAAGCTGCTTGATCGGAAGGCGGAAATTGTACTGCTGGGCGTTGATCTGCGGCGGAATACGTTCATTCATGGCATTGAAGAGTGGGTCGATATTCCAGGTAGAATGACGGATAGTCATGAGGAGTTATACATGGTGACACCGGATGGAGATGAAATCATGGTGCCTTCCCGCAGACATTGTGGTCTCTCTTGGTCGGAGCATTTTTGGAAAGTGGAACGCGAGCTTGAGGAAGGTGGTGCCATGCGAAAGGGGAAATTTGGAGATGCGCTGGTTAGGGTATGCGGGACGGTAGAAACTACGAATATTCTGAGTCAGATGTTGAAGGAAAATCCAGATCTTTTCTCGGACAATGAACCGCTGCATGGTGAAACCAAACCAGATCCGCTTCCAAAGACTAGACGTGAACAGCCTTAGAATGGCCATAAAGCATTTTTTCAAACTGGACAATCTGGAAGCCGCTATCAATGTATGGTATATTAATCTCACTAAAACATAGTAAGGAGATTGGAAATGGAAAAAACTTTGGTTTTTGGACACAAAAATCCGGATACGGATACCATTTGTTCTGCAATTGCTTATGCTGCACTCAAAAAGGAATTGGGTTGGGATGCTGAGGCCGTTCGTCTGGGCGACGTTAGTGGTGAAACGCAATTTGCGCTTGATCATTTCGGAGTCGCTGCTCCTCGTCTGGTAGAGAACGTTGCTGGTGAAGCCAATCAGGTTATTCTTGTTGACCATAACGAACGCCAACAAAGTGCGAATGACATTGATCAAGTACGTGTGGTTGAAGTTATCGACCATCACCGGATCGCAAACTTTGAAACTGCACATCCGTTGTACTATCGTGCTGAGCCAGTAGGCTGTACAGCTACTATTCTTAACAAGTTGTATAAAGAAAACGGAGTTGCTATCCCTAAAGAAATCGCTGGATTGATGCTGTCTGCCATCATTTCCGATTCCTTGTTGTTTAAATCACCGACATGCACAGCGGAAGATGTAGCAGCAGCACGCGAGCTTGCTGAAATCGCTGGTGTAGATGCAGAAAGCTACGGTCTTGATATGTTGAAGGCTGGCGCTGACCTTAGCGACAAGAGTATCGCTCAACTGATTTCCTTGGATGCAAAGGAATTTAAAATGGGTGAATACAAAGTAGAAATCGCACAAGTAAACGCGGTGGATGTTAATGATGTTCTCTCCAAGCAAGCCGAACTGGAAACTGCACTTACTTCCATTATTGCTGAAAAAGAATTGGATCTGTTCCTGTTCGTAGTTACAGATATCCTCAATAACGATTCCGTAGGTCTGGCTCTGGGCCGTGTTGCAGGAGCAGTAGAACAGGCGTACAACGTGAAGCTTGATGACAATAAGGCACTTCTCAAAGGTGTAGTATCCCGCAAATCGCAAATCGTACCTGTTCTTACAGAAACCATTGCTAAGCTGTAACGCATGCTGACCCTTGCACTCTATTCTGTGCAGTAGCATTCATATAAGAGCCGCGTCATCCATTAGAAGTTATGAGGGTGACGCGGTTCTTTTTGTTTTACGACGCATTCTGCTACAATACTTTGAGAGGTAAGAGTAATCACCAACATGTGGAATATAACAAAAAGACAGGGGATATTAAGAATGGAATTGTTTGCAGCAATGGAGCGGGACGATTACGAAGAACTGTTGTTTTGTCAGGATAAAGCATCAGGGTTAAAGGCCATCATTGCCATTCATGACACAACACTGGGGCCCGCACTGGGTGGTACACGGATGTGGACCTACGCTACAGAAGAGGATGCAATTGTTGACGCACTTCGATTAGCAAAAGGAATGACATACAAAAATGCAGTATCGGGTCTGAACTTAGGCGGTGGGAAGACAGTAATCATAGGAGATCCCAAGAAGGATAAGAACGAAGCGATGTTCCGTGCTTTCGGAAGATACATACAGGGCTTGAATGGACGCTATATAACTGCCGAAGATGTTGGCACAACAGAAGAAGATATGAACATAATCTATCAGGAGACAGATTATGTTACAGGTACATCACCTACATACGGCTCCTCGGGCAATCCGTCACCAGCTACGGCTTATGGCGTATACCAAGGGATGAAGGCAGCGGCCAAAGCGGCATTTGGCAATGATTCACTCGAAGGGAAGACTGTCGCTGTTCAAGGCGTTGGAAATGTAGCTTTTTCACTCTGCAAGCACCTTCATGAAGAGGGCGCTCAGCTTATTGTAACTGATATTCATAAAGAAGCTGTGGCGCGCGCGGTAGAGGCTTATGGTGCTAAAGCCGTCGATCCCGCAGATATTATCAGTGCAGATTGTGATATTTATGCTCCATGCGCACTCGGAGCAACGATCAATGATGAGTCTCTTCGGGTAATTAAGGCGAAGGTGATCGCAGGTGCGGCCAACAATCAGTTAAAAGAGGCCTATCACGGCGATACTCTTCACGAAATGGGCATTGTGTATGCTCCTGACTATGTGATTAATGCCGGTGGCGTTATTAATATCGCGGATGAGTTGAACGGTTATAATAGGGAGCGTGCGTTTAAGCAGGTTTCGAAAATTTATGATAACATCACCCGCGTACTGGAAATCTCACGTCTAAATGGGATTCCAACTTCTGTCGCGGCAAATCAGCTTGCAGAGGAACGGATATCCTTATTAAGAAATACTCGTAGTACTTTCCTGCGTAACGGCCAACATGCTCTTAGCAGAAGATCACTACGGGGATAAGTTGCATAGGTACTTAAATTAGTCTTTTCACATAAAAGCGCCATTGTCGTCCCTAAAGGACGGTAAGCTTATATTTTCAAAAAAAAACTCGGTAGTCCCTCCGAATCACATTCCGGATGGGAGCATACCGAGTTTTTTTAAATATAAGAATTTATAAGTTTCACGTTATATTATCCTTATATTTTTTCTCGCATAAACGCTTACCGTCCGTTAAGGACGCCGAAGGCGTTTTTGCTCGTTATTGTACCTTTTGTGGTTCCGGGTAAGTGACGCCTAGTGTGTCGACGGTTACTTTCTTCATCACCGGTGGCTCTTCCGGACGATCTGAACTGTCTGTTTTCAAACCGACAATAGCTTTAACCACGTCCATGCCTTCGGTAACTTTACCAAAAGCAGCATAGCTTCCATCTAAACTAGGATATGCTGCATCCATAATAAAGAACTGGGAACCGGCAGAATCTGGAGCCTGCGATCTTGCCATGGACAGAACACCCTCCGTATGCAACAGGTTATTAGTAAACCCGTTTCCGGAGAATTCTCCAGCTATACTATACCCTGGGCCACCCATACCTGTACCATCAGGGTCACCGCCCTGAATCATGAAGTCAGGAATTACTCTATGGAATATGGTGCCGTCATAAAATCCTTTTTGAATCAGTGAGATGAAATTGTTCACAGTGTTAGGGGCAACTTCAGGATAAAGCTCGGCTTTGATGATGCCACCGTTATCCATCTCAATGGTCACTATGGGGTGGCTTGCTGTAGCTGAAGGAAGTCCTTCGTTAGCCCCGGAATTTGTCTCAGTGCTTGTGTTATTTCCTGCTGCTCCGCTGCTGCTTCCATTATTACTGCTGGCATTGTTATTGGTAGGCTTATTCCCGCAACCCGCTGCAATAACCATCACCAGGCATAACATGACCATTAGGATAGCAGATCTTGCTCTTGTAAACTTCACTAATCAATCTCTCCTTTTTCTTGAATAATCTCGTAGGTACTTCTCATAATAACCTCTTTGTCCCTTTACATGCAAAGGTCAGTTGTGACTTGTGGGATTGGCACATTCTTAAAAGAGGTTTACAATAATAGGAATGTTTCCGCGAGAACATCAAGAAAGGATGTGTAGATCATGCGCTTTTCATGGAAACGGAACTTAATCGTGCTTTGGGTGGGTGTCTTTTTTTGTAGTACGGCGTATTCGATCTCTATTCCGTTCCTCTCTATTTTTTTGAGTGACGAGCTTGGGGTTACGAATCATTTGGAAATTTGGTCTGGGGTTAGTTTTGGCATAACCTTTCTAGCCAGCGCTTTAATTTCTCCCTACTGGGGTTCCCTCGCCGACAAATACGGTCGGAAGCCGATGCTTATTCGCTCGGGCTTTAGTTTGGCAGCCTTATATCTGATTAATTACTTCGTGCATGATCCTTATGTCTTTCTAATCGTGCGCGTACTGCAAGGGCTGCTCGCTGGATTTGTTCCCGCTGCGATTGCCATGGTGGCCACGAACACTCCTGAAGATAAGACAGGATACGCGCTGAGTATTATGTCTACGGCCGGAGCAACAGGTAGTATCATTGGTCCGTTGATCGGCGGTTTAGTGAGTTTTTACACTAGCAATCGGGTTGCTTTTTTATTCTCAGCAGGTATTGTGCTTGTTTCGGCACTTATCGCTACTTTCTTTGCTAAGGAGGAGAACTTTGATCGATCTGCTCCGAGATCCCATGTAAGTGATGATATCAAGGAAGCGAGAAGTAATCGCGCATTTATGACTTTGCTATTGTTGGCGGGGATTAGCACCTTTTCAGTTATGATTCTGGAGCCGCTTATTCCGATACATTTGCTAGACATGGGAATCGCCAAAAGCAGAGCCTCGCTTAGCTCAGGAATTGTATTCTCTGCTGTGGGTATTGCTACTGTGCTAATGGCTCCGCAGTGGGGTAGAATCGGAAGCCGTAAGGGCTTTGGAATGATCTTGTTCATTGGTTTAATTGGTGGAGGTATCGGTAATATTCTGCAGTTCTTTGTTACAGGTTATGTGGAATTCGCCGTTCTTCGTTTTGCTTATGGCTTGTTTTATGCCGGTGTACTTCCATCTGTAAATGCAATGATTGTACAAGTGATTGAGCCCGGATTTCGTGGACGTGCTTTTGGTCTCAATCAAGCGGCATCTCAACTCGCGACAATGGCCGGGCCTATTATAGGCGGCTTACTTGGGGCATTTATCCAGATTCGTTGGGTGTTTGTAATCAATGGGGTGATGCTGCTTGTAGCAGCGGTATTGGTGAAGACCCGCAAGCTGGATGCACAAATCGCAGCAGCACGTTCAGCAGAATAACCATAGTGCTTCAATAGTAACCCTTACTGAGGTCAGCACTTGTATTGAAAAACAAATAAAGCCGCCGGATTCTAGCCCGGCGGCTTTATTTATTCTAATCTCCATGTGATCCGTTTAAGACGTCTGTTCCGGGCATGCCATCCACTGGCGGTGAAGCAGGATCGATGATGGATCCAGGATACACCTCATCTGCATCGGGAATATCCTCCAGTGGCGGATCCTCCTCTTCCATCTCTAGTAGCTCCTCGTCCTCAGCATCATCCATATCCCTGCTTGTTAGTCCTGCCGTTTCAGCAGCCAGGAATGCATCGGATTCCAGTAAGTCATTTCTTTCGAGTGTTTCCTCAGGTTGGTTTAAACCAATATCCGCCGCCAAATATTTATCTCCAACCAACACGGGGTCGGCATCTTCATTGACAACATCATCTACATCAATATCTGCTTGTATATAACGCTCATATACAAAATCGGCTTCAGTTTTATTAGGTGTATCTTCCATAGCCGTTCACTCCCTCAGTAGGATAAGATTTGGACTTCTCTTATGTATCTTTACCCGAATGCCTATGATCGAATCGTTTTACAAATAATCAGGGAATTAACGCTGATAAATAACGTCTTTTTTCGAGAAAATTTACAAGAATAGGCAGGAATAGTGCGAACGTTGTCGAAATTAAGAATCATATATGATCATTTAAACAACTAATGAATTACTGAGGTGCTACGATGAAGTTGCCAAAACCAAAGATAGCGGCTACTTTGCTATTATTTCTATTGCTAACAGCAATAGTGCCTTACGGTGCGGCGATAGTGAGTGCTGGATCATCAGACTCTGCGCTGCCGGGTTGGGAAATTAGATTTGGAAATACTGAAGTAGAGACTGTCGAAGAAGCTGTAGCAGCTTCAGATGATGAATGGATTCGCGTAACGCCTCAAGATAATAAACCAGAGACACCAAGAGGTGTATCCTCAGCGTGGCTCCGGTTTTCTTTGCCGCAATTAAGTGACAAATCAGCATTGTTCATTAATAAGATATATGGAAATAGCGTTAAGGCTTATCTGAATAACGCGTTAGTATACGATTCTGAGGATAAGTATAATTTCAACGGCAGTAAAATTCTAATTCCTCTATCCAAAGAAGATGGAGGGCAAAAACTATACATATGGACCCAGGGAGGAAGCAAGGATTTAGGGATTGAAGGTGAAATAAGAGTAGATCGTTACAGTACGTTGTTGTCCATTTATGTGAAGCAGGGCTTACTGGATATCATCATTGGGACGACGTTTATCTTTGTAGCTATTGTGCTCTTGATTTGCTCGCTATTCATGAGAAAAGGATTTTTTACAGACGGATTTTTGCTGGTGCTAATTCTTTTATCCATTGGAGTAATAGTGGTTACGTATTCTTCGTTCTTGCCGATCGTCCTCGGTGATTATGGGAAAATCGTGCTTGTTTTTTTTGATTTAGCTTTGTATACCTTATTGCCATCCTTAACATTTTATTTTGAGAAAATTTTCGGTTCAGGGAAAAAACAAATCGTCACCCGATTCCGTAAATTTCAAATGGTTTATTCTATATTCTGTTTTTCTCTAATGGTTGTTAATATCCTTCTGTCGTATCAGCTGGAAGACTTTTATAGATTTATGACAACTAACGTTCTAGGCATCTTTATGATTTTGCAATTTATATTATTGGTAAGCTTGGCGTTTATTCATACTTATCGCGGCAATGCAGATGCCATTGTTTTCACTACAGGGTTTACTATATTTTCTTTTGTATCTCTTACTGAATTGGTCGTGTACTACATATCCAGAGAATCCTATCAATTATATTGGTGGAAGTGGGGGTTGATGTTTTTCGTATTATCTTTAATCGTCATACTAGGGAGAAGGTTTACGAGAAACCATGAACAACTCGTTGAATATTCTCGTAGGCTTGAGAAGTTCAATAATGATTTGCAGCGCTCCGAGAAGATGGAGATTATTAGTGAATTAGCGGCTTCTGTAGCGCATGAGGTACGAAATCCCTTGCAGGTGACCCGTGGTTTCCTTCAGATCCTAGGGGAACGGTCAGATCATAAGGAGAGGGAATATATGCAGATGGCCATCGCAGAACTGGATAGAGCCACAGTTATTATTTCAGACTTCCTTACCTTTGCTAAGCCGGGCTTGGAGACTATTGAAAGGCTTGATGTATCCGAAGAGTTACGCCATGTTTCTGGTATTCTTTCTCCGCTTGCCAATTTACAAGGGGGAGTGATTGAACTCAACCTACAGTCAGATCTCTGCGTAATTGGGTCATCTGCCAAATTCAAACAAGCCTTTATTAATATTATAAAAAATAGCATCGAAGCTTTGCAGGATAATGGACTGATTAGAGTTACAGCCTGGGAATTCGGAGCTCATGTAATGATTAGTGTACGTGATAACGGGGAAGGGATGAATGGCAGTGAACTAGCCCGATTGGGTGAGCCTTATTACTCTAATAAAACAAAAGGAACAGGGCTTGGACTTATGGTCACCTTCCGAATTATTGAAGCGATGGAAGGGACAACGGAGTTTCAAAGTGAGAAGGGGGAAGGAACGGAGATTATCATCAAGTTACCAAAGTATAGAAAAATTTAGGAGAAATTTATGATTATTCCGTTTTTTAGGAGGAAAGGGTAGTGTAGTGAGCGAAGTAGTACACACAGAATATTGTTTCTGAAACTTCCTTCTGAGGTGCCTATATGCGCTTGATGGTTAAAATACTCCACATTGTTATCATCCTTTCTTTCCTCTGGATAGGTTTAGATTCTATTATTGTATCGGCGGCAAACCCATATTCATCTCAAGAAATTACAAAGTGGCAAATGAAATGGGGGCCTGAAACAGGAAATACAGAAAAAGAGGTTCCGTGGAGTGAAGGCCAGCAAAGCTGGATGAACGTAGATTCTAAGAAGGGAATCCCAGATTTACCTTCAGGGGTATCCTCTTCTTGGACCCGTATTGCCTTACCTGATCTTACATATGTATCTCCTTCGGTGTATATCGATACTTTATATGCTCTTGATGTAAAGGTTTATGTGGAGGAACGTTTGATCTTCGAGGAAGATCGTAATTATATCAAGGATAATTATTCTTTGCTGTTGCCTTTAAGTAAAGAAGATAAAGGGAAAACACTATATATCTGGACAGCAACGATGCAAGACAGAATCGGAATTAAAGATAGTGTTGTGATTGGTGAACACAGTCAATTAATAAATAAATATATTGAGAATGGACTAAGCGATGTGATTCTGGGCTGCGCTTTTTTTCTGGTGGCCATTGTTCTATTTATAAGTGCCTTTTACATAAACAAAGAATATTTCTCCAGTGTTGCCTCATTAGCAGTGGTTATAGCGTCTACAGGCATCCTTTCATTAACCTACTCCCCCTTCATTTATACCTTTTACAGTAAATTGGGACCAATCAGCAATGTCTGCTTGGACTTAGCCCTTTTTTCACTTTTACCGGCCCTCACCTTTTTATTTGAAAAGTTATTCGGTAGCGGTAAGTTCAGTATCATTCAAAAATTTCGTAAATTTCAAGTCCTTTACTCCTCTTTTTGTTTCCTATGTCTTTTTATCAATCTCCTATCAAATAATCGTTATATTGAGTTCTATTATTTTGTTTCTACCACTATTATAGGGTTCATCTTCATCCTCCAATTCATCCTATTAATCGTATGTGTGGTGATGTTCTCACTTAAAGGAAATAAAGATGCTGATGTTTTTGCTATTGGATTTGGGATCGCAGCGTTTACAGTAGTTGCAGAGCTACTATGGTATTACATCCAAAAAGGGAACTATGATTTGTTCTTGTGGAAGTGGGGGCTTGTTGTTTTCATTATTTCCTTGATCGTAATCCTGGAGCGGAGATTGGCCTATAGCCATCAACAGGTTGTTAATTATTCTAGAGAATTAGAGCGTTTCAACAATGAATTGGAGCGTTCAGAAAAAATGGAGATCATCAGCGAGCTTGCTGCATCCGTAGCCCATGAAGTGCGAAACCCACTACAAGTAACTCGAGGCTTCCTTCAGCTGATTAGCGAGAAGTCCGTTAACGAAGAACAAATTTATATGTCAATGGCCTTAAGCGAACTTGATCGCGCATCTAATATAATTACCGATTTCTTGACCTTTGCTAAACCAGAATTTGAGACGATCTCTAGCCTGAATTTATATGATGAATTTAAGCATATTGAGAGCATTATGCAGCCTCTTTGTCACATCAATGGAGGAAAGATGATTCTGGATGTATCCGGTCCATTATGGGTAAAAGGAAATTCCTCGAAGTTTAAACAGGCGTTCATCAACATTATCAAGAACAGTATTGAATCTTTCAGAGAGGAAGGGTTCATTTATATGTCGGTGTACGGCGAAGATGATAAAGTGATTATTCACATCAAAGACAATGGGGAGGGAATGGACGCTGATGTTCTGCACCGACTCGGAGAACCGTATTTCACGAAGAAAAATAAAGGAACAGGATTAGGCTTGATGGTTACTTTTCGTATCATAGAAGCTATGCATGGCGAAGTAAGATTTACAAGCAAAAAAGGAGTAGGAACCGAATCCATCACCATACTGCCATTGGCAGAAGCTCCGGATGATTCCTACTCCCTATGAGGTTAATCTTGCTGTCTTACCAAGAACCGCGTGGGGCTGCGGTTGCTTTCAATACATCTGATGATGGACTTGGTGGGATTACAAGATAGAATTCATTTGAACCTTCTTCAACGGCTTTCAAGGTAACGCTGTCGGGAATGATTACGCCTAGCGCTTCTTGGAGAGCTGCTTTTGGATCTGCGAGTAGTCTTTGCTTGAAACTTGGATCTTCCCATGCCTTTTGAATGACTTGATTTCTAAGAACTGCTTCTGACATAATAATCACCCTTTCCGAAATGTATATATTTACCTTAAATAATATAACATAGCAATTGTGCTAATACTATTCTTTTTTCTACAAAATAATAGAATTATTGTATATTTTTTGAAAGATAATAAAATAAGCCTCCACCTTGTAATAGCTGCTTTTCTGCTTCAATTGAATCAGAGATCTGTTGTAAGTTCGTCACTAGCATAGAATGAAATGCAAGAAGATGAGGTACATCTAAGCTGGAAGCTATCACTTTATGATGTGTATCCTGCGCTAATTCGGTATAGGTATGTAGTCCGCTTGCAGTGAATAGGAAAAATTCGACCTCATTCGATGTGAGTGAGGTTTCTTTATCAGTGGATAGATTACTCCGTGTAAGTGAGAGTATACAATTATAGCTGCCTTCTGCTAAATCTTCTTTCCAGTCTTCATAGTCGTCAAGCATTTGTAGGGTAAGTAGAACGGAGTCGATCATTTCCTCAGTCTGCGGGACAAGAGAATCTTTACCAGATAGAAGAAGGGCAGCAGTGCTGGATAATTTGAGCGGACTGGCTTTATAAGAGATTTTGATTCGATCGCTAAGAAAATAATCGCTGGTGGATTCATTACTAACACTGTCTGCCCATTGAGCAATATAGCGATTAAATGAAGTCCAGAAAGAGGAGTCATTCGGAAATAAACCTCTGTAGATATTCAAAAATTCAACATAGAGCAGGTTCGCCAAAGGTAGTCTTTCGTATGTAGAGGATTCTTTGCTATCCATCAGGTCATCTTGTATGAAAAAATATAGCATAAAGAAGACATTGCCCATCGACATTTGACGGGTAATTTCTGCTGAGAGTCCGCAGCCTTTCTGAAGCCAAAAGGGTAATAGATAACATATGTAATTTTTGTGGCTTTCCGCATTAAATACGTTAAAATGTTCAAGATAGGACATGCCTTGTGAATTTAGAGGCGCTGGAAATTCGGAGATGATCTTTTTGCTCTCTTGAAATACTAAGCGGAGTTCTTCTTCGTAATCATTTAGCCAATCCATTGCATCTCTCCTCTAATGAAATTACAAAAATCTGGTTCTTTCGCCCTGATTATATCCTTCTCTTTATTCCATTACAACTAAAATTTAGGAGGTTTCAGGACAAATGGAGTGCTATACTTTGGGTCAAATGCTTATGACGATTCGAATGGGGCAAAAGGCTGAAACGCCAGACGGCCGCATTGTGATGCGTACCTCTACGGGTCTTATTTGGAGAAACGGGATCTTGAATGGAAAAACAGTAGAAATCAAGGATTATTTGTTCTCTGATTTGTGGCAAATCTATGAGGATGAGGAAAGTATGAAAGAGGGAATTGGCAGAGAAAAGCATGAGGAGCGGGAGCGGGAGATGCTTGAAAATCAATATGAAGAGCTGCGCTTAGCGAGTCGAAAACGCTAGATTTAACGTTAAACTCGCCAAGCGCAGCTAGGATGAGGAAATTACTTCGATTTCAATGCTTCGTATTGACCTCTTAGACGTAGAAGTCTCCAAATACTTTGATCCAAGCCACCGAGTCGGTTGCGCTCGGTCCACAATAGACGATATTGATGAAGAAGAACATTCAAATCATTGATTTGCTCCGTAATCAGGTTAGGGTCAATCGAATCTGGTGAGGATGCCAGCTGCAGTTTGATTCTGCCAAGCTGCACAGCGTGTTTCACAAAATGGATTCCGTTACTCAGTTCCTTTAGGACAAGATCAGCATCATCACATTGTAGATCAAGTCCCGAGAGACGTGCCTCGATAGAGAGCATGTATTCTTCGAGATTGTTGAAATGTTCTTCGGTAAGTTTCTCTACAATTAACAAATTGTCGAGATTAGTGCGAAGAAGCAGGGACATTTCCGTATCATTTGAACGAATAATCTCGGATTCAAGCTGATAGTAATTGCCGAGATCAAGGAGTAGTTGACCAATACCCTCGGAGCGATCGGCAAAGATGAATGTATTTAGGTACTTTGCAGTGTTCACTTTTAGATTGTTATCTACATTCCAGGCAAGTGCAGCACCGTAAACATATCCAGTATAGCTGATTGGGAGATGCTGCCAGTGTCCGTGATCCCCCCAATCGGTAATGAGATAGCCGATGGCACCGTTATTCTTGCCATGAATAGCAGCGCTACGCAGATTGGCAAACATATTGTCGCTACGCCCTGTAATGGAGTTCCATGAGCTGGTGCCTGGGCAGACATAGAAAGGAATACCTGCTTCACGGAATTTGAGGGTATCCGACTCGAAAGGATGTTCCGCACTATATCCCCATTCCATTGCAATAATGTCTTTAGGAAGATGAGGAATCAGCTCGGGATGCTGGATAATAATATCACCCCAGAATTGCATCGTTTTGCCGCGTTTCGTAACGAGTTCATAAATCTTCTGAAGAAAAGATAAATAGATCTGACCTTTGCCTTGTGATTCAGCTAGCGCTTTGCTTTTGCCAAGACCTAGCTCATACGTCTCATCACAGCCTACATTAAACTGATTAGAGGTAAAGTAAGGAAGCAGATCATCGAACATTTTTTCTAGCAGAGGGAGTACGGCAGGGTCTTCGGTGTCAAACGTACCGGGATGCATAAATAACCCTTCTGGATATACATCTGCCATGTACAATTCCTTAGGAAGCATGAATCCCTCTGGAATTTCCGCCATAGCATTGAATTCAGGACGGGAAAGCCAGCCTTCCATATGTCCAAAGCTGTTCTGGTTTGGAACAAGCTCAATATATCGCGCCTTACAATAGGCATCTAGAAGCAAGATTTCCTCGCCAGTAATCGGAGTTTCAAGCTCCCACACTTGAGGGAAAGATTCATACGCGAACGGAGCACCTTCTATATATAGCTGAACTTGGTTCATCTTCAGATCGGCCATAAGGTCAATGATTCGGTACAAGGTTTCTTGCTTTGGAATTTTATTGCGGCTGATATCAATGGTAATCCCGCGAGCTCCAAAATCAGGTTCATCGTGAATATGCAGATGAGGAATAGATCTTCCGCTTTGCTCAATAATTTGTTTCAGGGTTGCTACGGCGTAGAAAGCCCCGACAGGTGAGCTATAGGAGACAACGATACCGCTTTGATCAATAACAATCTCATATGCCTGCTCTGATAAGGATGGCACATAGCTAAAGATACAAGCGGATACTACCGTTGGGCGTATGCCAATGGATAAAGTTAAATGAAGATTTAAGGCTTGTTTAATCACAGCTTGCAGCTTTTGTGCAGCCGGCATTGCACCTTGTTCTCCCATACTAGGAAGCACGATGCTTCCGCTTATTGGGAAACGGAATGAACCTTCGGACAATGTGATTTCACGCGGATTAGGTACAAGCAGTAGTGTAGAATGATTAAGCATAGCGTGGACACCTCTTATTCATGTAGAATATGATCAACTTCACAATAACCTTATCACTACTAAACAAGGGGAGGAATGTCTATAATGTCCAAGCACATGGATTATATGATCAGTCCATATCCAATACGAATTATTGATCCGAAGGTTGAGTCCTCCAAGCTGAAGCTTAAAAATATAAGAGTAGGACAAGCCGGTCATTTGCCGGGAAGAACGTTATTCCGGTCGGGCGTAATCTTTGAACACTGGGCAATTGTTTACATAGTATCTGGTGGCGGCACTTATATGGAAACTTCGGGTAAAGAACAGCAGGTGCGTGAGGGCAGCTTATTCTTTTTTCGCCCAGGATACAGTTACAATTTCGGTCCACCATCTGGAGGGAGCTGGGATGAGTATTATATTAACTTTAATGGGACACGTGTATCGGAATGGCTGGAGTCGGGTCTAATTGCTGGCGGGAATGTGTTCCAAGCAAATTCGATCATGGGTCTTTCGACCTTATTTGAAGAAGTGCTAGAGCGTATGGAGAGTGGAGAACCTGCAGATGCGGATCGGGCCGCATTACTCGTTGAAAGAATGCTATTGGAGTGTTCATTTATAATAGAAGAAAAAAGTTGGAATGCCCAGGCAGATTATATGCGTCAAATCCGTGAGGACCTTAATTTATGCATTTATGGTGAAATGGACCTAGAACAAATTGCGGCTAAACATCATATTTCGATGTCTACACTTCGTCGTCTTGTTCGTCGTAGTAGCGGTTATCCGCTTCATGAATATATTCACCGTCTTAAAATGGCAGAGGCTAAAAAGCTGCTTCTCAACACCTCATTACAAGTGAAAGAAATCTCTGGTATGCTTCATTATAATGATCCGTTCTATTTTTCACGTTTATTTAAAAAATATATGGGGATCGCGCCGCAACTTTGCCGAAGCAACATATAAAACGACATGACTCTACTAGAGTCCCATTGACAATTATTTAAATTTGTATAATGGTGTCGTTTTATAAGTTATGTTGAAAATAATGGATGTATTTTACATATATATGTTAGTTCTTATTAACTATAACGGAATAAATACCAAAATTTAGGAATAAATCCTTCTAAAAAAATAATAAATTTTTTGTAACTATTTTTCAAATGGAAGCGCAAACATGGATAATGTCAACTTGTTATTGTGATTTTTCTCATGTATGATGCTTTTATCGAACACAGTACAATCTCGCATTTTCCAAAAAACTGGAGAATAGGGTGGTGGGATGAGAATCAAGCCAACTGCAGAAGACAAACTGATTGCGTATTACAGGTACTTCTCTTTGTCCCTCACATCGCTCATGTATCTTCTAGATCAAACGGGACCTTCCGTAATTTATAAATGCCTTGTTATTGCCATACTCTTTCTGTTTGCACAAACGTTCTCATTTTGTTATCGGAGGTTACGAAGCAGGCCAAAGACGCTCGTCCTGGCTGTTAGTGTAGAGATGGTGGGAATTATTGCATTGACCTTGTTTACCGGTGGATACGAGAGTTCGTTTAGGCTCTATGTGCTAAACCCTGTATTGATTGCTGCGGGCTCATTGTCCATTTATTTTGGATGGTCGCTGCTCTTAAGTTACATCAGTATTTTCGCGGTGCTTTGTTATTTTGTTATCAATTCTGCGAACAAAACTTTTCTAGAAATTGTATTTGTGAATGGGAATCTGTTTCTAACACTGGTACTTACGGTTATAATAATGCAGATCGTTAATCGGATGAAGCGGCAACGTGAAGAATCGAATGCTCGCACGAAAGAGACGATGGAGCATATCAAATCGCTGTACCATATCGTGGAAACCTCAAGCCAACATGATTTCATGAATATCGGTCAAGTGATCACCGATTATGTTGTTAAGCTAACGAAGCTAGACAAGGCTTTGTTTTGGTTCGCCAAGAAAAGCGGAGAACCAGCTCCGCAGAGCAGGCAGACCGGCTGGCAGCAGGAAGAGGAACAGTTCCTATTCTCAGAGCTGGGAAAACATGAGCATGAATGGAGATTGCAGCGAGAGCCTATTTTTAGAAATCTTCCGGGATTAGGAGATTTCCTGCTGATGCCTGTACGGATGAGCACCCGTTTTGTAGGGATGATTGGACTCAGGCTGGAGTCTGCAGAGGGGCTGGAAGGCCGCAGATGGTATATTCAACAATTGATATTCTTATCTGAGCTAAGTGCGAATATTCTTGAAAGGCATGAGCTTGGTGTGATCGAGAACCGGTTGATCATCACGAACGAACAGAACCGGATTGCGGATGAAATGCATGACAGTGTATCGCAGAGCCTTTTTGGCATTGTGTATGCGACGCATTCGCTGAAGGAATCGTGGAAGAGAATGTCAGATCATGAGCTAGAAGAACAAATTGAGCTTATTCATGACTCTGCTACCAAGGTTGCTAAAGAACTGCGGATCACGATCTACAGTCTTAGCTCCAAGAAGAGCGGCGGGCCTACATGGTTGGGCATGGTAAGATCACATTTGAAGAGCTTATCCAGATTAAATGATGTTGATATTGATTTAAAAATAACGGGAGATGATTTTAGTCTCCCTTATCCTTACCACAAGGCGCTTTTTCGGATTATCTCTGAAGCCACTGGAAATGCCATCAGGCATGGCGCTGCCAGTCGAGTGGATGTAGAGCTATCTCTGAAGCCGACTTGGATCCGATTATTGATTTGTGACAATGGTGTTGGTTTTGATACTGATTTGTTATGGATTGAATCCGAAGATAGTGTAAGCGGGCTTGGCATGAAGAATATGCAATATTTGACCCAGTCGCTCGGTGGCGACTTTCAGTTGTCCAGTAATGAAAGTTCAGGAACAAGAATTATGATTTCAATTCCTGTCGGTGTAGCTGAATTAAAGAATGCATAAACTTTAGGCGGGAGGTCGTTTCTGTGAAAATCGTCATTGTTGATGATCATCCTTTAGTTAGAAGAGGACTGGCATCTGTCATTTCCATGCAACCGAATGTGCAGTTTGCGGGTGAGGCAACGAATGGTCAAGAAGCGCTTCTTGTGATTGAGGAGACGCAGCCTGATCTCGTACTGATTGATCTTAAGCTAGCAGATGAATCGGGGCTGGATGTCATCAAGACAGCACGTGCTCGTGGTATCGTTAGTAAGTTCATTCTGTTGACGTCATCTGCGAGCAGAGAAGATTTCCTGAAGGCTGAAGAGGTACTGGTAGATGGATATGTACTGAAAGAGGCGCTGCCGGAGGAGTTACTGTTTGCTATCCAATTAGTGCACAAAGGCAGGAAGTATTACGATCCTGGTCTGATGGAAGATAAAATGCGCATGAGCGGAAGCAGCCCAACGGATGAATTGACACCCAAAGAGAAGGAAGTTCTGATCGAGTTGGGACAGGGCGCTTGCAATAGAGAAATTGCCTCACGCCTTTTCATTAGCGAATTTACGGTGAAGAAGCATGTCAGTCAGATTTTAGCAAAATTACAGGTGGCTGATCGTACACAGGCGGCGCTTTATGCAAATGCTGTCGGTTTAACCAAATATGAAATGTCTTATGAGTGAAAATTGAAATAATTCATAAGCATTGTACATGAACACGGACAGGATGTCCGTGTTTTTTTGTGCGTCAAAACTTAAATTAGCCCTAAATATGGTACTAAAGTATACCATCACCCCCTCTTACGGTGTAAAACACCTTACTCCAAAGTGAACAGGAAAGTAATGATATGACCCATGTGGCGAATGATGTGGATTGATAGAATTAAAGCAACAACTGAAACTTTCATGAATTATTTCAGAATGTAATTTATGCGGAAGGAGGGTTACTGTGGAAAAGACGATTCTGGATTACATTAACCTGATTAAAAAAAGGTTTTGGCTCATCATGGTGTTCGTTTTGATCTCCTGTGCTACGACTTACTATGTTAGTAAAAACTTCGTTGAACCCGTCTATTCCGCTTCCGGACAGTTGCTTGTCAACAACATTGCCAAGGCTCCCGAGAGCAACAATCTTAACGATTTGAGCTTTAGCCTGAATTTAATTGAGAGTTACAAGGAAATTATGAAATCACCGACCATCATGAAAAGCGTAATAGAAAATCACCCGGAGTTTGGTCTGACGGCTGATGAACTAAGCCAGAAGCTTGAGATTAAAACTTCAGAGAAGAGTCAGGTGATCAACCTAAATGTACAGGATGAAAACTACACCAAAGCTGCCGGGATCGTAAATGCGGTTTCGCAGACATTCATTCGTGTATTGCCATCGCTGATGAGGGTAGACAATGTTACCTTGCTGACACCGGCCGATCCGACTGATGTTCCAGGGCCCTCGAACGGCGGGTTTGCGATGAATCTCATTATAAGCTTTGTTGTATCGCTTATGGCTGCTCTAGGAATTATTTTGCTGATGGAAACACTTAACGGCACATTAAGGTCTGAAAAGGAAGCGGAATATGACCTTGGTCTTCCGGTAATTGCTTCGATCGCAACCATTCGTAAACGCGATTTGGGTAAGGCGGCAGGCGGCAACACAAGAGTGAAGGAGGGTGCTTATGTTACGGCTAAATAAGAGTCTGGTTACGGACGTTAATCCATCCTCGCATATCTCGGAATCGTTCCGATCGCTACGCACATATATACGCCACCTTGGATTAGCACAGGATAGCGGAGGAAAAGTGCTGCTCTTTACGTCAGCAGAAGCCGGAGCAGGCAAGACAACGATTTTGTCGAATCTGGCGGTGTCTTTCGTCCAGGATGGGAAGAAGGTAGCGGTGGTGGACTGCAATTTGCGACATCCCGGTCTTCATACAGTGTTTGAAGTAGAGGGTAGTGACGGGCTTGCGGCTTATTTAAGTGGGCAAGAGGAAGCGGATAACATCGCTGTTCTCGGAAATCTGGCCAATCTTTCGGTCATCCCGGCGGGTAAAACTCTTGTTAGTCCGCCGGATTTGCTAGGTAACCCTAAAATGACCGCTTTGCTCGAGGAACTAAAAGAAAACTACGATCTGATCCTAATGGATTCACCTTCGGCTGTCGACTTCAGTGATGCTCGTATATTGGCACCACAAGCGGACGGCGTAATCTTAGTGGCCAGATACGGAAAGTCCAAACGGGAATCGATTCGCAAAGCGAAGACGCTGCTTGAACAGACCGGCTCTAATCTAATCGGAATTGCCATGAACCAGGCGAAGTAAATGTTTATGCTTTCGAAGTGAGTTTTGTACGAAGTGGGATCATTGAAGCTAATGCTCACAAAACTTTTAGGAGGTAAAGTGCGATGAAAAAAGTAAAAAAAGTAATCATACCCGCGGCAGGACTAGGTACGCGCTTTCTTCCTGCAACGAAAGCCATGCCTAAAGAAATGCTTCCGATTATCAATAAACCAACGATTCAATACATTGTGGAGGAAGCTATTGCTTCCGGTATCGAAGATATCATCATTGTTACTGGTAAAGGTAAAAGAGCCATTGAGGATCATTTTGACAATGCGTTTGAGCTGGAGTCTAGGCTTCTGGAAGATGGAAAGCTGGATCTGCTTAAAGAGGTTCAGCGTTCAGCCAAAGTAGAAATTCACTATATCCGCCAGAAAGAACCAAAGGGTCTGGGTCATGCCGTATGGTGTGCAAGACGATTTATCGGAGATGAGCCATTCGGTGTCATGTTAGGCGATGATATCGTCACAGGAGCCGTACCTTGCCTTAAGCAGCTGATCGATCAATATGAAGAAACACAAAACTCGGTTATCGGAGTTCAAGAGATTCCTGATGAATTCACGAATCGTTACGGTATTATTGAACCGGATTTGCAGGACGGTAAATTGTATCGGGTTAACAATTTTGTAGAGAAGCCGCCACTTGGTACGGCACCTTCCAATCTGGCGATCATGGGCCGGTATGTGTTTACTCCGAAGATCTTTAAGTATCTTGATTTGATGGAAGAAGGCGCTGGCGGAGAGATCCAGTTGACAGATGCTATTCAGAAGCTGAATCAGAGCGAACGGGTATATGCCTATAATTTTGACGGAACAAGATATGATGTCGGCGAGCGGCTTGGATATATTTTGACCACACTTGAATTTGCACTGCAGAGCGAAGATTTGCGCTATCCGGTAATGGACGCAATGTCGGAATGGCTGAATAAAATGGGACAAACCAGCTTGAGTAGTTAAGTTGAGTTCGCAAAATTTTAGATGAGGAGGATGAGCATGCAAAAACTGCCGGAAGACTACGAGGCGGTCCTGCCGAAACTTTACATGCTGCATACCGATGAGAGAAGGAAAGAAGCGGAGTCCTATCTGATAATGAAACGGATGATCGATATCTTTTTTTCCGCTCTTGGTCTTCTCGTGTTAATGCCATTATTTGTTGTCGTGGCGATTCTGATCAAGCTGGAAGATCCGAAGGGTAAAGTGTTCTTTCGGCAAAACCGGGTTGGCAAGAATGAAAAGCAGTTCCCTATGTATAAGTTCAGATCCATGGTTAGCAACGCTGAGGAGTTAAAGGAAAACCTGATGGCCTATAACGAAGTGAGCGGTGCAATGTTCAAGATTAAGAACGATCCTCGGATCACACAAATAGGGAGATTCCTGCGCAAGACGAGCATCGATGAGCTGCCTCAGCTGTGGAATGTGCTGATAGGTCAAATGAGTCTGGTCGGTCCTCGTCCTCCGCTGCCTGAAGAGGTGGCTCAGTATACGGAATATGACAAACAGCGTTTGACGGTTACACCAGGCTGTACCGGATATTGGCAAGTGAATGCCCGAAACAGTGTCGGCTTCGACGAAATGGTACAGCTGGACTTAACCTACATCCATATTCGGAGCACCATGCTGGATCTAAAAATCATTGCTAAAACCGGACTGATGTTACTCGGTTCAAAAGATGCTTATTAATAATGTGGAAATTAGGTGAATGCCGATGCGTGAATACGGAGACGTTCCTAAGCTTTCCATTATCATCTGTACCTACAACAGAGCACCTTTATTGATCAAGACGCTTCAGTCACTTTTAAAGTTGGATTACTTAGAGCAGGCGGAGATCATTGTTGTGGATAACTGTTCCAAGGATGATACTGAAGCGTGCGTCAAAAAGTTCATAAGAACCCATGGAGCTGATGTGGATATCCGCTACATGATGGAACCTATACAGGGGCTGTCAGCGGCTAGGAATACAGGGATTCTGGCTTCCAAATCCCAGCTGATCGCCTTCCTAGATGATGATGCGATACCTTGCCGGAGTTGGATTACAACGATTGTCAGTACTTTTCAGAGTAAACCGGAGGTTATGGCTATGGGAGGCAAAATCTCTCCTATCTTCGAAAGTAAACGTCCGGATTGGTTGATTAAGCCCTTCGAACTTCCATACACCATTGTTGACTTAGGCAGCCGGATTAAGGAATATCCTAAGCAGCTTCACCCTTGTGGAGCCAATATGGCAATGCGGAAGCTTGTATTCGACATCAGTCTTTTTCCTTTAGACCTAGGAAGGAAGGGAGATTCTCTCCTCTCTGGGGAAGAGACCTGGTTATTCGGACAGATTCAAAAAGAAGGGCATTCCATTCTTTATCATCCGGAAATGGCCGTTGATCATTTTGTTCCAGCGGCTCGTTTGACGGAAGATTGGATCATGAGGCGGTATTATAGCCAAGGAATCTCAAATGCTATGAAAAGCGAAGGAATAAAAGGCAAGCTGCTTCTAATGGGAAAAACAGCCGCTAAGCTCGTGTATATCCTGGCTGATTCTATTCTTTCACGAAGCAAAGGGAGAAGACTTTTGAACAAATGCAGGCTGGAGAGTATTCGTGGAACGCTTCATATGATTCTCAATCGGGAGAGGCATTCCGCAGCGGGGTGAGGGATTAACATGACTAATTTTGAGTGGGGCTCCAAATTAAATGTTTTGCCATACGGGATGCTCTATCTCATGTCGGCCCTGTTCTTTGGAACGGCGGTCATCTACCAGCCGATGATTGCGATAGCTGCAGTGCTTCTGATTATTTTGCTGGGAATCTCGATTTCACGGCCGGAGTGGATCAGTTATTTCGTTTTAATAACGACGGCAATATCGATTAACTTTTTATATGATGGCAGCATGTTCGGAATGGAAATACTGTCACTTTATAAATTGGTTATCGTGATGCTGCTTGTTCCTTGTATTCTGGTCAATGGTTTGCGGTTTCGTCTGAGTCACCCCTTGTGGGCAATGGTGGCGCTTCTAGTGATTACCTTTGGATCTTCGATTTGGCTGCCAGAAATGACCTCATCCATTGCTGTTAAAGCTTTTATCGGTCTATCTATTCCATTCGTATTTTTATTAATTAACTGGAAAAAGAATGTAGCCGAGCTGCAAATCAAAATTATCTGTATGCTTCCCCTTGTTAGCGTAGTGGTTGGTTTGTTGCTGCAGCTTGCGCATGTTCATAATTTTCTCAACATCGAGTATACAGGCGCTGTACGGATTCAGGGGGCTAATATTCCTGCGCATCTAGCGATGCTGGCCTTTATGGGAGTAGCGATTCCATTTATAGAGGTGAAGCGGAATCCGCAGCAAGCACGCTTTTTCTATATCATGTTAGTTCTAAATTTCTTTATCTTGATTGGAACAGGAACAAGAGGGCCTATATTGGCACTTGGACTTACCGTTCTCTATTACTTCTATGATATTCTTCGTCAATATTTGAAGGGTAGAACCTATCTGCTAATTCCGTTGTTGGGTGCATTTTTCCTGATTATGGTCGCTGTCTTCTGGCAGCTCGATAATTTTGAGAAACGTTCCTTTGAGAGACAGACAGATACGGCTGTTGATTTATCAGGAAGGTCGGAGGCATGGGAGTATTTCTTAAATAAGGCTGCGGATTCTCCTTGGTCTGGCAGAGGGCTTGGAGCAGTGACGGTAGCAAATGATGGAACGTTGTACAAGGGTTTTGTAGTTCCGCACAACGAGTATATCCGCTTTTACTTCGATGGGGGATATATTGGCGCTATTCTGTTGATGTTCTCTTTATTGGCTGTATTTATTCTGGTGTACAGAGCATTGGCTCCGCCGATCAAACCTTATTATCTGTTATTTATTGCAGCGTTTTTAATCTACTCATTCTCCGATAACACGCTGTCGACGGTCCAATTTATTATTCCGTTCTGTTGGTACCTGAACTGCCTGTATCGATCTTCACAGCCAACCGATTCCCCACAAAAAGAAGTGATACGATGAATCAAGTGAATATGTTCGATGTCAATTTTGATAATTATGATTTTATGGATCTGCTTGATTACATTGATAAAACCATTCAGGAGAGGAATCAGTCTTATATCCTCACTTGCAATGTAGACCATGTGATCAAGCTTCGTAAGGATAAAGAATTTCAAACGGTGTATTCGAAGGCAGGCGCAGTTGTTGCTGACGGAATGCCACTGATCTGGGCATCCAAAATGCTAGGCAAGCCGCTTAAGCAAAAGGTATCCGGAGCGGATCTATTTAATCGATTGGGCAACGCCTTTGAGCAAAGGAAGTACCGGCTGTTCTTCTTAGGCTCAGCTGAAGGCGTAGCGGAACGGGCAGCGATGAATTTGAAAACAGCGCATCCCGGAATAAATGTGGTTGGCTGTTATTCTCCATCCTATGGATTCGAGCACAATGAGGAGGAGAATGAACGCATTATAGAGATGCTGACTGAGTGCCAACCAGATATCGTGTTTGTTGGTGTAGGAGCGCCTAAGCAGGAAAAGTGGATTTATCGCCACTATACCTCTTATCAAGCTCCGATATCGATCGGAGTGGGAGCGACCTTTGATTTTCTATCAGGCTCAGTGAAACGAGCGCCTAGCTTCATGCAAAAAACAGGGTTCGAATGGTTCTGGCGGCTTAGCCAAGAGCCGGGTCGACTCTGGAAAAGATATCTTGTAGATGATGCACAATTTCTACTTTTATTACTTAAGGAACTGCGTAAGCGGGATAAGGTGAAGGAAGGAGGCTTGGAATGAGTGTATTTACGCCCCCATCTGTTAGGTTTATCAAGGCAGCTGGTATAACAGGGGGAACTGTTGCTGTAGGTGTCTCTCTTCCGCTGATCATCGGATTCTCCAGTGCGATGCTGAGTTCATCGAACAGTCTGCAGGGAGCCATTCTCTCAGCCATCCTATTCCCAGCCTTCTTGTTAGCCATACTTAGACCCAAAATGCTGGTTGCGTATACCTTGCTAATCTGGGCAGTTGCTCCAGAGCTACGCCGCATTGCTGACTGGTCAGAAGGAGTGTATCACTCTGTATCCTTGCTAAGTTTAGCCCCCTTGTTAACCGGTGTAACCTTGATTATTCCGCTGCTGAAGGAGATTCACAATATTCAAAAAGCCTCCACGCGGATCATGTTACTGTTCGCAGTTGCACTGGGTTATGGAGCTTTAATCGGCTTGGCCAAGAATGGTATGGGCTCAGTTTATGACTTAGCAAATTATATTGTGCCACTGCTGCTATTGCCGTACTTTGCCGTCACAAAGTTCAAGCCGAGGGATATCGATCGATTGCTTAAGGCTTTTTCCAATATTGCCGTCCTAGTTGCCATTTACGGGATTGTTCAGTATTTGACGGTGCCACCTTGGGATGTGTTCTGGATGAAACATGCGGACATGATGTCCATCGGAAATCCATATCCATTGGAAATTCGAGTGTTCTCCACACTCAACTCACCGGGTCCGGCTGCAACATTCTTAGCATTTGCTTTAGTTCCAATGATACTGGAGAAAAAATGGCGGGGAACATTGCGCTGGATTGGTGTTCTGCTGGTTGTAATCTGCCTTCTGACTACCTTAGTACGCGCGGCATGGCTGATACTTCTGGTGATGTTGCTCATGTACATTGGAACCTCTCCTTCTAAGGGAAAATGGAAAACCTTGATCCAATTAGTTTTTGTGGCTGCTGCGTTGTTCTGGGTAGTACCGAAATTGCCTGGTGCCGAAGGACTGGTGGCCCGGGTAGAGACACTTTCTTCTGTTCAGGAAGATCACTCTTATAATGAACGACTAAGTTTATGGCAAAACATGCTGCCGATGGTCGCCGCCAATCCAGTAGGTCAGGGAATTGGTAGTGTAGGTCAAGGGACTAAGCTTGGTAACGACGGTGAGCTTGGAGAGTATGGAATTATGGATAACGGAGTTATCGCCTTACTGCTAACCTTTGGTGTTCTGGGTGCTATTTTCTTCTTCGGAGCTTTAGGCGCAGTTGTCAAACAGATATTCGCTAGAGTAATCAGAAGGGACCAATTGCAGCCATACGCCCGACTTGCGTTAGCTACTTGGACCGGTGCGATAGTCAGTCTGGTGTCAGATAATGGGTTTCCCGGACTCAAGGGATACTTAATCTGGATGCTAATCGGTCTTGGCCTCAGCGCAAGGGAGATTACTCAGAGTAGAAGGAAGGGAACACCGTATGCAGCAGTTGAATGCAAAGTCTCTCCCCACTAGAACAATCTGGTCATCCTTTAGAATGTTCACAAAGAGTAAGGACAACAGCTCGGCAGCCGTAAAAACTATGTTTGTCAGTGTCATGATCCTACTGATTAACATGTTAACGGGTGTACTGACCGCCCGTTATCTTGGGCCGACAGGGCGTGGGGAACAGACGGCAATGATTAACTGGTCACAGTTTCTGGCGTTTAGCATGAGCTTTGGGATTCCGTCAGCTCTGATCTATAACGCTAAGAAAAACCCGGATGATGCCGGAGTGCTTTATCGTATGGCATTGCTGCTTGGTATCATTTTTGGGGTCATAGCGATGATTATTGGTATCGTGGTCTTGCCTTACTGGCTGAAATCCTTCAGTCCGGAGGTCGTGACCTTTGCTCAGTGGTCTATGATTCTGTGTCCGATTATAGTGATCTCTCAAATTAACAATGCAGCTTTTCAATTCAGAGGAGAATACAAGAGGTTTAATTGGATTCGCTATCTAGTCCCATTGCTTACACTGATAATGATTGGGATATTGATCGCGCTGGATCAGATGAATCCTTTTACAACTGCAGTTGCCTATCTCCTTCCGGGAGCGCCACTGTTTATCGGAATGACGATTTCCTTGCTTCGCACCTATAAGGTGAAGATGAGAGGGGCCTTTCAGAATTTAAAAAGATTATTCACTTACGGGCTGGGTTCTTACGGCAATGACTTGCTTGGTAATTTCTCTACCTATATCGATCAGATCGTAATTGCCGGTTTGTTACGACCTGCTGATCTGGGGCTGTATGTAGTGGCTGTGAGTCTATCGCGAATGGTTAATTTTTTCTCAAGCTCGATTACGGTCGTGTTGTTTCCTAAGGCTTCTGAGCTGTCAAAAGAACAGGCAGTTGAGTTAACATTCAAAGCCTTCCGAATAAGTACGACCTTCACCATGTTTGGCGGAGTAGTCCTGATGCTCTTAGCCCCTTTAGTGATTCCGCTGATGTACGGCAAAGACTTCAATGCAGCATTAACCGTGTTTCGCTTGTTGCTCCTTGAAGTGACCATTAGCGGAGGGACGATCATTCTGGCGCAGGCCTTTATGGCGCTAGGCAAGCCGAAAATTGTTTCGATGCTTCAAGGTTTCGGCTTACTCTTGGTTATCCCAATGTTGTTCCTGCTCATCCCTAAATTTGGCTTACTCGGAGCAGGGATAGCGATGTTGTCATCATCAATCCTGCGATTCTTCTTCATTGTTCTCAATATAAAGTACACCTTAAAAGTTAAACTTCCACGGTTACTCATTACCCGGGAGGACATCCAGTGGATGAAGACGACGATGAATTCTTACATTCGCAAGAAACCGATGGATATGAATGGATAATGCGAAAGACAAAGGAGGAAACCTTCATGGATTCAGTAAAAAGCGTGGTAGGCGGCCAAGGCGATTATCCAATATCGGCTGTCATTATCGCTCAGGATGACGAAGTTCGAATATCTAAAGCCATACAATCCTGCAGGTTATTCGCCGACGAAGTGGTTGTGATTGACGGAGGCAGCAAGGACGGGACAGTACAGCTTTCCGAAAGCTTAAATTGTCGAGTATATGTCAACCCATGGCCCGGATATGCGAAACAGAGGGAGTTCGGAGTAGAACGCGCGGTTCATGATTGGGTCTTCCTTATTGATACTGACGAAGTGGTGAGCGACGAGTTGGCCGCAAGTATTCTTGAACTGAAACCGGGGCTTATCGATCAATCGGTTGCCTATTCTATCTATCGGATCGGCGACTTTATGGGCAGATGGCTGGATCGTGGCGAATATCTAGTGCGCCTTTACAACCGTAAAGCTTATGGCATTCGAAACAGCTTGGTGCACGAAATGCCCGAGGTTTCTGAAGAGCGAACTATACGTTTGACAGGAACGCTCTGGCATTATGGGTACCGCAGTATTAACGATCATGTGGCACGCTTCAATAAGTACACTGACTTGGAAGCTGAAAGTGCGTATGCCAAGGGCAAACGATTTCGGGTCAGTCATCTGCTGGTAAGACCGCCAGCCCGGTTCCTGCAAAAGTATTTCTTACACGGGTTGTTCAAGAAGGGAATGTCAGGTTTCGGTGTATCCGTATTCTGGGTCATGTATGAATTCATGGTCGGCTTCAAGCTTTACGAATTAATTAGATCGGGAAAGCTGACTCAGCACAATGCGAAGAAGAGTCAGATTGAGAAGGAGAATAAAGGAGAGAGAAGCTATGCCGTACAGTGACGGATTGAACATTATGACGACTGGTCTTAGCTGGCCGTCGCTACAGCCGGGTGGGCTTAACACGTATTTCAAATCCGTTTGCGAGCAACTCTCCTCACGTAATCGGGTGCATGCGTTGATTTGCAGTCAAGAAACGCCTGCTACACCCGAGGAATTGATTATTCACAATGCCGGAGATCCAAAGGATGGGATCTGGAAACGTAAGGATGCTTTCCAGCGTAAAGCGGCTGATCTGATGGGAGAGGGCAGTGGTCGTATAGATATTTTATACACTCACTTCGCTCCTTACGGTATTGGTCCAGCGCTGGAAGCAAAAAAACGTGGGATTCCTGTAGTGATGACTTTTCATGGTCCTTGGAATGAAGAAATGAAAATTGAAGGCCAAGGCATTAAGCACCGGGTCAAGACAACTATCGCCAAATCCATTGAACATAGAGCTTATAAGCTAGCGGATAAGTTCATCGTGCTTAGTGAGACGTTCCGCGATATTCTCCATAAGCTGTACGGAGTGCCTCTACACAAAATTATAGTGATACCAGGAGCAGCTAATGTGGAACGTTTTATTCCCGCTACGAATCGATTGGCGATTCGCCGAAGCTTAAATTTACCTGAGGGAGCAACAACCGTGCTGACTGTCCGGCGGTTGGTCAATCGGATGGGACTACTCCAGCTGCTTGAAGCTTGGAAGCAAGTTGCGGAGCGTTTCCCGAATGCGATGCTGCTGATTGGTGGCAAAGGGCCGCTGCGGGGGGAACTTGAAGAAAAGATCGCCGACTATGGCTTAAGCAACAAGGTAAGACTGCTAGGCTACATTCCCGATCATGAACTAGCCTCTTATTATCAGGCAGCGGACATGTTCGTGGTTCCCTCACAGGCATTGGAGGGCTTTGGTTTGATTACCGTTGAAGCCTTATCTTCAGGATTGCCAGTGATGGCTACACCGATTGGCGGCAATAAGGAAATCCTGCAAGGCTTCCGGCCGGAATTGCTATTTAAGAGTCCGAGTAGTGACCACATGGCCGAAGGCATGATCCATATGCTTAGCAATCGAAAGCTGCTTCCGAGCCGGGATGAATGTAGAGAACATGTACTGGAGAGATATACCTGGGAGCATGTTACGGATCAAGTAGAATCCGTGTTCCTACAAGCCTTAGGAGAGGAGGTGACCACGTAATGCTTAGAGTGGCCTATATAGATCACACTGCTAAATGGAGTGGTGGAGAAGTTGCCCTATTTAACATCCTTACCCATATTGGAGAACAGATTGATCCACTTGTAATCCTGGCCGAGGATGGTGCGCTGGCTGAACGGCTACGTGAAAAGGGAATGGATGTCCGTATTATTCCGCTAGATGAGAGCATCAGAAGTCGTGGTAGAAATGCAGTCAACTTGGGAGCACCTGCTGCAGCCTTCAAGCTGTTGGCTTACGGTCGTAAGCTTGCTCCGCTCTTAAAAGCGGAGAAGGTAGATTGCGTGCACACCAATTCTCTGAAATCTGCATTATACGGAGCCATCGCTGCTAAAATAGCGGGCGTTCCATTGATTTGGCACATCCGAGACCATATTGGAGCTCCTTATTTAAAGCCTGTTGTTGCTAAAGGAATTCGTTTACTGTCGCGCCTGCTCCCAAATGGAGTCATCGCGAATTCACATTCTACGCTGAATGCTTTGGAGCTGCCGCGTTCGAAGAAAACGCTGGTCGTATACTCCGCATTCGCTAAAGCGATTGGTAATGGGATCGGCATGCGGGATCAGAAGGAATTTAACGTATTGCTAGTTGGTCGATTGGCGCATTGGAAGGGCCAGCATATTGTGCTGGAAGCCGCAAAAAGCTTTAAGAACGAACCTCGCGTGAAGTTCTGGCTGGCCGGAGACGCTCTCTTTGGAGAAGAGGCTTATAAGCAGGAGTTGCTTCAAAAGATAAAAAACGACGAGCTTACTAATGTAAGCATGCTAGGGCATGTGGATGATATTCAAGGCCTTATGAATACCGCTGATTTACTGATTCATACTTCGGTAACTCCTGAGCCTTTTGGCCAAGTGATCGTTGAAGGAATGGCAGCAGGATTACCGGTTGTTGCCTCCAATGAAGGCGGGCCGGTAGAAATTGTAGTTCCAGGTGAGACAGGATTACTGATAGAGCCTGGAGACGCGGCGATACTGGCAGACTCCATTAAATGGATGCTGGATCACCCAGAAGAAAGACGGCGGATGGCGGACAATGGGATGAAACGAGTGAAAGAGCAGTTTGTTATCGAGAATACGGTCAAGGACATCGTTGACTACTATAAAGGTTTGTTGGCGAGCACCTGACAGATGAGATGACACGGTAATTCTGAAGATGATGCTCCATAAAACTTTGAGGATGATTCACATGAAAATTGCGATAGCGCACGATTACTTAATCCAAATGGGCGGCGCGGAAAGAGTGGTGGAAGTCTTTCATCACATGTATCCCGAGGCTCCAATCTACACAACGGTTTTTAACGGAAGCCGCCTTACTGACAATCTCAAAGATGCGGATATACGTGCCTCTTGGCTGCAAAAGATACCGGGGGTAAAGACCAATTTTAAAGGGGTGCTGCCACTTTACCCAATGGCCATCCGTGATTTGGACTTTCGCGGTTTCGATATCGTCCTGAGTTCCAGCAGTGCTTTTATGAAAAGTATTCAAGTTCCTAAACATACGTTTCATCTTTGTTACTGCCATACGCCTATGCGCTTTGCATGGGATTATGACACCTACATGGAACGTCAGTCGAATTCCGGGTTGTTCAAGAAAATGCTTAAGGTATACATGCAGCAGCTCAAATCGTGGGACCAGCGGACTTCTAAAAATGTGAATCAGTTCGTAGCCAATTCTTCAGTAGTGAAGACAAGGATTCAGAACTATTATCACCGGGATGCAGATGTCATATTTCCACCGATTAATACAGCCCGTTTCACAAGCTCTTCTAGCATTGGTGACTATTATTTAATAGTATCTCGACTTGTTTCCTACAAGCGGATTGATTTAGCTGTAGAGGCTTTTAACCGTAACGGTCTTAAGCTGTACATCGTAGGGGATGGACCAGATCGTAAACGTCTCGAAGGCATGGCTAAGGACAATGTATCGTTTTTAGGCCGGCTAGAGGATGAGCAAGTAACCGGAATGATGGCACAGTGTAGAGCATTTATTTTTCCGGGAGAAGAGGACTTTGGAATCACACCGCTGGAAGCGAACGCTGCGGGAAGACCGGTCATTGCTTATCAAGCAGGTGGTGCACTAGATACTATTATTCCTTATGTAAATGGTGTGTTCTTTCAGCATCAAGAAGTGGAGGATCTACTAAAGGCTATTTACGAGGTAGAGTCCTACGCTTGGGATATCGATCAAATTATGGAGCATGCACGTAAATTTGATGAGCAGGCGTTTATGGTTAAGTTCAAGCAGTATGTTGAGCAGGCCTACGTCAATTTTCTAAAAGGAGGATGATTGTATGAAGCTGACAGTAATCGGTACTGGGTATGTGGGTCTTGTATCTGGCGTATGTTTTGCACTGGGCGGACATCATGTCATCTGTGTGGATAAGGACGAGGAAAAGATTAAGAAGCTGAAACGGATGGAATCACCCATCTATGAGCCGGGAATTGAGGAACTGATTGAACTGAATCTTCGTGAGGAACGATTATCCTTTTCTGCGGATCTGCAGGATTCGGTACGTCGTTCAGATATTATCATCCTTGCAGTAGGTACGCCATCGTTGCCTAATGGTGAAGCAGACTTAACCTACATTGAGAATGCAGCTGTTGAAATCGCTAAAGCGATGGAAGGGCACAAAATTATAATGACAAAATCTACAGTTCCCGTAGGAACAAATGAGAAAATCTCCAACATACTTTCTAAATCTACCCATCATTCTTTTGATATCGTGTCTGCTCCCGAGTTTTTACGTGAAGGGTCAGCGATTCGCGATACCCTCCATCCCGATAGAATTGTCATTGGTCTCGATAATCCAGAGCTGGAACCAACTATGCGCGAGCTTCATAAGGGTTTCACAGTAAATGTATTTGTAACAGATATACGCAGTGCTGAAATGATCAAATATGCTTCGAATGCATTTTTGGCCACGAAGATTTCCTTTATTAACGAGATCGCCAATATTTGCGAAAAAGTGGGAGCTGATGTAACCGAAGTAGCACAAGGAATGGGTATGGACCAAAGAATCGGGTCATCCTTCCTGCAGGCTGGCATCGGTTATGGAGGCTCCTGTTTCCCGAAAGACACTAATGCGCTCATTCAAATTGCGGGCAACGTCGATTACGAATTCAAATTATTGAAATCTGTAGTCGAAGTGAACAAAGGACAACGGTTTATGATCATCTCCAAGCTGCATGAATCACTTGGCAGTCTGCGCAGTTCGACGATTGGGATCTGGGGGCTTGCTTTCAAGCCTAACACTGATGATGTCCGCGAAGCTCCCGCCAGAGAGATTGTTGAGGCGCTGGTGGCTGAAGGGGCTACGGTTAAACTGTATGATCCAATCGCAGCTACAAATTTCAGGCAGCAATATGATCATCCGCAGCTTCGTTGGTGCAATCTGCCAGAGGAAGCGGCTGAGGGCAGCGATGCCGTATGCCTGCTTACCGATTGGAGCCTACTCAAGGACATTGATCTGCATCAGCTGGCGAAAAGCATGCGTAATGGGGTGCTGATCGATGGACGCAATGTGTATTCCAAGGAGCAAATCGAGGGTACCGGCCTCGTTTATCATTCTGTCGGCCGCCCGCAGATGGGTGGATTGAGCGGTTATTCTGCTAGTGTGGCTGGAGCGGTTTAATCTATATATATTGAACTTGAGATTTTTGTGTTAAGTGTCAGTCGCAACTGCGGTGAATGTTTGGACTTCCAGCCGCTGTTGTCTGCAGATTTCCTGATTCTAACCGCTAATAGCGGTAGAAATCCGCAGACAAAGGCGGACGCTATCGCTCTTACAGTTCCCAAATTCCCCTCCGTCACTCCATTCCTTTATCTTAAGTTTCTAAGCAATTTATAAAGTTAGGTACTCTGATTGTTTATCGCAGTAGCAGATAACCTTGTTGTAGTAGTACTTGCGTTGGCTGCTGCCTCCATAGGAGCAGAAGCAAATCTTTAGAAAAACGTGCTGCCTTCCGGCTGGTACAGCCCGGTGCAGTACGGTTCAAGCATTTAGAGGAAGTTGGTTAGGTAAAGAACGGAAAGGGAATTTGGAACTGTAGAAACGGAGTGTTCGCCCGAAAGATTTCCGTAGGAAAGCTAGCTTCGAAAGCATATGCTATCCTCGGATTTCTACCGCTGGCGGCGGTTCAAATCAGGAAATCTGAGGATAACAGCGATCGGAAGTCCAAAATCCCTTGGAGTGGTTCATACCTAATAAATTTTTAAAAAATGCATCCGCTCGAACTAAGGCTAAGCGGAAGCTATACGTTTTGATAACAATTTAATTATGCTCATTTCCATATATTAAGGAGGGTTCATTCTATGAAAATGGTACTTCTATCAGGCGGTTCAGGTAAACGGTTATGGCCGTTGTCCAACGACTCACGTTCAAAGCAATTTCTAAAGGTACTTGAAAGCCCTCAAGGTGAACCAGAATCCATGGTACAACGTGTCTGGAGACAGCTGGAGGAAGCGGGAATGGCAGAATCATCTTATCTGGCCACCGGCCGCGGCCAAGTAGAAATGATACAAAGCCAACTGGGAAGTCATGTGCCGATTATCGTTGAACCGGAGCGTCGGGATACTTTTCCGGCTATCGCCTTAACAGCTACCTATCTTTATTCGGTTGCAGGTGTTTCTCCAGCGGAGACGGTAGCGATTTTGCCTGTTGACCCTTATGTAGAAGCATCCTTTTTCGATACCATAGCTATGCTTGAAGGGACTATGCTAGAAAGTGGAGCAAATCTGGCTCTAATGGGTGTTATTCCTGAACACGCCTCAGAGAAATACGGATATATCATTCCTACCACCGAAGAGGCGGGGGAGAACGGTTTTATGAAGGTGAGTCACTTTCAAGAGAAGCCAGACCGCATACAAGCAGAACAGCTTATCGAGCAAAATGCATTGTGGAATTGCGGAGTATTTGCCTTCCGTCTAGGGTACTTGTTAGATATTTTGCAGCGTAAAGGGTTGCCTTTAGGATATGAAGAATTGCAGAAGCAATATAAGCTATTGTCTTCCATCAGCTTTGATTATGAAGTGGTGGAGAAAGAAGAACATATTGTGGTACAGCCGTATGATGGATTCTGGAAGGATCTTGGAACGTGGAATACGCTAACAGAGGAAATGAGCAGCAAGCATGTAGGCAAGGGTTTTGTGACGGCGGATTCTGAGGGGACTTGCTTGATTAATGAGCTGGATATTCCAATTACGGTAATTGGTGCGAAGGATCTGATCATCGCGGCTAGCCCGGATGGGATTCTAGTTACCCATAAAGCCGAGAGTCCACGGATTAAAGAAGTGCTGAAGACCTTTGAACAGAGACCGATGTACGAGGAACGCCGCTGGGGCCATTACAAAGTTATTGATTATGTGAAATATGACGAGGGCAATGAAGTGCTGACTAAACGGATTTTTATATCCGAGGGGAATAATATCAGCTATCAGTTACATCGCAAACGTAGTGAAATTTGGACAATCGTCAGCGGCGAAGCAAGTATTGTGCTGAATGAGAAAAAACATAATGTGAAGGCTGGGGACGTGGTACGTATACCGGAAGGAACGAAGCACGCAATCCTTGCTTTGACGGATGTTGAGTTTATAGAGGTACAGACGGGTTCTGAATTAGTAGAAGAAGATAATATTCGTATTACTTTAGACTGGAATGATATAGAACTACAACAATTCATTTCATAGGTCTAACCTATCTATTTAACCAATTCGGAATTTCTTAAAACAGGTAAATTGACTCAATTATCAAAAAAAGTCATAAAAACACTAAATATATCATTAATTGTCGTCGATACTTACGGTAAGAGAGATTATTTCTCTTAAATTGAAAAGGCAAACCTATCGAAAGGTAGGGACGCAAAGCTATAGGGCCTTCGAAAGAGTGGCAGCCTGGCTACCGAAAGGGAGATTATTTTGAAAGCTTACCGTACGTATCGATTGTTTGGTGCATTTCTGTCACTCGTCCTGTTTCTGACTGCACTTCCGCTTACTGTTGGAATTTCGCCGTCTGTTGTCATAGCTGCTTCAAATTCTGGAACGCCAGTTACCCCAGGAGCCTCACCTGAAGCCGTAAAGCTGCTTAACTATTTTTACTCAATCTCAGGAAAAGGAATCCTTGCTGGCCAACATGACTATTTAGAAAGTCCAGATGAAATTAACAATATGCTGAAGGGAACCAGCGGACAGTATGCAGCTCTTCACGGTTATGAAATGGGTGCGATCAGTGGCCAGTCTGAAGGAACGATGTCCTGGCAGCGTAAAAATGTGGTAAACAGCGCCATCAACTGGAATAAAGCGGGCGGAATCGTAGCTATGACTTTTCATGCTAACCTGCCGGGCACCTCTTATGACTGGGATAATGTTAAAAAAACGCTTAGCCAAAGTGAATTCGATAGTTACGTTACACCGGGTACCAAGCAATATAACAGTCTGATTGCTGAACTTGATAAGGTGGCAGTATCTCTAAAAAGCTTGCGAGATGCGAACGTCCCGGTACTTTGGAGACCCTATCATGAAATGAACGGGAACTGGTTCTGGTGGGGGAAGAAAAATAACTTTTCTAAACTTTGGAATATTATGTATGACCGTTTTGTTAACGTTCATAAATTAAATAATTTGTTATGGGTATGGAGTCCGAATGCTCCCAATGTTTGGTCAGATCCGTATGCGTTAACTTATCCAGGAGCTGATAAAGTAGATATCCTGGCAGCAGACATATACGAAAATGATTACCAGCAAAAATACTATGATAGCTTGTTGAGTCTAGCCGCGGGCAAACCGATTGCGATCGGGGAAAATGGTGAAATGCCTAATCTGGAGAAGCTTCAACAATCACAAAGTAAATGGACTTATATGATGAGCTGGGGAAAAATGCTTTATGAGAATAACAGTGCAGATACAATCAAAACTTTTATGAATAGCAGCTATACCCTGACTAGAGATAAATTAAATAATAGCTTGGTACCCACACCTAGCGCCGCACCGGCACCTCCCGAAGAAGAGGGAGAGGCAGCAATTCCTCTCGCGAAGGGGCTTGCAGGAGAGTATTACAACAACATGCAGCTATCGGGAGCAGCAGCTCTTATTAGAACCGATGCAATAATTGATTTCAATTGGCGGCAAGGATCGCCGGATGCCGCCCTTGGGATTGATCGTTTCTCCATACGTTGGAGCGGTAAAGTTAAGCCCTTATATGATGAACAATATACATTTTACACTACATCAGATGATGGCATCCGTGTCTGGGTGAATGGGGAATCTGTGATTGATAGTTGGACGAAGCAAAGTGGCACTGAGCGTAAGGGCAATATTACGCTGAAGGCTGGTCAGCTATATGATATCAAGGTGGAGTATTACGAAAATGAAGGCGATGCGAGAGTCCGCTTGATGTGGGAAAGTGCTAGTCAAGTTAAAGAGACAGTTCCAGCAAGTGCGCTTTTTCTTCCGGATGTCTCCTGATTGATGAAAATTAAAGGTCGATCCTTAGTAGCTCTGCGTTATTGCAGAGCTACTAAGCTATAGTCCTCATTAGGTCAGAAGACGATTGTCCGATAACAGGTATGTTTATTTATTACCTGTGGAGGCAGTACAGCTACCGAAAGGAGGATTTATTTGCGTAAATATTATAAGCAAAACAGATTGTTGTTTACTATATTACCGGTGTTTATTATTTTTTCCTTGCTGCCTTGGGGAGAGGTTAAGAGTCTTCCGAAGGCTATGAGTGTTTCTTCCTCTCTTCCCCCGGCTATACCAAGCAATCCATCAGCTTCTGAAGAAGCCAAGCAACTGTTGAGTAATTTGGTGAATCTACGTGGCAAAGGTATCCTGTCTGGTCAGCATGATTATCTAGAAAGTCCAGATGAACTGGTTCATAAGCTGAAGAATACTTCGGGACAAAATGCCGTTCTACATGGTTATGAATTAGGGGCGATTAATAATCAATCCAAAAGGACAATCGCCGAACAGCGGCAAGCAGTAATTGACAGTGCAATGGAGTGGAATCAGACGGGTGGCATTGTAGCCATGACATTCCATCAGAGTTTGCCAGGAACTTCTCCAGAATGGTCCAATGTAAACAGAAGTCTCAGTCAAGAGAAGTTTAATGCTTATGTTACGCCTGGGACGGCTCAGTATAAGAGTCTAATCTCTGATCTAGATGAGATCGCTGGATATTTAGAACAGCTGCGTGATGCTGGGGTTCCAGTCTTATGGCGACCTTACCATGAAATGAATGGCGGTTGGTTTTGGTGGGGGAAAAAGGACAATTTTTCAGCGCTTTGGAATATTGTCTATGATCGTTTTGTAAACACACACAAACTGAATAATCTACTGTGGGTGTGGAATCCAAACGCGCCGAATGAATGGGCAGATTCTTATGCCGCCTATTATCCCAGTGCAGATAAAGTCGATGTTCTGGCTGCGGATATCTACAATAATGATTATAAGCAGTCCTACTATGAGGACCTGCTCACACTTGCTGAAGATAAACCTATCGGAATCGGGGAAAGTGGGCAGCTGCCGAACCCGGATGTATTAACCAACAAACAAAATAAATGGGTTTATATGATGACCTGGGGCAAATTGCTGACAGAAAATAATACGCCACAGTCCATCAAAAGCTTCATGAATAACTCGTTTATAGTATCGAGAGAGGATTATGTTCTCACAACAGAAGTCCCTTCGATAGCACCGGTAACCCCAACGGGTTTAACTGGAGAATACTATAACAATACTGATTTAGAGGGAGAACCGGTGCTTATCCGCAATGACCGTAAGATTGATTTTAATTGGCATGGTGGGTCACCTGCATCAGAGATAAATGAAGATCACTTTTCTGTACGCTGGAAAGGGAAACTCAAACCCAAATTCAGTGAAAAATATATGATTTCGGCATCCTCTGATGATGGAGTCCGTGTCTGGATTGACGGAAAGCTGATTATCGACAATTGGAAAAATCAAAGTTCAACCCTTCATAAAGGTAGTATCCCGCTCACAGCAGGAACGCTTTATGATATCCAAATTGAATATTATGAGAATGAAGGGGATGCCAATCTTCGCTTGCTATGGGAGAGTTCCAGCCAGAAGCAGCAGGTGATTCCACAAGGGGCATTGTACCTTCCTTAATCTAATGAAATGATAGGGCAAGACATTCCGAAAGAAAGAGAGGACCTATGGATGGGAATAACGAGGAGAATATCTAATAGAAAAAATAAGATATCAGCAAACAAACCATTACTGTTATTACTAAAATTCGCCGCATTAACCGTCTTGTTTCTGTTGTCTGTCTCAGTTTTCGGAACGAATAGAACGAATGATTATAAGGTAGGTGCCAATATACCGAGACTGTCTACAGGAAGTGATCTTGCAGCAGAAATACCGGATGGTACTGTGATCTGGAATCTGGGACAACATGATGGCTCAGCAGCTGAATTTGCTGCGAGTGGCACTTCCGGCAGCAAGAAGGAATTTAATGTTACTTCTTCAGTGCTCAAATCATCGGCTTTTCAGAGCTTGCCTGCAGGCTTAAATGGAAAGACCCAGCCGGAATTAACGATCACATATCAGCTAAATAAGATCCCGGAGAACGGGGTCTTATTTAGCGTAGGTATTCTAGACGCTTATAAATCTGTGCCGCAAATGAGTGTGTTTTCCAATCATCAATTGTCGGGGATCATTCAAATTGCGGGCGTTGCTGGCACAGAAAGTAAATATAGCTTTCAAAAGACCTATGAATTATATATCCCCAAGGAGCAATTAAAGATAGGATCAAACGAATTGAAGCTGCAAACGGTTCGCTGTTTATATTGCAGTGACAAAGAAGACGAATATTCCTGGTGGACATGGGATAATCTCCGTTTAGAGTCTCTTAACGCTCCAATTTCCGAGCCTATTCATGGCAGCTACACACTGACCGGAACAGTAGTGAATAATAAGCAGTTTTATTTTGATGAAGGTGCAGTTACGCACTTGCCTTATGTTATCAAATGGCTAGGTATGGCTTATAGCGGTAATGTGATGCGTACCAGCTGTGCTAGTGATGTCGGGAGATCCTGCTCGAATATGATGGAATATTACAAGGTATTGCAGGATTACAACATGCAGGCGGTTGCTCTGTATTTGCATACTGGTGATATTAAGCTTAAGACAGATGGATCGTTGCCTGCTGATGCGGAGAAAAAGCTGACAGATTATTTTGAACAATATAGCCCCTATTTTCAATACTATGAGGTAGATAATGAGCCAGGGCTATTCAATCGTTCTAAGGCAGTAAATTTGGCGATTGCGGACTGGCTAAATAAAAAGGGCAAGCAAATCGCGCCCCATTTACAAACTGTTGCTCCAGGATGGGCGTATTGGCCGGGCTACAGTGAGGACTCCTGCGGTAATCAGAAGGGAACTGAGAAGGCATGTGGAGATCCGGATGGATGGGAACGTGATCCAGAGCAGCGTATGGAGCTGGAGAAGGTTACGGATTTGACCAATGGACACTCGTACGGCGACTCTTATATTTTTAGTAACGGGGGAAGCTTTACAGAGAATTTGAAGACTTTCGCTGGCGCAGACAATGGACTCGGCAAAAAAATGCTGACCACTGAATTTGGTACCTCGGACAGTCATGTGGACGCCTATCAATACGGGGCAACGGAGCGGACAGCCGCGGTATTCGATCGGATCATGCGTGCACATATCGGTTATGCGGATATGTTTGTGCAGCATGCTGCTTTTTTTAAGGATTTCAGTTTATTCAAATACGGGTTTAATTTAGAAGAACATGATCCGGCGACCACAGAGATTTATTATACAAAAGAAAATGAGGATTCACGTGTCAGCATCATGAGAAGGCTTAGTCTTGCTTATGCTACGCATGGAGCTCCATTAACTTATCAAGTTGCAAATAAAGATGTGTTAGCCGATAAGTTGGTTTATGTTCGGGCCGTGGATACTTCCACGTTGAAGCCTCTTGCGGGAAGCGGAGCGACCTCGAATAAGGTACTGGTTAATTTCGTTAACTTTGAGTCTACTCCGCAGACCGTGAGTGTAAATGTGACTATGCCGAAAAACGTTATATATGAAGGGGAACGTTTTGGAAACGGGGATACGTATGAAAAAGCAAGAAGTTATGTAACAGGGAAAAAGGCTACTCCCACGTTAACCTTTACGGAGAAACTTGCTCCGGGAGAGGCTGTACAGTATATTTTGCAGCCTTCCTCTGAAGTAAAACCGTCGGCGCCTAAGGGATTCAAAGCCGCGGCAACAAAAGGTTTATCTGTGAAATTAAATTGGCTGGAGGCACCGGGAGCAAGCTACGAGCTGCTTCGTGCTGAAGGTAGCGGTGGGGAAATGAAGGTGGCAGCTACTGATGTGAAGCTTACAGAATATACGGATCATAATTTACGTGAAGGGACGTTATATACCTACGCGGTAAGGGTATCTGGCTCCAATTTACTGTCCGATAAAGTTCAGATTACAGCCACCGGACTGGTTCCTCTGGATCGTACGAAATGGAAGGTAACCTCAAATGTGAATACGGCAGCCTCAGCTCCGAGTCTTGCCATCGATGGGGATCGGCGCACGCGCTGGGATACGGGGAAACATCAGGTTTCCGGAGAGTATTTTCAGATTGATCTGGGTGAAGCACATGAAATTGAAAGAATAGATTTGGATAGCACGCTTTCACCTTTTGATTATCCAAGAGACTATGTAGTCTATATTTCTGACGATGCTCAGAACTGGAACAAACTTACCTCTGGAAAAGGCACGAAAGAGCTTACTAAAATATCCTTCTCTAAAGTGAAGACGAGGTATATCAAGATTGTACAGAACGGAGCTGGCGGGAATTATTGGTCCATTCAAGAGCTTCAGGTGTATTCCAGAGAATAAGGCTACCATTTGAATTTATGTAATCATTTATAGCGCATACTAAATAACCTCTGCGAGACAATTCTCTCGCAGAGGTTATTTTTATGCTTTAAGTTGCTTCTAAATAAAATGGAGACCTGACATATAAGGTAAGGGAATTGCCTCTGACTCCCCCGAGGGATCAGAGGTGTGAAGCGGACTCGCTGGATCAAAGAGCAGCGATATCAGCTCCTTGTCGTCCTGGACGGACGACAAGTCGTGACCCTTGCGGCAGCCTTCGGTCTGCCGCAAAAGCGCTGCCCGGTCTGCGATGCAGACCGTCCCGCTGTTCGCGCCGGCGCTTAAGGAGGCGTCGGCCTCACGCAGGAGCGCGAGCAAGCCGCGCTCCTGCCACGGCACCGGCACCTGCAGCGCGCCTACGCCGCCGCACAGTGCCGCCTTGGCCAGCAGCGCCGCTACCGCGCTCGGCTGGCCGGCCCATTCCACCGCCGTCGCCGTGCTCGGCGCGGGCACATCTGCCGCCGCTGGCACAGCCACCGCGGCGAACCCCTCGATGCTGCCGTCCCGAACGGCTACGAGTGTGCGCTGGGCTAAGCCCAGCACACCCGCGTAAGCCTCGGTCCCCAGCAGCAGCGCCAGCTCACCCGGACTATACACATGTCCGGTATCGCGTTCATTCAGCAGCCGGTTGACGGCGAAGAAGTCGCCCGGCTGCATCGGCCGCAGGGTCCATTCTTCCCCTGCTGCGGCTGCAAGTGCCTGAGCCGAGCCTTCGTTCAGCTCGGCAAATTGCGTACCTCCGAACGGTACGCATCCTGCTCGGGTGTACAGTGAGCGATCACCCGAGACAAAAATCAGCGATGCGCCCGCTTCCGCAGCATGGGCCTGGCATTTCTCCAGTAGCTGACCGGCTAGTCCTTGTCCACGAAATGCAGGTGCGGTGCAGACTGCACCTATGGAAAATACATTCAGAATAGCATCACCAGTTTTGATCGTAGAGGGTACGAGTCCCATGAAAGCTGCAACCGTTCCGTCCTCGGTAATAGCCGCATACGAATGACTGAGTCCCGGGCGGAAAATAAGTGGAAACAGTTCTTTCATTGAAATGGCACCCGGTTCACGAAAGATGGAATCTGCAAGCAGAGCTGCTTGATCCAGCTCCGCAGGTTTAATTAATCTCAATTGCATAACATTCAGCCTCCTATATGTACACACGATGGGGAGAAAGCATTTACATAAAGTATAAGGCCAGGGGAATGAAATCTCCAATCTTGTTTATATTATTCAATGTCTCAAAAGGATATGGATAAGGGTAATAAAGTACATAAATAAGGAAGCTTCTTATATTTTAAGCTAGAAGTGAAAGGGAAGTGAATAATCGGTGTCCCAACTTGCAGATAATATTATATTATTACTGGCTGCGCTCCTGCTTGTAGGCGTATTTTCCACCAAGTTCTCCACTAAATTTGGAATGCCGGCTTTAGTGCTGTTCCTTGCTGCGGGTATGGTGCTGAGCCAATTTATTTTTTTTAACAATGCTTCCTTAACACAAATGGCCGGGATCTTCGCACTGGTTGTCATTCTATTCGAGGGGGGGATGCAGACGAATATTAAGGATATTAAGCCTGTTATTCGTCCAGCATTATCCTTATCAACGGTAGGCGTAATAATGACGACAGTCATCGTAGGGGTATTCGCCAAGCTAATTCTCGATGTGTCATGGGCAGAAAGCTTTCTGTTTGGAGCGATCGTTGGATCGACAGATGCGGCTGCAGTCTTCTCGGTTCTTGGCGGTAAGAACATTGATAAACGTTTGACCTCTACGTTAGAAGCGGAATCAGGAAGTAACGATCCAATGGCGGTTTTCTTAACCGTATCGCTGATCGAATGGATACAGCATCCGGATATCGCGATATGGGGGCTTTTGTTGTCTTTTATATGGGAGATGGGAATTGGCTTAGTACTGGGTTTTGTGCTGGGTAAGATCGCAGTTTACTGCATCAATCGAATTAATCTGGATTCAACAGGTCTTTATCCGGTAATGGCTATTGGTTTTGCTGTTCTGACCTATGGTTTATCTGCATGGGTACACAGCAGCGGATTGCTGGCTGTTTATGTTATGGGCCTTACTCTTGGCAATTCCGAGCTCATGTATCACCGTACCATTATGAATTTTAGTCACGGCTTTGCTTGGATGATGCAAATATTCATGTTCATCCTGCTGGGCTTGTTAGTATTTCCTCAGGAACTGGCGGAAGTGGCTTGGCAAGGCATCTTGTTATCCGTCATTCTGATGGTTGTAGCAAGGCCAATCGGTGTATTTATAAGCCTGCATTTTTCCAAATTCTCAATTCGTGAAAAGACATTGATTTCTTGGGCCGGACTACGTGGAGCCGTTCCGATTGTGTTAGCGACTTATCCGCTGCTGGCTGATCTGCCACACGGACGACTATTCTTTAATGTTGTATTCTTTGTCGTGCTGACCTCGGCGGTGATTCAGGGAACTAGTATTTCACCGCTAGCTTCCCGATTAAAGCTTGTGGGGCAAGAAGATTCAGATCAGCCTTCACTGATGGAGCTGGTTGCTCTTGGCAAGACAGACTCGGAGTTCAATCATATTGGAATTAATCCTAATATGCCGATTGCTGGACAGAAAATTTCAGAAATAGGTCTGCCAGACGATATCTTATTTACGGCAATTATCCGCAACAAAAAGATTGTCACCCCTCATGGCAGTACTGTTATTGAGCCTGGGGATACTGTGTATGTACTAAGTCCAAAGAGCAAACGCGATGAGATGAGGGCTTTCTTCCGCAGTAGAAAAGGAAAGACCGCGGAGGAGGATGTTTCCTTAATCTAAAGAAGAGGACCTTTTTTCCAAAGTGTGACACACATAATAGGCCTAATAACATAAGTTGTGCTAGAATCGGCACAATATATATAATCTCCAGAATAGTTGCAAAACGCAAAAGAGTGTGTTAAATTGTATATAGATTTAGAACGAGTCTAAATACAATTACAATAAATGAACCATAGGAGGTTTTATTAATGACAACACAACTAAAGAGCCATACTGAACTGCAAGCTGCATTGAACCGCCAAACCGCAAACTGGTTCCTGCTCGGAGTAAAGCTTCATCATTATCACTGGTATGTTAGCGGATCTCAATTCTTTACACTGCATGAGAAGTTTGAAGAGTTATACAATGAAGCTGCAGGTTATGCGGATGATTTGGCTGAGCGTTTGCTTTCTATTGGTGGACAACCAGCCTCCACGATGAAGCAATATCTTGAACTGTCCGACCTACAAGAAGCACGCGGTGGCGAAGATGCTAAGGGTATGGTGCTCGAGCTCGTTAGAGACTTTAAGACGGTTGCTAAAGAACTGCAAGAAGCAATTGCAGCTGCAGAAGAACTAGGTGATCAACCAACTGCGGATCTGTTGATTGGCATCAGAAGCAGCATTGAGAAACATGCTTGGATGCTGAATGCTTTTATCGGTTAAGACAATCCCCTTATAAGGGATAGAACATACAAAGAGCGCCTGCGTATCGTTAACGCATGGCGCTCTTTCTTTTGAATACTTCTATTTAATAAATACTCCACCAAATGGCACGGCTTCGCGCAGGAATCGTTTAATAATACCATCATCGTTATTATCTCTTTCAAATCGGCGATTCTGGCGTCCAGCTTGAAAAAGCACAGGTCCATGGCCCGTCATCTTCCAGTGATAACTCATATGCTGGCTAGCTAAATGGTTGCCGTAAACGGTAAGCTCCAGCTTCGCGTTCTCAGGATAGGCAATTATGCTGCCTGCATCCACATAGAGTGGATTGTACGGATGAAGCTCAGCTTCACAAACCGTTCCTTCAGTCAGTATGCCAATGATACCATTACCCGTAAATTTAACCTTCACAATATCTCTTGTAACGAGCACATTCTTCATACTCAGTACCCGTGTATTCATCGTAACTCCTTCACTGTAGAAGAAGAGATGTTTAAAGTCGTACAACAAATCGCTCTTACCATCAAGCTGTAGAATCTTTACCCGATAACCCGGTGGAAGGGCGGCGACAAAATGGCAAGGACCAGACATATCTGAACGAATTAACTTTTGCTTGCGATAGATGCCCTTCACATCCATAAATCTGTCTGCTCGTCCAGTGGCAGGCCCTTGATAAGCGATAATTTGCTGTGGGTGCAGCACATGAACCTCTTCCTTCTCCACGAGAGTGAAGGCTACGGCTTGTCCGCTCCCGCTGTCGCTTTCATCTTGGACATCGATGTTCATATTTCATCTCCCTCATGCTGTAGGCGTTAGCTTTACTAAATGTTCAAGATTAGCGCAGACGGTCTCCTTTTCTAGAACGGTGAAGCATGCTGAAACGGATAATCCGGATGAGTATAAAATACCCTAGAATCAGACCGATCCCCGTAAAAATAGTCACTTTAATTTTATGAAAATATTCTTCGCGTGCGGTCCGGTCATTTTGCAATGCATCAACCATCTGCGTCAGTTGGCGATTCTGTTCCTGCAGGGCTTCGTTCTGTGTCCGGTAGGCTTCCATTTCCTGCATGGTATTCGCAAGCTTATCTTTAGCTTGCTGTAGCTCTTCTGCTGTCTGCTGAAATCCTTCTTTCAATTCATTGACTTCGTTTGGAAGCTCAGAGAAACTTTTGAATCCATTATAGATATCACTGAATATATTGGCTTTTGCTACTGGAGCTGGAAGAGCTATGGAAAAGGTCAGCAGAAGCAGGAGCGAACATAACAGCTGTAGATATTTACGGTATTTATGTTGTTTCATCTATATAATCACCACCCGATTTAGGCTTTTTATTTCTTTTATTTTAACACAGCTTGACAGCTTCTGACAGCGTACGCTAAGCGTGAATGGTGTATCTAGTGTCAGTAATATTTGCCTGCTAGATACGATGTTGCACTTCCTTATAGAGCTCTATTTGGCTGAGTCTTCATGATTGAGAAGAGGGACTATTTATCGTATACTTTGGACGGGAAGGGGCTGCTGCGAAATGAATAAATGGCTTAAGACAATGTTATTTTTGGTCGGATCTGCTTTTTTGACGAGGTTGATTCCGTTCTCATCTTTGTTTCGGAATTTAGACACGATGATACATGAATTTGGTCATGCGCTGGTGACTTTACTGTTGTCAGGCAGTGTGCTGCGGATTGAGCTATACGCGGACCATAGCGGTGTCACTTATTCAGCTATTCAAGATGGAGGCAGAGCGATTCTGGTATCGCTGTCCGGTTATTTGCTGGCATCCTTATTCGCATTGCTGCTCTTCTATCTCTATAGTAAAGGACGGCATGACTGGGGTCTTATCTTGGCTACTACGGTTGCATTGATGATGCTGTTAATGTACGTTCGGGGAAGCTTCGGAATGATGTGGTTGAGTGGGTTTATTGCGCTGAACGTTTTAATGCTGGTGGTTTGGAAAAAGGCCAGCAAATTTTATTATCTGTTATTAGCTTTTTTGACCTTGGAAGAGTCTGTAATGGGGAGTTTATTTCTGGTATACGCCGCCGTTGTATCCCCGTCTCGCGCGGGAGATGCCAGTAATCTGGCAAGGATGACTTCGGTGCCGGCCATATTTTGGGCAATCCTATTTTTTATGTTTTCTCTGCTTTGCGCCAAATGGGCGCTGGGCCTATTTTTTAAGCGGGAACGAGTGCAGCCTAAACTTCAGAGCCGTTAAAGATAAAAAGCTTAAAATTTTCGTCATAAACAGACAAAAGGGGTTATTTTTGTGAGAGTCAGTCTACTTAGTATGTAGAATGGCTCTTTTTTTGTCGATAATATAGAACCGAACATACATTCCATGACATGGAGTTGTCCGCCATTATTGGTACATTAATAGAAGACCCAAAAAAAGAAAGAGGTGGAAAATATGATGGAAAGTATTCATCCTACATTTACGTGGGGTCAAGATCGTATTTTTGCAGGTGGCAATCGCGATGCTGTTTTGCTTGTCGAATGGAAAGGAAATATGCCTTCAGAACATAGCCGACCTATGAGCCATAAGGTGGTAGCACGTGATATTGAACTACAAGTTTGGCTTGAGCCGCATCTAACTTTTAAGCGCTGTTATGGATGTGAGATGGAGGCTGGAGAAGGTCATTCGCTCTTGCTTAAACTTGGCAAAATAAAAACAGGACAACGCAAATTCATAGGGCTGGAGTTCAGTACCTCTAGTTCTGTAGCCGGTAAATATGAGGCGCTCTCCCTACAATGGAAGTATAAAAAGCCAACTGTAGAGCGTGTTCGTGAACTCCCTGTGAAGGTGCTTGAGCTGGAGTACGCGCATCATACCCGCATTCTGAGCGATACTTGCTGCTTTTATGTTGAGAAGCATCTGGAACTGCTAAAGACGTCTGAAACGGTTGAGGAGGCTGCTGCGTTACGAAATAAAGGACAGTATAGTGAAGCTCGGGAGAAGCTCAATCGTCATGCGGATAAGCTTTTGCTGCTCGCGGTACGCTCTGGAGATCCTTTGCTGCTGAAAGAGGCTGAAATGTTGTATAAGCAGATAGGTTTCGAGCATCAGCTTCGTAGTAAAGCCGTTGGTGGTATTTAATATAGGACATGCTGATCGGGGATGCACATAAACGAAAAAAGACCTATACATAAATTGGATTTTCAAGCGGATTCGGCGGAAAATATTCAGAAGAATTGTAATATAAAATGTGGTAACATAGTAAAAAAGTTCTATCACAATTTACTTTTTTTCATAAAATAATGGGTCTATTTAACCATAAATCAAGGGGAACTGAATATGACAGACCGATTAATCCGACTGATGCGCATTATTACACTTGTTCAAGCCAAGCCAGGGATATTAGCCCGTGAATTGGCGGAACGCTGCGGCAACAGCGAGAGAACGATATACCGGGATATGGACGCGCTTAGCGCCATGCATATTCCCATAACCCACCTGGGGCATGGAAAAGGTTATGCTTTTATTGGGAATTTTGCACTCTATCCCTTGGATTGGTCGGAAGAAGAAGCAACCGCATTTTCGCAATTACGCTATATTATGAAAGATATAAAACCGGTACTACCTATAGATTTTGAAAGCGCGTATGAAAAAGTAGTCGCAGCTGAATATAAACGGAAGGCGGAAAGAGAAGAAACAATAGAACGTGCAAGAAGAGAAGTAGGGGTGGGGTGGGCAGAAAGGAACAGTTCGCAGATGGAACAACACTCTTTTCTTACTCCGATCCTGGAGGCTTTATTAAAGCAAAAGAGTATACAAGCGAATTATAGTGAAAATGCATTAGAAGAGAAAGGGATCACTATTGATCCTTATTGTCTGGTCCCGCTGGAAAGTCGTTTTCATCTCATAGGATTTTGTCATCGCCAGGGTGTTATTCGTACATATCATATCAACGATTTTTCTAATGTGAAGCCATTAAATCGTTTTTTTTCGAAGGAAGCATTTGATGTGCAAGCCTTTATGAAGCAGAAATGGTCACTCGATCGGGATAGTTTACAGGTAGAATTCAAAGTGAAATTCTCGGAACGGATAATGGAAGGAATTAAGAAGGACGAATTGCCTTTTAAGCCAAGTAAAGTGGATCGTCAAGCTAGATGCTTTCACTTTAAGGTTTCAGTGGAACAAGATATAGGATTTGTCCGCTGGATTAAGAGATTTGAAGAGGAAGCGGAAATCATTGAACCGTACTATTATCGTGAAGTAATCAGGCAGCAGTTGGAAAAATGGAGTTCGCACTATAAATAGTGATACGCTCATTTGACCTTCGTTCAATTCGAAAGATGGGGTGCTTGTGCAACCATTTAAATGGTTGCCGGAGGCATCCTTTTTTTGCGAGTAGGTCGAAGATGTAATCCTTTATAACTCTCTAATCATAACAATATATAACTAAACATAACTAAACACAACTCAATCTATAGAAAATCGAAAAAACGTATGCTAGAATAGCATCTACATATATACATATGAAAATGGGAGGAATGGAAATGTTTAAGAAATGGTCAATCCGGATCTTTGGCGCATTAGCAATTTTTTTGGTTGTGAATTTATCTGCGGGCGCAGTGGTAGAGGTAGAGGCAGCCGCCAAGAAGACAGAGATTATAGTATCGGCTGCAGCCAGCTTGCAGGATAGTTTAGATAAAATGGCGCTTCTCTATGAGAAGAAGCATCCCGATATTGATTTGGTCTTTAATTATGCTGCATCCGGCACATTACAGAAGCAGATTGAACAAGGTGCTCCGGCTGATCTATTCTTCTCTGCCGGGGATAAACAGATGAATGCGTTAGTGGATGCTGGACTGATCTCTGACCATAAGGTGCTGCTTAAGAATCAGTTGGTTCTGGTCGTCCCTTCGAATTCAAAAGCTTCATTAAATACGATCACTCAGCTTACGGACAAATCGTTTAAGAAGATAGCGGTAGGACAGCCTGAATCTGTACCCGCAGGCCAATACGCTCAGCAATCGTTAACTGCGAAGAAGGTATGGGATACGCTGCAGAACAAGCTTGTATTCGCGAAGGATGTCCGTCAGGTTCTTTCTTACGTCGAAACGGGGAATGTCGATGCAGGCTTTGTCTATAAGACAGATGCATTGACTTCGAAGAAGACGAAGATTGCTCTTACCGTGGGTCCGCATGTTCACAAAGCCATTAATTATCCGGCAGGTATCGTGAAGAATTCGAAGAATCAGAAGGAAGCTAAGGAATTTTACAGTTATCTTCAGAGCAAGGAAGCCAGTGATATTTTTACAAGCTATGGCTTCTTGCTTCCTTAATATGAAATCATGAGTAGAAGCGGGGTGAATAAGGATGGAAATAAACTGGACTGATTTCTTCGCCCCGGTATGGCTTTCCATTAAAATATCAGTAATTACCAGTATTATTGTGTTCATTCTGGCAACAGCTGCAGCGAAGGCTATGGCAGGTCGGAAATTCCCAGGTTATACCTTGGTCGAGACTGTAATGCTACTCCCTCTCGTATTGCCGCCGACCGTTGTAGGATTTGTTCTGTTGGTCGTTTTAGGTCGACGCAGCTGGATTGGCAGATGGTATGAACAGATGACGGAGCATACGATTCTCTTCACATGGGGGGCTGCGGTTATCGCCGCGGTTGTTGTAGCCTTTCCTCTCGTCTACCGCACGGTGAAGGCGGGCTTTGAAGGCGTGGAAGCGGATCTTGAAGATGCGGCGCGTGCACAGGGAGCGAGTGAACTTCAGGTACTGCGATTTGTCACATTGCCCCTTGCAGGTCGCTCACTAGCTGCAGGGTATGTGCTGGGTTTTGCTAGAGGGCTGGGAGAATTCGGTGCTACGATCATGGTAGCTGGTAATATTCCTGGCCGTACACAGACTGTTCCTACAGCGATCTATGTCGCGGTGGATGGCGGCAACATGACGCTTGCTTGGATGTGGGTGTCCTCCATCATTGTTATGTCTGCTGTGATGTTGATGTTTGTGAACCGGCGTACTTAATTTGGGGCGTGAGAAGTGGCTCCGCGAACGGACTGTTAATCCATCATTCATTAGAAAAATAAAGGAGCTATTCTCCGGTAATTTGGAGAATAGCTCCTTTGTACTTTTAACGGATGTACCCTTTTTATCAAGTCTCGTAAATAATCGTCCCTGTTTCCGTGAGATCGTATCCGTGAATGGACCCAAGCTCACTTTGAAAGGCTGGCGAGCGCAAAATATCAATCACAGCGGTGATCCACTGCTCATGCTCCGGTTTCTTTAGCATTACGAGATCATAACACTCTTGAATCAAGGGGATGAAATCAATGCCGTCGACAATTTTGGCAGCTTTTTCGGTACCGATGGCCACATCGGCTTCTCCTCGTGCCACTTTACCAGCGACCGCTAAATGGCTATTCTCTTCCTGCTCATATCCAGATAGGCTTGCAGCAGGAATGCCGTGCAATCGAAGTTGTTCATCCAATAAGACGCGTGCGCCTGCGCCTCGTTCTCTATTGATCAGTGTAAGTCCATCCTGTTGGAGATGAGACCACTCATGGAGACCTCTAGGGTTTCCCTTTTGAACATATAATCCTGCACTCCGAGTCAACAGACGGACTACAACATAAGGGAAGCCCACAAGTATTTTACGGATATAGGGAAGGTTATATTCTCCAGTATCGCCGTCGAGCAGATGAGTACTAACGATGTCCGATTCTCCATGATACATGGCAATTAAACTATCGAGACTACCCGCGTAGGAACGAAGTGGGCGCTCAGTAGGCAAGGAACGTTCCAAATATGTGGCTAGAATATCGAGTGACATATCCTGACCCGTAATCACGAGGCTCTGTCCTGCAGCTTTACTGTTAACGTGGCCAGAATGTGAGGCAACTTGAGTTAGATTCGCCCCAGCAAAAGTCAGTGGTAATGTCGATGGGGCAATGCCACTCCGGGTATTTTGTTTGTAAGCTTCTAAATCGGATTGATCGACTCGCATCTGTTTTCCTACACGGTAGGAGGGAAGCTCCCCTTTTTTGATCAGGTCATATACTTTTAATTTAGAGATCTTTAGTAAGCGTGCGATTTCCTCAGCCGTATAGGATGTATTATCAGACATGATAAAAGCCTCCAGAACTTCATAATAGGACAAGACTACCTTATTTTGAAGTCCTGTGCAATTAGGCTATTGTGGTTTACCCGCCTGCTGTGTGTTGGATAATTTGATCAATTCTGATACGGTGACAAATCGATAACCTTGCTTTTCTAATTCCGGTAAAATAATTTTAAGCGCTTCTCTGGTCTGAGATTGACCATGTACATGGTCATGAAACAGAACGATGTCGCCATTATGTGCATTTCGAATAACCTTATTCGCGATACTCTGAACCCCAGGGCGATTCCAGTCCCGTGTATCCTGATGCCAGGACCATAAAATAGGCTTTAATCCCATATTATTCGAAATATCAACTAGTGTCTCATCATACATTCCACCTGGAGGTCTGAACAAAGAGCTATGCTTTCCAGAGACCTTTATAATTTCTTCCTCAGTTAATTTCAGCTCTCGCTCAAACTGGGCCTTATTAATAGGTTTTCTAAAATAAACGTGATTGTAGGTATGGTTAGCTAATTCATGCCCTTCGGAAATGACTCGTTTCGCCACATCTGGATATGTTGCAATTCTTTTTCCAATAGCAAAAAAGGTGCATTTTGCATGATATTGACTCAATACCTTTAATATTTGATCGGTTTCAGAAGGGTCAGGACCGTCATCAAACGTCAATGCAATCACTTTTTGGTTAGTATGTACTTCCCAAATCATGTCTCCTCTTTTTTCGTAGTAGTCGCGGTTTTTACTTGGGCTACCTAGAGCAGAGTTCGTGAAGCATAACAAGAGAGAGAGGGTAGTCATCATAATTTTGCTGCTAGTTTTCATGAATTCACCTGTTTTTTTTATTTTAGAATGCTCCTTTGAATGGTCAAAATATTCATAGTTTCAGTTTTGCAAAGACAATCAGCCTTTTTTCATGTTCTTTCTTCTTTCTGCTATATCTGCCTGTGCAAGTAATAAGATTCATTCTAGCTTCAGTAGACTTTCCGAAAATTCGTTCCAAGGGTGCTTCAGCAGTATTGAAGATTTCTACAGACTCTACAATATAAGTTAGTTTTCGTCCGTCTGAATTAGAGACGGTAATTTCATCACCATGCTTGAGCTTTTTGAGTTTGAAAAAGACAGCTGGACCTATATAACTGTCCACATGTCCGTCTATAATTACATTGCCCTTTGCACCTGGCAAAATTCCTGGGTATAGAATTCCGGCAATATTGGTGTCTGTAGGGACGTCCATTTGTCCATCAGAGAGCAAAGTAACCGGTTCTATTTTGGCGCTTACCTTAATCGCTGGAATGTTTAGCTGAGTAGGCATAATAGGTTTGGGTAATGATGGTTTAATATTAATATCATTCTTTCGAATAGCTGTAGTAGGAGTTATTATCATTTCTTGTTGCTTTGTTTGCAACGGCTTAGTTTCTGGACTGCTTTCCTGTGAGTGTGAGTCATTACAACTGGCAGTGGTTAAAGTGATGACAATCAAGATTAATGAATATATCCATTTTTTCATGTTTAAGAAAAGAAAGAGGGGATTCCCCCTCTTTCATCCTCCCTATTCAGTTTGTTCGCTAGCACCGCCGTGGCCTGTTTTTGGCATTTTAGTTGCTTTCATTTGAATGCTTTTAGTTTTAATGCTTTTTGCTTTTAAGCTCTTAGCCTTCATGCTCTTTGCATGAATTCCTTTAGTGGAGTGACTCTTCATATTCATTTTCTTTTCATGCATTTTATGTTCTTTTTCTTTCTTTATTTTCTCAGCATGTACTTTTTTCTCATGTTTCGTTTCGACTGGTGCAGCGGAAGCCGCAGAAGCAACGGATAGCATTAAGCAAGTGGATAAAAGAGCTACGGACAATTTCTTCATAATCATTTAGTGGATTCCTCCTAGATGTTTTTTCCCTACGAAGATTAATATCTCCATTTCAGTTGCTTTTAGATTGGTGGATTACTTCCATTGGAGTTTGGGATTGGCATAGCAATTGTATTTTGATGTGAAAATTGTTATGAAAATGCCTTATAATGAAGTTCAATATACAGACATTTGGTTAGGGGTGGGAATATGACACTTATTGAGAAAAGAGAACACCGGCAGTATCCGGAAATTACCCGCCTAGAAACGTCGAGAGCTGCTTATGAGCGTGATTACTCACGCTTGATTCATTCGCCTACTTTTCGTAGGCTGCAAGGCAAATCTCAAGTGTTCGGGGCTGGCACGGGTGATTATTACCGGACACGCCTAACTCATTCACTTGAAGTCGCACAAATTGCTCGAGAGGCAGCGAAAAGTCTGCTTAGATCTTACCCAGAGGTGGAGACAAGTAAGGCGGAGAATCCGGGGCTTGTTATAGATCCAGAGGTCGTAGAATGCGCGGCCATAGCACACGACTTTGGTCATCCGCCCTTCGGTCATAAAGGGGAAGAGGTGCTGGATAGCATACTGGAGCAGCTAATTGAAAAAAAGACGAATGAGGCTGCACAACAAGCTGGTGCAACGGGTGCTGATAAGTTGTTCATTCATGAGCAGATGAAGCAGCGCTATGAACATTTTGAAGGCAACGCTCATAACTTTCGATTGATTATGTTTCTAGAGAAGCGTGAGAACATTGATGGACTAAATCTGTCGGATGCCGTGCTCCTCGGAGTTAACAAATATCCTTTTCCCGGCACCTCGTTAAAAAAGGGGATGTACCTTCATGAGTGGGCATATATTTCGGAGATTCGCAAAGAGTGGGGAATCCCGGCAGGGAAGAAAACGTTGGAAGCTCAACTGATGGACCTTTGCGACGATATCGCCTATTCTGCACATGATTTGGAGGATGGAATTAAGGCTGGAAAGATTGAAGTGCATGAACACTTTATGCATGATTCCTATATTCAACGACTAATCGTGGAGAAGATCACAACGTTAGAGGATTTCTTTTGGAAGGGTTGGGAGGAGGAAGGTATTCGCGCTAAGGTTGAAGAGGTGCTTAGTTCATTTCTTAGAGTATGGATGGAAAAGATGCCAACTTGCGAGAATGACTATTCCAGAACTCGGCGTGAAGTTAAGGCTTATTGGGTAAGCACCTTTGTTGCAAGTTTAGGTGTGATTCCTGATGGAGACTGGAAGAAGGTCACCTTTATAAAGGAAGGAAAAGAAGATGAGGATATGCTGCGGACCGTAAGCGTGCTGAAAAGCTTTGCTTGGGTTACGATGATTCGTGATCTACGTGTGCAGCGGCTACAGAAGCGTAGTGAGTGGATTTTACGCCGTTTATGGGGAGCTTTTCTTGATCCGCAGACGTCCAAAGCCATTATTCCCTCAGATTGGCTGCAACGCTTCGAGAAAGATCAGAAACAAGCCAATCCCATCTGGACTTGGGAACATATGGTGATTGATTATATCGCAGGGATGACGGATGCCTTTGCTGAAAAAATATATAATGAGCTATATGGATTGAAAGTCGGATCGATTTATGATTTGGATTAAATAAAGGTGAAGATTAAAGCAGGTCTCCAATGAATTGGAGACCTGTTTTTTTGTCTTTTGGTGAACCATAAATATTTTGTTAGTATTTTGTTAGCTATTCTTTAAATGTATAAATGCCAATTAACCCGCTTAACGACTCTATTTTCTAACAAAACTATTATTTTTGTGAATAAGTTATTGTTAATATAGGTGTTTGGTGCTAATATAATAACTAAATTGTTATTGGAAATAAATTGGGAGGTTGATAAAGAAGTCGAGTTTTGTACTTGAACAAAATGAAAACCTTTACAAAACAGGAGGTAAATTGAATGAAGAGGTTCAAAAAAAGCTTGATTCTATTTCTTACAGCAATAATGCTTGTTACAATGGCTGCACCTGCGTTAGCTAACGGAAAAACAAAAGAAAACCTCAAGACGCACTGGGCTGGAGAAAGTGTAGATAAGTGGCAAGGTAACGGTGTTGTTCAAGGTTATCCGGACGGTTCTTTTAAGCCGGATCATAAAGTTACGCGTGCTGAGCTTGTAAGTATCATTAATAAGCTATTTGGATTTAGCACTCTTTCGGAAACGTCATTCTCGGATGTGCCTGCTAAAGCTTGGTATGCAAGCGCTTTATCTATTGCGAAGCAAGCTGGTTATTATAAAGGTTTTCCTGACAATAAAGCGAAAGCGGATGCTGAAGTCACTCGTCAAGATGCTGCAACATTACTTGCTTCTGTTTTTTCACTGGAGCCAGGGACTAAAGTGAGTACCTTTGCAGATCAAGCATCCATCAGCGTTTATGCTAAAGATGCGATCGGGGCATTGAGCGGAATTCTATCCGGCTATCCAGACGGTACATTTCGTCCAAACGACTCGATTACAAGAGCAGAGGTAGTTACTATCGTGGACAGATTGGTTAGCGGCTACTACAATACAGCGGGTACATTCACTGGAGGAGATATCCAAGGGAATGTTGTCATTAACCGTAGTGGGGTTGAACTTAAGAATGCGGCTGTCTCAGGTAATCTTTATTTAACCTCCGGGATAGGTAATGGTGAGGGTGTTTTAGAGGATGCAACTGTGAAAGGTAATGTTTTTGTATCTGGTGGTGGAGAGCATTCGATTCATTTGAAAAACTCTAAATTGGCTTCTGTAAAAGTGAATCGTCCTGAAGGGAAAGTACGGGTCGTTGTAGATGGCGGGACAGTAATCACTCAGTTGACTATTGATAGCGTTTCTATTATAGAAGTAGGTTCAGGTTCTATAATTGATCAGCTTGTGATTGGTAGTGCTGCTACGGGAACATTGATTACAACTAAAGGTACCATTAGTAAGCTTGTAGTAGGTGCTTCCTCTGTTGTCTTGAATGGAGTGACTTTAGTAGCGGGAACATACACTGTGAAGGATGGAGTTCTTGTTGGACAAGGAACAAGCACGCCAGCACCTGGTGGCTCAGGGGGTACGGGTATAGCGCCTACAGCAACACCAGTACCGACGATTACTCCAGAACCTACGGCAACAGTTGCTCCAACGGCAACACCGGAAGCTGGAATTCATATCGTTGACGTTGATGCATCGGCCGCTACCAAATCGCTGTTTGCTTATCTGGACAGCATGAGCGGCAAACAGATCATGTTCGGGCATCAGCATGATACTACTGTCTCTTTTGCTGGTAAGGATAAGAATGGAAATGTTATTTCTGACGTATACAGCTCCACCGGTGATTATCCTGCAGTTTTTGGTTGGGATACACTTAGCTTAGATGGATATGAGAATCCTCCTGGAGTTAGCGGAGATTATGAAGCGAGTAGATTAGGACTATCCGCTGCCATGAAGCAGGCACATGATTTGGGTGGTATTGTGACGCTAAGTACACATCCTTATAACATGGTGACGGGTGGAGATTTTAAGGATACTAGTAATACTCCGGGAGCGAGTCATTCGGTGGTATCGCGTATATTGCCGGGCGGAGATAAGAATGGAGAGCTTAATAAATACCTCGATCGTATCGCTAATTTTGCCAATAATCTAAAAGATGATGAGGGCGACCTGATTCCGGTCCTGTTCCGACCTTTCCATGAACAAAACGGAGGTTGGTTCTGGTGGGGTGCGGCTACAACGACGAAGAGTGAATACGCGGAACTGTACAGATATACAGTTGAATACCTGCGCGATGTTAAGGGCGTTCATAACTTCCTTTATGTCTTCTCACCAAACGGATCTTTTAATGGAAATGAAAGTGAATATTTAACGACTTATCCAGGTGATCAGTTTGTTGATATTCTTGGAATGGACCAGTATGACAATAAGGAGAATGCCGGTTCGGAAGCTTTCCTGGGTGGTCTTGTTAAAGACCTTAAGATGATTTCTCAGCTTGCTCAAGACAAAGGTAAGATTGTTACCCTATCTGAATATGGTTATAGTGCTGCTGGTATGAAAACAACAGGCAATAATGAGCTGGAATGGTTCACTAAAGTATTAAATGCGATCAAGGCTGACCCTGATGCGGCAAAAATATCGTATATGCTGACTTGGGCAAACTTCGGTGAAGGTAATAATCTGTATGTTCCTTATAAGAATGTTCCTAACAAAGCAGATCATGAGTTGCTTCCCGATTTTGTGAATTTCTATAAAGATGATTTCACGGCTTTTGCGAGTGATGTGAAAGATGATAATAAGTACAATCTCGAGGTTGAAGTAGCAGGAAAGAAACCTTTCATGCACATCGTAACTCCAAATAATATCAGTACAATAACAGATGCCGTAACCGTCATTCGGGCCAAGGTATTAAATGCAGTGCCTAGCAAAGTGACTTATACTGTGGCTGATTCTGGAGTAGAGGTGGAAATGACGCTAGGTGCGGATGGTTACTATAGCGCTTCATGGCAGCCAGACGCTGGTCTCAACGGCAGTTCAACTGAGATTACAGTGAGAGCATACGGAACCGGAGATGCTACTCTTACGCAAACTAACTCCGTATTCTTAAAAATCAATGAAGTGCCAATAAAAGTGATTACTTTTGATACGGAGAAGGATTTGGAGCAAATCCAAAACAATGGTACTTGGTCTGGGCTTACAAATAACGCAGAAACGATCAAGACTGTATTACAACATGCGTCACTTGATGCTGACGGTAAGCTCGTTATTAACATTACAGAAGGGCTATCCGACGAGGATACTTGGCAGGAACTGAAGCTGCAATTGAATGATCTGGCGCTGGATGGAGTAGATCTCTCCCAAGTTACACGTGTGAAGTTCACAGTGTTGATTGCTGAGACTGCACAAAATGGGGCTAACAATGCTGCGGTACGCAGTGTGATTCAGTTGCCGCCAGATTGGGATACGAAGTATGGCATGGACTCATCCTATAAATCTTTGTCCGATTTAGAGAAAGTTATCGTAGATGGAACACAATATTATAAATTTGATGTTTCGATTGATCTGGATAATGCCGCTAAATCAGCGGAAGCGACAGGACTAGCAATATCTATTGTTGGCAGTGGTTTGGAAGTCGAAGGTGAATTGCCAATCTACGTAGATCAAATCGGTCTTTATAATACGTATACTGCTCCTGTTGCTGATAAGGCGCTGGTGGATAATTTTGAAGCTTATGGCTCCAGTAATGAAGCTTTAGCAGCGAAATATCCTAAGGCTGGTGGAGATGATGTGAGCGTATCTTTAAGTACTGAGCATAAAGCATCCGGGGATTACGGGATGCAGTTGCACTATACGATTAATAATGCAGGTTATACCGGAGTAGGTAAAAGTCTTGGTTCATTGGACTGGTCCGACTATAATGCACTCAGTATGTGGGTAGCTTCTGATGGAGACAACGCTTATGCTGAGAAAGGTGAGCCGCTTAAGCTAGTAGTACAGCTTGTCATTGATGGAGGATATTTCGAAGCTTATCCGGTCATTAATCCTGACAAGAACGGTAAAATAGTACTAAGTCTGAAGAATTTGACTGAGATGAGCTGGGGAAAAGCCGGAGAGCTTACTCAGGAAAGACTGAAGCAAGTTCAGAGCTTCAATTTGTATGTGAATGCGATGGACGGACAGAGCCACGAAGGTTCGCTTTACTTTGATGATATTCAAGCGGTTTATGATGGGACACTTCCGGATATGTCGGAAGAAGGAAATGGAGGTTCACAGGGACATGCGCCCGGCGTGTTATACGCCTTCACTAAACAATCTGATATTGCAGGGTGGGTTATAGACCACTCGTCTGCCAATGCTCAGCTTCCAGTATTTGATGCCAATGAAGAAGCGATAGGCGTACAATTCGATTTGATTAATACCGGTAATAATGCAAATGGCAGCTCCAAAGAATCCTTTGAACTTGCTATTAATCCTGAGAAGCTAAATATCACAGGGTTGGATTCAATCAGTGCTAAGATTAAGCTTTCGGGTGGTACAGCTAAAGCGCGTCTGTTCATCAAGACAGGTGCGGACTGGAAATGGACCGATAGTGGCAATCCTGTTCTTGTAGAATCAACGGGTTATACGACATTATCTATCTCACTACCGACCGCAGGAGTAGACTTGGCTGCTGTGAAGACGATTGGGATTATCATTGAAGAAGTTTCCAATGATGGAGGAACTTCGAATCTATATCTGAAGGAAGTATCTCTGGAGAAAGCTGTCCCAGCTGTTCATTATGGCTTCGAAACAGGAAATGAAGGCTGGTCCTTGAATTCTGGTTCAGCTACAGTATCTTCTGATGTGTATGCGGAAGGGAAGCAATCTTTGAAACTTGATTTCACATGGAACGGAGAGGATAAAGATCCTTTTATAGCAGTCTCAAAAGCAGCTGCTCTTGATCTGAGCTCATTCTCTAAGCTTGCTGCTAAAATTAGAATCGTCTCCGATCATCCTGACGTACAAGCTAAGCTGTATCTTCAATTAGGAGGCTATGCAGTATGGGTAGATTCGGGTGCTAAGATAGCTTCTCAAGATGGATTCACGGAGTTCACAATTGATCTCAGCAATCTATCTCTTGAGAATTTGAAAAAAGTAGACGCTATTGGCATTCAGTTTGTTACACCTTCTACAGCTGGTACGGCTACAGCTTATATTGACGAGATTATAGCTTCTAAATAAGAGCACTGCGATTTATGTGTGAAATAAGGGTCCCTGCTATCCATTAGGATTGTCCTAATGGATAGCAGGGACTGTTTCGTATGGTTAGTTTATAGCTAAGCTCTCTTTAAGTGTGATCCCAGGATTTTTTTTCATTATAGAACAAGTGTTCTTAAAAATCAAATGTTAAATTTAATATTGGCGGGCATAATCAACGAGATTCAGGGATGGAGTGCCAGTAGATAAATAGGAATTCATATTTTCGGTAAAAATATTTACGATCCGATTAGCGTATTGATCGGTTACGCCAGCGGAATGAGGAGTGATGACTACCTGGTCCATAGTCCAAAGCGGATGATCCTGCGGAAGCGGTTCGGTTTCGAATACATCTAATCCGGCACCTCTAAGCTGCCCGCGGTTCAGTGCATCAATTAGAGCCTCAGTATCCGTAGTTGCACCACGTCCAACGTTAATGTAGTAGGAGCCTTGTTTGAAGGCAGAGAAGATTGCAGTATCGAATAAATGCTTAGTTTCATCGGTAATTGGGAGTATATTGATAATAAAGTCACCTTGGCTCACAGCTTCTGGCAGGTGGTCCGTGGTATACACTTGATCAAAATCAGCGAGTGGCTTGCCTGAGCGACTTACTCCGATCGTCTTCATCCGGAAAGCTTTAGCAATTCTGGCTGTTTCGCTGCCGATGGCTCCAGTCCCGACAATAACGGCTGTCTTACCGAATAACTCACTTTCACTGCCGTCAGAATTCCAGTAGCGGTTCATCTGATTACGAACAGCTGTATGCAAATTACGCGTGAAGAGAAGCATGAAGCCGAAGATTACCGCAGAAATAGGTTCGGCGTGCACTCCGCTCCCGCTAGTTAACAGGATTCCACGTTCCTTAAAACGCTCCAGCGGAAGCTTCTCAATTCCTGCAGACCAGGATTGAACCCAGCGAAGGGGAGAATCTGGACGAAGAAGCGTATCGGCGATGCCTTTGCCCCAACCGATTACGATTTCAGCATCAGCGAGCAGCTGCAAATCCGGATTTTTCCCGTCTCCTTGAGTGAATGTATAACCGGGTGCTGCTGCTTTGACCCTTTCTTGTTGCTCGGCGGTAAGTGGTTGTAAACATACTATGGACTTAGTCATGATGTATTCCTCCTGCTCTACGGTTTGATGAAAATGGATAATGTTATAGGATAAGGATACCAAATCTATAGGAGAAGGTGAAATTGATATGAACGCTAACGTGTCGGATAAAGATTCAGAACGGTTGTTTATTGCTGTGAAATTACCCTCAGCACTTCAACAAGTTGTGGCGGAAGAGTGCTCTAAACTATCTCAAGAGTATCATTTTGCAAAATGGACTCATCCAGCGGATTATCATATTACCCTGCAATTTTTGGGAGACACTCCAAAGACGAAGATCCCGGATTTAATCATGGCGTTGAAGCAGATGGCAGGGCAATGCCGCCCCTTTAAACTATCCTTGGACAAATGGAATACATTTGGTCTTCCAAAGGCTCCAAGAGTGTTATGGGTAGGGGTTTCTGGTGAATTAGAGGAGCTGAATTTACTAGCTGAGAGAGTACACACTGCGACACTTCCATTAGGATTTTCAGCCGAATCTAGGGAGTACAAACCGCATCTCACAGTGGCACGAAAGTACCTTGGAAAAATTTCATTTGATGATAAATTGCTGGAAAACTTACTGAAATTGGATGATGAAAAAAGATCAGAAATCTTTCATAGAGACTGGACGATTGATAGTTTTGTGTTGTATGCTACCAGAATGTATGCCATTCCTATGTATGAAATGATTGAAAATATTACATTTTAAAATCGGTATTTTAGTTTTCAAAGCTTCCGTTTTCGGTTACATACAATAGGAATGTGCCGTGAAATAGGAGGAATATCATGTTAATCTTTAAACAAAACCGCTATATCGCGTTGCTTGTTGGCGTTATACTAGTGTGTTTCTCTGCCATAAGCTTAATGCTACCTAACCAGGTTGCCGAGGGGAAAATAGATAGTGTGCAGATGGATAAGTTGCAATCCACCAGCCGAGCATCGGTAATTAGTTATTTGCAAGAAGAATCAACAGCTAGTAAGACGAGGGGCACTAATAAAGTTTCACAAACGAATAAGCTTTATAACACAGTTAACCTGTTCAGTTCCGCTTGGAAACCAGAGCAGGGTGTAGAATGGCTTAGTAAGAATAAAATAAAGCTACAAAATACATCGCAAGCTTCCATAGTTCGGGTAAAGGCTGATGTAGTACAATCTAGTCCAACTGCGCAGAAAGCGACGCAATTGGCGGAAACAGCAACAAAGAGTGCTCAGACTGTAGTTAAGACAGCCTCAGCATCTCAGAAAAACCCCCTCACAACATTGTACTTCTCTCGGACCGAGCTATTAAGCCAGGAGCAGCAAAGTAAAGCAACCCGGCGCTACGCAGTATCCGAAGAAGAACTGCTTCTGCTACAAAAAATTGTAATGGCAGAGGCGGAAGGTGAACCGTACCAGGGCAAGGTGGCAGTTGCCAACGTTGTTCTGAATAGGCTACGGTCAGCCAATTTCCCCGACACGATATATAAGGTCATTTATCAAAAGCACCAGTTCAGTCCTGTAGCTAACGGGCGTCTTAAACGTGTGAAGCCTAATGATGATAGTATTAAAGCGGTGAATGCTGCGCTTTCTGGCGTGAAAGAAGTTCCCGATGATACTTATTTTTTCCTATCACTTAAGCTTGCGGAGGATCTTACCGTGCATCATTCACAGGAGTATGTTAAGACCATTGGCAATCATACTTTTTATAAATAAATGACCGATTCTGTGAACCTCAGCTATTTATAGGGTAAACTAGACTATATAACCCTGGAGGTGGAACAATTGTCATGAAGATCACTTATTACGGACACTCAGCACTGCTGGTAGAGACAGAGCAAGCGAAAGTTATTATTGACCCTTTTTTGTCAGGAAATCCGAACTCCGGTATTTCACCTGATGACATTACTGTAGATGCTGTTCTGCTGACACACGGTCACTCTGATCATTTTGGAGATGCTGTGCAAATTGCCAAACAGAATGATTGTCCGATCTTTGCTGTTTTTGAGCTTGCAGAATACTGTCGAATGAAGGGTGCCAAGGTTAAACATATGAATATAGGTGGCAGTCATATTTATGGTGCCATTACCGTTAAATATACTCAGGCGTTTCATTCCTCATCGATTCAGGAAGGCGACCTTTGGATTTATGCTGGACAGCCCGCTGGGATTTTATTGACGATAGAGGGGAAGACGGTATTCCATGCAGGTGATACCGCACTGTTCAGCGATCTGCGTCTGATTGGTGAGAGAACTGCGATTGACTTGGCAGCTCTGCCAATAGGCGATATGCTGACCATGGGACCGGATGATGCGCTCCTTGCTGCGCGCTGGCTGCGAGCAGATAAGGTCATACCGCTTCATTACAATACATTTCCGGATATTGCTCAGGATGCTGTGGGTTTTTGTGATCGGCTGCGCCAAGAAGGGGTAGAAGGATTCCCGCTTAAAGCTGGCGAAAGTATAGAAATATAGTAAATCCCGATTACATGTTAACACAAAAAAAGCAGGTATCTAGGGAGTTCCCCGGTTACCTGCTTTTCTTTATGGTGTAATACACACAGCTTCTTCGCCTCGGGCTTGAGCTCTTGCCCCTCTGATGTCAGCTGTTTTGTCTACCGGATTGCCTAACATCTGCAGAACAGTAGTCGCGCAGGTTTGCGGTTGATGCTTATCTGGAGCAAGACGGCGTTTACGCTGCTCTTCGAGAACAGAATACTCATGGAGCATCATAGAGAACCATTTGTCCACTACTTCAGAGTCGAGCACCTCTGCTAGCCCTAGCTCTACGAAATATTGGCAGTTTTTCTCTTCCTGACCTGGAATAGCTTTATAGAAGAGCATTGGAATTCCCTTCGCCTGACCTTCCGTACAGGTCATGCCTCCAGGCTTTGTGATCAGTAGGTCGGAAGCATCCATCAGTTTATTGATTTCACTGGTGTATCCAAGAATCCTGACGTTAGGATGATTGAGTCTTGGATTGGACTTCATTTTGGCTATAAGCTTCTCGTTGCTACCCATACAAAAGATAAGCTGGATGTTATCCATTCTAGCTGTGAGTGAATTCATAATCTCTTTGCCGAACATCAGTCCCCAGCCTCCACCCATTATGAGTACAGTAGGGATATCTGCTAGACATAGTTCCTTACGGAGCTGCGTCTTGTTGGAACGTTCCCAGAACTTTGGATGCACTGGAATGCCGGTGACTGTTACAAGCTCTGGAGCGATCCCACGGCCTGTGAGAATAGATTTGACACGCGGGGTAGAGACGAGATATCGGTTGACCTCAGAATTTACCCAGCTACCGTGTGCATCATAATCTGTAATTAACGTATACAGCGGTACCTCCAATCCGCGACGCTTTAGTCTGGAAATGACAGCGGCTGGAATGGGGTGGGTGCAAATAATCAAATCAGGCTTTAGCTGCTCGATTACTTGTGAGGCATGTGTATAAAAAATCCGGTGAAGTGCCATCTTAGTCAACGGGTTCAATGATTTATGATATTGTGTCTTATACATCATGCCGACCAGCTTGGGCTGGCTGCTAACTGTTTTTCGGTAAGCGGAAAGAATCCATGGGGCGACCATCGGGTTAAGAAATTTACCTAGCTCGATGACTCGGCACTGGACATCCGGATTCAGTAGCTTTATCCCTTCGGCCAGAGCATAGGCTGCTCCTGTGTGGCCCGTACCGAAGCCTTCCGAAAACAGCAGTACTCTTTTCTTTCGCATAAGTTCACCTGCTACTTTCCTTTTCAATAGAAATGCGGAATTTCTTCTAACTTAGATTAGGGAAAACTGTTCTCTACTCACATTATACAAATAAGACGTAAATAGAAAGTTAAAACCCTGCAATAAATAAAAAAATAAAAGATTTTCTAAAGTATTGCAAACTGCTGAGCTACATGTTAAAGTAATGAATGACCAATTGACCGGATTAGTAAAGTGGTCAGAAAGTCGGCGGTAATGATATTTTCTGGAGAAAGGAAGTGGGCACGGGTGGCAGTGGTGGATCGAAGACAGCAGGTACTTCAGGCCGCAGCAAAATCCTTTTCATTATTCGGCTATAAGGCGACTACCATGGATCAGGTTGCAAAGATCGCAAATGTTGGAAAAGGAACCATTTACACCTTTTTTACAAACAAGGAGCAATTGTTTGATGAGATCCTGCGCGATATGATGGTAGAAATGAAGATGATTGCTGATCGCGAGATCAGGCGAGACAGACCTTTCTTTGATAACCTGCATCGTGTGCTGGATGCCCTGCTGGAATTTCGAAGTGAGCAGGAGTTATTCATCAAACTTTCCCAGGAGAGTCGCGAATTCGGAACGCCGCAGGCAGGAGAAGGGCTCGAGAAGATCGAGAACTTAGTTTTAGAATATTTAGAACGGGAGGTGCAACAAGCGCTCCAAAAGGGAGAAATCAAACCTTGCGATCCTAAAATCGTATCTGTAGTCATGTTCAGGTTATATATTGTATTGACTGCTGAACTGAATAAAACACATACTCCCTTGGACAAGGAACAGATTAAGATGTATTTTCATTTGTTTCTCGCCGAAGGATTGGCACAGTAAGCGTTGATTCAGGATAGGGATGGCGTTATCAGATTCGCTTTCCCTTAACAATTTTCAAGCTGTTTTAGGCATTGAAGAAGAGCCGAAAGGCGTTTTTTTTATCCCCTAAATTGACCAAATGGGGAAAACAGTCACTTAGTGTTACGCAATATTTCGTAAACAAAGCATTTTAAAGAGAGCATAAGCTCATAAGGAGAGAACCAGAATGAAATCATTATCCGTATTTACCAAGGATCTTGGCGCAGCCCTGAGAAATCCAAAGGTGCTGATTCCGATGATTGCCATCCTATTTATTCCGGTGATGTATAGCGGATTCTTCCTAAAGGCATTCTGGGATCCGTATGGCAAGATGAATGAATTACCGGTTGCTGTGGTCAACCAAGACGTCGGTGCTAATTATGAAGGAAAACAACTTCAGGCCGGAGATGATCTGGTTGAAGAGCTTAAGGTAACCGATGGCTTTCAATGGAACTTTGTTTCACTAGAAGAAGCGCAAGCAGGAATGAAGGACAATACCTATTATATGGCGATTATTGTTCCAGAAGACTTCTCTGCTAAAGCAACTACGCTTTTGGATGATGAACCACAGCCGGCAAAAATTATTTATGAGCCGAATGAAGGCTACAACTTCTTGGCCGGTCAAATCGGTGGAACGGCTGTAGCAGAAATTAAATCTAAAGTATCCGCTAAGGTAACAGAGGCTTATGTAGATTCTGTGTTCAATCAGATCACTGATGTATCTAAAGGACTCGGTGAAGCGGGAGATGGAGCTAACAAGATCGCCGACGGTGCAGGCAAGCTGGATGACGGCGCATTGAAGCTGAAAGAAAATCTTCTTGTACTGACTGAAGGAACCGGCAAGCTTCAAAATGGTTTAGAACCACTTACTAAAGGTGTATCTGACTTGAATGCAGGTGCTACGGCTCTGCAAACTGGATCTAGTACATTGGCAGGCGGTTTGCAACAATTATCAGACGCTCATACACAGCTTCAAGATGGTGTTGCACAAAGTGCTGCCGGTAGTAAACAGCTTAGTGATGGCTTGCAGCAAGCTGTAACAGGTGCTACACAGCTTCAAGCAGGAACGAAGTCTGCTGTAGATGGTACTACTAAACTACAAGCAGGAACACAATCTTTAGTTGACGGCAGCGCGAAGCTGAAAGAAGGTCTAACCTCTTCCGTTGATGGCAGCGCGAAGCTAGAAGCAGGATTACAGGCTTCCGCAGAAGGCAGCACTAAGGTTACTGAGGGCGCTAAAGCGGTCGCTCAAGGTTTGCAGCAATTGGCACAGGCTAGTCCTGAGTTGGCACAAAATCCAGCCGTACAGAAGCTCCTAGCAGCCAGTGCAGCTGTTGCACAAGGTAGTGAACAACTGCAACAAAGTCAACAACAGTTGGTACAAGGAGCAAGCGCACTTCACAGTGGGCAAGAGCAGCTTGTACAAGGTGCCACTCAGCTGCATGCTGGTTCGCAGCAGGTTGATGCTGGTGTAACTCAATTGCATGACGGAGCAAAGCAATTAAATGCTGGTAGCACTCAGCTCTTGGCAGGACAACAAAAATTAGCACAAGGTGCATCTGCACTTGTAACGGGTGGCGATAAGCTGCAAGCAGGTATGCAACAATTCGGCGCGAAGCTTAGTGAAGCTGCAGCTGGGGGTAGCAAACTTGCTGAGGGTGGTAAAGCTCTCGGAGATGGTACAACGAAATTACTCAGTGGTGTTGGTGAACTAGGCAGCGGTATTGGTGCTGTAGCTGACGGTTCCAAACAATTGGCTGACGGTGCAGGCGAGTTGAAGAATGGGATGGATGATCTGAAATCTGGATCAACAGAACTAGCAACTAAGCTTGGTGAAGCTGCTGAACAAACAGGCAGCGTGAATAAGTCAGATAAAATGATGGAAATGTTCGCACAACCAGTTGTAGTTGAGGATCAAGTTGTAAATCATGTACCGAACTACGGCACAGGGTTTGCTCCTTACTTCTTATCCCTTGGGTTGTTCGTAGGTGCTCTGATTTCTACGATTGTTATTCCAATGCGTGAATCAGCAGTTATTGGCGCTAGCCGCCTGAATCGTTTTATCAGCCGTACGCTTACTTTCTCAATCATGAGCTTTATCCAGTCTATGCTGGCTGCTGTGGTTGTATTGTACGGACTTGGACTAGAAGTACAAAGTGTTCCATTGTTCTTCCTATTTACATTCTTGACTAGTTTAGTGTACACATGGGTAGTTCAATCCATTGTTACTTGGCTGGATCAACCGGGACGTTTTGTTGTTATCGTTATTCTTATTTTCCAATTAACAACTAGTGCCGGAACATTCCCGCTTGAATTGATCCCGAACTGGATGAAATTCTTTAACCCACTGCTTCCAATGACTTACACAGTTAGTGGTCTTAAATCAGTAATTTCTACAGGGGACTTCAGTGCAATGTGGAGTGACGTAGGTGTACTTGCAATCTTCGGTCTTGGATTCCTTGCTCTTACTTTCGCTTACTTCATGACCCGCAGTCGGGACAATGAAGCTGGAATGAAAAGTGAACAAGCTATGACTGTATAATTTGAAAAAAGTATAAAAAAAGCGTCTCCTTCGGGAGGCGCTTTTTTTGAGTTCAAATCATTAAAAACCTTTTTCTTGCAAACATTCATAGGTGATGAAAATCCTTGAAACGCTTTCATTGCATAAGTTCTTATGCGTTCCTTGTGCATAATTATGCAGAGTGAGGTTTTTTTAAACTTTTGTCCACTAAAGCTGTGTCGCAAAAAGAAATGTTAATCAGCATCATAAAAAAGTTTAAATTGCGCTGTTGTCACCTCGGTGATAAAATAATAGCACTAATCTGGCTTGAATAATTATTAAAATTTTAATCTGAAAAATTTTCCTAAGATTACGCCATACTTTATAATAGAAAGGTTGCGTTCGATGAGACACACTGAACTGCCCGGAAAACAGGGCCTGTATGATCCCCAGTTCGAAAAAGATGCTTGCGGCATGGGATTTGTAGCCCATATTAAAGGCAAACCGTCCCATGATATCGTTAGTAACGCTTTGACAATGCTCTTTAACATGGAGCATCGGGGAGGACAAGGTAGCGAACCCAACTCTGGTGACGGAGCAGGTATTATGCTGCAAGTTCCGCACCGTTTCTTTGCAAGTGAAGCTGAGAAGCTAGGCTTTGCATTGCCTGAACAAGGCCATTATGGCGTGGGTATGATTTTTTTATCTCATGATGAAAAGGTTCGGGCTCAACATGAAACTCTCTTAAGCACAATTATTGCTGAAGAAGGTCAGGAAGTACTCGGCTATCGTGATGTACCTACCTATGATGAAATGCTTGGCAAGACAGCGAAAGCTGCTAAGCCTTTTGTGCGCCAAGTGTTTATCGGTCGCTCGTCCTCAGTTACGAACGAATTGTCTTTTGAGCGTAAGCTTTATGTCATCCGCAAGCGTGCAGAGCTTGCGATTCGCTACGGTGGTGTAGAAGAGGCTGAATCCTTCTATATTCCAAGCTTATCATGCCGTAAGATCGTATATAAAGGCATGTTGACTACAGAACAAGTCGGACAATTCTACCTGGATTTGCAGAACGAAGAGCTGGAATCAGCGATCGCGTTAGTTCACTCCCGTTTCAGTACAAATACCTTCCCAAGCTGGGAACGTGCGCATCCCTACCGCTTTATGATCCATAACGGTGAGATTAATACCTTGCGGGGTAATGTGAACTGGATGCATGCTCGCCAGTCGCTGTTCAAGAGTGAAGTGTTCGGCGAAGATTTGAACAAGATCAAACCTGTTATTAACCCGGATGGATCGGACACTGCAATGTTCGATAATACCTTTGAATTTCTGTACTTGAGCGGACGCTCCTTGCCGCAGGTAGCTATGATGATGGTTCCTGAACCATGGAGCAATCATGACAGTATGGACGCTGACAAAAAAGCTTTTTATGAATACCACAGCACTTTGATGGAGCCGTGGGACGGGCCTGCTGCAATGGGCTTTACGGATGGCGTACAAATTGGCGCTATTCTAGACCGTAACGGCTTACGTCCTGCTCGTTATTATGTAACGAAGGACGATATGATTATTCTCTCCTCCGAAGCGGGTGTTCTGGACATTCCAGCAGAGGACATCTTATATAAAGACCGTCTGAAACCTGGACGCATGCTGCTCGTGGATACCAAAGAAGGCCGTATTATCTCCGATGAGGAAGTCAAATCGGCTATCGCCTCCGAGAAGCCTTACCGCCAGTGGCTGGATGAGCATTTGATCAGTCTCGAGGAGCTTCCAGATGCGCCTGAGCTGCCAAATCCTAAGCATGACAATGTGCAGCAGCTACAACAAGCATTCGGCTATACTTTTGAAGACTTGCGCAAGGTGCTTGAGCCAATGGCATCTACCGGTGCTGAAGCTGTCGGTTCCATGGGTTATGATGCACCGCTCGCTGTGCTTTCGGACCGTCCGCAGCGCTTATATAACTATTTCAAGCAAATGTTTGCCCAAGTAACGAATCCTCCAATCGATGCTATTCGTGAAGAGCTGGTTACCTCCACAACAACTACGATTGGTCCTGAGCGTAACTTGCTAAAACCAGAACCAGAAAGTTGTCGCCAAATTTCGCTGCACACACCGATTCTTTCGAATGAAGATTTTGCTAAAATTCGTCATGTTCGCCGTGCGGGCTTCAAGTCGATGTCTATTCCAATTCTTTTCCCAGCGGAGCTCGGTGCAGAAGGAATGCGTATCGCGCTTGAACGTATGAACGAGGCTGCTGATCGCGTTATGGCTAAAGGGCATAACATTCTGATTCTGACGGACCGCGGTGTAGACAGTGAGAATGCTGCGATTCCAGCTCTACTTGCGGTATCGAGTCTGCATCACCATCTAATCCGTCAAGGAACCCGGACAAAAGTTAGTATTTTGCTCGAATCCGGTGAACCTCGTGAAGTCCATCATTATGCACTTCTACTCGGTTATGGTGTGAGTGCAGTCAATCCATATCTGGCATTTGAAAGCCTGGATGATATGATCGGCCAGGGCCTACTGCGTGGAATCTCGCATGAGAAGGCTGTGAAGAACTATATTAAAGCTGCGACTAAGAGCGTAGTTAAGATTCTTTCCAAAATGGGAATTTCGACTATTCAATCCTACCGGGGGGCACAGATCTTTGAAGCTGTGGGTCTGAACTCGGAATTCGTGGATCGTTACTTTACTTGGACACCTTCCCGCATTGGCGGTATTGGCCTAGAGGAAGTGGCAACTGAGGCACTTATTCATCATAACCGTGCTTTCACGGATAAAGACGGAAATGATAAAGTGCTTGATTCCGGTGGTGATTATCAATGGCGAAATGATGGGGAAGAGCATTTGTTCAACCCACAGACGATTCATCTGCTTCAGCACTCTGTGCGTAGTGGAGATTATAAGATGTACAAGAAATATGCTGCACTTGTTCAAGGTGAAAGTGAGAAGCATCTGACGATTCGTTCCTTATTGCAGTTCAAGTCTGCTTATGAACCGATTCCAATAGAAGAAGTAGAACCAGTTGAATCTATTATGAAACGGTTTAAGACAGGCGCGATGTCCTTTGGCTCCATTAGTAAGGAAGCGCATGAGACACTTGCTATTGCAATGAACCGGATTGGTGGTAAGAGTAATACTGGTGAGGGCGGAGAAGACCCAGCCCGTTATATCCCGGATAGCAATGGCGATTCCCGTCGCAGTGCGATTAAACAAGTAGCCTCCGGACGTTTTGGGGTTACCTCGAACTACCTTGTTAACGCTGATGAGATCCAGATTAAGATGGCTCAGGGTGCTAAACCAGGGGAAGGCGGACAGCTTCCAGGTCGTAAAGTTTATCCTTGGGTGGCTGAAGTGCGTGGCTCAACAGCTGGTGTGGGCTTGATTTCTCCTCCACCGCATCATGATATTTATTCGATTGAGGATTTGGCAGAGCTGATCTATGATCTGAAGAATGCAAATCCACGTGCTAACATTAATGTTAAGCTCGTATCTGAAGTCGGAGTAGGTACGATTGCTGCTGGCGTAGCCAAAGGGCGCGCTGATATTATCCTGGTTAGCGGTTATGACGGAGGTACAGGTGCCTCACCGATGAACTCCATCCGTCATGCAGGTCTTCCATGGGAGCTTGGCTTGGCTGAAACGCATCAGACGTTGATGCTGAACAATCTGCGTGACCGTGTTGTTCTGGAAACAGACGGAAAAATGCTTAGCGGACGCGATCTGGCAGTAGCTGTATTACTGGGTGCTGAAGAGTATGGCTTCGCTACTGCTCCACTAGTAGCTGTAGGTTGTATCATGATGCGTGTCTGCCAAATGGATACTTGTCCGGTTGGCGTTGCGACACAAAATCCAGATCTTCGTAAGAACTTTACGGGTGATCCGCAGCATGTGGTTAACTTTATGACCTTCGTGGCGCAGGATTTACGCGAAATTATGGCGAGTCTTGGCTTCCGCACGATTGAAGAGATGGTTGGCCGTACAGATTGCTTAGACGCTGCTCAAGCTTCGCAGCATTGGAAGAAGAAGGGCGTAGATTTGAGCAGTCTGCTGCATACACCTGAAATGCCAGAGGGAAGCACACGCTTCTGCAGTAAACGTCAGAATCATGGTCTGGAAGAGACACTTGATGTCTCCAAACTGCTGGATCTGGCTGCACCTGCACTAGAGTCTGGTACGGCTGTAGAAGCATCGCTGCCGATTACGAACGTTAATCGTGCTGTTGGAACCATCCTTGGCAGCGAGTTGACTCGTAAATACGGGGCATCCGGCTTGCCTGACGATACGATTCGTCTTCATTTCACTGGTTCAGCTGGTCAAAGCTTGGGGGCATTCGTGCCTAAGGGGATCACGCTTACGGTGGAAGGCGATTCCAATGACTACGTTGGTAAAGGACTGTCGGGTGGTAAGATTATTATCAAGCCTTCTCCGAAAGCTACCTTTGCTGCTGAAGACAATATCATTATCGGAAATACTGCATTCTATGGAGCAACAGGCGGAGAAGCTTATATCAGCGGTATCGCTGGTGAGCGCTTTGCCGTTCGTAACTCTGGAGCGAAGGTTGTTGTAGAAGGCGTGGGCGACCACGGCTGTGAATACATGACTGGAGGCCGTGTGGTTGTCCTTGGCGAAACAGGTCGTAACTTTGCGGCTGGGATGTCTGGCGGTATCGCTTATGTCTACGACCCAGATAGATCCTTCGTCGGCCGCTGCAATCTCGAAATGGTACTGCTCGAAAGAGTAGAAGAGCTTGAAGAGATCGAAGAGCTGCGCGGGCTGATTAGCCGTCATGTAGAGCTTACAGGCAGTGAGGCAGGAGCGCGAGTTCTGGATCAGTGGGCAGATTGCTTGCCGAAGTTTGTTCGTGTCATTCCGAAGGATTACAAACGGATGATGGAGCAGATTCGCAAAGTGGAACAAACCGGGTTGACCGGAGAGGCTGCTTTGATGGCTGCATTTGAAGCGAATATGCGTGAGCTTGCACGTGTAGGTGGCTAATTTGTTGCCGCTGAAATAATGAAATATTGAATGAAGTGATATAAGGGACTTGGACTTTTCCGTTTGCGGGAGGCCGGGTCCCTTTTGTTCAAATAGAAATGAACCTACGGTCTAAAGAACGTTAAACTGTTTCCTTTTTGTAATTTTCTGAAAAAAGCTGTATGGTAAACTTGTTTGTAAATGAAAGGAAGTGATACTGTGTCGAGTACAGAGATTTTGTCGGAGCCGGTTGCCCGTTTACAGGGAGTTACTAAAAAAATAGGCTCTAAGACGTTGGTGAGCAATTTAACGCTAGATATCCCACCGGGTCAAATATTCGGTTTTTTGGGACCAAACGGAGCAGGGAAGACGACTACAATACGGATGATGGTAGGATTAATTTCCATTAGCAGTGGGGATGTCCTGATTAGTGGCCATAGTATTAAAAATAATTATAAAGAGGCTATCGCGAGTGTCGGGGCTATTGTAGAAAATCCTGAAATGTACAAGTTCCTGTCCGGGTATCAGAATCTTAAACAATTTGCACGGATGGTACCGGGAGTCAGTAAGCAACGAATTGACGAGGTTGTGGAGCTGGTCGGGCTTGGTCAAAGAATTCATGACAAAGTGAAAACTTATTCCCTAGGTATGCGTCAGAGACTTGGAGTGGCTCAGGCGCTACTAAACCGACCGAAGCTACTGGTTCTAGATGAGCCGACCAATGGACTTGATCCACAAGGCATACGTGAGCTTCGTGACTATCTGCGCCTACTCTGTCGTGAAGAAGGAACAACTGTATTTGTCTCTAGCCATTTACTTTCCGAAATGGAGCTCATGTGTGACAGTGTAGCCATTATTCAGAATGGGCAACTGCTTGAGGTAAAACAGCTAAAAGAGGTAGGCAATGTTACAATGCCTATCGGAGAAACCTTGTTTGAGGTTGACGATGCCGAAGCTGCACTTGCTCTCATAGGACAAGGAACATTTAAGAGCGGTGGACTTGTAGTTGAGGCGGCACGTGAAGATATTGCTGAGTTTAATGCCAGACTAGTGGCTGGCGGGATTAAAGTGTACAGTATCAAATCACTTGCCCGTACGCTAGAGGATCAATTCTTAGAGGTTACAGGAGGTGAAGGAATTGAGTAATTTTACAGCGTTGATACATAATGAGAACATCAAGATATATAGTCGTGCTCGCACATGGATTATGCTGATTATTCTAGCAGTATTTAGTGCGTTTCTTCCGGCTCTTATGTATTTCACAACGGATAACCCTGCATCACGTTTAGGCGTTTGGGACAGCTTCCAAATGATAGTGAGTGTTGTATTCTTCCTGAATACGATCTTCGTTGTTGTTATAGCCGCTGACTCCGTAGCGGGCGAATTTACCTGGGGAACCATAAAAATGCTGCTGATTCGCCCGTGGAGTCGTTCCCAGATCTTGCTCTCAAAATACATTAGCATTGTGTTGTTTAGCTTGCTTTGTACTGCAGTATTGATTGTTTTTGGTTTAGCTGCATCGTTTGTTTTCGCCTCGCCAACTGGAGACACACTGTCTTCAATTGTAGCTTGGAGCCCTGCTGAGTATTCCTTTATGGATCTCCTATGCCGCTATGTCACTCTTTTCTTGACGGTTACGCTTGCTTTTATGATCTCTTCCGTATTCCGTGCAAGTGGATTGGCGATTGGTTTATCTATGTTTATTATGTTTGCCCAAGGTATTTTCGCGGCTTTGCTTAATCCGGATGTGTTCGAATGGGCGAGATATTTAATTTTCACTCATATGGATCTAAGGGTCTACATGGGATCTGATGTTGGTCCAGGTGGTGCTACACTAGGCTTCTCCATTGCTGTGCTGGCAGTGTATTATGTGATATTCTTAGCAGTTTCCTGGTTTGTCTTCCGTAAACGGGACGTTGCTGGATAAAAATCAGGCTTAACCGGCTTCAAGCGTTCCTTCTGCTTTGGAGGAGCGTTTTGCTGCCTTGTCCTTTTTCGTATTACTTTTGAGCTCACCTGCTTGTTCAGAGGTGGGCTGTTCTTGCATGGCGATGGACCCATTAAGCAGGCTGCCCTCCATAATACTGAGTGCTCCTGCAGAAATATTACCGTGTAGCTCGCCGGTACCAGTCATAATGAGCCTACGATCTGCGGTAACATCTCCATATACTTTACCAGCGATAACGATTTCTTCTGCTCTAATACTGGAGCGCACCGTGCCTTCCTCACCTACAGTGACTACACCACTGCATATAATTTCACCGCTAAAGGTACCTTCAATCCGCAGGTTCGTATCGCAATGCACTTTACCCTCGAGCGTACCCCCGTGCCCGATCAGAGAGTCAGTAGACTTGAAAGGGACTCGTTGCTGCCGCTTGTTCCACATGTATATATTCCTCCTAATCATATAGTTATGACATTAATACTTAAGGTTTAACATAATTCAATGGATCCACAGTTTTATTCTGCTTCACTACTTGAAAATGAAGATGAGGTCCTGTGCTGCGACCCGTGTTTCCAAGTAACCCAATCTTCTGGCCTTTGCTAACCTTGTCCCCTGGAGATACAATCATTCCCTTCAGGTGCATATACCAGGTTTCCAGACCGTTCGAATGCTTAATCACGATATATTTGCCTCTTGCGCCCATCTGCTCGGCGGTAACGACCTCTCCATCTAAGGCGGCATATACAGGATCGCCTAAGTTCCCGGCTATATCGACACCCGAATGGAACGCGGATAAGCCCTTAAAGGGATCTGTTCGATAGCCGAAGCTTGAGGAGATGACCCTGGAATCAGTTGGCCAGAGCACTGCCGCATTTAGTCTGGCTTGTTCTGCCTTAGCCTTTTTTGCCTGTTGATTTGCTTGTACTTTATTTTCATGCTCCGCTTGAGTGATGGTCTGCGTAATACTTTCGACCATTTCATCGAGCATACTGTGAATCTCTTCAAAGTCGTCTTTTGTTTCTTCCACCAGATTTAGCGATTCGCTCTGATAGGCCGCGATATATTCTCCGCCTACCTGTGGTGTTATTGCACTTTTAAAGGATGTTTCATTAGGTATGGGTATAGCATTACGGCTTGATAAGCCTAAGGTTGAATTTGAAGCGGTTGAATCAGTTTTTGATTCATTGGTTTCTGCGGCGGAGTCTTTGCTTTTGTTAATCAATGACTGCAGCTCCTGTTCCAGCGCGTTTACACTCTTCAGCTTGTCTTTAATACTGTCTGCCTCTTCTGATAGTTCGCTGACTTGATCACGTAGCTGCATAAGATCTTTATCCTTATCAGCGACCTTCATTTCCATGCGGAGATTGGTTAGTGATAGTGCGGCTGCCTCAGCTTCCAGTTGTGAGATCGACTGCGAGGCATGGAAATGCATAGAGGTGACCAGACTGGAGAGGGACAGGGCTGCTGCTGCCGGCAGGGCGAACGCAAGTGGCTTGGAGATCTGGAGTTGTTTGACGGGGCGCCCGGCATCCCTTACGACGAGCAGCGTAATCCGGTTATGATCTGGCTGACTCTTCATGGCTTCTCCTTTCTGCGGCATATGGCAGCCGCCTTACGATACACGAAGCTAACGACCTTACTTCCATTAGGCTCATCCCGAATTGTCTTACTACTCTATGTATTCCATATCTTTCGGGAACATGACAACGGTTTGTTTGAATAAAGAAAGAGAGTTACGGCAAAACCTGTACTAGAGTCGTCGCAGCGAGTCTATTGCAACTGTTTTATTAATGGAGGAGGTAGTGAATTGAAGACCTTTGCGATAATTCTAAGTCTTTTTATTATACAGATCGCAGTAATTGTATTTATGGAGTTCCGTCGCCCACAAAGAGCTATGGCATGGCTGTTCATTTCATTCTGTTGTCCACCGCTTGGCCTTGCATTCTATTATTTTCTGGGCCGTGATTATAGACAGAATCGAAAATTAAATAAAAGATGTATTTCACTCTTTCGTGAAATTCGTTCGCATGTCTCTGGCAATATTAAGGTAGTAAAGGATGTTACTGAGAGTGGAAACGCTCAGTTTGAGAATAATAAAGGTCTATTGGATTTGCTCTCAAAAATCGCAGAAGGACCGATTACTGGTCACAATAAGAGCAGGGTATTATCTACTGCTAGAGAAGCATATGATGCTATGCTTGAAGCAATGGAAGAGGCGAAAGAACATATACACATGGAATTCTATATTTATCGGGATGATGAAATTGGGGAGCAGTTTCAAGATGTTATGATTCGGAAGGCGCGTCAGGGCGTTAAGGTGCGGTTACTTTGTGATGGTCTGGGCAGCCATCATTTAAGCCGAAGATTCATTCGTGTGTTGAGAAATGCGGGAGTAGAGTTTCACTTTTTTTTACCTCCGATTAGTTCTTTATTGGAGCGTCGTTTTAATTTCCGCAATCATCGGAAGATTCTGGTGGTGGATGGGCTCGTTGGTTTCACGGGTGGAATGAATATAGGGGATGATTATTTGGGGAAGGATCTCAAAATGGGATATTGGCGTGATACCCATCTGCGTCTAGAAGGAGACTCGGTATATTATATTCAGCATGTCTTCTTAAAGGATTGGAGATTGGCCTCTGGCGAAAGTATGAGCCATCCGCGTCTGTTCCCAAAACATGCTTGTGAGGCGCAAGAAGCCGTGCAGATTGTTGGGAGTGGCCCAGATGCTGCAATTGACGCTTCTCAAGAGATGTATTTTGCCGCTTTATGCGCAGCGAAACATCGGATTTGGATCACATCTCCGTATTTTATTCCTGATCCTTCCATCTGCCGGGCTTTGAAAAGCGCAGTACTTCGTGGAGTGGATGTAAGAATTATTATTCCGGCGAAGCCTGATAATATGCTTGTCTATCATGCTTCTTTGTCTTATTTAGAAAATTTACAAGACGCAGGGGTGAAATTCTACCGCTATACGAAAGGATTTATGCATGCCAAGATCATGATTATCGATGAGCTGATCGCTACGGTGGGGAGTGCAAATCTGGATATGCGCAGCTTTTATTCTAACTTTGAATTGACTGCTGTGCTTCTGCATCCGGATGCTATATCTCCACTTGTCAGAGGATTTGAGAAGGATCAAAAGCACAGTGAATTTATTGATCCTGTAAAGTTTAAGGAGAGAGGGAGAATTGTCAAACTCGGTGAAGGGCTGTGTCAGTTGTTATCTCCGCTATTATGACTGGAAAGGGGACTTAATCTGAATTTTTCGAAGGATATATCGTGTTCCATTCATTATTAGGGCTTATTTTGTGATATAATAATTGTATAAGAAGAAATGTAAGAAAGTATAGATAATAATTATACTTCCGAATGTTTCAAAACTATACTGTTAAATTGTAGGGGGAGTTCTATGAATGTGAGTCCACAAATGATTGCCAACGAGGAACAGAGCAAACTCCAGAAGACTGGAACACATAAAATGGCTAAGTTCGCCCAGCGAATGATCATGTTATCCATCGGGGCAGCAATGATGGCCGTTGCACTAGAAATATTCCTCGTACCGAATGAAATGATTGATGGTGGAATTACAGGTATCTCCATTATTTTATCATATCTTTTCGATATTCCTCTGGGGATTTTATTGACGCTGTTAAACCTTCCGTTCTTGTTAATTGGTTATAAGCAAATCGGTAAGACCTTTGCTTTATCTACCTTATATGCAATCATACTTATGTCTATTGGGACTTCATTGTTGCATCATGTGAGTGCCTTTACGGTTGAGCCCATGCTTGCTGCCGTGTTTGGCGGTATTATTCTTGGTGTTGGTGTAGGGTTAGTTGTACGTTTTGGCGGATCTTTAGACGGTACAGAAATCGTTGCTATTCTAGTAGCGAAGAAGCTTCCCTTCTCTGTAGGTGAAGTTGTTATGTTCTTCAACCTGTTCATCTTATCCGGAGCTGGATTTGTGTTCGGTTGGAATAATGCGATGTTCTCACTAATTGCTTATTACATTGCATTCAAGGTAATTGACATTACACTTGAGGGTCTCGATCAGTCGAAATCGGTATGGATTATCAGTGATAAATTCCGGGATATCGGTGAAGCTTTGACGGAGCGTCTTGGACGTGGTGTTACTTATTTAGATGGAGAAGGCGGATTTTCCGGGGAGAACAAGAAAGTGATCTTCGTGGTTATCACCCGTTTGGAAGAAGCTAAGCTTAAATCCATTGTTGAGGATTGGGATTCAGGTGCATTCATCGCAATAGGTAACATTCATGATGTTAAAGGCGGCCGCTTCAAGAAGAAAGCAATTCATTAGTTTAAATTATGTTAGCTTGGCACTTTAGTATTATTATCTGAAAGAAGGTATTTTTACGAATAATGGAGCAATAAATACGGTGAACAAGACTCGATATGCCGTATTCTTATACAATATACCTTCTGTCCTTGAGTGGGACGCCTGATAAGCCCGTAGCGTGAATTGATGCTGCGGGCTTATTGCTGTTTTTGGGGTTTATTATTTGTGGGGTTTACCCCTATGGAAGTTTAGCGATGAGCTGTTGGACAGGCTGCGGCGGCACTTTTTCCAGAAGATCCCCCATACGTTGCAAGCGTTCCTCAATATTGAGCAAATGAAAATCAGTAGGGGATACGTTCTGCCGAACCTCCTCCCAGAGCAATGGTGTGGATACAGTAGCGAGCGGCCTAGCGCGTGGTGTATAAGGTGCAGCTAATGTTTTGCCACTGTAATGCTGGAGGTAGTCAAAATATATTTTATCTCCGCGATTTTTCTTCAGACGCTCTAAGGTGAATAAATTGGGGTGCTTCTCGGTGACATAACGACCGACAAAGTGTCCGATTTTTCGCAATCCGTCAAAAGTAACACCGATCTCGATAGGGACTATGATCTGCACCCCTGTAGCGCCGGAGGTTTTGGGCACAGAAGATAAACCAAGAGAGGTTAAGACCGTCCCTACGATTGCAGTTGCTTCCATGATCCGGGGCTCGACTTCACGTGACGGGTCTAGATCAATCATCCACTCACAAGGCAGCTCGCTGCCTACATAATGCAAAGAAGGGTGAAACTCCAGAGCAGCCAGATTACCCAGCCAGATCAGCTCAGCTAAACCTTGCAGCTTGATATAATTAATATTCTCGTGAACAGCGGTCTGGACAAAGGCCGGCAGAGGATCAGGGGCATTTTTCTGATAAAAGGACATTCCCGAGACACCGTGCGGATAACGAATGACAGTAAGCAGCCGATCGCGGCAATAGCGCAGCAGGTAGGGAGAGAGGGCGGCGAGCTTTTCCAGATAGATCCGTTTTGTAATTCCGCAATCCGGCCATAGCAGCTTCTCTGGGTTGGTGATGGTTATCTCTTGGCCGTCTACGGTAATTGTGCCTTTGATGGCTGCTGGCATCCGGAAACTCCTTTCTGTTATAGGAATGAGGGTATTATGTGCCAGTCTGTTTCTTTTCATGAAAAATATATTTCCAAAGTGTCCCTTTTGGATGATCATAAGAGTTATAAGGTTATACGGTTATGTGAAAGGGGAGTTTGCTGATTTTGGACGGGATAGAACACACCGTCGTTCGGGTACAGGCAGGCGAGGTAGAGTCCTATGCCCTTATCGTCGAAGCTTTTCAAAAACCGATTTACCGCTATTGCAGCCGGCTGCTTGGGAGCCGCACGGAAGCGGAGGATGCGGTGCAGGATATTCTGGTGAAGGCATATCAGCATATAGGCACGTATCGTCCCATCGCGAGCTTTTCTTCCTGGTTATATAAAATTGCCTATCATCATTGCCTCAGTCTGATCCGCAAACGTCAAAGACATTTGAGACTTATGGCGCTTTTTCAACCAGATCCGCCTGCAGAAAGCCCGGAACAGTTGATGGACCGTTACATATTTAACGAACATCTGACTTTTGCTCTCGCGAAGCTGAAGACAGAGGAGCGAAACTTGTTAGTGCTGCGAATCTTTGAGGAACAGAGCTTCCCGGAAATTGCGGAGATCCTCGATAAGAATACGGATGCTGTGAAGAAGAAATACAGGCGAACGATTGCGAAGCTTGGCAAAACGATGAATGCTCAGAAAGGGGGGACGGAATGGTGGGGCAACGAAGCTGTGTTGAAGAGAAAATGATAAAGAAAATGGACGCATTGGGGAACTGCGACGAACTAGATGTAAAAGCAGCAGTTATGAATCGGGTAATGGCAATTCATGATCAACAGAAAACGATGGGCGGAGAAATGACAAATCTCAGAGACGAACGGGAGTCATTCTCAGAGACGGGAGATCCCGTTATGCAGAAGCAAGCGAAGATACTCCCGCATCCATCTAAATTTAGAAAAAGACTTCTCTCAGGGGTCTCCGCAGCTGTATTGCTGGGGATGCTCGGATTTGGTGCCCTTCAGCTGTCTGGACTTGGAGATTTAACGGAACATGGTAGCCAGTCTACAATTGATATCACGCAACCTCCGGATGGAGCTATTACGCTAGTGAACAGCGGAGGGAAGGCTATTGTACAGACGGTGCACTATAATACTCCTATTCCTTCGACCTCTCCTGCGATAGAGAAGTATCTGAGTTTATTGGCGACTTATAAAGAGCAGGTGCTTGCTCACTTGAATGCTGGAGAAATGGCTGCTTATTATGTGAATGATACTGAGTTTACTAAGTTGGCCAAAGGTTTAGGCTATGGAAATCAATTGCAGTTCGCTTTCAGTTCTCCGGTGTATTCTAATCATCAAGATTTCGTGAAAAAATTAAAAGGGACTGGGGATTTCTGGCCCGAGCTGCCTTCCATACTCGCTAATGGTTATGAATTTGAGTACGCCACTTTTAAAGCTGCTCCTCCTTACTGGCCGATAGACAAGGAATATAAAGAAATGCTTGAACAATTTCTAAAAAAAGCAAAGGTCGATAAAACAGGCCAAAAGCTGTTTATGGAGAAGATCGCTGTGAATGCCATAGAGAGTGCTGAGGTTACCTACCATAAGGGGGATCAAACAATTGAACTATCCTTAAATCAGAGCGCCTATATGGGTGGTATATCGCAAGTGTCTATCTTGGAAGGTCAGACTGCCGAAAAATGGTCTATGACAGGTACTGGTAAAGAAGCAGTTTTTATCGCAGCGAGTACAGAGAAGGGGGAGCAGACTTGGTCTTCCCGGAATCTTTTGTATTGGTATGATGAAGCCAGCCAGACGATTCGTAGTCTAAATGATGGACTGAATGAGAGTTTAACCCGTGAACAATGGCAAGTGATTGCTAACAGTTTTATTCGCTAGCTACTGTTGTTCTATTCGTACAATATGAGAAGCTGTCTCAAAAGTAGTGAAATCTACTTGGGAGGCAGCTTTTTTTATGGAATAGGAAAAGTAATGGATTTTACTGTACCATGTGACAATATGCCACGCGTAGTGTTCTATGCTACTGGTTGGGGCGGTGGGCGATGTGCTATGTATGATTTACTTGCGGCTTGCAGTAGATGATTTGTGGATTACTGATATATGTGACGGTGGACTATGGGCGATACGTTCTGTGTCTATGCAATGTATAGAGTCCTTTAAATTAATTAGGGAAAAACTCCCTAAAAATAACCGATATTCGCTCTAAATGAACGGAATCAGGGAATTCCTCCCTAATAATCATAGGAATTTCTTTATTCGTTGCCGAATAGGCCAAATTTCAGGGAAGTTTTCCCTAATTATAAGTCCGATGAACAGAAATTTCTGAATTTTAGGGAGAAATTCCCAATTACTCTATAGGTGCTTCACATATTGCATCCCTTGGCGCGTCACTTGTAATGTTAAGAACAAAAAAAGAGGCTGTCCCAAAAGCCATGATGGTTGCTTGGAGCGGCTTCTTTTTTTTGTAAGAAAATGTCCCTTTTTCTCATGCTGGAGTGTTATAGAAGTGTAATTAGAAGGAGGTGATTTAGAAATTGAAGCTAAATGATGAACTCAAAAAAACACTGATCGTGCTCTCGGCAGCAACCTTGTTAGGAACAGGAGTAGTTGTGAGTGGGGGTGCGTCTGGCTTGTCCCTTTCGGTCGCAGCTGCCTCTGGACAGCAGACTGCAGTACCAACCGATCAGAAGCTCCAGAAGGAACTGCAGACCCTGGTTGGGGGATTGAAGGAAGGTACGTACTTGGCCTACTACGTACGTGACAAAGTCTCTAACCCTCAGGATACGATCAGCTTCTCTGGCAAAGGATTTGTCTTTAAAGACTACAAATCCTTTGCTGCTAAATTCAAAGCGTTGAAGGGCCCGGCTACTCCACAGCCCGGAAATCTTCCTAAGGGCTTCGCTCTGGCGACAGCCATTATTTATCCACCGTCTGTAGCAAACGATTCAGAGCTGTATTTACAATTAGAGCAGGAACTAAAGGCAGCGGCGGCAGGTGATCCCAAGAATCAGTTGTTTAGCAAGATCATCAGTTGGAGCCAAACGAACTTGTCTATGCAGCTGTATGCCAAAGGAAAGGCCAGTTTTAGCATTGTAACTGGAGTGCCGCCTGCCAAACTCCCCGAAGGTGCGGTCCCTTTTGTACGAGCTTCGGAAACTAAGAAAGAACTGACGGTCAACGGGAGGAAAGTAATTCTTACAACCGATTCGGCTAAAGATGCAAGCTTCAACACTAAGCTAGTGTGGCTGGATAAATCAGGCGCGATACAATATACCCTTTCAGACAATCGGGTCAGTAAGCTGACGACAAATGAAATGTTGGCTGTAGCTAAAAGCATGATCAAATAACCAAGAAGTTAAAGGAGGATATTATAAAGATGATTAAAAAAAGTGCGGCCATCACGGGTTTGAGCCTGCTAGTGTTAATGAGCGCGGTAAGTGGAACGGCAGGCGCAGTGCCTGCAGGGAGTAATAATAAAAGCAAAGCTACTGCACCCATTGAACAGAACACGCCGGTATCGCCTACGATTGAAGCTTTGATTGCCAAAGAAAATATAGTTCCCTTAAAAGCGGGCGAAGTTAAAGTCCTTTATGTAAACGACAAGAAATCTAATCCAGATGAAACCTTGAGTATAAGATATATGCCGTACAGATTCAGTTCTACAAATGAAGCGGCGCAGAAGTTATCCTCATTAAGCGGAAAGTCACTCTTGATACCAGTTTCGCTCCCGGAGGATTATAAGCTGCAGGATGTCGTTTTAAATCCAGTGCTTCCGAAGTTTTTCAGTGTAGAGTATAAAGCCCTCAGAGATCAGGTAAAAGCTAAAGCACAAGCTGCTGGTAAAAAAGTGATTTCACAAAGCTTTAAGTGGAGTGATACAGAAACCTCTATCACTTATCTACGAAATGGGGAGAGATTAAATTTAAAATCAGCTCCAGCATATACGCTTCCGGAAGGGGTTACTTTAGCGCAGCTGCCTGGTGACCAGGATGAAAATTTGACCATCAACGGGGTTGAAGCAGTCTACACGGTGTTTGGTCCTCACCATGGAGATCTAAAAGTTCAGCTTGTATGGTCCAGTGCGGATGGAAGTATTGATTATACGCTGACGAATACGAAAAATACTGCGCAGACTAAAGCAGAGCTGGAGGCTATTGTGACGACTCTTACAGCGCAATAAGAAACGTCCTCTCGATAAGTGAAGTGCACCCCTTAGAATAGACATTGGAAAAAACCCCTGGTTTATCCGATGAAATTCTAGGGGGTGCATTTTTATGGCGATTAAAGGACAGAAGTTTAAAAATTACTCAGATGAGATTAAAAAAGAGGCCATTCGTTTACATGTGGAGGAAAGATGGACTTATCGGAAAATTACGGAGCATTTTGAGATACAAGATCAAGGACGGGTAAAGAGATGGATGAAGAAATACCGAGAGCTAGGGGAATTTGGGCTACTAGATCAACGGGGGCGTCGTATTGAATATATCGATCAAGATAGGTATGTTCAAAAGCTCAAACGGGAAAATGAAATGCTAAAAAAGTGTTTGGAAATCTGGATGCAGGAGGTGAAACGCACAAATATAGAGTCATTGAGAACGCTGCAAAAGAGTATGCCGTTAGCAACCTGTGTAAACTCTTTAGGGTCTCTAGAAGTGGATACTACGCTTTCATGAAGCGCAAAGGAACAGATCGGGATCAGGAAGCAAAGGCGCTCATTCAGAAGGTCTATGAAAGGTATGAAGGAGTCTACGGTTATCGCCAAATTCAATTGTTCTTGCTACAAGACCACGGGGTTTGGATGAATCATAAGAAGGTACTCAGAATTATGCGGGATTTAGGCATTCGTTCGAGGATCCGCCGAAAACATCGTTGTAATTATGCTACTTCTGAAGGAGACCGTGTGGCGAAAAATATTTTGAAACGGGATTTCAAAGCGGATGCTCCCAACCAAAAATGGGTGACAGACATTACGCAATATCGTGTAGGCGAAAAGTGGCTCTATCTTTCTGCGATTAAAGATTTATTCAATAACGAAATTATCGCTTATCAAATGAGCGCTAGGAACGACAACGAACTGGTTCTCCGGACCTTTGAGCAGGCGTGGAGTCAGCAAAAAGACGTGACTGGACTGATCGTTCACAGCGATCAGGGATTCCAATACACGTCTCATGCATACCACGACATGCTGCCAAAGGTTGGGGCCCGAATCAGCATGTCTCGCCGAGGCAATTGTTATGACAACGCCTCTATGGAGAGCTTCTTCTCGCATCTCAAAACGGAAGGACTCTATCCTTATGATATCCGAAATATGGATGAGGCACAAAGGAAAATTGAAGATTACATTCGATTTTATAACCAACATCGGCCACAACGAAGGTTAAATAAGCTGCCTCCGGTAGAGTACCGGAAACAGCTTATTGCCTAGGGTCTTTTTTCAGTGTCTATAAAATGGGGGCTTGACCATAAATTCGGGAGGACGTTTTTTTGGAAAGAGTTTATCCTTTTTGCTCCATAGTACATGATTCGGGAGGAAGATCTACCCTAGCTTGAGTAACCGGCTGACGAAGAGTGCCTGAGGTATTCCATTCCAAAAAATGAACTTTGAAGACAAGCTTCGGTTTTATCCAAAAAGCACCCTTCCCTCGCTGGGGATCAGCTGTAAAGGGCATTTGATCTATTTTTAAATGCTGTACCTCTGCAGTTAAGTCGCGTTTATCCTGTACAGTCAATTTTCCTGGCCCGGCATGTCCGATATAATGCAAATTCCCTTTATCATCATACAGCCCAAGAAGTAGCGCATTGACGATGCCGTCTCGGAACGTTACACCCCCGGCTACTGCCGTAAGATCAGAAATGATTTTGCGTTTCTGCCAGCGTTTATCTTTTCCACCGGGAGCATAAGTACTGTTGATATCCTTACAGACGATTCCCTCTAAGCTCTGACTCTGAGCAGCGGCGAATAATTCTGTGGGATCGGTATAACTGGGTACGGCCTGAACATGGGGATGCGGCAGCAGAATATCGTTTAGCAGCTGCTGCCGTGAGGATAAAGGCTGATCCATCGGCGATTGGCCATTATAAAACAGAATATCAAAAATCATATAAATGACAGGAACCTGATGCCTAACGACGGAAATGGTGGAGCCATTCTTTAAGCTGTCCCTCCGCATTACCTCGTGAAATGAGGGCTTGCCGTCCTTGAGTGCAATGATTTCACCATCAAGAATAACGGAATCAGCCTTGCAGTAAGCAGATACATCAGTAAGCTCAGGATATTGCGCTGTACGGTAATTTCCACGTCTGTTAATAAGCTGAGTAGTGCTTCCGTTGTAATAGGACAACATTCGAACGCCATCCCATTTAATCTGTGCAATCCACTGGTTGCCTGCTGGAAGCTGCCCAGCCAGTATAGGTTCAAAAGGAATAATAGGCTGAAGCTTCATCAGCAGAGCCTCCTAAGATACGGTTGTTTTACTTTTTGGGCTGCGGCGTTTCGGTTTTGGTGCAATGACAGGAATAGTTCCAGAAGCTTCGTTTTGCTGATCGGCAGGCTCAGCTGCTGTCTTAGTCTTGGAAGTTTTTCTTTTGGCAGCCGGAGCCGCTTTAGTCTTGGTCTTCTTGGTACCTGTTAAGGAAGGTCCAGGATCTGTTGGGATATGCTGAACAGCCTGAATACTGGCCTGCAATGCAGCCATTAGATCAATCACATTGCTCTCCTGTTTAGCGGGAGCGATATGAAATTCCTCGCCTGCAATCTTATGTGAGATTAGATCAAGCATGCGCTGACGATAATCATCGGTATATTTTGCCGGATCAAAAGGCGTGGATAGCTGTGAAATGAGCAGCTTGGCCATATCCAGCTCTTTATCATTCACCGTCCCTGCTTCGGGCAGGCCAGGCACTTGCGAGACCGGTCGCACTTCATCAGGATAAAAAATAGTCTCGATGGCGAGGCAATCCTCCAGTACACGAATAGCAGCCAGACTGCTTTTTGAACGAATCGATATTTTGGCGATGCCAATTTTACCAGTTTGACGCATGGCCTCCATAAGAAGGCGATAGGCATTTGTGCCTGCCTGATCGGGGGATAAGTAATAGGTTTTTTGAAAATAAATGGGATCGATCTCCGTCAGGTCAACAAAGTCGAGAATGGTAATGCTTTTGCTGCTTTCGTCAGTTAATTGATCCAGTTCCTCCTTGTCGAAGAGAACGAATTTCCCTTTTTCATACTCATAACCCTTGCCGATTTCTTCCCAAGCCACCTCTTTGTCACACACCGGACATTTACGTACATACGACAGTGGGCTGCCGCATTCCTTATGGATATAACGCAGAGAAATGTCCTTGTCTTCTGTAGCGGAGAACATCTTAACTGGAACATGCACTAGCCCGAAGCTGATGGCTCCTTTCCAAACGGTATGCATGAGTAACGCCTCCTGATCTAAGTTATTCTGCTTTGGGTTAGTATGAGGCAGGAAAGGCTTTTCTAGCCGGGTGCATTTTTTGAGAAGCATGGGAAAATATAAAATCAGGCCTTTAAAGCTGAGGAGGAGAATACAAAGGGATGGAACCAAGAGGTAATGATTGGAGCGATGCGCTGAGCGAGCAGGATATACCGGCAACAGTAGTGGATTGGGACAGCATAATTGCTCCCCCGGAGGCTAGTCAGGTATCCGATTCGGAGAAGCTGGATGCAGAGCGAACGATCGAAGATACATCACCCTTAGAATCGTAAACTTTGAGAACAATAAAGGAGGAGAACAGTGGTGGACGTCAAACGAGCACAGGATATTTATGCTTCAAAAGAGACGGTAAGTGTACATTTGGATGGAGAACCTGTATGGATTGAGCATGTGGATGCACAGAACGGAATGGCTACGGTGCAAGTAGGCTCAAGACCAACCAATACGCATACAGTAGGCGTGGAACGGTTAGAGGAGCAAGAACATTAACGAATGACTACTCAGAGTGTGTGAATAAGCGAAATCAAACCTGTATAAAAGAGACTCTTTATGCTTATTTTTGCGTAGAGGTCTCTTTTTCTATTGTAAGCATACTGACATGTAAGATTGAACAGGGACAGTTGTTGCGGTGGATGGAGCATACCGATATAATTAAATGTAATGGTTTTTGGCAGGTATATATTAAAAGGTGGTAGTTGTAGTTGGACAATACAGACGAAACGGTGTTCACTTACCGTTCATACAGCCTCCAGGATACAGAGTTGCTTGCAGCTGCTCTAGCTACTGCTTCGTCGCCTGGGATGGTTATAGGTTTGGATGGCGATCTGGGCGCAGGAAAAACGGCATTCTCGCAAGGGTACGCTCGGCATCTCGGCGTAAAGGGGATCGTAAACAGTCCTACTTTTACAATTATTAAAGAGTATGAGGGCCGTCTACCGCTATATCATATGGATGTATATCGGATTTCGCTTCAGGAAGCGGACGAGCTTGGACTAGATGAGTATTTCTACGGGCAAGGCGTCTGCTTGGTGGAATGGAGCAGTATTATTACGGATTTAATGCCGCCGCGGCATATGCACATATACATGGAAACAGTCGGGCCGGATGAAAGAATGATTACGGTGACCGGAATTGGGGAGCCGTATGGTGAGCTTTGCCGGAAGCTGATCCAGAAGTGGGGTTAAGGAAGATGACGAATCAGAATACAGAGCCGCGCAAGCGGCTTTTAGCGCTGGATACATCAACTGCAGTATTAGGCGTGGCAATTACAGAGAATGGGGAACTACTGCATGAAATTAATGCTTCCGGAGAACGGAATCATTCAGTACATTTACTGCCGATTATAGAGCAGGCGCTGCAAGCTACGGGAACTACTGCTGCAATGCTGGGAGGGATTTCTGTAGGTGTGGGTCCTGGATCGTATACGGGAACACGTATCGCAGTTACTGCAGCCAAAACGCTGGCATGGGCATGGAATGTCCCGGTAGTTGGTATTTCGAGTCTACATGCAGTGGCATGGGGCGGATATCAAACAGCCCTCAAGAATAAGGCGCAAGAAGAGTTAGGACAAGCTAATGAGAACAGTGGCTTCGGGCCTGATTGGATCATTCCACTGATGGATGCACGTCGAGGACAGGTATACACCGGACTTTTCGCAGCTGAGAGAAATAACGCTCCTAGCCGTCTTGAACCTGATGCCATCCGTCTGATGGCAGACTGGGTAGATTATTTAGCTGAACGTTTAGAACAGGCGTCAGTTGAGGGTAATAAGCCCGCTGTTCTTTGGTTTGTTGGGGAGACTGCTGTGCATGGCAGCGAGGAATCGCTTCGTCCATTGAAGGATCTTGGTGCTTCTATTGCAGTTCCTTATGAAATGGAAGGCCGCTGGACAGGATTTCTTGGAGAAGCGCGGATTCTGGTAGAGAATGATGATATCCATAGTTTGATCCCTAACTATACTCAGATTTCAGAAGCGGAGGCCAATCTGCGGTTAAGCAGAGAAGGAGGCTTAAAGAAACAATGACGGAAGCGGAATCAATGGGAGCTCAGGAGGCTGAACTTGTTTTTCGTTTGATGAAGCTTACGGATATTCCTGACATTCTTATCATTGAACGGGAAGCCTTCACGATGCCTTGGACGGAGGAAGCTTTTCGAAACGAGTTGACACATAATCATTTTGCAAAATATATGGTTATGGAGCTGGCAGGTCATATTATCGGTTATGCCGGTATGTGGGCCATCGTGGATGAGGCGCATGTGACGAATATAGCCTTGCTCGAAGCCTATCGTGGACGTAAATGGGGCGAACGCCTGCTCGAAGAGCTTATGAAGACGGCGTCTTATGTGGGGATGAAATCGATTACGCTTGAAGTACGGGTATCGAACGAGGTAGCACAGAATTTATATCGTAAAAAAGGCTTTCGTTCTGCCGGCACACGCAAAGGATATTACTCCGATAATCGCGAGGATGCGCTCATTATGTGGGCGGATCTGCCAGAGTACGAGGAGCATGGCAATATGGAAGGAAGCGTGGAATTAAAATGAAGACAGAAACGGGCGCAGCTCAGCCTGTACTTATACTTGCTATTGAGACGAGTTGTGATGAAACGTCGGTCGCTGTGGTTAAAGATGGCTCTGAAGTGTTATCCAACATTATCTCGAGTCAGATTGAGACGCATCGCGCCTTCGGGGGCGTGGTACCAGAAGTAGCTTCCCGTAAACATGTGGAAGTGATTACGCTGGTGATAGAGGAAGCACTCGCTACAGCAGGGGTTACACCAGATCAATTGTCGGCGGTGGCAGTTACGCAAGGCCCGGGTTTGGTGGGGGCTTTACTTGTCGGGGTAGTAGCAGCCAAGAGTCTTGCTCTCGCATGGGGCAAGCCGCTGATTGGCACTCATCATATTGCAGGACATATTTATGCTAACCGTTTAGTGGCAGAGTTGCAGTATCCCTGCATGACACTAGTGGTATCCGGCGGACATACTGAATTGGTTCATATGGAGCGGGAAGGTCAGTTTCGAATTATCGGACGCACCCGTGATGATGCGGTAGGCGAAGCCTATGATAAAGTGGCACGGGCACTGGGATTCCCTTATCCTGGCGGACCTCATGTAGACCGTCTTGCACGAGAAGCGGCGGAGGTTGTAACGTTGCCAAGAGTATGGCTTGAGCCGGATTCTTATGATTTCAGCTTCAGTGGCCTAAAGTCGGCTGTGCTGAACGTTGTGAATCAGAGTAAGATGAAAGGTCTCACACCAGATGTGGCGGGTATTGCCCGCGGGTTCCAAGAATCTGTGGTTGAGGTTCTGGTTGAAAAAGCAGTACGTGCTGTTAAAGCTACTGGCTCCAAGCAGTTATTGCTGTGTGGAGGCGTTGCTGCTAATGCTGGACTCCGCTCGGCATTGATCTCGCGCTGTGAAGCGGAAGGCATTGAGCTAATTATTCCACCTCCGGTATACTGCACGGATAATGCAGCGATGATTGGAGCGGCTGCTTACGTTAAGTGGCAGCATGATGGCGGTACACCGCTGGATATGGTTGCAGACCCAGGGTTCTCACTGGAACAATGGTCTGTATCCGCCTATTGACATCATTTGGAGCTAGCGAGTATAATCAGTTCAATTATACAAGGAAACGCGATGAGCAGAAGTAGTAAGGATACTCTGGGATAAGAGAGCTGCGGGTAGGTGCAACGCAGTCGAAGGAGACCTGAACTCGTCTAGGAGCGGAGCGGTGGAAACATTGCCGGCAATTGTCGCCGGAACGTTCGTACACTGTTTACGGGTAACCTCCGTGAAAGGGTGGTCGAGTATCTAACATACTGGACCGTAGAGTGGATGTTCAATTGGGATCGGCAGTAATTTAACCGGTACAGAGCATCAACAAGAGTGGTACCGCGAAGGTTAACAGCCTGTCGTCTCTTGAATGAGATGGCAGGCTTTTTTGTATGGATTTAGAGTAGTGAGTAACTTATATACAACACGCTAGGAACGGGAGTAGTAGAGAAAGATGGTGAACAGAGAGCTGCGGGGTGGTGCGACGCAGTCACCGGATGTCTTGAATCTCGCCCGGGAGCGGAGCGGCGGAAAGAAGAGTACGCTGCCTACGGCTGTCCCCGTTATCGGACCTTTCCGGTCCATCCTGATATCCTCAGGATGGACCGGGAAGAAGAGCTGGACGCAGCTTAACGGCTTGAATTATTTTAATAGCCTATGCGTCAAAAAGAGTGGTACCGCGGAGGGGTAACCCGCCGTCTCTTTATTAGAGACGGCGGGTTTTTGCGTTCTTATAGAAGCGGTTCCGGTTACGGACTCAGGCGCTACATAAGACGCCAAGAGTGAACCCTCAGCACATTCCAAATTGTGCAGTGGATTCATTCGTATCAGCTGCCGGCAGCAGTGGGTGGGGAATTTAGCAGGACTACAAGTCGACGTGTGGATCTGCGCTGAAGCATAGGCTAGGGTAAGGAATCTAATAAGAGGAAAACAGGAGGAATTCAGATGATTATTCCAGTAAAGAAACGTATACAAATTTTCGATACGACTCTGCGAGACGGTGAACAGGCTCCGGGCGCAAGTCTGACCCCAGAGCAAAAAATACTGCTGGCCTATAAGCTCGCAGATCTGGGTGTTGATGTGATGGAACCTGGATTCCCGATATCGAGCCCTGGTGATTTTGCAGCAGTACAGACGATTTCACGTAAGGTGCGAAATGTGGAAATTTGCGGTTTTGCACGGGCGGTTAAAGGGGATATTGACGCGGCAGTCCGGGCAACCCAAGATGCTGAACGGCGGCGGATTCACCTGTTCATCTCCTCTTCTGATATTCATTTGCAGCATCAATTGCGTATGAGCAGAGCTGAAGTCGTAGCCAAAGCCCGCGAGATGACGGCTTACGCGCGTCAATTCTCTGATGTCGTTGAATTCACGGCGATGGATGCTGCGCGAACAGGAATCGATGATCTGATTGAAATGGTTGAAGCTGTCATTGAGGAAGGCGCTTCTATTATCAATCTGCCCGATACGGTCGGTTACGCCTTGCCACATGAATACGGGGAAATGTTCCGACGAGTGCGGCTGGGAGCAAGAGGCGGGGACAAAGTAAGCTATAGTGCCCACTGTCACAATGATTTGGGGCTGGCTGTAGCCAACAGTCTGGCGGCGATTGATGGAGGCGCGACACAGATCGAAGTCACTGTGAACGGAGTAGGTGAGCGTACCGGGAACTGTGCACTAGAAGAGCTTGTGATGGCGCTCGAAACCCGCGGGGATGCGATTGGGGCAGAGACAGGCATTGTGCTAGATAAGTTGTACGATACTTCACGGATGATCAGCGGGGCAATGCATTTTCCAATCGCCTATAACAAGCCAGTCGTTGGAAGAAATGCTTTCCAGCATGAGTCAGGGATTCATCAGGACGGTTTGCTGAAGGATCGCAGCACCTATGAGATCATGGATCCGGAACGGCTGGGCATCCCACGTAGCATGATCATTCTGGGCAAGCATTCTGGCAGACATGCGCTGAAGGACCGGGCGGCGAAGTATGGCATTACGCTTGAGCCTGCGGAGCTGGATGCATTGTATGAATCGTTTAAAGAGACGGCTGACCGTCAAAAGGTTGTCAGTGATGACCAACTGCTGCAAATGGTAAGCACTACTACTGGACAACAAGCTCAGGTTTATGAATTGGGCGAGGTTCAGGTATTGGCAGGTAGCGCCCAGCGCCGGGTGGCCGCTGTTACGGTTCGCCATTTGAAATCTGGACAGGAAACTTCACATACTAGTACTGGGGATGGTCCGCTTGAGGCCATTATCGCTGCTATTGGCCAAGGGATAACAGAGGACATAGATTTTGCGGGACTTGAACTGCATTCACTTGGAAGTGGAGAGAATGCCCAAGCGGAAGCGGCTGTGATGGTAGAGTGGGAAGGTCTTAAATTTAGAGGCACAGCTACGCATCAAGATATTATCATGGCAGCAGGAATTGCTTACATTGCAGCCTGTAACGCTGCGCTGCTCTCTACACAAATTGTTTAATATATATAGACCCGCTGTCTGATTTAGAGGTAGCGGGTTCTTTTTTATCATAAAATGAAGGGTTTTTGGAGCGGTTACGTCTTTTGTCAAGTTGTGGACAACGTTATCCACATATTCTGTCTGAGTTGTGTAAAAAGTGCGTAAAATCAGCAATGTCGGCGTTTTTTTTAATGCCTCTATAACCATTTTTGTTAGCAGTGAAACCTTGTGGGAATTGTGGATAATGTGGATAATTCAGTGGATAATAATTCCTGGGAATTGAAAATACCGATTTATCGCATAAAAAAAGCCCCTAAGGGGCTTTTTTAGTAGGTAGTTATACACGAAACCTGTGCATAGAGCTGTGGATAACTATTTATGAACAAATCGAGAAATATGAAAAAATATTTATGAAGTGGATTTTACATTATTCGTCAGCAAGGATTTCCCATTCGTTAAATAAATCTGTAAGCTGCGTTTTTTTGTTTTTTAGGTCCTCTTCATAACCTTGAAGTGCTAAATAATCCTGATAAACTTCAGGTTTAGTCATTTCATTTTCTATAAAAGCGATCGACTCCTCTAGTGAGGCAATGCCTTCCTCGAGCTCAGCGATACGCCGCTTCCGGTTACGCTCTTCACGCTTGGCTTGCTTATCCGCTTCGAAGGAGGAAACAGTGCTTTTTTCAGGAACTGCAGCATCCTTGTTGACGTTCTTGGAGGCTAACTCGGCGGCATCTTTCGCTATCTCTTCTAATTCTCGTTTTTTCTCGATATAGTCATCGTAGTTACCAAGGTATTGGTCGATCCCCTCGGGATGAAGCTCCAGCACGCGTTCAGCCATTTTGTTGAGGAAATAACGGTCATGAGAAATGAAGAGCAATGTACCTTCGAAATCGATTAAAGCTGATTCCAGCACCTCACGACTGACCAAATCTAAATGGTTGGTTGGCTCATCGAGAATGAGCATATTTGCGCCGCGCAACATGAGCTTCGATAATGCCACGCGTGCTTTTTCGCCGCCGCTCAGCGCGGAGATCTTCTTAAGAACATCTTCACCACTGAAGAGGAAATTGCCAAGAATTGTACGGATTCTGGCTTCCTCAATCATTGGGTATTCACTCCATAGCTCTTCCATTACCGTATTTTTCGGATTAAGGCGTGTTTGCTCCTGATCATAATAAGCAACCTTGACTTTCGTGCCCCAATTCACGGTTCCAGCGGACGGCTCCCGGGTTCCGGTCATACACTGCAGCAGTGTAGATTTACCGATACCATTGGGACCGATGAGTGCCGCGGTTTCTCCACGCCGCAGTTCAAAAGAAGCATCCTTAAACAAAGGTGGACCATCATTAAAGGAAACGGCTACATTTCGAACTTGCAGCACTTCTTTACCAGACATGAAGTCGGGCTCAAAGGAGAAGCTGGCTTTCTTCAGATCGCCCATCGGTCGATCTATGCGGTCCATCTTCTCAAGCGCTTTGCGTCTGCTCTGCGCACGTTTCGTGGTAGATGCTCGCACTATGTTTTTCTGTACGAAATCTTCCATTCTTGAAATCTCATCCTGCTGTTTCTCATACTGTTTCATTCGTGCTTCATATTCAGCAGCCTTCAAATCTACATACCGGCTGTAATTGCCTGTATAACGTCGAGATTGATGACGTTCGATCTCTACAATAGTAGTCACAAGCCGGTCCAGGAAATAACGGTCATGAGAAACAACCAGAATTCCGCCAGCATAACTGCGAAGATAATCCTCAAGCCAAGTTAATGTTTCAATATCCAGATGGTTCGTAGGCTCATCCAGCATTAGAAGATCGGGAGCCTGAAGCAAAATGCGGGCTAATGCGAGCCGAGTCTTCTGGCCACCACTAAGTGTGGCGATGGGTGTATCCGGTGGGAACTCGCCGAAGCCCATGCCGTGCAGGACACTTCGGATTCGTGTATTCATTTCATAACCACCGTGATCCTTGAACCAATCTGATCGGCGGGCATATCGTTCGAGCAGCTCTTCGTACCGTTTTGGGTCTTCTGCCAGCTTAGGATCAGCAATGCTTACTTCCATCTCTCTTAGCTCAGCCTCGGCTTCGATTAACGGTGCGAAAACGGCCATCATCTCTTCATGAATGGTTTTGTCGGATTGAAGTCCGCTATTTTGGGCTAAGTACCCGATTGTAGTTTCTTTTGATTTATGAATTTGACCGCTGTCGTAGGACATTTCACCAGCCAGAATTTGTAGAAAAGTTGATTTTCCGGCACCATTAACACCTACGAGTCCAACACGTTCCTTTTCATTTACCTGGAGGCTTATGCCGTCTAGTACGTTCTGTATACCATATGATTTTGTAATTCCTGTCGCTTGAAGAAGCATAACGATGAAACCTCCACCCTTGCATATTTCGCCTTGGTATTTATACCTCAGCCGTATGAACAACTTATTCTATAGTTTACATGAAAAGCGTTTCCCAAGCGAGAGCTCGATATATCGGAAGCAAGGAATAAAGACCTGGCTCGGAAACACAGTCCTATCCACCTTGGCGAACCGGGGAGAAGAGTGGTAAACTGGATTTACAAACAAGGATAAGCTTGGGATAAATATATGGGGGTGACCGACGATGTCAAGTAAGGGGTCGGTGATCTCCAAAATAAAGCAACAACTAAGAACTGAGAAGACCATCGCCCGAAACGAGCTCTCCTCGGACCAGAAAAGGGAATTGTCTTTTCTGGTCTGCAAGCATGCATCAGAGTGGCTGAAGACGAAGGACATCGCCTCACTGATGGCTTATGTATCTTTCCGTTCTGAACTCGATACCAACGCGCTTCTTACACAGGCGTGGAAGGATCAGCGCAGGGTACTGCTGCCGCGTGTTATTCCGGCAAGTGGTGCAATGAGTGTTCATAGGGTGAGCGCGTGGAGTGAGCTTGAGCCGGGGGCGTTTGGTATCCATGAACCTATTGTATCCGGCAAAGATTCACAAGAAATTGAAGTTGTTACACTACCCGAGGTTGTGTTTGTTCCGGGGCTGGCTTTTGATCTCCAAGGGGGTAGGCTTGGTTACGGCCGAGGATACTATGATCGATTGCGTGCGACATGGGAGACGGAAGAGTATGCCGCTGCGAAGCCGCCTGTCTGGATCGGGCTAGCCTATAGTATGCAGCTGGTTCCGAAGGTGCCCATGGATGAGCATGATGCCTTTATGGACATGCTGATTACTGAAAATGGCATAGTGCACTGCCGAAAAGGAGAGTGAGCCGTGGAATTGACCCATTTTAACGAGCAGGGAAGAGCTCGTATGGTGGATGTGAGTGAGAAGGAGATTACGAAGCGGACAGCTGTCGCGCGGAGTAAGATCAAGATGGCAACGGAGACGCTTAGTGCCATCAAGGAAGGTAAGATCAGTAAAGGAGACGTACTTGCCGTTGCGCAGATCGCTGGGATTATGGCGGCCAAGAAGACGTCTGACTGGATTCCGATGTGCCATCCGCTCCCGCTTACCGGTATTGACATCAGCTTCTCCGATAACAGCGAAGATGAACTTTATATAGAAGCAACAGTCCATACCACCGGAAAGACCGGAGTTGAAATGGAGGCGTTGACCGCTGTTTCTGCCTCAGCATTAACGGTATATGACATGTGCAAGGCTCTTCAGAAGGATATGATTATCGGACCAACGCTATTAGTGTCTAAAAGCGGGGGCAAGAATGGAGATTACGCGCTTGAACCTTGATCAGATCTTATGTTCGATGCGCTGAAGCAAGCGGGCTGCACTGTACAGCTAATTATACATAGAGAGGGAGGACAAACCTATGGCGTGGAAAACAGCAATCCTAACGGCCAGCGATAAAGGGGCCAGGGGCGAACGGGAAGACACGAGCGCCCAGGTTATTCGGGAGCTGGTGGAAGAGGAGCTTGGGGGCGAGATTGTTGAATATCGGATCGTGCCCGATGAACAAGATGAGATTATCGCAGCTTTGATAGAACTGACAGATTATTTTCAGGCGGATCTGGTATTGACGACCGGAGGTACCGATCTAGCAATACGCGATGTGACTCCGGAGGCTACTCGGCGTGTAATCGAGCGGGAAGTACCTGGACTTTCAGAAGCGATGCGAAGTACAGTGATGCAAAAAAACCGTGCGGTGATGCTGTTCCGCGGGATATGCGGCATTCGTGGACGCACGTTGATTGTTAACTTACCGGGTACACCGAAGGGTGTTCATGAGAATTTGGCAGCCATTATGGATCAATTACCGGAAGCGTTACTAATGGTAACTGGCCAATACCGCCAATAACATTGTCATATTCTTGTCACGTCACAAGGATAAACTATTTATAGAAGATAGTGGATGTAACTGTGACAAAAGTTATGGTATTATTAGTTTATCGTAAACGATGCCATGATCGGATAGACGGACAAGGAGGAATAATAATGTTTAGTGGAATTGGAACTCCGGGTATTATCTTGTTGGTTATACTGGCACTGCTCCTCTTTGGCCCGAATAAACTGCCAGAGTTAGGCCGCGCAGTTGGACGAACCTTCCGTGAATTTAAGGAAGGCGCACGTGAAATCATCGGTGATACTGATCCGGTGAAGAAGAGCGAAGCTCCTGTGCCGACGGCCCCGCAGACGGTCGCTGCAGATATTCCTCAGGACAAACGCCTGCCGGAATAATAATAAGTTTAACAATGGGGCTATCTCACAAGTCTAATAGACTTAGGAGACGCCCCTTTTTCAATTTGCTTGTTGCTTTCTGCAGAAACGGGCACAGCTTTACACAAAGCTGGTGTAATGTTTCTACTCTTGTCATGGGATGGTGTCAGGATGTCTCTCGAAACGGAAGAAATGTCGGTGGTGGATCATCTCACCGAGCTGCGTAAACGGATTATTTATGTGCTGATTGTATTTATTCTTGGATTGGTAGGAGGTCTGTTCTGCGCCAAGCCCATTTACGATTATTTAATTAGTACAGATCTAGCACAGGGCTTTGTTCTGCATGCGTTCTCATTCTGGGATGGTATCGGGATGTATATGAAGATCGCGATGGCGGTTTCGCTTGTCATTTCAATCCCTTTTATTGCTTATCAATTGTGGGCTTTTATTAGTCCAGGCCTTCGACCAGAAGAGCGTAGTGCAACATTGCGTTATGTTCCATATGTTTTTGTTCTTTTTTTAATCGGTCTTTCTTTTGCTTATTATGTGGTTTTTCCAATGGCGCTTTCGTTCACGATCTCAATCACCCGGAGTATGGGGCTGGAAGAGACCTACGGAATTGCGCAATATTTTAACTTCATGTTCAGTCTGGTGCTACCTTTAGCGTTGTTGTTTGAGCTTCCGCTGCTGGTGATGTTTCTGACCAAACTGCGGGTTCTTAATCCGATACGCTTGCGTAAAATGCGTCGATACGCCTATTTCACGCTTGTCTTTATCGCCGTAGTCATCACTCCCCCAGATTTCATCTCGGACTTTCTGGTGACAATTCCACTGCTCATTTTGTATGAGTTCAGTGTATTCTTATCTGCATTTGTCTATCGCAAACAGCTTGCTGCAGATGCAGCGAGGGAAGAACAGTATGTTAAGAGTGAGGAAGAGTGATTAAGGGCTGTCGCTAAGTAGATATTTCTACGAAAGAGACAGCTCTTTTATTTTTAAAACGCCTTTAAAGTAAAGATGTGTTTAGTCTTTTTGAAATGTTCAAGCGTAGGTGGTACAGTTGAAACTACTGGGAATCAAACGCATATTTTCACACCCTGTGGATAGAATGTTATAGAGTGTGTGCCTAGGACAACCGGTGAAACGTTGTTTTTACGAAAACAAATGCGAATTTGTGTAAAAGGACTTGAAATTCGGGCTCAAGTTGAGTATCATAAAAATTGTTGTTAGCACTACAGACCGTCGAGTGCTAACGCTTATGGAAAATATGAGATGGACCAGAGATTTGTAGCGTCCAATTGATATTTTTCATAAACATCAGAGAGTTAGAAGTAAGGCCAGCAAGTTCTAAACTATGTTTTGAAGCAAAATAACATAATTTTAAAGGAGGCTATTTTTTCATGATCAAACCTTTAGGTGAACGCGTATTGGTGCTACCGAGCGAGCAGGAGGAAACCACTTCATTCGGGATTGTGCTTCCGGACTCCTCGAAAGAAAAGCCACAAGAAGGAACAATTATTGCAGTAGGCAGCGGAGCTTTGAAAGATGGAGTACGTGTAGCGCTTGAAGTAAAAGAAGGCGACCGTGTTCTTTTCTCAAAATATGCAGGAACAGAAATCAAATACGAAGGCAAAGAATATTTGATTATGAAAGAAAGCGACATTCACGCGATTCTTGACTAAGCGAGATTCGATCATAAGCTAAATCTAAACTACTTAAAGTAACGTGATATACAAAAAATTCTAGGAGGTAATTACACAATGGCTAAAGAAATTAAATTTAGTGAAGAAGCTCGCCGCTCTATGTTGCGCGGTGTAGATGCTTTGGCAAATGCGGTAAAAGTTACACTCGGACCAAAAGGCCGTAACGTGGTGCTTGAGAAAAAATTTGGTAGCCCGCTTATCACTAACGATGGTGTAACTATCGCTAAAGAAATCGAACTTGAAGATGCATTCGAGAACATGGGTGCTCAACTAGTTAAAGAAGTTGCTACTAAGACTAACGATGTAGCCGGTGACGGTACTACAACTGCAACGGTTCTGGCACAAGCTATGATCCGTGAAGGTCTGAAGAACGTAACTGCAGGCGCTAACCCAATGGTTATTCGCAAAGGGATCGACAAAGCAGTTCGTGCAGCAGTTGAAGAATTGCAAAAAATCGCTAAGCCAATCGAAGACTCCCAAGCTATCGCTCAAGTAGCTGCTATCTCTGCTGCTGACGAAGAAGTGGGCCAATTGATTGCTGAAGCTATGGAAAAAGTAGGTAAAGACGGTGTTATCACTGTTGAAGAATCCCGTGGATTCGCTACTGAGCTTGAAGTTGTAGAAGGTATGCAGTTCGACCGCGGTTACATTTCCCCGTACATGATTACTGATACGGACAAAATGGAAGCTGTTCTGGAGAACCCATACATCTTGATCACTGATAAAAAAATCAGCAGCACTCAAGAAATTCTTCCATTGCTTGAAAAAATCGTTCAACAAGCTAGACCGCTTGTTATTATCGCTGAAGATATCGAAGGCGAAGCACAAGCTATGTTGATCGTGAACAAACTGCGTGGAACATTCAACGCTGTTGCTGTTAAAGCTCCTGGCTTTGGCGACCGCCGCGAAGCTATGCTGCAAGATATCGCTGCTCTGACTGGTGGTCAAGTGATCACTGAGAAGCTCGGTCTTGATCTGAAGAGCACTTCCATTGAACAACTGGGTAACGCACGTCAAGTACGCGTAACTAAAGAAAACACAACAATCGTAGACGGAAGCGGCGACAAAGCGGACATCAATGCTCGCGTAAGCCAAATTCGTGCTCAACTGGAAGAAACAACTTCCGAGTTCGACAAAGAGAAATTGCAAGAGCGTTTGGCTAAATTGGCTGGCGGCGTAGCCGTTGTCAAAGTTGGCGCTGCAACTGAAACTGAATTGAAAGAGCGTAAGCTTCGCATCGAAGACGCCCTGAACGCAACTCGCGCTGCGGTTGAAGAAGGTATCGTTTCTGGTGGTGGTACAGCTCTTGTGAACGTATATAGTGCTGTTGCTGCTGTAGATGTAACTGGCGACGAGAAAACAGGCGTTAACATCGTGCTTCGTGCGCTTGAAGAGCCAATTCGCACCATCGCAGCTAACGCTGGTCAAGAAGGTTCCGTAATCGTGGACCGCTTGAAAAAAGAAGCAGTAGGTATCGGCTACAACGCTGCTACTGGTGAATGGGTGAACATGTTCGAAGCAGGTATCGTTGACCCTGCTAAAGTAACTCGTTCTGCTCTTCAAAACGCTGCATCTGTAGCGGCTATGTTCTTGACTACTGAAGCAGTAATTGCTGACAAGCCAGAACCAGAAAAACCAGGTATGCCTGACATGGGCGGCATGGGTGGAATGGGCGGCATGATGTAATAAGGCTGATTAAGCCTGTAGCATCATCTGAGAAATAGTTAAGGCTATTTTTTGCTCAGTTTGAGAACTGGTCACGTTAAAAACTATTTTCTAAAGTATAGACTACTTCCTAAAAACAGGAGGTAGTCTTTTTTATGTTATTAAAATTTGCTTTTCAGGATTTTCTCGATGACAGACGGTTTAAGAATACAACGGAAAAGAATATAAGGAACTATCAAACTATGCTTGGCGAGTTTGTGGAGTATTGTAATCAGCACGAGGTTGTAAGTGTGGAGGACATAACATATAACCATGTGCGTCAACATCTTATGGAATGTCAGGAGCGGGGTAATAAGTCAGGTTCTATTAATACAAAACTTATGCGAATCAGAGCCTTTTTGAACTATATGGTGGAATGTGAAGTTATAGCGAAAAATCCAGCTAAAAGAGTCAAAATGCAAAAAGAAGATGTTAAGATTGATGTTTTCACAGATGAGCAAATACGTCAGATGCTTAACTTCTACAGACGTATTAAGCAACGGGAAAAGAGTTACTTTGCTTATCGGGATTATATGATGATAGTGACTATACTCGGAACAGGGATTAGAAGAGGTGAGATCATTAATCTAAAATGGACTGATATTGATTTAATTAATCAAAACATTGCGGTTTTCGGTAAAAGCAGAAGAAGAGATACACTTCCGATAACTGATAAGTTAACTAAGGAATTAGCAGCATATCGTACTTATTGCTCTCAGCATTGGGGAGATTTAAGTGACTATGTTTTTGTGAAAAGAGATAATACTCAAATGACTGAAAATGCATTGATGTTGATTTTTAAGTATCTAGGAAAAAAAATGAATTTTAAAGATGTTAGGGTATCTGCTCATACTTTTCGTCATACATTCTGTCATCGACTTGCAATGTCAGGAATGAGTGCCTTTGCCATTCAAAAGCTAATGCGTCACCAAAACATTACGGTTACGATGAGATATGTTGCTATGTGGGGTAATGAACTGAGGGAGCAGAATACGAGGTTCAATCCACTTAACGATTTGGATATATAAGCAGTTCAAGTGATGAAGAAGGAGAATAAAACCTTGTTCTTTTGACTCTTTCATTACAGCTACAAGCATCGTTAACGTACTGGGGTATTGTCTATGACCATAATCAGCAGTGAACAACTATAAAAAAGTTCTTTTCAATTACCGTGGGATTTTCGCTCCCAGTCATATAACTATATATAGAGTAAATGACAAGCATAAGTTTGAAAGTGAGGTGAAGGGGATAGGTTGAAAGATGATAAATTGATATGATCTTGTGTAATCGGCTATTCACATACCCGTAGAAACCCTTATTTAGTTTTTGACGAAACGAAAGGTACAACTGCTCTCAATTGTCATTATCAGAAGAATCGTCAGAGATGCTTATCTGATGCTTTAATGGTGTTTTTAAAAGAAATTTTAATCTCTCAACCTTTGAAAGCTTTAAAAGATTTTTAAACACTTTTAAACAATTTCAAAGATATTTGATGATTTGAGCGATGAATTTCTAAAAGACTATAAAAGACTTTAAAAGACTATAAAAGACTTTAAAAGACTTTAAAAGACTTTAAAAGACTTTAAAAGACTTTAAAAGACTTTAAAAGACTTTACAAGACTTATATAGCTTATCCGAATGTTTATGCACTGCCAAATTAGTAGAATCAACTTCCCGCTTATCACTATATGAAGTGAACCACCCTCCGAGAGATACTCGGAGGGTTTTATTTTTGCTGATTACATCACAGGTTCACAAACTCACGAAGGAGAGATGATGAGAATGAATGATAAGGAATTACGTGGAGAATTATTTGGATTACAGAAGAAATATGGAACGCCAACAGTTTTCATTGCAACAAAGTGTGGGGTTTCTAGGGAGCATTTATCGAGATGGCTACACAATGAGTCATATGTGATCTCAGATGAGCTAAAGACAAGACTTAAATTATTTTTCAAAGGGGAAATGTAGAATGACAAATGTTAACGTAGTAGATGCTCCCTGTGGTTATGGTAAAACATCATGGGCAATCCAATACATGAATGAAATGAGTATTGAATCCCATAGATTCATTTATGTCACTCCCTTTCTAGATGAAGTAAAAAGAGTCCAAGAAGCTGTGTATACTCGGAATTTCCATGAACCTATATCCATAAAGGGGGAAACAAAACTAGAGGACTTACATCGTCTATTGGGACAAGGGTATGACATTTGCACCACACATGCCTTATTTCAAATGGCAAACACAGAAACAAGGGAACTAATAAAAAGTAATAACTACACCCTGATTCTAGATGAGGTAATGAATGTAATTGAGCAAGTTCCTCTCAGAAAAAATGATTTAGATTTCTTGTTTGAAGCTGATGCCATTGAATTTGATGTTAGAGATAATCGATTGAAGTTCATTAAATGGAAAGTAGATAAAATCGGCTTAGACACAAAGTATAATGACATCAAAAAAATGGCATTAACAAACAATCTTATGTACTGTGATAATTCTGCTTTAATATGGAATCTCCCTTGTGAACTGTTTTTGTTGTTTAAGGACGTATTCATTCTAACGTATTTATTTAAAGGGCAATTTCAACGCTATTATTATGATTTGCACAAAATTAAATATAGATATTTATCTGTTGCTAAAGGACAACAGGGTTATAGCTTAGTTCCATATGTGAATAGGCAAATCCATGATAAGACAGTACTCAGTGAGAGAATATCTATTTATGAAGGGCAACTCAATACAGTCGGAGAGAAAAGGAATGCACTTTCAACAAGCTGGTTTGAGAAAATTGATAATAAGGATTTGATAATTACGTTAAAGAGAAATACTTATAACTATCTATCAAATATGTGCAAGGCAAACAAAGACACAGCCCTATGGACAACTGTTAAAGGGAACAACGATAAAATTATGAAAAAAGTAAAACCAAGAAGCTTTGCTAAATGCTTTATTCCAATGAATTTAAGAGCAACTAATACTTACAAAGATAGATTTCATCTCGCTTACTTGATTAATAGGTTTATGAATCCTATCGAGAAAAAATTTTTTGAACAATATGGTGTTACAGTTGACCAAGACGCTTGGGCATTGTCAGAACTTATACAGTGGGTTTGGAGAAGTCGTATTAGGGATGGGGAACCAATTGAGATTTACATTCCCAGTAGTCGAATGCGGGGACTATTTCAACGTTATTTAAGAACTGATGAATTTGAAAGTCTACCAGACAGCACTATTACTAATGAAGTACCTAGTGACTGGCATCTTTGATATTTAGGCAAACAGATTGCCTAAGTACATCGAATAAACCCAGTGAATATAAGGAATTTCAAAGTGTTTCCTTAAAGAAAAAGATTAAAAATATTAATATATTATTCATTCACTACTTGTGGGAGAAAAAAATATTACTTTTTGCCATCGCACAACTTCGTTGTGCAACGTCTTAAAAGTAACATTTTGTTTCCCCACTTTTCTAAATAAATAGTTGTGTTATGTAACAATCACTCACAGTAAAGATATTATTTTATGCAATGTAACCCAAACGATTCGAAAAGCAGAGCGTTCGAATCGTGGACAAGGACATGGAGCGAAGCGGTGTCCGCGTCAGGCACTTTGAATCCTAATTAGAATAATACTTTATTCGGCTTTCGTAAGTATAGCAACTAACAAATAGGTTGTGAAAATGAGCGGATCATGGTATCATACCAATATATATAATTCTCAACGAAAGAGATGATCCAATATGAATCTTCATAGGTATCAGATTCCCAAGACTAACTTAAACGTTTTTGACAAGCAGAGTGGCTACTAAGCTACTCTGCTTTTTTATTTTGAAAAATTGGTAGTGTACTTTATTTAGTACCTTTAAGGGAGGTGGTATGAATGTAGTTTACTGACCCAAAACGATATGAATAACACAATTTAATCAGAGAGGATTGGTTTAAGCATGAAAACCACAAGATCAATAGACAACAAGGGTGATAACTTCCCTGTTAGTGAGAATCAAATGTTTATAGGACAAATAGCATCTTCTCCTGCTGTTGGGAAAATATTTGCTAAGAGAACTGAGTATTTGTCTGTAGTTAAGGAATTTAAGGAAGCAATTGAATTTCTCGGATTATCTAATCAAAGAAAAAACTCTACCGCTATCTTAATTTTAAAGAGTAATACTTATATTGAGATTGTTGAAAGAGAAGACTGTATTTTCCTAAATGTAAGCTTTAAAGGAGATAAAGCTGGATTCTCTGGATTAACTGATACAAAGGGATTCGGTTATAGAAAATTCTTGGAAAGTTACAAGCGACAACCCTCTATAATGGTTGCTCTGATTTGTGAAGAGACTAACGAGGAAACACTTTTTTTAGGAGTGAAAAATGTCAAACTAACGACTCTATAGGCATAGTAGGTAGCTTGATACTTTAAAGATGAGTCTGAATAAAACATCGGTTTTATTTATACCATAGGGGGTCTTTAAATGGAGAGTGAAGAACGTAGTAAGCAAATAAATGCGAAGTTCGAGAGTATTCTTCCAAAGTTATGGCAGAAGTCTCGAGAAAACGTTGAAACTTTGAAAATTGAGTATATGAAGACCCTGCATACGAAGCTTTTAGATGTTATACGAAACCAACTCACTATTCCAGCATTCTATAATTACTTCACAGGTTTTAGTATAGAAGATATATCAAGTGATGTAAGCATCATATTTGGAACCAATACTACTCTAAAAAAGGAAATATTGGAGTTTGAGTATTTGTCATTGCTAAGAACAGCGTTGACAAGCATAACAGGAGTTGATTATGAGATTTCGATTGTAGTCAATGAGGAAAACTCTGTTCCCGAATCCCTTGAGGGCAAGACTCTTGAAGAACTATGGATAATGGCATACGGAGAGAAGGATTTAGAAGAACGGAAAGCATTACATCAGAAGAGGAAGTTAAAGTCAGATTACGGTGAAGGAGAGATTAATTTAACTGATTGTCTTATGTGCGGTTGCAATGAGGTTCCAAATACTGATATAAGTATTGAACTAAAACTTGGAGGAGCATTGTTTATTGACTCCACTTTCAGGGGAGCCAAATGTACACAGTGTAATGAAATGTATTTTAATACTCCCACATCAGATTATATATTAAAACTCGCCAAAGTCTTTGATGAACTATTTCCTGAGCAGATTTCAAGAGAGGTGAAATAATGCACGAAGCACAGATGATTCAGGAGCGACTTAATCAACTTAACGAGAGTGTCAATGAATTGACTGACAATGTACTTTCAATTGTGTCTTATACAGATGAACGACTCAAAGCAATTGAAAAATTGATGTGGAAGATCGAGAGTAAATTGGTTGACCAAACTACAATCTTAAATTTGTTATCTGAAAATGAATTGATAGATCAGTTAGTAACACGGAAATATCATATGGATCGAGTTATACCTTTTCATCTCATGAGCCAAAAAGACAGATTAGAAACCATTGAAGCAATGAATGATGAGCTTTAAACAAGAATATGCCTATGAGCCGATTTGAGATAGTTTTTGGTACGAAACCAACTTATGCCTTGGAGAATGTTTTCGGAGCGGATACAACAACAGGGAAAGATTGGCTTGAAGTTCATTATGAATCAAGGATTAGAACTATATTGAAGACTATAACGAATATTGACTATAAGGTTTCATTTGTACTTAGAAGTAAAGAAAACAGAAATGAAGGGGATAAGATGTATAAAGACGTGGTTCTGGTAAGACCAGCCAACAATTTTAAACTGTTGCTCGAATTTGAAGGCAGAGAATTTCGAGTGTTTGATTTTCTAGCATATGGAAAAACTAAAAAGGGATTACCTTTGGAGATTTTAAATAACATAAACTTGTTTGAGAGCGTCAAGCTTGACGGAACAGGAACTATCTATTGGGACAATAAGTATGATCTTGCAATTGAATTTTTATATAATACAAGTGTTTTGGTATCAGAACTACTCTAAGGAGCAGAAGGTTAATGACTTCAATGGAGATTAGCTAAACTGTTATATGATAGTTGTGTAAACGTCAATAGCCCTAATCTTGTTATTAAGATTAGGGCTATTAAAGTATAATCACTTTCTAAGCTCCATCATTGACTTTTCTAGCTTCTTTAGTTCAGCGTACAATGTAGCTTTAGGTATGCCAGTGGACTTGATGATTTCGCTTACTGTCAGTCCATTTGTCTCGCGTTCGGCATACAGATTCAAAGCACGTTTGATGATGCTTGCATCCTTTGCAGGACGACCCATATGAGTACCTTTAGCTTTAGCTCGTTCTCTGCCTTCTGTTGTGCGGTCTACTATCAAGTCTCTCTCAAATTGTGCAAATGAGCCTAGCATGTTAAACATTAGTGTTTGCATAGGACTAGCCTTTTCAACAGCTTCAAAGTGTAGATTGTCCTTCAAGAACTTCACATTGATACCTCTAGCAAGCAAGTCATTGACGATCCTGTTCAGGTCGATGATGGAACGCGCTAAACGGTCGATCTTGGTTACGACTAGCGTATCGCCTTCTGACATGTCTTCTAATAGTTCTTTCAATGCAGAACGCTTCTCTGTGGATGTTCCAGTCACTTGCTCATGATAGATGTTAGCGCATCCTGCTTCTTTAAGAAGTAGCTTCTGAGTCTCTAGTCCATTGTCCTGCCCAATTGTCGATGTTCTAGCATATCCGTACATTGTCATTGTAATTACTCCATTCGTCTAAAAGTTTATTAACTTCTATACAATACATTTTAGACTATCTTCTAGACTATTACAAGTACAAATGTTTCAGACTTCTAAATTGTTTTCACCCTATGGCAAAAGTCGAAACTTATGGACAAATATACCAATAGATAATATGATTCGTAATTAAATATTTTTTCAAAATAAACAATAACATGATTTTATTGGCAACATAAGGAATGAAGAATATTACTCGAATAAAAGTTTCAGTAAAAGAATTTCAAAATAGAGTAACCAGAGTTGGATATGGGAGAAACTTATGACATACAGGAGTTTAAAACTCCGAACCAATATAAACAACAACAAGGGGATACAAAATTATGAAGAAATTACTTGCATCAGCTTTTCTTTTATTGGCTCTTACTGCTTGTAGTACCAATAATTATGCCAATACAAATACTGATATTGAAGAAGTTGTCGTTGAACCGAAGGCAAGTTGCGATACAGGAACATTAACAGATCAAATTTTCTGTTTGCTAGATGAGTCGGAATATTCAGAAGTATCATTCCGCATCGGTTACAATAACAAGCAAGATGAAAAGGTGTATAAAATGTTTAGGGATTATTCAAAAATCATGGAGAGTCCTGATGCAAGTTCCTCAGATGAGGATTTAAGAGTGCAATTATTAATGGGTAATTTGGTTGAGCAGGGTGTCTTAGATGCAAATAAAGCACTACCACATATCCAAACATTAAGTGATATGGTAATCAAAAAAACAAATGAGAGTATTGCAAAAAATCAAAAAATACTAGACGAGATGTACTATATTCCAGATATTGGTATGACCGAAGATGAAGTTCTCTCGTCTAAGTGGGGTAAACCTAAAGATGTTAATAGAACAACTACTGCATATGGAGTTAGCGAACAATGGGTGTATTATGGGGGAAGATATGTTTATCTTGAAGATGGTATTGTGACTAGCATTCAAGAATGAGAGAAAAAGAGATACTATGTTCTCAATAAAACTCGTATTTTATTTATACAGAAAGCTCTGAGATTATCTATTAGGGTTTAATATAGACAACAAGTAATGCTCTGTACAGGGGCGTTCTACTTCTTGAATTGGTCATAAGAAAAGCCCAAGGATGCTTCCTTTGGAATGTTTAGATATAATTTCAAGACATTCTATGCTATACGAGGAAGATAAGTGGAAAGCTGTAGATACAATATACAAGGATTAGTCACTCAATATGAGTGGCTTTTTGTTATGTAGGAAAGGGAGGGGATGGTTTACAGTTGGAAATTGATTGTTGTTGTAACGAAAAACTGGTACACATACAGCCAGATACTCAATAGTGTTTTGAAGTACTATTTTAGTGTTTTGATTTTCCCAACTTTCCCAAAAAAACATAAGCTGAGGGCATAGTGATACCTATAGATATAGGTGTAAGATTATATAGTGAAAAACATTATTCAAGACGGTAAAGCAAAGAGATAACAGCGGTACAGTTCATTGGTATGTTGGAACATAAAATGAACACATTCTGTAAGAACGTGAAGGAATAATGGAAACAAGCATAATAAAAAGCTGATTCCACTAGAAGCATTTTTGGTATTCTTCTTTAATTTGTCAGGCTTGGTTTTAGAGCGATATTTGGTTATAAGTGAATTTCGACAGTTTGTAAATAGTGAGAACAAAGGTACTATAAGTACCTCTTCACCTTAGCCTTCATTAAGAAAGCATTGAAGCCTGATATTCAAAATGTGTGTTAGAAAAATAATGTGAAGAGAGTGGAACAAGTGTTCTACAAACAGTATACCTGGTATAATCTATTAAACTCTTTATTTGAAAGTGTGTAAGTGATACAATAATATAGCCGTTCCATATAATAGAAAAGTTGGGAGATAGGGTTAATGAGCAATTTTCTTAAAAACCTTAACTTAGATAGGTCTAAGATAAAAGAACAGGTAGTAGAGTATTGTACAGAGGAGTTTACAACTTACTCTGTTTCAGATATTAGGCATATGAACAATACATTGTATAGATGTGATGTGAGCGGGGATACTAAAGAAATAGTGGTCGACTTTTACTTTAAGGGTAATGGAACCACTACAATTAAACCTGTTGGACAAAATCCTGATGATTCATTTAAAATTGGATTGTATCTTAAAACAAATCTTTGTAATACTAATACTGCAGGGGCGTCGTATTCAATTCAAAGTGTAGAAAATGAGGTTGTAACTGTTCTCATAGAATATCTTCTTGAATTAAATGGTGTTGCAAAAATAAATGAAGACGTAACTGATTTATATACACTTTATAAGTTTAAAAGTTTACATGGAGATAAAGTAGTAATTAAATATTTTATAAATAAGCGACTACAAATACAAGGCAAGCCATTATATTTGTATCAAGAGATTACGTGCTTCTTAGCTGAGTATTTCCCTTTTGAAGATATTGTAAAAGCACAATCCGATTTTTTTAGTGTATCAATCACAAAAGAGGATATACAAGAGGAGTTTGACAACTTACTTCCAAGTTCTAAAGACTTCTTAGGTGAACGGTTAAAATCTATTTTATCTCCTGCTTTAGCTTATAGACAAATTGACATCTCCCTTCCCGACTATACTGGTTTTGTATTTCCAGTATTGCGTGCTTTGGAGGGATATATAAAATTACTCTTCCAAACGAAGAACATAAGAATTAAAAAGAGAAATGGTTTTGATGAATATATATTTTTCGATGGTCAAAAACACTTCCTTCGACCTGAAACAACTATTCAAATAAATTGTCCTGATACTTGTCACGCAATCGAAAGGTCTTTTAATTACTTCAACGAGCATAGAAATGAACTATTCCATGCAGATGGAATAGATGCTAATATAAGACTTGTGGAAACAAAACAAGAAGCAGTACGTATAATAGATAAAACTTTTCAAATTATTGAAGAGACCTATACATCTATTCCAGTCCAATCCTCAGTCTAACTCAATCAAAGGGAGGGTTTTAACTTGAAGACATTTAAACTTCAAAAAATAGAGGACCAGTCAGTATACTCATTTTTAATCTTGTCCACAAGTTATCTCAATCCTTTAGACGACTTGGATGAACTTGAAGACACACTGGGAAATGAATTTTGCGGAAAGATTCTGTTTGATTTACTGCTCTCTAATGGAAACTCCTCTAATAGATATATTGAAGCTAACTATAATGGGAAGTCTTTTGATTACGCTAGCTTTAAAATTCCGAATACGATCGATAAGAAGGTAAGGGATATCTCAACGTATTTTTATTCTAATAATGAACAATTTTTGAATAGTAATGTCGTTAGTAATGCATTTAAGTTCCTTCTCAAAAAGGGGCTTGTATAAATAAGAAGGTCTCTAGTCTCTTTGTAACTTAGAAGAGATTAGGGACTTTTTATTTCGGATAATGACTTTATTAATAATTGTCGATGCAAGAAATAATCAGGGATTCTCACGTCTGAATTTTTCCTTGTAATGATTAAATATGCTTAATTATTCGGTTTACAGAACTATATCATATGACTACTTTACATAAACATATCACCACTTTATAATTGAAATTGCAACATTAATACGAGAAGTAGTCTATATTCTTTAGATAGTGAATAAACGTGATTATACCAATAGATGAGCCGTTCTGCTCTTCAAAACGCTGCATCTGTAGCGGCTATGTTCTTGACTACTGAAGCAGTAATTGCTGACAAGCCAGAACCAGAAAAACCAGGTATGCCTGACATGGGCGGCATGGGTGGAATGGGCGGCATGATGTAATAAGGCTGATTAAGCCTTGAAATAGGGATGGATTAGAGGCTTCTCATGAGTTCATTGAACTTGTGGGAAGCTTCTTTTTTTGTGGTGTGCCTAGAAAAAACACTTGTAAATGGCTGCATCATAAAGCAGTTTGATTTAATTTTAAGATAGAGAATAGATTAATTTAAGAAAGTTAAATAAATGCACTTGAGCTTTCACTCTAGTGAATATATAATAAATGTAAGAGGTCGTTTCAGACCTGTATTTTTTTTAATAATTATTTAACTTACTTTATTAATTAAATTAAATAAAAGTATGGAGGACCTATGAAATCATTTCTGCCCAATGATATTAAAGATGAGAACAGGAAAATAGTCTTCGATATTTTGCTTCAACATCCTGAACTGGCGAAAGTCGAGATTTCAGAAAAAACAGCAATGAGCTTTGTTACTGTAAGCAAGATTGTCACTTTTTTTGAACAGATTGGTTTATTGACTGCCACTGGTGAAAGTCGAGAAGGCTCTGGCGGCTTGGGAAGAAAACGTACGGTTTACAGATTTAATGAAAACAGCTATACGACAATCGGAATACAGATTATTGGCAATACGATTACGGCGTTACTTATTAATCTACACGGCAAGATCATAGATTCGTATTCGATTGAAACAGATATTCCGTTCCATAGTCAGCAGTTCACTTCGGTATTTATAAAGCTTGTGGAAAATTTGAAGAGTAAAGCGAAGGAAACAAATAGTGTTGTTTTAGGGATTGGTATTGGCGTTGATGGCGCGATCAATATAAGAAAGAAAACGATTCGGATGAGAACTCATCACAATAAAGAAAACGATTTTGAGTATGAGTCTATTATTGAAAATCTCAAGCGTGAAGTGAATTTGCCTATTCTTCTGGAGAATGATGTGAACGCAGCGACTGTGGCGGAATTTCGGAATCTTGAAAACTCAGATCAAGCACCGACGAGTCTCGTTCATGTAGCTGCAGGTGATGGGGTCGGGGGCGGTTTGATTATCAACAAAGAGCTGCACCGCGGCGTTAATGCAAGAGCAGGCGAGCTGGAGTATATGTGCTTTGATTCAGAATACAAGCGGACTCCATCATCAGTTGGTTGGCTGGAAAGCAGATTAGCCATTAAGTACTTGCTAAGCGCATATGATTTGAATTCAGCTAATGACGTAGAAGCTTGCATTGATTATGTTTCGAAGAATCTGGCTTTAACGATTACAAATATAATCAGCATTCTGGATATCGATCAGGTCATTATTAGCGGTAAAACGGTAGCGCTGTTCCCGGAACGTATATTGGATCGTACGAAAAGCTATGTCGAGCAATATACGGAGTGGACTCCACAAATTTCTGTGAGTGACTTACATCAATCAACAGCAATGGGAGCAGCGATACTTATTCTCCAGCAAGAGATGATGAACGTCATTTCGGATTAAACAACAAGGAAGTGAACAATATGATCAGAATCTTTGATAACGAAGAAGAAGTAGCAAATGAAATTGCCAGAGAGATGAAAGATCGTTTAATTAACGATCAGCATCCCGTGTTCTGCCTGGCTTCAGGGAGTACTCCACAAAAAAGCTATCAGAAATTTTCCAATGATGCGGACCTCCAATCGAAAATCAAAAGGCTTCACATCGTTAGCTTGGATGAGTGGGTTGGTATAGATAAAAGCTCTGAAGGAAGCTGCTATCAGATGTTGAATCAAGATCTATTTTCGCAGATTTCACTGGATGGTAGCCAGATTGAATTTTTTAACGGAACATCGCCGGATATAGAGCAGGAATGTTTACGAATGGATCGCTTTATCGAGCAGCACCCGATTACCTTCAGCTTGATGGGCGTAGGTATGAATGGACATATTGGATTAAATGAACCTGGCGGCCCAGTATTGAATCGTAGTAGTGTTGTGGAATTGTCGGAAACGACTAAGATAGTCGCCCAAAAATATTTTCTTAAGCAGACTGAATTAAAGCAAGGCATTACATTAGGTTTGGAACAGATTGCAAGTAGTAAAAGAGTTGTTGTCGTCATAACTGGAGAGCGCAAAGCCGCTATCGTAAAGGAGATTCTCACAAATCCTGACGCACAACTGCCTGCCCAGCGATTGCTTGGTTATGAGCATATAGATTTCTATTTGGATGCTGCAGCAGCTAAATATATTGATCAGTCATCATAGTTGAGGAGCGTAAATATGGGTAGCTTCGTTATTGGAGTAGATATTGGAGGAACAAATATTAGGGTTGGATTAGTGAACGAGCAACTTGAACTTGTTCGGAAGGCGTCGGCATTAACAAGAGATTTCCAAGACGCTGACGAAATTTTCAAAGCTGTCAAGGAAATGACCGCGAAAGTTGATTATGAACAGCAAGCAAGTAAGATAGGCATTGTATTGCCGATTCCTTGGAATGATCAAACACAGATTATTCGAGATATAACCAATATTCCTTGCCTAGAGAATGTGAGTATCGAAACTATCAGGGCGTTCTTTCCAAATTATGAAGTGTCTTTTGAGAATGATGTAAACGTGATCACCGTGCTTGAATCGGATCATGGAGCTGCCAAGCCTTATAAACAATCCATTTATATAACGGTTAGTTCAGGAATTGGATGCGGCATTATACTTGATAAAAAAATTATTCAAGGCGCTCATGGATATGCGGGTGAGATCGGAAGCATGATTATTTCCGACAGCAAAAGAAACCATTCAACGTTGTATAACGGTACATTGGAATCTCTATGCAGCGGCACAGCTCTTGAAGCGGAAAGTAAGCTTTTATATGGTAGCGATGCCACCTCGGGTTTGCTGTTTGAACGCTATCATAGGGGGGACCAGCAAGCGATTGAAGTGATTGATAGATGGGTGGAGTACTTTTCCAACGCAATAGTTAATTTGATGCAAATCATTGATCCGAACATTATTGTTGTCGGAGGAGCGGTCATTCATCACAACCAGTGGCTGATTGATAGCGTTATTGAAAGCGCTAAAAAGAAAGTTCTTCCACACTTAAAAGAGAACATTAAAATCGTGTTGACTGAATTTGGACCTGATGCCGGAATGATTGGTGCCAGCTATAGCATTTATAAAAAAACAAAAGGAGCTTGAAGACCATGAAAAAGTTGAAGGTTGCGTTAATCGGAGCAGGAAGTGTTTCCTTTGGACTAGGAGCACTTCAAGATCTCGTGTTATCAGAACGTTTGAGAAATCAAGTAGAACTCGAAATCGCACTTATGGATATTGTAGAAGAGAATGTGAATAGAACGTACAAGTATGCAACCGAAATGTTTACGGCATTTTCTCATCCTGCGAAGATTTGGCAAACGACGAATTTGGAAGATGCCTTAAGAGAGGCTGACTTCTCCATCGTTGCGATTGAGGTAGAAAGATATCATTACTGGTCACAAGACTTCCACATTCCGCGCCGTTACGGTAGCAAACAGCTATATGGAGAAAACGGCGGACCAGGATCAATGTTCCACACCTTGAGAAATTTAGGTCCGATGCTGGAAATTGCAAAGACAATGGAGAAGGTATGTCCAGATGCCTGGCTGATTAACTATACGAATCCGGAAGCGAAGCTAGTGGAAGCCATCTCCAAATTAACTTCAATCAAAGTGGTGGGCTTGTGCCATGGTTTAGACATGGGGATTCATCAGCTAGCTGAATTCCTGGAGATGGATAGTAAAGATATTGCAGTTGAAGGCGGCGGATTGAACCACTTTGGCTTCTTTACGAAGATCTGGAACAAGAGTACGGGAGAGGATTTATACCCTCTATTCCATGACAAAGAAAAGCAAGCTAACCGTTTGGCACATTTCGATCATATTGGATTGTCCAGAACCTTGTACCATACGTATGGCTACTACCCTTACCCCGGGACTAACCATTGTGGAGAGTATATTTCTTGGGCAGAGGATTTCTATGCTGGACTACCTTTGCAGTTCCGTTACAATCCAATGAGCGAGCAGCTGTGGAAGAAGGACTCCAGAACACCTGAATTTGTATACTGTGCAAGTGGCAGTACTTTGGATAAAGGCTTATTCGAGAATACGCTGAATCAAGAGCAGTGGTCTGAGCAGGCTTATCTATTTGATAAAGATAAGGTTCAAATTAGTAATGAATATGCAATACCAATTATTGAAGCGATTTTCTTCGACGATGAAATCGAGTTGAATGCTGTTAATATGCCAAACCACGGCGCTATTAAAGGACTTCCAGAGGATATGGTTGTTGAAACACAAGCGATCGTTAATAAAAAGGGTATCGTATTTAAGCCAATGACGGTTGAACTGCCAACTGCCATTATCGGAATGATCCATATTCAAGGTACAATCCATAAGCTGTTACTTGAGGCGTTTCTTGAAGAGTCGAGAACAAAATTGCTGCAAGCGATCCTGCTTGATCCGCAAGCACCAACCTACTATCAAGCTTGTGCGATGATCGATGAAATGTGTGAGCTGCAAAAAGAAATACTGCCAAAGCTGGAGTGGAAGTAAGACATCTTTAATAAAAACGGCCTCAGTCTGATGAAATTCAGAACTGAGGCCATTTATTTTGCATTACATATTATTCAGAATCTGCATCCAGAAAAGGTTGTACTAAACGACGTACCTCATCGGTTGCATTCGTCTCCATCAATTGATTTCTTAGTTCGTCGGCTCCGTCAAATCCACGAATATAGATTTTGAAGAAGCTTCGAAGTGGATTAAACAGACGTGGTTCAACCTCTTTTGAATATTTATCGTGAAGATCTAGATGGAAAAGTAGAAGGTTAAGAAGCTCCTCCACACTATGTTCTTTAGGTTCTAGTTCGAAAGCATATGGATTTTTGAAAATACCGCGGCCAATCATGACTCCATCAACCCCGTATTGCTCTACTAATTTCAAGCCCGTTGCACGGTCAGGAATATCCCCATTAATGGTTAGCAACGTATTTGGGGCGATCTCATCGCGTAATTTTTTGATTTCGGGGATGAGCTCCCAGTGTGCATCTACTTTGCTCATCTCTTTTTTTGTACGGAGGTGTATGGACAGATTCGCAATATCTTGTCTCAATACATTTCCTAACCAATCGCGCCACTCATCAATTTCGCTATATCCTAATCTTGTTTTAACACTAACCGGCAATCCACCAGCTTTAGTCGCTTTAATAATTTCTGCTGCCACTTCAGGATGTCGAATTAATCCAGCACCTTTTCCATTGGTTGCGACGTTTTTTACTGGGCATCCCATGTTTATATCGATACCACGAAAACCAAGTTTTTTCATATCCATGCTCATTCGTTCAAAATACTCCGGGTTATTGCCCCAAATATGAGCGACCATCGGTTGTTCATCTTCCGTGAACCTTAATCGAGTAAGCACACTTTCCTTTACCTTTAATTTAGGGTGACAGTAGTATTCTGTATTTGCGAATTCCGTGAAGAACACATCGGGTTTTGCAGCTGCACTAACCACGTGACGAAATACAACATCTGTGACATCTTCCATAGGTGCCAATATAAAAAACGGCTTCGGTAAATCAAGCCAAAAATTTTGTTCGTTACTCATAAGCTCTCCTTCTTTTGCAACATTTTGCCCATCATACATAGTATCATTTCTTTTCGTTTAATGCACAGAATTAAAAATGAAAAGCCTCTCGTAGGAAAACGAGAGGCCTTTCATTCTGTTAAGCATTAGATAGTTTTGTACTGTCTAATTGACGGACGGGGCAATTCACAGTTTAATATGCCTCATTCTAATTCTTGTTCTAAAACAGTTTTTACTAAACGACGTACTTCATCTGTTGATCTTGTATCCATTAATTGGTTTCTTAATTCGCTTGCGCCTCTAAATCCACGAACATAGATTTTGAAAAAGCGAAGAAGTGGTTTAAATGAACGTGGCTCGAGTTCATTTGAATATTTATCGTGAAGATCCAACTGTAATAGAAGTAAATTGAGAAAATCCTTTGGACTATGTTCTTTAGGTTCTTTTTCAAAAGCAAATGGATTGGTGAAGATGCCGCGGCCAATCATGACACCATCAACGCCGTATTGTTCAACTAGCTTTAATCCTGTTGCGCGGTCCGGGATATCTCCATTTATAGTTAATAACGTATTCGGAGCAATTTCATCGCGTAATTTTTTGATCTCAGGGATTAGCTCCCAGTGTGCATCTACTTTGCTCATTTCTTCTTTTGTACGAAGGTGAATGGAAAGATTCGCAATATCTTGCTTCAATATATGTGTTAACCAATCCCGCCACTCATCAATCTCAGAGTAACCCAATCTTGTTTTAACACTAACCGGCAATCCACCGGCTTTTGCTGCTTGAATAATTTCTGCTGCAACCTCAGGATGTAGTATTAATCCAGCACCTTTTCCATTGGATGCGACGTTTTGTGCGGGGCATCCCATGTTTAAATCGATACCGCGAAAACCAAGTTTTTTCATATCAATACTCATCTGTTCAAAAAATACAGGTTTATCACCCCAAATATGAGCGACAATTGGTTGCTCATCTTCTGTGAACGTTAATCGACCACGTACACTGTCTTTTCCTACAGGGTGACAATAGCTTTCTGTATTAGTGAATTCTGTGAAAAACACGTCGGGTTTGGCAGCTTCACTAATCACGTGACGAAATACAACATCTGTGACATCTTCCATTGGTGCTAATATAAAAAACGGCTTCGGTAAATCAAGCCAAAAGTTTTGTTCGTTACTCATATTCTCTCCTCTTGTTGCGATATATAAAAACATATAAGTTATAGCAAAGACCTTTTACCCAACATACATAGTATCATTTTTTTTCGTTTATTGCACAGAAGAAAGGAGAATACATATAGCGAAATCAATATACATAGCTTATAGCTTGAAGTGCTAAAATAAGATGTATAAAGCTTTATTAATGGCAACATGAGATAACAATACAGTAGAAGTGGTGAAGATATGGGGATAACTGTAAAAGATATGCTGCAACTTCCTTCCTTTCGAGGAGCAAAGGTGCTAACTGGAAATAATAATCTACACCGCACCATTTCTTCTTTATCCGTACTAGAGGTTTCAAATGCGGATTATTCTTCTCGAATTGTCCATTCCATTCAAGAAGAGTGGTATGCGGAAGAGATAGTGATCAGCTCTTTTTACTCCATTAAGGACAGTGTAGAGAAACAGTGTGAAACGATTGAGTACTTGCACGAGCTTGGAGAAGTAGGGTTGATCTTATACTATGTAGGAATTATCATTCCTGAAGTAGCTGACGAGGTACTGCAATTAGCAGAGTCCAAAAATTTCATCATCATTTGTATGCCGGAAAATGATTTTTCACTTCGTTACAACGAAGTGATTTATGAAGTGATGGAAGCGATTGTTCTGAACAATCAGACGATCAATGATAATTTTGTAAATGAAGCGTTAGAGAAAGTATCCCTTTTGCCAGAACACTCACGGAGCGTCGAAATTACGCTGAAAATATTGTCTGATCGGCTGAAAGCGAACGTCATCCTGACGAACACCCAGTTAGATATCGTAAATCAAGTAATGTGGCCCCGTAATTCATCGTTAAACGTGGGGTATATTATTGAGACCTACGCCCCCTATTTGATGAATATGACGAAAGGACAAGCAGAGCCTGTTTCAAATTGCTATGTGGAATACAAGAGTATTCATCAAAAAAACGGAGAAGCGCTGCATTTATTTTTGATTAAAGAGAACTCAAAATTACCTGCGAAGACCATCGATAAAATCAGCGAGGTTGTACAAGTAGCGATCAATTTGTGGGGGGATAAGCATAACGAGGTTAGCGAATATGCCTTGGTAAAAGCAATTATTAATGATGAAAGCGAAAAAATGCGAAGACTGGCTCATTTTCTCCACATTGATGTCTCTTCCATTCAGATGATGTGGTTAGTATATATTCACGATTTATCGCAAGAGAAACAAATTCGTGAAGAGCTGGAAGAGCATTTGTTCAAATATTATAAAACGGCGGTCATTCAAACTATCGATCATTGTATAATAGCCCTCATGGGAAATTGCTCTTACAAGTACAATGAGTATGAAATTGCAGCGGAGTATATTGACACGACGAATTCAGCTCCGCTTATATCCGAAATGGTCTATGCTCCCCGAATGAGAAATACACAAGACGTACGACGCATGTATCGGCTGGTGAACAGTGTGGGACGGAAAGTTCATCTGATGTATGAGCATCGTAAATTGTACACAGCAGCCGAGATGCGTTCTATGAAACAAGCTATTGAGTTAAGTGAACAGGGAGAAGAAATCCTTGAAGAATGGATGTCTGTGATTGATCCCATTCTAGGTGATCCAGAGTCGATAAAAACACTCATAACCTTCTTGTTAGATGCAAAGGGGAATTTTGATAACTGTGGGAAAATGCTGTTTGTTCATAAAAATACAGTAAAATATCGTATTAGAAAGATCAGTGAATTAATAGGTTATGATGTAACCGTCAACTCTGAATCTTACGATGTGTATATCGCTTGCATGATTTATCGACTCACACATAGCTAGTATAATCCGTAGTTTTTGTCGAATAAGACAAAAATCACGGATTTTTTTTTATTTTAGAAAAAGACGTAATCCCATGGTTCCTTCTATAATAAGAAAAATTACTTTTCGAGGAGGAGAACTAACATGAGAAAGGACGGAGCACCTCAGTCTTGGTTCACTCTGGGGATGGTATGGGCCGGAGCGGTGATCAGTATACCTGGCCTCCTGGTTGGGAATACGTTGATATCTGGTATGAGCTTACCTATGACATTATTGATCGCATTTTTAGGGTACGCCATTATCGTTGTCCTTATGATACTTCAGGGGATTCAGAGTACGGATCTTGGGAAAACAACCGTTCAAGTCGCAGCCCAAGTCTTTGGCAAAAAAGGCTCGCGAACGATTTTATCCATTATTCTCGCTATTGCTTGCCTCGGTTGGTTCGGGATTCAGGCTAATGTATGCGGGGCGGCACTGGCGAACCTGCTGGCGGAGTATGGAGTGATAGTCCCAGTTCCCCTTGCTTCTTTAATTAGCGGTTTGGTTATGGTGGTCTCAGCAATGTACGGAATGAAAGTGCTGAGAGTACTTAGTTATATTGCAGTACCTTTATTAATCGTGATTTGCATATATGGTTTAGTTCAAGTGTTCACTATGGATTCCGTGCAGAACATTTGGAGCTACCAGCCTGAGAAGCATATGAATTTCATGGATGGCTTAGCTGTAACAATAGGCTCATTTGCCTTAGGGGCTGTCATTGCAGGCGACTACTCTCAGTTCTCAAGAAAACGTTCTGACGTATTAAAGGCAGCATTAATCGGAATCGTTCCTTCTGGCGTACTGATGATTAGTGTGGGTGCTATTTTATCGATTGCTTACCAGACTAGCGATATTGCGGCCGTCTTTATAAATATTACAACGCCTTTTATCGGGGGTACTGTTTTGATTCTGGCTGCTTGGAAAACGAATATGGTCAACGCAATCTCGGGTGGATTTGCGCTTACCAATGTATTGCATATTTCCAAAGAAAAAGAGAAATGGGCAGTAGGGATTGCTGGACTCATCGGGACTGTACTCGCTGTGATCGGTATCTTGAATTATTTCACGCCAGTGATGTCGATCTTGTCAGCTATGGTTCCGCCGGTAGCAGGGGTAATGATTGCATCCTATTGGATCATGAATAAAGGCGATAAGAACCGTTGGAAGGAAACAGAGGGCGTTAATCCTCTAGGGGTATTTTCTTGGCTGGTCGGATCCATTATTGCTTGTATGCCCGTTGTGCTGTCCTTTTTCCCAAGCTTACCTCAATTATCAAATCAGCCATTACTCGGTATCGTCATTTCATTTGTCTTATATATTGTCTGCTACCGATTTACTGCCTCAAAAACTGTCATATTGGAGGGAAATAAATGAGATATTTAGATGAACAATCAATTGAACATATTGCCGTAGGCGCTGCATTTTTAGGCACAGGTGGAGGAGGAGATCCTTACATCGGTAAACTCATGGCTCTTTCGGCTATTGAAAAGTACGGACCTGTAAGACTTTATTCTGTGGATGAAATCGAGGATGAAGACTTTTTCATTCCTTCCGCCATGATGGGTGCGCCTTCTGTATTAGTGGAGAAATTTCCGAAAGGCGATGAGTTTGTTAAGGTATTTCAGATGCTGGCCAAATATTTGGGCAGAGATAAAATTACAGGCACGTTTCCGATGGAAGCAGGCGGAGTCAATTCGATGATTCCGATCGTCGTTGCAGCACAGCTGAATTTACCGCTTATTGATTGCGACGGGATGGGTAGGGCATTTCCTGAATTGCAGATGGTGACGTTTAACCTGGATGGCATTTCGGCTGCGCCGCTCGCAATTTCGGATGAAAAAGGAAACATTGGTATTTTTGAGACGATCGATAATAAATGGACCGAACGGTTAGCCCGTACAGCTACAGTGGAGATGGGAGCTAGTGCTTTGGTAAGTCTGTATCCAACGACTGGGGCTCAAATCAAGAACAGCGGTGTCCATAACATCGTGACGCTATCTGAGCAGATCGGAGAGATCATTTCTTCCAACAACAGAGATGCAAAAGACAAGCTTGAAGAGCTTCTAAACCTGACATCCGGTTACGAGCTGTTTCAAGGGAAAATAACAGATGTCATCCGGGAAACCAAAGGCGGCTTCAATTTTGGGGAAATGAACCTAGAGGGCATTGAAGGAAATAAAGAGGAGCAGATGAAGGTATATTTTCAAAATGAGAATCTGCTTGCCAAGAAAAATGGCCAGGTTGTAGCCATGACCCCGGATTTAATATGCTTAGTCGATTATGAAACTTTATTGCCTGTTACAACAGAGAGCTTGAAATATGGAAAACGCGTACGCGTCATTGGCTTACCGGCACATCCTAAATGGAGAACGGAAAAAGGAATCGAAACGGTAGGACCGAGATACTTTGGGTATGATTACGATTATGCTCCTATTGAAGAATTGGTGAGTAAGGCGGTGGCTAAACATGTTTAGAATTGGAATAGATGTAGGTGGCACGAATACCGATGCTATTATTTTGGACGAGCAAAGCCGATTAATTCATAGTGTTAAATCTCCAACGACACTGGATATAAAAACGGGGATTGAGACGTCACTGCGTAATGTATTGAAGGAAGCGAGCATTGATAAAACGAAAATTACACATGCGATGCTCGGGACAACGCAGTGTACTAATGCTATCGTAGAACGGAAGAAATTAGCCAAGGTCGGTGTGATTCGGTTAGGATTCCCTGCTACCGCTTCTGTTCTGCCATATACGGCTTGGCCTAAGGACATGGTAGAAAAACTATCAGGAAACTTTGCATTAGTTCATGGTGGATATGAATATGATGGTAAATTACTCAGTGAGCTCGATGAGCAGGAGATTAAAGAGCTTCTAGTCGAATGGAGAGATAAAGTAGAATCTATTGCCATCATTGGTGTTTTCTCATCCATTAAAAATGATCAGGAGCTCAAGGTTCGAGACTTAATCTGGAAAGAATACGGGGAAACTTATCCGGTTTCTTGCTCCTCCTTGATCGGATCTGTTGGCCTGATTGAACGTGAGAATGCAACCATACTGAATGCGGCTTTATGCAAAGTCATCGAGACCACTAGCACAGGTTTTGAAAATGCGTTAGAAGCAGAAGGGATTCAAGGCGCTGAAGTGTACTTATGCCAAAATGACGGTACGCTTATGTCCATTGAATATGCTAAGCAATTCCCAATTCTTACAATTGCCTGTGGACCAACGAATAGCATCCGGGGAGCTTCTTATTTAGCGAACATTAAAGATACAATGGTACTCGATGTTGGCGGCACCACATCGGATATCGGTGTCTTGCAGGATGGATTTCCAAGAGAGTCCTCTGTAGCGGTGGAAGTAGGAGATATTCGCACAAACTTTAGAATGCCGGATATCATCTCTGTAGGACTTGGCGGCGGAAGCATTGTTCGCGTAGACAATGGTCAGATTACAGTAGGGCCGGATAGCGTGGGCTATAAGATCGCAGAAGAAGCGCTCGTATTTGGTGGGAGCACCCTGACTACGACGGATATTGCGGTTCGTCTCGGGTTAGCTGACGTGGGAGACAAAAGCTTAGTAAGCCACATTGATGAAGAATTTGCCAAACAAGTCCTGTCCGTCATTTCTTCGATCATAGCGAAGGCGATTGATAAGATGAAAACTTCTTCCGAGGATGTACAGATTGTACTCGTAGGCGGGGGCGGTGTTATTATTCCAGATGAGATTCCCGGCGTAGCCAGCATTATTAAAGTAGAGAACGGTGGAGTTGCCAATGCCATCGGTGCATCAATTTCTCAAATTAGCGGACAGTATGAACAAATATATATTTATTCACGAGAGCCGCGAGAGCAGTCATTAAGAGATGCTGAGGAAAAAGCGGTGAAACAAGCGGTAATGGCAGGAGCCGATCCAACGACGATTAAATTGGTTGAGGTTGAAGAGACACCACTTGCTTATCATCCCGAAAATGCAACCCGGTTAAGAGTTAAAGTTGTAGGTGAAATGAGCTAGAAAGCATTTAAAACAACTCCATGATGTAAAACTAGAAGCTTCGCATGAGTTCTTTGAACTTGTGTGAAGCTTCTTTTTATGAGAAATAGGATTGATCAATATAGTCTAAATGAGTATTATGAGTAGGTATGTTCTTATAAAAATAGAGATAAATAGGATGGAGAGCACCATGAAAACATCACGTCAGAGCGCATTGATTTTCTCGTTTACTTTTATGGCTTTTATTCTGGGTACAACGGAGTATATTATTGTTGGTTTACTCTCAGAAATATCCTCGAGCCTCGGAGTAACGCTAGCGACAGCCGGGGGCTTGGTATCTGGTTTCGCGATCGCTTATGCCATTGGCACACCGATTATGATGTCCTTGTTCAGCCGTGTTCCGAAACGAACTACGATTCTTGTGTCACTTGTATTAATTCTGTTACTGAATTTATGGAGTGCTATAACAGGAAGCTACAGTATGCTGCTGGTGACTAGAATAGTTACTGCAGTGCTATGTGGTTTTGTTCTTTCTGTAGCCATTACAGTAGCGAATGAAGCGGTTGATCCGGAGAAGAGAGGTAAAGCGATTGCTACCATTTTGAGCGGCTTCGCTGTGGCGAATGTATTTGGTGTACCGATCGGCACTTTTGTAGGGCAGTTCTTCAACTGGCCAGCAGCATTTGTTCTGAATGGGGTATTAGCCGGAATTGCTATAGCGCTAAATTATGCTTATATTCCACGCAAACTACCGAAGCCTGTGCCCAGCTCACTCAAGGATCAGATCGAACTGCTCACGAATGGGCGTATTATTCTCGCCTTTCTCATTCCGGTTACGGCAGTAGGAGCGGTATTTGTGATGTACACTTACATTACACCATTGCTGGAGCAAGTGATGAATATTCCTAAGAGCTCGGTAAGTGGCGTACTGTTTGTTTACGGAATTGCCACGATTGTCAGCAACTGGATCGGGGGCAAGGTTGCGACTGGAAATGCGGTAAGTAAGCTTAGATTCGTATTTCTTATCCAAGCTGTGGTCTATATAGTCTTTAGTATGACCGCATCAATCTCGATTCTAGGAATGATCGTACTAATGATGCTAGCCGTAATGTCGAGTATTGTGAGCGCACCGGCCCAGCTCTATTTGATAGATTTGGCCAAGCAGTACTCACCACGCTCGAAGGATCTTGCTGCATCGTTGAATCCAGTAGCGTCTAACCTGGGAATCGCAGGCGGATCTGCGATTGGTGGAGTGGTTGCCGGGCATGGAGGGTTAATTTCCCTTCCTATAGCTGCTTCTATCCTGGCGATATCGGCATGTGTGATTGCGTTGATATGCTATAAGTTGGATCAGCAAAGCCAGGCAACGGTTATTCATCGTGAGGTAGCCTAGGCTATTTCAGCTCATCGTAAGAACTGGTCACATTAAATACTCTTATTTAAAGACAAGACTACTTCCTAAACAGGAGGTAGTCATTTTTTAACGCTATACGTTATCTACAGGATTGTCTAACGGAATTATCAAATGATGCTGCGCCCGTCATTGAACTCGTCGCTTGGTCTGAAGCCGGTAATCGCGTGGAGTTAGATTACAGCTTCGGCGGAAGCTTTGTGAGAAATAGCTTTGGGAAGAAAAACCAGTAGATTCCGCAATTTGAGAGATGGAGAGATCCGTGGTTTCTAGTAACTCCTTACTGGCACGAAGCCTGACCTCAATTAAATAATTGATGGGTGACATTCCATAATATTTTGCAAAGGTATGCACCAGATAATACTTGCTGAAATGTGCTTTTTCTGCCAGATAGTCAAGTGAAATCTCCTCTGAATAGTTAGAGTCAATATAACGTTTGATCCTGCTACATACCTTGTTAGCCTTTTGAGTAGCCACTACGGAAAATGGATGGCCAGAGTTTCTCATTAATATAGTGACTACAACCTCTAGTAAGTTTTGACAAATGGCCTCATAGTTTGCATCTTTATTTTCCGTTTCCCGAAGCATAGCGTTGAAATAGAAGGATAGCTCATCCCTCTGATTACGATAATTGATGATCTCATGATTTCGGCTAGCACTTCGATCGCCAAAGTCAAAGCTCATCCCCTCAACCGCAAGCACGACATATTCAAGTGGATCACTACTAACCGATAGCTCGGTATGCTCGACATTCGGGTTCACAATAACTAGATCGTCTTGCTTCACTGGATAGATTTCATCCTCTACAATGAAGTTTCCCCGCCCGCTTCGGACATAAAAAAGCTCGGAAAAATTATGAGAATGACGCATGCTGTACCAATCACCTTCATAAATAGAGGAACTGACATAGATTAACTTGGCGGGAATTTCTCCACGTCCTTTACCAGGTAACGAATAACGTACATTTCCCAAATAAGGTCAGTCCTTTGCGTTGATATAAGCTTACTTTACCACAATTACTAGACTGCATAACAATAAATTGAAATAGTCAATAATTTATAAATAAATTCTAATAAAGCAAGATATATAAAATGAACGGCAACATGTTTGTTGAAAGAAACTCGAACGATCAGATAAGATAAGGGAGTAAGAAAGCTCCTACGTACGCGGATTACAGCACTAATAAAAAGATAAATATGGAGGGTTATTATGAGAAAAGTTCTTAGCCTTGCACTTACAGCTGCACTGTCTCTAAGTCTTGCGGCCTGTGGTGGTAATACTGAAAGTAATTCTAGTTCCACATCTCCAGATGCCACCAACACATCGAAGAATTCTAATTCGACTGCCGAAACTCGTACTCTTAAGCTAGCCGCTTTAGAAACCGCTTACGGATCTGATGTATGGAAAGAGATTATATCTGGATTTGAAAAAGCTAACCCTGGAGTAAAGGTTGAATCAACCATCGACAAAAGTCTTGAAGATGTTATCGGACCGGGTATGAAATCAGGGGATTTTCCTGACGTCATCCATCTTGCCGTAGGTCAGCCTAAGGGTTTGACAGAAACCTTCATTAAAGACAATAACCTCACTGATCTCACAGACGTGCTTTCAATGACAGTCCCAGGTGAAAGCGTTACTGTTAAGGACAAGCTCATTCCTGGGTTTACGGATACAACCATTACGAACCCTTACGGTGATGGGAAAACCTTCCTGATGCCGATGTTCTATAGCCCAACAGGTCTGTTCTACAATGCTGACTTACTTGAGAAGAAAGGCTGGGCGGTCCCTACGACTTGGGATGAAATGTGGGAATTAGGAGACAAAGCTAAGGCTGATGGAATTGCATTGTTCTCCTATCCAACGACCGGTTATTTCGATTCATTCTTCTATGCTTTGCTTAACGAAGTTGGGGGTCCTGATTTCTTCACCAAAGCGACGCATTACACAGAAGGAATATGGCAAACACCAGAAGCAACACAAGCATTTGATATTATTAATAAGTTAGCTTCCTATACTGAAAAAACAGTTCCGGCGAATGGAAATAAAGACAACTTCACTAAGAATCAACAGCTTATTCTTGATAACAAAGCTATCTTCATGCCAAACGGTACATGGGTTGTTGGTGAAATGGGTCAAGCACCTCGTGCTGAAGGATTTAAATGGGGATTCACTGCTCTACCAGCTGTAAAAGCTGGTGGTGATAGATACTCCTACACCTTCTTTGAACAAATCTGGGTTCCTGCGAAAGCTAAAAATGCAGATCTTGCAAAACAATTTATTGCTTATCTTTATTCAGATGAAGCAGCAGGCATTTTTGCTAAAGTAGGTGCAGTCCAACCTATTAACGATATGGCAGGCAAATTGGAAGGTGACAATAAACTCTTCTATAGCATCTATGATGGTGGTGCAAAGGCAGCTATGGGGGCATTTGCTACAACAGATCCGGTTGAAGGGGTAAGTATTTCGGATACCGTATTTGGTACCGTGGATTCCCTTGTGACTAAGGCTAAGACACAAGCACAGTGGGTTGAAGCGATTACGAAAGCAAGCGATCAGTTACGTGGAGCGTTGAAATAATTAAAGGCAATGCTGGATACCAATTCAATCTGTGAACAATGGTGGCATGCGCGAAGCTGCCACCATTATTTTTACCTTAAGAAGGAGATGGACCAATGGAAATCAAGAAAGGACAAGGGCGTTTTATTTTCTTCTGTGTTGCTCCCGCCATAATCCTATTCGTTGTTTTTCTAATTATACCTACAATCAATGTATTCCGTATGTCCACGTACAAATGGGGTGGATACACAGATGACAAAACCTTTGTAGGGCTGCAAAATTTCGAGAAGCTTTTTCAAAGTGATAAATTTTATCAAGCGTTTCAGAACAGTCTTCTACTGATCATTTTAGTTACGATCATTACGTTTGCTTTTGCGCTAGTGTTCGCGTCCATGCTTTCACGAGAAAATCTAAAAGGACAAAATGTATTACGAGTTATCTTCTACATCCCGAACATTCTATCTGTTGTTGTTATCAGTGCAATATTCTCTGCAATTTATGATCCAAATAGTGGGCTGCTAAATGCATTCTTAAATTTATTCCGCGGAGCAACATCAGACCCAACACTTTGGTTGGGTGATCAGAAGATCGTTATTTTCTCACTCGCAGGCGCTATGATCTGGCAGGCTATCGGTTATTACATGGTTATGTATATGGCAAGTATGGCAAATATCCCTGAAAGCTTATATGAATCCGCTGACCTTGAAGGTGCAAGTAGGATACATCAATTCTTCACTATTACGATCCCTTTAATCTGGACAAATATCCGTACAACCCTTACCTTTTTCGTCATCAGCACAATCAATATGAGCTTCCTATTTGTTGTGGCGATGACCGGAGGCGGGCCTGACGGTTCTACTGAGGTATTCTTGAGCTATATGTACAAAGAGGCGTATACCAACTCTTCGTATGGTTATGGTATGGCAATCGGTGTAATTGTGTTCCTGTTCTCATTCGCACTAGCTGCTATCCTAAACGCAGTCACTAGACGTGAACATTTGGAATATTAAGGAGGGGACAACTTGAATAATAATAAACTCACACATCATGGAGCCGGCGATAAGTTGTATAAGGTCCTCATCTATGTTGTGCTGATCCTACTAGCGATTATCATCATCGTCCCTGTAGCTTGGGCGTTTATGGCCTCCATCAAACAGAATGTAGAATTTTATGCTAATCCTTGGGCTCTTCCAAAAGGAATTTATCTACAGAACTTTGCGGATGCTTGGCAGAAAGCTAAGATGGGCAGTTACATGTTCAACTCCGTAATCGTAACTGTGATTGCGATCGCGCTTCTGCTGGTCATTGCCTTACCTGCTGCATATGTGCTTGCACGTTATAAATTCAAGGGAAGCGTCATCTTGAATTTGATGTTTATGGCAGGATTATTTATCAATGTGAATTATATTGTTGTTCCGATCTTCCTTATGCTCAATAACGGTGACAAGGTCGCTCGCAATTTATTTGGACAGCCGATACTCCTGAATAATTTATTCATTCTGGCACTTGTCTATGCTGCAATGGCGCTTCCGTTCACGATTTATCTATTGGGGGGCTACTTTAAATCATTACCTAGGGAATTTGAAGAAGCTGCTTCTGTAGATGGTGCAAGCTATTTCCGAACGATGGTGCAGGTTATTATGCCAATGGCTAAACCTAGCATTGTAACGGTTATCTTGTTTAATTTCCTCTCCTTCTGGAACGAATATATCATTTCGATGACTTTACTGACGAAGCCAGGACTTCGAACATTACCAGTTGGTTTAATGAATCTGATGGCTGCTCAGAAATCAGCTGTCGAATATGGACAAATGTATGCAGGTCTAGTAATAGTCATGCTGCCAACCCTTATTCTTTATATGTTAGTACAAAAGAAGCTTACCCAAGGCATGACCATGGGCGGGTTGAAAGGTTAAGGTGATACCATGAGTAATCCGTTACGCAATTTGTTGATGCTGATTGTCTTCATCTTCGCGCTAGTACTCGTTATTATTGGGCAAAAAAATATTGGTGCACCCGGGCTCGGAATTATGCTACTGGGGCTGGCACTTCTAATAGGTCTTCTCTGGTTCTATAATCGGAAATTTAAATAAAGGGAGAGTTATTTAAGATGAACAAAGGACGGGTCACGATTCCAACAGATCTGGATGTTATTCCTGAAACCATAGAAGTCATGAAACGTTGGGGTGCGGATGCTGTACGTGATTGCGATGGTACTGATTTCCCAGCAGAATTGCGGGATATCGATGCTAAGGTGTATTCCACTTACTATACCACTCGTAAAGAAAATGGCTGGGCAAAAGCAAATCCGGATGAAATCCAGCAGATGTATCTTATGACGCCTTTTTATACTGCTGAAGGCACTAGTCTCACTATCCCTTTAATGAAGGGACTATATCCAGATATGCTGAAAGTGAATACTCGTGACGATATCAAGCGCTGGTGGGAAGTTATCGATCGTACCACAGGAGATGTGCTATCGACTGAGCAATGGAGCTATAACGAAGAAACGGGCAGTGTTATTATTCAAGCAAGTCCCTTTCACGATTACACGGTTAGTTTTCTAGCCTATATTATGTGGGATCCCGTTCATATGTACAATGCGGTCACGAATGGTTGGGAAAATGTTGAGCCTCAGATCACCTTTGATGTTCGCCAACCGAAGTCGCGTGAGTTCACAATGCAACGACTACGTCAATTTATTGATGAACATCCATATGTCAATGTCATTCGATTTACGACTTTCTTCCACCAATTCACACTCGTCTTCGATGAGCTTGCACGTGAGAAATATGTGGATTGGTATGGTTATTCAGCATCGGTTAGTCCTTATATTCTTGAACAATTTGAACAAGAGATAGGCTATCCGTTTAGAGCCGAATATATCATTGATCAGGGCTACTATAATAATAACTATCGCATTCCGACCAAGGAGTTCCAAGACTTTCAGGCATTTCAGCGGCGTGAGGTCGCCGTGCTTGCTAAGGAATTAGTCGATATTACTCACGAATATGGAAAGACAGCCATGATGTTTCTTGGTGATCACTGGATTGGTACCGAGCCATTTATGGAAGAATTCTCATCGATTGGGGTAGATGCTGTCGTCGGTAGTGTAGGCAATGGTTCCACCCTTCGGCTGATCAGCGATATACCTGGTGTGAATTATACAGAGGGACGTTTCCTACCGTATTTCTTCCCTGATACATTCTATGAGGGTGGAGATCCTGTACGTGAAGCCAAAGTAAACTGGGTCACAGCAAGACGAGCGATTCTTCGTAAGCCGATTGACCGAATTGGTTATGGTGGATATTTGAAGCTGGCACTGGATTTTCCGGATTTCATGAGCTACATCGAGAGTGTGTGTGATGAATTCCGTACTTTGTATGATAATGTACACGGAACAACACCGTACAGTGTCAAAACCGTTGCAGTACTCAACTGCTGGGGTAAAATGCGTGCATGGGGTAATCATATGGTTCATCATGCCCTTTATCAAAAACAAAATTATAGCTATGCAGGGATCATAGAGACGTTATCTGGTGCACCCTTTGATGTCAAATTCATTAGCTTTGATGATATTAAGAATGACCCCTCTATCCTTAAAGGAATCGATGTCATTTTGAATGTAGGGGATGGCGATACGGCCTACACAGGTGGGGATTGGTGGCTGGATACAGATATTGTAACAGCAGTGAAGCAATTTGTTCATGAGGGCGGAGGATTCATCGGAGTGGGCGAACCCGCAGCTCATCAAGCGAACGGAAGGTACTTCCAGCTTGCAAGCATCCTCGGTGTTGAGCAAGAAAAAGGATTCACTCTCGGTTATGATAAATATAACTGGGAAGAGCAGGATCATTTTATTACTGAAGACTTCGGAGTAGATGATAAAGGAAAGAAGATTATCGATTTCGGTGAAGGAAAGAAGAATATATTTGCTCTCGAAGGCACCACTGTCCTTCGTCAGGTTGATAAAGAAGTTCAACTTGCAGTGAATGAATTCGGTAGTGGACGATCTGTCTACATCAGTGGATTGCCTTATAGTTTTGAGAACAGTCGCTTACTTTACCGTGCAATCCTCTGGAGCACTCACAGCGACCACGAGCTAAATCGCTGGTTCAGTGAAAACTATAACGTTGAGGTTCATGCCTATGTTAAGAATGGTAAATACTGCGTCGTGAACAACACTTATGAGCCACAGGAAACTGTCGTTTATCGTGGTGATGGCTCTAGCTTCTCACTCAAGCTGGAAGCGAATGAGATCAAGTGGTACGAAATCTAAACATAATATCAGCACAAAGAAGCTGTACCAAAGTCATGAAAATGGCTATTTGGTACAGCTTTGTTTTTTAATTAGGATTAACGTGTTCGCTTAGGTGAACGCTTCCGCTTTTATCTCTTTGTATGCGAAACGGGTACGCCTCTTGCTACTTTATACTTTTAAACTCGTTTCTTATATGTTATAACTAATGCTACATTCTGAAGATCATTTGCGTAGCTTTGATTACTTGAGGGGAGATTTAGTTTTTGCAATCACCACAGACACAAGACAACAAGAATTCGTTATATATTATTTTACTTATTACGGGGATTGTTCTGGTAGCCTTTAATTTACGGCCCGCTATTACATCGGTTGGTCCACTAGTGGGAATTATACAAGAGGATGTAGGGCTTGCACATTGGAGTGCAGGTTTATTAATGAGTATACCTTTGATATCCTTTGCTGTTATGTCGTCTCTCGTTCCCAAAATCGCTACTCGTTTATCCAACGAGAAGACACTATTGTTAGGTTTAGTTGTTCTTTTGGTTGGTATTTGTATCCGTTCTATTTCAATGACGCTCTTTATTTTCTTTGGAACGTTATTGGTGGGGGTAGGAATAGCCATTGGAAATGTTCTTTTGCCGGTAGTTGTGAAGGAGAAATTCCCTCAAAGGTTCGGTCTAATGACAAGTGTTTATTCCACTTCAATGGGATTATTTGCATCGTTAGCATCAGGTATTAGTATTCCTCTAGCTCATGATCTGAAGCTTGGGTGGGACGGAGCTTTAATTGTATGGGGAATTCCGACAATCATAGCGATCTTGGTATGGATCGTTCTGCTTCGATTAAATCCAGCCAAAGGTAAGGCAATAAAAAGCGTAAGTGTCAGTGCTAAGCAAATCTGGCGTTCACCACTCGCTTGGAAAATAGCTCTATTCATGGGGTTTCAGTCTTCATTATTTTATATAACAATGTCTTGGTTACCTGAAATCTTATATAACTATGGCATAAGTAGAGGTACAGCAGGCTGGTTGCTATCCTTCACACAAATTGTAGGCGTACCTGCTAGCTTTCTTGTTCCTATTCTGGCTGGACGACTACGCTCTCAAGTGTGGATTGCATTTGCATTAGGCATGTGCTCCATTGTTGGTTATGGTGGACTATGGATGGGCTCATCTTACCCAATAATGATCCTAAGTATTATCTTAATTGGTATCGCTTTGGGAGGGAATTTTCCACTGGCGTTAAGTTATATCGGAATTCGTGCTCGAAATGGAAATCAAGCTGCAGAGTTATCTGGGATGGCTCAATCAACGGGATACATGCTTGCAGCCATAGGACCTATATTGATCGGATATTTATACGATATGACCCAAGTGTGGACGATTCCACTGATCACACTGTTCGTTATTTCTGGACTCGTGATGACGTTTGGAATGTTGTCTGGCCGAGATAAGTATGTCTAAGAAAACTCCCCATATAGTAGACAGGTGAAATAATGAACCCTGCTGCTGTATGGGGAGCTTTTTTTTAAAATATAAGCAAGTATAAGTTTTACACCCTACTTTATGTCTTATATTTCTCGCATAAACGCTTATCGTCCTAATAAGGACGCCGAAGGCGTTTATGCTTAAATCGTTTTGTTTAAAATGCTATATATCTTTAATGCTAATTGAATCCGCAGTAGTTCTTCTGAATGCTTTAAGTCCAGATTTAGGATTTCTTTAATCTTCTCGATTCGATAGATAAGTGTGTTTCTGTGCAAAAACATAGCCTTTGAAGTTTCGGTGACATTCAGATTGTTAATAAAGTAATTTTCTAAAGTTAACATATAACTTGTACCATGTAATTGATCATGATCAAACACCTTACCTAGACACTTTCGGAAAAATTCTTCTAAGGCTACGACTTTGATATTGGCTTCCAACAGGTGGTAAACCGAATAATCCTCGAAATGTGAGACCTTGTTTTGAAGGTTTTTTTGTTGCATTAATTTAATCATTTCGTTCGCCTCAGAAAAGCTTTTATGCAGCGAGCTGATTGTACTATATTGCTGACCAATGCCTATTAAGAGTGTTTCCTTCGTTTTTTGAATAAGTACCTCGAGTAGTTCATTCGCATATAACTTGGCATCACTAATCGAAACAGGAGGTCTTTCTTCATTTTGTCCTACTAGAATGATGACTCTGTTATTTCTATAAAAGCACTTAATTTCTCCAATCGCTTGATGCGAATAGTTATAAATGATATCCACACACTTTTTGGCAGTGGACTCCATTTTGTACTTTCCAATAATCATATCTTCAAACTTGTCTGCTTCATTCATTTCAATATTTATCACCATACTGTAATACATATAGCTCGGATTTAATCCATGAAGATAGCATAAGGTTTGCAGCGCTTCCTGCGAAGAGATTTTCCCCGAAAGTAAATCATCAATGGAGTCCTGCTTAATTCTTATTTCAAGTTCGCTAATTTCCTTTGCTTTGATCAGCTCGAGTGCCATGATGGTGGAGGCTTGCTGCAAAATAATGTAATCAAATTCGGATAACTCTTGTACCGTCTGCCAAATCACAATATAGCCATAAATATAGTTAGAAGCAGCGACAGGAATGACCCGACATTTTATTTCCGCACCTTCTGAACGATAGGTCCTCTTAATAGACTTTTTCATTTCATTTAGATTGGTGGGAATGGTATCGATGAACGCTTTATTAAAAACAGGCTGTCGATTTGAAAAATCAAGATAATACTCGAGTGGGCTGTTGTTCTTCGCATGCTCTGTGTGATGCAGTAATCGCCAATCCTTGTCTACGATGATAATAGGATTACTAATCGTTTCAGATAACATGGAGGTTATCTTTTCAATACCGCCGCCTTCAAGGGTGATTTTGAAGAACAAGTTATGTATATCTAAAGTTTTTCTATTGAGCAGATCATATCTTCCGGAAACCTTCTCATTAATGATCGAGATCATGTTAGAGAGTGTATATTCAAAAGGCAGTTCCAGAAGGGGTAAGCCGTACTTATTGGCTTCATCAATCATGTTCTGTGGAAGCTTGTCAAAGTACCGTTTCATTTTCACAACCAATCCTGAACAGTTGAGCTCTGCAAGCTCCTTAATTATTCGGTTTTGTAATTCTGCATTATTTTTAAAGATATAGCCTGTCGATAAGAGTAGTTCGTTAGGTGAAAGCCAGTCAAAGGCATCAGGATTCTCTATAATGTTAACGATGGATATGGATTTATCAATTCCTGTTTCTCCAGCCACAATTTTGATTCCCTCTATAGCCTTGATCTTCATTAAGTCTTTAACGGTTAGCAATTTTTGGCACGCTCCTCAGACACACTTTTAACACATTCCCTTGTATAACATGCACAAATAGGATGCACTCTTTTTGGTTCGCTTAAACGATGACGATCCCTACCAGTATATTATATATTAAGTGCGTAAGGTAGTTACGCTCTAAGTTACCTTTGTACGATGTAACCAAATGATATTATCCAATCCATTTATCAATCTTTAGACGTGTAAAGGAGGTCAATCACCTTTTTTAAAATAAGGAATTAAAACAGAGGTGACGCTAGTGAGATTTGCAAAATCCGGTGATGACGATTTTATTCAGCAAATCAATCATCATAAGTTTCATGGTTTTGTTCATAGCACGTTTAATCGTACACTCAATATTCAATGTTTGGATAGTGGTGATTTGTATACTATTGCGTGTAAGGGAATCGATAATGCGCCTAATACACTTATTATTGACTTAGAAGACTTTGAAGAAGCAGATATTAAGGTGAATGACCTTGTAAGTTCGGATCATTCGGTTCTGTCGATTACTAATAAGATGTCTATAACAATAGAAGGTATTAAGAATTGGACTTGTATATTGCCCGAGTACCCTTCAGTAGCGGATGTCTTAGAAATGAATTTATCCACCATGAAGCAATATATCAAACTTCACGGAAATAACAGCAAAATTGAAAGGGCTTTCAAAAGTGGCAATCCTTTTGACGATGAAATGTCTAGAATGCTTCATGAACGGACGCAGTTACTTGTATCGGAATTGCAAAATAAGCGAATGGCTACTGCAATCATACATGCAGCTTCGCTCATAGGCCTTGGACCAGGCTTAACGCCAGCCGGTGATGATTTCTTGGTGGGATTGTTTACCGTCTTTAACATCGAGAATCATCAATACTTTTCACACCATTCGTTTTGTGAAGAAGTCGTCTTACATGCGAAAGCTTTAACCAATGATATCAGCTATATGGCATTAGCAAAAGCAGCCGCAGGCCAGGTAAGAGAGTCCATTATTGATTTAATGGAGGCTTTATTTAGAGGTAGTGAAGAAGAATTAATCTCATCTTTACGAAGGGTATTGGCTATAGGCTCCACGTCGGGTACAGATATAGCCCTAGGAATTATTGCAGGGCTGGAAATGAACATGTAAATGGGAGGTACAAATATGACTGTACAAGTTTTAGTAAAACCAAACACTTATATCGATTCCGTATCTTTGATGTCACTCTCAACAAAAGCGAATCAGATCGAAATCGTAGAACAAGCCATTATTGCAATGGGTACTGAAATGAATAAAGAGGTCATTAGAAATGTGGGCTTGATGACCCCTGAAGTAGAAAGTGCCAAAACAAGTGACTTAGTGATTATTGTGAAGGCTGCCTCTGAAGAGCTATGTGAGCGTGCTTTCGAAAGTATCAATGTATTATTAACGAAAAAGAAAGATTCCTCTAAAGGAAAGAGTGAAGTTAAATACTCAACAATTACCTCAGCTGTAAACGGTACTCCTGATGCTAACTTAGCGATTATTGCGGTAAATGGGAGTTACGCTCCTAGAGAAGCAAGAAAAGCGCTTGAAAATAATCTTCACGTCATGTTGTTTAGCGACAATGTAAGTATTGAAGATGAAATTGAATTAAAAACTTTAGCCCAAGAAAAAGGCTTGCTAATGATGGGGCCAGACTGTGGTACTGCAATTATTGGTAATGTCGCTTTGTGTTTTGCAAATGCCGTGAGAAAAGGCAATATTGGGATCGTCGGCGCATCAGGAACAGGTAGCCAAGAGGTAACGGTTCGTATTCATGAATTTGGCGGTGGAATCACACAGTTGATCGGTACGGGCGGTAGAGATCTAAGTGAAGAGGTTGGCGGCATTATGATGCTGGCTGGAATTAAAGCTTTAGAAGAGGATGATGCAACGAAGGTTATTGTTCTCGTATCTAAACCACCAGCACCAAGTGTAGAAGAGAAAGTACTAGCACAAATTAAACAATGTAAGAAACCAGTTGTGGTTTGGTTTGTGGGTGGAAATGAAGAAAAGGTCACCCAAGCTGGCGGTCATTTTGCAAAAATGTCAAAAGAAGCGGCACTTAAAGCGGTGCTTTTAGCTGGAGCAGACGAATCGAAGCTTAACAAACGTGCGTTAAATCTTCCGCTTATTGAAGAAGTACGTGCAAAGTTAAAGCCTGAGCAAAAGTATATCCGTGGACTATTTAGTGGCGGTACGCTTTGTGATGAAGCGATGCACATTGCTATGGAGAAATTCGACAATGTCTACAGTAACATTCAGAGAGATCCTGAATATCGCTTAAAAGATGTTAGAGTAAGCCAAGATCATACCTTTATAGACTTCGGAGATGACCAATTTACACAAGGTAAACCACATCCAATGATAGATCCATCCACTCGGATTGAAAGATTTATTCAAGAAGCGAAAGATCCTTCTGTCGGTGTTATTGTGATGGACTTTGTTCTAGGCTTCGGAGCACACGAAGATCCTGTAGGCGCAATGCTTCCAGCAATTATCGAAGCGAAGCAAGCCGCGGAAGATGAAGGAAGACATCTAGAGATTATTGGATACATTCTTGGAACCGAGCTAGATAGTCAAAATATTGAAGGTCAAATTAATAAATTGTTAGCTTCTGGTGCTACACATGCTAGCAGCAGTCAGAACGCAGGTCTACTAGCAAGAGAATTCGTTGTGAAAGGAGAATAGTCATGAGTAAAATCAATGAACTTTTTACGAATAAACTAAATGTCATTAATGTAGGCATTGAGAACTTTAGAGATGATTTGTTAAAGCAAAACGCGAATGTAACTCACTTGGAGTGGATGCCGCCAGGGAGAGGGAACCCAGAATTAATTGCTGCGCTGGATAAGCTTGAAGATCCAAGTGTTACAGATAAGATTGAAGCTGCTAACAAAGAGGCTGTCGAGCGAATTATTAATTCCCAGCCGGTACTAATTGGCTTTGACCAAGCGATCAATGTGGTTCCGGGCATGACGAAAAATACGATTTTACATGCTGGCCCGCCAATCACTTGGGAACGTATGAATGGTCCGATGAAAGGTGCGGTAACAGGAGCCATTGTATTTGAAGGCCTTGCCCCAAATATTGAAGAAGCCGCTGAACTAGCTGCATCTGGAGAGATTACCTTCTCGCCATGTCATGAACATAACTGTGTAGGCTCCATGGCTGGTGTCACATCCGCTTCCATGTTTATGCATATTGTTGAGAATAAAACTTATGGCAATATTGCTTATACAAACTTAAGTGAGCAAATGTCCAAAATCCTTCGTATGGGTGCCAATGATGAGAGTGTTATCCAGCGTCTGATTTGGATGCGTGATGTCTTGGGTCCTATTTTAAGAGATGCGATGAAACTAAATCCAAATGGCATTGACCTGCGTTTAATGCTATCCCAAGCCCTTCATATGGGGGACGAGTGTCATAACCGAAATGTAGCTGGAACAACCCTGCTCATTCAAGCGCTAACGCCTTATATTATCCAAACCGATTTTACCGTTGAACAGAAAAAAGAAGTGTTTGAATTCGTTAGCAGCAGCGACTATTTCTCGGGTCCAACATGGATGGCGCTTTGTAAATGTGCCCTTGATGCTGCGCACGGCATTGAGAATAGTACCATTGTTACCACAATGGCTCGTAACGGAGTGGAATTTGGTATTCGTGTGAGCGGAATAGCTGGAAACGTGTGGTTTACAGGTCCTGCACAACAAGTAATTGGTCCTATGTTTGCCGGTTACAAACCAGAAGATTCTGGTCTTGATATAGGTGACAGTGCGATCACAGAGACCTATGGCATTGGCGGATTTGCTATGGCAACTGCACCGGCGATTGTGTCGCTTGTGGGTGGTACCGTTGATGATGCAATCAGCTACACCACAAAAATGGCGGAAATCACAACCACTGAAAATCCGAACGTGACGATTCCAATGCTTGACTTTATAGGGATTCCTACAGGTATTGATATTCAAAAAGTTATTCAAACTGGAATTATGCCGATTATTAATACAGCTATTGCACATAAAGATGCCGGGATTGGAATGATTGGTGCAGGTATCGTTAACCCTCCAATCGAAGCATTTGAACAAGCATTACTTGCATTAAGTGAAAATATTAAATAAGAAAAGGGCTAACTTGTTTAGCCCACCATTCTTATTTCGAACTAGACGGACATCTCGTGTTAGGTTGTGAAGGAGTGAACAATTTTGGATAGTCTATCCTTGAATACAAAACTTATTGAGGCGAGTGAACAGGGAGAACTCGCTTCTGTTGAGAAACTATTAGGCGAAGGTGCCAGTGTTGATTATAAAGATGCTGCTGGGCGAACAGCGCTAATGGCGGCAACACAAAACAATCAAATCGCGATTGCTAAAAGATTAATAGAAGCAGGAAGTGACGTAAACACCAGAGATATTACCCAACTCTCACCGTTTATTTGCTCGGCAGCAAATGGATTCTATGAAATTCTGCGTCTCATGATTGCTGGTGGTGCTGATTTGAAGAGCGTGAATCGATTTGGAGGAACAGCGCTGTTACCATCGAGCGAAAAGGGCTACTTAAAAACCGTAGAAGCGTGTATTGATGCTGGGGTGCCAGTGAATCATGTCAATGACTTAGGCTGGTCAGCCCTGCTTGAAGCAGTCATATTGGGGAATGGCGGACGACTATATTCTGACATTATTGAAGCGCTTGTTCATGCAGGGGCAGATGTGCATTTGCCTGATCGAGATGGGCTCTCATCCCTACAACATGCCGAAGAGAACGGTCAGCATAAAGTCGTGAAGATTCTAGAACATAGCTTCCAAGAAAATAACGAAGTTGTGAAGCAGGCAAAGGCTCTCGCTAACAGCGATCAATATGAAGAAGCTATATCTGTCATGGACAGGGCGCTGGAAGTGGATGCTGACAACCTGGATTTCATCTATTATAAAGGTTATTTCTTGCAGGAATTAAAGAGATACGAAGAGGCACTTCAATGCTATGAAAGCGTTTTATCTATGGATCCTGCTAATTTAGAATTCTATTTCTATACAGCGAATTGTTTAAGACTATGGAAAAAACCTGAGGAGGCTCTTCAGGAATATGATAAAGCCTGTGAGCTGGCACCTAATGAAACGTTCTATCGTTACCACAAATCAAATTATTTAAGAGAGCTTGGGAGACACGAAGAAGCAGTTATTGAGATGGATAAGCTGCTAGCTCTTCAGCCGAATAGATATGACTTCTCCTTCCATAAGGCGAACAGTCTAAGATCACTTGGGAAGCATAAAGAAGCCATTGAAGCCATCGAAAACGCAATAAAGAATGACCCAACGAACCCGTTATACCATTCACACAAAAAGCAATCTATTGGGTTACTCGGTTAGAGCATAAGAATTGCAACATAGGAGGCACCAGATGAAAGAGACTATAATCGTTGCTATTGGCGGAAACTCATTGGTCAAGGAAAATGGCTTGGATTCGATTCATGACCAATCTGAAGCAGTAAAAGAAGTGGTCGTCAATATTGTTGATATGGTGCAAGAAGGCTACAATGTCGTCGTTACTCATGGTAACGGGCCACAAGTAGGGTTTGGACTAAGAAGATCTGAGATTGCACATGAGATTGCCGGTATGTCTCCTGTTCCACTAGTGAACTGTGGAGCTGATACACAAGGTGGAATCGGTTATTTAATTCAACAAGCTTTAATTAATGAATTTGCAGTTAGAGGGATCCATAAGAATGTGGCTACGGTTATCACGCAAGTTGAAGTAAGCTCAGAAGATCCTAATTTTAAGAATCCGACGAAGCCGGTGGGATCTTTCTTTTCCCAAGAGCAAGCTGAAGAAATGAAACAAGAGCATCCTGAATGGAGCTTTGTAGAAGACTCTGGCCGAGGATACCGTAGAGTGGTTCCGTCCCCAAGACCTATAGATATTGTGGAGAAAGACGCAATTAAGTCATTAATCGATGGGGGATTTGTCGTTGTCGCTGCAGGCGGTGGAGGTATCGCAGTCGTGAAGTCTGATGATAACACGTACAAAGGTATCGATGCAGTTATCGATAAGGATTTTGCCACGAGTCTTTTAGCAGAACAAATCCATGCGGAGACATTAATTATTACAACGGGAGTGTCTAGAGTATGCATCAACTATGGTAAGCCGAATCAAAAAGAGCTTTCCAAAATGACGGTTGATGAGACTAAACAATATGTACTGGAAAATCACTTCCCAGCAGGAAGTATGCTGCCTAAAATCGAGGCAAGTTTAAGCTTCTTAGAGAACAGCGGAACGCGGGTTATTATTACGAATCCGGAAAGCTTGAAAGATGCGATTAATGAAAAGGCAGGCACTCATATCGTAAAGTAAATTTAAGATTTTAGTTCCTCCAGACTTCCGTAGTACACCTAATAACTATATTAAGAGGCGGGAAGTGTAGACATGGATCAAGCAAAATTGGAACAAAATTATGATAAGTACAAATCATACGGTTACGGTGAGGAATTACTGCCTAAAAAGCCTGACCAAAGAGACTGGGGAATGTCCAACTATATAACACTCTGGATGGGCGCTGTTCATAATATTATGTCGTATATGACAGTAGCAGGTTTCTTCGTCTTAGGGTTGAACACAACACAAGTGCTTTTTGCCGTCATGCTTTCAGCCATCATTGTCTCCGCATTTTATGCTTTAAATGGGTATTCTGCTTCCAAATACGGGCTGCCATTCGCGATGTTGCTTCGTGATTCGTTTGGGGTAAAGGGAGCGATTATACCTGCATTAATACGAGGCCTTGTTGCCGGATTAGTATTCTTTGGAACCACTACTGTTGTAGGTGCAGAATCGCTAAATGTTATATTTGCCAGATTTATTCCGAATTATATGGATTTAGGCGGTGGCTTTACATTATTCGGGTTAGCATTCCCGACAATGATCTCTTACGCAATTCTTTGGACAGCAACGGTTCTGTTGTTCTTAGGCGGAATGAAAACATTAGGTAAGTTCGGTAACTGGTCATCTCCAGTAGTGTATGTGTTTATTATTGGTGCTGCTGTTTGGGCGATCAAGATTGCTGGAGGGTTCGGACCGATTTTAGAGTATGTACCAGCGAATCCAAGTTCCAGTCCGCTAGTCTTTATCGCTTGCGTGAGTGCATTGGTATCTAACTGGGCGGGTCCTGTGGTGAATATGTCAGACTTCACGCATCGTGCGAAATCACCAAAAGCGGCTATGATTGGATTGCCTGTAGGGTTTATCTTGTCTTATATTCTTTTTGCCATCACTTGTGTGGCTTTAATCGCGGGTACTGAAATTGCCTTTGGTGAACCGATCTTTAATATCGTTCATGCCATTGATAAAATTGAAAACACTTTCGCGGTTGTTGTATTGATTCTTGCGCTAAACGTAGGAGCAATCGCCTTCGTAGTGTTTGCAAACTTATTACCAGCGGGCTTGCAAATGTCATCCCTTTTCCCGAAAAAATTCACTGTAAAGACTGCAGGTGTCTTAACAGCTATTGTTGGAACTTTGATTTTGCCATGGAAGCTTGTAGAAAGTACGACGACCTTATTTTACTTCTATAGCTTTATCGGGTCCATCTTTGGTCCAATTGCGGGTATTATGCTTTCAAGCTTCTTTATTCATCGGAAAAGAGTATTAAATCTTGATAATATCTATGTCCCAACAGGCAGCAACGGTGAATATAAGAATGGTTACAATCCTGTTGCGATGGCTGTTCTAGCAGTCAGCTTCATCCTTCCTATGTCAGGTGCATTTCTTAAGGGTATCCCCTTCCTAGTTAGGATGAATGATTTTGCTTTCTTTAGTGGTTTAATTGTTTCGTTTGTTCTATACACCATCTTTAGCAAAACACTAAAATCATCCCAATTAAACTAGAGGAGGAATTTTGAAATGGATTACATGAAATTGGCGGTAGATGCAACGATCGAGGGTATGAATAAGAAATTTGGGGGCCCGTTTGGTGCAACGATTGTTCGAGGCGATGAAGTAATTGCAGCGGTTAGCAATACGATGATGAGAGATACGGATCCTTCTGCACATGCGGAAATGGTAGCCATCCGAGAAGCCTGCAAAAAGCTAGACACCATGGACTTATCGGATTGCGTAATATACGCAACCTGTGAACCCTGTCCAATGTGTATGGGCGCTATCATTTGGTCAGGTGTTAAAGAAGTTCATTATTGCAGCACAAGAGACGATGCGAAAGAGCATGGCTTCTCTGACATCCACCTTCGTGAATATTTTGTGGGTCATGATGAGAGTGTTGTCAATATGATCAAAGTGGAAGCAAGAGAAGATTGCGATCATTTATGGACGCATTTCCACGAATTAAACAAGAAATAATTCAGGCGGTATCCTATATTTTCCGGCACTATTTTAGTGCCGGATTTTCCTGTTCTTTTACAGAACTACTCAGTAAGATGAAGCTGAAGGAAATCAATCACCTGATGAAGAGCTTTTTGCACTACAGGATTATTGAAATCTTTTTCAAATACATGCTCTCCGTTAGGAATGGTTATAAGCTTTGCGGGTACCCCTTCTTTCACTAGCGCAGCTCTCATGAATGCTGATTGTTCATAGGGTACATCTACATCATTTGTTCCGTGCAATAGCAATGTAGGGGGGAATTCCTTAGTTACATGATGAATAGGACAGAATTTGAGGAGTTCTTCCTTATGTAGAGAAGGATTCAAACCCGTCACTTCTTGTATCCACTGACCGGATTGTCTAGCATATAAATAGAGAAGAAAACGTTCGTCAACGGTTGCGTTCGTAATGATTTGATCGGACACCGTACTTTTTGCAATCTCCATAGAGACGATATCTTTTTCACAATAGAATTTACTAGGTTCTAGTGCCCATTGTGCACTAATATCGCCATATCCATAGAAGGAGACAATCGCACGCGGCTTATGGGTAAACATTCCTGTGCATAGCGCAAGGAAACCACCTGCGGAGCTTCCCACCACAGCAATCCTTGAGGGATCAATGGAGAATTCCTTGGGTCCTTCATTCACTAACCAAAGAAGGCCGTCTTGGACATCTTCAAGGATGTCAGATAGGGTTGATCTAGGAGCTAATCTATAATCAATCGAAAACAGCGCAAAGCCATTATTGGTGTAGAGTTGTATCATTTCCTCGGATAGATCTTCTCGATCACCCCAAAGTAGGCCGCCTCCGTGAATGTATACAATAGCAGGGGCTTGGGAACGGTTTGTTTCATAAAAATCAGCTTTAATTGTAAATTGATCATTTTCTTTAAAAATAACGGTCTTCTTCATCACTATCCAATACACCTCATCAAGTAAGTAATTTTTAAAGATTAGCACTACCTCTATTGTATATCATTCACGAATTTTGATGAAACCATAATCATGAATACCCAGGATTGGAGATACTGGCATGGATAGAAAGAGCAGATATCAGGCATTATTTGATAATATTAATCAATACAATTCGGGTGAGAAGGGCATCACTAGAATTGCCTATACAAATGAAGAGCAGACCTGTACGAGTGCTTTTATGCGGATGTGTAAGGCTGAGAATTTAGATATTCGGATGGATCATTGCGGAAATGTGATTGCTAGAAGAAATGGGAAGATAGAAGGGCTTCCACCCGTTGTAATGGGCTCTCACTTGGATACGGTATACCAAGGAGGGAAGTACGATGGTGTGGTAGGTGTAACGGCTGCCTTGGAAGTAATCAAACGTTTAAACGAAAAAGGGATTGAAACGGATCATCCGATCGAAGTTATTTCATTTGCCTGTGAAGAATCCTCGCGGTTTGGTATTTCAACAGTAGGCAGCAAAGTAATGGCAGGGTTATTTCAGAAGGAGAAATACAAAGGTTTAAAGGACAAAGATGGGATTACCATGGAAAAAGCATTTTCGCTATGCGCATTAGATTATAACAGTATTGATCAGGCGAGTAGAGGGGATGAAGAACTAAAAGCGTTCTTCGAATTACATATTGAGCAAGGTCCCGTCTTAATAAACAATAATAAAAAAATAGGAATTGTGACTGGAATTGCTGCACCCGTGAGACTTCATATTCAAATATCAGGGAAAGCATCCCACTCTGGAACGACACCTATGAATATGAGAAAAGATGCTTTTCTAGGTGCGTCAGAAATAGCACTTGAGCTTGAAAAAGCAGCTAAACTCGAGCAAGAATATGGAACGGTTGCGACCCTTGGGGTGATAGACATCTTAAATGGTGCTATGAACGTGGTTCCGGGAGAAGTTGAAATTAAAATTGATATCAGATCTACTTCAGTGGCATCCAGACAACGTGTGTTAAGCCATTTATATCAAACGATATCCTCAGTACAAGCAAGCAGACAACTTGAAATTGCGAGTACGGAGATCATTTCGGAGGAACCTGTCCTATTATCAGATGAGATCAGTCATGTTCTAGAATCCATTTGTGAAGAGAAGGGGATATTGAGTCAACGGATGATCAGCGGGGCAGGACATGATGCTATGAACATGAACAAACTTTGCCCAGTAGGGCTTATCTTTGTTCCTTCTGTAGATGGACTAAGTCATCATCCTAATGAATATACAGATATGGACGATATCATTATGGGGATTGATATCTTAGAAGAAGCTGTTCTTCGTTATGCGTTTGTAAGACAAGCGTAGGTTCATCTTTCACTGAATTTATTAATGGCAGAGGTAATTTGAAACCGAACAGCCTTGTGATTCTTCACATCCTGAACAAGGCTGTTCTCTTTTATAGTGTTTGGTTGACAATAACAAAGGAGTGTGTTAAATTTATCTTAAGTTAAAGATAATTAATGTAAAGATAGTTTGAAAATTAGTGTTCTATGAAACATAGGAACAATGTTGGAAAACATTTTTTTTGGTCGATATCTTAACATTAAGATAATTCAATTCAATTAATCTTTCTGGATTTTGGGGATTATAGTATGAAATCAAACTAAATTTTAGGAGTGTATAATAATGAGAAATCTAAAAGGGATTCACCACGTAACAGCCATCACCAGCAGCGCAGAGAAGAATTATGAGTTTTTTACTTACGTATTAGGAATGCGTCTAGTGAAGAAGACCGTCAACCAAGATGATATCCAAACGTATCACTTGTTTTTCGCGGATGATAAGGGCAGTGCCGGAACAGATATGACGTTCTTTGACTTCCCTAACATTCCTAAAGGGGTACACGGTACCAATGAGATTGCTAAAACATCCTTTCGAGTACCAACAGATGCTGCATTAGACTACTGGGTAAAGCGTTTTGATCGCCTTGATGTGAAGCATTCCGGAATTAAAGAGCAATTCGGCAAAAAGACATTATCCTTCGTAGATTTTGATGACCAACAATATCAACTGATCTCGGATGAATTTAATGAAGGAGTCAAATCAGGCACACCATGGCAAAAAGGACCGATTCCTTTAGAGTTTGCGATAACGGGTTTGGGACCGGTTTTTGTACGTATAGCTGATTTTAGCTATTTTAAAGAAATGTTGGAAAAAGTCATGTTGTTCAAAGAAATCGGCCAAGAAGAGGCTTATCACTTGTTTGAAGTCGGCGAAGGCGGAAATGGTGCGCAAATTATTGTAGAGCATAATGAGGACTTACCGAATGCGCGTCAAGGCTTTGGTACCGTTCACCATGCTGCCTTCCGTGTAGAGGATCGTACCATGCTAGATGAGTGGACAAAGCATTTTGAAGAATTTGGGTTCCGTACCTCAGGGTATGTAGATCGTCATTTCTTCGAGTCGCTGTATACACGTGTTGCTCCACAAATTTTGTTCGAGCTTGCAACAGATGGTCCCGGGTTTATGGGGGATGAGGAATACGAAACGGTTGGAGAGAAACTCTCACTGCCACCATTCCTGGAGCCTAAGCGGGAGCAAATTGAGAAGTTAGTTCGTCCAATTGATACGGTAAGAAGCACGATCGATTTCGTGAAAGAGTGAAGAAGGAGCTGGGGAGATTGATTTCGATTGATCCGAAGCAAAATAGTGAGCGGGAAAATTATAAATTATTAATTGGTACTGTAATTCCTAGGCCCATTGCCTTTGTCACCACACAATCAGAAGATGGTATTTTGAATGGTGCACCGTTTAGCTACTTTAATATCGTCTCTTCTAATCCTCCGATGGTTTCACTGTCTATACAAAGACCAGCAGGGCGATTAAAAGATACAGCCCGTAATATTTATAACAATCATGAGTTTGTTGTGCATATTGTGGATGGTGAGAATGTTGGGAAGATCAATCAAACCGCAGCCTCATTGCCAAGAGGAGAAAGTGAAATTGAACTAGCTAATCTTACACCGGTCCCAAGTGAAAATGTAACTGTACCTGGAGTATTGGAAGCAAAGGTTCGAATGGAATGTAAGCTTGTACAAGCGATACCTCTAGGGGAAGAAGAACCTGGAAGTGATCTATTCATTGGCGAGATTGTTCAGTTTCATATCGATGAATCGATTTATCAGGAGGGACGGATTGACCCTAGAGCCTTAAATGCAGTGAGTCGTTTGGCGGGATCAAATTACGCTACGATTGGTGAGATTTTTGAAATTGAAAGACCGGAATAATAAACTAAGACCTGTTCGTAAGCGATGAAGCCTACCGAGCAGGTCTTTTTGTGGGCTATTTATAGTCATCAGCTATGCCAAGCAAACAGTAAGGTTATCTCTCGAAGTTTATCTGGACTGATCGTTCCAGATATGTTATATTGCCATTACAGGAGGTGTTACTCATGGCAAGGACAAGAGAGTTTAACGAGGATCAAGCACTACATCAAGCGATGCTGTTGTTTTGGAAAAAGGGTTATGAGGCAACAAGCATACCGGACTTGCTGCAGGTTATGGGCATTAGCCGATCTAGTCTTTACGATACTTTTTCTGACAAGCAAACGTTGTACATTGCCGCACTGGAACATTACAAAAAGGTTAGCTTCAATAAACAGGTCATTCTTGAACGGGCATCAAGCGTTAGAGCAGGGATACAACAATTTTTTGAGCAACATATTACTTCAGCGTACGATACGAGCCTACCCGGCGGGTGTTTTGTAACGAATGCAGCTACAACACTAGAGTCGCGGGATGAAAAAATAAATGAATTGATAAAGACTAGTTTTTTGAATTTAGAACAGGCTTTTTGCGAGCTTTTGGAAAAAGGCCGACAATCAGGTGAAATTGATAAAACCACTGATGTCAAAGCGTGGTCTTATTTATTGCTGAATCTACATCAAAGCATAAATATTATGGCAAAAGCAGATCAAGATCAGCAACGTGCCAAAGAGATGATAAACTTTGTAATTGCAGAAATATAAATTTTTTTTGGTTATTCTGGAACGATCGTTCCGTTATTGTAAAACATCCTTAATGCGGAGAAGAGACTTATGAAAATATCGTTTATCGGGCTTGGGAAAATGGGCTTTCCAATGGCCCAAAATTTGTTGAAAGCTGGTAATGAATTAATCGTTTTTAATCGTACTCGTGAAAAAGCGCAACCCCTAATAGATCAGGGAGCGCATTATGCCGAGACACCATTGGAGGCAGCAAAAAATAGCGATATGGTCATAACCATGCTTTCTGACGATGCTGCTTTGGAGGAGATTGTTGAGGGTCCGAATGGAATTTTGAATGGATTATCAGAAAAAGGAATTCACATATCTGCCAGTACGATCAGTGTAGATCTGGCTCGGAAATTATCCGCGGCGCATGCGGAGAGAAAGCAATACTTTGTGTCTGCCACAGTGCTGGGGCGTCCGGATGCCGCTAAAGCAGCTAAATTGCGCATCATTTTGGCAGGTCCGGAGCAAGCCAGACAACAGTTAATTCCTGTTTTAGAACAATTAGGTCGGGAAATATTCGAGATTGGGGATTATAGCGAAGAAGGAAATGTTGTGAAAATAGGTGTAAACTTTTTAATTGCTTCTATGCTGGAAGCTTTATCAGAAACGCAGCTGATGGTAGAAAAGTATGGCATAGAGCCAGCCCGTTTTATGGATGTGGTGAATGCTCTTTTTCAATCTCCCTTATATCAGAACTATGGAGCCATAATGACAGAACAGCGGTTTGAACCAGCTGGTTTTAAAATGAAGCTAGGGCTGAAGGATGTTGCACTGGCTATAGAGGCAGCGCAGTCCGTCCAAGCTCCTCTACCTTTGGGCCAACTTATCCATCATCATTTATCTGAAGGAATAGCCCGTGGTTATGGTGAGATGGATTGGACCGCTTTAATCCGTTGTCTAGAGCATTCTTCTTAAAAAAATAGGTTTGCCCCAAATCTCTGTTGGTTGTAGTGCAGGAGAAAAATTAAAAGAGGTGTGATAAAGCATGGAAATAGGTGTTACTTCGTTCGTAGAAACAAAGCCGGATATTGAGACTGGAATTGTAATGAGTCACGCACAGCGATTACGAGAAGTAGTCGAAGAAATCGTACTTGCGGATCGGGTGGGACTTGATGTTTTTGGCATAGGTGAGCATCATCGTGAAGATTATGCAGCTTCTTCACCAGCAATCGTGTTGTCCGCTGCTGCGTCTTTGACTAAACGGATTCGCCTGGCTAGTGCTGTGACGGTCCTTTCATCTGCTGATCCTGTACGTGTGTTTCAGGATTTTGCTATGCTTGACGGCATCTCCAATGGACGTGCCGAGATTATAGCGGGCAGAGGTTCATTCGTTGAATCCTTTCCGTTGTTTGGTTATGGCCTACATGACTATGAGGAGCTATTCAATGAAAATATCGAACTGCTTATGAAAATACGGGATTCCGAGAAAGTAACATGGAAGGGAGGCCATCGGCCAGCAATTCATAATTTGGGCGTATACCCGCGGCCCGTCCAAAACTCTTTACCTATATGGATTGGCAGCGGAGGTACGCAAAGCTCTGCCGTTCGTGCAGGACTTTTGGGTCTGCCATTGATGTTGGCGATCATTGGCGGGAATCCAATGAATTTTGCTCCGCTTGTAGAGCTGTACAAGAAGGCGGCGGCCCGCGCTGGACATGATGTATCGCAGCTTCAGGTGGGATCTCATTCGATTGGATTCGTCGCAGAAGATACGGAACGGGCAGCAGATATCTTTTTTCCATCTACCCAATATGGCATGAACAAGCTCGGGAAAGAACGAGGATGGTCGTATTACGACCGTTCCAGCTATGATGCGGCCCGAAGCTTTGATGGCGCATTGTACGTTGGAGATCCAGAAACAGTTGCTCAGAAGATCATTCATCTACGGAAGCATGTAGGTATTACACGCTTTATGATGTATGTTCCACTAAGCACGATGCCACATGAGCAGGTGTTGCGGGCTATAGAACTGCTCGGAACGGAGGTTGCTCCACGAGTACGAGAGGAAATTGCCAAGTGGGAAGCTGAGAAGGAATAGGGATTATACAAGCAATCATTATTGTATTGGAGGATTTTCATGAGTATCGATAAACGTATACTACCAGAATTAAGAGAGGCATATTCACAATTTCCAGGGTTTCAATTGGAAGAGAATTTAGAGTGGAGCAGAAGTTTAGTGTCGGCTCCGCCAGTGAAGAAATCAGAGCATGTAAACACAATCAGTCGAAAAATTCCGGGTGTTGCAGGGGAGATGCTGGTAAAAATTTATGAACCTGCTGGGCGAAATGCTGACAAGCTTCCAGCTATGCTGTGGATTCACGGGGGCGGATACGTGTTAGGACATCCTGATATGGACGACAAGTTGTGTGAACGCTTTGTTCAGACGGCTAGATGTGTTGTCGTGTCGGTTGATTATAGGCTGGCACCCGAGCACCCCTATCCAGCTGCAATCGAAGATTGTTATGCTGGTTTAGTATGGATGACGGAAGAGGCGGAATCGCTTGGCATTGATGAGAATCGGGTTGCAATTGCTGGTGCAAGCGGTGGCGGCGGGCTGACAGCAGCACTTGCACTGATGGCACGAGATAAAGGTGGACCCTCCATTATCTTTCAGATGCCGTTGTATCCGATGCTCGACAACCGTAACATTACGCCATCAAGCCATGAGATTACGGAAGAAGGTGCAATCTGGAACCGGACGGACAATTTAACGGCTTGGAACATGTACCTGGGCGAGGAGAACGATGCCAGTAGGATATCTTCCTATGCGGTACCAACGAGAGCGGAGAACTTAGCAGGACTGCCACCAACCTATACATGTGTAGGTCAGCTTGATCTATTCCGAGATGAGACGATCGAATATGTAACACGACTTGCGCAAGCAGGTGTAGATATCGAATTTCACCTGTATCCCGGATGTTTTCATCTTTTCGAAATATTCGTTCCAGAAGCGGAAGTGAGTCAGCGCGCCGTTCAGCGCTATATAGATGCGATGGCCCGGGCACTTCACCCCAAACACTCGCCCTCCCCAAGCGAGAGCTGTTAATAATGCAAGCACAAACCATATGATCATTGCTCCTTGTTCTAGGGTGGTCATTTCATCACACACAAAAAATACACCCTTAGAATCGACCGGATAACCCATAGGTTTATCCAATGTCTATTCCAAGAGGTGTATTTCATAAGATTAAAGCAGGTTAATCTTAACGCAATGTTTTGAGCGCACCGCTCCAAGCCAATACTTGATCAAGCATGCCGTTTACATTGGTCAGGTGAAGATCCGCTGGTTTGAACACAGAACCGTTCTCGAAATCAGTGAACAGGGACAGAGCCGGATGTACACGAACGTCTGCTACTGACAGTTCTCCCAAAATTCCACGTAAATGCTCAGCTGCACGAGCGCCACCTACGGAACCATAACTTACGATACCCGCTGCTTTGTTGTTCCAAGCTTCACGTGCGTAATCGAGTGCATTTTTCAGTGATGCGGAAATACTGTGGTTGTACTCTTGAACGATAAATACGAAACCGTCTAATGTAGCTAGCTTTGTATTCCAAGCAGTTGCTTGTTCAGTGGCATCAACTTCTCCCATTAGTGGAAGTTTGAAGTCCGCGATATCTACGATCTCATAATTAGCATCTCCACGTGCATCAGCAACCTTTTTAACCCATTCTCCTACTTGTGGGCTTAAACGACCTTGACGAGTACTTCCCAGAATGATTCCGATGTTTAATTTTGACATTGTTTGTTCCTCCTCGATTTTTGTTCTACCAAATAGTTTGTCTAGAAATCCCATGAATTACACAACCTTCAAATAAATAATATTAAGCGTGTTACGCTCTAGTTGTCTTTAAGTTAAGTATCTTTAACATGAGATAATAATACTTCATCAAGTTTACTTTGTCAAGCAACTTAATAATAGTTAGCATATATTTTTGTCTCACCTTTACAAAATTAGTTGTCTAGAATATAATTGTTTAAGCAACTATTTAAAATGAGCTGAAATGAGAAGAGGGCTGATCATGACAACACAGCATAACCAATCCGAACTTACGTTAGGGTTTATGATGGGAACGACCTATCGTAAATTAAGTGCGTTATTCCAAAATGGGCTAAAAGAATATGATATTACACCTGAGCAATGGTCAGTTCTTTTTCAAGTCGATAGAACGGAAGGGCTGATTCAGAAGGACATCGCGAAGCGTTCAGGTAAGGATAAACCAACTACGACGCGAATTCTGGATCACTTGGAGGGAAAAGGACTGATCTATAAAAGAACGGGAGAGAATGATCGGCGTTCTTTTAAGGTTTATATTACCGAAAAAGGAAGAGCTTTGATTAAGGAGACCTTTCCTATTGAGGATCAAGTCACAGATGAGATTATGAACTGTATTTCTAGTGATGAATATGAGCTGCTCATGGGATTGCTGCTAAGAATAAACAATCATATCGATCAAATAAATGATGGAGAGTAGGAACGTAAGTTATGCCAGAACAACTAGAACTACGTACGAAGCTTTGGACCAAGTCTTTTATTGCATTAACGATTAGTGCTTTATTTTTATTTATGAATTTACAGATGCTGCTATCTTCATTTCCGTCTTATGTAAAAAGTGAATTTCAAGCCGGAGATATTATGGTCAGCTTGGTTACAAGTGTATTTGCGCTAACTGCGATTGCTTCACGTTTTATGACTGCTTTTCTGATGCGGAGGGTTAGCCGCAATGTACTATTATATATTGGGTTAGCTATCGCGGCCGCCATAACCGGTCTTTATGTGGTAGCAGACTCCATCGGTTCACTATTGCTGATGCGGGTAGGCTATGGGATTGGGTTCGGGATTGCCAGCACGATTATTCCCACGATTGTTTCACAGATTATTCCTAGCAAAAGAATGGGCGAAGGGATCGGCTATTTCGGCTTATCAACCAGTCTTGCAATGTCCATTGGTCCTATGATTGGTTTGAACGTAATGAAGCAATCGGGGTTTGGAACACTGGCGATGATGGGAACATTTACCTTGCTTCTTGCCTTTCCAGTTCTGTTCTTCTCACGTTCGCTTCCTGCTGTACCGAAAAAACAGCCTATTGAGCGATCCATTGCACCATCCAAACCACTCAAGGTTCCTTTTAATACAAAGTTAGTATTGCCTGCAATATTGAATGTCCTGATCGCGATCACTTACGGGGGATTGCTTAGCTTTATCGCTTTGTTCGGTGAATCGGTGCATTTAGAGCAAGTAGGGCTGTTCTTCTTATTTAACGCGATTACGATCATCATTATTAGACCTATCTCCGGCAGACTATTTGATAAAAAAGGACCCGCTGCTGTTCTGATTCCTGCAGCGGTTTGTGTTGTCGCGAGCTTAACGGTGCTCTCGTATACGACATCCATGCCAATGCTCATTGTATCCGCACTGCTGTATGGACTCGGCTTTGGAGCCATTCAGCCAACTATACAGGCTTGGATGCTTCGGACGTCTACACCTGCACAGTATGGTATGGCGAACAGTATGTTTTATAACTCTACAGATTTAGGGGTAGCCAGTGGGGCCATTATTCTTGGGGCAATCTCGGCGGCATCCGATTATGGGATGATGTATCGTTATTCTGCTGGGTTCATGGTGCTGTTCCTAATGATTTATATTGGGATTCAGATTACTAAGGCCAGAAATAACCCTTCAACTTTAAGTCAATAAGGGATGATTTCAGATTAAGCTAATCTTTAGGTACTATTCATATCGTTTTAAGCTAAGAGGGTTATAGTAATCACATACCCCCCTTAAATATAGACCTTGACCCTGCCGGACGTTGGCAGGGTCCTTTTTTGTTAATGAAGAGGGCAGGGATCTTTAGTTTAAGCCAATCTTTATCTACTATTCATATTCTTTTAAGCTAAGAGGGTTATAGTAATCACATAACCCCCTTATAATATAGACCTTGACCCTGCCGGACGTTGGCGGGGTCCTTTTTTTGTGTGAAGAGAGGAAGTACATTATGTCGATGCACTTTTCTGTCGTTATGGATTATGCTTAGAAGAAAGTAATTGATGGGGAAGAGGTTTGCGAATGAATATGACATGGAATTTGGATATCTTATATCCTTCCTTTGAGTCAGAGAAGTTAAAAGGGGATCGTGAGCTACTGAGTCAACATATACAAGATTTAAAGATGTGGGCTGAGAATCATTTGAAAGCGACAGCTGTTACGGCTGCACCTGTGGAGAACTTTTTAAGACTCTACAATGATTATAAAAGCGTATATGTATGTTTATTGGCCTATGCAGAGTTAACGCTTAGTGCAGACAGCAGTTGTGAGGAAGCTATGAATCTTGCGGATGATATTGAACATATAAGCTCAGAGATTGCTGGAGTAGTTGCGGGTTTTAACCGTTGGATTAGTACTTGTGATCACATAGATGAGCTTATCGTTAGCTCAACTTATCTTTTGAAGCATCGATTTTATTTAAAGGAGCTTCTTCTGCAATCCCGTTATGTATTAAATGAGGAAGTGGAAGTTGCAATTGCCAGAATGCAGAGCACGGGTTCTAAAGCGTGGGGAAGGCTCTACATGGAGAGCGTATCGAGTACACTAGCAGATGTGGTAGTACAAGGGGAAACTAAGAAAGTAACGCTTGCGGAACTAAGGAGTATGGCCTATGAGAATAACGCTGCATTAAGAAAAGCGGCTTATGAAGCCGAGGCTGAAGCTTGCAGCCGTATTGCTGGGGTTTGTGCAGCTTGCATGAATGGAATAAGCGGTGAGGCGCTAACGGTTTATGGCATGCGTGGATATCAATCTTCTCTGGAAAAGGTGTTAGTGGCATCGCGAATGGACAGTGAAACTTTATCGGCAATGCTCGCCGCTCTTCAGGAGAGTCTGCCAGCTTTTCATACCTATTATCAAAAGAAAGCCGAATTGCTGGGACATTCTACAAAGCTGCCTTTTTACGATATTTTTGCACCGATTGGCGAAGAAAGTGTAAAAATCTCTTATGAAGATGCTCAAAAAACAATTGTTTCTAGCTTCGGAACCTTTAGCGAGGAATTGGCCAGTTTAGCGCAAAAGGCTTTTGATCAGCAATGGATTGATGCAGAACCTAGAGCGGGTAAGGGTGGATATGGGCTCTGCATTGATATTTTTCCGATAGGCGAGAGCAGAATCATGACCCAGTTCACCGGAAATGCTATAGATATTAGTATCCTTGCCCATGAGCTCGGCCATGCGTATCATAGCTCCTGTCTGGGGAATGAAACGATGCTGAACACAGATTACCCGATACCGATTGCTGAAACGGCTTCGATCTTTTGCGAGACGATTGTAAATCAGGCACTACTCACTAGTTCGACCAAGAAAGAAGCGCTGCTTCTATTGGAAAGAAGTATTTCCGATGCTGGGTATTATCTTGTAGACTTCTATGCTCGTTATTTATTTGAGCTTAAATTATATGAGAGAAGAGCCTTAGGTCCGCTTCCTGTTCAAGAGCTGAACGAATTGATGATTACTTGTATGGTGGAAGCTTACGGTGAGAGCATTGATCCTGACACGATCCATCCTTACATGTGGATGAACAAGGCCGGCTATTTTATGGCTGGTTATGAATTTATGAACTTCCCGTATTCTTTCGGACTATTATTCGCTAAAGGACTCTACGCAGAATATTTAAAAAAGGGCGAGGGATTCGTCGCCCGGTATCGTCAGTTCCTTAGTGCTACCAGCAAGCATAATATTGCAGATGTAGCAAAGTTTATGGATATTGATGTACATTCCATTGATTTTTGGAGAGGGGCTTTAAAGCTGATAGAAACCGATATTAAGGCATTCATCAGCACAACTTAAACCACTCTCCAGTTGTGATCACAGGTAGCTTCAATTTGACCGCGTTTTTCAATGTAATTCGTGACAATTTCAGACATGTCGATCAGTACTTCTTTGACAATCGGCTTGCCCTTATACATCTCATAATCTCCACCGCCGCTTGCTCTATAGTTGTTCATAACAACATCATATTCCTTAGAGTCCTCTACAGGCTGTCCACGATACAGCAGATGGAGGACTCTTTTGCCTACAGGTTTATGGACATGAAGCTCGTAGTGGATGCCTTCCCACATATCATAATTGTAATGTTGCGATTTAGGTTCTACATAAGCAGGGTTAACCATTACATTTCCCTCTATATCCTTTTGAAAATAATTGGCGGTTTGTTCCAGTGCCTCTTTTATATCTCGCCCGGTCAGTCTTAGTACAGTTAGCGTGTTAGGGTAAATGAAGTTAGAAAGAATGTCTCTCCGTGTAATGGTGTTACTGAAACCCTTGCAATCGTTACTGAGCAAAGCTGATGTTGAGATTTCTACACCGGTAGCCTCCATTTGTACCTTATTCATGAATTCTATAAAGGGATGGTCAGCCATTCGGCATTCATCTGCACTAGAAATAGATAAATCACCGATAACTGTACCTATTCTCTCATCCAGCCAGATTTCTGTTTCTGATTCAAGAGTACTGCTAAGCTCTAGAAGTGCATCATCTACAGCGGTCTTGTCGTCCACAGCAAGGAGTTCGGCTTGTTTACTCTTAATCTTCCAATGCTCGTTTTCTTTTTGAAAGATTACTGAAATCTTACCTAGGGAATGCCCATTACAACCAGGCTGTATGATCGTCACACCATTTAGCTCACTAGCTATGAAGCGATGCTGATGTCCGGTAATTAACACATCTAAGCCTTCAACCTCTGTGCACATTGCGTAGGCTTGATTCTCCCCGGTTAGTCTCTCTACAGGTTCACCACTAATGAGGTCGCGCTCAAATCCGCCATGATAAGCTACAACGAGTAAATCGGGCTGTTCTTCTTCTCGTATCGTGGCACACCAAAGTTTTACAGTCTCTAACGAATCCTTAAATTGAAGTCCTTCTATATGGACAGGATTCTCCCAGTGGGGAATGTAATGTGTGGTAACCCCTAGAATGGCTACCTTGATTTTTTGGTCTACCCACTTGATGATATAAGGTTTACCAAATGCGGGCTTACATGTCGTGCGATCTATAATCCCAGCAGATAACCAAGGGAATTTGGAATCCTGAATGGCTTTATTGAGCAGTGGCTTACCAAAATTAAACTCATGGTTGCCGATAATTGCAGCGTCATATTTTAATTCGTTCAGTGCAGCTATGCCTGGATTTAATTCGTCACTGTACTGTGTGGCTGCATAATAAGCTAGCGGTGTCCCTTGAATAAGATCGCCGTTATCCAGAAGAATCAGTTCCGGACAATGGGATCTTTCTTGTTTAATAAGGCTGGCAATGGTTGCTAAGCCCTTTTGTCGTTTCTCACCTGTACGGTAATCAATGGGTCCTAAGTGCCCATGTAGATCACTTGTTATGAGGATTTCACAGGTTAAAGTGTTGTCTTTATTCATGGGAAGCCTCCTGCAAATTATAAGTTCAGACCCCCATTCTATCAGATAATTTGGAAATTTTAAGAGATTAAAATAAATTTTACATATATTTAATAGTTAGATGCCCTAGATTTAATACAAAATATTTATAGTCTAGAAGTACTAAAAAAAAAGAAAACAGTGGAGGTCTTTCGTTTGAGAAAAATAAGTAAATTCGTATTGCCGCTAATGATGTCTATTACACTGCTTAGTGGTTGTGGTGCTAATAACACTACTAATACTGCAAACCAAGGATCTACAGATGGAACAAATGCACCGAAGGAAACGGCAGCTCCTGTAGCAGAGGGTTATGTTCCAGAGAAGCTTACAGTACAATTTGTCCCTTCCCAAAATGCAGATACGCTCGAAGCTAAGGCGAAACCTCTTGAAAAATTACTGGGTGATAAACTCGGTATTCCTGTAGAAGTAAGTGTCTCGACTGATTACAACACAGTTATCGAAGCTATGGCTTCCAAAAAAGTGGATGTGGGCTTCCTTCCTCCAACAGCTTACGTATTAGCAAAAGAAAAAGGAGCTGCTGAAGTTATTCTTCAAGCTCAGCGTTTTGGAGTAAATGATGAAACGGGTGCTCCGACAGATGAATTAGCTGATTTCTACAAATCTATGATTATTGTTAAGAAAGATTCTGCGATCAAATCCGTTGCCGATTTGAAAGGCAAAAAAATTGCCTATCAAAACGTTACATCCTCAGCAGGTTTTGTATGGCCGGCTGCAACGCTGATGGATGCAGGACTTGATCCGTTGAAAGATGTACAAGCCATCACGGTTAAGGGACATGATCAAGGCGTACTTGCTGTGCTGAACGGTGACGTAGATGCAGCAGCTATTTTCCAAGATGCTCGTAATGTAGTCCTTAAGGATTATCCGAAAGTATTTGAAGATACCCAAGTTCTTGCCTTCACTGATAAAATCCCTAACGATACGATTTCGGTTCGTTCAGATATGAACAAGGAATGGATGGAGAAGATTCAGCAAGCATTCATTGATATCGCAGCTGACAAAGAAGGACATGAGATTGTTAAAGAAATTTATTCTCATGAAGGATATGTGAAGTCACAAGATAGCAACTTTGACATTGTTCGTGAATACAACAATAAAGTAAAAACAGAGTAGTCCAAGCCGTTCAAGGATACAACGATGTTGGTGTATAACAGTCATTAAGGATAGCCAGCTCCGGATTCCCCCCCCGGATCTGGCTATCTCTTTCTCTTTTATACGATTATACGAAAACACACACAAAGGAATGATTTCATGATAAAGATTCAGAATGTATCCAAGACGTATCAAAACGGAACTAAAGGCTTGAACAACATAAATCTGACTATTCCAGCTGGGGAATTTGTAGCTATTGTTGGTCTTTCTGGAGCGGGGAAGTCCACCTTGCTGCGTTCCATTAACCGGCTTCATGATATTTCAGAAGGCGATATTCTTATCAATGGGCAATCCATCAAGAAGGCAAAGGGAAGCCAGCTCCGAATGATCCGTAGAAATATCGGAATGATCTTCCAAAGCTTTAACTTAGTCAAACGTACGACGGTGCTTCGTAATGTATTGGCAGGGCGGGTCGGCTATCATTCTACAATGCGGACGATCATTGGGAGATTCCCACAGAAGGATATCGACTTAGCCTTTGAGTCACTCGATAGGGTCAATATTGCTGAGAAGGCCTACACACGTGCAGATCAACTATCTGGAGGTCAGCAGCAGCGCGTGGCTATTGCCCGTGTTCTTGCGCAGGAGGCGCAAATTATCCTTGCAGATGAACCTGTCGCTTCACTGGATCCGCTCACGACCAAGCAGGTTATGGATGATTTGAAAAAAATTAATGTGGAGCTTGGGATCACCACCATCGTGAACTTGCACTTTATCGATCTTGCTAGAGAATATGCTACCCGGATTATCGGACTCCGAGCAGGAGAAGTGGTCTTCGATGGCCCTGTATCGGAGGCAACCGATGAGAAGTTCGCTGAGATTTACGGAAGACCGATTCATCAGGATGAGTTGTTAGGTGAGCCTGTAATCGGGGGCATGTGATATGAATTTGAATGCAGAGAAACTACACCCCAAACCGCCAAGGAAAATAAAGCATTATTTCACAGTCATCATATTAGTAGTATTACTGTGGAGAAGTGCAGTTTTGACCGATTCATCTATCGGTGAGCTGATCTCCGGTCTGCCGAATATGCTGGATCTGTTTAAGGAAATGTTCCCTCCAAACTGGGGGTATTTTGACAATATTATAGATGCGATGCTGGAGACGATCCGGATGGCATTGGTCGGTACAACGTTTGGTGCCATTCTTGCAGTTCCCATTGCACTACTGTGTGCAAGCAATATTACGCAAAGTCGATGGCTTCATTATCCAGTGCGTATGCTGCTGAATTTGATCCGCACAATTCCTGATCTATTGCTGGCTTCTATTTTTGTCGCCATTTTCGGTCTCGGTGCGCTTCCGGGAATATTTGCTTTGACGGTATTTTCGCTGGGGCTGATCGCCAAGCTTACGTATGAATCGTTGGAGACGATTGAAAAGGGACCTTTGGAAGCAATGACTTCAGTCGGAGCGAATAAGACGCAACGAATTATATTCGGAGTCATTCCGCAGGTACAGGCTCATTTCATGTCCTATGTGCTGTATGCCTTTGAGATCAATGTCCGTGCTGCAGCAGTTTTAGGTTTGGTAGGCGCGGGTGGAATCGGCCATTACTATGAAGTGACATTAGGCTTTTTAGAATACGATAAGACTTGCACCATTATCTTGTTCACATTAGCAGTAGTATTGATTATTGATTATGTAAGCACTAAGCTGCGGGAGAAATTAATATGAGTAAATCATGGAATACCCTTGTCCCTAAACCTCGTAAAAATCGCTTCCGCCTACTGATTTATGTGGCATTAGTGATAGTCTATATTTGGGCCTTTTCCGGAGTACCGTTTAATGGATTTAAAGAAACCGCCGGGGTCATTACTAAGGCGATCTTTGCCGGGATATTCTCACCTGACTGGGCCTTCGTTTATTTACCAGATGGGGAGGATCTGCTTCGTGGATTGCTTGAAACGCTTGCTATTTCAATTTTAGGAACTTTTATCTCGACCTTCATATGTATCCCTTTTGCTTTTTGGGCTGCGGTCAACATGAGCAAGGGAAAGGTGATTTCGGGTTCCGGTAAGCTGGTGTTAAGCTTTATACGGACATTCCCTGAGATCATTATGGCTTTGCTGTTTATCAAGGCTGTTGGGCCGGGTTCATTTGCAGGTGTACTGGCTCTGGGACTGCATTCCGTGGGCATGCTCGGCAAATTGTTCGCGGATGAGATTGAGAATATTGATAACGGTCCACTTGAAGCCTTAATTTCTTCTGGCGCCAGCCGCATGCAGGTGTTATGGTTTGCTGTTGTACCGCAGGTATTGCCAGGCTTTCTATCCTACACTTTATACAGGTTCGAAATTAACGTTCGCTCAGCTACGATTCTGGGTGTGATTGGAGCTGGGGGGATTGGTACGCCGTTAATCTTCGCACTCAGTTCACGGAATTGGGACCGGGTCGGAATTATCCTACTAGGCATTATTGTGATGATTACGATTATTGATTTGATTTCCGGCATGATTCGGAAGAAGCTAGTATAACTGAATCGCGTAATTACATGTTAGACAAAGACCTCCTTAGGGTATGAATAGAGCCTATGGGGGTCTTTTTATGATTAGCGCATTATTCGGAAAAGCTATATAGAAGTAATAATACTTTTTGTGTTAACATATGTTGGTCTATCCGAACTTGTACCAAAGGAGTTGAAAACTTGGAAACTGCGCTTATTGGCAGCTTTGTATCAGCAATGGCTACGGTGCTTGGAGCGTTTCCGATCCTGTTTGTGAAGAGGTTATCTGAGAAATGGAAGGACGTTCTCGTTGCTTTTACAGCAGGTATTATGGTATCGGCTTCTACATTTGGACTCATGCCGCAAGCGATTAAAGAATCGGGGATTATCGCTTTAACCTTAGGCTTGATTACAGGTGTACTGCTTCTCGATTTAATTGAAAAAAACATTCCGCATATCGACGTGGAGAATAAACCCGGATACACCAATATGGATTCGAAGGCGTTGCTCGTTTTGATCGCGCTATTCATTCACAACATACCAGAAGGTCTTAGTACGGGATTCAGTTATGCCAGTGAACAGGCGAGCCTGGGTCCGACCGTGGCCATTGCAATTGGTGCGCAAAATATGCCCGAAGGATTGATTCTTGCAGTCTTTTTGATGAATTCTAGAACAAGCAAGTTAAAAGCCCTGGGAATTGTTACGCTTACCGGACTTATGGAAATGGTATCTGCGGTGATCGGCTATTTTACAGCCAGTTATCTGCAAAATGTAGTGGGTTATGGTCTTGCTTTTGCAGCCGGGGCTATGCTATTCATCGTCTACAAGGAACTTATTCCAGAGAGTCATGGCCATGGTTACGAACGGCCTTCGACGTATTCATTTATCTTTGGATTATTAATTATGGTGTATATTACGCAGATATTTGGGTGAGTAGAAAAAAAACGGCCAATGAAGTGCCAGAGCAGCTTAAGCTGCCTGACCTCATTGGCCGTCTTTATGGTTTAATCTATAATTATCCTCGCAAAATCGTCTCGATTTGCTCCAGCTCTTCTGCGCTTAGCTCCGGTGCATTCAAGGAAGCGACAGCATCTTCAATCTGGCTCACCTTACTTGCACCGATCAAAGCTGAAGTGACTTTACCTCCGCGGAGTACCCAAGATAACGCTAGTTGAGACATTTTTTGTCCACGTGCAGCAGCAATCTCGTTCAGTTTGCGAACCTTAGCGATCTTCTCTTCCGTAATGGCATCTTCGGACAGGAATACACTTGGTCCAGCAGCGCGAGAATCGGGAGCAATTCCGTTAAGATAGCGGTCGGTAAGAATGCCTCCTTGTAGTGGAGAGAACACAATCGATCCGATACCCTCCTCAGTTAATACATCCTGCAAGCCGTCTTCGATCCAGCGGGACATCATGGAGTAGTTAGGTTGATGAATCAGGCAAGGCGTTCCAAGCCGAAGAAGAATTTGTGCCGCTTCGCGTGTCTGTTCAGGGTTGTAATTCGAAATCCCAACATACAGCGCTTTACCTTGACGTACAATAAGATCCAGCGCAGCCATAGTCTCTTCCAGTGGTGTATTCGGATCTGGACGGTGGTGATAGAAAATATCTACATAATCAAGGCCCATACGTTTCAAGCTTTGGTCTAGACTGGAGACGAGATATTTCTTGGAGCCCCATTCGCCATAAGGACCGGCCCACATATAATATCCAGCCTTAGTAGAGATGACCATTTCATCACGATAAGGAGCAAGATCCTTCTTAAGGATTTGACCAAAGCTTTCTTCTGCGGAGCCAGCTGGGGGACCGTAGTTATTAGCGAGATCAAAATGAGTGATTCCAAGATCGAAAGCTCTTCTTGCCATGGCGCGACCATTCTCGAATAAGTCGTTTCCGCCAAAGTTATGCCATAGTCCTAGCGAGATCGCCGGAAGGAGTAGACCGCTTTTTCCAGTGCGGTTATATTTCATATTGTCATATCTGGTAGCGCTTGCGTTATACATCATTATTTCCTCCTAAAAAGACTTATTTCTGATTACGTTACGTCCTTATTGTAGCGAAAGATCCCGGACAAACGTATGTCAGCAAGGAAGAAGTTTATAGTACAATGTCATTTTCGAGATGACGGACACGGTATTCTTTTGGAGAACAACCTTTCACCTTCTTGAACATCCGCGAAAAGAGTAAGGGGTCCTGATAGCCGACAGAACGCGAGATCTCACCGATAGTACAAAGGGTTTCTGTCAGAAGCTCGCATGCTTTAGCGATTCGGTAATTTAATAAATATTGCTGCGGTGGCATACCAATGGTCCGTTTGAACAAGGAAGATAAATATTTTCGATCCAGTTTGAGAGAAGAAGACAGCATCTCCACGGAAATGTTCTCACAATAATGTGTATGCAAAAAGTGCAGACTTTGCTCAACGTAAATACTCTTTTGACGCGGTAAAGGAAGTACATCCGGAACAGCTGGCACCGCTTGAAGCAAAAGGGAGAAAAAATCATACATAATCGCTTTTAGTGGCAGGTCAAGACAATCCGAAGTGTCGGCTGCTTCTGTCAGGCGCTCGTAGAGATTAGGCATAAGCTGTTCATCCATCGGGAAGATTGGCTGCTCAGGCGATAAGGAAGTTTTGGATAAAATATATGATACCTGTACTCCGGTGAAAGCTACCCAAGAATAAGTCCAGGGCTTTGATAGGTCTGCTGCATAAGAAGTAACGATATGAGGGTAGGTAAGAAAAGCTTGTCCTGCTTGCAGGATATGGGTCTGTTCTCCCACAGATACCTTTCCTGTTCCCTCATGAATGAAATGTATTTTGTATACGTCACGAACCCCTGGTCCGAAAAAATGCCCAGGTAGACACTGCTCCCGACCCCAGTAATGGAGATGCAAATCGGGATTACCTCTGAAGGGACGCTCAGAATTATAATTAAATATCGCCATGATTTCTTCAGTCTCTTTCTTTTATAGAGTTAAGCAAGGGCAATTTTGCCCGTCTTCTTTTATTATACAGCATATTTTAGTGGGACCATTACTTGGAATGGAATGCGAATTCTGAGATAGAAGTTTATCCCTGCCCAGTTTGGTTAAGTAAGCTATGAAGCTGAACGTATGAGCTAACTTCGATCACTAGGAGGTAATGGAGATGAATAAGAGAATAGTGGGTGTCTTTGCTGCCGAATACGAAGCTTCGAGGGCTATTGAAGAGTTGAAACGTCAAGGCTGCAGAACAGAGGACATATCGATTATCGCGAGAAATTCAGAGAGTGCGGATACGCTTAGAGATGAATCAGGGACTCAAGCGCCGGAAGGAATAGCTACTGGTGCGGCTACTGGTGGTCTGCTGGGTGGTTTGACAGGGCTCCTGATGGGAATAGGCGCTTTGGCTATTCCTGGTATTGGACCGATTATCGCAGCCGGACCGCTTGCGGCAATGCTGGCTGGAGCGGCAATAGGTGCTGGTAGCGGTGGACTAGTTGGCGGTCTTATTGGTCTTGGCATTCCTGAAGAGGAAGCCAAGCGTTACGATAACTACGTAGGTGAAGGCCATATTCTTGTAATGGTGGATGTGGAGGGTGAGCGTAAGGAGGAAGAAGTGAAGCGGATTTTCGTACAGCATAATAGTCTGAACTCAGACCGTTTTGAGGATATCGCAAATATAAATACAGCTGAGAATCGAAACTATGATGGCAGTGTAAAAGAAAGCGATGCGCTCCGGGCCGCTGATCAGCAAGAAGCGAGAAATTTAGCTCAAGCCACCGGAACCATGGATGCCATGGATACCTTAGCGAGTGAGCGCATTAGAAATAAATAAGAGTGAATAGCTATTTAGTAAAAACAGACTATTTCACTAGCCATGGGTGAGCTGGTGAGATAGCCTGTTTTTTGTGATTTATAAAGAGGCGACGTTCTGTCTAACAGTCAGTGCATCCGGTATTTCTTTACCAGGAAGGAAATGAATGCTGCGGATGTAGCGGATCGTCCGACTCTGTGCCCGCATAATGACCGAATGTGTCTCTGCGCGTTCTTTCCCAATGAAACGGACGCCGTTCAGGAATTCGCCTGACGTTACACCCGTGGCGGCAAAGAGAACGTCACCTGTGCCAACCATGTCCTCCATGTATAGCACTCTCGTAGGATTGGTAATTCCCATACGTACACAGCGCTGTAACTCTATTGGTCCATCTGGGAGCAATCTGCCTTGCATTTCTCCGCCAAGGCATTTCAGTGCAGCGGCGGCAAGGACACCTTCGGGTGCTCCGCCCGAGCCCATGTACAAATCCACATCGCTATCCGGCAGTGCAGCCGCAATAGCGCCAGCTACATCTCCGTGACCTAACAGCTTAATCCTTACACCCGCTTCTCGAAGGCTATGAATGAGTTGTTCATGCCGTTTGCGGTCAAGAACCATTACGGTTAGCTCGGAGAGGGACTTGCCACTGAAGTGGCATGCTTTCTGGAGAGTGACCTCTACAGGGTCTTCGAGACTAAGCTTACCGGCAAGCTCAGGACCGCAAGCGAGTTTCTCCATATAAATGTCTGGAGCATGAAGCAGGCTGCCCTTATCTGCTATGGCAATCACGGATTGGGCATTGTGTAGACCACAGGCCACCACTTCAGTGCCTTCCAGAGGATCGACGGCTACATCGACAGAAGGGCCCTTTTGATTCCCAACTTTCTCGCCAATATAGAGCATTGGAGCATCATCCATCTCTCCTTCACCAATGACGACCGTTCCGTCGATGGAGACAGAATCAAACATGGAGCGGATGGCAGTCGTGGCTGCATCATCTGCCGCATTTTTATCTCCCCGCCCGATCCAGCGAGCCGAGGATAATGCACCTAGTTCAGTTACCCGTACAATCTCAAGAGCCAGTTCGCGATCCATTCTAATTCCCTCCAGTACATCCCATATATTTTATAAAATATAAGAATTTATAAGTTTCACGCTATATATTATCCTTATATTTCTCGCATAAACGCTTACCGTCCTTATTAGAACGCCGAAGGCGTTTTTGCTTGATTCGAATGTTAGATATAACCCATAATAATACCAGCGGTTTCTTCTATAGCTTTGTCGGTAATATCGATTACAGGACAGCATAGTTTATTGAACAGAGAAGAGGCACATTCCATCTCCTCTGTAATCCGCTCCAGACTTGCATATTGGGAGCCAGTCGGTAACCCAAGCACCTTCAGCCGCTCGGAGCGAATCTTCAGCATATACTCCGGCTTCATGGTTAGTCCGATTAGTCGGTTCGGCGGCAGACTTAGCAGCTCTTGCGGAGGAGCAATTTCCGGAATAATCGGATAGTTAACGACCTTTTTCCCCCGATGAGCCAAAAAGATACTAAGTGGTGTCTTCGAGGTACGGGACATCCCTAGCAGAACGATATCGGCTTTTAGCATGGCGCCGAGATCCCGGCCATCATCACAGGCAACTGTGAATTCGATAGCCTCCATGCGGCGGAAATAGTTCTCATCAAGCTGGTGCAACAGACCCGGTCGCTGCTGTGGAGCATCGTCAAACGTATCGATGAAAGCTTGCATCATGGGGCCCATGATATCGACGATACGAAGGTCAAGCCGTACGGCCTCTTCTTTAATCATTTCTCTTAGCTCCGGCTGCACCAGCGTATAGACGACAAAACCTTTATGCTGCGCGGCTTCTTCCATAAGCTTCCGGAGCTCATCTTCATGTCTAATGTTCCCGTATCTTTTGATGGTGATCTGCTGATTCTGGAATTGATGAATGACGGCCTGCACGACAGCTTCTGCCGTATCTCCTATAGAATCTGAGCAGATCGTTATTAGGTTGGAAGATTGCTCGATGCTCATGAATTCCTCCTGTTATCCTTTGGCTTCAAGTTCGAGGAGAAGTTTTACGATAGCAGTTTTCGTCAAACGTCCTATGACATCCAGTTTCGTACCACTGTCCTCAGTGGCGCTGGGAACAACTACCGGTAAACTATCTACCTCGTGAAAAATCATTTTATGTGCGGCGTCAAGCACCGTCTCATCTGGTGAAGTTGTAACTACTTTGGGCTGGCGTGTCATGACCATGCTTACGGGCATGGAGACAGCACCCGGATTGCCAAGGGTTACCTTCAGGAAATCCTTACGTGAAGCAACACCGGTGAGCTTACCCTCTTCGTCACAAATAATAAGGGTGCCAACATCCTGTAGAAACAGCGTAACTACGGCATCTTGAACCGTAGTAGTCTCACGGATAATGATAGGTACACTTTGAATCTCTTTAACCTTTGTCTCCTGCAACAAATAATTGCTTCCCAGACGATTAGATGATTTGAGTCCTGGGAAGTAACCGACTTTAGGTTTAGCATCAATATATTTGAGCATAACCAGAACGGAGAGATCAGAACGAATCGTTGGCCGCGTTAGATCTAGACATTCGGCAATCTGTTCGCCGGTAATCGGAGCTCTTTTGTTCACAATATCAATGATTTCTAGTTGACGTGATGTCAGTTCGATCGCAATTCCCTCCACTTCAGATAAAAAGGCATTCCTCTTAGAAAAGAAGCGCCGTTAAGCGAATCCTCCTTTCATATATGAGTCATATATAGACATTTTTAATTTAACTTGGTTATATAATACGCAATAGTGGTCATAAATGCAATATATAGTACGTCATATATTTGATTTTTTTAAACCGGATGTACTGATCCTACGCTTTAGCATTAATTGCTTCAAGGCGTCAGCGTTCACTAGGATAGTCCCAGCAATAATGGTGAATACACCGAGGATCGTAACCCAATTCACGGCCTCATTATAAAAGAAAAAGCCAACCCCTACGGCAATCGGTGGAGAAATATAGAGCCAGGTAGAAGGAAACACAGGATTTGTCTTAGCGACGAGCCAGTAGAACAACGAATGACCGACCATCGAGCCGATTACGATTAGATAGAGCAGTGAACCTGCGGTCTCGTAAGAGAGCAGAAACTCAGGATGTACATTTTCGGTCGCTAAAGAAAGAATGAATAATAACACGCCACCATACATCATTTGGGCTGCATTAAGTGCGATTGGAGAGACCTCGGGCATACTGTTGATTACTTTTTTAGAATAAATCGCACCTACTGCGTAACAGCATTCCCCAATGAGGACAGCTGCGCAGCCGATGATCCATAGCGGTGAAATATCAACGACAAGATTAGGTAGAACGAGCAGCAATACACCAGTTAATCCGATAATGCAGCCATATAGGGAGATGGCGGGTGCTTTTTGACGAAGAATAGAGGTTTGGAGTAATAGAATCATGATCGGTCCGGTCGCAGAGAGTACGGCTGCAAGCCCAGAAGATACATATTGTTCAGCCCAGTAAAGACCCGCGAAGGTGCCAAAGGTTAATGCAGAGCCGGTGAAGAGCATTTCTTTACGCAGGAGCAGGGAGAAGCTTGCCTTTCGTTTCCAGACCATCCATAGAAATAGTACAGCACCTGCAACGAAAAAACGTAAGCCAGCTGAAAAGAAGGGCGGCGCACCAGCATCCACACCGATTTTGATCGCTAGAAAGGTCGTGCCGAAGATCAGACATACAAGTGCATAAGCGAATAAGATCATTTTGAAAGTCCCCTTTAATGTGTTAAATCATTTTGTTAATCATATAGGGGAGTATACAGAACAGATGACGTTGAGTAGAACAGATGACTTCGGAAATCGTGTACAATACTGTAAATAGGAGTTGCTCGGAGAGGAGTTGCAGTGAGGTGAAGAAGTCAGCGAGCGCGGAGCATAATCATCCCTTGTTTCGGCAGGTATATGGATTTCTAGTGAATCGCATGGAGCGAGGAGAGTGGGAGGCACATGATAAGCTTCCTTCTATACGGCTGCTTGCGGAGGAATTAAAGGTACATCGACTGACGGTATTCAAAGCGTATAGAATGCTGACGGAGGATGGTAAGGTATATGTAAAAGACAAATCGGGTTATTACGTATCACCAGTAAGCAGGCTTCCTTCAAATGAAGAGGGTGCCGCAGTATCTGCTTATGCGCTCACTAATCCGCTATCAGATATACAAAGAGTGCCGACCAAGTATCAGTTCTCGCAAGCGCTGATTGATCCGGGATTACTGCCGAACCTTTTTCTATCCGACTATGTCAAAAAAGTGTTCGATTTATATCCAAAGGTAATGGGGACATATTCTTCGGTTCAGGGAGATGAAGAGCTACGTGAGACGTTAAGTCGTCATTTTCGGAAGAAACATCGGTTACAGTTATCCTCGGAAGAGCTGCTTATTACTTCAGGCGCGCAGCAGGCGATCAATCTGATTGCTCGAATTGTGCTCGGGCCTATGGACACGGTGCTTGTGGAGCGACCAACCTACAGTGTGGCCATGGATGTTTTTCGCCGGGAGGGGGCACGGTTGATTCCAGTGGAGATTACTCCGACGGGCTATGACTTGGAGAAAGTTGAAGCTTTGATGAAAAAGCATAAGCCACGCATGTTCTACATCAATCCGACCCATCACAATCCAACCGGATATACGGTGCCAGTGCAGCAACGCAAACTGTTAGTAGAGCTAGCTGAACGTTATCGCTGTCTACTGGTAGAGGATGACCCATTTCGCGATATGTATTTTGAAGAGGAGCCCCCGCCGCCTTTTTTTGCTTATGATACGGAGGGCTGGGTGATTTATATCAGCAGCTTCAGTAAATATGTAGCTCCAGGCTTACGGATCTGCGCGGTGGCTTGCCGTTATCCATTTATGGAACGCTTGATCACAGCTAAATCACTCGCGGACAATGGAACTCCGCTGCTTAACCAAAAAATATTCTTGCATTACTACACTTCAGCACGCTTGCAGAATCATCTCGGTAAGCTGCGTATTGCGCTTCAGGTGCATAAGGAAATTGTGGAAGAAGAGCTAGCTGCAACTGGGTGGGAGTGGACGCCTCCGCAAGGTGGTTTAAATCTATGGGTGAAGCTGCCGGATCATCTTTCGGTGGATCGACTGTTTGCCTCAAGTATGGCGCAGTCGATTGCATTTGTGCCAGGAGAGCTGTTTGATCCGCTGGGGGAAATGAAGTCGAGAATTCGAGTTAGCTATTCCTTCGCAAGTGAAGGGGTGCTACGTGAGGGGATTCAGCGGTTGATTGCTATAGCGCGGGGGTTATGAGTAGGTACATTAGATATGAGAGACCAATGAAGACCAATCCGGGTAGAATTGACTAGACTTGTATAACTTGTTTTAAAATTCCTGTAACACTTTCCACATCTGCTCCGTCTGTAAGATAAAGAAGGAGGTCATTAAGGTGCGAAAGTTCAATTTTCGAAGTCCAGTGATGATAATTCTATGTATTACATTAATATTTATGGCCTTGCTGACGGTGCGGCCCTCCGTTACTTATGCATGTTCCTGTGTTGTACCTGCGGAGCCGCTTGAGGCTCTGGAGTCAAGCTCGGCCGTCTTTGTTGGGAAGGTAGTAAAGATAAAGGAGCCAAGGGGAACTATAATCTCGTCCGCGGATCCAGTAAAAGTAACCTTTGAGGTTGGTTCCAGTTGGAAAGGGGTCGAGGGGAATAAGGTTACCTTGACAACTGCTCTATCGTCTGCCAGCTGCGGGTTTGAATTCGTGGAAGGGGAAAGTTATATCGTCTATGCAAATGATAATAGGGAAGGAGATTCAGGTGAAATAGTGGCCAGTTTATGCAGTCGAACGAAGCTGCTTGCCTCGGCATCAGAGGATCTGAAGGAGCTTGGACCTAGTATATCGGCAGGGACTCCTACAGCTACTCCGGAGGTAACATCAAATCATTCGCCGAAATCAGGAGCTGGGAATAATGGTGCGACTGATGTTGAGGGGAAACCAGCTGCGGACAGTGACTCTTTTCCACTTGTGAATGTTGGGATCAGTGGAGTCATTATCGTTTTGATAGCGATAGTTGGCACTGTGCTCTACCGTCGTAGAGATGGTGGAACGCGAAAAAAATGACGCTGTGATGAAGCGGTCGCCCGGGAGTTATTCGTGCGACCGCTTATTTATTTGAGCTGACCTTAACTACAGTAACCAATAATTAGGGAAATCCTCCCTTAAATTAACGTGTTTTACTCGATATTATTGATAATAAGGGAAAACCTCCCTAAAATTCAGCGGAAATTGTCCATTTTGGCAATATTCTGCTCATTTATAGGGAGGTTTTCCGCAAAAGGTACAAAATACGCTTATAAAGTTCGATTTATAGGGAGGTTTTCCCTAAACTTAGTTTCAGGGAGGGCTGATTCTGTGAAGCCAGCTGAAAGTGAGGTGCTATAGGTGTTGCAAGTGTTACAGCCGCTGCAGGTAGTGTGCGGTTCTTTACGGTGATGCAGGTGATGTGCAGTGATGTAGATGATGAACAGTGATGTACGTTGAATTTGGGCAATTTTATGCCGCAAGCTTACGTCACACCCACCCGAACAACCGAGCGAGTTGTGCAACAACGAAGGTTACTCCAATGGCGATACCGAGTGGAATGACTGCGGAGAGAACAGCCCACTTCATGCTTTTCGTTTCCTTATAGATGTTCACGAGTGTCGTACCGCAAGGATAGTGGAGCAGGGAGAACAGCATCATGTTAAGTGCGGTCAGCCAAGTCCAGCCATGTGATAAAAAGACATCTTTGATGCTGCCCAAGCTGTCGATATCGACCATAGCTCCTGAGGACATATAGCCCATAAGCAGGATAGGCAGGACGATTTCATTTGCAGGAAGACCAAGAATAAAGGCCATGATGATAAAGCCATCCATGCCGAGCATGTGTGCAAAGGGATCAAAGAATGCAGCCATATGATTCAGGACAGAATCCCCGCCAATAAACAGATTACCTAAAATCCAAGTGATAATCCCAGCAGGCGCAGCTACCACGATTGCCCGAGTAAGTACGTTTAAGGACTTATCTTTGGAGGAAATAAGTATGGTCTTCCAAATTTGCGGCCGGCGATAGGGTGGGAGTTCCAGTGTGTAATGTGTTGGAACACCGCGCAGCGCAGTTTTGGACATGACCCAGGAAACCGTCAGTGTAACAACGATGCCGATTAGCACCATCCCCATAAGTACGGAGGCGGTTGTGAGCGAACGGAGTACGCCTGTCGTAGCGGCACCTGCCATGAATAAGGAAGACAGTAGAATCAATGTCGGCCAGCGGCCGTTACATGGAACGAAATTGTTGGTCAAAATCGCGAGCATCCGTTCACGCGGCGATTCGATGATTCGTGTGGAGAGGATAGCGGCGGCATTACAGCCGAAACCCATAGACATGGTCAACGCTTGCTTGCCGTGGCCTCCTGATTTTTTGAACAACCGGTCCATGTTAAAAGCAACTCTTGGCAGATACCCGAAATTCTCAAGCAGCGCGAACACTGGGAAAAATATCATCATTGGCGGCAGCATGACGCTGATTACCCATGAGGTTCCTCGATATAATCCGAGAACAAGCACACCGTGCAGCCAAGCGGGAGCATGGATCGCCTCGAATCCGGCCGTCAGATAACCTTCAATGAAGCCGAAGAAGGAAGCTAGCCAGCTTGAAGGATAGTTGGCGCCGGCAATTGTAATCCAGAACACGATACCGAGGATGGCGAGCATAATAGGGAATCCCCATATTTTTGAGGTAACGATATTATCTAGCTTATAAGTGCTGTTCAGCTTTTTCTTATCTTGATAAGTGACTGCATCCCCGCAAATGCCTGCGGATACGCCGTAAATGCCGCTGACAATCTCATCTCGAATCGATCCGCCGTCAGCGAGCTTCTTCGCTGTAGACAGCAGGGAATCTAAAGGATCTAATCCCTTAGTGATATGCGGTGACTCCATGACCGATGACCTCCTTTGCTTCAGGTAAATCTTTATCCGTCATATTCTCTTTAAGAGAAGTTAGTAGGCTGTCATCACCGTCCAGCAGGCGGAGTGCAATCCAGCGGGCTGGGTATTTGCTGCCGATGGTTTGTTCTACCAGTGGGGTAAGCTCTGCAATTCCTCGTTCAATCTCCTCGTTGTACGTAATTCGCAGTGGTTGTGCGGTGAATGCACCTGTAGCGACTCTCTCCACCTGGTCCAATAACGCCTCAATGCCGATTTTATTACGAGCTGATATCGCTACAACAGGCACGCCGAGACGTGTCGATACCCAGTTTTCGGGCTTCATCAATGAGGTTGATGCAGACGACAGTCTGCCCGGTAATCTCTAGCACTTGCAAGGCAAGGTTGAGGTTTCGTTCTAGCGAAGTAGCATCAAGTACGACTAGTGTCACATCGGGTTGTTCAAAAATAATATAATCTCTAGCCGCTTCTTCATCAGCGGAATTCGAGTACAAGGAATACGTACCAGGAAGATCTACTGCTAGGTACGTATGGTCTTTATGCTTAAACTCGCCTTCAGCAGTAATGACGGTTTTACCTGCCCAGTTTCCAGTATGCTGGCGCATGCCGGTCAGCAGATTGAAAAGCGTGCTTTTGCCAGTGTTAGGATTGCCTGCAAAAGCGACTGTGAACTGACTCATGCCTCAACACCTCCGATTACTTCTCCGAATATTAAAGAACTTTCTTCTCTACGCAATGCAATGGTCGTGTTGCTTACCCGAAAAGCTATAGGATCTCCTAATGGACTGCGTCGCAATACCTCTACGGCATTCCCCACTACAAACCCGAGATCCAGTAATCTTCTTCTAAGTACGCCCTGAACTTCAATGCCGCTGATACGTAGCGTGCTGCCTTTAGCCGCTTCTGATAATGGAATACTAGTTCCAGACATAAGATCTCCTTCTTTCATTTATTGTTATTTGTATTTTTATGGTTATTATTTTGTGCATTGGAATTTTTCTTGCGGTCTAACACAATATTAGTATATGCGAACAACTTTGTCCCTGCAACAAGAATGTTTCCCTAAGGCAAAATTAATTTAGGCAGCAAAAAGCCCCTAACGGAAGAAGGCTTGCGCTCTCCAGCCGAGGGGCTAAGGTTGAGTCTACTCATAGGCTTGTCTTTAATTGGAACAGTCTAATCCAAGTTGTATCAGCCGTGATGTTACGTCCAGCTTCCAAAATCAAGCGTGCGACCAGTCTCTACTAAGGTTTTGGTATTACTTAGAATTTGCCACCAAGCGCTGGTGCTTCCGGCATACGAAGGATCTTCAGGATGCCATTCATCGTGGATAAGCGTGAGCTTTGTAGTTCCACCCACCGGTTCAAGCAGCCAAGAAATACGCGATTCATATCTTTCATGTCCTTTATGATAGGAGGGGCCGACCTGATGAGTGAAACGTAGTGCTTTTTGTGGGGTGAACTCGAGCAGAGTCCCATAGACATGCAGCGTTTCATCTCCATCTGCACCGGGCCCGATGTATTCCAGTAATTCTCCTTCTTTGAAGGTCGAACGAATAACGCTGCCGTAATAAATCTGCTTCGTACCTTCCGGAGAGATTAAGGTTTCCCATACCTGCTCAGGTGTTCCGTTAATATAAAACTCATAGTGAAGTTCTTTCATTGGTTATTCCTCCTTGGTTTCTACTTTCCTTAACTCCTCTTACTCTTTTACACTATATAAAAGGATCACTGACAACTACGGTCAGTGATCCTAAAGAATAATTTAAGTTTTATAATGAGCTGCTAAGTTGGAGGCAATGTCAGCTAGTCTTTCTTTCAGTGAAGAAGGTTCTATGATGCGTAACGTGGTTCCATAAGGCAACAAGAAATAGGGCAAATAGGTGAGTAAAGAAGCTTCGTCTACTAGAAAGCGGGCTTGTCCTTCCATGCGCTGTACCAGCGTATGCCCGAATAACCAATGGCTGCATAAATCATTCAAGATTCCTTCGTCTGATGCGATGATTACTGTAACTAGTTCCGCATCCGTATTGCGTGCAGGCAGTAAGTTTTTTAACAAAAAATCACGTGCAGAGAAGTCAGCAGGACGAGCAAACACAGCTTCTGTACGGTGGAGTTCAACCATTCTATCGACCCGGAAACTGCGAATTTCTTGCCGCTCGTGGCAGTAAGCTACGGTGTACCATTGGCCCTTCCACAATACAAGTCCGTAAGGATCAATAGCTCGGGAGGATATGTTTTCTCCATTCCCCTTACGATACTCCATTTGCAGGGTGTACCCGTTGGCTGTCCCCAGCTCTAATTCTTGGATCAGGTGGCTAAGCGGCGGGGAAGGAGAGTGGATCGTCTCAATACCATTCTCATGCCGCTCCATCTGTTCTAATTGCTGCGCATTGCTATACCTTTTGAGCTTAGAGAGGGCTCGGTCTAGAGCATCTACATAAGGATAACCGGTTCCCTTAGCAAAGGATGAGGCTTGTAGAAGGGCGCGTTGTTCTTCGGAATCAAAGAATAATGGAGCTTCGATAAAATGTTCGGGTAAGCTATAACCGCCGCCAGGTCCGCTATCTGCGATAACGGGTACACCACTGATGCAAAGCGCATCGATGTAACGGTATACGGAGCGGACACTGATCTCTAACGCTTCAGCTAGTTCTCCGGCGGTTCTTCCCCGCTGCTTGAGCATCCAGAGAATAGATAACATATGATCGGCCTTGGACATGAATCAGGGCCTCCTTGCCAGTGGTATTGAATAACTATAGCAAGTTTAACGTTAAGTCACTGTTTCGCCAACCGGAACCGGAACCGGATTCATTAAACCACTATTTACTTGACTAACCCTTTTAATAGAGGCAGGTAGAGATTCATTCAACTTTATTCTCAGTATCGCTTAGGAGAAACGCTAACTTGCTTCAGAGGGTAAGCTTAATTTAAGTGTGCTTTGTACATCTATTTCTGCTTAAATCACCACCAGAATCCGTTTAGTTGTACTTTGTACATTTAACAGTTCGGTAGAGGTATTGATTTTTACTCGGAGATTGGTATTTTGTGAACGCACTATTCATTTTTTGGCGTATTAAATAATAATAACTAAATTTGACATGTTATTGATTTTTAATCCCCTGTAATATGAAATTAAAGGAAAGGGGTGTGGAAAATGAAATTTAATTTTAGACCTTACCGTTCTGAAGATCTGCTTAAGGTCCGTGATTTTCTTATACATAGTTATAGTAAGCTAAAAGGTCCAAATACTTGGCTTATAGACCGCTGGGAATTCGTTATTTATTTTCAAGAGACGCAAGGTGGGACGCTGGATCAGTGGGAACGAAACGTAGGCTTATGGGAGTATGATGATGGAGAGCTGGCTGCCGTAGTATGCATGGACGATGGATTTTACTTTCAATGTGCAGAGAAGAACCCTCCAGAAAGCTTGCTTGATGACATGTTTTCCTTTGCTGAACAGAGAGTTGGGGATGAGAATGAGGGTTTCGTACAGCTGTATGTTCCAATACCGGAGTTCATGTCCTCTGCTGCAGCGGTTGCTAATAAGAGAGGTTATAGTCTAACTAAGAAACGGGAGAGTGTAAACTCTCTGCAGTTGGATAAAGAATTTCCTGTTGCGCTACCCTCTGGCTTCAGAATCTGTAGTGGTGATGAGATCGATGTGACTTCAAAAGCACTCGGACATATTATGGCCTTCGACTATGCAGACACACCGGAGGCTGAGCTAACGCTGCAGCATTATGGAAATATCAGAAAAGCGCCGAGCTACAACTCACATTTAGATCTCAGTATCGTGAACGAAGCTGGTGAAGTCGTCTCCTTCTGTAATATTTTTTGGGACAGTGTTAATGGAATTGGCATACTGGAGCCTGTAGGCACATCCATTAGATATAGATCACTGGGACTTGGTCGGGCGGTTTTGCATGAAGGATTTAACCGTTTAAGAGAGCTTGGTGCTATCAAAGTCTATGTAGGTTCGATGCAGCCGTTCTACGAAAAATTGGGGTTTAATACCGAAGTTTGGCTGCAAGTATGGGAGTACTCTGGTCACATATATGAAGCTGTTCGTGATGATCTCAACACTGGAAACGTGAGTAGTAAGTAGGTTGGCAGCACGTCATAAATAATCCCCTTGATGCGTAAGACATCGAGGGGATTATTGTTTTTTTATTTTGGCTGAACAATACAATGATACGTTAAGATATGCTCGCATAGGAGTTGAAACTTCTGTTGTTGATTGCACTTTGTACAATAGATTCTATCAAAAAGCAGCTGGAATCTGCTTCTATTGCACATTCTGCAATCAATTGTTGTGAGAACGGCTGACTATTACAAATGCGTCGTATTCTAATGTACAAAATACAACAGAATCCCATTTTCCTATAAAAAAGAATGCTTCTATTGCACAAACTGCAATAGAAGCATCAAAAGAAGTATTCTTAGAAGCCGAAGCCGAAGCCGAAGCCGAAGCCGAAGCCGAAGCCGAAGCCGAAGCCGAAGCCGAAGCCGAAGCCGAAGCCGAAGCCGAAACCAAAGCACGGAGCGTAGCACAACGCGCTTACGATCCGCCGCCTAGATCGTTCTATTGATATTTAACTACAATCGCATTGCTAATCTGACGCCCAGGGGTCGTGAGATATTTGCCATTGTAGTACAGTCCGCTCGACGCGCCGCCATCCAGATTCATGGCTTGATACGCACCAGCCTGCTTCATCATTTCGGCCAGTTGCGGGATAGTAGCTCCACCAGTGGTCAGCAGAATCAGCTTGTGGTCCCGAGTGAGACCAAGTGCGCTGCGGGCGCCGCCGCCGGTTAAGATTTTAGGATCTTTGAAGCCTTCTGCCGCTACATTAAGAGATACCTTGCCGTTCACAAGAAGTCGCGGACCGGCTTGAAGTGCTCCTTCCATGGAACCGGAAGCGAAGCGGCTTGTGAAATCCAGCCCTGGAATAAGCGAGGCAAGATGGTTACTGTCATAGGTGAAAATTGTTCGGCGATCCCCGGAGCTATTTTTGAGCATTTTTCCGCCACTGACCATGTAGCCGTAAGGAGTCTTGTAAGCCCCTTTGGTGTAAGCATCAAAGAAGGTACCATTAATTGCAACTACGGCATTATTGCGCTTAGCTAGACTGCTCAGGTCCTCTACCTTTCCAATTGTATTTCCTGCTAATACAACATCAAGCTTCACCTTAGGATGCAGTAGGGATACCGTAACCGTCTGGGCTTTGTAAGATTTGCCGCCCACCTTGAAAGTTTTACTAGCACTGACAACGGGGGAGGAATCTGTTTTGATAAGTGCGCCAGTCTGTACAGGAACGGTCGATGAAATATCGCTATTAGTCAGGGTTACAGAAGAGGCTTCCTGATTCCAATCTAATTGAATGCCCAGCGTTTTGCTGATAAAGGACAAAGGGATATATACCGTACCGTTATCACTAAAAGCGGAGTCGGTTAGTGTAACGGACTTGTCATTGACGAGTGCAGCTGCTTGTCCTACAGTAAGTGTAATCTTAGTGTCTGCGTTCGTAATGGTTATACGTTTGTCACTCGCATTCATTTCAGCATGTATGCCCGTGAAATTATTTAAGAGGCGCAGTGGGATGTACGAATGGTTATTTTTGGTCACATACACGGTGTTTTTCGGAACCGGAGCAGCACCAACAGTGGAGGAACAAAATGTGTAAACCGGAATGAAACATAGAAGGAATGCAAGAAAGAACGGGAACAATAACTTTTTCATATTAACCAAAATCTCCTTATCCTGTAGCTGATGTAAAAAGCGGTAAGGTTTATTATACCTCAAGTTCTAAAACATGGATAACTCTCATTTTTCAAATACTCATGGAAGGATTCTGATAGAATATAGATACCATTAAAAGAATAGTACTAGAACTCAACAACTAAAGGGAGATCTTTATGACTACAATAGGCTTAATTCGCCATGGAAGCACAGCGTGGAATAAGGAAGGCAGAGCACAAGGACATACGGATAATCCATTGGATACTGAAGGCCTGGAGCAGGCGGCTCTTCTTGCCGAACGGCTAAGCACAGAACATTGGGACTATTTATATTCAAGTGATTTACTAAGAGCAAGACAAACAGCAGAGGTAATTGCTACAAGGCTCGGCATGGAGATCGCCGGTTTAGCACCGGGTATCCGTGAGATGAACGCAGGGCTAATTGAGGGGACTACGGAACAAGATCGTGTTGAACGCTGGGGAAGCGGGTGGAAGACATTAGATTTGGGACTGGAAAATCCAGAAGCCAGCGAGATCAGAGGTAGTCAGGCGATCGAAGAAATTGCGGAGAAACATCCGGGCAGTCGTATACTGGTGGTTAGCCATGGTGCGATTTTGCGTAGTACGCTTAGACGACTTATTCCAGATCTGAACGTAACCGTTTTGCTGAGCAATACGTCTATTACTCAGATTACTAAATCCGATGCAACCTGGAACTGTGAGCTGTACAATTGTGCGCAGCATTTGACGATGTAATTAGTGTTCAGAAAATGTTCAGAGCATTTTAATATAGTAATTGCTCAGAAAGCTAATCATTTTTGTAGTCAGAAGGATGTGCGAATCTAAGGTGGCAGAGGTCCAGATTTACTTACAAACGTTATTATCCATTCTCATCGCAGCAGCGGCCGGTTATTTAGTACTAAGGCTTTACCGGGATATTTCTTCTAAAACGCCTCAAAAAAGAGCGATTCATACCGGCCTTTCCGTTATCATTATCGTCGCCTCCCTATGGAGCATGCACCAGCTAGGCGTAAAAACTTTACTGGGAAATGAAGTGGCCGATGATGGGATTATTATACCGCTATTGGTCTATGGACTTACGATAGCCCTAATCATGTTTTTGATTACACGAATGAATCTAGTATGGGCTGAAAGAGAGCAATTGAAAGAGCTGGCATATAAGGATGCTTTGACAGGGTTACTGAATAAGAATGGAATGGATCATTTTTGGGATCGGTGCAAGGTAAATGAACAGCTTGCTGTGTTGTTTCTGGATCTGAATCGTTTCAAATCGATCAATGACAGCTTGGGGCATCATGTGGGGGACTTACTGCTGCAAGAGGTGGGTAAAAAGTTAATTCAATTCTCCAGCAAAAGAAAACGTCATATCTTCCGCGTGGGCGGGGATGAATTTGTAATTGTCGCTAAAGGTTGCTCCCAGAAGGAAGCGGAGCAGCTTGCTGTGCGGATTCTGGAGAAGACGACTAAGAGTTACCAGCTAGGTGAGCATAACTTGTTCGTCTCCATGAGTATAGGGATCAGCATAAGTCATGGTAAAGTGGATCATTTTAGGCTGCTTAACGAAGCAGATACAGCGATGTACGCCGCCAAACAGCTCGGTACGGGGCGTTACTCCGTCTATAAGAATTAGAATGTGTTTGTGTAAAATACAAGCGGCAGCCATGGACCTCATCATAAGTCCTGGACTGCCGCTATTTTTATTGGACTTACTATACTCTTGGGATGAAATTATGCGCCAGGCGAATGAATACTATTAGTCACTTGTTTGCTGCCCTTCATGAGGAACAAGCAGACAAGAGCAACCGCCATACTAATCGCCGCCACGTAGAACAGGATCGAGTAATCAAAGATATCAATCATAAGTCCCAGTAGTGGAGGCGAACTGATGGCAGCCAGAGAAGAGACCAGATAATACATCCCTGTTCGTGTGCCAATACTTTCTTCTGTTCCTGTTGCCACAACATAAGGATAGGAATTGATATTAATGCAAGCCCAGAAGACTCCACCCAGCAACAGTAATCCACGAAGGAGCAAAAGGTCCTTTGCAAAACCGACAAGAGCAAAGATGGTCATTAGTCCGCATACGCCGATGATGATCATCTTTTTCTTTCCGAATCTTCCGCCCAGCCAGCCGCTCGGTATGGCGAACAGCACAAAAGCTAAAGAGAAGAAGGTGAGCGAGAAAGAAGCCGCTTGTTCACTAAGACCGAGATGATGTTTGCCATATAAGGTAAACAGTGTCTCAACGCCTTGATAAGCTACGAACCAGAAGAAAATCGCCGCTAGCAAAAATACTGTTGTACGGTCAAGCTGACTTCGAAAGGAAATACGTGAGGGCTTGGTGGCAGTAACAGCTTCTGAAGGAAGCTTCATTTGTACGTTTACGCCATCCCGATTTTCTTTTATGAAGCGTGATACGATAAACAGACATAACAAGGTAATCAGTCCAGCAACGATAAACGGAAGCGCTGGATTTGATTTATACAGGATCGAACCTACGCCGAAAGCGAGTATAGAACCGAACCCACCCATGAAATTAATCAGCCCGTTTGCCTTCGTACGCTGTTCTTCAGGTGTAATATCCGGCATAAGGGCGACGGTTGGTGAACGGTATAAGCTCATGGCCAGATTCATCAGCATCATAAACAACAGAAGTGTAAATAGTCCGGTATGGAACGGAATCAGCATGGTTAGCACGGCAGCGAAAGGCATACCGATCATAAGATAAGGCATTCTGCGTCCAAAAGGTGAGGTAGTGCGGTCACTGCGGTTGCCGATCCAAGGCTGCAGGAATAAGGCAAAGTAATTATCAATCGTCATCAAGAAGCTGATAAGTGCCACACTATGTACGTATTTTTCTAGAAAAAAGGGTACAAATGCGTTATACAGACTCCACGTAATGCTGATGCTGAAAAAGCCGAATCCGAGCAACCAGACTTTTTTCACACAGTCACACTCCCTTATTATTTAGCTAGAAGCCCAGCCAGCACATCTGGATGATCTGTAATAATACCTGATACTCCAGCTTCGATTAAAGCCTTCATCCGCTCTGGATCATTAACAGTCCAAGGATGATAAGCGATGCCATGTTTAGCTGCTTCTTCGACAAATTCAGGAAGTACCGCTTGATGATAAGCATGTAGTGCGTTTGCGCCAAGCGTAGCTGCATAATCCCAAGGACGATACAGACCTTCCCCGTATAGAATTCCTGTCTTGATCTCAGGTGCGATCGTTTTACTGTGAGCTAGTGAATAATGGTTGAAGCTCGAAAAAATCACGCGATCGCTCATCTTGAAATCCCGTACAGCCGCGATAACCTTTTCCTCCATACCCGGGTAAAAGAAAGTACCATTTTTAAACTCGATATTTAGTACTGTATCTCGTCCTTGCAGCAGATCTAACAAATCCTCCAGCATCGGAATGCGCTCAGCTTTAAATTCGGGACTGAACCAAGAGCCCGCGTCCACTTCCAAAATTTCTGCAAGGGTCTTATCCTTCACATAGCCGCTTCCGCTTGTCGTACGGTTTAGAGTTTCATCATGAATAAGAACAAGTCCGCCATCTTTGGTCATTTGTACATCGGTTTCAATACCGGTTGCACCTAACTCAAGACCTTTGCGGAACGCTGCCATAGTATTTTCCGGACACACTGCCGATGCGCCGCGATGCGCAAAATTAATAATGTTTTTCATCAGCTATTCATCCCTCCAACTAAGTGTTTGCTGTCGCCCTGTAGACGAGGGCTACTGTTCATATTCCACACAGAGTAAAGAAACCCTGTTAAGAAATGCTGACAGGGTTCTTTTTCTTGAAATTTAACACACAGTTAACCGTACTGTTGTTTTCGGTTCAATGGTTCATAGCGCCATAAGGGATTCGTTCCAGCAGACCTGATCCATAGATGTTTTGCAGCTTCAGCTCTGGCATATGAATATAACCGATATAACAGTCGCACACCTTCATTCGGCAGCTTCTTATAGCGGATAGACCCTCCAAGCCATCGCGGTAGAGATTGCCAATAACACCTCTGTCCTTATAACAGCGTTTCACCAGTCCAGCACCTTGTACATAAAAGACTTCATTACCAGCATTGCAGGTTTGACCAAGACTTTCGTAATCCATAGCATTCACAGCAAAATGCGGATCAATCTTGCTCAGAAAGGAAAGATCCTCGGCTGTATAGTAATCCGGTTTATCTTTATAAGCATTGACCCACAGATATACACGCTCCGGTAATGCTGCGCGAAGCGAAGCTATCGCTGGAAAGGCGCTGCGAATCCCAACGCTCCCTACACTGAAGGGCACTTCATTCTCGTACAAGGTCATGCATTGCGTTAGAAACTTATCCTCGCTCACTTGCCCGGGGTGGTAAGTAGCCCAAAAGGCAACCTTGCTTCGATTCAGCTTTTGGACGAAATCAAGATTTGCCGAAAGGTTCGTTTGAATCGCTACCTTCTCCACATGCTCCATATTGGAGAGCGTGATCATCGCTTCTTTGTACCAGCGGTGAATCAGTCCTTCGCCGTAAGGATTGAAAAAGATAGACAGCCGATGACCCGCTGCACCTTGCAAAGAGGCCCACTCGACAAAGGTCTCCAGACCTTGTCGATCCTTCGCGAGAGTAGCTGCGCTGTCTCTTGTTTTGCCGAAAGGGCAGTACGGGCAGTCATAGTTGCAGGAGGTGAGAGAGCCGCGGTAGTAGAGGACCGCATTCATGGCAATACGAACCTTTCCATCTGCGCTCGAATCTCTCCTGAAATAAACCAATCACCGATGGAATCGGAGTAGCCCATACCTTCGGTAGTAAGGTGCAGTACGCCGTCTGCTTCCTTCCCTAAGCCGGTATGAAGCAGGCGCGACAGTTCAGGATAATCATCCCAGAGTGAATTTCCGAAGCGCAGGTTGTAATCTTCAATCCTCAGACCTTCGCTATGTAAAATCGCCTTCAGAATAAAGCGGCGCTTCTGTTCTTCCAGACTTAGCACAATTCCGTAATCTGCCGTATCGTAACGATCTGTATTGACGTAATCGGCAATAATGCTCTCGGTTGCTTTACGGCTCACCCCATAACGGGAAGCGTAATGCACATTGCGAGTATAGGATCTAGCCCCGCAGCCCAGCCCGACCATTCCTTCTTCCTGACAGCTATAGTCAAGAATGGGTTTATCCGTTCCTGCGGTTTCCTTGGCGAAACGCCGCATGGAATATTGATGGTAACCTCTGGCATTAAGCAGTTGCCCAGCTGCTTTGTAGCAGTCTAGGCGAATATCCTCCTGACGCTGGATATCACCTGGCTTCACAATCGTATGCTCACGCGTGTAGAGCGGATAAATAAAGATTTCCTCTGGATCATGGCTAAGCGCCTGATTTAGCGAATACAGCCAAGAGTCGACGGTCTGCCCCGGAAGCCCGTAAATCAGATCCAAATTTAGAATGGGAAAATCATATTTCCCCAGTAGCTCCAGCGCCCGATATACCACATCCGGATTCTGCGGGCGATAAATGGCCGCTGATTCAGCAGCGACAAAGCTTTGGATGCCCATGCTTACCCGATCCACCGTATATTCTTTTAGAATATTCAGCTTCTCTTCGGTAATGGTCTCCGGTGAAGTTTCCACTGAGATGGAGGCTGTATTCGTATCCAGTCCCATCGTATCTACGGCAATGTGGAATAAACGGCGCAGTTGATCTGCCGCCAGTAATGTAGGTGTTCCACCACCAATCGCAAAACGGGCATACGGTTTATGTCTGGTGAATGCAGCCCACTGCTTGGCCTGACGTTCTAGCGCGTCTACGTATGTAGCGTGAACATTCGCGCGTTTATCAGGCAAGGTGAACAGGTTGCAGAATCCACAACGAGCACCGCAAAACGGTATATGCATATATAGAAAAAAGGATTCTGCAGGCTCATCTTGCCATAAGGATTCTAGTGGAATCGGCGGCTGTAGATCCCTGTAAGCTGTTTTGTGTGGATAGGAATACAGATAAGATCGGTAAGGGTGAGCAGTAATGTTTTCTTTCCATTGGTGAAGCTCTTCTAAAGAGAAGGACGATAACGTCATAACAGTTCTCCATCCTTTCCTTTTCCTTGAGATATAATAAAGTATAAGTTTCACACTATACTTTATTGTCTTATATTTCTCGCATAAACGCTTACCGTCCTTATAAGGACGTCGAAGGCGTTTATGCTTTATAAAATAAATTCCCGGTAAGGGACGTTCCATACGGTCTCGTGAGCCAAGCGATGCCCCTGATAGCCATCTTCACCATAGGCGGTTCCATGATCAGAAAACGCCAGACAGAAGGTAGGATTGCCACGTTCCCGGAAGGCATCGAATAATCGGCCCAGTTCACCATCCACATATCGGAGTGCGGCGCGCTGGCTGTCTACGGAGTCCTTTTTAGCACCGGGTATAAAATAATGGTTCGGTCCGTGAATGGCAGAGACGTTGAGGAACATGAACAGTCTTTGCTCGCTTGGAGTATCCTTTAGCAGCTTTAAGGCATGGTTCACCTGATGCTCTGTGGAACGCGGATTGGTGACCCCGAACGTCATCCGCCAGTAGCTGTGCTGGAAATAGCTTGGTAGCACACGGGCGAGTGGATTTTTTTTGGTGAAAAAAATAACCCCCCCAATACAAATCGTACGGTAGCCCTCGGCAGCAAGCCCGGATACGATATCGGGTGTATCGAACAGCCAGGTATGGGGATGCGTCTTCATTCCGGTGTTTCGGGAATGGAACATGCGGATATGTTCTTTCTTATCCGTTGTGGCTGGAGTAGGCAAGAAGCCGCCGAAGAAGGCATGATGAGCGGCATAGGTAAAGCTGCCTGGGGTATGTCTTTTCTCCCATGATCCGGTTCCGCACAAGTTCGGGCAGTTCGCTTCTTCCATAACAGCAGCATCATAACGAAGCGTATCGAGTGTGATCATAAGAATGTCATGAGTGCCGACGATGGTGTTCATATCCATTAAGATAATCCTTCCTTTATAAGCGGTGTGGAGGGAGGCGTGATATAGTCTCTAGCCGACAATACCTTCATCTCCCATTCGTAGGTGCTGCAGCCGCGGTATTTCACATCGTAAAGCAAGTCGCCAAATGGATTGACATCCGCGACAAAACATTGCTGTGAACCCCCGGATACCAGGACATCAATTCCGGCTACCCCGGAACTGGGAAAAGCAGCCAGTGCTTGCACAGCGGTATTCTGCACCTGCTCCTGTACGGATTCAGACAGCCCGGCTTCCGAAAGAGACATCCGCTGGTTGCGTAAATGCAGATTCGTAATTGGTGTAGGGCTGACCCGAGCAACCGCGTGGCAGGCCTCGCGGAGAACGACTAGCTGGCGAATATCGAATGCTTTTCCCTTAAGCCCCGCTTTAGGGATCCATTGCTCAGCATAAGCACCGTGCTGGTAGATCCAGTTCACAATTCCCGAGATTGTGGCGGTATCAGTGTACCGTCGCAGTGTACCAGAATTATAGTAAATGGGTGGTCGAGTGATGTAATTCTCGACCCCCACTGTTGTTAAGGCAATTTCGGCACCCGTCACGGGATGGATCTGATAGGCGATCACTCCAGAAGCGGCAGAGCCGAAGGCCAGCTTAATGAATACCCGGTGCATGCGCCGGGATAACATCATCTCCCGGAGAGAGTCATAATCCGTAGGCTGCTGATCTTCACCTAATGGGCGAGGGATTGGAATCCCCGCCTTACTCAGAATCTGTTGAGTCTGGCGTTTATCGGTCATAGCCGCTATCTCGGCAGGGTCATTTAACCATAACGAACCCGGACATGCGGTTTTGGCTTCGCGCTGTAGTCTAGCCAGCATTCGGCAGTAGCCGCGGAACCATTGGGATGGATGATGCAGGACACCTTGCATGTCCTTCAATTGACGGGCTACCTTCACGCGGAGTGGCCGCGGATCAGGTCTATCGGCGTAGGGGTGAAGCGAATCGTCCATATCATCCGAATCCGGCGCACCCAAAGCGATTAAGGCTCGTTCTATCTCGAAGCTGCTGCCAGGTGATTCCAGTCTCAGTAAGGGAGGAGCTGCATTGAGATCTATTCCGTTATAAACGGAGGGCTGACTGGATAACGGCTTCTGCTGCTCCTCCATAAGATCACTTAACGATCTACCTTGCAGAAACTCAGCGTACGATAAAATGATGGCAGGAGGCATTCCGAGATCGGAACGCGCTTGCTGGATGCCGCTAGTCCGTTTATCACCAGGAATACCGATAACAATCATCGGCCTCATGAGGGGCTCACTCTGTGATGGAAGGATAACGCCAGTCTTCCTCATCATCGCTTTCCTGCTTGTCGCTTACATCAACAGGTAATCCACTCTTCTGCCAGCGGTTAATCATTTCGTCAGACATATAATGATGGCTAAGGTTTAATGCTTTCAGTCCTTTGATTCGATCGCTGGCGAGAAGTAATTCAGCACCTTCGTCGCTAAGGGTACCAAGTGACAGATCGAGCGTATCCAGTTGATCCAGAATAGGAGCGTCTGCTAATGCACCTGCGATCTCATCTTGAATCTGGCTGTTTTTTAAACCAAGATAAGTAAGTTTAGGGAACTTTCCTACTTCTATAATAGGGAGAAGATCTGCGAGACTGCCGTCAAATCCGTAATCTTCTACGCCTAGATATAGCTCCAGCTTGCGCAAATTCGGCAATTGGCTAGTTGCAATATGTTCAAGAACAGTTGTGCTTAAGCCTCCACTTATAATAATCAGTTCTTCTAGCTTGTCGTGTTTTAGTTCTGAGAGACTCAGCTCATTCCCACCTTGAATCGTGAGTGATTGCAGCTCTGGAAAAGCGGGGAGCAGCGGTGATAGATCGCTTTGGGTAATCCAAGAAATCTCACATTCCTCAGAGCTCATCTCGCCTATGAAAAGCTTGCGTAAAGCAGGGAAGCTAGCACTATGCGTAACGAGTGCCTCTACAACCTCTTCGGAACCATTCTCGTAAGCTTGGCCCCAATCGCCGATAATTAGGCTGGTCAGCGAAGAACTTTCAGAGCTGCTGCTAAGCTTCTCAATTTCTGTGCCGATTCTTTGGCCTTCCTCAAATTCGTCGTATCCGATGCTAAGCTTTACTTCCGTCATGGGCATTCCCTCCCGGAAAAATTTAACTTCGGAAATACCCTATCATCTGTAGGCGAGGGAGTCAAATCACAGGTGAAAATAATTATAGTCAAATTCGTCATGTCATTGTGCTAAGAATTTATGGTAGGTTTATGCTAGGGAGAATTACATTATTGAAGGAGCTGCTCTGATGAAGATCAAACTTCAGGAATGGATAATAGAAGCGGATATTGCAAAGCTGCAAGCGGCTATGGAAGCAGGCGTAGTCAGTTCAGAAGATTTGGTAGTAGCCTATTTGGAACGGATTCATAAGTACGATATAGACATAAACGCAATCTTAGAAATCAATCCAGAGGCTAAAGACATCGCGAGAACACTGGATATTGAACGTAAGGAACAAGGAAGTCGGGGAAGTCTACACGGCATTCCTATATTGTTGAAGGATAATATAGATACCGCGGATAAAATGCATACGAGTGCTGGGTCAGTAGCTTTAGCAGGATCATTTGCGGCAAAAGATTCCTTCGTAGCTGCGAAGCTCCGGTCAGCAGGAGCTGTTTTGCTTGGAAAGGCGAATATGTCGGAGTGGTCTAACTTTATGTCTAGTTCAATGCCGGCTGGGTATAGCTCACGAGGTGGTCTAGTACTTAATCCATATGGGCCAGGGAATGTATTTGTCAGTGGTTCAAGTTCTGGACCTGCAGCAGCTATTGCGGCGAATTTGGCAGCAGCCTCGATCGGAACGGAAACCGCGGGATCAATTGTTGGGCCAGCCTGTCAGCATGCTCTCATCGGGATCAAACCAACGGTCGGATTAGTCAGTCGTACTGGAGTGATTCCTATTTCAGTTAGCCAAGACACTCCTGGACCTATTGCTAAAACGGTTACGGATGCGGCGATTATTTTGGGGGCATTAACGGGAGTGGATGACAGGGATGAAGCAACATTATCGAGCGAGAAGCATGCTTTTACGGACTATACTCCATTTCTAGATAAAAGCTTTATACGGCAAGCAAGAATAGGCGTTCCACGGCACTATTATAACCATTTAGATGCAGAGCGACTTTCAATTATGGAAACAGCTATCCAGACTTTGAAGAACGAAGGGGCTACGATAATAGATCCGGTTACGCTTTACGTTGAACAACAAAACTGGAATAATGATGTAATCTGTTATGAATTTAAAAAGGGGCTCAACGCGTATTTATCTGGGGTAGATGATTCCGTTCCGATTCACTCTTTGCAGCAATTGATAGCGTATAATGAAAGACATGCTGAAATCGCATTACAATTTGGGCAAGATACATTAACTAGGTCAGAGGGTATAACTTTAACCGAAGAAGAATATCAGCAAAAGAAACAAGAATACAGAGAGCTAGCACTTGAGCAAGGCATAGATTATGTGTTGGAGCAATATAGCTTGGATGCATTATTACTGCCTGGAGATGTAGATGGTATGTATATTGCAGCACGCTTGGGGTATCCGTTAATTACCGTTCCGGCAGGATTTGTAGCTCAGGGCATTATTGATTCCGACGGTGACCCAACTCGGGGGCCCTTTGGGGTAGTTTTTTCCGGAAAAGCCTATAGTGAGCCTACGCTCCTATCCATAGCCTACGGGTTTGAACAAGCTACGCAGCATCGTGTTCCACCGCAATTGGAATAGGTATTGACTACTTTATTATAGAAGGAAGAGATCAGCTTGAAATATTGCCTAGAATGTGGAACAGCGTTAGTAATGAAAGAAAGCGATGGGGAAGGACAGGTACCTTATTGTAATGCATGCGAAATGTTCAGATTCCCTATTTTTAGCACGGCGATCAGTACAGCAGTATTAAATCAGGATATGAATAAGATTCTATTGATCCAGCAGTATAACCGACCAGATTATATATTGCTTGCAGGGTACGTGAATAAAGGTGAAGATGCGGAAACCACACTTATTCGTGAAGTAAAAGAAGAGGTAGGAATTGATATTGTAGCCTATGAATATATGCGCAGCTTATATTTCGCACCTTCTAATACGCTAATGCTGAATTTTATAGGTGTTGCAGATTCGGAGGACTTAAGTCAGATGAGTGCTGAGGTTGATCATGCAGAATGGTTTACCTTGGAAGAGGCCGCCAGAGCCATTAAAAAGAATAGTCTAGCCGAAACCTTCCTGTTGGCGATTATTGAAAAATTGCATGCAGATCAGGTACAGGTAAATCCGGTGTCGGTAGGAGGAACAGTGTAAGATGATAGTATATAGCTTTGCCAAAGAAGCTGGTAAATCTATTGATGCGTTCGGAAGCCAGCAGCTTTATATGTCGAGAATACTGACAGAGGCGGTTTCTCCGCATGTGGGTTGTATGCACTTGGGTGTGAATGGACTTGTTGGCTGGCATCAGGCTCCGGTTCCACAGCTATTTCTTGTCGTTAGCGGAGAAGGCTGGGTCAGAGCAGGGGAAGAAACAGAGCTTTCAGTTAGCGCTGGCTCAGCTGTGTATTGGGACAAGGGCGAGTGGCATGAGACACGCACAGAGACAGGACTAACAGCGATAGTAATCGAAGCAGAGAATATGAGTTTGGCGATGCCAATTGTGCAGGAGATTCTTGAGCGGAGGTAAAACAATGTTTAATCAAGAGAAAAGAACAATTACGACCGAAAGATTGATACTGAGACCCTTTGAATTATCTGATGCAAAACGTGTCTCTGACCTCTGCAATAATTATAATATCTACAAAAGTACGTTGACTCTACCTTATCCTTACACTATCGAATGTGCAATATCCTGGATTGAAGCTCATGAAGAGAATTTTATCAATAATATGTATTATGAGTTTGCCATTACTGATAAGAGTACAAACGAGCTTTATGGAGCTATAGGACTGACAAATAAGCAAGCATACAGAAATGGTGAAGTAGGATATTGGATCGGTGAGGAATATTGGGGGAAAGGATACGCGACTGAAGCAGCAAAAGCGATCATTGCGTTTGCTTTTTCAGAAAAGCATTATCATAAAGTATTTGCAAGACACTTTGCTTCAAATCCCGGCTCTGGGCGAGTGATGCAAAAATGTGGAATGGTGGAGGAAGGCATTTTATTGCAGCATATCTATAAAGAAAATAAATATGATGACCTAATTCATTATGGGATTATAAATACTGAAGGTTAGGCTACATAAGATGGATTTTTAAAGTTTTTACAAGCAAATAAAACAAAAAGGAGCCGAGTGGCTCCTTTTTGCTGTGCAATAAGGGCTATACAAATTGTTATTTGGATTTATTGCGATAGGTGCGCGGCGTTGTACCGACGATCTTTTTAAAAGCACGACCAAAATAGGAGAAACTGTTAAAACCCACGGCTTCCGAGATTTCTGTGATCGGCATGCTAGTATTTGTGAGCAGCCGCTTGGCGTGATGAATCCGTGTTTGGATTAGAAAATCGGTTATAGTCAGACCAATCGTTTTTTTGAACAAATGACACAGATAATACGGATTGATATATAAATCCTGTGCAAGCTTTTCGAGCGAAATATCCGTGGTGAAGTTTTTGGATAAATATTTTACCGCTTCTTCGATTTTGACATTGATTGTATTTCTCTCAATGGGCTCAAGACCATGCTCTTCTCCGTTAAACACAAGGCGGTGTATTTCAAGTAGCATCTCATTGAGGTAAATTCGCATAGCCAAAAAGTCACCAGTATTCAGCTTTACATATTCTTCTTGCAGTCGATCTAGGAGATATTCGAAATGACGCAGACGTTCACCGCTCATTCGTATATGCCTATGCTGGTTACTGCGGTCAAACATACGAAGAAATCGTTGCTGAATTTCAGAATCCAGGAGTTCAGGGAGAAAGTGGATGGCGGTACGTGTGCTGGGTACTTGCAGCTTAGGCGAACTTTTATGAGATTCTAGGGAGCTTATCAGAATCAAGTCGTTGCCTTCAAGCGGATAGATATTTTCTTCTATTAAAAAATAACCACTGCCTTCGTGAAACATATAGATCTCAAATCCGGCATGGGAATGGAAGTTCATGTAAAAGGTTTGTTCAGTTTCTCTATACTTCATATGAATGGGTAGTTCTTGCAATTTATTGTTCACGAAAACGTCAGTCGATTGGTAAGTTCGGTCTTCCATACTCCACTCCTCCTGTATTAGAATGCGCTTTCATACATCATATAGGCTCGTAATCAATAAAGCAATATCGGTATGGTTTTACGCAATTCATCGAGAGAATTGCATCCGTTTTCATAATATACTTGGATTCAGGCCGCTAATAGCGCCGTTGGGAGGTGGCGATATATTGTATGGCGGTATTCAACCAGAGGAGTGGAATTAAGGAAATGATTATTGAAATGAATGAACAAATAAGACATGCCGCTGATCGTGTGTATCGATATATGACGGAAAGCAGATCGACCGATTGGGGAATGAACATCAATGAATGGGACTGGGTCCCTGGTGTAGGTACGATGGCATTGCTGCATTATTACGAGAAGACGGGAAACCAGGAAGTTCTTGATTATTTAATTAGATGGGTCGAAAGAAATCAAGAAAAAGCAGGACGTACGAAAGTTATTAATTCGATGGCGCCGTTCGCCATTTTTCCCAGGCTGTATGAATTAACCAAAGAAACGTATTATTTGGACCAAGCGAAACAAATCTCTCAGTGGATGGTACGAGAGGCTCCGCGAACGCGAGAAGGTGCATTTGAGCATACCGTCACGGAGAAAGGTAGCTTCCCAGAGCAGGTATGGGCAGATACAATGTTTATGGCTGTACTACTGCTTGCCCGCACAGCGAAATTAACGCAAGATTCGGATCTTGCAAAACAGGCTTTGGAGCAGGTCAGCTTGCATATGCGGTTGCTGCAGGACGAAGTGACCGGGGTTCTATTTCACGGCTGGAACAGTGCCGAGAGAAATCATTTATCCGCTGCCAGATGGACGCGGGCGAATGCATGGGTTTGTATAGCCGTACCTGAAATCTTGCAGGACATCGTAGGACTAGTCACGATCCCGTCTGATATAAGGTCTAGCTACAAGCGCATGATGGATGGCTTGATCGAATACCAAAGCAGCAACGGTCTATGGCACACGGTAATGGACCGGACAGACTTTTACCAGGAAACGTCGGGAAGCGCGGGTATTGCCTGCGGAATACTGCTGGCTATCCGTACAGGTCTGTTGGAAGAAACCTATGGAGTACACGTGTTAAAAGCTTTAAAGGGTGTTTTGAGATGTATTAATACTGCCGGAGAAGTGAGCAGTGTTTCCGGAGGGACACCGATCATGCCGACCATCGAGGCGTATCAAACGATTGAGCGTATACCGACCTTGTATGGTCAAGGGCTTGTGTTGATGCTGTTTTCGGAGTGCTTCGGAAATGAGTAAACGAAAGCTATTTTTTGTTCTGGAGGGTTAGGTATGAACTTACAAAAGTCAGCGTCACCTCTGACCAGCCCCCGAAAGGGATCGATATTGCGCAGCATGTATCGCTATCGCAGGTTGTATGTGCTCGCGCTTCCCGGCATCATATATTTTATTATTTTTCATTATGTGCCAATGTGGGGCGTGTTGATCGCGTTTCAAGATTACAGTCCGTTTCAGGGTTTTTTTGGAAGTGATTGGGTCGGGTTTAAACATTTTATTGACTTCTTTCAAGGGGACAATTTTATCAGGTTGCTAAGTAATACACTCGTGATCAGTGTGCTGAAGCTTATCTTTTTCTTTCCTGCACCGATTGTACTGGCGCTTTTACTGAATGAGGTTCGGAATGCACTTTACAAGCGATGGGTACAAACGATCGTCTATTTACCTCACTTCTTATCGTGGGTCATCGTCATAGGGATCTATTCACTGATGTTTTCTTCAACGGGCTTCGTCAATGAACTTGTAGTCATGCTCGGAGGAACGGTCAAGAATTGGATGATGATGCCTGAGCTATTTAAAATAAGCATCGTACTCCAAAATATCTGGAAGGAAACAGGGTGGGGAACGATCATCTTTCTCGCTGCACTAAGCAGCGTATCACCTGAACTCTATGAAGCAGCGGTAATGGATGGGGCAAGCCGCTGGCGCCAGTTGTGGAACATCACGCTTCCTTCGATCCGCCCAACCATCATCATGATGCTGTTACTGCAGCTCGGCCATATCCTTAATGTCGGCTTCGAGCAAATCTTCTTGATGCTGAATCCGCTCGTTATGGATGTTGGTGATGTATTTCCTACTTTTGTGTACCGTGAGGGTATTCTTCAAGGGGACTTCAGCTTTGCCTCAGCGGCGGGTTTGTTCAACTCTCTGGTAGGACTCATCTTAATTCTGAGTGCAAACAAGCTGACCAAAAAACTGGGTGAAGAAGGAATATTCTAAAGAGGTGAAATTATGAGATTCAAAAGAACCCTTGGCGAAAGATTGTTTGACCGCTTGAACTATGTACTACTTGCCCTTGTGTCGGCTGCCATGCTGCTACCCTTTGTCAATGTGCTTGCTTCGTCGCTCTCTACCGGGGTTGGGCTGAGCAGAGGGGGTCTTGTTCTCTGGCCGCGTGGCTGGTCACTGGAGGCATACAGCTATATTTTCAAACAAGGGGATTTAATTCGGGCTTTGGGCGTTACCATCTTTATCACCGTAGTAGGAACAGCACTAAATCTAATCGTTACATTTACCCTCGCGTATGCACTATCGAAATCGCATTTGCCGTTCCGTAATCCGATGCTTATGATGGTATTCTTTACTACACTATTTAGTGGCGGGATGATTCCAACATTTATTCTAGTTAAAGATCTGGGGATGCTGGACAGTCTTTGGTCGCTTATCATTCCCGGAGCGGCAAGTGCATTTAACATCATTATCGTAAAATCGTTCATGCAGACGATTCCAGATGGGCTCGAAGAGTCAGCGACGATTGACGGATGTACGGAATTCGGTACCTTTTTCCGCATTGTGATTCCGGTGTCTATGCCAATCATTGCGACCATGATCCTGTTTTACGCCGTCGGACATTGGAATGAATTTTTTCAAGCGATATTGTATATCAACAACCCACTCAAATGGCCTATGCAAGTGTTCTTGCGCCAAGTGCTTCTGGTATTGAGTTCATCGGAGCTTAACGCTTCTATGATTGATCAGGATCAAATGATGCAGCTGGCTGAACCTATCAAGATGGCGATGATCATTGTGGCTACAGCACCGATTGTTATTGTTTATCCTTTTTTACAAAAGTATTTCGTGAAGGGTGTCATGATCGGTTCAATCAAAGGGTAGATTTCCCCTCGATAATTAAAGTAAGCGATTTATTCCAAGGAGGAATATCAAATGAAAATGCTGTCTAGAAAAAATGCTTATACCTGCTTCACTGCCCTGATTGGGGGAACGCTCATCTTGTCTGGCTGTGGCAATTCGAAGGGAGGTAGTTCTGAGGGAACTGCCAATGCTCCATCCAAGCCAGTACCGATTGAATTCTCGATGAACGTGAACACGGTTCCAGATGTTAATAACAATGAAGGGATCAAATGGTTGAATGAAAAGTTCAATATGGATCTAAAATTCACACCGATTCCAAACTCTAATTTTAAGGAAAAATTCAATGCGATGGTCGCTTCTGGCTCGATGCCTGATGTATTTACCTTTAATTTCGATGCAACCGCGATCAAGCTCATCAAGCAAGGAGCCGTCGCTCCGCTCGACGAGTACATTTCGGAGTATCCGAATTTGAAATATACCCAGCTTCATTATGATAATGTCAGCTATGATGGGAAGGTTTATGGTATTCCTATTGCACGCTCATTGCTTGCTGCTCCAAACGCGCCGCTGATCCGCCAAGATTGGCTGGATAAATTGAACTTGCCTGTTCCGAAGACATTGGATGAGCTGTACGCTACCATGCAGGCGATGACAAATAATGACCCGGACGGCAACGGGAAGAAGGATACGTATGGGCTGCAGCTTGGTGAAATTACTGGTCGAGCAGGCGATTTCAATGGACGGGAATTTTGGGGAACAGGCGACCTGTTATACAGTTTCGGTCTTGATGGCTCGGGCTGGGTGCTGAAGGATGGTCAGCTTGTTATGAACGAAGCGATGCCTGAATATAAAGTTTATCTGGATTGGCTGAAAAAAGCTGTCAGCGAAGGCTTGGTTGATCCTGATTTCGTCTTGAACCAAGCGAATGAGGCACAGGATAAATTTTTCAAAAACGGAAAAGGCGGAATTGCCTTCGACTTTGTTTCGATGATCCGTAATTTTACTTCGACCGTTCCAGTGACTACACCTGGGGCTAAGCTAACTGCATTTGAACCTCCGGTTGGACCTAATGGCGAAAGCGGAGTCGTATCTGGTCCGGGTAATGTAGGTGTCATCTTTATCAGTGCTGAGGCCGCGAAAGATAAGAATAAAGTGAAGACGATTCTGCAATGGCTTGACTACGGTCCGTCCATGGAAAATGGTTATGTTGTAGACGGTGTACAGAAATACAACAAATTGCAAAACTATGGGCTTGATGGCGTTACCTTCAAAACGAACAGTGACGGCAGTGTTGAAGTGACCGATAAGGATAAGCTGAAAAAACTTGGAGGCGGATACATTTTGCCAACTCAAGCACTTCCGAATCCGGAGAACACGAACTATACAAAAGATTCGGATGATCCTGAAACATTGGCACTGGAAATCGCTGCTAACGATATTTTGCTAAAGCATCTGAAAGTAAGCCCCATCGCCGGACTTCATTCCCCTACAGAACAAAACACTCCGGATATGTACATGGATCTTGTAAAAGCCAAAGTGAAATACGTCATGAGTCAATTGAGCTCTGAGGAATGGGACAACGCGCTTAAATCGTTCATGGACAAAGATGGTACAAAAGTGACGCAAGAATTTAATGAAGCACTGAAAAACGCTAAAAAATAAAGCTTCTCCCCCGGTTTCCGGGGGATATTTTCAAATTATCCTCTGTAAAGGAAGGGCAAGACATATGATGAATTCATCAATCCAACAAGTCTATAAAGATGTTATAGAGAAGCAGTGGAAGGATTTCGACAAGCAGTGGCTTGCACTTAAGACTAGGAGAGGCCCAGCCTACAATTATCATACTAATGTGCGCGACGCAGAGGTTCATTTGATTCGTGAATCGTTTTATTTTTCCTTATCTTTACTAGACCGCCAAGATGAGGGCGATGCCGAACTTGCGGCGCAAATGATCGGCTGTCTGCTCGACTTCCAGGAACTAGATAGAGAACACCCTTATTACGGAATTTGGCCTTATTATATGGAAGAATCAGTCGCCGATATGGCCTCTCCTGATCGCAATTGGGCTGACTTCTGTGGGAAAGCGCTCATTCAGGCCTATGTGGATCATGGCGATAAGTTGCCGGCTGAGCTACAGGGTCGAATTAAGAATTCACTGGAGGCAGCTGCTGAATTAATTAAAGAGCGCAATGTATTACCTTCGTATACGAATATTTGTATCATGGGGACTTACGTAGCACTGCTTGCAGGGGAATTGCTCGACAACAAGGACTTGTTCACTTACGGACGGAGTAAATTGAAGCTTCTGCATGAATATTGCACACTGCATGGTGCATTTACGGAGTACAATAGTCCGACTTATACCATTGTAGCGATTGAAGATTTGTCACTTATGCTCAGACATATACGGGACACAGCCAGTTTAGAGATGATCCGTGAGCTGCATGACATGGCGTGGGCTTCCATCGCTGAACATTATCATAGCACTACTGGACAATGGGCAGGACCCCATAGCCGATCATACGAAACGCTGCAAGGAAAGGGATTATTGTCATTCTTACAGCTTGCAGGGCAGGGACGTCTCCATTTCTTGGATGAGGATGAGCTGGAGATCAGCGCGCTTTGGGTGCGTGTCGGGTTAAATATGCCGGAACAGTATGTGTCTTATTTTAAGGAATCACGCGCTGCTTCATACTCGGAAAAGGTGATAGTTAAAGGAGCTATTCCGGTAGTTGCATCTTCTTACCTGACGCCTGAATTAGCGCTTGGTTCTTTCAACCATTGTGATCTGTGGAATCAGCGCAGACCACTGACCGCGTACTGGGGAGAGAGAGGGCATGCTTCCAGCCTGCGTTTCCGCTGTCTTCATGACCAATATGATTTTAGTTCTGGATTGCTACACACGGTTCAGCATCGTGGTATGCTGCTTGGCATCGCTCATTTCTGTGCGGATCATGGTGACAAACATTTTGTCTTGGACCCTATTCATGGAGTGGTTAAAGCTACTTCCTTACTCTTTCGATTTGAATTCGGTGGAGAACGAAGTCAGCTGGTGATGCCGGAGCAGATAGAAGCGGGCAAACCGCTGTTAATCCGTTCTCCATATGTAACGATAGGGCTTGTGTTTGAAGATTACCGTTTTGGAGCTTATATACCGCAGCTTCGCGTGATCGAAGAAGAAACAACAACCTCTCTGGAAATCATCCTATATGAAGGAGCAATTAAGGAGTTGAAGTTAACTGAACTAAAGGAAGCACATCTTGCGTTCGGATTAGTGGTTGAAAATGCGAATGGTTCAGAGGAAGAAATACTTGCTAAGCTTGCTGGTATAAGTACGGTAAACAAAGAGGGGCAGTTACAGCTTGCTTATGAGGATCCGTGCAAAAAGTTGGAATTACAGGTGCCAACTGGGGTATTGCCATTCCGTCAAACGATGGAGCAGGCTGCTGGAAGGATAGAAATTAAGCTCGAAGCGGGAGCGCCGATATGGTCGGTGTAAAAGGAGGAGCAGCTTCACGCTCGCTCCAACAAAAACATGTAAGTAAATATTAAGGTGTGGGAGGTCAACTATGAAGGATAGATTGAAACGAAACCCAAGCAAACGGTGGTACTCGCTGGTACTCACCATACTGCTTACAATCACTGCCGTTAGTCCGGCAGTGGAAGCTGTCGGGCTAACGACCATGACACAGGACACACCGATCTATTACGATAGGGTAGACAATGTCTATCCTGATTTGGCCAGAAGTGAAGTAATGCTGGACTTTTTTGAACAGAACCTAATTGCCAATCAGCAGCCTGATGGACGTTTTGACAATTATCCGCAAAAAGTATATGTCACAGGAGATACCTTAACCGCAGGAAACGTTACAGATAATTACGGTTTTGAGTCTGGCGCATCTGGCATAGCGGAAGGCTGGAGTATTATTGACGAAGCCGAAGGAGCACCAGAACAGGTAAGTGTCGCTTGGCAACAGGATGTTTCTGCGGCTCTGGAGGGTAAGAGTTACTTTGAAATGACAGCGCATTCATTTGGCAGTGCTGCGCTCGTACAGCATATAAGTAATCCGCTACATGTTTTGGTGGACTACACAAATCCCGCTGATGTAACGCTAAAGCCTGGCAGCCTGATGATTTTCAGCGCTTTTTATAAAGCGGATCAGGTTATGACAACACCACAAGGTCGGGGAATTTATGGCAAAGTGACATTTGTGGATCAGGGTGGTACCCCGATTGGAGACCCTTATGTGTTCAATGCTGCATCCAATGCTGCATCCAATGCGGTAGACTGGCAAGAGATTCGCGGGCTTGTGACGGTTCCTCCACAGCAGCCTGCTGGCATTATTGTGCAAGTAGGCTTGGATGAGAGTAAAGGAACCGTAATGTGGGATGGTGTCCGTCTGATGCGTGTGAACACATCGGTTGGAAGCGATCAGATTCCATATGCAACGAAAGGAACAGCAGCAGTTCCGAACGCCGGATTTGAATCGTCTGCTTCATGGATGCCGGTGACAGAAAGCGGATCGGTGGATTCCATAACACCGTCGGTCGCTGGAGGTTATAGTGGAAAGGGTGGCTGGATTGTGTCCTCATCCACCTCGGCTGTCGCTCTACTGAGCAATACGCTGTCCGCATCTGGTAACGGGACGCGGCAGTTTGGTGGGGATTATCGCATTTTCAACGTGAAGTACAAAACAGAACCGGGTTTTACCTCTACCGAAGAACATGGCGTAGAAGCTCGTCTTATCTATCTTAATCAAAGGAAGGAGCAAATCGGCAGCCAGAGCTTTTATGGAGATTCGACAGGGGGAGAGTGGATGGAGATCAATGGCGTCTTTGATACTCCATATCCCGTTTATTATGTGCGGATCGAACTGCGGAGCAATCATGCCCAAGGCACGGTAGTTTTTGATAATGTCTCATACATTGGTGTAGATCAACAGGCCAGCAGTACGGAGGCGGGCTTCGGCACGATAGGGCTGCTCGCTTTCAACTGGGTCCGCGGCGGCAAAACAGACGAGATGCTTGCCAAACGTGCTAGAGACGGACTTGATTTTTATTTAAATAGTAGAGTCACTGCAATCGATAATATTGCTAATGCAAGTAAGTTAATGCCCGGTCAGGCTAACAGTGGGGCAGCTTATGTTCCATACAGCGTAAGTGGTGCTACTACAGGTGCAGATTATCCAACGACAGCCTTTGGTCTGCATAACTTGGCTACGGCTATCGAGTATGGAGACGACTTGTTTACGCCACAGCAAATGGAGGACGCCAAGGAGAAAGCTTTGTCAATGTGGAATTGGCTCACTCGGGTAAGCCAATTCAATACACAGCAGTCTATGAACCAATCACTTGTCGCTTTGTTAGGTGGGATTCAGATGGCGAACCTGGTTCAAGATGATGCGTTGAAAAGAGAAATTCGCGATTATTATGCGGCAGGCATCGACGGCACAAATCTCCCGATAGTGTCTGGTGGCATGCGCAAGGCCGCGCGGCAAAATATCGATGGTTATGATATTTTTTACGAAGTTAATGGATTTGACGTGAGTTATGCGGGCGTTTCGTTAAGCGACTTAGCCGGTATTATGCAGGCTCTTCCCGATCAGGATGCTGGTTATGGTGATGTGAAGGAACTGCTATATCAGGATGGCTTGGAAATGGCGAACTATTTCAACATTCGCATGTCTGCGGATGGGTGGATTTTTGCGGGATCACGGCATAACGAGGGCGGCAGCTCAGCTTATAATATGGGGAACTTTTCAGGGCTTTCGTACTGGGGTCATGCACTGCAAGCGGATCTCGGTCGTTTTTTGATCAAATCGTTCGGCTCTCCTGTAATGTCATACGGGGATACAGCCAATTTGGGACATCTAGCGGTACATGGTCCGCTGCAAATGTACGAAACAATCAAGCGATATCCGTGGGATCGTACTCAGCAGCAGAAGCTGGAAGATAGCAGCATGCGCAAAGGAGAGGTATCGATTTATTTTAAAGCCGATTCCAAGCAGCCGCTTAATATTTCTGTATCCGGCACCGATTTCATGGAGAGCCTGCACGATACCGGAAAGGATGATCCCGATAAACCAGGCTTCCCAAAAATCGATCGGGTGAACGGTTGGTATGCAAAAGGGGCTGACGGAAACTGGAAATACGATGATATCAAACAGCTTACAGTGAGTCACGAGCTTCCTTCTTATTATGTACACCAAGATGAAGGTACGACAGCGAATGGAGTTAATTTGACGAAGCAATATTACATCACCGACGGCAAATCGTTATATAATCTTTTAGCGGTCCGGTTCGGATCTGCTCAAAGCTATTTATCACTTGGTGAACTGATCGGCTTGCCATATATGTCTGTACCAAATCGGGTGTATATTCCGGGGGAGAATGAGCTTGATCGGATTCGTATTAATGGTCTTTACGGCACGGACGGTACGCCACTGCTCGATTTAGCTCAGGATAGCGGTTCTGTATCAGCACCTGCTTTTGTGGCGGGGACGGCCAGAATTACCGGATTCCCGATGTTGAAGGCGGAGAATGCACCCGCTGGAGGAGCAGCCAAGCCGACATGGTTATCCACTGCAGATGAGGGGGCGCTAAGCACAGGATTTGTTACTACACCCGGAAAAATTATGGACGATTTGTATTCAAAAGCGTTATGGGATCCAACGAATGTTCGTTCTTCCGCGAACAACGGAAATATCGTTCAGTTCGCCAACAGCGATAAGATTACTGTTCAAGTAACGGACAGTACACTTCCTGTATCCTATAAAGAAGGAGACTGGGTCTACTTCGTTAGTAAAATCGAGCCTAATGCAGAGGCGTCCGGCTTTACAGTCAAATCAGTTGCGAAGTATACAGGACGAACGGACGTACTTCGTGTATTGATGATTGAAGATGAAGGGATGCAACTGGTGTTGTATGACGGGCACTCCCTGTTTATTGATAAAGCGGGGAAAGCAGCTTTAATTGATGGTCATCTCGTTCATGGATCAGGTTTGTCTTTGCTTAGGGGACAACTAGACCGTTCATTAGGAGACGATCCAGAACAATTTCCATATATATTAGATTTGAACGGGGACGGCCAAATTGATGCTGATGATTTGGAATTAATGTCAGTGAATCAACTTCAGACAGAGTAGTATCAAAAAAAGGAAGAAGTCGCGAGGACTTCTTCCTTATTTAAATTATTTAAGCTTATATACACGAGCTTCATAAGGACGAAGCTGAATTGTGTTTAGTTCTTCTTCTGGATTTATTTCGTAGTTGGCAATAAGCAATTCCTTCGCTTGGAATTTCACAGTAGAAGGAAGTTCGAAAGTCGTAGGCTCTCCGAAGAAATTCAATACAACCAGTAGCTGTTCTTCTCCAAGAGTACGTAGATAAGCGTATACCTGCTCATTCTCCTCGGCCAAGATTGTATAGTTTCCGTATACGATAATCTCATGCTGCTTACGCAGTTCAATTAGCTTCTTATAGTAGTGGAAAATAGAATCGGGATCAGCCAGTGCCTTCTCTACGTTGATATCTTTGTAGTTAGGGTTCACAGCCAACCACGGATTGCCGGTAGTGAAGCCTGCCTGCGGTTCCGAGTTCCATTGCATCGGCGTACGGCCATTGTCCCGACCTTTGATGTAAATGGAATTCATGATTTTTTCTTCCGAGTGTCCGGCAGCCAAGTATTCCTTATACATATTTACAATTTCAATATCCTTGTAGTCATCGATGGAAGCAAATTGAACATTTGTCATGCCGATTTCTTCACCTTGATAGATGTAAGGTGTACCTTGGAGCGTGTGAAGCAGTGTTGCTAGCATTTTGCCAGACTCTTTCGGGAACAGCTTATCATCACCAAAGCGGGATAGCATACGTGGCTGATCATGGTTGTTCATATACAAGCTGTTCCAACCCTTACCGTCGAGTGCGACTTGCCACTTGGAAATAATGGACTTAATGTCCGCCAGCTTCCAAGGCTGTACATTCCATTTACCTCCAGGACCGGAATCGACGTCCATGAGCTCGAAATGGAATACCATGTTCAGCTCGTTACGATCCTCGGAAACATACAGTGAAGCTTCTTCTGGAGTGACATTAACGGCTTCACCCACGGTCATGATATCGTACTTGGATAGCACCTCACGGTTCATTTCCTGCATATACTCATGTACGCGTGGACCGTTAACGAAATAGTCTCCACCGAAGTGGTACGTAGGCTGTTCTCCGTTACTTTCCCCAGAAACGCTAGGTAATTCCGGTACTTTGGAGATCAGGTTGATTACGTCCATGCGGAAGCCGTCAATTCCTTTATCCAGCCACCAGGTCATCATATCGTAGATTTCCTTGCGCAGCTTTGGATTTTCCCAATTTAGGTCCGGTTGTTTTCGTGAGAAGAGATGGAGGTAATATTCTTCTGACTTCTCATCGTATTCCCAAGCCGACCCACTGAAGAAGGAGCCCCAGTCGTTAGGCGGTTGTCCATCTTTTCCAGGACGCCAGATATAATAATCGCGATAAGGGTTATCCTGCGATTTGCGGGATTCCACGAACCAGGCGTGCTCATCTGAGGAATGGTTAACTACGAGATCCATAATCAGCTTCATACCGCGGCTGTGAAGTCCAGCTAACAGTTCCTCCCAATCGGAGAGTGTTCCGAAATCATCCATAATACTTTGATAATTACTGATATCATAACCGTTATCATCATTTGGCGACTGGTACACTGGGCATAGCCAGACCACGTCGACGCCAAGATGATTTAAATAATCGAGTTTCGAAATAATCCCTTGCAGATCACCAATGCCATCCCCGTTGCTGTCTTTGAAGCTGCGGGGGTAGATTTGATACACTACGCTTTCTTTCCACCATTTCTTTTCCAAGGTTATAATCTCCTGTCTCTGTATAGATCTAGCTGTTTTATTTAATAGACCCTGATGTTAGTCCGCTGATAATCCATTTTTGCGCGAACAAGTAGACGATGAGCATCGGGGTTAATGCGAGCAGATATGAAGCAAACGCTAAGTTGAAATCTGTGCTGAACTGCCCCTGGAACACATATTGTACAAGCGGAAGTGTGTAGGAATCCTGATCGCCGAGTAGAACCAGCGGTAACATAAAGTCATTCCAAGTGGACAGACAAGATAGGATACCGATCGTTGCACTGACAGGAGCAAGGAGTGGGAAAATAATCTTCCAGAATGTTCCGAATGTCGATGCACCGTCTACTGTTGCTGCTTCTTCCAGTTCGTACGGAATGGAACGGATATAACCGGTGTATACAAATACGTTAAAGGCCAGACCATAAACAACGTATAGAATAATAATCCCTACAATGTTGTTCATGTGCAGGTCCGTAGTCACTTTGACCACAGGCAGCATAATAATCTGGAAAGGGATAAACATAGCGCTAATAAAATAGAAGTAAAGTACTTTAAAAAATCTTCGTTTCATATTACGTGCAATAGCATAGGCTACCATGGAGTTGGTAAGCAATATGAACACAACTGTTGTAATGGTAATTACGGTACTATTTCCTAATGCATTGAAGAAATTCGTTGCCTTAATGGCATTGGAGAAGTTCTCAAAATGCAGGCCGGTTGGCAGCGAGAATATAGATTGAGCCATTTCCTCGGGATTCTTGAGTGCGATGGCAATGGTCATGTAAAGCGGAAACAGGATCAGTAGTGAGCCTAGGGCGATAAGAATCGTTACTGGCCAATTGGTTGATTTTTTGATCATAAGTCCATCTCCCGTTTCTGCAGAAATTTAAGCTGAAGGGCGGAGATAACGACAATCACGATAAAATAAATTACGGCGTTCGCCGATTGATAGGCAAATTCTCCGCCTTGGAAGCCGCCTGTGTAGATTAAGTGGGCAATAGATTGTGTTGAACGACCTGGACCCCCGCCTGTCAAAGCGACGATTTGGTCAAATACCATCAGACCGCCCTTCATCGCGAGCACCATATTGATGGTGAAGAAGGAAGCAAGCATTGGGAACGTAATGCTCCAGAATTCTCTCCAGCGGCTAGCACCATCCAGATTGGAAGCTTCGTAAAGATCGTGAGGAATGGTTTGAAGACCCGCCAAATAGAGAATTGTGTTATAAGCAATCCCTTGCCAAACGGCTACAATGACGATACCGATCCAAGCCCAATCCGAGTTACCGAGAATGTTCTGTGATAAGAATTCGCTGCCGAGTTTCGCACCCCAAATAGGGAAAACATTAGCGAATAAGTAGTTAAAAATAAAGCCGACAATCAATACGCTGAGGATATTCGGCAAGAAATATACGCCACGGAAAAAGTTTTTGGCTTTAATTTTGGCGTTAAGTCCAAGCGCAATCAACAAGCTGATGATGTTGATAAGAATTGTGGTTAGAATGGCATATTTAAAAGTGAACACATATGAATTCAACACATTTTCGTCTTGAAAAATGTTAATGAAGTTCTTAAATCCTACGTAATCAAAGCTGTCACTAAAGCCGTCCCAGTTTGTGAACGAATAATATATACCCTGAATTGCAGGAAAGGTATGGAAGGCAAAGAAAAGAAGTAATGCCGGTATAGTCATCAGATAAAAGGCGACTCGGCGTTTGGCCATCATGTAATCCTCCTCATTGTAAAAGCGAAAGAGAAGTGGGGAAGCCCCGTTCTCTTTCGCGGTTCATGTTTGTCTGATCTAGTTATTTCCGGTTAGCTACTTTATCCCATTCCTTATCAAGCTGATCTAGGTAAGCTTTAATATCTTTCTTTTGTAAGAAGGATTGGTTGATGGTATCCACTTTCATTGCACTTGGGATGTAGTGGTCAGCAAAGTCAGCCAAGTTACCTGCGGTAAACGCTTCTTTGAAGCCGTCCATCGTTGGATCATCTTGTGTTACACCTTGTACAGCTGGGAATGCTTTTTGCTCATTGATGTATAGGCTAACATTCTCAGGTTGAAGCAGGAAGTCTACGAATTTCTTTGCTTCTTCTTTATGTTTAGTGTTCTTGGAAATCGTCAGCAACGTATCTACGCCAGAAATGACCTTGTTAGCGGCAGCATCATTTGTTGCTGGGAATGGGAATACGCCAAGTTCAATGGATGGATTGGCTTTCACGATTTCCGGGATCGCCCATACCCCTTGCAGGTACATTGCGGATTCACCTTTAGCGAATGCTGTGTTTCCGTCATTGTAACCTTTACCAAAAATATCTTTTTGTCCGAATTCGGTCAGCTTCAGCAGCTTTTCAGCAACCTCGGTATAGCTGTCTGCGAAGGTTACAGTACCAGCCGTACGCTCCTTGAAGAAATCATTTCCTTTAATGATCGTCGCAAGGGAGTTGAACGGTGTAAGTGTTGTCCATGAATCCTTCAGTGTCAGGTAGAAAGCATTCTGACCGTTATCTTTGAATTTTTGAGCGACAGCCATGAACTCATCCCAAGTAGTTGGAACAGTCACACCGGCTTCAGCGAACATCGCTTTATTGTAAATGACACCACTTGCGTTTGAAGAGAATGGAAGACCATTTAGTTCCTCCGAACCCGTCAGGTCTTTTAGCATTTGGAGATATGCTGGCTGGATATTCTCAGCGAGTGGATCACCTGTGAAATCTTCAAAAAGACCGCTGCCAGATAACGTCTTGTAGGTGTCAGTTGCTCCGATCCCTACCACGTCAGGGATATCTTTCTTAGCTGCACGAGTTTTCAATACCGTTTCAGCATCTGGCGGGTTAACCTGTGTAACGACAATGTTTGGATTGGCTTCATTGAATTTCGCAACCAGTTTGTCGAAAGTGGCTTTGGCTTCGGTTTTATTTTGGAAAAACTCGATTTTCACCTTTTCACCGGAGGAGGCATTTCCACCACTATTTGTGTTGTTGCCAGTCGCATTGTTGCTATTATTCGTACCACATGCACTAAGCACGGACATGGCCACTAAGCTAACCACTACGGGTTTGATTGTTTTTTTCATGATAAATCCTCCTAATAATTTGTTGGTATTATGAACATGTAAGAGATTAAACATGTACGTAAATGAAAACTAATTGATATTCTGCTACTTTAAGGCTGCTGATATGCATGAACCGATAAAGAGTAAACGTTTACGTAAAAGGGGTAAAAAGACTCAGGTAAGTGACCTTACCGTTTGTCTTTCCACGATGGAGTGATCGACAATTTTGCTTTCTACAGTCTCACCTGTTTCAATCATATGAATAAGTTTCTCTACGGCGATCTTACCAATATCGTACAGCGGTTGACGAACTGTAGTTAACGGAGGAATGATCATTTTCGCCATTCCAAGATCGTCATAACCCATAATGGATATATCCTCGGGAACACTTAAACCATATTTGATGACAGTGGAGAGGGCACCTATCGCCATTTCATCACTAGCGGCAAAGACAGCGGTGACATCAGGGGCTTGCTCCAAGAGCGTTTCCATTGCAATGCTCCCGCTTTCATACAGAAAGTCTCCAAAGGTGAGATACCGATTGTCGAAAGGGATTCCATTCGCTTCAAGCGCTTTACGATATCCCTCGGCTCTGGGTGCACCAGCGATAGCATCGCTTGGATTTCCGCTGATCATGGCGATTTTGCTATGACCTTTGGATATTAAGTAGAGAGTAGCATCATAAGCAGCTTGAAAATCGTCTACTTTCACGTATGGCACACTGGCAAACTCCGTTTGGGAAGAAACCAACACTACTGGGATCTTCATCGTTTCTAGCACATCATAATACTCTTTCTTCAAGACCTCACTAGCGTAAATAATGCCATCGACTTGCTTCTCCCTTAGGAGTTGTAAGTACTTTAACGTTCGTTTACCATCCTGGTCGGTATTACAGACCATTACACTGTAATTGCGGTCATTGGCCAATTCCTCAATGCCTTTAAGCAGATCGGAGGAGAAAGCTCCAGATACACTCGGAAACATTACACCTATGGTCTGCGTACGCTTATTGATAAGGCCACGAGCAATTGCGTTAGGTTGATAGCCAAGTTCTTTAATAGCCTCATTTACCTTTTGTTTCGTCTTGTCGGAGTACCCACTTAAGTTGTTTAGCACGCGAGAGACTGTCGCAATGGAAACGTTCGCTTTTTGTGCAACATCTTTAATTGTTGGGTTCATTTCATACGTGCTCCTTAAATTACGGTTAGCCTTAGATTAAACGTTTACGCTTTGAAAAATGAAAGAAGGTAAAGTGAATTACGTAAACGCTTACCCTGAATATAAATCCTGGCAGGTATACTTGTCAACTCCACTTAAAAAATTTGTGGACCCTAAGAACTATGAAAGAGAATTAATTTTTAATAGAATGAAACCGATTTAATTACCAATAATTTCTTTTAAAACGAAGATAGAGTGCTGAAATGCAGTAAAAGCATGATATTAAGGACCGTGTACATCTAGAATTGACAAAAGAATATTAGAGGGCTACCATTTAGAGAGTAAACGCTTACGTAAAAATCGAATTTGCATGTTCAACTTGTGTTTAAATGTTCGATCGGATAAGGAGCTGCACACATGAATATTTATCTCGAAATTCCGGATGTGGATAAGCACTTTCCCTTTAGAAGTTTACTTTGTGGAGGGGATACACTGTGCTATCCGCATTGGCATAAAGAAATTGAAATTATCTATGTAACTAAAGGAAGTCTAAATCTGGGAATTAACGATACCCCTATTCACATGGAGCAGGGTGAGGTTCAGTTCATCAATGGTGGGGATGTGCATTATTTTCTTGCCTCACCTGAGAGCGAACGGGTTGTGATCCAATTTGATCTTAACTTGTTTCAGGAAGTCGCAGCTTTGAGCGGAAATGACTATTCGCTTCGTGAGGTTTTTACGCTTATGGAGCATTCTAGTTCAAAATGGCCTGAGGGAACCGCCGAGAAGATCAAAGAGCTCATTGAGAGTATATACGAGGAAGACGTACAGCGGAGAGAGGGGTACGCCTACTTAATCAAAGCTAGATTGTTTGAACTACTGACCGTTATTTTGCGGGAGGTTCCGAAGAGTACAATCAATAAACAGCCTAAGTTCTCGGAAGATACACTGAATCAGTCCAGAGAGACGCTGGAGCGATTAGAGCGGATTTTTATTTATGTGGAGCAGCACTATCAGGAGGCCATTACACTTAACGAGGTTGCTAATTATATGGGCTTTAGTTCTTATTATTTTACCAAGCTATTTAAGAAGAATACCGGCATGACCTTTATAGCCTTCTTAAATGAATATCGGCTTAACAAAGCCAAATGGATATTGATCAATGATGATTTACCGATGTCTGCAGTGGCGGAAGCCGCCGGGTTTGGAAGCGTAAAGACCTTCCATCATTTTTTTAAGGAAGCAACGGGGATATCCCCACTTAAATACCATAAGACAATATTCGGGAATAAAAGAGCAAGAATGCAGGAAGAAAGCAGGTCCCGGGCTTTGTATGATAGAGATATCAAAACAGGAACAAGTGGAGGTTAGAATATAAATGACATTAACAGTAGGAATTATCGGCTGCGGAGGCATTGCGAACGGCAAACATATGCCAGCGTTAAAAAAAGTAGAAGGTGCGCGAATGGTTGCTTTTTGCGATATCGTTCCTGAGCGTGCGGAGAAGGCAAAAGCGGAGTTTGGGGATGAGAATTCTGCGGTTTACACAGATTATAAAGAACTGCTTAAAGATGCAAGTATAGATGTGATTCATGTATGTACACCGAATATTTCTCATGCTGAGATTTCCATTGCGGCTATGGAGGCAGGTAAGCATGTAATGTGCGAGAAGCCGATGGCTAAGACTACAGCAGAAGCGCAAGCCATGATCGATGCCTCAGAGCGAACTGGGAAAAAGCTAACTATCGGTTATCAGAACCGGTTCAGACCAGATTCAGCTTATCTGCATACGGTATGCGAGAATAATGGTCTTGGAGAGATTTATTATGCTAAAGCTAAGGCGATCCGTCGTCGCGCTGTTCCAACATGGGGCGTGTTTTTAGATGAGGAAGCACAAGGCGGAGGTCCATTGATTGATATCGGTACGCATGCCCTCGATTTGACACTTTGGATGATGGATAACTACAAACCTAAATATGTTGTGGGTAACGCTTATCATAAGCTGTCCGGTCGTAAAAACGCTGCGAATGCTTGGGGTCCGTGGGATCCTGAGAAATTTACAGTTGAGGATTCCGCGATTGGATTCATTACGATGGAGAATGGCGCTAGCATTGTTCTCGAAGCCAGCTGGGCGCTGAATACCCTCGATGTTGGTGAAGCCAAGACGGTGCTTTGCGGTACTGAAGGTGGAGCGGATATGGAGAACGGTCTGCGTATTAACGGAGAAGAATACGGCAAGACATTCGAGAAGCATATTAGCCTAGAAGCTGGTGGCGTTGACTTTTATGATGGCGCAGGAGATGATCCTGCGGTGACGGAGGCTACTCAGTGGATCGACAGCATCGTCAATGACACCGAGCCTGTAGTGAAGCCAGAGCAGGCGCTCGTTGTTACCCGCATCTTAGAGGCTATTTATAAATCCTCTGAGACTGGCATGCCTGTATTTTTTGACTAATTTGAATAATCAATAAAGATTAACGACATAGATAACTATGAACTAGGAGTGTGTCCAAAGTGACCAGAGTAACGGTATGGAATGAATTCCGCCATGAACGGCAGGAAGAGAGAATTCTCAAGGTCTATCCGCAAGGGATTCACGGACAATTGGCAAGCTTCCTTCAGGAAGCCGGATTGGACGCTCAGACAGCTACGCTGGATGAACCGGAGCACGGACTGACACAAGAAGTGCTGGATAACACGGATGTACTGATTTGGTGGGGGCATGTCGCCCATCAAGAAGTTAGTGATGAGATTGTAAACCGTGTTCACCAAAGAGTGCTGCAAGGTATGGGGCTAGTGGTGCTTCATTCGGGTCATATGTCCAAAATATTCATGAAGTTGATGGGCACCAGCTGCGATCTAAAGTGGCGTGAAGCAGGGGAGAAAGAGCGTCTTTGGGTCATGGACCCAAGTCACCCGATTGCTGAGGGTATTGGCGAATATATCGATTTGGAGCAAGAGGAAATGTACGGAGCACATTTTGATGTTCCAGCACCAGAGAGTCTTATTTTTGTCGGCTGGTTTGAAGGCGGCAATGTGTTCCCAAGCGGATCGACCTATCGCCGTGGGAACGGGAAGATCTTTTATTTCCAACCCGGTCATGAATCTTATCCAACCTATTACAACAAAGAAATCCAAAGAGTCATCATCAATGGCGTGAACTGGTGTGCACCAACGAAGCGTGATTATCCAGTTTACGGACATTCTGAAGCTTTGGAGCCAATCAAAGAAAAGGTGGTATTATAAATGAAATTAGGCGTATTTGATCCTGTATTTGGAAGTTTAACTCTCGATGAGATGCTTGATAAAATCGCTGCTGCTGGTTTGAATGCGGTAGAGATCGGTTCAGGAGGCAATCCCGGAAATGCTCACTGTCCAACAGATGAGCTGCTTGCCAGCGAATCAGCACGTAAGGAATATCTGGAGAAGTTCACGAAACGTGGCATTATGATCAGTGCTTTCAGTTGCCATAATAACCCGATTTCGCCGGATAAAGAAGAGGCTCGTGAAGGCGACGAAATTTTGCGTAAGTCGATCAAGCTAGCTTCACTAATGGGCGTTAAGGTAGTGAACACTTTCTCGGGAACCGCCGGAGACAGCGACGAGGCAAAAGCGCCGAACTGGCCAGTTACCCCTTGGCCTACCGTGTACAGCGACATCAAAACCTGGCAGTGGGAGCATAAACTGATCCCTTACTGGAAGGAAATCGGTAAGCTGGCAGAGGAGCATGGTGTTAAGATCGGTATTGAGCTTCATGGTGGATTCCTCTGCCATACTCCTTACACGATTCTGAAGCTTAGAGAAGCAACCTGTGATGCGATCGGCGCGAATCTAGACCCGAGCCATCTGTGGTGGCAAGGCATCGATCCTGTAGGCGCGATCAAGATTCTTGGTAAAGCTGGCGCGATCCATCATTTCCATGCCAAGGATACGTACCTGGATCAGGACAATATTAATATGTATGGTCTGACGGATATGCAGCCTTACGGCGATGTACAGACCCGCGCATGGACCTTCCGTTCCGTTGGCTGTGGACACAGTATATCTGAATGGTCAGATATCATGAGTGCGCTGCGTACTTATGGCTATGATTATGTGGTCAGCATCGAGCATGAAGACCCACTGATGACAGTAGACGAAGGCTTCCATCGTGCAGTAACCAATTTGCAATCCATTCTTATTCGCGATCAACCACAAGGTATGTGGTGGGCGTAAGGATAGTTTAAGAACGAAAGGTCTTGATTCTCTAGTTTCTGTAGAGGATCAAGGCCTTTTTTTTTTGCGTGTTTATGTGGATATGGATAAGAGTAATTTTCTACGTTCCATAGGAAAGAATAGCAAGGAGAAGGTTCTGAGATGAATGAAGGAGAGACAACAATGCTACTAGAGGTTATTGCTACAACATTAAGTGATGCAGTGCTGGCCGAGCAATACGGTGCTGACCGGATTGAATTGATCACTGGGATCAGTGAAGGAGGATTGACGCCCAGTCTGGGGCTAATAGAAAAAGTACGCGACAGCGTTTCGATCCCGGTTAGAGTAATGGTTAGACCTCACGCCAGGTCTTTCTATTATGATAAGGATGATATAGAAACCATGGCGCGGGATATTCAGCATATTGCATCTATCGGTGGATTAGCTATCGTAATGGGCATGCTGGGCCAGGAGGGGTCCATTGATGAGGAGTCCCTTCAGAGGCTGCTTCATGTTGCAAAAGATCTAGAGGTGACGTTCCATCGTGCCTTTGATGAAGTGAGGGATCAATTTGAGGCGTTAGAAATATTGACGCGTTATCCTCAAATTACTGACATTCTAACATCGGGTGCTCAGACTACAGCGCCTAGAGGTGCGGAACGTATTGCTGCGCTGGAGCAGTTTAGTGCGGGGCGATCTATCTCCATTTTGGCAGGGAGTGGGTTAACGGCGGACGGGATAAGCAATTTTATACAACAAACAGGTGTGCATCGGGTGCATTTTGGTTCAGCAATTAGAGAAGATGGTGATGCGCTGAATCCGATAGATCCTCTTCGTTTGCAGGCAGTTCGAAACCTTCTGGATCAAAAAAAGGTGACTAGCCATACCGATCATTATTGATTCCTTCCCTCGATAGGCTTGTTAGCAGATTTCGATTTAATTTCCGTTAATTGGATGGTATTATGAAATCGGAATATTAAAATTGTGAATGCTGATCTAGCATTAGTTGTCTAAACATGAAATACTGAGCATATAAAATACAGAGCCGATCTTTGGTTATCCAAAGGTCGGCTTTTTTTAATGTGCGTTCACGTGGTTACAGTATTGCAATCTCTGCGTCAAATGCAGGGGGACGAGTTGAAAAGAATAGGTACAGGCTGGTATGCAACTAATTTGAAATGATTTCGTCTTTATATATGGAGGTGGAGAAAATTGGGATTTTTTGTTTCGAGTAGCTGGTTTCAATCTTCATTACAGCGGAACATAAAGCTGATGCTTGTGTTTGGGCTTCTGTTCGCTGCATGTTTTACAGGTGTGGGAAAGGCGGAAGCTGCTGCTGGATCCGATCTGATTATCGTGAACAAAAAAACAAACAAACTCGCGTATTTCAGTGAGGGTAAGCTGGTAAAGATCTTTCCAGTCGCGACAGGGAAGTCGAAGGAACTGACACCCGAAGGCAGTTTCAAAATGGTAGTTAAAGTAAAGAACAGACCCTATTACAAAGAGAAAATACCCGGGGGTGATCCGGCCAATCCACTTGGCGACCGCTGGCTAGGACTAGAAGTGAACGGAACGTATGGTACCACGTATGCGATTCACGGCAACAATAATGAGTCCTCCATAGGAAAGTATGTTAGCGCCGGATGTATTCGAATGCATAATGATGACATCCACTGGCTTTACCCAAAAATAGCTAAGAATACAAGGGTTATCATCACAACAAGCACACTGGCGATGGAGAACATTGCGACTAAAAATGGATATTCCGTAGGAAGTAAGACGTTTGCTGGAGCTTTTGAGATGGATGGAGTCACGACAAAGCTGAAAGATCCTTTTTTAATGGATAACTCGCGTGTATTTGTTCCGCTGAGAGAATCTGTAGCCCTGTTAGGTGGAAGTTTACAGAGTGAAGCTGGAACGGGTGCATTGCTAATTACGATAGGCAACCGTACGGTGACACATAAACCGTTATCCGGTCAGGCTGTTGTGAATGGAAAAACACTTACGATGCCAGCATCCCGCAATGAAAATGGTCGATTGATGATTCCACTGAGCACCTTGCCTGAATTATTTGGTATTCAGGTGCAGTGGAGCTCAGAGTCTCAGTCGGTAAAGATTAATTTATAACTGTTCTTGAACTTTTATTTCTAAGTTGTGTTGTTATATACTGTACTCATTAAACAAATTCGGACAATGACGGAGGACCACCGACTGATGAATAACTAACACGTTTCCTAGAAGTAGACCACTTAAGCTTGTGAAGTGCATATGCACAAGTCACGGAGCACCCATGCAGGGTGATAACGGTCAGGGATACGTGTGTCGGTCGGGGGTCTTACGCTGCTTTTATATGAATAGATCTATCTATTGTTTGGTTTACTCTGCATGCAGCAGGTGATCACGGCCGTAGTCTATTCATGTTATGGCGCATTCCCCCATCATACGCTATTTGACCGCAGACCGCTGGCTGCGGTTTTTTATTTGCAATATAATCGGAGGAATGGAATATGACCCTAATAAAAGCAAAAAATTTACGTAAAGAATGGAACGGGAACCTGTTATTTGAGAAGGTGTCCTTTGAGATTGCAGAAGGAGAGCGTGTGCTCTTGTTCGGACGTAATGGAATCGGCAAAACCACACTGCTTAAGGGATTGATCGGTCGCCTCACTTTCGAGGAGGGAAGTATCTATCATGGCTTGCCACGCGAGGAATGGGGAGTGCTGGACCAGCAGCTAGAGATATCAGAAGAAGTAACCGCATTGGATTATGTTCTCTCCGGGTCGGCTGAGCTCCCCCAATTGAAATGCCGGCTTGAATCCCTCAGTCAGAGGTTACAGGAGCAGAACGACGAGAGCGAAGCAGGATTGGCAGAATACGCCGAAGTATACGATCAATACTTGCAGCTTGATGGGTATGACTGGGAGGCTAAAGCGGAAAAATGTCTGAAGCAGCTCAAGCTTGATCGTTCGGTTTGGAATTTGCCATACCCATCGCTAAGCGGAGGGCAAAAGACACGTGTCCAACTGGCAGCATTACTAGCCCAGCAGCCGAAGCTGTTGATTCTGGATGAGCCGACGAATCACTTAGATGGAGAAACGATGGAATGGTTGGAACATTGGGTGTACACCTACCCCGGAACCGTGCTTTATGTTTCGCATGATCGTACGTTCATCGATAGAACCGCGACGGCATTGCTGGAGCTTAGTCCAGAGGGATGTCGCCGGTATTCGGGCGGATATACGCAGTATCGGGAGCAGAAGGCGGTAGAGGCGCGAACGCTAGAGGGACAATATAAGAAGCAAGAACAGGAAAAGGAGAAGCTGCTTGAGAGTATCCGGAGATATGCCGAATGGTTCCAGCAGGCACACCGTGCTGCCGGCCAGCATGATTTCCTGCGTGCGAAATCTAAGAAAAATGTGTCTCGTCTTCATGCGAAGGAAGCGGCACTCGAACGCTTAAATAAGAACCGTGTGGAATTGCCGCGGGAGACAAGCAAGCTGAAGATGAAGCTGGAAAGTGAAGCGTTTATGGCTGACACTTTGCTGGCACTCCGTGAGATCGATTTTGCATATAAAGGTAGTGCGCCTGTATTAACAGATTGTAGTTTGTCATTGCATCGAGGAGACCGTCTCGCTATTCTGGGTCCTAATGGTGTTGGTAAGTCTTCTTTGTTGAAGCTGATTGCTGGGATTCATAAACCAACCAAAGGCGAAGTGCAGCTGCATCCGCGTACGAAGGTTGGCTACTTTGCGCAAGAGCTGGACAATTTAGCGGTGTCATCCACCATCCTGGATAGTTTGCTTGAACTACCCGGTATGACACAGACGGAGGCACGTACGATTCTGGGTTGTTTTTTATTTTCACGGGAGGATGTCTTTAAACGAATCGGTGATTTAAGTCTGGGGGAGAAATGTCGTGTAGCTTTCCTTAAATTGTACTTTGGAAAAGCGAATCTATTGGTTCTGGATGAACCCACTAATTATCTGGACATTGACACTAGAGAGCGTGTAGAAGAAGCGCTAAGGGGATATCCGGGGGGACTTGTGATGGTCTCGCATGACCGATATCTTCACGCTAAAGTAGCTAATCGTTTGGTAATCTTAGCACCTACTCAGGCACCGAAGTTTTTTCAAGGCTCCTATGAGGAATACATCTCCAAAGATAGAAGCCGTGTGCTTACCCGTAAAGAACAAGCTCGGGAGGATGATCTTGCTCTTCTGGAGCTGCGTCTGAATCAATTGATTCTGAGCGGAAGTAGGGATACGGAGGCGGAGAATGAGGCGTTAATGGCGGAAATTGTTAATCTGAGGACGCAGATTCAGGAAATAGGGGTTAAGGGAGAAGTTACATCATCATAGGGAAGAAGCGACTGAACCTAGCTCAGGATAGAATGTATCTTGGGCTGGGTTGTTTTTCTAATATTTCGATAGGAGTCATCGCAGGTAAGGTGTATAATTGGATGAATATGGATGTTTTATTGTGGCGAGGAGATCTGGAAAGGACGGTTATGTAATGATAAAACTGGGTTCTTTTATTGTGGAATTGTTTCGATTGTGCGTATTGCTTGTGTTGACCTTATTTATTTTAGGCGGAGTAGAAAGATTGGTTTATCAATCTATTTTTGGTCAGCCCTTGTATAACTGGAGTATGGGGCTTGGAAATCTATTGATATTTTTTATGCTGTATCGGAATCATTTTCAGTTTAAAGGATGGTATAAATCAGAAAAAAATGTAAAACTACCGATCCTCACCACGAGAATCATTACTGTTATTTCTCTAGGACTTATCATCCTGCCGATTGGGCTCAGCCTGAACCTATGAGGATTAGATATTTGAATGGAATCGGGGATATGATCAGGAAGAGATACATAGAATAATTGAATGAATAAAGTAAAGCATAGAGAGTGGGGCCCTGATATGGATAACAATGCAGTTGAGCGTTTGGAACAGGAGGATTTCATAGGCTTTTGGAAAAGAGTTCTCGCTACTGTTCTTGATCTCCTTATCATTCTGATACCTGCGGTTATTGTATACTGGATATTCAATTCATTAGCTGTATCCTTGCATTCGGAAATTCCCATCATCCTTGAATATATTTTCTTCGTCGTGTTTGATATTTTTATGATCGTTAGATTTGGCGGATCGCCTGGAAAGCTGGTTTTAAAGATAAAAATTGTCAATCAGCAAGGGAATATTCCCACGTTGAAGGAAGCTTTAATTCGAAATATTTTCCGAATCATTAGTACGATTTTTTCAATGATTGTTGGCGTAAGCCTCTACGATCTTACTGTGATTTCCACCACTCTTAATTTATGGGCACCTTTGGCTACTGACCTTAGTAAAATACTTGGCCCCATCATGCTTGTGGATTATCTATTCGTCGCATTTACTCCCCGTAAACGGGCGCTTCACGATATGATGGCTGGTACTTATGTAGTTGATAAATCTGCAATTTAAAGGATGCTTTCAAAAGCATTCTTTTTTAAATATTAAGTATTTTACCGTTAAATAATTTACTATTAAATATTTTAGTGTTAAAATATATATAGAAGTAGCCAATGATTATGAATATCTAAGGAGGATGTCTTGGAAAACCCAGATATTTTTAGACTTATACATGCCGTTGAATTATTCACGAATGAAATTATTGTTCGATGGATGAATGCTTTTGACCACAATATTGGGATATCTCCTGTTCTCGTCTTGGGAGAATTGAATAAAAAAGGTCCGCAGAAGCAAACTACTTTGGCTAAGAAGCTAGGTTATACGCCGGGAGCGATGACGAACATTGCCAATCGCTTAATTAAGCAGGAAATGGCCGAGCGCAAATATAACGAGGATGATCGCCGAAATGTACTGCTCTCTATCACGGACAAAGGTAAAGATGTACTGAAGGAAGCACAGCTAAAAGGGCAGGAGCTCCGAGTTGAAATGTTTCAGAAGCTCGATGAGGATGAACTGCATCAATTCTTGAAAATCTATGAGAAGTTGTTAACGAGCTTTGATAGCTCTGAAACATAAATGAAATCATCTAAGAATCTTAATCACATTATAAAGGGGTATGAATATGGGAAGAGTTCAAGGTAAGGTTGCACTAGTAACTGGAGGCGCTTCGGGTATTGGCTTATCAGCCGCTACTTTAATGGCTAGAGAAGGAGCCAAAGTTGTCATCGCCGATTTTAATGTAGAGGCTGCTAAAGAAGCAGCGGCTAAGATTAAAAGTGAGGGTGGAGAGGCGGAAGGTCTTTTCTTGGATGCATCCCAAGCGGATTCGATCAAGGAAGCCGTTGATTTCACAGTCGCTCAGTATGGCACAATTACAGTTTTGTTCAACAATGTAGGTCTAACTAATCTGCAAAAAGACCTAGATGTCGTCAACATAGATTTGGAAGAATGGGATCGCCTGATGAACGTGAACACCAAAAGTGTTCTGTTAGGCAGCCGGTTTGCCATTCCACATATGATTAAAGCGGGTGGAGGTTCGATCATTAACACAGCTTCGATGTCAGCATTTGCAGGAGATTCATTGCGTACCGCTTATGGCTCCTCCAAGGCAGCTGTGGTAAACCTTACTCGTTACATCGCTACACAATATGGCAAGGATAAGATTCGTTGTAACGGAGTGGCTCCAGGCCTGATCCTAACACCGGCGGCTGCAAGAAATATGCCTCCAGCCGTTCTGGATATTTTCCAGAAGTTCAACGCTCTGCCTTATCACGGCGAAGCAGATGATATCGGGAACACTGTTTTGTTCCTGGCATCAGATGAATCTAAATTCATCACAGGCCAAACCATTGAAGTTGAGGGTGGGCACTATATGTCCAACCCAAGTATCACAGACTTCCAGAATTACATGATGGAAGCTAAATCTAAACAAAATCATGCGTAAATAAAAATCCGGTCCATGCTCGTATTTATCGAGAGGGACCGGATTTTTGTATGCATAAATGAGTTAGCTTACTTCTAGTACGGCTTGCATAAAGGTTTTTAGGGCGGAGGACTTTGCCCCTTCGATCCATTGCTTTAAAACATCTGTCTGACCATTCATGTACCATCCGAGTTTTTCCTTCAACTCTTGTTCATAGTTACTAGGCTGTTTTGTTCGTTCGGTCATTAGCTGTTTAACCATTTGTGGCCAACGATACCCATTAAGACCAAAGCTGTGTTCGGGGTAACGTTCAGCAAGTGTTAAGACGGAAGAGAGTGACTCGCCTGCGTATAATTCTGCCGCCAAATAGCTGCCAATAAAACGATGGCTGTTATCATGCTCTAAGGCGATAGCAAATTGCTCCCGAGCTTCTTTAAGCTTGCCTTGATGCAAGAGTGCTGTCGCGTTAATAGAGCGTACATAGCTGTTTAATTCGATGGAGTTTAACTCGTTGTAGCGGGAATGAAATTCGTTATATGATTTCCAGTCCTTATGATCAAAATAATACTGCGTCAATGTGAAGGCATAATTAGAATAAGGATGTAACTGTATGAGCTTTTGGAGTGAAGGGATCGCCCGATCTTCTAATGAGTCATCCTTCGTGATGGACGATTTGGCGAGCAACAGCTTTACAAGCATATGCAGGGCATGAGCATCCTGTGGATCATCCAAGACATTTTGTTGGTACATTTCAAGGGCTTGCTCTGGGTTCTTATTCAGCAATAATCTATCAGCCGTGGTCAGTTCTCGTTCCTTGAGATAGAAGAAAGGAAGATTCAAGGCGGTGTCTTCGTTTAACCTGTAGCCATTACTGCGGGTAATCAGGCGTCCATCCGCATCAAATGCCTCGATATTCCAAGAAAAGCGTGCTTCCGGATTCATGAACACGAGAAAAGAAAGAGGATCAATCGATTCAAAGCCCTCTCCGCCGCTGCCGTAGGAGAAACCACTGTTGTAATAGAGTTCATCTACTGGAATGGAGACTTGATTATCTGTAATATAGTCCCGAATCTGAGAACTGAAGGAGCTCCCCACCGTCGAGACCCCTCCGCTTAAGCGATAGTAAGCCGCACCTTTAACAGCCTTCCAGCGAAAATCTACAGACTGACCTGTTATCGTCTCTTGATTAATAGGAGACTGAAGCTCTATCAGAGGTTGTAGAACAATGCTCTCAATCAACCTATCATCCGGTTTAACTTCAATCCAATCGTCATACTGTACAGGCCAAGTCCAGCCGTCGATCTGATCATAGCTAAGTCCAAGCTGCAATTGATAGAAGCCCGGAATCACACCGTGGAATTCGAAACGCCCTTTATCGTCGGTAACGATTCGGTACGGTTCAGCCTCAGTAATGCTATGATGAACCTCGCTTTCAGCACGGAGAAAAACACCTGCACGTGAGACCGGCGAACCATCGCTATGAGTCAGTGTTCCGGATACGACAGCTGTAGAGGTACTTCCCATATCTACAGCTGACTGAATGGCGGATTTTAGCGCTTCAAGCTGCATTTCGGTTTCTGAAGTACCTATCTCTGGCGCTGAACTTGATGATTGACCTGCTGTATGAATATCCTGCCAGAATTTTTTGTAGCTTGCTAAGCCATTGTCTACTTCGGCAAGAGCTTCCTGCGCTTCTCCTTTCGTGAAGAGCAGGCGTCCGGTAAGCCATGCTTTTTGTGCATTTAAATCTTCCTGATTCTCGGATGGAAATGTGGTTTGTTCAAGAATAGCTTCCGCGGTTATTATATCCCCACGATTCAGGGCACGTTCTGCACGAAGGAGAGCTAGCTTTTTTGCCACGCTAGAATTGCTGTCTAACTGTTTTGCGGCGGTGTATAGCGCTTGATCTCCGTCGTCCCTACGACCAAGAGCATCATATTCATAGACAAGCCGCTTAGCCGCAAATATCCGTGTATTATTCGTTGGTCCATCTAGGATGTATTCCTCTAACAATGCGATTTTATCCTCCGGTAGCAAATCGGAAATACTCGGTTCATCCTGATTCCACTGACTCATAGAGGGACCAATATTTACGTCGTATCTATAGGGATCGTAGCCGTGCTCCTTATCGATGATATTGGTTTGAATAAGCTCCATACGTTTACTGCCAGTTGTAGACTCTAGCTTTTGCAGAAGTTCTGTACGGGCCAGGTTAGATTGAATAGCTGGGCTTTCCTCCATTTGTGCCTTTAAGGAGGGCAGAAAGTTAAATAGAAGAATGAGCAGGGAGGCGGGGAGCAACACGAATGACACCAGATGTTTGACCTTGATCTTAATTCGCATGTTTCTTCACCGCCTGCTCATAGATGTCTTTCCAGTACGTATTGCCTCCGGCCTCAATGAGTTCCCGGTTCTTTTGCTGCTGGACGCCTTGTTGTGGATGGTGTTTAACCTCTGGTTGATGCAGGGTCAGTGTAACGACTAGAATAATGGCGCCGATCGCGCCTATAGGTTTGACAGGGATCTCAATTTCCTTATTCCAGAGTGCTAAGAGGCGGGCTCCAAAGGTTGGAGGGTGGGTCATTTTGAGGACGCGTTCGTGTCCTTCAAAGTGAATGGATTGTAGTTCTTCGTCTAGTAATTGCTTGATAGCTTCGCGTTCCGTATTCTCCGTGTTCATTAGAAATGTCCCTCCTTCTCCAAAATCTTTTTTAAGAGCGTCCGTCCTCTAGCGAGCCGGGATTTAATCGTATTCTCAGGGGTATTTAATTGCTCGGAAATTTCTCGGATGCTCATCTCATGAAAGTAATATAATGTCAGACATTCTCGGTATACATAATCGAGAGTCCTCATGGACTCGGCGAGTCTGATATTGTGCCATTCCACCATAAAAAGCTCTTCCGCTCCAGCAGTGAAGCCTGCAACATCACTTCCTTGAAGCTCTGACCCGCCCGAAGGGAAAATATTACGCCAGCTCCAAGTCCGTTGCTTCATACGGCAGCGGTTAACAACGATGCGAATGAGCCAAGCCTTTAACCGTTCCGGGTCCTGCAGCTGACTCATTTTGGCATAGGCTTGAATAAAAGTATCTTGCACCGCCTCTTCGGCACTGTGCCGATCTTTGAGTAGCAAGCAAGCGGTTCGGAGCAGCATATCGCCGTAATCGTCCATTAACAGGCGGAGAGCTGACTCATCCTTTGCTTTGATTCTCTCTATAATATTCAGATGAAGCTCCCCTCCCTTTACTAATAAGATGCGGCTTGGAGGATTAAGGTTGCGTTTGTGTGGAATATTTTTACTTAGGGGGAGTATTCCCGAGATGATGATCCGAGACGGCGTTCCCTGAGCTTCCCAAGATGTTCCCACATTGCAGTTTGTGCAATAGAATCTATCCTGAAGTGAGCGGAAATCAATTCTGTTGTACTTTGTACATTCAAAATAGTTAAAAAACGCCTAGTTAGGGGGTTTTTATGAATTCTATTGCACGAAGTGCAATGCATTGCTTTTTTCGAAGCAAACAGCCCCAATCTATTGCACGTTCTGTAATGAAATGCCCTGATAGTGCGCATTAATCCTTAATTTATTGATGTTCGGCAGATTTGGGTAAATGATAGATATGTCCGGTTCCATTTTTACAATCGGCTTTAAGCGAATTTACTAAGGAGATGTCATCATGTCAGCACAGATTAAATTTTTAGCAGCCTCTATTCTGCTTACAGGGATGATTGGACTAGCCGGATGCAGCTCGAACAATGAACAAGCAAATTCAGCTACCCCAACCTCAGCACCTACGGAAACTGCCGTAACAGAAACCTCTGAACCGGAAGCCAGTCCATCAACCACACCTACGGAAACAGCACCCGCTATGACCACATCCCCTACAGAGACTAATAAAGATGCAGCCAACGCTAATCCGCAAGATAGCGCTGAACAGCTTAAAGAACTACTTGTGCTTGCCAAAAAAGGAAAGGTGCCCGGTGTTGAATATGCTGCACATACCGGTCTTATAGATGAGGTAGAAGCGGACTGGGGTAAGCCTGATCAACAAGAGTCAGCTGGAAAAGGTATTTATGCTACTTACACTGACAAACATGTCGTATTTGGATTTAACAAAGGGAGCCTGATCTTCGATGTTCGTTCCAGTGATACTGCACTGCAAAAGCTGACACTGAAACAAATCGAGGGAACACTTGGCAAACCGGATGACACCAAAACAAATGGTGACGATAAGATTTACACCTATCAAGCCAATGACCAATACCAGCTGAAATTTATTATTCCAAGCTCAACCGGCACAGTAGATCATATTTCTGTGTTTAGTGAGCAGGATTCCTTAACAATATGGCTGGGTAAAACCAGCAATGGGTGCATAGAGCAATCATACAGAGAAATCTGTAGGTTGCTCTTTTTGTATGTTTATCTTTGCTGGAGTACGCCTTGGACGGACTGATATAATGTAATCAATGAGCGGATTCGAGGGAAAGTGAGGTTCTATCATGCAGCTGGAATTAAACGAAAGCGAATATAAAGTGACCACAGATGGGATAACGATAGAATTATTTCCAAAGGAATTTACGCTTTTTCAGTTCTTGTACAAAAATAGAGGACGTACGTTCAGTCGGGAACAGTTGCTGGATAAAGTATGGCCATTGGAGTATCCGGTAGAACGAACGGTAGATGATCATATTTATCGGCTTCGTAAAAAGCTTGGCAAGCTACAAGGCCTAGATATTAAGACTATTCGGGGATTCGGCTATAGTCTGACTATGCAGGATTCCTCTGCCGCCATGGCTAATCCGACTACATACGACTTAGAAATGCAAAAGACGATGCGGGAAGTATTCGTAAAATATCATCAATACGGCCAAGGGCGATCCATGCTAACCTTAGCCCGGCAACAGGATGTTTTGGGTTATGAAATGGATCCGTTCTATTCGATCTATATTCATTTTGTGCAGGGAGATTTGGAATGGCTTCTGAACACGGAGGAAGTTGAGATAGAAGAGCGATTCTATTCGCTGTTAATATGTTATATGTTTTTGGGTGATCCAAAGCAGAAACTGGAGTTCTGCGAGCTAGTCCTTGAGAAAAAGATTCTTTTGCCGCCCCAGCATGTTGAAATGGAGATCCTTAATATTCTGGATTTATACACGCTGGCCGGGCAGCCGGAAAAAGCATTAGAACGATTAAAGCTGACGCATGAAGTGATTAAAGAGCCAGGGTATGAGAACTTCATTCCTGTAACGGCAATTTCTGAAATGCTCGTACACTTGTGGATGGGAACAGAAGATCAGGAATTAGAACGGATGGCGAAAGACATTGAAGCGCTTTTGCAGGAGAAGCCTTTTTTGCGGGAGATCGGCAGTTATAAAGTTGCAAGAGGCCTGTGTTTTCTACGGCGCAAGTCTTGGCGTGAAGCAGAGCAGTTATTGGATGAGGCGCTTCAGGTGCTTGAAATGTCAGGATTCGTGCCGATGCAGATATATGCATTATACAGAATTGTTCACTATTGTAACGAGTTTTCTCCACAGTCAGCTTTACATCGGAAATATGCAGATTTATTTGAACGAGAGAAGGAAGAACGGGGATTCCATCGTTTGGAGCAATCCTTGGAAACCGTGCTTATGAATATCGTGACAGCTCTCTGATAATTCTCTGACAATTCTCCAGTACATTAAGGTCATGCTTCATATGTTCTTAATCGTAACTTGGAGGAATGTCCGATGAATGCTTCATCACAAGCAGGAACGAGTCTGCTAAAAAACAAAGTGTATATGCGTGTATACAGCGCATTCGCGACAGCTACTTTTGGGGATTGGTTCGATGCGCTGGCGATTCAGGTACTCGTAGGATACCGTTGGCAAGCTAGTCCGCTAATGCTGGCTTTGATTCCAGTCTCTATAGCTTTACCTGGGATTCTGCTTGGCTCCGTGGCAGGAGTAGCGGCTGACCGACTGAATAAGCTAAAGCTAATGCGGATGTGTGATCTACTTACGGCATTGTTAACAGTACTAGTACTTTTCGCTCCCAGTATGGTGTGGTTGCTCCCATTACTGATGCTGCGAGCTGCTATCTCTACCTTAAACGTACCTGCCCAGCAGTCAATGACTCGCAGTTTGGTTAGAGAGGATCAGCTTCTGCAAGCGACTTCACTGAATGGAATTGTAAATCAAGGCTCCAAAATCGCTGGACCGTTACTTGGAGGTTTCGCATTGTCAGTGCTAACACCACAATGGTGTATATTGATCAATGCTTGTCTCAGAGGTTGCTCGTACCTGCTTCTACTGACCGTTAAGAATAATGAGGTAGGACAAGTCGGCTCAGATCAGGGCGATAAAGAGGAACAGGTTCCCCTTCGTACGATGTGGAAGGAAGGCTGGGGCTTTATGCTGCGCAGCAGATTGCTGCTAAACAGTATGCTGTTTGGTTTAATCGGTGCGTTAGCTATTCAAATGATCGACTTCCAGTTTACAAGTCTATTCAGAATTATTGCACCTGCTGAGGAATCTATGCTGGGCTGGCTTGTCGCGGCAACTGGCGTGGGTGCTATATTCATGATCATGGTCATGAACAAAATGAATCGGGGAACAGGCTACGGCTGGAAGCTAGGAACGGGTTATGCACTCATTGGTGTATCGGTCGGAGGGCTTGGTCTGCTTCAGCCAGGCGTCACAAGCCTTCCTGTATTGCTGTTAGGATTCGTACTGGGTCTCGGAAACGGAATGTTTATGATTACCTTCAATTATTGTTTGCAAAAAGAAACTCCCCCGCATATGACAGGGCGTGTGTTCGGTATTCAGAGTACGATTCTTAGCGGTGTGATGATTGGCGCTCCACTCCTTGGTGGTATGCTGGTTCAGGCCGCTGGGCCTAGCCGGATCTTTTTTAACTTTGGTATCGTAATTGCTCTGATTGGTGTGCTGGGCATCGCATTCGGACGCGTGCTGTGGCCTAAGGAGAAGGAGATGACGGATAGCATAGTGGAGCAATCGGCGAAGGTTAAAGTGATGGAAACTTAAGGCTGCTGATTTATTCAGAAAAAAGCTTGCAGAAGTCTGAGTGGAGGTCAGGCTAACTAGCCAGACTAGAAAGCTTGAGTAGCACAGACTACCTAGCGAGCTTACCTAGCATTTAGTTGCAGAATCTGCAATTAAATGCTGTTCCATCTTTCAAAGCGAACTTTAGTTGTATGAACTACACTTATTTGCTCAGCAGAGCTCTTTTTACGATTAATAGTTGTATAGAGTGCAATTAAGAGACTTTTCTAGCTCGCTAGGATTGATTCTTGCCCGTGAGGGCTTTTTTTATTTTATTGTATGGAGGAGTTTAGATAGAACACGAGAAATTATAAAGATAGAAGGAGGGAAACGAATGGCTACTTATATTTATATGGTTAGGCATGGAGAATCACCCAAGCTGCCCGGAGGAACTGAGAGAACACGTGGATTAACAGCGAAGGGGGAGGAGGATGCCCGCAAGATAACGGAGAAGTTACGTCCCGAAGGAATTCAAGTTTTCTATTCAAGTCCATATCTTCGGGCGATACATACGATTTCTGGATTGGCGCAGGAGGTAGGTGCAGAGATTCAGGATGTTGAAGACCTCCGAGAAATCCATTTTTCAGACGGAAATAAGATCATGCCTGACCAGGAGTTATACCCATTACTGACAACAATGTTTGCTGATCCGGATTTTGTTCCGGTTGGTGGGGAATCCATTCATACGTGTCAGAAGCGATCCGTTAGCGTGTTGCAAGGAATACTGAATAAACACCGTGGTCAAAAGGTTGCGATTGGCACTCACGGTGCAGTCATGACACTAATGATGAATTATTTTGACGCCAAATATGATCTGAATTTTCTGCTTCAAACCACTAAGCCGGATATTTATAAAATGGAGTTCGCTGGCGGAACGTTAATGGGTGTGGAGAGGTTATGAACTCCCAAATTGGGATAAAACTGTGATTATTCAAAAGGATGGCCTGGCATTAGCAGTTAGCTAGGGGCCATCCTTTTTTCTATCTACAAGCTATAAAATCGCCTAGTATTCGCAATCAGTATTTCTTCCGCTTGGCCAGGGGTGTAGCCATGGAGCGCTCCCCAAGCGGCGGCGACGTCTTGAATCATAGATGGATGAGTGATTTTTCCCGCAAAGGGTCCTTCAAACGGCCAAGGGCCATCGGTTTCCGCCATGACAAGCTGAGGAGGGTAGCGGCGGGCAAGCTCCTGAATCTCCGGCTCGTATAGGATATCAGGGGTGAAAGAGATATAGCAGCCGTTGTTGATCATGCGGACAATGGCTTCTTCGGGTCCCTTAAACCAGTGGAAGTGGACACGCTTTATACCATGCTTCTCTAGTAGATCGCAGGCAATCAGCGCATCCTCATAAACAGCGTGCAAGACCACTGGTTTATCTATACGGGCTGCAAGCCCGAGTAACTGATCAAGAAGCTGAATATAAGGCTCCATATCAAAGGCTTCGCCGCGCTCCAGTGCCTCAGCACGCGAATAATAAGGCAGTCCGATTTCACCCACAGCGATGAAATCCTCCCGATCTTGACGCTCAATCCATTCCAGTAGATTGCATAACTCAGTTTCCTGCGGTAGTGGTTGCTCCGGATGAAAGCCATAAGCGGGGTGTACCATTCCGGGATAGGTAGCGGCAAGCTTTTGGGTACGGAAGCAAGAGTCTAAATTCATAGAGACAGCAATCAAGGCTTCGATCCCTAAGGTAGGCAACTCACTTAACATTTGTTCTGAAACCTCAGGCTCATATTGCTCTAAATGGATATGGGCATCAATCATAGCTGCTTACCCACTACATAAGAGGCGTACTCCTCATGAGGCTCAAAGCGAATGGATTCAGGTTCCATTCCAGTCTTTCCCGTTTTGTAGTCAAAGGTTAGTGTGCCAATGCTCTCCAGAAATCCAATATAAACATTGGTTTCAGCCTTCAGCCTGCCTTCTTCCACCATGTAGTAAGTAACAGCACCAATACCTGCTTTTTCGCCAAGATTGTCATCCTCTCCACGATCTGGATACCGCATAGTAACCATAGATGGATTTGAACCTTTAACCTGAATTTGTATGAGGGCATCGCCTTTTTCATTGGAAATTTTTGAAGTAACCAATGTGGAGACCGCTTCATCTGCGGAAGGTATATTCATTTCTTTCCACTGGTTTGGCTTAATCACGTGAAGCTCTTGCATAGACATGCCCGTTCCTGTACCGAGCCACAGTATGACAACAACCTCTTCCTGCCCATCCTGATCTATATCGGCATAATGAATCTCAGGAGTGTAACCTAGCAATCTTGGTGCTTCCCAATTAAACGTATGTTTATTACCGTTCACCTCTACAACAAATCCCTCGTAGATATCGCCATTTTTAAGGGCAGTATACAGCTTAACTTGGTCATTTTCTGTAGCAATAGCGAGAGGTTCGCTGGGGGTTCTTACGGTAGTACTAACATCTCCAGATGTAATTGATATTTCAGTTTGCGAGGCATTCAGTTGCACTTCTGCTCCGGAGAGGCTGCTTAATGCGTCAGCAGGAATATATAAATTGCCGTTTCGTAGAATCGCAGGTCCCCCCAGCGTATTTTGATATCCGTCACCTTGCATATATTCATTGCCCGGCTTCAGTACATAACTACTGCTTCCGTCAGAGATGGTTAAGGTTTTCGTAACACTATCCCATCGTTGTTCAGAAGAATAGTACTCCATGAGTACTTTTGCAGGTACATAGGCCTTATCACCTGAGAAAAAAGGTGGGAGAGATGGAAGAACGGTTTCTCCATCAACGATTAGCTTCAGTGGTGCTTCAGTTGTTTGTGTTTGGTTAATTGCTATTGATGTATCCATATCTATAGATGCCGATGTTCCACATCCGGCTAAAAAGAGCGTGCTAGCTCCGATTACGATGATTTTATTCATAATTACCTCCGAGGATTAAGTCCAGTCCTCTTAAGTATAGATTAAATCAGCGCGTAGTAGGTCACTTTCTGTAAACAAAGCAGAGACAAGCTTGTTACGTTTGCTAATTATTTAAAAACTCGGTCCGATCAACTTGTGATTTCGGGTCTACTGTTAGACTTTTGCTATAGCGGATCTCCCCGATAGAACAACCCGGACCGATGATGATATCTTCCCCGCAGACGAGATCGGCTGTTGTTCGGTATAACGTGATGCTAGTTCCTTCAATCGTTTCGCAAGTAAGCTTCCGGAAGTAGGGGATTAGCGCATTCATTAGTTTCAAAGAAGGCTTAATAGTAATTGTTCCGCTTGATTTCATGACCTCAATTGTGCTTCTGTTTCCTAAACGTAGCTCAATCGATGAGCCAGCAGTTAATCTATGGATCTTCACAGCACCTTCGGCATAAAAGGTTTCGACTGCAACATTTTGTGCTGCGGAGAAGTATCCTGACGATTGCAGTCTATTGGCTTGGAGTTGTTGTACACGGAGTCCTCCCAGATTTATAACCTGCTCGGCCCTGCAATGACCTCCAATCGAACAATCACCAGATACTTTTAGCTTCACGGTAGTTACATTCTTCTGAGCACTTAAATGTCCAACAACATCGACAGTATCCGCACGAATATCCTCTTGGAGGATTAATGAACCTCTCACCTTCAGCGGTGGACCGATCATTTCATTACGTTCAAAAGTATCACTAGCATGGGGCATTTTATAGGGAGCCGCCTTTCAAATTATATTTTAATGATTAAAATATATATCCATTATAATATATAGTCAATATAACATTTCGGAGTTATAAGCATAAAAAAACTGCCGTCAGTTTCCTGACAGGCAGTTATATAAACATTAGTTCATCATTTTATCCATTAACTCATTGATTTGTTCTAAGGTTCCTGAGATTTTATCCAACTCCGAGGTAGGAAAGGCTTCGAAGATATGGAGAATCCGCTGATGTCCTTGTTCTGTAAGGACTATGTTGACGACTCTGCGATCTTCCTTCGTCCGCACACGTTCGATAAGACCGGCATCTTCCAGCTTATCACACATCGAGGAAGCGGCTCCCGGTGTAATAATAAATCGTTCGGAGATGTCAGTAATGTTCAAGCTTCCAATAAGTCTGAGCTGGAACAGCAGTAGGATCTGATTGTGAGTCAGTGTCTCCTGCTTGGTGATCATATCAATGAAGAACTGGGATTTCTGCTGCACATTTGCCATAGATTCCATAACCTTATGGATAGCGTATTGTTTATCTTGCTCTGTGCTCATAGCCACGCTCCAATTTACTTTAGTTTCTAAAATATATAGAAGCTATAATAAGCTTGTCAAGTTGAGGAGTCGAGTTGACGCTCAAAATAAATCGAACGATATCTCTTTTTTTTACCAATATATATTGTAAGACCGAAGGAGGGGGTTGAAAGGGATGAAACATCCAAATGAAAATTCTAAGCTCATTACGCTTGCGCAAGCCGGCAGTCGTGAAGCGTTCAGTGAGTTATATGATGCAACGATCCGGGATGTATATCAGACCGTTCATTTCCTCGTTCGTGAATCATCTGATGTGGATGATATTGTTCAAGAAATTTATTTGCAGATGCACCGGTCTCTTGAACGCTTCGACATGGAACGCCCCTTTAGACCCTGGCTTATGGGATTGGTCATGAGACAAATTTATGCCTATCGGAGGAAGAGATGGACGCATCTTCGAATCCTGAAAAAGGCAGAGCATGCTGATTTGATCATGGAACACGAATTTACGAATGATGTTGTGGACAGATTATCCAACCAAGCCCTGCTAGCAAGTGTAGAGTGTCTTCCATTTAAGCTGAAACAGGTGATCATTCTGCATTATTTAAACGAATTTTCCCAAGAAGAAAGTGCCTTGATACTAGGTATTCCTCTCGGAACCGTGAAATCTCGTATTCATGCTGCACTGCACAAGCTTCGCCAGAAGCCAGCGAACCATATTCTTTTTAAGGGAAAGGTGGTGGACCTGGATGAATTTCAATGAAGAGCTACGGACAGCTCTGCAGGAAGAGGCTAGAAATTGTACAGCCCCACCGGAACTGAAGGAGCAAATACTAAATAGGACTGCACCCAAACAAGGGGGAAGACGAATGAAAAAATGGCTTGTAGCAAGTATTTTGGCGGCAGCATTATTAATTCCTACTGGAGCTTATGCCGGATATAATTATTTGGCGGACACCCTATATGGCTCACAGATAACCGCTGCTACGATTGGAGTAACCCAGCAACAATACGATAGGCTTGAAGCGAAGCTGCAGAACGCGAAGCAAACCTTTAACGAAGAGGAATTCACAAAGCTGATGTCCTTACTGAAAGAATTGGGAGCTTATAATCTGCAAATGGCTGATGCTGAAGGCGTCTTTCACCTAGAACAATTAAGTGCGCAGGAGAAGAAGGCTTACAAGAAATTACAGATGGAGCTTGAACCTTATTTTGAACAAATGAATGAAGCCAAAACATCAAAGAAATCAGTGAAATCCGTTGATCGTGATACTTTCTGGAATAGCTTGCTTGAAAAAGCTGAACAGAGGCTTACAAATAAGGAGTTTGAGGAAACTAAACGATTAATAATTGAGTTACAAAGCTATGATACCAAGGTATTTGATTCAGATGGTAGTGTTCATATGGAACGGCTTTCAAATGAGGAGATACAAAACCAAGAGAAGTTAATGGAAGCGCTAGACCCTTACATTAAAAAGCTAGATTTGATGATTAAACCCAGCTCATAGTTGAATTTATATGCATGTATTGAATAACAATAGATAGAATTATCATAGGAAAAACCATCGGAAAAGGTCTATTACACCTTGCATTCTGATGGTTTTTGCTTTTTACTAATCTATAGTCTATACATTACTCACCGAATAATTGTATATTGAAGAGCGATAGGAAAAAAGTATTTGACCACTGGAATAATTAGACATATATTTATTAAAATACTATTAATTTATATCTGTATTATGTTGGGCGAAAGGTGGCTTTGATCATGAAGCGGATGACCATTCGTGCAGAACTGGCGGACTATCTCAAGAAGCATGGGACTACGATCAATCAGTTCTCAGAGGTGTCTAAGGTAAATTCAGGCACGATCAGTAATATCATTAATGGGAATCGTCCAATAGCCATGCAACAATTAGATCGAATTACAGAAGGTATGGGATTAGAAGAAGGCAGCTACTATGATTTATATGTGGATGAGTGTTTTGTACATTCCAATCCGAATTGGAGACGCCTTCGGCCATTTCTATATCGCTGTGCAGAGCTGGATAAGCTGGATTGTATTGCACGGGTAGTTGGGATCATGATGGACAGCTTATCTTATACGCCTTCGTTATTTGATACTGCGGAAGATTTTTTTGCGCAAGGGAAATATGAAGCAGCAGCGATGTTATATCAGAGTGTGGCTGAGAGTGAGAAGTATCAGCATTCAGAGCGTTTGGCTCTTTGCCAATACAGACTGTTCACAATCGCTTTGGGTGAGGATCAGGATGCTAATTTGCGAGCAGCGGTGCAATTTGAAGGATTTGTTAACCGGCTTGATGAGGTGGACCAGCTCGATGCGCTGAAAGATTTGGCGAATACATATAGCGCTTTGCGACATTGGGACAAGGTAAAGGCAATAGCTAAGGAAATGGGGAATAAAGCAACGATTCAATATCATTCCAAATACGAACGTGCCAGAAAAAGCAAGCTTCAAAAGGAACCCGAAATACCACTATTCTCGTATATTCAATACTCTTACATGTTACGTTCAGTAGTTTATAGAGAGCTTGGCAATTATGATAGAGCATTACATTATGTTAACTTATATATGGATATGAGCTGGATTCGTGAAGACACGGAAGAAGCTTTGCAGCATATCAATCAATGCATGGAGTGGGCGCGGGCTAATATTTACTTGCTGCGAATTTTAAAAGGGGATGTAACGGTGCTGCCGGAATATGTGGCATACATTGAACAAAGAGAGGAAGAAATTCTTTCAGGTCTGTTCAAAATCCTTCAAGCAGCTAATTACTATCAATTTAATGTGGATGATATTCTTCTGCGGTTTAAACAAAAAAAATCAGAATGTAGAGATCATCGCCTAGAAAATAGATCCTATAATCAACAAATCCTCGAAGATAGATATACCAACTTGATGGCTGAGATCGCTTCTTACTACATAAAAAGAAATGAATATGAGATTAGTATAAAGTATATAATGATAAGTTTGGAATGTTCAGTAAAGATAAATAGCGAATCATGTATTATAAAATGTGTTGGGATGTTCGAACAGCTAAGACACATAGCATCCATCGAAACGCAAAAAGAATATCAAAACCTAATTAGTAAGGTGCAGCGAATCAACGAAAAGAAAAATGGCTTTGTATCTAATATTTCTTGATCCTAAATCTTTATAGTACTGCACTCTATTGTAAAATTTGGAATTTGACATATGCCTCTAATATATTACTTTGAGGAGGTTGTGTTAATGAATAAGCCAGAAATTATCCAAAAAAGAATAGAGGGTGCTAGAGCCAAACTTTATTTAATGGAAAGGCAACACGGAGGATTGTTACATCCCAATGTGATCAGACAGTCCATGAGGTTGGATGAATTAATTAATGAGTACAATAAAGCCGTACATAACGATAACGAGAGTTGAAACAAGAAATTGATCCTATAATTTTCGCTCTATTCAATAGATAAGACTTACATAATGTTATTGCATTTCTGTATAAAACATAAAGCCAGCGCTTTGCGTGGGCTTTTTTTGTTTGTATGTTCCTAAAAAATAAATCTAACTCCCAGCTTGTCATGCCCGTCTGCATATTGCGGCCAAGTCCCTCATAGACATGTACTAATCAATGCATTCAAAACAGGTTAAGGGGATGATGTCATGCGCCGGACAATATGGGTACTCGCGATCATTATGAGCGTGGCCCTGGTGATGACGGGGTGCGGGAAGAAGGATGCCGCTTCCGTGGTCAAGGATTTGAACAATGTGGCCGACAAGTTGGAGAGTAAGCAGGGAACGTACCAAGCTTCAGGCATTATGACCCTATTCACCGGCGAGCAGCCGCAGGAGTATAAGGTAGAGGTATGGTACAAGAACCCTTCTTATTACCGGATCAGCTTGGCGAATGTACAGAAGGATATTACGCAGATCGTGCTTCGTAATGATGAGGGAGTGTTCGTACTTACACCAAGTATGAATAAGAGCTTCCGCTTCCAGAGTGATTGGCCGGACAATCAAGGTCAGGTTTATTTGTATCAGACACTAGTTCGGGGCATCGTCTCTGATAACAATCGTCAATTTGTGGAAGATGGAGATAACTATGTGTTTGAGGTAGCTGCGAATTATCAAAGCAATGCTCTTGTGCGGCAGAAGATTTGGTTGGATAAAAAGACTTATGAGCCTAAACAGGTTCAAGTCTCTGATTCTGAAGCTAAGGTAGTTGTGGATGTGAAGTTTGACACCTTTAAATTCGATACAGATTTCACAAAGGATTCCTTTGATATGCAAAAGAATATGACCACAGGTGCTGCTTCAGAAAGCACAGTAGCTGAGGTTGACGAAAATGGAAATCCAGTAGTAGTTCCGGAAGGTCAGGAGCAAGAGGGGCAACCAGTCGCTGCTGAGCTTGGTGACTTTGGGATCATCGAACCGGGATATGTTCCGGCAGGCGTTGAGTTGAAGGACTCCCATAAAATGGAGGGGAACAAAGATCATGCCGTTCTCATCCGGTATGATGGGGTTTATCAATACACCATCATGGAAGCCCGTCCATTGGACCGTGCAGTAGCGTTGGCTCCTGGAACACTGATAGATCTTGGTTTTACCGCAGGACTTCTTAGTGGTGATGAGCAGCAGACGTTGACATGGATGTCTGAGGGTATAGAGTACAGAATTACAAGTGCTAATCTTCCTGTTAACGAAATGATGCAAATTGCCGCTTCTATGGAGGCACAATCGGGTAAATAATATAAAGTAGGCGGATACTGCGTTTTGTGGGATTCTTTCCTCTACAACGTAGTATCCGCCTTTCTATATTTGCCAGCACTCCAGCCTCTTTGATCTGAAGGCAAAAGATAACTGAGGTCACATTGACAGCCACCTTCCATAGCATTACCATGAGTACTAAGACAATGATTGATGTTATGCAGCTATGACGTTTTACTACAACGTAAGAAGGTGACTTTGAAGTGCAAGCAAGCTATCGACCGACAGTAGCCGAAATTAATCTGGATGAATTGCGTGCCAATTACGAAGCCTTTCGCCGCTACTTGCCGGCAGAGACAAAGTTTATGGGATGCGTCAAAGGAAATGCGTACGGCCATGGAGCAGTGGAAGTAACACGGGAACTGGAAAGACTCGGAGCAGATTATGTTAGTGTGGCTTTTTTGGATGAAGCATTGGAGCTGCGTCAGGCGGGAATACTGATTCCTATACTGGTGCTTGGCTACACTTCTCCAGAAGGGATAGCCGTTGCCTGGGAGAACCATGTAACTGTAACACTGTTCACTCCGGAAGTATTAGAGGCTATCAGACAGCTTCCTATAGATCCGGATCATCGGCTGAAGGTGCATATCAAGATTGATAGCGGGATGGGGAGACTGGGGCTTTTACCAGCTGACGCACCTGCATTTATCTCTGAAGTGCAGTCTGTTGCGCAGGCGGAGCTGGAGGGTATGTTTACCCATTTTGCCAAGGCAGACGAACTAGACAAAAGCTATACACTGGAACAGCATCGACGGTTCATGAGCGTGGCGGAAACGCTGCGGGAGCAGAACATTCAGATCCCGATCATACATACGGGCAATAGCGCTACGGCCATTGATTCACCTTATTTATCCAGCAACATGGTGCGGGTAGGCATCAGCCTGTACGGATTTTATCCCTCAACTGAGGTAAACCGTCAACGGGTAGATCTACATCCGGTAATGACGCTGAAGACGCAGGTTGTATATGTGAAGAGCCTGCCTCCTCATTGGGGCGTCAGCTACGGCACTCGGTACTTCACAGACAGCGAGGAGATTATCGCAACGCTACCTGTGGGGTACGCAGATGGATATTCCCGCATGCTAACTGGCAAAGCGGAGGTGTTAATACGTGGACGCCGCGTTCCTGTCGTCGGAACAATCTGCATGGATCAGTGTATGGTATCACTCAAATCTTTCGCTGAAGAAGCGGAACAAATTAAAGCAGGCGAAGAAGTTGTACTCATCGGGCGTCAAGCTGACGTGATGGTCACGGCAGACGAGTTGGCTCTCCATCTTGGAACAATTCACTACGAGGTAATTTGCATGCTGGCTCATCGGGTGCCCCGCGTTTATATCCGTGAAGGCACACTTCCTAAGTTAGTAAATGCTCTGCTACAATCTTAAAGTTCTTGACAGTGATGTTATTCAAGGGAGAAAATAGAAGGAATTGTATCGTATTAGGAGATATGACTAAAAGCCTATACGAACCGCCATTTCTAGTTTATAATGGGATGCAGCATACTTGATATACTGGCGGCATATATTCCTTGTATAAAATTCCTTGTATATTGCAACACTGGAACACAAGGGCAGAAGGTTTGTGGGGGTGGAAGAGAAGGTGGCCAATTTGCAGAACACCAAAAGAATCATGATCAGCTTGCCCGATCATCTCTTACAGGAAGTGGACGGAATTGTTCAATTGGAGAATTCCAACCGGAGTGAATTGATTAGGCAGGCCATGAAGCTGTATTTGAGCGAACGGAGGAAACGTTCTATCCGGGAGTCCATGCAGCGCGGCTACATGGAAATGGCTAAGATCAACTTGACCATGGCATGCGAGGCGTTCCTCGCGGAGGAAGATGCAGACAGCACTCTTGGCCGCTTAGTAAGCGGGGTGTAGACATTGATCGTTAAACGTGGCGATGTTTTTTTTGCTGATCTTTCGCCGGTTGTAGGTTCTGAGCAAGGCGGAGTAAGGCCAGTACTGGTTATCCAGAATGATATTGGCAATCGCTTTAGCCCGACGGTAATTGTGGCTGCAATCACAGCCCAAATCCAGAAGGCTAAATTACCTACGCATGTGGAAATTGACGCAGCGGCTCATGGCTTTGACAGGGATTCTGTTATACTGCTGGAGCAGGTTAGGACGATTGACAAACAACGCTTAACTGACAAGATCACCCACCTTGATGATGAAACGATGAAGAAGGTGGATGATTCGCTGCAAATCAGCCTTGGACTGATTGATTTTTAATCACCTAGGGTTATAGATAATCCATGAGATAGGCGCTCGGGTACGAATCCGGGCGTCTTTTGATGTGCATTTTTGCGTACTGATGGTAAAGAAGGATTAGGGGTTCACTTTTTTGAAGTGTTCTGATAACATTAGACCGTACGGTCGGTTTAGGAGGTGCTTAGAATCAAAGGACGTTCAGATGGAGAAGAAACAAAAAAACGAATTGTACTTAAAGCCACACAGCTGTTTGTTCAGAAGGGGTATGCAGCTGTAACCATGAATGAAGTTTGCGCAGCCTCGAATGTCAGCAAGGGCAGCTTATATCATCATTTTCCGAGCAAGGATGAACTTTTCCTATATGTAGTAGAAGAGGATACGGTGCAGTGGCTACAGGCGTGGGAAGATAAGAAGAAGGAAATTGTAGGTGTTCAGGAGCGTTTATATGCGTTAGCCGAGCACTATGCAAATGATTTCCAGAATCCGTTGATTCGGGCACTTGAGGAATTCTCAAGAGGCAGAGCTCATCCGGAGGATATCACTAAGCGGCTTGCTCTTTTATATGAGGCTGCCTCGCATGCGTGTCGCGATCTTCTGAAGGAAGGCATGGACACGGGGGATTTTATTAAGGGTGACTTAGAGGATTATGTGATTATTGTAAATGGTATGCTCGAAGGGATCGGGCGAGCTGCTGAATGTTCTATTCCTGAAAAGACTCCGGAAGATATCAAAAAATATTACCGGGAATCAGTACGATTGTTATTACAAGGGATATATACGGGGTAAGATATATGGGGGCATGAAAGAAGCTTTACATTCAGGAATTATGAAGGCTGAAGCTTCTCGAGGGCACCGGAAATGGAAGGACTATTTTTTTGGCTATAATTTAGACCGGATGGTCGGTCTCTACAGTAAAACTACTACTCGAAGAATTGGCTTTAGAAACCACGGAGGTTAACACAATGTCGTTACTACTTAGAAACAGAGGCGCAATGCTTCTTGTTATGCTTAATATTTTTCTTGCTTTTACAGGAATCGGGCTTGTAGTTCCAATAATGCCTACTTACATGAATGAACTTGGGATCACCGGAAGTACCGTGGGGTTGTTAGTGGCTTCATTCTCACTTGCCCAATTATTAGTATCACCATTCGCGGGCAGGTTATCCGACAGAATTGGCAGAAAAAAAGTGATTGTTGCGGGTCTGATCGTGTTTGCTTTTTCAGAGCTGCTCTTTGGTCTGGCAAATGTATCCTGGCTTTTGTTCGTTTCCAGATTGCTTGGTGGTGTAGGTGCTGCATTAATTATGCCGGCAGTTATGGCCTATGTAGCGGACACGACTTCTTTTGAAGAAAGAGCTAAAGGCATGGGGCTAATTAATGCAGCCATTACTACCGGATTTATTATCGGTCCAGGAATTGGCGGCTATCTTGCTGAGCTTGGAATGCGGGTGCCTTTTTTCTGTGCAGCGGGTGCGGCTGGGGTTGCAGCTCTAATTACAGTTTTGATCTTGCCTGAGTCTCTGTCTGCAGAGAAACGGATGGAAGCGAAGGTATCGAAAAATAATCAAGAGAGCTTCTTCACGCAATTGATGCGCTCTTATCGTGAACCGTACTTTTTCGGATTAATTATTGTATTTGTCATGGCTTTTGGATTGGCTAATTATGAAACGGTGTTCGGATTGTTCGTGGACCATAAATTTGGCTTTACCCCTAAAGATATTGCATTTGTGATTACCTTTGGCTCGATCGCCGGTGCTGTAGTGCAGGTATCTGCGTTTGGCTGGATTCTGAATAAATTCGGAGAGAATAAGGTAATCTCCACTTGTCTTATAACTGCTGCAATGTTCATTCTACTGACGCTGTTTGTAAGTGGATTTTTGGCGATTTGTGTGATTACCTTTATTGTATTCTTGGCTATGGATATTCTTCGACCAGCGGTAGGCACTCAGCTATCCAAAATGGCGGGGGAATCGCAGCAAGGCTTCGTAGCAGGGATGAACTCTGCTTATACGAGTCTTGGTAATATCGCAGGGCCTATCGTTGCAGGATATCTTTTTGATCTAAGCATTAACTTCCCATATGTGGCAGCGGCGTTTGTTCTAGCATTATGCTTTATGTTGTCACTTAGTTCCGGCAAAAGAGGAATGGGACAACGCGCTTAAACCACCCAATCTGCCCCCTCGCTAGGCTGGACTTTGGTACAGAGCCGATCTGTGATACTATTTTAAGTATGAGAACAAGAATTGTATAAGCAGATTGTGTACGGGAAGAGGGATACTAATGACGGTAGATAACAGCAATACGGGAGTCATTACGGATGAGGCGGCCGCACAGCGGGAGCAGGAACTGATTACTGTAGCGATTGCCAAGGAATTAAACATTAGCCTGAAGCAGGTGCGTACAACGGTTGGACTGCTGGATGAGGGGAATACGATTCCGTTCATCGCCAGATATCGGAAGGAAATGACGGGTGAGCTGGACGAAAATGCGCTGCGTGATATTGAAGAACGGCTGGCTTATCTTCGCAATTTGGGCGAACGTAAGAAAGACGTGATCCGCAATATTGAAGAGCAGGGCAAGCTGACCAAGGAGCTTCATGAACAAATCACTAACGCAGTCAAGCTTCAGGAAGTGGAGGACTTGTATCGTCCTTTCCGGCAGAAGCGTAAGACTCGTGCTAGTGTTGCGAAGGAAAAAGGCTTAGAGCCGCTTGCCAACTGGATTATGGAGCAGCAGAGACAAGGGGACCCACAAACCGAGGCTGCGAAATATATAGATGTTGAAAAAGGAGTAGAGACCCCAGATCAAGCACTTCAAGGCGCGCTAGATATCATCGCCGAGAATATTGCTGACGATCCTGCGGTCCGCTCTTGGGTACGGCAATATACGGCAAGTCAGGGCATCCTTGTGTCTGAAGCTAAGGATGCAGAGCAGGAATCCGTATACGAGAACTACTATAGCTACCGTGAACCTGTACACAAAATGCCACCTCACCGTATACTCGCTATTAACCGCGGTGAACGGGAGAATATTCTGAAGGTAGGCATTGAGGTTGTCACTGACAAAATTCATGCTTACATTGCGCGGAAAATCATTAAAGGGCCATCCCCGGTGAAGGAGCTTCTGGAAGCAGTGACCGAGGATGCTTACAAACGTCTGATAGCTCCTTCCGTAGAGCGTGAAGTTCGTGGAGAGATGACCGAACGGGGTGAGAACCAAGCGATTTCGATCTTCTCTGGGAATCTACGCAGCTTGCTGCTGCAGCCGCCCGTTAAGGGACGTTGTGTGCTGGGTGTTGACCCTGCATACCGTACCGGCTGTAAGCTGGCCGTCGTAGACGATACGGGTAAGCTGCTTGAAGTAGCCGTGACCTATCCTACGCCGCCGAACAACAAGAAAATTGAAGCTGCAGCTAAGTTTAAAGAACTAATCGCTAAATATGGCATTCAGCTTATCGTGATCGGGAATGGGACAGGCTCTCGTGAAACAGAACAATTTACGGCAGAAGTGATCGCCGATATTGGCGATCCAGAGCTGGCCTACCTGATCGTAAATGAAGCGGGAGCGAGTGTCTATTCGGCTTCCAAGCTGGCGCAGGAAGAGTTTCCGGATCTGGATGTGGCAGAGCGCAGTGCGGCTTCAATCGCCCGTCGTGTGCAGGACCCGCTGGCAGAGCTGGTGAAGATCGATCCGAAAGCTATCGGTGTGGGACAGTATCAGCATGACGTCTCCCAGAAGCATCTGGAAGAGAGTTTAAAGGCTGTCGTAGAATCGGCGGTTAACCATGTGGGCGTAGATGTTAATACGGCATCTCCAGCCTTGCTCTCTTACGTAGCAGGCGTTAATGGAACGATTGCTAAAAATATCGTTAAGTACCGTGAAGAGAACGGTAAGTTCACGACACGGAAGCAATTGCAAAAGGTACCTCGTCTAGGTGCCAAGTCCTATGAGCAATGTATCGGCTTCCTGCGGATTCCTGGTGGAGACAACACCTTGGATCGCACACCTATTCACCCCGAGTCTTATCCGGTGGTGGATCGGTTGTTCCGTGAGCTAAGCCTAGATGTTAACAAGCTTGGCAGCAAAGAAGTGGCATCGCAGCTGGAGGCACAAAATGCCGAGGAGCTGGCTGTGAAGCTGGATGTCGGCGTGCCAACGCTTCGAGACATCCTGGAGAGCTTGCAGCGTCCGGGCCGCGATCCGCGCGAGGAGCTGCCGTTACCGATCTTCCGCACCGACGTGCTGAAGATCGAGGATCTGGTTCCCGGCATGGAAATGCAGGGAACCGTCCGCAACGTGATCGATTTCGGCGCATTCGTCGATATCGGCATCAAGAACGATGGGCTGGTGCATATTTCCCAGCTCAGCGGCAGCTTTGTGAAGCACCCGATGGACGTTGTCTCCGTAGGAGACAATGTCACCGTCTGGGTGATGGGTGTTGACCTGAAGAAGGGCAGGGTCAGCCTGACCATGCGTCCACCGCGTGTTGAGGCGGGAAGCCTTAATTAAATAAACAAAGAAAGCCATCTATTCCTGGAGTAGATGGCTTTTTTCAATATAAGAAAGTATAAGTTTCACGCTATCCTTATCTTTATAGTTCTCGCATAACTGCTAACTGTTCTTATAGGGATGCAAAGGCGTTTATGCTTGTTTGAATGAATGGTATTAACACAGCATGACCTATGAGGGTCTCGTTAAATTATTTAGCTTAGTAGCTAATTCATTTAGATTGCGGATGCTGACTACTGTTTCAGAAACATGTTGTTGCTGAACCTCAGCGCTCGCAAGAACCTGCTCAATTGCTGCTGTATTCTCTTCGGTAATCGCAGTCACGGAATGGACTTCACCTAGTACAAGGGAGGAAGCGTGTTTGATGTGATCATTCCTATTCTTCAAATCTTCTGCTTGTTCAAGCACCTGTTGTGTATTATTCCGAATACCCTCGAACAATCGAGCAATATCATCTGCGGAATTTCTTCCGGATTCTACAACTAGCAACCCGTTAGATACCATATCGCCAACCTGAGCAATATGACTTTGAATGCTTCTAAGAATTTGAGTAATGTCTGCGGAGGCATTGTGGGAGCTCTGTGCTAATTTACGGATTTCATTGGACACCACTGCGAATCCTTTGCCATGTTCTCCTGCGTGTGCGGCTTCAATAGAAGCATTTAGCGACAAAAGATTCGTCTGCTCAGCGATCCCCACGATACTGGAAACAATCGATTCAATCTTCTGATTCTCTTCATTCATTTGTGTCAGCAAGTCAGCAGTACTCTTTACGATATCCATGACCTCTGACATATTTCCAGTTAAGCGAACGATTTGCGCTTGCCCCTCTTGCGTGATTTGATCGGTATTACGGCTTCTTGTGCTCATTGAGATGGATGCCGTATTTGCCTGCGTAGCCGATTCGTTTAATTGCTGCATGGCATTTGAGATATCGCTGACACTCTGTGCTTGTGATTCCACTCCGCTGGCAATCTCTTGAAAGGCAGTCACGACTTCTTTGGAAATTCGATCTGTAGTCAATACGTTGTTATTCATTAGGTTACTAGATTGACTCAGAACTCCTACGGATTCAGTAACACCTTTTAGAATGGTCTCCATTTCTGCTCTAGCATGTTCAGCTTCGTTGCTGCTCTTAGACATATTTTTGAACATTTTCGTACCAATCTGACTCTGATAGATCAGAACCAATATCATGACGATGAGAAGTGTATTAATTCTTAATACATCTACTGAAGCGTAAATTGGTTTCGTCATCAGGAAATAGTTGAGTAAGATCCAAGAAATTACTCCATTAAGGAGTAGCGGACGATAGTTGTGATAGAGGGATACGATGCCTAGTCCCCAATATAGAATAAATGTGCTTATAATGCTAGTTCCTGCATCGATATAGAAGTATGTAATGATATTAAAGCCAATAGCTGTTATGTACATAATATAGGGTGTAGCCACACGTTTCCAAATTAGTATCGTACACAATAAGCCAAGGGGTACCGCTGCTGACATAATCGCCATGATTGTTTGTGGAAATCTGTAAAGCGAAATTGAACCGAACAACAAACAGCCCCAAAACAAGTAAATAATTAATTTGTTTCTCTGGTGTAATTCGGACATCTGATTCAAGGGCATATTCACACTCCATAATGTAATAGTACTTCTGATTTTTTAGTTTAAGAGATTCCTGAAATGATGTCTATGATGTTAAGCTCGGGGATGTTCAGAACAATGATGTTTGGGAGAGTAATTAGGGAAAAACTCCCTGAAAAAAGCTGATATTTGCATAAAATCAATGGAATTAGGGAATTCCTCCCTGATAATTAGGCGAATATCTACATTTACCAACGAATCACCTGAATTATAGGGAGATTTTCCCTAATTAGTAGTCTGAAGCGCAGAATTTTTTTGATTTTAGGGAGATATTCCCTAATTATCGATCATGGCATCAGGTAAGTGTCTATGAATCTAAAAAACACAAAAATCCCCTAGGTAAAATGGAGTTACCACCATTTCAAATCCAAGGAGAGGCTTTTTGTTTTTTAGATGGATGATAAAGTCTTTATTCCGCAACAATCAAGCTCGTACGTTTGGTTTTAAACTTCTGTAGGAAGCTTCGATCTATATTACGGTCGGTAATAATGTACCCGATTTTATCGAGCGAGGCGATGCCGATGGTCACATCTTTCCCGAATTTAGTATGGTCTGCGGCAACATAAACCTCTTTGGAGAGATCGATAATTTTTTTACGAGTTTGGGCTTCCTCCAGGTTATAGTCGGAGATGCCTTTTTCAAGGGTAATGCCGCTTGCGCAAATAAAAGCTTTAAGGATATTTAACTCACTGAAATTAAATAGATAATCATATGCAATGACAGACTGCTCATTTAGCCGGACCTTTCCGCCGATGATAATAAGCTCAACCGCACTGTTCATCAGCTCGTTAACCACAGGAATGGAGTTCGTAATGACCGTGAGATTCTTTTTATTCTTGATATATTTGGCGATCTGATAGGTGGTAGAGCCGCTGTCCAGATAGATGCAATCCCCATCGTTGATATATTCGCTGCACTTTTGCGCGATCATTTTCTTTTCCTCTAAGTGACCGACCATCCGCGCATCCATTGGAGATTCGGCAAACTCCGATTCCACCAGTTTAATTCCACCATAAATCTTCTTGATCTTCCCTTGCTTGTCCAGCAGGTTGATATCTCTGCGAAGGGTATCGATAGAAATATTAAGCTCTTCTGCTAGCTCCGGCAGCTTCTGAACCTTTTTTAACATTAAGATTTCTATGATTTTCTTTTGCCTTTCCAGTGGAAACATGTAATCACCCATTCAAAGTTTATATCGCTTTCGATAGTTGAAGTATAAATGGATTAGGATAGGGTAGCAACAACTCCTTTGAAACTTAGTCAAGATATACTTATAATATAGTCACAAATTATTTAAAGTTTACATATATTTTACGTAACTGTTTATCCTCAAAAACAAAACCTTTTTATACTGAGGTTGTACTTGAGGAGGTGGAACCTTTGCTTAAATTACAAAACATAAGCAAGCATTACGATAACAAGGTTGTTCTAGAGGATATTAGTCTAGACATCCAAGCAGGGGAAATTGTCTCCTTACTCGGCCCCAGCGGGAGTGGAAAAACCACCTTGCTAAACATCATCTTGGGATTGGCTAAGATGGAGCAGGGGCAAATCATTTTTAATGATCAAGATTTAAGTAATGTACCCATGAAGAAACGCGGATTTAATATAGTGTTCCAGGATTATGCGTTGTTCCCTAACTTAAATGCTTACGAGAATATCGTTTATGGTCTGAAAAATAAAAAGGGATTAACGTCGGAGCATGAGGTTCAGGAGTATATCGAGTTTCTGGAATTAAAGCCGCATTTAACAAAGAAGATCGGCGCTCTATCGGGTGGGCAGAAGCAAAGGGTGGCTTTGGCAAGAACGCTCGTAATGAAGCCCAAATTATTACTGCTCGATGAACCTCTAAGCGCACTGGATGGAATTATCAAGGAATCTATTAAAGCCCGGATTAAATCCATCGCCAGAGAATATAAGCTTACGACGATTATCGTCACCCATGACCCTGAAGAGGCGTTAACCCTGTCGGATAAAATTCTCATCATTAATCAAGGTCATATTGCCCAGTTCGGAACGCCTCAAGAGATCATTCAACAACCTAGCAATGATTTTGTAAAAGAATTTATTCTGGGGCAGCTGCAAGTGAAACGGGAAAATATCTATAACCTGTTCGGTGAACATTATGCCTAAAGCTAAACCGGAAATGCGGATCATTTTTATCCCAATCGTACTGTTATTTATCGTTTTTCTGATCTTGCCACTGGCAGTTTTATTCATCCGCTCGTTTGAAACGGACCAAGGTTATTCGGTATCCAATTATCTCACCATTCTGGCAGATCAAGAGATTCGAGAGTCCATCGGAAACAGTATGAAGGTCTCCGGTGCGACGGCACTCATCACTACTGTTCTAGCTTTTATCCTTGCCTATACTATCCACTGTACAAGAATCTATCGCCCTTTAAAAAGCATCATTAGAACTGGAATCCTGATCCCCATGCTGCTGCCTACGATTACATATGGGTTTGCGATAATGTACTCTTTTGGCAACCAGGGACTGATTACTAAAATCTTGGGGCGGAATTTATTTGAGATTTATGGATTTAATGGTCTGTTGATAGGCTACGTAATTTATACCTTACCTTCGGCTTTCCTGCTGATTCATAATTCGTTCAAGTACATTGATAAAAAGTTCATCGTCGTATCCAAGCTTATGGGTGACGGGACGGTGCGCAGCTTCATGAACACCATTGTTAGGCCTTTGTGGGGCACCTTGGGAGGGGCGTTTGTTCTTTCTTTTATCCTGAGCTTCACAGATTTCGGGATCCCTGCATCGGTGGGCGGGACTTATAACGTAGTTGCTACACAGCTATATCAAGTCATGCTTGGGGCAATACCGGATTTCAACAATGGTGCTGTGATTGCTGTACTGATGTTAATACCGGCGGCGTTTGGGGTGGTGCTGTTAACTTATCTTGAAAAGTTCAATTTCCATTATGACAAGGTGACTGAAATCGAGATGATCCGGAATAAAGGCAGAGATTCGGTTCTTGGACTGATTTCATCCGTGATTCTAATCGGACTGCTGGCGGTGTTTGCTGTCATGTTCGTTGCTCCGCTGGTGAATGGCTATCCTTATGATCTAACGTTTACGTTCAAGCATTTTGTGGATGTTTTTCAATCAAGCGATTTAATCAATGTATATAAAAACTCCTTGCTGGTAGCAGGATTGACGGCAATCGTAGGTACGATCGTAGCGTATGCTGCGGCTATCATTAATGTACGAACGCCTATAAAAGGAAAAGCGACCTTCGACATCCTGTCGATGGTGACGAACACGGTACCGGGTATGGTCCTTGGTCTGTCGTATTTACTTCTGTTCAATAACAGCAGTCTCAAAGGAACCTTTACAATTCTTGTGCTCTGCACCCTTGTTCATTACTTTACAACTCCTTATTTGATGGCAAAGAACTCTCTGGCGAAAATGAATCCATCGTGGGAAACCACTGCTGAATTATTAGGTGACAGCTGGCTGCAGACGATTCGCCGGGTCATTCTGCCGAACTCTGCATCCACGGTGATAGAGATGGTCAGCTACTATTTTATCAATGCGATGGTGACCATTAGTGGAATTATCTTTCTAGTGACTGCCCAAACCTCGGTAGTGGCTAGCAAAATAAAGGAGTTGCAGCATTTCGCCAAATTTAATGAGGTGTTTGTCCTATCCATCCTGATCTTTTGCACCAACCTTATTATCAAGCTCCTAGGTGACTATTTTCAGAAAAGGCAATCAAACTCTCGTTAGTTAACGATTTTAAATATAAAAAAACCAGTTAAAGTGAGGGAGAAATTATGTCTAAGAGAATTAAGGGAATCAAGGGGATTATGTTGTCTATCGTGGCTTTGAGTTTGGTGTTTACATTAGCAGGTTGTGGAAATAAAGCATCGGGTGATGCGAGTAAAGTAGTGATTTTGACCAATGCGGATGAAGAAGCTGTGGCTTCTATGGAGACTGCGCTAAAAGGTGCGGGGTACGAAGGGCAATATCTCTTTCAATCCTTGGGTACTTCTGAGCTGGGTGGAAAGCTGATGGCTGAGGGAGACAAAATTGAGGCTAACCTGATCACGATGAGCTCTTATTTTGTAGAAAGTGCGCAAGAGAAACACAGCATGTTCAAAGACCTATCGTTTACGACGAACGCGCTAGATTCCTATCCAGCGTACTATACGCCGATCTTGGCGAATACCGGTGCTATTTTTGTTAACACAGCGGTTCTTAAAGATAAAGGACTGGCAATGCCAACGTCCATTAAAGATTTAACGAAACCAGAATTTAAAGGCTTGGTATCTGTTCCGAACATTATGGATTCTTCGACAGGCTGGTTGTTAGTTCAGGCGATTATTTCGCAATACGGTGAGGAAGAAGGCAAAACGGTTCTGCATGATTTAGTTGCTAATGTAGGCCCACATCTGGAAAGCTCCGGTTCCGGTCCGATTAAAAAGGTAAAAGCAGGAGAAGTAGCTGCAGGGTTTGGACTTCGTCATCAGGCAGTACTAGCTAAAGAAGAAGGCGCACCGATTGACTATGTAGATCCAACGGAAGGTAACTTCTCGCTTACAGAATCCGTAGCCGTGGTGAAAAAAGACGATGCAACGACAGAACTGGCTATGAAAATGGCAGAAACGATTGTTAAAGATGCTAGAAAAGACTTAATTACAAATTACCCAGTAGCTCTTTATAAAGATGAAACGGTTAGTGATATCCATAAACCTGCACACAGTATGAAATTTGTTAAGCCGTTGACTGTGGAATTGCTGGAGCAACATCAACAATTCTTTAAAGAAAATAAATAAGATTAGAAGGAGTGAAGGGCCATGAACAACTATAAATTACTGACACCCGGTCCATTGACAACTACTAACACGGTCAAAGAGCAAATGCTCTTTGACCGTTGTACTTGGGACCAGGACTATAAGAACATTACACAACAAATCAGATCCAGACTTCTGGATTTGGCAAGGGCAACGAACGATGAATATACGACAGTTCTCATGCAGGGTAGTGGTACGTTTGCAGTGGAATCTGTGCTGACTACGGCGATTTCAGCGGATGATAAGCTTTTGATTATTACAAACGGTGCCTACGGAGAACGTATTGTGCAAATGGCGCAATATATCGGACTCCATTATCGTGTGTATAGTGCCCTATATAATGAATTCCCCCAAGAGGCAGAGCTTAGAGGGATTCTTAAAGAGGATCCAGCCATTACGCACATTGCGATGGTGCATTGCGAGACGACGACAGGGATTCTTAACCCGCTTGAGATGATCTCACAACTGGCAAAAGCCTGCGATAAAACATTAATTATCGATGCGATGAGCAGTTTTGGCGGAATAGAGATTGATGTTCCTGGGCTTGGAATTGACTATTTAATCAGCAGCGCTAATAAATGTATTCAGGGTGTTCCGGGGTTTGGTTTTGTCATTGCAAAACTGAATAAACTGCTCACCTGTAAAGGAAATGCACGTAGTTTATCACTTGATCTATATGATCAATGGAAGGCGATGGACGCGGATGGGAAATGGCGCTATACGTCTCCGACCCATGTAGTGGCTGCTTTTTCGAAAGCGATTGAAGAACTGATCGAAGAAGGCGGCATTCCTGCAAGGGCAGCAAGATACCAGAATAATAACCGCGTACTGAGAGAAAGACTTGCGAGAATAGGAATAGAGGCGTATATCACAGACGAGAAGCAATCTCCTATTATAACCACCTTTCTTTTTCCGAACGAGACATTCAGCTTTGAAGATTTCTATGAATATGTGAAAGAAAAGGGGTACGTCCTTTACCCAGGCAAATTAACGGAGCATGATACCTTCCGGATTGGGAATATTGGTGAGATTTACGAAGAAGATATCCAGAACTTATGTAATATTATCGAAGCATACATGGGAGGAATGACACAATGAATCAAATCGAAGGCGTAATTCTGGATTGGGCAGGAACAACGGTTGATTTTGGCTGCTTTGCACCGGTGAATGTGTTTCTTGATATTTTTCGGGAAGCTGGGATTGAAGTTACGATGCAGGAAGCTAGAGCCCCTATGGGGATGCTGAAAATAGATCATATCCGCGCGATGTTATCCATGCCAAGAGTAGGTGGCTTGTGGGAAGAAAAGTATGGCAGAGCTTTTACTGAACAGGATGTAGAGAACCTGTATGCTGAATTCGAACCGGCCCTGATGGCATCCTTATCCGAATATACTGATCCGATTCCGCAGGTTATTGAGACCGTCCAAGTGCTCAGAAGCCAAGGACTAAAGATTGGTTCAACCACTGGATATACAGAGTCCATGATGGAAGTTGTCATTCCGAATGCCGCTGGGAAGGGCTATCAACCGGATTATGTAATCACGCCAGATGGAACGCATTCACTGGGAAGACCTTACCCGTATATGATTTATCATAATATGGAAGCTTTAAAGCTATCGGCAGCATGGAAGGTTGTTAAGGTAGGCGATACGATTTCAGACATTCAAGAGGGTGTTAATGCAGGCGTCTGGTCCGTAGGTGTAATCATTGGAAGCTCTGAAATGGGCTTAAGCCAGGAGGAATTTAATGCACTTTCAGACGTGGAGAAGGAAACGGTGATCTCAGCGACACAGACCTCTTTTATTCAAAACGGGGCAGACTTTACGATTCAATCGATGAGTGAGCTGCCTCAGCTGATTGTGAGAATCAATGTACTGATTTCTCAAGGAATCAGACCTTATGCGAGATAATCATGAGCTGAAAAGAGAAGGCGACATCAACTTTAGCCCCTTGCGGACAGAGTGGATGACCCAGTTAAGCGCTGTGAGTATAGATAGGATCGAAGCGGACGAGCGTGCATATATGCGACAATCCATGTCAACGCCGTGCTTGAACAGTATCGTAGATGCTGAGGGATGTTATATCACAGATGTGAATGGACGCAAATATCTTGATTTTCATGGAAATAGCATTCATCAGATTGGCTATAAGAATCCTTACGTAACTGAAGCTGTGAAAAAACAGCTCGACGAGCTACCGTTCATTCCAAGAAGATTTACGGCAGATATTGCGGTGAAAGCTGCAGAAGCTTTAATCAACAAAACGACCTCAAAGGACTATAAAGTATTATTTACGCCTTCCGGAAGTGCAGCTGTAGGTCTGGCCCTTAAGATTGCTCGCAAATGGACGGGAAAACATAAGGTCATCTCCATGTGGGAGTCCTTTCATGGTGCGGGGCTGGATACGATCGCTGTGGGCGGAGAATATGTGTTTAAAAAGGATGTGGGCCCGCAAATGCCAGGGATGCTAAAAGCCATTCCTTTTAACGGATACCGCAACCTGCTGAGAAGTTATTCGCATGAAGCAGTTGCTACCTTCTGCCTCGACTATTTGGAGTATATGATTCAACATGAAGGAGAGATCGGGGCGATCTTACTTGAGCCTATTCGGGCGACGGATACGCATATCCCGCCAACATCCTATTTCACAAGATTAAGAAAAATATGTGATGAATATGGGATTTTGCTCATTTTTGATGAGATTCCAACAGCGTTGATGCGGAGTGGAAGATTCTATGTTCATCAGCATTTTGATATCGAACCGGATATTCTCGTCCTCGGAAAAGGGTTAGGTGGAGGAGTGATCCCGCAGGCGGCGGTGCTTACCAGAACGCAATATGATTGTGCGGCGGATATTTCTTTGGGTCACTATACCCATGAGAAGCCGGCGTTAGGAAGTGCGGCGATCTGTGCCACTATCCACTACATTGATGACTTGAAGCTGCAGGAACAATGCATCAGTCGGTCTGAATTTGTAAGAGAAAAACTTGAGGCTCTATGGGCTAAACATGATTACATCGGAGATGTCCGTATTGCTGGACTACTGATCTCTATTGAACTTGTGAAGTCCAGAGAGACTAAAGAGAAGAATGAGGAATTAGCAGAGCGAGTTCTGTATTATTGCCTGGAGAAGGGTCTTTCTTTTAAATTGGCAGGAGGGAACTGTATCACTTGGCATCCCCCGCTTATTGTAACTGAAGAGCAATTAACCTTTGCAGTTAATCTTTTGAATGAAGGCTTGAGTAGATATAGTTGAGGGATATGCAAGCTTCAAAAGAGGTTTCTTCCGCTCCGTACTGGGGTTGAAGGAGCCTTCTTTGTTGTTTAAGGAGTGAAGGACCTGCTCTCTTTGGGTAAGTTTAGAGTAACAGTTGAAATACAGGCTTATTAATAGAGGAGATAGACGTGGGAAATCCATTGAAGGAATTAAAGAATAGTGTGAATGGCCTATAAAAGATTGTTGAACCGAAACCGAAAAACGAAGCCTGCAAAGGCAGGCAGTCGTTAACTAGTATAAAAGGAACTGTAGGAGCGATAGCGCCCGTCTTTGTCGTAGTCACGACCCATACCTAGAATTAAAAATTATACGAATGGGTTGGAGCAGCATTTAAAAAGATCCGGAGCAGCTCGTCCACCGCAGTGTCTAGACGGGAAGGACTTTCGGCTGCAAGCCAATCCTCTTGCACGATGATATAGCTGCAGGAGCTGCTTTTTAAATAGCTGTATATAATTTGTGCTTCGTCAATTTCATGGTGGCTGATTGCTGCCGGGGCCTGGTTAAGTTCACCGCGGAAAGCGTCCATAATCGCTGATGTTATAACGGCTTGCAGGTGGGTGATATCGGGTTGATCATATTCGAGTTTAGTATGCATCAGGATGCGGTTACCCTTGAGCAATAGGAGTTTAAGCGTCTGTTCATCCATGGCTTCAAGGATCGCGATATTCTGATTCTCTGCAGCGAATTCGATAACCTTCTCTTTGTGATTCAGGAAGCTGATGGCTCCGATGTAATCCCTGTATTTGGCGGCGGTTTCGAAGTCATATTGCTCTGCGGCCTCAGTCATCTGTTGTTCCATCTGTTCAAGAAGGCTGGCATCCGTTCCGTTTAGTAGGGCTATGACGCTATCAATGATTGTATTATATTGATCTGCGGCTTCTCCGCCTGCACACATCCCTATGCATAAGCCAAGCGAATGGTTTAGGCATAAGGAATTTTTGAAGCTAGGATTGCTGCAAAGGATTCTTGAGCTTTCCTTGATACCTTGTACGGCGCGTTCCACAGTACTTCTGCTCGTGTAGGGACCCCAAATCTGATTTCCTTCCTGAACAGCAGGGTCATAGGTAATCTCTAACGAACGCATTTTATCATCCGTTCCTATTACGATATACGTATAAGCCTGTGGATTTTTCATTTTTCGATTGTACATGGGCTTTATTTCTTTAATTAATTTGCACTCCAGCATAAAAGCTTCAAATTCGGTATCGGTAAGGATAATATCCAAATCTTTAATATGTCGAACGAGCTGTTTTACCTTTGGGGAATGAGACTTCGAGTTTTGAAAATAAGATTTTACTCTCCGTTTCAACTGTTTCGCCTTACCAACATATATAATATGACCGAGACCATCCTTCATGAGATACACGCCGGGAGTCAGGGGAAGGCTCTTTAGTTTCTCTGATAAATTGATAGTAACCCCTCCGTCATTCAAGAGTTGATTGATAGTTTTAGTATAAGCTTGCAACCTTCATTTGTTCAAATCAGTCTAAGTAAGAAATGATCAAAAGGTGAGGAGGAATCTTATGTACTTTGCAAAAAATCTCGGTGGGCTGGCGCTGATAGCAGCTATGTTATGGCTTACTGCATGTAGCGGAACTCCAGAAGCGGGTACGGAGCCGAAGCAGACACCAGAGCAGTCACAGACGGCACAACCCTTGGTTACGACGGAACCACCACAGGAGACGGAACTACCACAGCAGACGGAGCCATCAAGCACGGAGCAGCCGCAGGATCTAGAGGGATTGCCGCCATTAGTTGAGGAAGCTGCGTCTACGGTTATGAACGCCATTAGGAATAAGGATATGAAGCAACTGGCCGCATGGGTACATCGGGAGAAAGGGCTGCGCTTCTCTCCATATGCATACGTGGATACAAAACATGATCTTGTATTCACCCAGGATGAAGTAGAGGACTTAATGAATGATTCCACCAAAAGAGTGTGGAGAACATTTGCTGGCTCTGGTGATTTCATCGAGCTGACCTTCGCAGATTACTACAAGCGGTTTGTTTATGATGCGGATTTCATTCAGACGGCCGAGATTGCTGTGAACAAAGGGCTGGGTCAGGGCACAATGATTAATAACTTAAACGAAGTGTATCCAAAGGATCAATACGATTTCGTTGAATATCATATTGAGGGGATCGATCCTTCAGTGGAAGGGATGGACTGGCGCAGCCTTCGTCTAGTTTTTGAGAAGATTGGAGAGGATCATGCACTGGTAGGTATAATTCATGATCAATGGACGCCCTAGCTTAGGGGTCTAGATGACGAAGGGTTTAGAACATGGGAAAGACCTCAAAAAAACGAAGGTGCTTCAGTAGCCATTTCACGGCTTTTGGGGCACCTTCATTTGATTCGTAGCATTAGAATCGAGTCCGGAGCTTTTATTGCGTAGCACTAGAAGAATAAGATGTAGATCCGGATACCGATTTAGCGATCGCTTTATAGCCCTCTGGCAGATAAGTGACAACAGATGCTTTTGAAATCACTTGTGCGTACATTTTTCCTGGATCAGGAGCAGTCACATTAAAGTAAATCACAGCGGTTTTGTCTTTGCCAAATTCAATTCGCTCAATCACAAGTCCATACCCTGGATGAGGTAGATTATTAACGGTCAGCGTAGCCTTATTTACCCCTTCACCGGCTTTGGTTAGTGTAACCTCAGTCTCGTAGGCAGGAGTAGCAGGGCTTCCATTAGACACAATTACGCGTTTGGCAAAAGCGGCAGCATCATAGGTCAGAGCGGCTGCTTCTGAGCGGGTGATGGCATCATTTGGCCGGAAATTACCGTTCTTATCGAGTGTGGCAATATGTGTATTCAACAGGATCTGGAGGCTGTTTATCACCTCAGTAGAGAGTTTATCGCCATCCTTAATGTCTATATACATCAGCGTAACAGGGAAATTACCTTTACTTTGCAGCGCTTGCGTCAATAAGTGAGCGAACTGAGCGCGGGTGATGGTTCCGCTAGGGTCCACTGTCCGGTCGAGTGAAAGGCCATTTTGCTTGGCAATCACAAATGCTGAAGCATACCAGGCTTTGTCACTTACCTTATCAAAATAGTCGCTGGCTTTAGAAGAGCTGCTACCTGACACAGGCTTCAGATTCAAGCCGCCTACGATGAACTGTATCCCTTGTGCAAAGCTCACTTTAGATTTAGGCGCAAACTTATCTTTATCAACTCCGTTTATAATCCCCTCTTTGTGCAAAGAGTTGATTTTTGCTTCCGCAGGATCACCCTTCAAATCTGAAAAAGCAAAAGCGGATGCCCCAAAAGACATACTCGCTGCCAAAATGCCGCAGGCTATAGTCATTTTTTTAGCATTATTTATGAATAATGATTTCTTCATTATGCGTCACCTCCATACTCTTAGATGGTAGAATAGACCAAAATGTTGCAGTGAATGTATTAAATATTATCACGATTCAAATAAAACGTTATCCTCGCAGGAGCGACTCGGCACCATCTACATAAATCTCAGTTCCTGTCACATGAAAAGATTCATCCGATGCGAGAAACAATACCAGATTGGCAACCTGCTCAGGTTTACCCGGTGCATTTTCCAGCGGATGATTGCCTTCCGGAAATTCCACAGGAATCTTCACTTCTTGAAGATCATCGCTTTTATACGTATTATCTCCAATTTGTGTATCGATTGATCCTGGGCAGATTGCATTCACGCGAATGCCGTATTGCGCCAGCTCTAGTGCCGCCATTTTCATAAAAGCAACTTGTCCTGCCTTGGAAGATGAGTAAGCGGAAGCGCCGATGTTCGAGAATACTCGATTGCCGTTAATGGAGCTGGTGATAATGATGCTACCGCCATGTTCTTTCATATGGGGAATGGCATATTTGACTGTGGCAAAGGTGCTGCGTAGGTTCGTATCCAGTGTCTTGTCCCAATCATCGATTTCCAGTGTTTCGATAGGAGACCATGTACCATTAATGCCGGCATTGGCAAAAATAATATCAATCTTCTCGGCCGCCTCCCCAACCTTGCGAATACTTTCTTCGACTAGACCTGGATTGGAGACATCGCATTCAATTACTGTTGCTGTTCCTCCAACAGATTCAATTTCACGTTTAGTTTCATAGGAGTCCTCAGGTGTCCGGTCAAGCATGTATACCTTAGCGCCGTGCTGGGCAAACCGTATGGCTGTAGCTTTTCCAATACCAGAACCAGCGCCTGTAACCACTGCAACTTTATCCTGTAAACGTTGATCTGTCATGATGAATTTCCTCCTTGGCGTTAGATTTCTTAGTTAGTAATTACATACCCGACATAGCTGAATCTAACCAATTGAACTGCAGGGTGGAACAACAGGGGTGGATATATTACTATGGAATGTAAGGATGTAAAAAATATGAATTTAGATCAATCTAGCTCATGATAGGGGAACTATAGATGATTCAGCAGCAAGGGGCAGAACGGATTAATGTGGGGATATTTGCCCATGTGGATGCCGGGAAGACAACAACTACGGAGCATATTTTATATGAAAGTGGTCGCATTCGTGCACTTGGCAGTGTTGATAGTGGGACAGCATTAACAGATTCTATGGATGTGGAGCGGCAACGCGGAATATCGGTACGGGCGGCATTGGCTTCTTTTACTTGGGAAGGTGTGCAGATCAATCTTGTCGATACACCGGGGCACGTAGATTTTCTGTCAGAGGTTGAACGGTCTTTGCGGGTGATGGATTGTGCGGTGCTTATTTTGTCTGCGGTAGAGGGTGTTCAGGCTCAAAGTGAGATGATCTGGAACGCGCTGCGGAAGCTGGGGATTCCGACGCTTATTTTTGTGAACAAAATGGACCGGGTAGGTGCTGACCCTGAAGCAGTGCTGGCAGAGGCGAGAAACTATTTATCTAGTGATATCATTCCAGTGCAGCAACCGGTGGGCAAAGAGCAGGAGTACATAGGGGCAATAGATTTGTGGGGGAGCGAGGCTGATCTTGCGGCACAGACTGAACTGTTGGAGGCATTGGCTGAGCGGGATGAAGATCTGTTAGAGGCGTATATGTCAGGTAGTTCGATTGATCTTTCAGCTTGGAAAAAAGCAATGAAGACGGCTTCCGCATCTGGACGCTATTACCCAATGGTTTATGGTGTTGCCGCCAAGGGGCTTGGTATTACGGCATTGCTGGACGCGATGATTGAGTATTTTCCTCGTGCGGGTGGAAATGCTGAGGGCTCGGTATCAGGGATCGTATACAATATTCAACGTGATAAAAGTATGGGACGAATGGCGTTTGTCCGCCTTTACGAAGGAACGATCCGTAACCGCGATACGGTGATGAACAACACACAGGATATTCAGGGGAAAGTGACCCAGATCCGTAAGGTCGAAGGCGGCCGTACTGAGGATGTAGGAGCGCTTGAAGCGGGGGATATCGCTGTAATCTATGGTCTTTCAGGGGTGCGTATTGGAGACGTACTCGGCCATCCGGAGGCGATTCCGGAGGAAGCGAAGCTGGCAGTGCCGCTGTTAACAGTGCGCGTATTCTGGGAAACCGATATGGATGATCATAAGGTTATCGGAGCGTTGCAGGAGCTGGCGGATGAAGATCCGCTTTTGGATGCACAGTGGCTGCAGGACGAACGGGAGCTGCATATCAAAGTAATGGGACCTATTCAGCTGGAGATTCTGAACAGTGTTCTGAAGGAGCGCTATGGCCTTCAGGTTACCTTTGGTCAGCCTTCTGTCATTTATAAAGAAACACCAGCCTCTGCTGGGGAAGGCTTTATCGCCTATACAATGCCGAAGCCATGCTGGGCAATTTTGCGGTTTCAGATTGAGCCAGGTCCCCCAGGTAGTGGATTAGTCTACGATTCGGTAGTTCGGAGTTCTGATTTGCTGCCGCAATATCAGAGCGAGACCGCACGCCGTGTGCCGGAAGCGTTACAGCAGGGCTTGTACGGCTGGGAGGTTACCGATCTGAAAGTGACCTTGATTGAGGGACAGCATCATGTGTGGCATACACATCCGCTGGATTTTGCCGTAGCGACTCCTATGGGGATTATGGATGGACTCGCGCAGGTAGGTACTAAGCTGCTGGAGCCGATTCTTCAGGTTCGCATCGTAGTTCCTGAGGAGAATGGCGGCCGTGTGATGAACGACCTGGTTCAGATGCGCGGCACGTTCGATCCACCTGTGCTGCAAGGCGACCGGATGATCATCGAAGGGCGTTTGCCGCTGGCAACGTCGCTCGATTATCCCGTCAGCTTAAGCTCCTACACAAAGGGGCGCAGCACGTTCACTTCTTTTTTTGCCGGCTATGAAGAATGTCCTTCAGATGTATCCGCAGAGCGCACCCGCCGGGGTGTGAACCCGCTGGATCAGGCGAAATATATATTAAGCGTGCGAAAGGCGCTGCAGGGGTGAGATAAAATGAAGATCAGAAAAGCAACAGCTAGTGATATAGACGGGATTGCTTTCGTTCACGCTATGAGTTGGAAAACCACGTATAAAGGACTAATATCAGATGAGTTTCTTGATGCAATCACAGTGGAAGCTAGAAGTAAGCGCTGGATTCGGAATTTTGAAAATCCCATTAAAGACGAGGTTATGTATGTGGCTGAAGATGAGGCTGGGATGATCATTGGCTTTGCAAATGGAGGGGCGCGAAGGGAACCGGATCTCTACGATGCGGAGCTTTACGCACTTTATTTGCTTAAGGAACACCAAGGAAAAGGTCTTGGTAAGCGGCTCATAAGAAGCGTAGCACAGAACTTATTGGAGAAAAATTATAGTTCATTCATGACTTGGGTGCTGGCAGGCAATCCTGCGATTCATTTCTACCACAGCGTTGGGGGAGAGTCTATCTCAAGTATAGAAGTTAAGATAGGGGATGAATTATTAGAAGAAATAAAAATAGGATGGCAAGACATTAGAGGCATAGGGATTGATTAATGACTTTTCACGCAAAAAAAGACTCATAAGGGATACAAAACGCATACCCCTTATGAGTCTCATAATGATTTATTTAATGTACGTACGGCTGACCAGAACATCTGCAATAACATCTGTTGGAATGATGAATTCTCTAACGCCCATGTAGCCAGGAGCCACATCATATTTGTTAAAGGAAATAACCAGCTGGTACTTATCGTTGATATAGAAATCTTGATCTTTAGCTATATTTTCAAATTGATAAAAAAGGTCTTCATTGGGTTCATCTGTTGAAATCCAGTAGAACATATCTTTATCTGCTTTCATTTGGGAGCGCATCTGTTCCTTAATATTTTCACTTATGATACTGATATATCGATCATCTTTAAATAACATAGGCAGACTTAGCAGGATTTGATTCTTCTTGTCTATCGTATCGTGCTGCATTGTTGTTGACGATGAACCTACGGTATTTACCACGTATCTGCTAATAGCAAATAGCTCAGCATTGTCCGTTTTAACCTCAAAGCCTGTATCGACCCCTAAATGACCCTCTCCGGATTGCTTTAAAGACTCCATCTCTGCTTGAAACTCATCATATAGTTTTTTGTTTTCTTCGAGATATTTTTCATTCAGAGTCGATTCCAGCTCTTTATTCTCTAGGTTAGTAATGATGGGAACCTTTATGTCTGCATTATAGGTCTGCTCATCCACTTTGTATTCTCTAAAAGTTAGCACTTTAACAATACTGTCTACACCAGGTATAGCGGAGAAGGCGTTGGCAATGTTAACATTGACATTAATCCCAATCACGAAAAATAGGGCTGCCGCACAAACTCCAGATATCCACTGGTAACGTATTCTTCTTATCTTCCTTTTCTTTAATGCTTTACTTACAACGAAATCTAATTCCTCAGGAATAGGGAGTTTGTTATAATCTTCTATAATTTTTTTGATTTGGTTATCCATTCTAATTGATCTCCTTTGAGGATTCTTCCTGCATGTTGACTCTTAATAACTGGAGTGCTTGATATAGTCTAGTCTTTACTGTATTGACGTTTTCATTTAATACTTCCGCAACTTCCTCGATCTTTAAATCTTCGATATATCTAAGGACGATGACATTTCGATACTTAAGGGGTAGATCATCCAGCGATCTTTCTAAATCAATATCTGGATACACGTCTACCGCACCAGGGATAAAGAAGTCGAGTGCTTCATCATCTACTGGTTGAACTCTTTTATGTTTCCTCAGAAAATCCAGAGAGGTAGTTACTACGATTCTAAACAACCAACTCTTTACGGATTCTGGGTTCTTTAGCAACCCTATAGAGGAGAGAGCTTTATAAATCGAATCCTGAACAACATCTAATGCATCCTCTTTGTTCTTCACATAGCTGTAAGCTAGACGGTATATGTTCTCCTTGTTATCTGTAATACAAAGAGTGAGTAATTTCTCTTTATTCCTCTTAAGCATATTCGTAAAACCCTTCTCTTTTTATATTGCGTAGCTTTAGTTTGTTAGATTACTATTCTCATTGATTCTCCTTTTGTATGGCTTTAGCTACAAGTGCTGCATAGGATTTGGCACCTTCTCGTTTTAGATGAACGCCATCCTCATAGAAGTAAGAGTCCTTTCCTTCGCTTGAGGAATGCCAGTCTACAACCATAGCGTTGGGGAATTCTAAAGCCACTTTCTTAAGCAAAGTATTCACAGTATTTTGCCATTTTTTCGGTACACGTGTGTTTACTAGTACGACTTGCTGAACATCTTCAAGTGAAATAAGTAATTTCCGCAATTGATTGGAGTTAAAAGCTCCGTTCGTACCTAGATTAATGATCACTCGAGTGCCAAGTTTCCCCTTCGTCCTAAGTTTATCGACCACTTCTTGTGCCTGTGACATCTGCCTGCCTACCTTACCATCGATAACAATGCCTGGCAGAAGTTCTTGTAGATAAGGAGCAGCATCGAGGATTACGGAATCACCTATCGCAGTAACACCTTTACCTGCTTCTTCTACCTGAGGCTGAGATTCTGGCTTCTTCGGTGGATCTACTGGTACTGGTACAGGCACAGGTGTTGGTACATTTTGAGGGGGCACTAGTGTGACATTATGTTTATTCTTATCGTGATTAATATTAGTGCCTGTATTCGGATCTGCGGATATCTTAGTATCCAAGTTGCTACTACAGGATATGGACAATATGATTAACGGGACTGCAATAAAGATGAATAAGGGTCGAATCTTGAATTGCAGACGAATGCTTAATTTCGTACACCATCTTCCTAATAAACCTTGACGAATAGGTTCTTCGATATATTTCCACGATAGTGAGGCTAATAGGAGGCTAACTCCCAGCTGAAAAAGAACACGGAAACCATCGAACCCACCTGTATCTACTGTAGGATTAGTTAGAATGATGACTGGATAATGCCATATGTAAATACTATAGGAACGTACGCCAATCCAACGCAAGGGCTTGCAACCCATGATTTTAGCTAGTCGGCTCGCAGGATGTGCGAGTACAGCTATTACAATTGCGGAAAGGATCGACACTAGAACCAAGCCGCCATAATAAAGAAATTGTCCGTACTCATTCGTCCGCCAAATCATAAGAATGAGGGTGATTAATCCGATTGCACCACTGAAGTCAAGGATATAGCGAGATCTGCGTGAAATCTTATCGGTCAAATTTTGACTCGGCCATGCTAGAGCGAGAGCGGCTCCAATCAGTAGAGCAAAAGCTCGGGTATCAGTACCATAATAGACTCGGCTTGGATCAACTCCAGGTTGATAGATTAGCGCCATAGCAAGTGCCGAGAGGAATGCCCCTGTTAGACACATCACAATGAGTTTACCTCGCTGAGGTGCAAGGCGTAACCCTACAATAATAACCAATGGCCAAATGAAGTAGAACTGTTCCTCAATAGCGAGCGACCACAAATGACCTATAGGAGAAGGAGGTCCAAAGCTCTCGAAATAAGATACATCGTGAAAAATAAGCCACCAGTTATTGAAGTATAACGTTGAAGATATAAAGTCCCCTTGTAATGCTGCTAATCGTGAACGATCGAACAACAGAAGCCACATAGCAGTGACAAAAAGCATGACAAACATAGCAGGCAATAGCCGTCGCGCTCGTCTAATCCAGAAATCTTTAAGATCGAACCGTCGGTCTTGCTTCCACCTTTGGATGATTTGATCCGTGATCAGATATCCAGACAGAACGAAGAATATTCCGACCCCTATAAGTCCTCCTGGAGCCCAATTGAGGTCGAGATGATACGCGATAACTGCGATCACAGAGAGTGCTCGAAGTCCATCTATTCCCGGCATATAACGCCTTCTAGTCGTGGAATTGTCAGGTTCTAAAGAGTTAGTCGGTGGTGTAACCTTGATTTCTTTCATGGTAGTTCATTCCTTCGTCATCAGTTGTCTTATGTCAGCAAGACGTATGACTAACTTAAAAAAGTTCTTAACTTCTCTTGGTAAATAAAGGAGTGACCATGAATGGATCAGAAATCGGTACACAAGTGCCTATGAATTTAAAAAGGCATTCTAGAACAAAAAATCATTCTGGAATGCCATTAGCCCAATTAGCCGTTCTTAATTTCCACACGTAAAATATCCGTAACCATTTTAACCGGAACGTATATCGTATCGTTCTTTAGGATAGGAGCAGTACCTAAAGTGACAGGTGCCATTTTGGCAAAAAAGTAAGAATCTTTACCTAAGGTAACATTGGTCCACTGTGCACCTTTCTTCAACTCAGCTGAGCGCGACGTTTGATTCCACTTGATTTCATATCCTAAACGATTCGCCACATCTCGTAATGACACCATTGAAACCCCATTAGCATTCTTAAATGTAGCTATTGTACTTAAATCGAGCTTCGGGTTGTTCGTAATATGGGTACTGAAACGAAATTCAGGAGTTCCCATGGCGCCTGGAGCAATACTATATTTAGGGAAGAGGATGACAACCTCACCATTTTCAATATAAAAACCTTGTTCTTCATTGATTCCTTTGAAATCCTCAATAAAGTAGTTCTCAGGTTCCTCATTGATCTTCGCAAGGATACCGGCATTCAACTTTTCCTTAAAGTCGTTTCCAAAGAAATCTGACAAGGCAATCCGCTGAGCTTGTTTCGTATTAAATACATTATATGTATCTACACGAGGCATACCCGTTCCACCAGTTTCACCTTGAGAAGTAACCACAAGTGATATCATTCCAGAAGGGTTATCCGTTTTATTTTCCTTTAAGTCATAAATAATATTTAGCTCATATGGGCGATACTCAAAACCAGCCTTTTTAGCGTCTGCTGCTGCTTCAGTTGCATCCTTTTCCCAAAGAGCAAGGTCTTTCTGCGCATTAGACAGAATGATACTGTTGATTTCTTCCTGAGCCTTAGTGTCCAACATACCTACGATCTGTGGCACTTTAATATTTGTATTCAGAAGCTCCGTTGAAGATGTGAGAATTACTTCTTTGATTTGGATCCCAGTGTTATTGATGGTGGAAATCGGTACAGCTGAAATCGGTACATTGATGGCAGGCTTAGTCGTGTTCACTGCATCAGCAAAAGCAGTGCCATTCATTGGTAACATGCCAGCGCTTATTCCCACAACCGTTAATCCGACTACACCAAGCTTCAATACTTTAAAAGGGCTCTTTTTCATTGTGTGTTCACGCTCCATTTAGTTGTAATAAGTGTGTTATTAGCGCACTTACTAGCAAGACGTATTAGGAGTGTTGAAAAGTTTGGGGGGGATAAATGTTGATCGAAATTCGTCATCCCGCAAGAGTTCCTTTAATAGTCACTCCGAACCTTTTTCAGCCTTCTTCCGCGCCCGGAACCGCCGCACCTTCATGAGGTTGCCACAAGCCTTGTCATCGCAGTAACGCTTAGAACGGTTACGTGTATCATCATAGTACACCCAGAGACAATCAGGATTCTCGCAGATACGGAATCTTGAGGGTTCTTTTTCAAGCAAAGCCTCCGCAAAAGACGCCGCTATCTCCGCCATCACCTGCTCCCAACCGCTATGTAGTGGCAACAGCTTTATCGCCGCTTGCCCGTCACTTTCCCATATCATTCGCCGCGTAACAGGGCCCTTGTCCATATAGGGATTGAGCTGCTCCAGCATTTCTCCATACACTGATTCCCCTTGTACAATGGTCTGTACCCACTTCCATAGCAGTGAGCGAAGCTCTTTAAGCTGTGCCAGTTCTATGTCATTCGGCATCTGTGTTGCTAATAGAGCATGCTTCTTCAGCCATTTAGAAACCCACTCCTCTTCATCGAGCTTGTCCCTATCCTTATTCTTATCCCCTGTACGCCAATCCCGCCAGTAACTGTTAATGAAATCCTCCCACAACACGGTCTGTTCATCCTTTCCGATTCAACGCTGATTACAAATCATTGTAACAGTTAAAAATAAGATTAGCTAGTTACTTGATTGAGCGATGGAAATATGCTACATTTCTTACGTAACCACTATATGATGGTTTAAGTAGTTACATAATTCAGTTAGTATTAGGAGGTTAACATGCAAAATAAAATCAGTGAGGTTCTGCTGCAAAATTGGGATTATTGCATGGATATCGAGGATTGGGCTCCGCCGTTAAGCGATGCACTGGAAGGTGTGGATAGTAAACAGGCACTTTGGAAGCCAGAGGGGAGTGCAATCAATTCCATCTGGGAGACGGTTAACCATTTAACATATTATAAGGTTCGTTTGTTGCGTAAGTTAAAAGGGTTGCCCAAACAACCTGATGCTGAAAGCAACGATGATACCTTCACTGTAACAACGGAAGGGGAAGAAGCATGGGCGAAGGCCGTCGCAGACCTGAAGGACGTGCATGCTGCGCTTAGAGAAATCATTGAGGCGTTGGAAGAAGGTGCATATGATTGGGGCGGTTCGGGTCATGCCCCAGGGGAAGAGGTAATGAGTCTCATTTTGCATGATTCATACCACACCGGACAAATTATTATGCTTCGTAAACTGCAAGGCTCCTGGGTTTCCAACCGTAGTTTTAATTAGAACCTCTATAATAAAAATATAAGCCACACTCCACTATACTGGTTTACCAGGTGCAGCGGTCGTGTGGCTTTTCTTGTTACCCTTTTGGGATGCTTCGATATTGAGTCGGCGAGCATCCCATTATTTTTTTGAACAATCTAGAAAAGTAGTAGGGGTCCTGCATCCCGATAGCAGTAGCGATTTCTTTAATATGTAGATCGGTTAATGCTAGCAGTTGACCGGCTCGCTGCATTTTGAGGCGCAGATAGAATTCAATCGGGGGGACTCCGGTTTCTTGATTAAATAGATAAATTAGATGCTGTTTCGATAATCCTATATGCTTCGCTACATCCGGGAGTGAAATAGGGCTGTTGATTCGATCCGTCATATAGCGAATGGCTTGCTCAAGATAACGTTCGTTCTTTTTATCTTGCTCAGAGTTCATGGTACTCAATCCCACGTGGCTGATCAGATGACGAATGCACTGAGACACATAGATATGATTACGCATGGCATAAGGCTTATCCGATAACAGGGCATAACATTGCTCGAAATCTTCGATCCATTGGCTATGAAGGTTCAGTGTAAAGGTTAGCGGCTCTATATCCATGGCATAAGTTTGAATCAACGCAGCGGCATGCGGTCCTTTTAGATGCATCCAGTAGATTGTCCAGGGATTCACATCTGAAGCACCATATCGATGGGGTGTTCCGGCAGGAATGACAGCTAATTGCCGTTCTTTTATTTGAATCAGCTTATTGTGATGACTCTCCATCCACCCTTCACCCTCTACGCAATACATCAGAATATGCGAGTCACATCCTTGTGGACGCTCTCGATAATGAAACTTCGCTCTTGGGAAGCAGCCAATGTCACTCACATAGAAGGAATTTGTTAACGGATTCTCATGTAATTCATTCATCATGAAATCGGGCAGCACAAAAAGCTTCTGCTCATCGAAGCCATCCGGCTTTAATGAGATATCTGTCATGATAACTCTCCTTTTTAAGAACATAATTTATTTATTTGAAATAACAGCCTATTTATAAGGGGGATATTATTTATAGGATAAGAATATTGTCCATCATTTACAGATTATCGTCAATTGTTTAAAAGCGCATGCAACGATAAATTAGAGCTATATCACGAAGGAGGAGAGTATGGAAATGAGTATGAGAGGGCCTTCTACAGTTCTAACAAACAGCGTCCGCGTATGGGAAGAAGCAGTTAAAATTCCTACCTATGAAACAGGTGAACCCGATAAAAATCCAATGTTCCTCGAGAAGCGAGTTTATCAAGGCAGCTCGGGGCGAGTATATCCACATCCTGTGGTTGATAAAATTATGGATGAGAAAGAAATGAAATCGTATCAGATGGTCATGCTCGAAAATGAATATGTGCGTATTGAGATCATGCCTGAAATTGGCGGCCGTATCTATCGCGCTCTGGATAAGACGAACAATTATGATTTTGTTTATTATAATCGCGTGATTAAACCTGCGCTTGTTGGTCTGGCAGGACCATGGATTTCAGGCGGTATTGAATTTAACTGGCCGCAGCATCATCGTCCGAACACGTTTGGCCCTGTGGAGCATGTGATTACGGAGAATGAAGATGGCAGTGCAACTGTATGGGTGAGTGAAATTGACCGAATGTACGGAACGAAGGTCACAACCGGCTTCACACTGCATCCTGGAAAAGCCTATCTCGAAGTTACAGCACAGCTATATAACCGAACCCCGGAGCCACAAACCTTCTTATGGTGGGCAAACCCTGCAGTTGCAGTCAATGATGATACTCAATCGGTGTTTCCGCCGGATGTGACGGCCGTATTCGACCATGGTAAACGTGATGTGTCCAGATTCCCAATTGCAACAGGAACGTATTACAAGAAGGATTATTCCGAAGGTGTAGATATTTCACGCTATAAAAATATTCCGGTTCCTACGTCATACATGGCGTACAAATCCGATTACAATTTCGTGGGCGGTTATGATCATGGGGTTGAAGCAGGTCTGCTTCACGTAGCGAATCACCATGTATCTCCGGGTAAAAAGCAGTGGACTTGGGGGAACGGCGAATTTGGTCAAGCGTGGGATCGTAATTTAACTGATGAGGACGGACCCTATATTGAGTTAATGACAGGGGTATTTACGGATAATCAACCCGATTTCACTTGGCTCCAGCCGTATGAAGAGAAGTCATTTACACAATATTTCATGCCATATAAGAACATCGGAATTGTGAAAAATGCTTCTGTTGATGCTGCCGTCAATCTTGAGGTAGATGAGACTTTACAGACTGCAACTGTGATGGCCTACGGAACTTCGGTATTTGAGGATGCGGTTATTGAACTGAGGGGTCAGCATAGAACGTATGTGAAGGATACGATCACGCTCTCTCCAGAATTAACCTACAAATCGGTCATTACGTTAGATGAAGCCGATCGACCGCATCACTTAATCGTAACGGTATTTGATACGAACGGAAACAGCCTTATATCATATCGTCCAGCGAAGCCTAGTATTGAGAAGGTTCCAGATGCAGCAAAGCCACTTCCGCTACCGGAAGAATTAAAAAGCACAGAGCAATTGTATTTGGCTGGAGTTCATCTGGAGCAATACCGTCATGCCACGTTCGAGCCAGAGCAGTATTATGAAGAAGGCTTAAAAAGAGATGCTTCCGATATTCGAATTAATGTGGCTTATGGAACGCTGTTGCTTCGCCGAGGGTTGTTCAAGCAAGCGGAAGAACATTTCCGTACAGCGATTGAATCGCTGACTTGGCGTAATCCGAACCCCTATGATAGTGAAGCTTACTATCAGCTTGGTGTAGCACTCCGATTGCAGGATCGTAATGAAGAAGCATTTGCTGCCTTTTATAAGGTGGTATGGTCTGCAGCATTCCAAGATAGTGGATATTATGCACTGAGTCAAATTGCTTGTGAACGTGGGGCGTATGGAGAGGCGTTGGAGCTCGCAACAAGTGCTTTGGTACGTAACACTAGAAACTATAAATCAAGACATGTGAAAACAGCACTTTTACGTAAGCTTGGACGTTACTTTGAGGCAATTACATTCGCAGAGGAGACATTGAGGCTAGATATCGCGGACTTCGGTGCTGCATATGAGAGAGTGCTAACGCTTAAATTGCTCGGGCGACAAGAGGAAGCTGCTGAGGCTCAAATGAAGCTTGCACAGTTCATGCGAAACGATGTGCATAACTATCTAAATCTGGCCTCTGATTATGCAGGTAGTGGATTATACGTGGAAGCTGCACAGGTGTTAGAGCAGATTCGTATGGCATCGAATGAACCCACATACCCGATGGTGCATTACACATTGGCTTATGTATACGAGAAAATAGGCCGTAAAGAAGAAGCAACAGCGCAGCGTCAGCTTGCTCAATCCGCACCCTCTGATTACTGCTTCCCGAACAGCTTGTTTGAGCTGCAGGTATTAGCAAGCGCGATTACATGCAATCCACTGGATAGTAAGGCTCATTATTATCTTGGGAATCTATTCTATGATAAAAAACGTGCCGACGATGCCATTCGTCATTGGGAACAATCCGTCGCGCTTGATGATCGTTTCCCGACGGTTCATCGTAACCTTGCGCTTGCTTATTACAATAAGCGGAATGACGCTGCGGCTGCTTTGCAGTCACTTGAACAAGCTTTCCAGTACAATATGAATGATGCGAGAGTATTCTATGAGCTGGATCAGTTGCATAAGAAGATGGGTGTCCCTGCCCAAGAGCGCATGGCAAGATTACAGCAGCATATGGAGCTTGTGGAGAAGCGGGATGATTTGTACCTTGAATATGTGACTCTACTGAATTTGCTTAGCGAGTATGAGGATGCTTTGTCTGTTCTATTAAGACGTCAATTCCATCCATGGGAAGGTGGAGAAGGGAAAGCCACAGGACAATATGTTTTGGCGCTTGTTGAGCTGAGCAAGCAGACGAATCAGGAAGGTCAATATGAGGAGGCTATCTCATTATTAACACGTGCGCTGCATTATCCAGAGAATTTGGGTGAAGGTAAGCTCGATGGTGCGCAAGAGAATAATGTGTATTACGAGCTTGGTGTGGCTTATAACGGATTAGGCAAGCCAGAGGAAGCAGCACGTCACTGGGCGATTGCGTCACAAGGCTTGGAGGAACCAGCCAGCGCAATGTACTACAACGATCAGCCGCCAGAAATGATCTTTTATCAAGGCTTAGCATGGATACAGCTGAATCATCCGAAGGAAGCGAAACGGCGTTTCAATCAGCTGATCGATTTTGCAGAAAGACATCTCTTTGATGAGGTAAAGCTTGATTATTTTGCTGTATCCTTACCTGATTTTCTCGTATTCGAGGATGATCTGAACAGACGCAATCAAATTCATTGCTTGTTCATGATGGGTCTAGGCTTATTAGGCTTAGGGAAAATGACGGAAGCGAAAGAGCGCTTTGAAGAAGCATTGGACTTGGAGCCGAACCATCAGGGAGCTCGAATTCATAAGGCGATGTGCTTGGAATCGTAAACGAAATAAGCAGCTTTATGATGCTAAACAATAACTGGTTCGATTTGGAATTTTGTTTCAACTCTGAAAGCCCCGGGTTAATGGAGACTATCTACAGCCTATATTCGAAAGGAGAGATTGATGATGGAACCGGGCTATAAAGATAGAAGCGTTGAAGTGGAGCATACAGAGGTGCAACGGAAGTCGGATTCCAGTGTTGTCGCATCTACCTTTATTAAATATGCTGCTTATATTATTATTTTTTTCGGAGCACTTTTCTTCTTAGTCAAATATGTCTTCCCGATGTTCTAATTGAGATTTCAACGAACCGTATACAAAAATCCATCCCCTGCACAATGCGGGATGGATTTTTGAATTTAACGAACCCTATAAATTTCTCTGGATGGAATCCGGTGATTCCGCAGAATTACGATAAAAGAACCAGCACTCGTTCAGCAGCTTGATCTGACGGCGGTCTTTTTTGTAATAGGCTTTCATCAGTTGATGGCAGAGCCACTGTGGCAAGGGTATCACTCCTCTAACTGCTTACGTAAGTTAGCATATGGAGAAATGAGCCTAAAGGTGACGATTTACAGAATGCTTTCTGCTTCCTCTTCGTACCACTGCTCTAATTGAGCTTGCAATGCCCGAATCTCGGTCAGCAGGGAGATCAGTGGATAGTTCTTCTGCTCTTGAACAGAGGCGAAGGCCTGCTCCAATCTATTGATATAATCCAGACCGGACTCCAGGGAGTAATCCTCACGTAACAGATCCAGTGAATCACACTCAGCAATCGCTAAGGGCAGATCCGGTACATTATCGGCTGTCAGCTTGTCGATTTCTTTGTTTAGACGTAAATTGAGCGCACTTAGCTGGTACGCATATTCCTCGGGCATTTCCACGAATTGCAATTCTTGATGTTGCTGCAAAATTACATACCGCATTTTCGGCATTGGTCATTCTCCCTCCGTACTTGTCTTCCTTCTTGACAGTTTAGCCTATGCACAAGTTACAATTCAAGTAGAGATGTTAATTCCCGTGGAAAGGACTTGTGATAGAACGCTATGGAAACGATGAGCAACGAAGAGCTGCAGCTGTGGATTGAGCAGGTGTCGCGGGACAGCTTTGGTGTACCCTTTAGACACAAGGCAAGCTTTAACAGCCGATTATCTTCAACAGGCGGACGATATTTTACCAAAAGCCATAATATAGAGATTAATCCCCATCAGCTTGCTATGTTCGGTAGAGAAGAGACGGAGAAGATTATCAAACACGAGCTCTGTCATTATCATCTGCATTTGGCGAAGCGAGGGTATATGCATCGTGACACTGATTTCAAGAGACTGCTTGCACAAGTTGGCGGTAGTCGCTACTGTCAGACATTGCCGGGTGCGAAAGCTCGGAAGTCACTGCCTTATCGGTACAAGCTGATCTGTACAGCGTGCGCCATGGAGTATCCGCGTAAGCGAAAAGTAGATCCCAAGCGCTACCGCTGCGGTAAATGTTCGGGGAAGCTGAAGCTGCTGGCGCTGGAAGTCCAGTAATCAGACACGAGCATGGCGTTATTTTATAACCAGACCCATCAATCCCACAAAGGAAACAGCTTGCTGAGGCGAAATGATGCATCCTTCTAAATCCTGAATATCCACGATCAAGCCACTGAACTCGCAGTCACTTAGATCAATCCCGTTAAGCTTTGATCCTGATAAGGTGGCTTGATCAATATTACACTCACTGAAGCTGACCTTCTGGAAATTGGATTGGTAGTAATCAGAGCTCATCAATGAACTATTCTCAAAAGCAACCTGCTTCAGATTAGCCATTCGAAACGTTGCAAAATCCCCGATACAATCTACCACGCGAACATTTTGGAATCGCCCCCTTGTAAAGTCCGTACCGATGAGCTTGCAGTTTCTAAATTCGGTTCGATGAATAATCGCATTCGTAAAATCCACATTGGATAGATCGCATCGCTCAAAAATCACATCCATCAGCTCAATCCCAGTTAAGGACGACTCGATAATCGTAACATTTTTAAAAACCACTTGATCAAAGCTGACTTTATTCGCCTCTTGATTATCAATAACTGTATCGCTTATGCTGCAACGACTAAATTCATCTTTGGTTTGCAGCGAGTATATTTGCTCAGGGAGTAGAGCGTCTGGATCTGATATTTTTGGTGAATCCATTTTGAATTTCATATGTACCTCCATTTAATGAATGCTCGTTTCTTATTAAATTAACTATCTTAGGGTTCAGCAGATTTGTCAATTTTCAGTAGCGTTCAGACCTTTCGGGAGATACGTACAAATACACCTTTTTCTGGATAAAATCACACATCGTTTTGTAAGCGTTACCAAATTAAGATGGAAGGGAAGTCCATATTAGGTAGAGGGGGTACATTTATGAAACGATTCAGGTCCGCGATGGCGGGTCTGCTCGCGATGCTGCTGATTTTCTCAAGCTTGCCTGTGATGGGAATCGGTAGCGGTTCCGTAGGTGCAGAGGGAGTTGGAGGAACAGGCGCAGGGCTAATCCCATCAGGGACAGTACTCATCAAGAATAAGTGGAAAAATAATTTCTTATATGAAACGTCTGATGGTATCGTGCGTTATGGCATGACCAATCCAGCGGACACATCATCGCATTGGACAGTGGAGACGGTAAATGGTCTGTCACGAATTAAGAATGTAAAGACGGGCCACTACATTACAATGGCTGGTAATAACGGCAAAGAGGATACACTTAAGGCGGCGGATCTCCAAGGAGCTGGAAGTGTTACGGATCAATGGCTGATCGATATTTCCAATAGAAACGGATACATGATCATCCGAAGCGCGAGCGTACCTGAGAGTAAGTTGGTTATCCATGAGGAGAATCAGCTTGGTTATGCGCAGGTAAGCTCGGATATCAATATTACGTTTGAGAGTCCGCAGTGGGCTTTTATCGATCCTAACGCAGGAACAGTACCTGTACGGTTGGAAAGCCGGATGCGTCCCGGTCAGGTGATGTATGAGGAAAAAGGAAATGTACTTTACGGTAAACAGCCTTTGAAGAATGAGGCTGCCCAGTGGCTTCTTGAGCCGGGAACGGACGACGGAACACTGATGATTCGAAACCGTGAGACGGGTCATTATATTAAGCAAAATGAAGTGACTTGGGCTGGAGTTTTTTCGCAAGAAATCGATCCGGACAAGGTGACGCTAAGCGAATGGGTGAAGGAAGATGCACCAGGCGCGGATGGAGCGGGTTTTATTACCTTAAGTAATAAAGGATTAACCGACGGAGTTAAACCTTTATGGCTGAATCCTCAGTTTGAGGAAGATAATAACGTGCGCTCTAACAGCTGGCCGGGTGAAGCAGCCAATCCTAATGCCCAGTGGAAAATTGTTCCTATTTCCGAGTTGCAGCCGGTACGCTTGGCAACTTATACAGATGCACAAGTAGCTACAGATTTCTTGTATGAATCCGCAAACGGTGCACTTAAGCACGGATTAATTGCTCCAGATACTGCTGATTCATCCGATTATCTATGGTATATAGAGGATTATGACGGCAATAAACGTATTCGTAATGCAGCAACTAATCATTATCTTTCGTATAGTGATGGCACAGCCAAGGCCTTGCAGATCAGTGGTAGCCAACCATCGGATCAATGGAATTTTAAAGATTCTGATGATTATGATGACTACCAGACGTTAGAAAATTGCGGGAGTAAAGGCATCTATCTATCTACCTTGGGTGGAGACAGTGCAGGAGCAAGTGGGGATGCGACTTCATTAAGCGCCCAGTGGCAGCTTCTAGACCCTAACACACCAACAGATGGCACCATTCCATATTATCGTATTCAAAATGGCTGGAAGTCTTTTTATTGGTATGAATCTGCTGACGGCCTTTTGAAGTACGGAAATATGCAGAAGGATGGCTCTGATCAATGGCTGGTTGAGAAGTACAATGGCCGTAAGCTATTCAAGAATAAGAAAACAGGCCACTATATTAACACGGTGAATATGCCAGATGGCCATATTCAGGTCACCGAGCTACCAGACAGGAATAATGTGCAGCAGGCATACATCTGGACAGGAAAAAATATTGGGAATAGTACCTACGTAATCAGTAGTGTCCTCGACAAGGAACCTAATACATTCCCAGAAAAATTCATCTCACTTCAGAATCTCACTAAATATGCTGAGTATGGTGTGATCAATCCAGGTTGGGGCAGTCCGCAGTGGAGATTTGTTCCTGTCACCGAGAAAAAGCAGGACTTGTTCCGCTTCAAGCTAGACGCTGTAAATGGTGAAGATCAATATCTTAAGGACGGTCCTTTGCTGAGTTCTCCAGATGTACTAGAGAAATTGCTAGAATCTAAGACTGTCACCGAAGCTGTCTATGATTCGCAGGACACTGAAGTAGTGGTGCCGCAGGATAAGACGGAATCTGCAACCGCTGACGCAAAAATGACCCCTCTAGCCGCTGCGAACGAGGATGTAACAGTAGGTCAGGCTACTTATGGTTCACTTGATATGAACGACGATACCTTTGTCTGGCAGCTGCAAGAAATAGCTGGCAGCAATGGATCTGTGAAGATTAAAAATAAAGGTACTGGACGTTATCTCTCCCTGGAGCATATAGGTGGTGCAGTAGATGAGGTTGAGCCTAATGTTGCCGTTCAGACACTGCAAACTGTCTATGATGTATGGGGCAGCATTAAGTGGATTGTGGATATGCAGCCTTCAGGTTTGACTACTTTCAAGAGTGGATGGGCTGGCCACTATATGTATGGGGCTTCCGATGAGAAGGGAAATCCGATTATTAAGATTAGTAAGGCTCCCGATGCAGCGGATAGAAACAGTGCGCATTTTACCGCTGAAGCCGTTGAAGCGATTGCGCCGACGATCCCTGCTTACCCTGTAAGATTTAAGAATGCAAACAGCGGGGAGTATTTATACGAGAATGAGCACGGAGTTGTTCTGTACGGGCAGCCGTCAACAGAGAATGGATTCTCGCATTGGAATATAGCTGTGCAGGACGGCAAACAGACGATTATCAATCGTGCAACTGGACATTTTTTAACATTGAATGGAGATTATTCATACTTGGAGAGCAGTAGCGCAGAACCGGCTATAGACGGAGCATCTGCTTGGGAAGTAAGCTTGGCTTCCGATTATACGCATTACACCATTCGTAGTCTCTATGGAGAATACGACGATGAATTAATAAACATTGCGAATAAGACAGGATATGCTGAACGTGCGCTCCTACTAGAGAGTGACGGCTTAGCTCAATGGACGCTTGAAGCAGCTTCGCAGGAGTTTACTACTCCGTCTGGAGAACTGCGCAATAACAAGACAACAACTCCAGTTCAGAACGATACCAATATTATAACGATCGTGCCGAAAGGGCTAACTGGCAAAGTATTGGCTGAACAAGAAGGGGCGCTCGTATATGCGGAACCTTCCGATAACGCTGCTCACTCCCAGTGGATCGTTCAGGATGTAAATGGACGTAAACGCATAATGAACGTTCAGACCAAACATTATCTTTCTTTAAATGAAGCAGACCAAGCCCTCTTGTTAGCTTCTGGGGAAACTGAACGTTCCAAGTGGACGCTGGAAGAGAAATTAGGCTACAAGCTCCTGCTAAGCGCGGATAAAACAGCCTATCTTACTCACGACGCATCAGCTGTTCAACTTGGCTCTGCTGTGGGAACCGATAGCACTCTTTGGAGCTTCTTGCCCATTCCTACAGATGCAATTTATGCAGGAGGAGAAGCATTCCAAGGCGATCATGTTATGCGGTTTGCAGTCAATGCCCAGCAAGCTGGAGAATACGATGCCGTTGTTCGATACAAGAACACTTCCAGTGATGTAACGGATCTGTTGCTTGAGGTGAACGGCCTGAAGGAATCGGCTAAAGTTAGCTTGGCGAAGTCCTCCTCTTGGACGACTGAACAGGTGAAGCTGAAGCTTCGTGCAGGGATTAATACGGTTTCTCTAAGCAACGGCAACATTGATTGGGGCAAAGTAAGTATTGATAGCCTGACCGTAAAAAATAGCGTAAACAAAGTTTACCGCGGAGCCACAGTTCCTTACATTAGTTATGAAGCTGAAGATGCAGCGACTAACGGAACGCTGATCGGTCCTTCGCGGAAATATCGTACAATGGCTTCAGAGGCTTCTGGACGACAAGCTGTCGCCTTGAAGAATACGGGGGACTATGTAGAGTTCAAGCTTGCAGAAGCAGCTAATTCTATTGTTCTTCGCTATTCCATTCCTGACAGTTCGGATGGTACTGGTGCTGATGAAACTTTGACCCTATATGTAGATGGAGTTAAGAAAAAGCTAAATCTGACATCAAAATACGCTTGGGAATACGGTAGTTACCCATGGTCTAATGATCCTCGTCAAGGTAGTGGACATCGCTTCTTTGATGAAATTCATGCTCTGATTGGGAACGCTCCTGCTGGAGCTACCATTCGTTTAGAGAAGGGAACAGGAGACAATGCCACTTCATACGTCATCGACTTGGTGGATATGGAGCAGGTAGCACCTGAGTTAACACGCCCTGAAGGATTTATTTCCGTAACGGATTTTGGAGCGGTAGCCAATGATGAAGATGATGATACCGCAGCCTTTAAGGCAGCGCTTGCCGAAGCGAAGGCAACAGGTACTGGGGTTTGGTTCCCAGCAGGTACCTTCAATGTCGGAAAGGGTTTGCTGGATCTGGATACGGCTGAAATTCGTGGTGCAGGCATGTGGTATACAGTTCTGAATGGAGCAAAATTTTATGGTCATGGCGGCAAAGTCGGTGTATACGACCTATTAATTGATGGTGGTATAAACGTACGAGATGATGAAGCATTCACCAACGCCTTCCATGGTGCTTTTGGGCAAGGCTCGGTCATTCAGAACGTATGGATTGAACATACCAAAGCAGGCTTGTGGTTAACACAACCTATTGGTGAGAAGGCTCGCACAAATGGTCTGTACATGGCAGGTCTTCGAATCCGTAACCTTATGGCAGATGGAATTAACTTTGCCGTAGGCACGGGCAACAGCATGATGGAACAAAGTGACATCCGTTATCCAGGGGATGATGGTATTGCAATGTGGTCGTTCACAGATGCCAAATTGAATGAAGTGAATGGCGCGGAACGGACACTTAGCTATAACAATACGGCACGCTTTAATAACGTCTCACTGCCATGGTTGGCCGATAACATTGTGGTCTTCGGTGGTAAAGATAACAAAGTTCAAGATAACGTGGTAAAAGATACTGTGACTAACGGAGCCGGGATCGCTGTATCTACCCGTTTCTCCGCAGAGCCGTTCCAAGGAACGACTATAGTTGAGCGGAATACATTACTTCGCACAGGTAGTTATGATTCCGGTTATGGGGTGAATCTCGGTGCGTTATGGCTGTACGCTGGTGAGAGTGATCTGAAAGGAAAAGTGTTCATCCGTAACAATACGGCGCTCGACAGCACCTATTCTGGCCTGATTGCCCACGGTAACCTTGAGGGAGAAGCGCTCACGACGATTGATGGAATTATGCTGACGAATAATGTATTAGACGGGGCAGGCACAAGCGGTATAGAAGTTACGAAAAATCTGAAAGGTAACCTGCTCGTCGACAACTTGATTATTCGTGGCGAACGGATGAATCTCCTGACCAATGCATCTCCTGAATTAAGCATCATTGAACAGAACCAAGGAATAGCCACAGCTGTTAAACCGTTCTCCCTCAAGCTTGAAGATGGACAGAGCGGACCTGTTGTACTGGAACAAGGAAAGTCAGCGATCCTTCAGGTGTTGGACAAAGAAGGGGTGGAGATTACTTCACAAGCTACACTTGTGCTGACGAACAGTGATATTGCTACTTTTACAAACGGCAGTCTGCATGGGCTTAAAGCGGGAAGCACAGACTTCACGGTAACTGTTGGCAACGATAAGAGGGTGTATACAGTTGAGGTGGTATTACCTAATGGTGGGACGGGTCCTGTGGATCCGACTGAACCAACAAGTACACCTAGTCCAACGAGTACACCAGCTCCAACGAGCACACCAGGTCCAACTAGTACTCCTGATCCGGCGGGGTTAGTAAATCCTGTTGCACCTGTCGCTACACCAATGCCAACACCAGCTGCAAATCATGATGCGCAGTTAAAGGCTAAGGCGACTGCTGGGCAGGCTGTGATTGAGATTTCAGCTAATGGAGATGGTACAGCTCGCTTTAGCGCAGAAGCTTTACGCAATGCGGCAGTACTTAGCCCGAATGCGGTGCTTGTTATTGCCAGTGGCGATATGAGCTATCGCTTCCCTCTAGGACTCGTGGAGAGCGTGCTGAAAGCGGCACAAATGCCAGCAGGTACGCTAGAGTTCCAAGTAAATCCGCTAAGCGGAAAAGGATTGGAACAACTGCTTGCTAAGGCTAAGCAGCAAGGCTTTACTGTACAAGGAACTCCGGCAAGTATTACCTTAAAGGTTACAGATGGCAAAACCATTGTACCTGCTAATGGATTCGGCACCACCTATGTAGAACGTGCATTTATGATTAAGGAAGCGCTGGATGCGAAGACGGGGGTAGTCCTTATTTATGATGAACAGACAGGTTCCTTCCGTTATGTACCTGCGATGTTCGAACTCGTGGATGGGATGACCAAGGTTACTGTTAAGAGCAGTAGTGCGAGCGGTGTATTCGTCGCAGCACTGCACCCTGTTACATTTGGGGATATTTCTTCACACTGGGCAAAGAATGAGATTGAGATGCTTGCTAGTCGACTGATCTTGACCGGACAATCCGCAGATACATTTGCGCCTCAGGAATCAGTTAGTCGTGCCGAGTTCGCGGCTATGCTGATTCGTTCGTTGGGTCTTGTCGTTGGGAATACAACGAGGACCTTCAGTGATGTGTCCGATTTATCGTGGTATGCAGCGGACGCAAGAGCCGCAGCAGCTCTAGGATTAGTTCAAGGCTATGAGGATGGAACCTTCCGTCCGAATGCTCCTATTACACGGGAGCAAATGGCTGTTATGGCAGCTAGAGCATTGAAGCTGCTGAACCTTGGAGCTGAAGTATCTGGAGCAAACACTGCTACAAATGTTTTCACAGATGCATCTTCTATTTCTTCTTGGGCAACTGAAGCTGTGAATGTCTTAACTGCTAAAGGGATTATGAAAGGCCAATCCGCAGGCAGCTTTGCGCCTGGCAGTGATACTAGCCGTGCAGAAGCAGCTGTGATTCTAGTTCGTTTGCTTAGAACAGCTAAATTATTGAATTAGCTTTGGTAGTAGAAGCTATAACATTTCATATGTAAAAAGACAGCAGAGCAGCGGTTCTCCGATTATTGGAGAATTGTTGCTCTGCGTTTTTGCATATAAGGTCAACTGATTCGATAGCGGCCTCCTACGCGATACAGCCTTATTTCAGCTTTCCCATTGATAGATTGACTCTGTAATTTCCGAACTTCAGCAGCTCGTCGAGAAAGTTATTCAATTCCTCTTGGCTTCCCGTACGAACACGTATCCAATAGCAGCCTTCTCCACTGACGCGATGTATTTCTTTAACGCTGTCATGCTGCTTTGCGAATGTCTGAAAGGCTGGATGGACCGTATTCGAACCCAGAAACACAGTAATAAAGGCATGTATAGTCTCCCCAACCTTATCCGGATTCCAGCGAACGGTGTAACCTTCAATGACTCCTGTGTCCTGCATTTTGCGAATACGCGCGCCCACAGCTTGACCTGTCATATGGACTTGCTGCCCAATGTCTCTGTGACTGATCGTGGAATCTTCAATTAGAAGCTGTAGGATGCGAAAATCCACATCATCTATGGAATAAGAACTCATCATTATCTAAAATCCTTTCTGCGTGAAAGTAGAACAGGCCAATCTCTTTCTAATCTCAATGTATTCTGTTTCAAGGTCAAACTATAATTAAATGTAGCAGAAGAGATCTGAAAGAAAGAAGGGCTTACGATGAAAATACAGCATATTCGCAACGCGACCCTATGGATTGAGTATGGAGGATGTACATTTCTGATCGATCCTATGTTGAGTGAGCAGGGTGTTAATCCTCCCATTTTTAATACCGAAAATGACCGTCGGAATCCACTCGTTCCTTTGCCGGGAGCCATAGAACAATGGCTGAGTCCTAATGTAATTCTTGTCACACATCTTCATCAGGATCATTGGGATGCCGCTGCCATTTCTTTGTTGCCGCATGATCTACCACTATTATGTCAGGAAGGAGACGGAGATAAATTATCGAAGCAGGGGTTTGAGCATACCACGGAAATTAGAGATTCGCTGACGTTTAATGGAATAACTATAACACGTACTGATGGACGGCATGGCACTGGAGTGACTGGTAAACTTATGGGTAAGGTATCCGGGTTTGTGTTTCAGGCGGAAGGAGAACCTGTTCTATATGTGGCTGGGGATACAATTTGGTGTGATAAGGTGAAAATGGCATTGGACGTTTTTAAACCTGAGGTGACAGTTGTAAATGCTGGTGGTGCGCAGTTTTTAAGCGGATGCCATATCACAATGAATGAGCAGGATGTCGTAGACTTATGCGAATATGCTCCTTCTTCTAAGGTCATCGCTGTACACATGAACGCCATCAACCATTGCCTAGTTACCCGAGATAAGTTAAAAGCTCACTTGGAGAAGGAGGAGCTACAAGATCGAGTACAGGTTCCGGAAGACGGGGAATGGTGTGTATAGACTAGAGGGGGATAGCTCCCTCTTAAATCTATATTGAGGCAGAGTAAGAGGTAAATTTGAAAACGATCACAAAAATTATTTTACCCGCTTGACTAGACCTTGAAATCATGATAAATTAATTCATGTTCACTTCTAAATTTACTTCTAATGTTCCCTGATAGCTCAGTTGGTAGAGCACTCGACTGTTAATCGAGTTGTCACAGGTTCGAGTCCTGTTCGGGGAGCCATTTTTATGGAGAGATACCCAAGTGGCTATAAGGGGACCCTCTGCTAAGGGGTTAGACTGCGTAAGCGGTGCGTGGGTTCGAATCCCACTCTCTCCGTTCTGAATTACATAAGAAGAGCTTCCATTTTGGGGGCTCTTTTTTTGTTGTATAAATTGTCTTTTTTCTAAATTATTAGTGATGATGGTGGCCGGATTCTATATTTGGGAAGGTGAATAGAGTGAGAAAAGCGAATGTTTACTAATAAGCCTAACGAAGTCGATTACATCAGCTAACACAGTAGTTATACTGCGGAGGGAAAATGAAAATTTTAAATCAATTACAAACTAAACCTTCAAGTAGATATGATAGTCTTGATCGTGATCAAGAAGGAAATAAAAATACCAAATTTGCTGACATAATAATTGATGATAGGTCTCTTTACCAAACGCTTAAAAAACATGACATGGTTCCATCCCTCGGGTGGGGGAGTGAAGAGCATCAAAGGAAAATGATTAACTATTTCTTGTTAAACGAAATGCATGAATATTTGTACTATAGGTACCCAATATTAGTCTGTCCCTGGTGTGGAGATGAAGAATGCGGCTTTATATCCGTATTTATTGAAAAAGAAGAGAATCTTATCATATGGAGAGATTTCAAACTGGAACCCAGCAATAAAGCTATTAATGTTGGGCCTTTTTATTTTGAATGGGATGAGTACGAGAAAGTTATAAATGGGACTTTTGGAATTGCGGGGATTCAATGTTAGAGATAAAACATCCGGAGGAACTTATGTCGATTAATCCTAAGATACTTTATAGCTCAAATGAAGAAACAGATTACGTTAGAAAAAAACTTATTGAATTTAATTCTAAACAAGTACCAAATGGCATCTATGAGGAGGTGAATTTATGCTTGAAGGATGATAAAGGAGATATTATTGCCGGTATCAACAGTGCGATATGTTGGAATTGGATGGAGATTGGTATTTTGTGGGTGGATGATAACTATCGTAGTCAAGGTTACGGGAAAAGATTATTGGAAGAAGCAGAGCAAGTTGCTAGAGCGAAAAAATGTACTTTTATCAAATTAGATACATTCAGCTTTCAAGCGCCTGGATTTTATAAGAAGTATGGATATAAAGTGATTGCAACTATTGAAGATGCTCCACTTGGGTGTAAGCATTTTTACTACAAGAAGGATCTTAGCTATGAGTAAGGTGGATTGAGAAAGGATTAACCTAAAATTAAAGGAGCGCAACAAATATGGAGCTTTTTAAACAAATACCCTTGTACAGATTTTTGGCATTGTGTAATGAAAGTGGTATGGAAAAAACAATATTAGATTGTGGTGCAGGAGGGGATACACCTCCACTAAGTTTGTTTGCGAATTATGGATACGCTACATACGGAATAGAGATGAATGTTGAACAAATGAACAGAGCTAATCAGTTCGCAGCAGAAAGAGGGCAGAATTTAAACATTCATCAGGGTGACATGAGACAGTTGGCATTAAACGATGAGTCGATGAGTTTCGTGTATTCGTATAATTCTATTTTTCATATGAAAAAACAAGATGTGAAAGAAGCAATAAATGAATTGAAACGGGTGCTGAAACCTGGTGGGCTATTGTTCGTTAATTTTTTAACCCTTAAGGATTTTCGAGTCGGTGACGGGGTTGATTTAGGGGAACATCAGTATGAGCAAATGGAAGATGATGAATTAGTGATCCACTCTTATTATGATTATCATGAGGCGGATTCTATGTTTGAGGATATGCAATTAATATACAAAGAAGATCGAGTATTGGAAAGAAAGTTTGAAGGCGAATGGATACGGCAAGGATTTATTGATTACATATATAAAAAATAAGCTCTTGGAATGACAGCTTCGGTTTTTGTAAAGCGAGTTACTAGTAAGTTGAGTTCTAAAGAGGTTGGAACTATTATCTTAAAGCAAAACGAAATTAACATTACTGTCAGAGATGAACTTGGTCATAGTCTATTAGTGGGCGCAGCTGATAGTGAAGAGAAGTTCTTATTGGCAAGTTTGTTACAACATCAAATAAGTCAAATGATGTAATCTTTTTAGAAAGAATTATTCTGGGATTATGATGATAAAAAAGGAGATATGCAAATGAATAACCGATCAGACTTGCTAAATCAGTTTAAGGAATGGAATGGATTTGTTCTAGAAATTATTGATTTAGATTGGAAAACACCCATCGCTGAAGGAAAATGGGCAATTCATGATGTTGTTAGTCATATAATGCTTTGGGATAAATACTTTTATGAATCGACAATAGAACCGATAGTGTGCGATAAAGCGATAACACTTCAACTTATTGATTTCGATCTATTTAATAATGATGCTGTTACATATGGTAAGACAAAAACTAAAGACGAAATAATAGAATTGACGATGAAGTATCGTAACTTAATATTAGATTGTATAGGTAGTCTTGAAGAGGAAAAATACTCGGAAAAATATGTTGACGGAAGGTTTTGCTTTGAGTCATATTTAAAGGATTTTATATCACATGACCGACATCATATGATGCAGATTAAAGAATTAGAATTAAAAGAGAAAATGTGAACAGCTTATTCTCCTTCCGTTTATCGGTTGGGAATAAGCTTTTTTTTGTATGTCATAATGAGATAAATGTTATATTATTTCCCATTGAGTTCAGCATTCGAATGAATATCGAACATGGGTCAATTGGTGCCGAACTTCAAAAATCTCTGATTTCCTCAGTTTTCCTCCTCCCTACACATTTTTCCGTAGAATCACTCCTTGTTCAATGAATTTATATGTAATGTAATATAACGTAAATATTGAATTTTTTAGTAAATAACACAGTTATCGTTAATCTATTTGTATTTTTATGTTAATATAAGTGACATAAAATAATGAAAATGAATGTAAGCTTAAGAAAGGTGCTTTTTAAAAAGTGAATATAGGAATAGGGGGACGGCGATGGAGTATTTCATTCAACAATTAATTAACGGGATTTCTGTAGGGAGCATATATGCTCTGATCGCACTAGGGTACACCATGGTTTACGGGATTATTAAATTGATCAATTTTGCTCATGGTGATGTGTTTATGGTGGGGTCGTTTATTGGATTGTTCAGCGCTAGGTATCTGGCTACGGCAGGGCTGCCTCCAATCCTGGTCTTACTTATTTCATTGGTGATCTCTATGACCATCAGTGCGTTACTGGGGATGTCGATCGAACGGCTAGCCTACAAACCTCTACGAAAAGCCTCGCGGATCGCTGTACTTATTACTGCAATCGGCGTTTCTTTTTTTCTGGAATACACAGGTGTATTTGTTCTCGGGCCTCAGGCTAAAGGCTTTCCAGAGATACTTAATAAGCAACAATACACCTTGTTTGGTTCTTCGATTCAGGTAGACTCCAACCAAATTATGATCTTGGGAACGACGGTTGTTTTGATGATCATTCTCCAGTATATTGTGCACCGAACCAAGATCGGTAAAGCGATGCGGGCTGTTTCTTTTGATATGGAAGCTGCACGCCTGATGGGAATTAATGTAGATCGGACAATTTCAGCTACTTTTGCTATAGGATCTGCACTTGCGGCAGCGGCGGGCGTTATTTTTGGAATGACTTACAATTCGGTTGACCCGATGATGGGTGTGCTCCCAGGACTCAAAGCTTTCGTGGCTGCTGTGCTTGGTGGCATTGGCAGCATTCCCGGCGCTTTGGTGGGTGGGCTTCTGCTGGGTACAGTTGAGACAGAGGTTTCTTCTCTGGGGTATTCTTCGTGGCGTGATGGTGTGGCCTTTGCTGTACTCATCCTAATCCTTATCTTTAAACCGTCCGGGCTGTTTGGTAAAAATGTCCGTGAGAAAGTGTAGGGAGATGCCGTATGAAGAAGATAAACAAGTCATTTTGGATCGGCATCGTCTTAGCTATTGTCCTATATGTCATCATTCAAGTTCTTCTAACAACGGGAATATTTGATGATGTTATGGAGTCTACGCTAATTCTGATTTGTATAAATGTCATGCTGGCGGTGTCTTTGAATCTGATTAACGGGATAACAGGGCAATTCTCAATCGGGCATGCTGGGTTTATGTCCATTGGTGCGTATGTTTCTTCTATTCTAACTCTGAATTTTGACATGCCTTTCGTACTGGCGTTAGTAATCTCTGGTCTGGTGGCTGCATTCTTTGGTGTACTTATTGGGATTCCGACCTTACGGCTAAATGGAGATTATCTGGCGATTGCTACGCTGGGATTTGGAGAGATTATTCGGATTGTCCTGCTCAATACAGAATATGTGGGCGGAGCTTCAGGTCTAAGCGGCATCCCCAATCAAACGACTTGGACGATTATGTTTCTGTTCACACTGGTCACGGTTGTTGTCATCAATAACTTTATACGTTCCACTCACGGCCGAGCTTGTATAGCGATTCGGGAGAATGAAATTGCTGCTGAAGCGATGGGGATTAATACGACTTTGTACAAAGTCATTGCTTTTTCACTCGGTGCATTATTTGCGGGGATAGCTGGTGGTCTCTCTGCTCATAAGTTCTACGTCATCAATCCTGGTAGCTTTAATTTTCTGAAATCATTCGAAATTCTAGTCATGGTTGTGTTAGGTGGACTAGGAAGTACAAGCGGTGCCATCGTGGGTGCGATTGTGCTGACAGTGCTCTTTACGGTGCTTCAGGAGTATCCGGAGCTGCGGATGATTATTTACTCGGCGATTCTAATTCTGATGATGATTTTTCGGCCTAAGGGGCTGCTTGGCAGCACGGGTTTTTCTTTCTTGAAATTGTCTAAAAAGGAGGTCAAGCCAAGTGACAGCATTAACAGCGGAAGTGCTTCTTGATGTTCAACAGGCGAGTCGTGCATTTGGGGGACTTAAGGCGCTGAATGAAGTAACCCTCCACATTAATAAAGGTGAGTTGATTGGACTTATTGGACCTAATGGGGCGGGGAAAACAACTCTTTTTAATCTGTTGACGGGGGTATATCCGCCTTCCAGCGGTAACATTACTCTGAGCAATCAGGCTGTAGGTGGGATGAAGCCTTATCGTATTAATCGAAAAGGGGCTGCGCGGACATTTCAGAATATTCGGCTATTTACCGCTATGACGGTTCTCGATAATGTTAAGATCGCGTTTCACCAGCATGCCAGACATTCAATCTTTACCTCTATGCTCCGGTTGCCTAAGCATTTTACTGAGGAGAACAAAATTACACAGAAGGCTATGGACATTCTCAAAATCTTTAATCTAGCTGATCAATGTGATGAATGTGCCGGGAATCTTAGTTACGGAAATCAGCGGCGACTGGAAATTGCGCGTGCGCTTGCAGCGGGGCCTAAGCTTTTGCTATTGGATGAACCTGCGGCAGGGATGAACCCGAACGAAACCAAAGAGCTAATGAATCTGATTGCTTGGATCCGTGAGTCCTTTGATCTGTCGATCTTGCTTATCGAGCATGATATGTCCCTTGTAATGGGAGTGTGTGACCGGATTTATGTGCTGGATCGCGGAATGCTGATTGCTGAGGGTACACCGCTACAAATACGGAATCATCCAAAAGTCATCGAAGCCTATCTAGGACAGGAGGCGTAGTGGACCATGCTTAGTATACAAGAAATTAATGTGTATTATGGGGCCATTCATGCCTTGAAGGATTTAAATATGCATGTAAAAGAAGGCGAGATCGTAACTCTAATTGGAGCTAATGGAGCAGGAAAGTCTACATTGCTCAAGACCCTCTCAGGATTGCTGAAACCGAAGACAGGTACTATAGATTTCCTTGGAAAATCGATTGCGAATCAGAGTGTGCAGTCCATCGTAAAACAGGGGCTTATTCATTGTCCGGAAGGCAGGCGTGTATTTGCTAATATGTCGGTGGAAGAAAATCTGGAGTTAGGCGCTTTTTTACAAGATTCGGGCAGCTTAGCTGCTGACTTTGCCAAGGTCTACTCCACCTTCCCGCGTCTTTTAGAGAGGAAAAAACAGCTTGCCGGCACCTTGTCTGGCGGGGAGCAGCAGATGCTCGCTATGGGGCGTGCAATGATGGGGCATCCCAAGCTATTGCTGCTAGACGAACCTTCCATGGGGCTGGCTCCATTGCTCGTTCAGGATATTTTTCGGATCATCCAAGAAGTGAATGCCTCTGGAACGACAGTACTTCTTGTAGAACAAAATGCGCATCAGGCACTTAAGATTGCTCATCGAGCTTATGTGCTCGAAACAGGCAGAGTGGTGCTTGAGGGAGATGCCAAGGAATTGGCAGACTCGGAAGAGATCAGAATGGCTTATCTGGGACATTAATTCATCGGCTAGTTCACAACAGCATCACAGAAAGAACCTATAAATCATTTATTTTGGGAGGCTGGAAGAGAATGAAGAAAATCGGGGCCATATTGATGACTGTGTTATTGGCTGGTGGATTGCTGGCAGGCTGTGGGAACAAGACAGACGACACTACCGCTGAGGGCGAGAATGCTGGTGGAGGGACCATCAAGATTGGAGCAGACCTTGAGCTTACAGGCGGCCAGGCTTCCTTCGGTGATTCTGCACTTAAAGGGGCAAAGCTGGCGGTAAAAGAAATTAATGATGCTGGTGGAGTGCTCGGCAAAAAACTTGAATTGATTGAAGCGGATAATGCATCTAAGTCGGAAGAGGCGACACGCGCAGCGCAAAAGCTAATTACTACCAATAAAGTCGTAGCTATTATCGGTGCAACTACATCTACGAATACACTAGGGATTGTTCCTGTTGCTCAAGAAAAAGGCATTCCTCTGGTCAGCTCCTCAGCCACAAACCCCAAAGTAACTGTTGATGAACGTACTGGTGACTTGAATGAATGGGTATTCCGCGCCTCTTTTATTGATCCTTTTCAAGGAGAAGTAATGGCGAACTTCGCCAAGGATACACTTAAAGCGAAAACAGCAGTTATTTATACAGATGCATCTAGTGATTATTCCAAAGGGCTGCAAACCTTTTTTAAAGCTACTTTTACTAAAAATGGCGGCTCTATCTTAAGCGAAGAATCCTATCAACAAAAAGATTCTGATTTTAAAGCCGTGTTAACACGTATTAAAGAAGCTAATCCCGATGTGATTTATCTCCCGGGCTATTATGAAGAGGTCGGCAAAATCGTAAAACAAGCTCGTGAGATGGGGATCACTATTCCGTTTATGGGCGGGGATGGCTGGGATTCACCACAGCTGGCTGAGATTGCCGGCGCTGAGGCGCTCAATAATACGTATATGTCCAATCACTATTCACCTGAAGATAGCTCGCCTGAAGTGAAATCGTTCGTAGATGCCTTCAAGGCTGCTAACGGTGATCTTGTTCCAGATGGGATGGCTGCGCTTGGATATGATGCTGTGAAGCTAGTAGCGGATGCTATTAAACGTGCGGACTCCACGGACCCTGAGAAGCTGAAGGAGGCACTCGCTGGGACGAAGGATTTACAACTGGCTACGGGTAAGATCACAATGAATGAAACGCATGACCCGGTAAAAGCAGCGGTGGTGCTAAAATTTGTAGATGGAGTACAAACCTTCGAAGCGAAGGTTAATCCATAAGTTCAGAGGAAAACAAAAGAGCAAACCCAGATCATCACACTGGGTTTGCTCTTTTTTCATATCTAAATTATTACAATTCTAAACGTTCCGCTTACATTGCCATGACCCTTGCTACTTGGCATCAAGTTAGAATGGGCTCAAGAAGTAAATTGAAGGAGGAAGCTATGAAAATTGAGCTGCACTGTCATACGAGAATGTCGGATGGTTCACTTCATTTTACAGAGCTGCTGGAGCTTGCTGTTTAAGAACAAATTGGGCACTTGGCAGTTACCAATCATGATACAACACAGGGGCTAGCTGAGATGGACGAGATGTGCAGAGAGCGTGGCATCGAATTTATCCCTGGCATTGAGATATCAGGCTATGATACGCAGCGCCAACGTCGGATTAATATTCTTGGCTATTTTATCGAACAGGATCATGAAGTCATTAATGCTTTATGTAGTCCTCTACTTCTACGGCGTCATGAAGGCTGTTGCTTGGCAACTAAGTGGTTAATCGAAGCTGGCTATAACATTCGCTGGGAGGATGTCCTGAGCTACGCCGAAGGCGGAACGGGAGTATATAAGCAGCATATTATGCATGCGCTAATTGATCAAGGCTATACGGATCGGATCTATGGCGACTTATATAAAAAGCTTTTCTCACGAGGGCAGCGAGGAGAGCGACCTGGCATTGCTTATATTCCAACAGAATATGTCGATGCGAAAGATGCAGTTCGGACCATTATTCTGGCTGGTGGTGTTCCTGTGCTAGCACATCCGGGGCAATACCAGAGCTTTGAGGCTGTAGATGAACTTGTGGAGGTTGGTTTACAAGGCATTGAGGTATGGCATCCATTGCATAGAGAAGAAGATGAGCTTCGGGCACGGGAATTGGCACTTAAATATAATCTGATCATGACCGGAGGTTCAGATTTTCATGGCTTCTATGGTGAAAGTCCTATAACACTTGGCAGTAAAAGTCCTGATGCTGCAGTTGTAGGTGCGCTGAAGGAACGTAAGCAATTGCTGCTATGGGGGTGATCAGAATGTCTGAAGAAATGGATATTATGGATCATTTGATCGCCTCTATTCAGTCAGGTGAGTATGTGTCTGACGATAAATTGCCATCGGAGCATGAGCTTGCAGAGCGGTTCAAGGTTCCGCGTATGACCGCTCGGAAAGCATATGAACGCCTGCAGGAGCTGGGGCTTGTTTATTCCACGCAGGGGAAGGGGAGCTTTGTTCGGGATAGAAAACTGCGCATTCCGCTCGCCCTCTCAGCTGGAAAAAGCTTCAGTAAGAAGATGATCGAACTTGGATTCAATTATGAATCCGTGAATATATTCGTTAGAGCCTCAAGGGCTCTTTTTTTGTTAGTTAGTGGGAGTGAGGAATATGGATTAAAGAAAAATAGAACGTTCAATCAAGTATGCAAAAATATCGTTTTATATGAACATTGTTATGGCCGTTGGAAAAATGATTGTAGGGCTCTATACTGCCTCAATCTTCTTATGCATATATGCTTTGTACAATGTAGGGTTAGCCTTAGCGAAGGCAACTGCGGTTAAAAGGCATCTTAAGGGGAAGCGGCCGCCTGACGAAACACATCCGTATGGGTACGGCAGAGAAGAATATAAGAGCTACTTCAGGGTTGGAGTCATCTTGACTACGTCTAGCATAGTTTTTATCATTTATTGCGTGCGGTTATTTCTGTACGGCGGTGCATGGATCGATTGTTACAATGAGAAAAGGAAAAGCGCCGGCAGTTTCGGCAATTAAACTATCCAATCTAGCAGCCTCCTTGATATCCCTCGTTCTTACGCAGACCGTTATACTTTCGTTTACACATCAAGGGGATATGTCTTATTATAACGGCCTGGCAGGACTGATCTTCGGTGGGCTTGCTGCGTTGATCGGCGTTGGTATGATGCTACATATGCATCGCGTACTGAATGGTAAGCACTATCCTTCTATTAGGAGAAAGCTATCCAAGACTGTAATATCTTGTGGCGCAAATCTTTCTATTGAACCTATCCGTTATGAGGACCATGGCTCCAGAAGAAAGCTTCTTTATGTCTATGAGATACACAGCGATTCAAGGGAACAATATGAGTGGGTCAAGGTCAGAATTAGATCTGATTGGGATATAGAGATGATTGAAGTATCTAAGAATGCTATGGGCTGAAAAATGGATGAAAAAAAGTGCTTGCCATGTCTTTATATTTCTGGTATCATAATTTTTGTTGTCACGTTAAGACAACCTTGCTAAGGCCCGTTGGTCAAGGGGTTAAGACACCTCCCTTTCACGGAGGTAACATGGGTTCGAATCCCATACGGGTCATATTATGCGGTAGTGGTGGAATGGCAGACACGCTATCTTGAGGGGGTAGTGGGTGTATACCCGTGGAGGTTCGAGTCCTCTCTACCGCATACAAATAAAAGTAAGAAATCCTTTGCTTCGCAGAGGTTTTCTTACTTTTTTTTATAAGATTAGATAAACTGATTAGTTCTTAAAGGCTCTGGCATATTGGGGATAAAGCTGTCTGACACAGTCTGGGCAGATATCATGGGTGAATTGTAGAGCAAGCTGTTGCTTTAAAAAATGTTCAATAGTGATCCATTCATCCTTAGAATTTCGAATAGATTTGCAGGAAGCGCAGATAGGGATTAACTCATGTGTTGACTGGCATGTCGAACAGAGGCTTGTGATTCCTGAGAGCTGAGTTCCTTCTATAAAAGCGCCCAAATCATATAGAGAAATAATAAAAGCATTTTCTAAGTAATCATCTGAAAGAAGAGGATAGAGCTCCAAACGAAAAATCCGGTTCCCTTTATTGATGGGTTGTATGGAGAATTCAGCAGTATAAACCTGATGTTCTCTGCTGAGTATGATTGTCACCGACTCACAAAGCTTGGCCCATTGTTCGGAATCGACAATCACATCTTGCATAAGCTCCGAATAATAAGCTCCAATCCATTTGTTATGGGGGGAGAGGCCGTATTCATGACTAAATACCTTCCACTTCCGATTGGTGAACTGGATAACTCCTTGATTGTTGATGACCACTGCATTGTGGGGGAGGCGTTCAAGTGAATGGATAATGGAAGATGATAAGCACTTTGACAAAAGTAACCGCTCCCTCCTAGAGATCCTTCAAGATGATAAGATAATAAAGGGAGTTACTTGTCACCTGAGTCGCCTCTTATCGTCATTCTAGCCATATGATATAATCGGATAATACATAATAGCACCAATTATATACTTTTTTACGTTATTTTACAATACGAATCACTTAAATAAGTCTTTTTTTATTTTTTTTGTGAAAGGCGGTTCACTGATGCAGACCATTTACGAACGTATAGAGTACTTAATTAAGCAAGAAGGTCTGACCAAGAAATCGTTCTGTGAGCAGTTAAATATTAGCACAGGGAATATGGGCGATTGGAAGCGGGGGAAGTCTACTCCGGGAACACATAAATTGATTGAGATCGGTGCTTTTTTTCATGTGAGTCTGGATTGGCTTATCTTAGGCAGAAACACACCTGAGATATTGAAAGAGAGCAGTGCGACCTATGATTTCGAAGAAGTGAAGACAAGTGAAGGTCGAGTGGATGAATTGCTTCCAGAAGAAAAGGAATTCATTAAAGAATACATAGCTTTTGCTGAGTATCGCAAGCAGAAATTGGTAGATGAAAATTCTTGAATCAACGCCTTTACATTTTGGAGAAGTACATTTATAATAATGAATGTTGACCTCAAACAAAGTTTTATGTTTAACACACCGCGCGGTAGTGGTGGAATGGCAGACACGCTATCTTGAGGGGGTAGTGGGTGTATACCCGTGGAGGTTCGAGTCCTCTCTACCGCATATAGATTGACGAAAGAAGCCTTGCGACGCAAGGCTTCTTTTTTGTGCTTAATCAAGTATTGGGGAAAGCACTACTTTTTCTTAATAGGGACGCATAAATGGGCTTCGAATCGTTCATCATCTGGTCCGGAATTTTCTGTATATTGAATGAAAAAGACACCATCCGGATTGAATATATATTCAGAATGCGGCAGCCATTCATTATGTATGTGATTCCAAGTGTTCTGAAAAGCCGAGTGAGGCACCCCGTTTGCTGTAAATATGGCATAGGTTGATGCAGGGAAGGTCTTCTGCACAAGCCCTTCAGGAATGAAATCTAGCTGCTTTACTTCGACCGCAAGGAAGAACTCATGATCCCAAGCAGCTTGTTCCCACAATCGGGGGACAGATGTACGATTCTGAAATAGACCCAGATAACAACCGCTGTCTTGAACTTTTGAGGGGATGGAGTCAAATTTCGCATCAATATCTAACTCACCAAAAACAAATTCCCAAAGATTCGGATAAGGCTCTCCAGAGGCATTAACATTTGTCCAACCGATAACCTGTAGTTCTGGCAAATCACGCAGTTTAACCATCGCTTGCCCCTCCCAGTAATTTTCTCAAAAATATAAATTATTCCAAAGGGGTTAGGAGGGGGATTTATCACAATATCATGTTTAAAGACAAAAAGGATACTGACCGCATATCAGCTAGTGGACTGAGTGATGTGGCCGGTATCCTTTTTCGGAATTTTTTCTTAAACGGATTATTTCAAAAGCTTGGAGATATAAGATTCGATCTGCTGAGGAGTAGTTTTAGGAGCAAAACGCTTAAGGACACGGCCTTCTTGATCCACCAGGAATTTCGTGAAGTTCCATTTCACGCTTTTTGAGCCTAGAACACCAGGTGCTTCCTTAGATAAGTATTTGAATAAGGGATGTGCTTCGTCGCCTTTTACATCAATCTTCTCGAACATGGGGAAGGTTACTCCATAATTAATCTCGCAGTATTCTGCAATTTCATCACTTTCACCAGGCTCTTGGCCGGCAAACTGATTGCTTGGGAAACCTAACACTTCGAATCCACGATCCTTAAATTTCTCGTACACTTCCTGAAGCCCTTTATACTGAGGCGTAAATCCACATTTGCTAGCTGTATTCACAACAAGGAGCACTTTGCCTTTGTACTTGGACAATGATTCTTCTGCACCCCGAAGAGTGTTGACTTCAAAATCATATATACTCATGGATGCCACCTCCTTTTGAATTCCTATTTTGATTTATCACAATTTAATTGTACACCATTTATGAGAGAGAGCCAAATAAGAATGTTCTATGAATTATTAACGCTCGTTCACTTTATCAAATCATTGTGAAATTAATGATCATAAATTAAATGTATCTGTATATATTTTATGGAAATAATGACTGAATAAAGGCGTTGATCATAAAAGAGTAATAAATAGCCTCCGTGTTAGGCGTCTTTGGTTGACATCACCCTTAAAATTCTTTAATATGTCTAAGTATCTGAGAATATGTTGCGTGTGCAATTTACAACCAAAAATTTAAATAATGGGTGATGAAGATGTCTTACAGACCGAATATTACGAATGTGACCAAAGCCAGCAGCAACGATAAGGAAGGATTGTACGAGTTCATTATCAAGCTTGCTGATGGAACGGAGTGCCGTGCGTTTTATAATCGGTTTCCGGAATGGAAAATGACGAACATCAGCCGCCTGCTTAAAACTCCATGTCCAATTTGTCGCAAAGATTTCATCTGTAAATGCATGGAGGCATTCACTGCTGATTTCGAAGGACAAATGATCGGCGATCAATGGATTGAAAAGGCAATTGCTGAATAATTAAAGAACGGTACATGTTGGCGCGGGATTTCTATCCCGCGTTTTTGTTTTACCCAAAATATGCGATACACTTATCTTTATCAGGGAGGGGGAGCAATGAACGAGGAGCTGAACATTATGCAAAATAAATCCATTGTGCTGATCGATGGGGTGTGTCATCTTTGCCAAGGTTTGATTCGTTTCATCATCCCGCGTGATCCCAAGGCTAAATTTCTATTTGCGCCTTTACAAAGTGAAATTGCTGCTAAGCTAATGAGGGAGGCTGGACTTCAACCTGGGCAGTTGAACACAGTTGTATTGCTGGAGAACGGTGTGTGTTATACAGAGTCGGCTGCTGTACTGCGGATTGCGCGTAGATTGAGATGGCCTTGGCCTGTTGCGTATTTCTTCATTATAGTGCCGCGCCCAATACGGAATATCCTTTACCGCTTTGTTGCAAGGAATCGTTACCGTTGGTTCGGGCGCGATGAGCAGTGTCTGCTCCCAACACCGGAGATCAAACAAAGATTTTTGTAATCCGAGATTTGGCTAGATGTTATAATGTAACCATAATTTGGTATAGTTTAGGACAGTTAGCGAGGGGTGAAGGGATGCTGCGAAAGGCAGGGCTTTATCTATTAATAGTTATGTTAGTTTCTTTAGGTACGATGGGAACGGTATCCGCAGAGGCTAAGCTCAAGGTAATGGTGAATAATTCGAGCGTGAATTACGGTGTGCATATCGTTTCTGGACAGACGATGGTTCCGCTGAAGGCTTTTGAGAGCTTCAAGAATACTTCTATTCAGTGGGAAGCCCGTACAAAGCAAGTAGCGATCATCAGAGACTCTATGAAGATTAAGCTTACAGTAGGTTCTCGAACAGCATGGAAGAACTCGGAATCTGTACAACTGGATGCACCTGCTAGAATCATGGATGGAAGAGTTACAGTACCGCTAAGGTTTATTGCAGAAGCTCTTGGGGCTAGAGTAACTCTGGACGCTAGTACGAATACTGTCCGGGTTCAGGAACGTGCAAATGCAAAGCTTGTGCAGAATTATAATAGTAACGATTTGGTTGTTTCCCGCATTGCTGCCTTACAATTTCCGTTTGAAGAAAGAGAGCCGTCTCAATTAACGGGTGATAATGAAGCGTTATCTATGTCGTATTATTTTCCAGAAGGCAGGTCTGATGGATATTTCATAATCTATGGGCATTTTGTATCGTATTATGAGATTAAAGACAACATTAGAACAGTCGTATGGGAAGCAGATTTGGACGATTCGAAAGAGGCTGATAAACAAGATTTTACCGCGATATTTGGACATCCTATTGCAAAGGAATATGGTAAAGCCCCTGTTTTAGCACCATCCTATGCCTATTATTATACGAGTGTATGGGGAAGTCAGATTATTTGCGGAATCGTTAATGTGGATGGAACGACTAAGGTTTCAGGGAAGTCGCTGAACTGGGAGAATAACAAGCCCTTTGTCGTTGCTATTCCCGGCGAGACCAAGCTTTAAGCACTCTACAAGTCATATAGAATATGGAGATGAATTATGAATAAAGGGAAGCCTAAAGGATTTATGCGTTTTGATTGGCCTTATCATTTTGTAACTATGCCGCTTGCGCTAATTTTGTTTGTGTGGTCGGCGATTTATGCTGTTCAAGAGATACGTGATGATGGGGTTTTAACGGTGCCATTGCTGTTATTTGGCTTGTCCTTATGCCTACTATTTGCGATTACGAGAATTCGTATATATGCGACAAAAAATCAGGATCGCGTGGTGAGAGTGGAAGAGCAATTTCGCTATTTCCGTCTGACAGGCGAAGCTTTGAACCCGGAGCTTGAATTATCCCAAATTATAGCGCTGCGCTATGCAGGTGACGATGAGTTCCCAGCACTGTGTCAGCGAGCCGTGAAGGAGAAGCTCAATCCTAACGATATCCGGTCTGCCATTAAGAACTGGCGCGAAGATAAGATGAGAGTATAGTATCCAGCTAGTGTGCGAAAAAACTTATTGCTGCCTTCTTGTATATATGCTACTATAGCTGTAAATTAAAGGAATAGCGACGGAAGCACCGTTCAATTACCGTATCCACGGTTATTGTCGGTGCTTTTTTTGCTGTCTTTTTTGAGAAAATAATGGATTTCCTTTTATCGAAAGGAGCGTGGTTTCATGGCGGCAAGGATTGTGCTCGCAGTGCGTGAAAGTCAATATATCGAACCTCTATTACATTATCTTCATCACAGCGAGTACGGAGAAATGCTGCGTATTACGGCTTTTAGCCGAAAGGATGCTTTTATTGATTTCATGAGGGGAGAGGACATCCCGGATGCTGTTGTAGGGGACTCTTCTTTCATCGAGGCTTGGCTGATAGAGGGAAAAAACATGGTTCCATGGGCGGTCCTGAGTGAGGATGGAGGTTATCTTGGTAAGAGTGCTAAGAGTCTAGCAGGAGGGGTGATGATTGCCAAATATCAGGCATTGCCTTCCCTTCTGGGGGCTTTCCTTCAGTTATGTGAAGTCCAAAGAGGTAGAGGATCTTCTGTGCTAGATGAAACGCTGTTACTTGGGGTCGTCTCTTCTAGCGGTAACATGGGCAAAACCACAATAGCATTGAATATGGCTAAGCAGCTTGGTGAGATGGGCCTTTCGGTGTTTTATCTAAACCTTGAAAGTGTAGATAGCAGTGGGTTGTTTCTTCGAATCCCTGCAGGTCATACGCCTGGGCTAGAGCGACTGCTTTATGAAATAAAGGCCAGTCGAGACAAGGGTGAAGCAGATACGATCGAATTAGGACAATACTTCATTAGATATGATCACCTCCGAACGGCTGCTTTTAGGCCAGTTATTAATGTGAAGGAAATGCTTCAGATGACTATGGAAGATACATTGGATTTGTTAGAGCGTCTAGTTGCTGAGAGAAACTTTGATGTTGTTATTGTGGATACCGGCAGTATCGAGGAAGAACGAGCAAAAGCTGTGTTACAAAGAAGCAGGATTCTACTGTGGGTCCTGAAAAATGATGATGTATGCATGTATAAGACTATGAGGTGGTTATCGCATTGCAACACCCCTAACTCTGGTATGACACCCCATGTGATGGACAAGAGTAGATTTGTAGTGAATTTTGCGGGAAATCGTATGGAAGAGTGGGTGCCTCCTGAAGGAATTAGCATTGAAGGGGTATGCCCCTTTATCCAATCATGGACGCTGCAACACCGTGAGGAGCTCTTTTTGAACTCACCGCAATTTCAGAGGGAAATCTTGCAGTTGTGTAAGCGGATTGTAGAGCCAGAACTCCCATTAGTTTTTACTGGGAAGAACTTGCATGAATGAGGAGATGTTCAGGGCGCTGCGTAGTGAGATTCGTGCAGGACTTGATGTAACTTCTGCAGTAGGAAACCGTGAACTCACCGGTTATATCGAACGAACGATTCTAGAAAGTGAAAGTCTACGTTATTTAACGGCGCATGAGAAGCATGAGTTAGTAAAGAGATTGTTTGATTCTTTCCGAGGATTGGATGTGCTTCAGCCATTAGTGGATAACCCGGCGATCACGGAGATTATGATCAACAGTCATACTGAGATTTTTATAGAAGAGGAGGGTCAGATTCGTCGTCTTCCTTTGGAATTTGAGTCCAGTAGCAGGCTGGAGGACATTATCCAAACGGTAGTCTCCGGAGTTAACAGGGTAGTTAATGACTCCTCTCCTATCGTTGATGCTCGGCTTAAGGATGGATCCCGTGTGAATATTGTACTTCCGCCAGTCTCGCTGAAAGGACCGGCGATGACTATTCGTAAATTCCCAGAGACGCCGATGACGATGAATGAATTGGTGGGGCGTGAAGCCTTAAGCCAGGAAGCAGCAGAGCTTCTGCAAATCTTAGTAGCTGCTAAATACAATATTTTTATCAGCGGGGGAACGGGCTCAGGGAAGACCACTTTTCTAAACGCGTTATCTCAGTTTATCCCTTCACAGGAGAGGGTCATTACGATAGAGGATTCCGCTGAGCTACAGATTGTAACTGTGCCTAATCTTGTATCCTTGGAGACTAGAAACGCGAATACAGAAGGTAGAGGAGAGATCTCCATTCGGGATTTGATCAGATCTTCGTTGCGGATGAGGCCTAATCGAATTGTTGTGGGTGAGGTGCGGGGAGCGGAATGTCTCGATATGCTGCAGGCGATGAACACTGGACACGATGGAAGTCTATATAATGCAATATGGTACTCATTAAGTGAAATATGAGTACCATATCATAATATTTAATTGTGAAGTTAATTAAATGATACATCTTGAATATAAGCATCAAAAAACTTATTTTTCACACCTTTAGGCTTTGTTAAGTCAGTATTTATTTCGATCCTATTGAAAATAGTGTAGATGTATTCTTTCTTTTCATCATCATCAATATATTCCCATGCCTCAGCAAGTCCTGCTAATTCAGTAACTCTCGGAATTCCTGAAAGTGATTTTTGATTATTAGCGATTCTTTGTCGAGCTTCTTGTTCTGCGACATCTTCCTCAGCCATTTTATGGCGTATGTCTTCTTTTGATATTAGACCCTCTACAAACATATACTGCCATTTCTCTCGGCGGTCTGCTATTTTGATTAGATCTCGTTTCGCCTTATCAATTTCAGTTGTCTTTTTTCCTTCATCTGCAATCATTTCTAACGATGCGGATTTTAATTTGTCAGTATCTTCCTGAACCCTATTTATATAATCCATTATTAAATATTCAACGTGATTTTGCCTAAACGTAGGCAGATCACACTTATCACCATGGTGCTTTCTAGAACAAATATAGTAAGGTGTTCTCACGACACCCTTAGTTGTTGTGCGTCTAGTTGATAGATGTCCAAACATAGCTCCGCCACATCTACCGCAGCGTAAAACTCCACTGAACCAATATGTTTTAATTTGACTATATCCACTGTGTGTTTTTCTTTTCATGAACTGTTTAATTTCATCATATTCTTCATCTGTAAATATAGATACATGACTTCCTTTACCGTATATACATTTCACTCTTTCGCTACGTCTAGTATTAACGTAAGATCCTTCAGGTGTTTTAGAACCTATTCTGATAATTCCTGCATAGAAAGGGTTCTCTAGTGTGTAACCCACAGTGGCACTCGTCCATTCACTATCGCGTCGTGATTTACCTTCACGATTCATCTTCATTGCAATGGTTTTATAACCCATACCACTCATGTACAAATCGCGAACTTCTCTAATCAAATCTGCTTCTTCAGGAATTAGTTCACCTTCTTGCGTATAACCGTACGGCAATACGCCACCAGGTCGTCTTCCCTCGGCTACCATTTGTTCCACTCCGAAACGTACACGCTCTGAGATCGTCCCACGTTCCCATTCAGCCATTGCACCAACGAGTGTGATGAAGAATCTACCCATAGCAGTAGTGGTCTCAAAAATCTCTGTAGCTGACTTAAACTTAACTCCATATCTATCAAATGTATTTAAAAGTCCGTGTAAATCTCCAACGGATCTGGTTAAACGGTCAAGTTTGTACACCAAAATTACCTCAAACTTCTTTTCCTCCATATCTTCCATCATACGGATCATGGCCGGACGTTTGAGATCCTTAGCGGAATATCCATCGTCGATGTAAGTATCATAAACTTCCCAATCTTGAGAATCTGCATAACTATTAAGCCGTGTACGTTGTCCTTCGATAGAAAAGCCGTCTTCAACTTGCATATCAGTCGAGACACGAATATATATGGCTACTTTCATTTTTCCGATAGGTGTTTCATCTGCCTTAGCTACCACATGATCACTCCTTATCTGTATGTATGTATTGTAGGGTAGGGGTAACAAAAAGACCATACCCACATTTAGGCACGGTCTGATATAATCGTAGAGTACAATGGCATAAGGGCGGTCGGCTAATCTCCCGGAAGGGAGGTGAAGCCTGTGGAGGTATACCAAGCGATGACGCTGATGATTTCATTTGCGACTTTGGTTGTGTTGATTTTATCCTTCAACAAAAAGAAATAGACCGCCCTCTGGTAAAGGACTGCGGTCTATTCTGATCACCTTTGCAAAGCCGACCGCTCTTATAGCGGATTGTACATTGGAGTCGTGTTAGCGCACGGCTCCTTCTTTAGTATATCTTAGCATAGTGGGATTTATGCAGCAATATGACTAACACAAAATTACACTAATTACATCCTGCTGCAGCTAATGATTTTTGTTGATTATTAATTAATTGTTCCTTTTGATACCCTGCTGATCCATCCCACGCAGTTGGTGCATTGTTTCTTTCATATGATGCAAGTTCTTCAGCTTGTGAATTCCTCAATACTTGGCATCCGTCTGATTTTTGCGTGGTTTGGCTAGGCTGTATATTCGTCTGTATATTTGTCTGTGTGTTGGTAGTTGTATTCTGTGTATTACTTGTTTGTGTAGGTGTTATTATCTTATATTTTTTTGCAAATTGTTCTACTGTGGTCTTCCCATCATAAAATTCTCTTGCGTCTTTTACGTAAATTGTTAGTTCATATTTATCAATCGTTTTTATTGTCAATGTATCTACGTCTGTTTTTGTACTACTTAAAAATAATGCATTTATATTATTATCTAAATCAGTAAATGACTTACTATAGTTATAAATCAGAATGGACGAAGTTCCATTAGAACTATAAACAATAGAAGATATGTAATCTCCTTTTAATTGACTGGCTAAAGTTGAGATACCCATATTCTGAGTTGTTGTGCTCTGCGCTGGTTCATTAACTACTACTGGAGATTTAACATCTACAGTTTTATTATCCTGATCCCAGTTATACCCTAATCCAATCTGCCCCAACATATTTATAGGAATCATCGTTCGACCATTGTAACTAATCGCTGGAACATCATTAGTCTTCAGCGCAACTCCGTTAGAGGTTATTCTAATGATATCATTCCCCTTATATGTACCCCACATGCTTGCTGCACTTACAACTCCAGTCATTAATAAACTCGCTGTAACTGCTATTGCTATGATTTTCTTCTTCATTATAATTTCCCCTTATATATCCGCATCGGCTGCGGAATTTGCTGTAACATATATTATATCGGATTTTAATTTGTAAAACTTATGTATAAAATCAATTTCAAGCATATAAATGCATTTTTTTACCGCTATTAATTACTAATATATCCATGGTAAAATTTGCTCATAAATGAAGGGACAACAACACTATAAAGTATACGCGTTGATATACTTTCATCCGGGTCGGAGCAGCTAATGCCGCTCAAGCCTACTCGCGAATAAACTCATATAAATCGTCAATATGGCAACCAATGGCTACAGATATTGTCTTTGCTGACGACAATGACATATATCGAGTGTTTGTAGCATAATTGGAGATTTGGGTTTTGCTGATACCAGTAACTTCACTTAACCATTGTTGATTTTTACCGATTTCTCTGAGTCTTCTACCGAGTAGGCAACGACCAGGTTTGTAACCCATGATCGAGCCTCACAATATATTTTTTTATCAAAAATGCGAACATAAGTTCCCGAGACTGACAGTAATGTGGTATATTTATAAAACATTGCTGAACCTAACACTAAGGGGTTGTTTCTATGGATAAAATCACGATGGACATTACGCGAACTACATTAGAAGAGGTGGGAGTCCGACCGGATTACATAGTAAACTGTATAGCAATGATGAACCCTGTTGATGTTAAACCAGAGTATGTTAAAGCTTATCTTCTTTTACACCCTGAACGGCAGACACTTGTTTCTTCATAGAACGTTCTGCCCTAACCAACGCTATGAATCTCATTACATCGTCGTCTTCTAACTTTATTCCATCTACAATGAAATCCATTTTTTTCATAATTTCTTCATCTGTAAGGTCCAAAGAATCAATTAAAACCCGGGATGGTTCCGATAAAACTTGTTCTGGGTTATCTGTTCTTCCTAGTAAGTAATCAATCGAGACAGAGAAGTAATCTGCAATTAGTTCTAAACGTTCTCTCTTAGGCAATTCCCCCCTTGTTTCATACCTCCTTAATGATGAAGATGGAATATCCAACGCTCCAGATAATTGATCCTGTGACAAATTCTTTTGTTTTCTGAGTTCTTTAAGTCTATGTTTGAACTCATTTTCCATATTTGACACCATCCTTTTATTCCTCCTTATATTGTAGTTTAAATTGTTCATAAAATAAACGTTCAGTAATTGATCTAAAAGTGTTGACATGTTCAATTATTGAACGTATAATAAATTCAAGAAGTTCAGTAATTGAACAGAAAGAGTGGTGAACAATCGTGACTGAAAAAGAACTAAAACCATTGCCAAATCTTATAAATTCAAGAATTGAAAAAGGTTTAACCCAAGAAAAGTTAGCGAAGAAGGCAAAGGTTTCAAGACCATTATTATGCAACATCGAACGAGGTTACGCTTTACCTTCGTTACCTGTTGCATACAGAATTGCAAAAGCACTAGATAAGCCTATGGAACATCTTTTTTTTAATAAAAATGTTCAAAAATTGAACAAACCAGCCTAAGGAGTGATTATGGTATGAACCAACTTCAAAGATTTATGTACAGCAATCAAGAAGTACGCAGCACAATTATTGATGGTCAACCTTGGTTTGTAGCGAAAGACGTTTGTGATGTTCTAGAAATTTCTAACAATCGTGATGCTTTAAATAGGCTAGATGAAGACGAAAAGGATGTAGTTTCAACCGACACCCTTGGAGGAATGCAAAATGTTTCCGTTGTAAACGAACCTGGCCTTTACTCCTTAATACTCGGCAGCCGCAAACCTGAAGCCAAACAATTCAAACGATGGATCACACACGAAGTTATTCCAAGCATCCGTAAACACGGCGCTTATATGACACCAAAAAACAATAGAGCAAGCCATCACATCACCAGACTTTCTTATCCAACTTGCAAACAAAATTAAGGACGAACAAACGAAAAATAAGTTGCTTGAAGAAAAAATTGAGCAAGACAAACCTAAAGTTCATTTTGCTGAATCGGTTGAAATCTCCAAAGATTCTATCCTGATTGCTGATTTAGCCAAGTTATTGAGGCAAAAAGGTGTAGATATTGGAGAACATCGACTTTACAGATTTATGAGAGAAGAAGGCTACCTTATAAAGTCTGGTTCTGAGTATAACAAACCAACGCAACGGTCAATGGATCTAGGAATATTTGAGATTAAAACAGGCTATCGCAGCGGTACAGGTGGGGTAACAAAACTAACTCATACATCTAAGGTAACCGGAAAAGGACAAATTTACTTCATTAATAAGTTTTTAAAACATTCTGCTTAATACAATTCAATTTTGCACAACTAATAACCTTCTCAAAAGGGATAAATTTACACAGGAGGAACACACATGCTCAAACAAAAGGTGTTTAATCCAGGAATGTCACAAAAAACATGGGACAAGCTGCACAAAATGCTGGCAGCAACAAACATTAAATATAGCGCGGAAATCCAAAAAGGAAGAATGAAGGAGGAGAAGAAAGTTGGCTAAAAAACTGGAAGAGGTAAGAAAGCTAGCAGTAGTTCGCACAATCAGACCACCAGTACCAATGGTAGCACGCTGCGGATGCGGAAAAACTGCTGACTACGAAGTGTACGAGCACCACGAACCACACTGTCGCGATTGCATGCTGGAGGCTGTAGATTGCTCGACCTTTATTGTAGTGAGACGCATTGGGGGTTATGGGGATGCAAGCTAATACGGATACACGGTACCCACAGCCCACACAGTACATGGTCGACATGGCTGACGGACGGCACATGCAATGGCCTGCATACGACTACGAAGATCTGCTTAGAACACTACACTTCTACGGTCATACAGCAAAGAAGATCATGCCGCTGAGTGAGTACGAGGCTGAAATAGCCGCCAAAGAAGCGCAAGAGGATCTGATCTACCAATGGCAACTAGAGATAGAAAGAGAGTTGAAAGAATCTGCTTAAAACGGTACTGGACATAATCGAACATTACGGGAAGGGAGAGAGTGAAGTGAGCAGTGATGAAAAAGAGAAGATGAATAGAGGGAAATCTTGGTGTTTCGACAATGGTGTTAGTGAGGATAAGATTCAGGGATCTTGGGATAATGCACTGCAATCTGGAAACATGATAATTAAAAATCATGATAAACATGGGCGTAAGTGGTGGTGCTTACCAGAGCATTTGCTTCAGCAATTAATAGAAAGATACTGAAAGGATGCGAATGAAACAATGGCACCACGCCTGAAATTCCTTGAACTAGCCAAGATCGCCAACGGACGCGGAACGTTAACCGACACACTAAAACGTGTGTATCTACTGAACTATGTAAGAGAAGTGCGCAAGGAAAAGGCCGCTGCAGCAACAGCGACCCGAGAAAGACTCTTTGAAAATTAATATACGACCATTTTAGCACGAATTAGGGAGGAATGACAGATGCAAGCATTACGCTTAGTAAGCACTAAGGACATGGAACATGACGATTGGCTTCAGTGGCGGCGAAGTGGCATAGGCGGTTCTGATGTGGCTGCTATCTGTGGACTAAGCCGTTATAAATCAGCTTTGGAAGTCTACTTAGACAAAATCGGGGAGATTCCACCTATCGCAGACAATCCAAAAATGAAGGCTGGCCGCATCCTTGAACCGGTTGTAGCTGATTGGTTCGAAGAAGAAACCGGAATACGTGTTCAAAAACAGAATTACATCTTTCAACACAAAGACCATCCTTGCATGCTTGCGAACATTGACCGCTGGGTTCCAGGAGAGAATGCCGGGCTTGAAATAAAAAACACTGGAGAATATTCGCGGAATCACTGGTTTGATGGGAATTCAGAGGTTATTCCAACAGAGTACCAATTACAAGCTAATCATTATATGGCTGTTACTGGCGCTGACAAGTGGTATGTAGCTGTACTTATAGGTGGCTGGGACTTTCAGTGGCGCGTAATTGAGCGTGATGAAAACCTGATTAACAGCCTGATCGCAATAGAAGAAAACTTTTGGAATGACCATGTGAAGGCAAAGGTTCTACCAGAAGTTAAAGCGCAGGACACTAACCTGATGAATTACATGTTCCCACGTAGCGCCTCTACAAGCGTCAATATAAGCGAAGTCTACTATGACCTTGTAAATAGACTACTAGCAACGAAGACAGCCTTAAAACAGGCAGAGGAAGACCATGAGGACGTGAAAAACAAAGTTAAGCAGTTGATGGGAGAGAATGAACTAGCAATATGGAAAGATGAAAAACTTTGTTCTTGGAAAACAAACGCACGCGGTAGTCGCGTATTCAAAATATTAGGAGGAAATTAACAATGAGTATGACAAAATCACCAACAAGCCAAAGCGGATTAGCCGGAACGTTATCAAGTATAGCTACAACAACCACAACAACACCGACCAAAGGTAAAACCATCAATGACCTATTCGAACAAATGAAGCCAGCTATCGCGCAGGCTATTCCTAAACATCTTACTCCTGATCGTCTCCTTCGAATCGCTACAACCAGTATCCGCACTAACCCTAAACTAAAGGTTTGCTCGCCAGAAAGTCTTCTAGGAGCCGTTATGCAGTGCGCTCAATTAGGACTTGAACCTTCTATCTTAGGTCACGCTTACCTCATTCCTTATAAGAACAAAGGCGTGGACGAATGCCAGTTCCAGATTGGTTACAAAGGATTGATCGAGCTAGCACGACGTACCGGACAGATCAGCAGCATCATGGCACAGGCTGTTCACCAGAATGATGAATTTGAATATGAGTACGGAATTAATGAAAAGTTGAAACACGTTCCAGCTGATGGTGATCGGGGACCGGTAGTGAAGTATTACTCTTATGCCAAGTTCAAGGATGGCGGTTACTCCTTCATGGTCATGAGTAGACAGGACATCATGATACATCGAGATAAATTCAGTAAGGCTAAGAACTTCGGGCCATGGGTTGACCACTTTGACGAGATGGCCAAGAAGACAGTTCTTAAATCTCTAATGAAATATATGCCGATCAGTGTTGAGTTCCAACGCGCAGTCGATCAGGACGAAACAACCAAATACTTTGATTCCTCTGCTGAAAATATGAGTGAAATTGTAGATGTTACGGATTGGAAAGATGTTACTGAGGAAACGACAGAGACCACGACTGATCCAAATCAGGGCGAGCTACCCTTCTAATGGAGGGTGGTAGTTAACGGAGTTTACAAAGCCACCCACGCGCGCGTGGAGTTATAAGGAGGAAGCATAAATGAGTAGAGAGATTAAGTTCCGGGCGTGGGATAAAATCCAAAAGGAAATGTTGTTTAGTAGTACTGGAGAATATCCTGACTTCAGATCAGACACACAACATATCAAAATTGTACACGATGGTGTTTTATTCGCAGATGCTCCAGATATGGGTTATTACGGTGGCGGTGATTGGAGTTATTTAGACGGAGAATTTGAGATCATGGAATATACCGGACTAAAAGATAAGAACGGACGGAAGATATACGAAGGGGATCTAGTATATGTTCTTCAATGGAAAAACAAATACAAGGTAATTTTCGATGATGGAATGTTTAAGGCTAGTGGAAAAGCAAAATTCTCTCTTATAACAATAATGGGAGAAGTTAAATGCGAAGTGATCGGTAACATCTACGAAACACCGGAGCTAATCCATGGAACGTAACCGCGTTATCCAACAAATGGACAAGCACCTAGAAGTATGAAAAACGTGCCCATTGAAACTGGACAAGCGGTGGGCCCACCCATCCTATAACCGACTGCAGAAGCATTGCAACGAGAAGTGTCCCACAGGTAAGGAACTACGCAAAGTCGCTGATGATCTCGACCAGATCGTGAAGGATAAACGCAATAAGAAGGGGATGATCGCATGACCAGTGCAGATTATGAAAAGTTGGCTAGACGTGAGATATCGGAGAACGGAAATGTATCACCTTCGCTTGCTATCAAGATGCTGATTCACATGAAATCTCTTGAAACTCCAAGAGTGCAGATTGATAAGCGTCTGCTGGATCGGAACTATGGATTCAAGGCATACAGAGAGAGGAAAGTGATCGCATGACTAGGCAGGAACGGATTTCTGCTGAAATAGAAGTATGGGAGAACGCTGCAGTCGTGTACGCCAAAGGATTGGAAGAGGCGAAAAAGTACGGAGACTACGGCGGTATGCAGCATAACGAGCACATGATCCAGTTTTCAAACGATAAGATAGCAGCGCTGGAGGATGAATTACAGCAGCTAAAGAGCGCTTAAAGGTGGTGATCAAGTGGCTGGATACATCGGGATCGACCGCGGAATAGTCAACCACTGGATATACAAAGACCCGGAGTACTTCAAAACGTGGTTCGAGATCCTATACCGAGCTAGGTATTCCAAAGAAACTGGTACTGAACTTATCGAAGGTCAATTGGTTGAAATCAAGTACGGCGAATTTATTTTTGGTCGAATCAAATGGAGTGAGCGAATTGGCATTTCAGAAAGAAGACTTAGGACATTGATAGATAAGTTGATTGCTGATGAAATGATAACTCTGGTAAAACGCGCGCCGAAGTTCAGTATATATTCGGTCAAAAACTACGCCAAATACCGTCAGCAAAACGACCAGCAAGAAACCTTAGAGCAGTATGGGGTTGATATCTATAGCGACCAGCAGAATGTCCAGCAAACGACCAGCAAGCGACCAGCAAGCGACCAGCAAGTGACCACAAAAGAAAAAGGTAGTAATAAGGTGAAAAAGGTAAATAAAGAATCTATTAAAACATATACACCCGAATTCGATGAATTCTGGAATGTGTATCCTAGAAAACTTGGAAAAGTTGAAGCCTTTAAAACATGGACAAAGGTAATCAAGAACGGCGAATCATCAGAGATCATTATCAAATGCGCTACGAACTACGCAACAGACTGCGAGAACAAACAGACGGAGCAGCAGTTCATAAAGCATCCAAAGACCTTTTTAAACGATGAGAGATACAAAGATTACACTTTGATAGCTGTTGGAGGTGGTAACGGTGGAGAGTTTAAGGGACGCACTAAAGACGTTCGATCTGGAGGCGATCAAAAGAAGAGCGAGTATGCATTCCTCGATGTCAGTAGCTCCAGAACGGGCACAGCCCCTTACGACCCGACCATCTTCTGATCCTATTTGTATAAAGTGTCGAGGTGCAGAAGGTGAGTTCTACCGAAACGAGCAAGGATACGAATACTGGCGTGAATGTGAGTGCGTGAAACAAAGGAGAGTGGCGCGCTTGATTCAATCTAGCAATATCACAGAAGAATTCAAGAACAAAAGCTTCGGAAACTTCGAAAAAGATGATCTTCATCAAGAAGTGATTAAAGCTCATGACCTTGCATTTGAATATACGAAGAAATTCAAAGAGATTCGAAAGGATAGACAGAATAGCATCTGCTTGCTGGGTCAACCTGGATGTGGGAAGACGCATCTGCTAATGGCAGTGTCCAACAACTTGATACAACGGGGCGTAGAGGTGATTTACTTTCCGTGGGTGGAAGGCTGGACGGAGATCAGCGAGGATTTCAAGATGATGCCAGAACGAGTGAGAAGATTACAACATGCTCAAGTTTTGTTTCTGGATGATGTGTACAAGGGTCGAGAGGAACCAACTAAGACGCAACGTGAACAGTTTTTCGCAATCGTGAATTATCGCTACATGGAAAAACTACCAATGCTGATTAGCTCAGAACGTACTATATCTGAAATGTGCCAGTTTGACGAGGCGGTTGGTAGCAGAATAAACGAAATGTGTCGTGACTATAAGGCGATCATTAACAGAAATATGGAACTTAATCTGCGTCTTAAATAAGAGAGGATGGATGAACAGTGAAAGTACTATTCGTAGATGGTAACTGCATCGGGGATATAGAACACGACATAAACAAATTTATCCAGACAGTATCCATTGAAGTAGTTGACATCAAGTACCAGATGCTAACTGATCCAGCATGTGACAATCAACTTTATGTGACAGCAATGATCATGTACAAGGAGTTATAAACCAATGAACAAACCAATCCACGACTACGACCTATACGACGAAGACTTCCGGGAATGGTGGCGGCGCGGACTAGAAGCATTCGGAATGGATCCTAGCATTGCAGATGCAGAAGAGGAGGAAGCAGCATAATGCCAAGCGTGAGACCCATGAAAATCCTATGTAGACTATTCGGCCACAAGTACGACTACAACATGCGGAGATGGCACAAGCGGTGTAAGCGGTGTGGGAAGACAGCGTTGTGAGAAAAAAATTAGGAGAGTGAAGGAAATGAAAATTAAAACAATAGAAACGAATGAGTGTGAGATTCAAATTAACGCTAGAAATGCAGGAGACTTTGGTTTTGTAAGAATCGGCGGTCAAAGTAGATCACCGCGTGAGGAATACAGACTTTGCGAAGAAATTGTTGGAAATATCAAACGTCATGTTGATGATATCGGCTGGACCAATATCCATCAAAAACAGATGTATGAAACTGAAGACGGAGAACAGTTCGAAACGATGTTTGAGGCACTGGAACATCTGTATGACACAGAAGGATGCGGATCTTATTTTGAGTACAGGTATAAACATCCGAATGAAAAGTATGGAACAAGGAGCCGAGCAAATAACTTTGAAAAACTAATAGTTGATGCTTACGCTAACCCATATAATTTTGAACTTGTAAGAGGTGAACTAACTCCTGAACAAACTATGTTCCTCTGGAAAGTGGTAGATACATCGCTTGATGATAAACTTCCGAAGGCCATCAATTCGACCGAATCACCTAGCGTAGCGGCAGCCGAAACAGGTATAGGGGGTTCCTATGAGTAAACTAACAGAGATCAAAGAGAGAGTGAAATCATTCAACGCTGATCCAAACTTATACGGTGTAATCATGACAGTGGATGAAATGAATCACCTACTTTCTCTCCTAGAAGAAAAGGACAAAGCCCTACAAGATATTGCCGCTAATTATAATCATTCGTACAAATATGAATTTGTTCATTTAGGAGACGCAGGTATTGCGCTAACTGATTGCGTAGAAATCGCCCGTAAAGCCCTTAATACATCCTCTAACAACGAAGGAGAGATATAAAATATGACACCAGAACGGATAGAAGAGATCAAACAGACAGCGAAGCAAATGGGCTTAATCCCTGCATTGATGGCATCTGACTTGCTGGCTGCTCTAGAAGAGTCGCAACAACAAAACAAACGTTTGGAAGTTAAGCTTCAAGCCAGCCGAGACAGTGTTTACCCCATATCAGTAGAGAGGGATGAATACAAAGTTGAACTGGCAGAGGCACAGCAGACCATAGCCAGACAACAAAAGGTGATTGATTGGTATGAGAGTGGTGGAAGCATGGGTGAATTGGTTGAGGAAGGGAGCGACAAGGCACCGCAAAGCACTAGGGAAGGCGGGGAATGTACCTGTGTAGACTGCGGTGGCTTAAATAGTAGCACTTGGGTATGCAAGCAATGCCAAGATAAAAGAGATCAGCGGTACAGGGAGGGTAAGTCATGACACAAGTAAAGGATAAGACAAAAATTTGCCCCCGAGAGAGGGCAGAGGCGGCATATATCACGCTACAGGGGGCACGAGAATAGGAGGCATACATGCTGAACCAGATCATTAACGCGGATTGCTTCGATGTATTTCCGAAAATCAAGTCTGCCAGTATAGATATGATCTTATGTGACTTGCCATATGGGAAAACACAAAATAAATGGGACAGTATACTGCCTATTGATCAACTATGGTCTGAATATGAGCGGATCATAAAAGACGATGGAGTAATTGTCTTAACGGCTCAGCAGCCATTCACATCCCTTCTTGTTACTTCGAATATAAAACTTTTCAAGTACAGCATGGTTTGGGATAAACGCTTAGGCACTGGATTTCTTAATGCTAATAAGATGCCACTTTCAATCCATGAGGATATCCTTATATTTTCGAAATCATCGAACGGAAATTACACGTACAACCCTCAGATGCGAAAAGGGAAAATGAGAAAAAAGGCTACAGGGCATATGAGTTCTAACTACGGAAAGTTCGAACGATTAGACAAGGTGAATGATATTTACCATCCCACAACGATAATTGATGTTTACGCCAAGCAGGAAGGCAAAGAACATCCAACTCAAAAGCCAATTGAGCTATTCCTTTATCTGATTGAAACATTTAGCAACGTTGGGGATACGATCTTGGATAACTGTCTTGGAAGTGGGACGACAGCGGTGGCGGCGCTAAGCTGCAGCAGGAATTTTATTGGAATTGAAAAGGACTCTAAATATGCAGAATTAGCAAGAAATCGTATACAGTGCATACAGCCTATAATGAACTTTTGAGGCCGTCAGGCCCCCGTAACGACCGAATAGGCGCGAGCCGTAACAGATCATTCAGATCATTAAGGGAGTAGGAGTATCCCTCCTCTCCCAAAGGCAGAGTGGACGCAAACTGTGAACTAATAGGGCACCGAAGTGCCCAACAAGTTTCTATTATTTTTCTGGTGTGAAAGTAAAGGTTTCTTTGTACTTTCTATGATGGGTTTCGTTGTTTGAAGGTTTTCCGTACCAGCTAATTTCGATTTGAAGTTCCTTTGAATCAACTGAAATAGGGAAGTTAGAAAAGTCGACTAACTCACCATGTTTAAAATTCTTATGATGATCGTCTGAAATGCTTAATCCATACTTTGTTTGGGTATTTGGTTCATCTCTATAGGAGTTAAATACGACATTTTCTAATCCAGCTCCGATATTGGTGATGATAATGTTGTACATTTCACTTTCATTTTCACGAGGTTTTGACATCTTGGAGGTATATTTCTCAACTTTTTTGATTTCAACTTTCCACTGATCAGATTGTTTTGATGTAGGTGTTTTGTAGAGATCATTTGATGCTACGGCAGCATATGGAGAAATTCCAACGGCTATAAAGCAAAAAACAAAGAGAATTATTAGTTTTTTCAGCATTGTTGCCTCCTGTGAAATAAACAATTTTTGATTAGTATCTCTTTAAGAAGAAAAAATATTCTATTGCACAGTACGAAAATACAACCCTAGAAGGAGGTAACACGATTTGAGGTGGATCATCTGCAAAATATTTGGGCATCGGTACTCATGGGTGTGGCATCACATTCAAGTATGTCGTGTTTGCGGCAAAGAAATAGAGAACTTCAATGATTGAGGGATAATCCGAAGAATCAGGGACAGAGAGGGTTAATAGCCCTCCTCTCCCAAAAGGAGGATATAACGTGGAATGTTCAGCATTTAACGGTTCTACATGTTCGGTAAGTGGCAGCTCTTGCATGTTTGTATTTCCTGACAGCCAAGCTTGCGCTGAAATCTACAATGAAGGCCCTGACGCTCATGTCGATAAGTGCGAAGATTGCAGGTTCTTTTACATGAAAGATGGAAAGCGTTGCTGTACAACGAGGCCTTATTTTCCAGTATGGGAAGGAGATCCGCCTAAGACAGATTATTTAGAAGATGACTTAACGTCTTGTGGTGGATTTGAAGCAGTAGGGGAGGAAGCCCAATGACACAAAGGGACTGGCAAAAGGATATGGAGATGTGTCAGGAAGAACAACTGAAAGAGGATTCCAACATTCAATCTCGGATGATGGGTGCGTTAGGTTCACATATTGCATCCTACTGGCTCCAAGAAGCCAAGATGCTTAAAGAAACGATAGAAATGGCAATGAACGAATATCACCTATGGCAGAGTGGAGATACCGCAGCTCCGATGATGTACGGAATTCTTCAAGAGGCTATGTCCACCCTTTACCCAGATACCCCAGCACCCAAGGAGGACGAATAGATCATGAATGCTATTGAATCAATAAATCTCATGCGGAAATATAACCAATGTCCAAGCTGTGGAAACGACAGAGTTGGCGGCGGGGAGGGTACTGTAAATATCGAAGGTGAGGTCTTCCGACGGACATGTAAATGTGGATGGATCGTTATTGTTGAAAATGGGAAGGTCAAGGAAGGAGATAACCAATGACACTCAGCTGGGGCACACCATTAAAGCCAAAGTATCTATCATTCGTATTCGGTAGTGGATGGGAGAAAGGGGATTTCAGAATGTTTCAGGTTCGGAGAGTACCGTTAGGTTGGGATATGAATATCTGGCGCATATCAGTTTCTTATGACAATTACGGGAAGGTGAAGCCGCAATGACACTCACAAGGGAAGAGATACTGAACCAGTCATCAGGCAGAAAATTAGATCGGTGGATACAGGAGCACGTTTTTAATTGGATACCTTGGGCGGAACAGCGCGGTGATTATCTTATAGTCGCTTTTCAAAAGCCCGGAGAAAGTGAGCCTTATAAACGCTCACAAAATTGGAAGTCACAAATGGACCGTTACTCAGTGATCCAATATTCAGACCTTGATCCAATGAAACACGCTGTATATGGAGACAAGGACTGGTCAACAGACATATCCGCAGCATGGGAAGTGCTAGGAAAACACAAGACGCATCAGGTCACATTTAACGAAACTGGATTCTCTCACTCAGAATTAAAATATCGAGTTATCGTAGGCAAAAATCAAAATGTCGCCTATGCAAATGCTGCGCCTGAAGCCATATGTAAAGCAGCATTATTGGCTGTACTTAACTTATAAGGGGGCTGAGACCCCAATCAAAGGAGACGATACACGATGGGCAGAGAGAATAAATTTCGCGGTAGACGCAAAAACGGCGAGTGGATGTATGGCAGCTTAGTAATAAGCAGCGAGGGTGATACGCACATCATCGACCATAAAAGCTGGCACAAATGGCAGGTTGATCCGAAAACGGTCGGGCAATTCATCGGGCTTACTGACAAGAATGGACGAGAGGTTTACAGCCACGATCTGGTAGAAGACGAAAACGGAATTGGAGAAGTTGAATGGGTACAGGAACATTGCGCTTACTTGGTATTCACCCGGAATCCTAGCCAATACCACAGACTTGAATCAGACGGACAGTTGAGCCAAACCGTGGTAGTTGGTAACGCGATAGATAATCCAGAACTAATAGAGGTATAAGGGGGAGAAGAGGATATGTTCAGAAAAAAAGATCGTGAACTGCTTAAGCTCATTGAAAGTCAAACCAGAAGCATTGCCGCGCTGACTATGGCATTGACATCATGCCTTGCAGATGAAGGACACATTGACGGAGATAAGGCTGCAAAGATATCGAAAGAACTCATGAAAACATATAAAGTCCGGGAATAGGCCGAAGGGCAACGATTCGACCGAAATACTCAGGCGGAGCCGGTAGCCGTAAAAGGTTATCTGCTCCCCATAAAGAGAGGAACAAGACACTATTACAATCCGAAAGCGAGGTAATCAATTATGAGTAGTGGAATCAAACGTCACCGTCGTATATCCCCAATGCCAGTAGTATCCACCTTTCCACCACCGAATCGGCAGACAGTACACAGTGAAGTCACCACATGGAAAATGACAGCAGAGGATTGGGAGAAGTATGGACCATACAATCCAACGCCCCGGAATAAGAACCACTACATGTCAGGCAAGAAAGGGAGTGGTAAGCATGGTGCGGTTCGAGATCAAGATAAAGCCAATGGGCGCGGTAAGAATGACTCAAAAGGGGAAGTGGAAAGACGAGAATGCCCAAAGGTATCTGGCTTATAAGCGAATTTTGGGATATGAAGCCAAGAAGCACATCAAGAAGCCATTACTAGAACCGATCGTCATAACAGCGGACTTTTACTACCAACTGCCAAAGAGAACGAGTAAAGTCAATCGACAACTAGCAGAAGAAAGAAAGTATAGACCAGTAGTGAAGCCAGACATAGACAATGCTGCAAAAGGCGTGATGGACTCACTTAATAAAATTGCTTACCTGGATGATAACCAAGTAGTCGGACTCATAACAAACAAATACTATGCAGACGAACCGAAAATAGTGGTCACTATCGAGGAGTGGATCGCATGATGGCGGCATGGATCAACCTAGGCGGCGTACTTGCTCGCATAGACGCTACAGGTAGGCTCACAGGCGCGATTATACCAGTGGACAACCAAATACATGCCAAGGAACAGAAAGCGCGTGGTGAGCCTCCTAGAGCGCCAATAATGGATGGTCGGTCAGATAATAAAAGTGCGTAAAATATCGCGAAAATGTAAGAAAAAAGTACCATTATAGTGGTACTAATGATAAAATAGAAGTATAAGATCATATACGGACTAAAAGGAGATTTGACAAATGAGCGTAACGGAAATTGAACTGTTGAAGCAGCAGAAAAGTGAGATCGAAAACAATATTGTTGCAGTCAACAACGGCGAGAAGGTCGGGAATGCAGCTGCTTTGCTGGACGAGCTTAATATGATCACGAATCAGATATCCGACCTCGAATACCGGATGAAGTTGCAAGAGCAGTCAGAAGCTATTGAACAGGAGCACGTTACGCTTGTCGAAGAAACTAAGGTTAGAACGGCGTATCTGCTAGATACTTTGGAAATAGAAGGATTGAGTATCAGCCAGTTGTCGGCTAGCGTAGAAGCATATGATATCTTGCGTCAAGGTCTGCAAAGCTTTATCGACGGAAAAGATGCGAAGATGCTGGAACAGTTGAAGGCGGCCAAAGAAGAATCAGCTAAGGTAATCGCAGATCTCAAAAAACAAAATGACGCTTTGAGTGAAAGTGTTGAAGTTAAGAACGAACAATACGTAGCGTTAAAAGCTGCTCACAATGGATTGGTTGATGAAAATAAAGATTTGATCGCTAAGAGAGATGCTGCTGCCTCTGAGTTAGAAATTGCAAATGCAGAAATTGAGCGTCTCAAGAGTGAAGTTAATGATCTACAAATTGAAAAGGCTATCGGAGCAAGAGCAGCTACACAGGTTGTGAGTGGGTCCGATGATCTGAAAGCAAAGGCAGAAGCATATAAGCAATCTATCCAATACACATTGACCCCAATTTACAACCTCAGATGGGATGAGGATACCAAGCCAGCAAAAAGTTTTTATCTAGCTGAAGTCGCGGAAACTGGAGAAACCATCCGATTTTCATGGATTCAAAAGTCGAAATATAGAGAGGTCTCGCCGGAACAGGCTGATACATTTCGAACCGAATACCTCGCCAAACAAGAAGCCGAGCAAGTGGATACAGATAGCCCAGGGGTTTTGGAAATGGAGGAACAGCCTGTAACGGTTCAACCGTTTCAAGAGGACAGCGCAGGCACAGTCGGTGGATTGGCTGAAGAGTCATCAGACGTGGCTGGAGAGACAATTACGCGGAAAGAATTTAACGAACTCGCCGCAAGAGTTGCCACAATCGAAGCGAACCAAGGCATCGGACATACTTATAAGCAAGTTGGAGAGGTAGCCTAACGGCTGCCTTATCTCCCACTATGGAAAAAGGCGATAGAGTACTACACAAGTCGGGTAATAAAGGAACTGTGATACGCATCTCACATCCGTGGATATTTGTTGCGTTAGATGGGATGAACGTAGGAATACCTTACAGCGTTGAGAGTTTAGAAGTAATCGAAGAGGAGGGAGAACATGGACAACAACACAGTGATTAAGTTGCTAATGGATTATCGTTCCTATAAGTTTGCATTGATGAACCTTGGAACAGATACAGACTTCAGATACACAAACCGCAACGTGTATGAAGAAAGAAAGCCTCTACACATCAGCAATTACAACACATGGTATGACAGGGAAAGATACACGCGTGTTGTAGGTCTACTTGAATCAGCAGTAGATTTTGTTCTGAGTGACGAACAACGTTCAATCATTCGCGATAAATATATGGAACGTAACAGGTTAAATCTTGGGGAGATTGCAGATAAGCTTCACAAGGACAGAAAGACAGTATCAACCCAGCATAAAAAGGCGATTAACAGCCTATGCAAAGCGTTGCTGCCGATCAGTAAGGATTACATGGAGATAAACAACTTGGATTACATGTTTGAAGAACTCAGACCATCAGCATAATTCCCCATTTTTTACCCATTATTGCCCACAAATTACCCAAGCTAAATGCTAGAATTGTAGTATAAGGAACATGGGCATGGGCGCCAGATAGCTAATTGCGCAGTCGTCGCCCACTCTGTTTCTTCTCATTCCCTCACTATTCACTCCTTACTAAGCGTCGATTGCTACGGGTCGGCGCTACTTTTTTAGCAACAACCACTCAGCACCAGATGGATAACCAAGGATCGGGGATATCCCGGTCGGCTGAGAGGATTGCATATAGATGCGAACGCATCAAACGTAAGAGTAACGGTTATCGCCGTTGCTCTTTTTGTTTTACCAATACGATGAAGAGGATGATGAAAAGTGGAACAAATCGTGTTAACGAGTTCAAATCCAATGGTTGAGGTCATAACCGAAAATGGTAAATTTTTTGTTACTGATGATGCAAGAATTGTTAAGGATTGTTTCTATTCTGATAGAGATGAATATTCGCAAAATTTTGATCAAGCAAGAATAAGAAATGTAAATGAAATATCTAATAGTGACAAGATTTATACTTATCTGCTTCTATTGTTCGAGTCTCAAAAGAGCGGTCACGATGTTCATAATGAAATTTCACAAGCACTTGAATCATACAGAAACGAGGTCGGCTTATAGCCGGCCTTTCTTTTACATCGTATCGACCGAATACGCTTAACGAAGTGGAGACCGCATAACAGTGTCCAAAGACATTAGATACCTATACATCACACTAATACTCATGTATATCATAACAGCCTATTGTATGCGAGGAGGTAGTGTATGAACCTACAAGAGCTTACTCATAAACGTACGTTGTTAATGAATGAGTTGGCGAAGGTAGATGATGAGATCATAAAGGCTAGGCAAGAGGTGTATAAGAATATGCTTCGTAGGACGTATGTGGACTGTCTTAGTAGGGCGAGTATGACGCACATTACTGTGGATGATAAGGTAATTCAAATTTAGGTGGAGGTGAATGGTATGGCCGAGACAGTGACACAAGTTGACACATACAAGCCAACCGGAAACGAAATGAAGCTGATCGAAGCCTTATCTAATCCGGAGAATCGAGATTTGAATATCTCACAGGTTTGTGAACTGATTGGAATCAGTAGGCAGGCGTATTACAAAATGTTCAAAAAGCAGGATTTTGTAAAGTACTACAACCAGTTTCAGCTAGATCTGGTTAAGAGCAGCATAGGAGATATTATCAAAGCAACTATATTTTTTGGTGTTAATGATCCAAAGTGTCATCAGGATAGAAAACTCATTCTGGAAATGGGAAATGTCTATACTCCGAAACAGGAGTTGAAACACGAAGGTAGTATGGGGGTGACTATTGTAAATGACATCCCTCGTAACAACAAAATTAACTAACGTAATCGCCCCATCCTTTTATGACGTTCATTGGGACATTGTAGATGGCAAGTATACGCATTTCTGGTTAAGTGGTGGGCGAGGAAGCACAAAGTCTTCTGTCATTTCTATAGAGATCATACTAGGGATCATGGAAGATCCAATGGCGAATGCAGTGGTGCTTCGCAAAGTTAAAGATACCCTGAATGATTCCGTTAAAGACCAGTTAGAATGGGCGATTGCCGCATTAGGCGTAGAAGACTACTGGGAAGTACCTGGAGAAAAACTAGTAATCACGTATAAGCCTACCGGACAAGAGATCCGGTTTCGTGGTGCTGACAAGCCGAAGAAGATTAAAGGCTTAAAGTATGTAAAGGGATATTGCAAATATATTTGGTACGAAGAACTCGACGAGTTTACAAGTATGGAAGAAGTTCGGATGATTAACCAGTCGTTAATGCGTGGTGGTCCTAAATTCACAGTGTTTTACTCTTACAACCCACCAAAGAGCGCTAACAACTGGGTTAACACTGAATCTAAATATACACGTGATGATCGGCTAGCCGTACACACGAACTATTTAAGCGTGCCTAAAGAGTGGCTAGGAGAACAATTCCTCATTGAGGCTGAACACCTCAGGGACACGAAGCCAGCAGCATATGAGCATGAGTATCTTGGTAACATCACAGGTACAGGCGGCGAGGTATTCGATAACGTACAGATCAGACGAATAAGCGACGAAGAGATAGAAGACTTCTACAACATCCGTAGAGGTCTTGATTTTGGTTATGGACCAGATCCACTATCTTACGGAGCTATGCACTACGACCGCAAGCATAAGCGACTGTACATCTTCTTCGAGCTCTACAAGTACCGCATGAGTAACTACGAGCTGTACCACGATCACATGAGAGTTGAGAACAAGGACAATGAGCTAGTATTTGCAGACTCTGCCGAACCCAAGTCAATCAGTGAGTTGGCTCAGTACGGTGCAAAGGTCGCGGGAGTCAAAAAGGGTCCTGATAGCATTGATTACGGCATCAAGTTTCTCCAGAGCTTGGAGAGTATCATCATAGACGATCACAGGTGTCCAGATACAGCAAGAGAGTTTCTGACCTATGAGCTTGAGAAGGATGCAAATGGTAACTTCAAGAGTGGTTACCCAGACAAGAACAATCACAGTATTGATATGGTGCGTTATGCCATGAATATTGAGTGCATGGACTTCAAGGATCGTACCAAGAACCCGCAGGAGTACGATGATAGTTCAGAAGCACGTGTAAGACGCAACATAGCCAAGCAAGGAAGACCAAAGAGAGGGGGTCAGGCAGTCTGATGGAAATGTACATCATGCTCACCATGTTTATAGCTGTGATTGGCTATGCGGTGCATGTAGATATACGTAAGGACACTGAACACCGTAAAGAAAAGGATCAATGGAATTCGGAGCGTCAACAGTTGCTAGACCGGATTCAAGCTCCTTCCTTCGACCACCTGAAGCAAGCTGAGGTTAGGGCTATCAAAGCGCAGAAGGAAGAGCCGAAAGAAACTATCAAGTTGGAGGTTGTGTAATGAAATTATTCAAATTAGAGATAGGTAACACATTGGAATATGCTGCTGCTGAGTCATTGGAGGATATGATCGAGCGCAAAGAAGAAGTTGACCCAACATTCGCGTTCTTGCCTGTGCAGATCGAGGAATTAACGATAGAAGGGTATGAGATTGTAGTTACGCCAACAGATCAACCTAAAAAGACTAGGACGCGAAAACAGGAATAACACCGCACATTGAGAGGGGGTGATCTTTGTTGAAGCTTTTTAAAGGAAAAGCTGAGTCTACAGAAAAAAAAGAAGTAACTGATTCTGAATGGGTCAGTAAGGTCGAGGAAAAGAAAAAACAAGGTGAGAATTGGGCTATCCGGAAGCAGATTCTTATCAACCTCAACTACTACATTGGAAATCAGTGGATAGGATGGAATGAACACACTCATAGCATCCACGCTTTACCTCATGATGGGCAGGAACGCATAACTCATAACGTCCTGCAGCAGCGTGTACAGACGAAGCTTGCTAAGCAGACGAAGAACCGTATCAAGTACGATGTAACACCGGACACGGGCGATCAAACACGCATTGAAGTGGCAAAAGCAGCGACGAAGTTCGTTCATTACTGGTGGGACACTGAGGAAATGGATAAAAAGACGCGTGATATCTTCTTAAACAGTGGTGTCAAAGGTTATGCCGCTGCTAAAGTGTTTTTCGATCCCGAAGCAGGTACGGACATTACTCCGAATGAGGATGAACCAGGATACGAAGAAGGTCAGCAGACTATAAACATTGGTGAGATTTCTTGCCGTATATGCGACCCACTCACGTTGTTCATTGACCCTGCTGCTACTTCAGATGATGAAATCAGATGGGTTGTGGAAGAAAAGCCGCGTGATATTGATTACGTTGAAGAGAAATATGGCAAGAAAGTCACGCCTGATGAGACAGTCACATATGCACCGTCATTCGATATCAGTAATAGTGGATATGTAGACAGCACACGTAAGAATAAAAACATGGTCATGGTCCGAGAAATGTGGATGCAGCCGTGCAAAAAGTACCCAAAAGGATTAAAGGTCACTACCACACGAAGTGAGTTCTTGGATAAGGACGAAAGTGCAGGTGAGCATCCATATATCCTGTTCGGTGATATACCGGTTCCGGGTTCGCCGTTGTATAAGTCGTTTCTTGAAGCTATGTTGCCGATCCAACGCGGTTTAAACATTGCGCTTACTATGTTCTCCACTAACCTGAAGAAGATGGGCGGAACAAAGTGGCTGGTGCCAATCGGTTCAAACGTGGATGAAGAAGAATTAAACGATGAAATCAGCGGTATCATCCATTTCAACGCTGCAACAGGCGGTAAGGTTGATCGCGTTTCTGGTGCTGATGTTCCAAACGGATTTGATCGCATAATTGAGTATTACAACAGGCTCATAGATGATATGTCCGGTGTGCGTGAAATCTCACAAGGTGCTTTGCCAGCTGGATTGGATACAGCGTCAGGTCTTGCGCTCATGGTTGAGCAGGAGAATGAGAAGCTTGCGGTAACCTCTCAAAACTATGAACGCGGCATGAAGAAGCTGTTAAAGCGTGTGCTTCAGCTCATGAAGAAACATTACACTGAGGAACGTTTAGGACGCATCTTAGGTCCTGATGATGAAATTGAACTCGTTAGTTTCACTGGTTCTGATCTCAGTGGCGAGGAAGATATCAATATCATCCAAGGTTCTAGCCTTCCAGAGATGAAAAGCGCTCAGCAAGACCGCATTATGACGATGTGGACAGCTAATGCAATTCTCACGAAAGAAGGTGCTCCTGACGCTAACACATTCCTGAAACTCATGGGATTGGGCGATTCTACTGAGCTGTTTGAACAAAACCAATTGGACGAGAACAAATCCAAGATGGAGAATAAAACGTTTCAGGAAATGGGAGGGAATCCACAAGCCTTGCAAATGGTACAAACGTACATGCAAGCAAAGGATGCTTACAGCCAACAAGATCAGTTGTATCAGCAAACCGTCCAGAAGGTACAGTCTATAGGTGGAGATCCTTCGCAGATTCCACCACCGCAAGTTCAACCGCCACAGCCGATACCGGGAGCGCCGATTGTTAGGGACTTCTACGATCACGATATACACATTTACAACCATAATATCTTCCGTAAGTCCAGCGATTACGAGAGGTTACCTCCTGAGATGCAAGCATTAGTTGATGCTCACGTTCAGGAACATATGGATGCACTGCAAGCACCAATCATTGCACAGCAACAGGCAGAGATGGCAGCTCAACAGCAACAAAGCCAACAACAGGAACAACAATCGAAGGAACAGCACCAGAGAGCCGTAGAGCTTAAAACGATGGACAACGAATCAACTATGCAAGGTGAGTTAATGAAGGCTAGAACAGCCATTCAGAGCGCTCAGATGCGTACTGCAAGTGGTCATTAACCAAATATTTACCGTCAGGACCCTAATGAGACTTTGGGGTCCTATTCTATATTCACATTTCGTCGGGCGTTAATCATCTATGGTCGCCGCATAGAAAGGAGAACCATCATGCACAAACGTTTAAAACTTGATTTACAACTGTTTTCCGAGGATGAGATTGCAGTTGAAACGGGCGTAGAAGATGCACCTGCCGCCGAGGTGTCTAGTGAAATAACTGAAGATGTGGAAACTTCCGAAACGGGCGCTAATGAAGAGGTTGCCGCCGAACCTGAGAAGCAAAACAACTTCGAAAAAGCCTTTGCCAAACGTTTAGCCGCTGAGCGAGATAAATGGCAGAAGGAAGTTTCTGAGAAATACAAGGATTATGACACGCATAAAGAGCTGAGCGAATACATGCAGGAGCTTAATGGTGCAGACGCAATGACGCTCAAAGAAACCATCGAAATGGAAAAATTGCAAAAACGGGCTGAGAAGAACGAAACCACTCCCGAGATGCAGAAACGTCTCGAAGCGCTTGAAGCTAAGTCAGCGAGAGCAGACGAGCTCGAAGAACAACAGGTCAAAGAATACACAAACAAGTTGTTCTGGGATGCAGCAGACAAGTTCGCAGAAGGCAAGGACATCAGCAAAGACGACCTCAATAAGTTCATGATCGAAAACGAAATCATTATATCTGATGTTACAAACCCAGAATTGGTGGAACGTAAATTCAATATTGCTTACAACGCAATGAAGACGGAAGAGTACAAGCAGCAGCTCACAACAGCTAAAGAAACGGCTGTGAAAGAGTATCTGCAAAGTAAGGCAGCACCACGTGTTGAGGGTAGTGGAAGCCCAGGTGTGGTCAATGAAGACACTAGCAAGATGGGTTGGAAGGATATTAACGAACGGATTGTCGCTAGGATGAACGCAGCAAATCAATCACAATAAAAGGGGAAATGACAAATGGCAGGTACATTAACAACACTAGCAGACGCAATGAAAATAGATTATCTTCCGAAGATTCGGGAGCAAGTAAATAATGGCGCTAACTACTTTGTTATGATGCTGATGAAAAAAGCTGAGACTCTTAGTGGCGGCGGTGAAAACTTTTCCATCTCACACCACTTTGGACGTAACTCCGGTGTTGGTTCAGGTACGGAGGCAGGTACACTACCAACTGCTGGTAATCAACAATACAAAAAGTCAAAAGGTAACGTTGGATACGTTCATGGACGTTTGCAAGTAACTAACGCAGCCATTCAAGCAACTAAAAAAGATGCTGCCACTTATGTGAAAGAGATGTCTGCTGAAGTCGATGGACTGATTACAGACACCAAAAACTATGTGCAACGTGCATTCTTCGGTGATGGATCTGGTAAACTGGCAACATTTGCAGTGAATACCGCAGTTAATACGCTTACTGTCGATAATGTTAAAGCGTTCTTCATTGGTCAGGTTATCGACATTATGAATACTGGAGGTACTATTTCGGCTGCTGGAAGAACTGTAACGGCCATTAACCCTGTAGCAAAGACAATTACTGTAGATGGTGCCGCAGTAACGACAGCTGCAACGGATTTTCCGGTAGTTAAAGGAACGTATAACCTCGACCCAATGGGGCTGTCTGGTATTATTTCGGACACCGCGACTCTTCAAACTCTTGATCCAGCGGTACACACTTGGTGGAAATCTACCATCTTGTCCGGATCACCTGCAGGTACAGGTCGCGCAATCTCTGATGCACTACTTCGCCAATTGGTAGACTTTGTTGACTTGGCATCAGGTAAAAAGGTTGAATGGATGGCAGCAGGTCATGGGGTACGTGCAGCATATGAGGCTGTATTGACAGCAAATAAGAGATACGTTAACCCTATGCAACTAGAAGGTGGCTATACAGCACTTGAATTCGATGGCATGCCGATCGTTGTAGATAAATACATGCCTGATAAAACGATCTTTGCTGGTAACTGGAATGACATTAACATCTATCAAACATCTGAACTAAACTGGCTGGATGAAGATGGTTCGATGTTTAACCGCGTTTCTAATACCCCTCAATACGAAGCCACGGCATTCTGGTACTACACCGTTGTGTGCCATGCTCGTAATGCTTATGCAGCACTTAAAGATATCAATATCCCAGCAGGATACTAAAACACTATGGAGGGCTTCGGCTCTCCTTTTCTTTTTAGGAGGATCTATGAACAGACATTATGCAGATGGATATCAGAGAGTTTTTTTGAACGACATAAATAATATCGAACAGAGATTGCAGGAGTATGACCCAGATTTATACCTTATGTGGAACCCAAAAGACGGTACATGGCTTGTAATGGATGGAGTTATGGAGATGGCCATTATGAAGATTCCTCAGATTGGACTTCCTACCATGGATGCAAGGGTATATACCAGAATTCGAGAGATACACGCACCGGGATTCAGCGCACAACAAGTCATTAAAGAAGCTGAAGAAAAGGCTGAACGCGACGAAGCAGCGTTCATTGAATCGTTATCTCATGACTTTGCTCGTGAATCCAAACGAGCTTTCATAAATGCGTATGATTATGGGCGCGAAAGTGGCGTATCTCAATATGTAAATGGGGTGTAACCGTGCCTACATTGGGTGAACTCAGACAACGCGTGTTCCATGCAACTAGTGGATTGTACACAGAAACGTATCATATGGACAATTTGCTTAATGACGCTTTAAACCAGTTGGTGGAGATCGCTAAGCTTCGTGGTGTTCAGACTCTATCGCTCGTTCCTGGCACAGATACGTATACTTTAGCTGATAATTTCAAGTCTCCCGGTCAGCTGCTCGATACCACCGATCAAAACTGTGCAATACCTTATGAACTGGTTGATATCACCGAGAATCGATTTGGATACACCATAGAGAACGGTAATATCATTATCAAACCTGTTCCGCAGCAATCGAAGGAACTCACACATTACTACTACAAATACGCCACGCAGTTAGTCAATGACTCTGATGTGCCTGAAATAGACTCGCAATACCATGACTTACTTTCAACCTATGCTTCTGGAATGATCCTGCTGTTACCGACGCTTCAGATACAGGACAAAACGATATCTGATCGTTATTTAGTAAGGTGGCAGGAAGGTAAATTGAACTTCGCTAATGACATGCAGCGCAAAAACAAAGCCACAAGAGGTCGAACGGTGAACCTGTGGTAACTAGGAGGTGACACCGTGCTAACAGCCGGAGATTTAGTCCCAACCATCAAAAAACTAGCTGAGTCCTTCCTTGAAGAGATCGGTGACGAAGACAACGTTCAGAACTCGTTCATCTTCCAGTACCTCAACCAAGGCTTGCGGAGATTAGTGCACCTTGCCTATCAACAAAAAGACTCTGATGCGATCTACATTTCGTCTGATGGTCTGCAAATATTCACGGTTGGTGGTGCGCCAATAACCAACATGTACTCGCCACTTCGAATATTGGATCCTCAGGGAAGAGATATGCAGAAACGTGTATCCTACGCCGATACTCGCGGATGGTGGAGAGAAGCAACGAACACAAACATCACAATCAAAGGGTATGCGTTAGTTACAAACCCATTGCCACAAGGTGAGCACATCTTACAGTACCTAGCCTATCCATCAACTGTCAGCTCTCTACAGAGCCGTGTAGAGTTCCCAGACGCTGGTAGCATGGGTTTATGTTACTACGTGGCTGGATTGATCCTAGAGAGCCGCCCAACAGCCAAGGATCTGGTAAACCACTACTACGGACTGGCGGACGGTTATTGGGATATCGTATTGCTTGCGAATACAGCAGGTCGCGGAGTATCCAGCGGTGGTATGGTGCCAAGCCAAGCAGATGCTAAATACTTCTACAGTAGGAAGGTGTAGTCATGGCAGAGACACCTTTTGCAATCGAGATTACACCGTCACTTGGCATGAATAGCGCTCTTAACCCCGGTCAACTACCGCAGGGATCACACAGGTTGGCGCTTGATGCCTGTTTAAAGTCCATAGACACCATCGGAAAGCGTCCTGGTAGCGTACCTGTTACATCATCTGCATTAGGACAGCCGTTAACATGTCTCATGTCTTATAAAGCAGCAGCATCGAGCGTAGCGCCTGACCTATTCGCTGTATCGGGGAATACATTGTACAAGTATTCCGCATCAGCACTCACGGCGCAGACCATGACTAACGCTTTCACCTCTTCCAACGTGTTTGGAGTCGGATACACAGACTTTGCAGAGGTGTCTAACCTCTTGTTAACCAGCGGAGGTAGCTTGCAGCAGTATACAGGAACAGAAGTGAAAAACGTAGTTCCTGCGGCAGATGATACGGGTTATGACCCAACACATCCAAGCATATTGCCGCCGAACACACTAGCAACAATCAACGCACGAGGAATTAAATATATTTGGGTGTTTACAGGTCATGTATTTGTTTCAGACGGAACCGATCTCATATGGTACTCCAAGCGATATCATTACGATTACTTCCCAGGTGGCGTTCAGTATTTCCGGTTTATTGCTGATAACGACTATGTAACGGGACCGGGGATATCATTTGGCGGCTTATGCTTGATACCCATGCGAAGACATTGGGGTGTAATCACAGGTGAAACGTTTGATGATGGAGTATCTACCAACTCATTCAAAGCAAACCAGTACCTCAATACATCTAATGGCAACATTTCATCCAGAGGTTATTGCAAAATCACATACCCTACAGGACAGCAAACAATCGCGTACATGTCTGATAACGGTGTAAATGAGATATTCGATACAGGTGTTAATGACGTTGAAACGTCCGGTACACGCCAATACAGCACTCGTAACCTCATGGATAATAAGATCGACTTCAATAAGTACCGTTTCACAGATGCAGAAAAGGCTGCTGCAGTTGCTTCTTTCGACTCCATAAACGGACGCTTACTAGTCGCTATAGACCGCGATACAACACACTACATGTTCGTGTATGAGACGCAAAATCAAGAGTGGTACATTTGGCGACTGCCGTGGTCTACGAAGTCTCTTACAGAGTTTGAAGGTAATGTGTACATGGGGAATACGACAGGGCTACTTCATACGTTCAACGAGGATCTAACCAGCGATTGGGATAACGTGGGTAAATCATCAGGTACAACGGTGAAAATGTACATTGCAACGGGGCTGTTGAGTGCAGAGTTCACCGGAGAAAGCTCATATTTCCACTATCTACAGGTGGAATCAGCTATGTGGACAGTTAAATCATCGCTTGATATCGTGCTTGTGTATGGTGCAGGAGCCTTAGCATTGGACAAGGCTATCTTCAACGAGATCGGTGTATATGATGTGTCAGCTTACGACGAAGCACAGTATGCCAACCTTAGATATACAGACAATGTGAACCAAACTAAACGCAAAAAGATTCACAAAAAAGCCAAATATGCACAGATAATATTTTCGAATGATCGAGATGAACCGATGACAATCCTCAGATACCGAATCGAGGGAACAGCATCGGGTATAGGGGGTTAATGAATGCCGAATGTACCTATGACAAACGTAAATGCGTACTATTCCAATACTTCTCCAGGTAACACCATACTATCAAATGTCATTGATGCAGCTATTCAAGACATTGTACAGGCAATTAACGATAACTGGGCGATATATGAATCGTTCGTTACTAATGTGACCTTGCCAATACCGGATCAATCTATTGTAGAAAGACATATTCGTAACTTAGCGATCACTAATCCTAAGCTGGCACCATCAGCAGTGACAAATGATAAGATTGCTGACAGTACAATTACGGCTGCTAAACTTGCTGATTTGTTAATTACAACTGCTAAATTAGCAGATTTGAGTGTTACCAATGGTAAGTTGGTAGCTTCAGCAGTAACAGGAGATAAGATAGCTAATTCGACGATCACGACTGATAAGTTACAGGACCTTTTGATTACGACTGCTAAACTTGCGGAACAATCGGTTACTGAGCCAAAACTTGGAACTAGTTCGGTAAGTTCCAGAGCTTTAGCACCACAATCGGTGCAAGCCAGACACATAGATCAATCGATTTTAAATCCAATTACTGATGCTGGTATACAGGTTAAGTTTGGGTTGATTGATGAACAGTTGGCGGATATAGAGTCACGACTTGCCATAGATATCCGGGCTTTTGACTTTGGAATTTTGCCTGGAGAGATTGTGGACGAAGAAAAGCTTGCAGCATTTTTTATGCATTGTAACGAGAACAACGGAAGAGCAGTGTTTGATTCGGGGACGTACTACTACACCGGGTGGAATTACCAGGTTCCTAAGTATGGGATACTGGGGCAGGGGAGAAGACAGACAGTGTTCAGTTTACCGGAACATGATGCTTCCGGGTTTGCGTTCACTTATGGAGAGTTTAACAATTGGTTCGGAGTACTAGGAGATGTAGAAGGAATTTACTTTTCATCCCCCGATAATTCGAGCGGAAATATCATGAAAATAACAACTCCCTCAAGAAATTTTAAGATATCAAGCTGCGGTTTTCGAGTAGGTAAAGGTGACGGGATTAGTTTGGAACAGACATACTATATGCACTTGTCTGATTGCGTGTTTGAGGGTCCATACAACGGAAACTTACCTACAAGTCTGAGCGACATGCTGGTTGGCACTGGCATACGATCTTTAGGGACTGCGGCTACGGCATTTAACAATGGAATCACTATAACTAAGTGTGATTTTAGATATTTAAGTCAAGTGTGGCGTTCAGCGTCCGACGGGTTTCATGGATCGAACGCAATGTTGATGGTAGGTTGCTTTTTTGAACAGATCGGCGATTGCGTATTTCACACACAGGGATTTAGATTTCATTTTGACTCTTGCTATGCAGAGGCACTTGATCGAAATCGGAATGTCACCGGTCGTCCAAATCAAAGTAACAATGTTTTCTGGTTTGGTGGAGGAGGGCCAAGTATCTTCACGAACTGTTTGATTGATTTATCTGGAGCTCGTAGCAATTCTTATATGCTAGAACACTACGTTGGTATTCTCACATTCAATGGGGGATCAGTAGGTAAACCAGAAAATTACGTAACCGTATCACCGATTACCTACAGTTCAAGAGGAACGGTAGTGGACAACGGGTGCGTTGGTTTAGGGCAGAATTTGCCGTATTGGGAACATCGCTACCAACAAAATATTAATAAGTATCCCTACTTTGCTGGAGAAGAACTTTACGCGAACATGGTTAGCGAAGCAAAGTATGCGAAAAACACTCTTCATCATCAGTCTTTGCCATTGGGGTCTGCTTTTGGATTTCAACCTGTACAACCAATTGTATCGGTTGAGGGCCTGAGTGACACCAGCACACACCTAGTCGAGATCGACGCCACGATCTATAGGTACATCGTTTCAAACGGGACGTTCGCCTGGAAGAACATAATTATTCGTTTCTTGATAGATCCTACAATGCCAGCAACAATAGTTCCAACAATCCAAGAAGTGAGCAGTGGAGGAAATCAAGGTGCAGGATTTAGTGATGCGAATTTTCTGACTAAGATCGAGGCCTTCCGGAGAACAGCGGCAAGGTCAGATATGAACAGCCCGTACTACTGGCATTACCAAGTAGCAATTATGAATGAGAACAACGGTGTAGAGAAGGTTTTGGGAAATAAGGTGAAAACAAATATCATATGGCTAGCCAAAGGAGCGCGAGACACCAAGCACCCTACTTATGGTATTTATCCTCAGTCCCACGTCTCTGGAGACTCTAAGCCATCATAGGACCATATTGTTCACTAACGTCCGATAAAGGTTTATTCCCTCCTCGCGTCGAATTATGGATTCGGGAGGGATAATATGACAATTATTTCAGGTAATCAGTTTGGGGAGTTTTCAATCCCGTTGGCATTTGGTAATCGATATTTCATTCTCGAACCAAGCGCAGCGGGATTACAGGTGAGCGTGTTTTTGGACCAAGGCGGTGCAATTCCAGTTTTCGAAATTCTGAAAAACGAGCCTATAGGAAATCCAAGTTCACATGTTATCAATTCTCTTCCAGGGATATTGGTAACGAACGACAATGCCAAAAAGCAAATTTATCATCTTCAAGTTGGGCATGAAGTAGTAGTGAAATTCAGACTGGAGAACGAGACTGACTTCATTGTCCATTTCTCGAAGGACAAGATTCAAGCAGGGGGAGTTACGTTGGGGAACAATTCGTTTCAGGGTGTCGTTGGGGTTGTGGTACATCCGAACGGTGCTGTTGGAATTGGAGGAGCGCTGCCGAAAAGCCTCCTACATTTGTTTGGCTAGATGTTAAAAACAGATATACTAGGGGATCTCCAATGGCGGTCTCTTTTTATATACAAATTTATCTAAAAAGGATGATGAAAAATGCAAAAAGTAATATTGGCAGAAGGGCAAGAATATGAGGTTGTCACTGCAACCAGTAAAATCATTGTTCGGGCGGATGGTAGTGTAGAGATAACGAGTAAAGAATAATAATAGTCAAGGACCATACTGCGCACTACCGCAAGCCCTCATTTGAGGGCTATTTGCATTTGAAAGGAGGCTTCACATGTCCACACTCGAAAAGCTACAAGCCGCCGCTAAAGCCAAACTATCCGCAGGACAGTCACTAGCGGCAACACCAGTAAGCAACGCGCCTACAGCCGCGGTAAAGACATCTCCACAGCCAACTTCAACAGCTACAGTGGCTACTAAAGCACCATCAGCGGTAGCACCAACTGTTAAAGCGCCAGTCGCAACCGCCGCCACGTCTCCACAGATACAACAGGAGATCCAACGTAAATCCGCAGCAGGTATAGCACTAACCAATCCAACAGCCGCGTCTTCATCAGCGTATAAGGCAGCTCAACCAGCGGCGGCACAAAGTCCAGCAGTGGCAGTGAAGACAGCTGTACAACCTACCTCAGCACCAACAACAGCTGCAGCAATGTCAAACACAAACTATATCGCTAACGGTGGATCAGCACTAAATGAGATCCTTTACAACAAAGGGATATACAATACCAGTAATAAAAACTATGTGGCTAACACGGTGAAACCATTGTATGACCAACTCGATCAGAAAACAGCGGCAATGGTGAAAGGCATGAACTACGATCAGTTAAGAGATTATATCAACGGGCTTGGAAGTCAAAATACAGCAACTACACAGAATGAAGGAATGGCGTTAAAAGTTGCTGAAGATCCTTACGCACTTGCACTAAAAGAGTATGAACAACAACTTGCAATGCTGGAGGCAGGAGCTCAGTCAACAGAAAAGGATATAAACCGCAGATACGATTATGCCAATAACGTTACACAAGATAATCGACAACTTGAAACAGCGTCATTTTATCGTAACAACGCACCTACGGCGTGGGACGGTTCTACGGGATATCAAGCAGCTATGACAGATCGAAACCGAAACATAGATGATCATTACACTCAAGAATCACTTAACGACAATGTAGCAGCAGCTTATTCCAATGTTAACGCATTCCGAAACAACGCCAATAACTTTATCTCAACAAAAGCGAATGAGCTTCAAACGCAAGCGCAACAACTTGCTATGCAAGAGGCTGGATTAACCGGTTCGTACAAAGGACAGCAAACCATGCAAGGCGCATCATCAGCGGCAAATACAGCTGGTCAACTAATTTCCAACCAAGGGCAACAGATTGCGAATCAAATCGCGCAGATTAACCTTGATAACTACCCAGCACAGGTGAAATTACAGCTGCAACAATTACAGCAACAGGTTAATTCTGGTGCTATAAGCAATCAAACAGCTCAGTATCAGTTGCAACAGTTGACGGATCCAAACAGCGCAACGAATCAAGCACAGGCGCTTGATCTTCAAATGAAGCAAATTGATGCAAGTAACTACTCTCAACAGCAAAAGTTACAGCTGGAACAGCTTAGAAAAACAGTTGCTGAGATCGGTAAAGTTCCATATCAATCCGATACGGATGCACGTTTAGACCAGTTGAAGGTACTGACAGCAGAGGCAGAGTTGCAGAAGCTGCAGGAAACAGCTGCTAAGCCGGCTAGTAAGACGTATGAGGATTACCAGTCGAACATCGAGAAACTTGCGGTGAGAGACAGTAAGAGTGGTGCATTGAAGAACCCTGAAGTGGTTGAGGAATACATTCTTAACGCTCCTTTATCGGAATATGAAATGTACCGCGCATACAGAGCCAACGGGTTGAAATGGGGCGGCGAGGTACCATCGCCGGGGGAGTGATTAGCCCTACGGCAACAGCTAGTGGGGCTAAATTAAATAGTAGTCTTGGCGGCGCTCTTAAGAATACCGGAGATATATTCTCTTCTATTGGATCGAAGTATGGCATAGATCCTGCACTATTGGCAGCAATTGCTGTACATGAGACAGGAAACGGAACGAGCAATGCTGTTAAAACGAAGAATAATGTTGGTGGAATGATGGGTAAGAACGGGTTAATGACATTCTCCAGCATTCAGGAAGGCATTGAAAAGATGGCATCTAACCTTAAGCGGAACTACATCGACAAAGGGTTGACTACCATCGAGGCTATTCAAAGGAAATACGCACCAAGTGGAGCTGCTAACGATCCTAACGGTCTTAATGATTACTGGGTAAACGGTGTTACAACGTACTACAAAAAGTTCTCAAAGTAGGGAGGTTTACAAATGGCAACAGAATCTTTTATAGAAAAACGTAAACGCGAACTACGCGAGAAGAATGGGGGGAGCACTGAGAGTGCTTCCTCTTTTGTTGAACGCCGCAAAAAGGAACTAAGCGGAGAGATAAAAACTCCTGAAGCGCAAATGTCCAGTAAGGTACTCCAGGACACTTTATCCAGCGTGTTGAAGCCTAACATTGCTGTCAGCCCTACAACTACCGCCGCAACCGTTCAACAGAAGCCACAAACTACGCAAAAGACCGTTGACTTCAAAACTGATCAAGCTGCACATAAAGCGAAACAAGCACAGGTAGTGTCACCACTACAAGGTAAACTCCCAGCAGCTGATTTGCTAACTGGAAAGCTGAATAACAGCGTACAGGAAACGTTAAAGGATAAAGTACCAGTTGCAACACTCATTAATCAAACAGGCGGTGGCCCTGCTAATGCCTCGCAGATTCCGGGTATATCGCAGTATGAGACTACGAGGAAAGAAATAGCAAACGAAAACGCGCCGGCAGCAGTTAAAGCTTACGCCAATGTTATGAACTATGCTACGCAAGGTAATCCGATTGGTCAGGCGATTACACGATCATTCCAAGGTAATTCAGGCGCGACAAGTCGTGACACTACAGGGAATAAGACAGTCGATAAGATCACGGATGTTATCAATGATGTTGTGACGCCGTTTATCACACCAACAGGTGCTCCAGTAGGTCAGGGTATCATTGGTAGCACATATGATGCAACAGGTAAGGCGTTGAGCGGTAAAGCTGGGCAAACCCTGTTAAAAGGTGCTGAGAAGATTATACCCGGATCACAGAACACTGTTCGAGTTGCTGCAACTGAAGGAATAGCAGGAGGCATGCAGGGCGTTGGGTTCGGATTGCAACAAGGACAGGATAGCGGTAATGAAATCAAACGTAATGCTCTATATGGAGCCGCGGCAGGCGGTGTGCTTGGTGGTGTTGGCGCTGCATTGGGCGAGGTTGGTTCTGCATTACTTCAACGTTTTTCAAAATCATTTCCTGAAACATCATCAAATATCGAAGTGTTACCTCCACAGAAACAAAATATTCTATCTTTACCAGAAGGAAGAGGCACGGTAAGACAAACACAAGCCGCACAACGTGCTAATTTAAATGCTAATACAGATCCAATAATTAACCCAACAGAATGGATGCCTGATCCATTAGGTCTTCCAGAGGCAAATATAGGAGCACCTACAACAGCACGAAGATCAACTGGTGATAGTCTAAATTCAATCCTTGAAAAAATGAAGCCAATCGTCAATGAACGGATGACCCCGCCATACGAAAATCCAAATGAACTAGCGAAGTGGATTCAGACACAGTTTAAACAAGCAGGTGATGAAATTTCATTGAATGAAGTTCGTAATCTAGGATATGAAGATATGCGTCAAGTGGCCGAGGAAATACGCAAACGGATTACGGTAGAAGCAACCGCACGTCAAGTAGCTAAGGAGCTAGGATATGATTACGATAAACTTCTTAGTCCGAAAAAGGTTGACCCTAATTTAGTATCAAAAGCAAAACAGACTCAGAATGTCCGTGAAACCTACGGTTTAAGAAACAAAGTGAAATCAACACAGGATAGATACCAAACATTTGTCGGGCAAGCAGCACAACCTGAAACGGTTATCGCTAAGCCCGGAGCAAAGCCAAGAGCAAGTCAGGGTAATGCACAGGCCACAGAACTCACGCGTGAGCAGCGAATCCAAGCGAAGGTAAACGCTGGAGAGTTCCTACCACAAGAAGATATCGACTACTTGCTGAGTGGTCAATATGACAAGTCAAAGGCTTTTCCAGATGAAACTCCAACTAAATCTACGTACGTTAAGCCAAAACCAAAAGCAGAGATTATAACAAAGGTAGAAGCGAAGCCAAAAACGGCATCAAAAATAAAGACGGATATCAAACCGAAGAAAGAAATAAAGACTATCTTAGTGAATAACGAAGTATCCGCAACAACTGAATTTATGGGAGTTAAAACAGTACCTAAGCAAGCAGTGGTGGGTGAACGCGGATTCGCTGAAACTCTTAATCGTTCGGATAAGACACCTGATGGCTTTACGGAAAAGTTGGATACTAAGTATGAGCCAACAACTAACCGTGGAGACTTGGCAAAGGCTGAAGATCGAATTAAAGATCGTGAAGGTGCGACTAGGTTTGTTTTGGAAGATAAAAAAGGCGGTATAACCTCCGAACAGTCCATAACAGCACAACGGTTGATCGACACGCATCTAAAGGAAGGTAACGTTAAAGCGGCTGAGGAAGTGGCTGATGCATTACTGAAAGAATCCACACGCAGCGCTCAGTTTCTTCAATCACTGTCCGCATACAACAAGCTTTCTCCTGAAGGTGTGTATATGGTTGCGAAGCGTATGGCTAACAAGGTAAATGAAACCTCTTCTAAGCTGGCTAGGAAGGCTGAGGTAACGCCACAAATGGCAGATGACATTGTTGGGTTGGCTACGCTTAATCAGAAAATGACAGGCGTAAAGGACCTATCTAATGACGTGGTGGATATTATCAAACGCGCTAAAGGCGGGGAAATGTTATCCGACGTAGAGACTTCTATGCTCACAAAGTTTGTGGATGAATCCAAACAGTTCATCAAGGAGACATCCAAGAAGCCTATTTTAGATCAGCCGAAGCTTCCAAAGGACAAAAAAGTAAGAGACAACGTATCTAAATTCCTTGATAAGCAAGAAGAAGCAGCAAAAGCGCGTTTAAGAGCCAAAGGGATGCGTGTTAGCTCAACGCCTATTGATATATGGGCTGATTATGCGGTGATCGGCGCCGCAAAAATGGGCAGAGGAATTGTTAAGTTTGCAGATTGGTCAGAGCAGATGGTTAAGGATCTTGGAGAAGATATCCGGCCATACCTAAATAATCTATATGAGAAGTCTACAGAAGCATTTAACTTATCTTCCAAAAAGGTTTCTGCAAAATCTGTTAGCGCTGCTGAAAAGTTGACTCAAAAAGTTATTAAAACCAAAGAACTGTCCGAACAAGAAGCAGATTCATTACTGAGATTAGTTACCCAAGTGGATAATCTATCCGGAGAAGCTAAACGCGTTGCTTCACAGGACTTACAAGTGATCCTACAGAGTTTGGATAACCCTTCTATAGGTAAGAAGATAAGTAGTATACAAACACAGGCACAGCTTTTGAACCCTAAAACTCAGGTCAGAAACGTTTTAGGTAATGAGCTATTCTACCGGTTGGAGAGAATCAGCAAATACGTCTCCACACCGATAGATATTGCACGTTCTAAGCTTACCGGATCGAAACGGGAAGTAACCTTTAGAACACATAATCAAGGCAAGTATTGGGAGAACTTCATCAATGGTGGTAACGCAGGCTGGCGCGGAGTAAATATCAACGGAATAGAGACGCAGTACGACCTTGCAAGCCCTGCATTCAAGAGTAAGTACAATCCACTACGCTACACAGAAAAAGCATTAGGAGCCGCATTGAGAAGCTTTGACAATGCTGCTTATTCCAGAGCTATGAACAAGACTTTGGGGGAACTCGGAACACTTGATGCAATCAATAATGGCGTAAAACCTTCGAAAGAGTATGTGCAAGACTTCATTCGTAACGCTGATGAAAACATAATGAAGATCGCTCAGGATTATGGTAAATACGTCACTTTCCAAGACAATAACTTGATATCTCAAGGATTCACTAAATTTAAGCGTGGATTAAACATCGGAAAAGACTTCGGTTTTGGAGATCTAGTATTAAAATATCCTAAAACTCCTGGCGCGCTATTAATGAGAGCACTTGAATATAGTCCTGCTGGTTTCCTTCGTAGCGCTAAAGTTTTATCAGACCCATTGCTTCGTAATGGTATTGAAAAGAATCCGCGCTTGGTTGTGGAGTCACTATCTAGAGCAATCATCGGGACTGGCGGACTTAGTATGTTAGGTTACTACCTGATGGACAAAGACATTTTAACCGGAGTAGCTAACACTGACAAAGATATTCGATCTCTTCAATCTGCGTCTGGAAAAGGTTCCTATCAAGTAAATCTTTCCGCGCTCTATCGCTTCGTAAAGTCAGGATTCAATGACAAAGAAGCGAAGATTAAAGAAAATGACCTAATGTATAACTACGACTGGATGCAACCTGTATCTGTAGCTATTTCCTTAGGTGCTAACGTTAAAGGTAACGAGGGGAAAGATAGTAGTAAAATAGCAACAGGTTTTGCGGGATCACTTTACAACAGTGTTTCAGGGGCGATTAATACGCTCAGTGAACAATCGTTGTTGAAAGGTGTTGAACAAGCGCTATCTGGTTATGCAGGCGGAACAACTACTGATAAGATTGTAAGCATCATATCGGACGTTCCAGCATCATTTATTCCGACACTTTCTAATCAAATCAAACAAACCGCAGATAACACAAAACGTGAAACAATGGGCACGGATATTGTGGAGCAAACAAAGAACAAAGTGAAAGCGAAAATTCCAGGTATCGCTGGAGATTTGCCAAAGAAATACGACACGTTAGGTGGAGAACAAACGCACTATCAAGATAACAATTTGTTCAACGTATACGCTAATCCGGGCTTTGCAACCCGTTACAAATTATCTCCAGAAGCAAGAAAAGTAGTTGAACTAATTAACGCGACTGGCGATGAATCACTTGCACCAAGAGTACCAAGCAAAACAGTGAACGGATATAAATTAACCGGAAAAGAATACTCTAGGTTCTCACAACTCCAAGGCGAAGAAACGAAAGCACTTATTGCTGAACTAGATGGAACTATGACCATTCAAGATCAGGCTTACGAGATGGAAAGAATTCTGACGGAAGCTAGAAATAACGCAAAAGAAAAACTTCTTGAAGAATATCCGAGATTGGAGAAAGCCGATGATTGAATATGATGAAAGCGAACTAAGACAATCAGCAGTATCGGACGAGCTATTATATCTGATACTGCTTTTTCATGGACCAGAAGTTAAGGATCTCTTCTTATACGGAGGTGAGGTTATTGTGGAGTGCGCTAGAGACGCTGTATGAAATTGCTTACTATCTATTAAAGAACATGGAGTCTCTCAAGTGGGAGGCTCTTTTGTTTTACCTATTTTACCTATTTGGGAAACGGTCAGGAATGAAGATGTTCAAAAGATTCCTGACTGGACACTTCCCATACTTGGCAGACGAAAATGAGGACTGGCGTAAATGGGCGACAAACCAAATCGAATTTTTAGGTGGGCGAAAATGGCAACCGACGAAGCAGTATGGTGCTATGAAACGATTAAAGCGAGTGGATCAGAAGAACTTAACTATATCGTCGACATCGTTACAGGAGGACACAGACCTGGGGAGGCAATTAAAGATGAAGAAAAAGGTAGTAATTAACGCAGGTCATGGTGGTAAAGATGGTGGCGCTATTGGATATTCAAAGAAGCTTGAAAAGGATTTCAACCTATCCGTAGCACTTAAAGTAGAAGAAAAACTTATTAATAATCCTGAAATCGAGGTTAATCTAACTCGCCGTACAGACATATTCGTGGAACTTCTCGACATTTCCAAACATGCCAACGACTTTGGCGCAGATTGTTTCGTATCTATTCACGCTAATAGTGGTGCATTGTCCATGACTAGCGGTACAGAGACACTTTACACTAATCCGATAAGCAAATCTTTTGCAGAGCTTATGCACCCGTTAATCCTTGCGGTAACCGGTGGTAAGGATCGCAAAGTAAAGTACCAAAACCTTTCGGTATGTCGGAATACTAAAATGCCAGCTATCTTATTGGAACCGGAATTTATCAGCAATCCCAAAGCTGAAGCAATGTTATTCGATCCTTCGTTCCAAGATAAGTTCGCTGACGCTATCGCGCGTGGAATCTGCTTATTCTTAGGTGTCGAATACTCAACTACAGCACCAACGAATCCTGTGGTCCCACCAATTACAACTCCTTCAGGTACGTATCCAGTTGAAATATTAATAGGTGAAGTCAAAATACCAGGACTAATCATAGACAGTCGCGCATGGGTCCCAGCTAAAGAGTTGTTCAGTAGAATTAGATCAACGTGGTCATTCGTAGGTAAATCCATTCAGATCAACGGCGTTCCAGTAGAGACGAAAATAATTAACAACATAGGCTACATAAAGACAATTGACGTTCAAAACGTTGGGCTTGGTAAAGTATTCCTTGATCCTGACGCTGTTAATACCAAACGAGTCTATATCTATCCTACGGAGGTGGCACAATGAACGACGTATGGGAAGCCGTGCAGCCGCAAGTAACTACGGTTATTATCTCAATTGTTGGGATACTAGCGACTGTCGTTCTTGGAATGCTGGCTTTGTTACAGACCAGAGTTAAACTGTGGCTGGACTCTAAAACGTCCGTGGCACAGAGAGAGATGATTCACAAGATAGCAGCTGAAGCTTATGCATACGCAGAAAAAGAGTACAAGAATCAAAACAGCGCAAGTAACCTTAAACTAAACGCTGCTTTCTCTTATACGTCAGACAGGCTCGGCAAGGCGGGTATCAAGGTAACACCGGAGGAAATCAAGGGAGCCATTGAAAAAGCAGTACAAGACTATAAGATAAAGCAGGTGAGTTAATGAAGAAAATATTTATTATCATCATTTCCACGTTGCTATTCTCTTCTCCGGTTTATGCCTACAATTACAATGAACCGCATAATGAAGTGTTACAAGCTCAACTCGAAACGGCTCGTAGTAAGACCTTGCACGTGGTAGCACTAACTGAAAAGATATTCCAAGGAACCACAATAGTGTTTGGAACTGGAGCACTGTTGGATGGAGGATATATCCTTACAAACGAACACGTCATTGCAGGAAGTACCAGCATTGTAGTGAACACATATGACAAACAAAGATATGATGCTGAGTTGATCGCATCGGATTACATTAAAGATTTAGCATTACTAAAAATAAATACTGACACTAAGGGATTTGTCCTCGCGGATGAATCCCTTTTGTATGTCGGAATGCCTATTATGAGCATCGGAAACCCACAAGGATTAGCTATGTGGTCTTACAGTGAAGGAACGTTACTTAATCTAATCCAGCGTTGCAAATGGGTAACAGGTGAATCGTACAATCTAATGGGTGATAATCAGGTATTAGGTGGCAATAGCGGAGGGCCATTATTAAACAGCAAAGGTGAACTTATTGGAATTGTCCGTGGAACTGCTCCAGATCGGTCATTTTCTATTACACTGAAGGATATCAAAGAATTCATGACTAAGAGCCTTCCTTAACTGGGAGGCTCATTTTTCTATGCTGTGGATAACTTATGAATACCACAATAACTAAGATAGGAGCTTGTCCTCAGGACATAGTAACAGCGCGCACGATATGGTCAGTCGACTGGAGACGATGGTGCTAAGTGCTGCGGATCTGCCGGTAACGGTTGTACGTCAGCAGATCGCATCGGCGATTGATATTTTCGTACATTTGTCCAGGCTCCGTGATCGCACTAGGCGAGTGATGGAGATTAGTGAGGTTGGGGGCCTAAAAGATGGAGAAGTGGTCTTGAACCCTCTATATGAATTTCAAGAGTCCGGTGAGCGAGAGGGACGGGTACAAGGGGGGCTAGTTTCTAGTGGAAACCCGCTTATACATACAGCAAAGCTTAGAATGGCTGGTGTAACCTCCTACCCGTTATCACAGTATGGATTCTGAATTCTAAAAGGGGGAAGAGGCAGTGCTTAAGATTAAGTTTGCTGCTGAAAAGTCTAAGGAAGCTGATTCCGGAGGCCATTCATTATTGCCGGATTATACGGTTTACGAGTTGACTTTGGTACAGAAAATTCTGGCAATCGCAGTAGGCAGTTTGCTGCTGTTTGTAGTGGGATATCTTTTTTATCATCATTGGATACTGTCTTTACTACTTATGCCAGGTGGGGTGTATGCACCTCGTATACTGCGTAATTATTTGCTGAAAAGACGCCGGAGTATGCTTAATTTACAGTTTAAACAGACGTTATTTTCATTGTCTTCCTCGCTCTCAGCAGGGCGCTCGGTCGAGAATGCTTTCCGGGAAGCAGTGCAGGATTTACGTATGCTCGACCCGGAGGGAGGCGGCGATATGATCTCGGAGCTAAATATTATCTGTACGCGCATGGAATACGGTCAGCCAGTGGAAGAAGCACTACGGGATTTCAGTGAAAGAGCTGGAATGGAAGATATCGAGCGATTTGCTGACGTGTTCTCTGTATGTAAACGTACTGGTGGTGATCTTGTAGAAGTAGTACGGCGTACATCCACGATTATCGGAGAGAAGCTAGATATTCAGCAGGATATTGCTGTAAGCATTGCACAGAAGAAGTTCGAGGCTAAAGCACTGCTGATATCCCCACTGATCATGGTGATCTTTATGAGTTTAACTGCAGGAGACTATATGGAGCCTATGTATACGGGAGCGGGTATAGCCATATCGACACTAGCGCTTATTGCGTTGTTCTTATGTTATCTCTGGACTACTAAAATAATGGACATTCCGCTGTGAAGGGGATGAAATCATGCGATGGCTATGTGCAGTATTCACTATATTTTTACTTGTTGTCTGGGCTCTGTTACGAATTAAATGCGGAAAAAGATATGCCGGGTTAAGGAGGCTTCCCATGGACGGTTTACGACTTCGGAAGCTGGGTGAACCGCTGCTGCTGCTCATTGAGAAGAGTGGCACCGCCAGCCGTTTTCCATCGTTGATGTTCAGGATTCAACGTTCCCTGCAGCGAAGTTATGGGATGCGTTACAGTGCAGAACGGACCTTGCTGTTCATGGGTGAGATGCTTAGCTACAGTTGGTTGTTGCTTGTGGGTGGAAGCTTGATCACAGGGTTTAGCGGCGATCAGACAGGTCTGATTCTAGGCTTTTTCTTGGCGGTAGCTCTACCGGCTGTTATGGTCAGTGATTTACATAAAAAGGTGAGGGTGCGGGAGCAAAATATTATGCTCGAGCTACCAGAGCTTCTGAACAGTATTGTATTGCTGGTAGGAGCAGGTGAGACTGTGCAGCGGGCGATTATCCGCTGTGTAGAGAGCCACCGAGGTGATGTTAATCATCCACTGTATAAGGAGCTTAGGATTATGACCAGTGAATGGGAAGGAGGGTATTCTTTTCAGCAGGCATTCGAGAATTTTAGCAAGAGATGCGCAGTGCAGGAGGTATCCTTGTTCACGACGACGGTTCTTCTGAATTACCGCAGGGGTGGAGCGGATTTTGTGTTATCGCTACGCGACCTATCGCGAATGCTGTGGGATAAACGGAAAGCTATCAGTCGAACGCGAGGGGAGCAGGCTTCCTCTAAGCTAGTCTTTCCGATGGTAGTTATCTTTTTAATAGTAATTGTACTGGTGGGAACACCAGCATTCATGATGTTAAAAATGTAGGAGGATGAAACGAATGATGACGACAATGGTGAGTACTGCAAAGAGCTTTTGGAAGGACGAGGAAGGTCTGGGGACGCTGGAGATGATTCTGATCATTGCTGTGTTGATTGCGGTTGTTTTGGTATTTCGTGAGGAGATTGTAAAAGTAGTTAAAGATCTGATTAGCACTGCGGGTGAAAAGAGCCAGGACGTATTCGAGTGAGCAAGCTTAAGGAAGATCGAGGCAGCTTTACTATTGAAGCCTCACTTCTGCTGCCATTGGTCATGTGTATTACGATGCTTCTATTGTTCTTCTGCTTGTATAGCTATCAGAAATCCATGCTGATACAAGTGGCCTCAGGAGCCACAGAGCGTGCGGCTTACAATTGGGGTAACAGTCATAAAGAGGTTTCTGGATCCTACGCTATTGGTGAATATGACTCCCTCTATTGGAGGATTGGTGACGACGCGTTGCTATCTTCATTATTCGGCGGAGAAGCTGGAAGTGGCGGTGTAACCATAGAGTTACCTGGTGAAGTGTCAGATGAAAGTGATTTGCCCGTACTTAAACTCAGGCATTCCTCCACTATGGTTCCGTATAATATGCCGGGAAATATGAACTATGTATACAGCCTTACCGGACGGAAAGTAAGTGCTGAGTTAAATCGCCTACTAAACCTACCCGTACTTGATGAGATTCTTTCTGATGAGGCAAAACCAAATGTGAAAGCTCAATCTATCATCGCTGAACCTGTTGAGTTTATTCGTACAGTCGACTTGATGCGATACTTCGGGGCAAAGTTCAAGGGAGGCTCAGAGGGGAGTGGTGGATCTGGAGTCCATATGGAGAAGAAGGATGCATCTACAATGATGACCAAGCTTCAGGATAAGTGATATTTCTTTGCCCGTGGATCTAATATTCATTGAAAGCAGGGATAAGGAGGGAGGTTTTGATGAGGAGTATTTTTACTAGTTGCCTCGCTAGCGGAAAGAATCGAAAGAGAAAGATGCAGGGGCAGCACGAGGGAAAAACAGAAGGCTCGGTCTCGATTTTCCTAATCATGGTATTGGCTTTCGTCTTTTTATTTACAGCAGTGCTGATTGATTATGCGCGCATTGCTGCATTCAATGTTCAAGAGGAACGTCTAGCGAGGGCTAGCGTCCGCTCTGTAATGTCATCCTACGATGTTGAGCTGCGAGAGAAGTATGGTTTGTTCGCATTCGGAGAGAGTGACGGGGATATTCTGCTCTCTAAAGTACTCAATGATAATCTGCATAAAAGTGGTCGGAGTGATGCTTTCAATCTAATCCCCTTTGCGCTGGAATCCTCATCCTTGGAATGGAGCCGACCATTGGGTAGCTATGAAGTTGCTCGTCGACAAATACTGGAAGAAATGAAATATAAGGCCCCGATAGATTTCGCGTTAGAGCTGGCAGGTAAATTTAAACCAATGTCAGGAGTAATGGAAGAGGCTTCACGCGCTACTACTTTGCTCAGTAAGCTGCAGCCGTTATATGACGAGCGAGAAGAGGCTTTGGATCTTATGTTAGGGCGGAGAAGCCAGGCTGCGGAGAGTGGAAGAAGGCTACTTCAATGGATTATGAATCCGCCGGGAGAGTCCATTTCAGCCAGTTCGCTCGGAAGTATGCAATCGGCCGCGGATATTTCAGCACAGTATAGCGACTACCTTGGGAAGTACTACGATGATCTTTATCGTGATAGTAAAAAGCCTGCAAAGTACACTTATCAATTGTCACTCTATCAGAGTCGAACTACTGAGATGTTATCGCGGCTTCCTGCCTTATTAACAGCTTTTCGTGAAGATCATGAAAGATCAATGGAGGGAGCGAAAGAAGCGTTAAAGAAGGCGCAGCAATTGAATGACGAGATGAGAAATGTATTGGAACAGTCGCGAATGGAGGGTGGGGATCTATCAAATGATCCTGCTAATAATTGGGATATTCCGGCGAGCTCAGGAGAGATAAGCTCAGACCCGCTTAAAAAGCTGCGTGAACAGGAAGATGCACTGATTCTCACCTCAACTGATTTAAGTCAGATGGAGAATAATATATCCACGCAGCAAAGTGCTTTCGAGACCATTGAACCAATCGTAACAGGAATGTCAGGTGTGCTGTATGAAGCTTTGAGTGACAATGGGGACTCCTACCGAATGATATCTTCTGTTCTTGAAGCTACACGTGTGGTGAAAAACTATGTACAGTATTACGGCGAGAAGGGGAATGTTATCGCTAATGATGTGGCTTTAATTGAACAGCACCGTAGCTCAGATAAAGAGCGTAAACAATTGGAGAGAGAAGCTAAATCGAAGCTGGGTGAAGCGAAAGCGTTGCTCGATAAGATTCGAATGATGGGTAACGGAGTGACAGATTCTCTGAAAGACTATCAAACACTTCGCCAATATTATGAAGAGAATATTGCTTTTAATGAGGAAATAGTATCGGATCCACTGGTTAAATCAGAAGTTAGCTCAAACATTTATGCTGCTGGGAGTTCGGCGATGGAGGATATGGACGGGATCTATGCAGCGATGGGTGGCATTATGGCAGGAGCTAGAGATAAACTTTTCCAAACGGAGTATTCTGCCCTCTATTTTCAGCATTTTGACGTTTCCAAGTTAGCTACATTGGCACAAGGTTCTGTAGAGGATACAGATAAGCTTAAAGAACAGCTTAATCCTCAAGCACAAGAGCTGGAATACATTCTATATGGATTTTATAATCCTGCAGGCAATGTAGCCGCGGCTTATGCTGAAATATTCGCTATGCGGTTGTCTATTCGAACGATGGAAGGTTTTATTGAGAAGGCAAGCTTAGGAAATCCATTGGCTGTTCTCGCTGCGGCGCTGTTGTATGGAATCCAGCAAGCTATTCAAGATATGTTACTACTTTGTGAGAAAGATTCCATTCCTCTATCCAAATACTTACCAGCCCAGCTGACTTATCGCGATCATTTGCGTCTGTTTATGATGATGCATGGAGGCGGGAATGTTCAGTTATCTCGGATGCTGGCTCTAATTCGTCTCAACACAGGAATAAATACAGAGGAAAGAAGCACTTATGTATCCTCGAATATTAAGCTCAAAATGCGGTTATGGTTTCTGCCAGGTGTAGTGAAGCTTTTGGATTATAGCGCTGGGTATTCAGGAAAAGTTCAAGGAAGAACATATATGAGAGAAGTAAAGATTGATTTTTCATATTAGCAGGAGGTTGGCAAGGATATGAGGGACGAGTACCGGATTAGGGGGAGGACTAAGGAAGAAGGTAGCATGGTAGTAGAGGCGGCGATGGTACTTCCGTTTTTCTTACTGTTTGTTCTGTTCCTAATTTCTATCGTACAGATGACTTTGTATTCGACAGCCTTACAAAGTACAGCATCCGATACTGTGAAATCTATTTCAACGCATATGTACCCTGCGGCTTTGGCGGTGCAGAAATGGGGGGCAACAAGCGAAGCGGACGCTGATGCAGTGAAGGGGGGCACGGATCTATCCGCTGGCAATCCAGCTGAATCGAATTGGACAATACCTCGCTTGTCTCTTACAGATTGGGGCAGCAGTTACGCAATGGCATTACCCAAGCCGCTGAATGAGTGGGTCATGTCGGCTTTAGAGAAGGGTGAGGGACCGCTGCAGAAGCTACAGGCGGAGACCTCTGAGAGTGTACTGGACCTGGCGATTAAACCCTTATTGAAGCCGTATCTGTCATCAGACTTACTGGATTATGATCGAATTCATGTATCTAACATTATCGTGCCTGAATTAAAGAGGAGTACTCGACCTTACTTTGGATTGGTGGTTAGCTATGAGCTGCCAATGAAAGTACCCTTTCTAAACCAAAGCATTGTACTAGAGGCAAGTGCTGTTGAACGTCTTTGGATCGGAGATACAGGTGAAGGTATAAATAAGGGCGATGACGGCACTAGTAAACCAGAGGATTTCATTGCGATTTTGGAAAAACCGAATCCAGCTGTAGCTAATAAGCAAGGCAAAGTTCGTGCCAAAATTCCGCCAAATGCTTCCGCTAGCTTATCCGTCTTTTATAAAAGCGGAGGAAGCACTGCCAAGTATTTAGGCTGGAAACAAGCGGACGCGGATGGATATATCGAGTGGGAGTGGAAAATTGGTGTGAATACTACTCCGGGTACTTGGCCATTTGTAATACAGCTTGATGACGGAAGATCTATTGAGGTTATGTTCACAGTAGTGAAATGAATGAAGAGGAAAGGAAAGGAGTGTAATCCATGGCGGAGTGGGCGTTTTGGGGGTGTTTTCCGTTTCTGGCAGCTGCATTTATTACAGATATTAAGTCGATGAGAATACCGAACTGGATTACAGTGTCAGGTTTGCTTGCCGGTCTGCTTGCTCAAGTGCTGATGAACGGCTGGGATGGACTCCTGAAGGCTGGTGTGGGTGCTGTAGCAGGATTTTCAGTGCTTCTGATCATGCATTTGATAGGGGCGGTTGGCGCGGGGGATGTTAAGCTTTTTGCCGGGATCGGCGCTTGGACAGGAATGCTGTTTACATTGCAGGTCGTGGTGTACTCCGTATTATTTGGAGCTTTAATAGGCTGGATAATTGTCTTAATGAGACGGGAAACAGGGAGGCGTACGCGTAAGATCATTAACACAATTTCAGGATTTATATTATTGAAAAGTTCATTCCTATTTAAAAATAAAGATAGTGAGCTGTTGAGATTTCCTTTCATGCTGGCTGTAGTCCCTGGTACCATATGCGCTTATCTTTATTTTTAAAATAGGAGGTGGTGATGCTTGTTGTACGGATTAACCCGTGACTTTATACAGCAGGACGGTATATATATGATGCTTGGAGAACCAGAAGGAATGCCGGTGAGTAAGCTTAATATGGTTCAGGCTCGTATGCTGATGAACACCGACATTCCTCATCATTTAAGGTTATTACTTAGGGAAATCGATTTGAAGGTTACTATGGAATACGCTGTTCTGCGTAAAAAAATGCTCAGTCATTTGCTCAAAAGTGAGAAGCTAAGCATGACCTCATTTTTTGGTTTACTACTGCAAATTGCACAAGGGATGGAGGATGGCAGGTTATATATGCTGCGAGCGGAACAATATGCTTTGCATGGAGATTATATTTTTATTGAAGGCTCGTTGCATAGTGGTAAGGTATACCTAACCTATATTCCTATTCAGGGAAATGAGCCTAGTTCTAGGCTGGGAGAATCGCTCAAGTCGCTGATCATGGTGCTAATGGCTTCTATTACAGAGCTTACTGGCAGTGGTGTTCAAAGAGTATTGCATTACTGTGGGGAAGAAGAATTTACACCAGCAGGCCTCAAGGGTCTTCTCTCAGAGCTTTTGACAGAGGGGGATTCTAGAAGTAGAGAAATCAGCAATAACGAAATAATGGCATCTATTCCTCCAAAGATGACAGAAGCAAGTCTGATAGAACCAGAAAGACGAATGCAAGAGAGAGTAAGGGAACTGTTTGTGAATGAGGTAACTGCTCCTCAGAAAAAAATAAGTGAGCGGAATGAGGAAAAGATTCTGAATACGCAACAGAACGCCGCTCCTTGGTTGAATAGCTATTCCAGTTCCAGTCTTAGGTTGAAAGAAGAGGAGAAGTCGCTTCGATCTCTAGAGGATGATAATTTGATAAATTCACAAACCTCAAGCTCAAGAACTTATTTAATTCTAGGGTGCCTATTAGGAGATGCTTTATTATGGAAATTCCTATATCTAAATAGTCCAAAGCCGTTGTGGCTAGCCGTTTGTGGGATTGCAACGATCGCATTGTTTGTATTGAGTTGGATGGTATGGAGCGGAAGGATAAGGTTTGGAAGTAATGAACAAAAGGATCATACGAATGAGGACCCTGAAGATACAAACTGGAGTTCGAGTCGAAGAGAATTGGAGTGGAATTTCGGTAGAAATCCTGTGACAACTACGCGTCCCGCAGCAAAGATTCCAAAGGTAGATCAGTATACATCGGATCCTCTATCAAGCGTTCCAACTGCACGAGCTGAATCCAGGATAGAGGAACATAGTTTTGTAACACCACCAGAGCCAATAGCTCCAACTGCTTTATTATCACGAGAGGAGACACCTGAGCAGGGCAAACGAAATCACAAGCCAGCTCGAAATGTTCCTTATCTCAAAAGAAATGATGAGGATGAGGCAGAGGCGGAGACCATTGTGTTAAACCGAACTAGCTTTATTATCGGCCGCTCGGCAGAAGTAGCTCAGTACGTGGAGAGATCCGAAGGAGCTTCAAGAGTGCATGCTGAAATATCTAGGAGCCCAGGCGGATACGTGCTAAAGGATCTCGACTCCAGAAATGGAACACTCTTTCAAGGCGAAGCCATGATCCCTTATAAAGAGTACCCGCTGTCAGAGGGGACCGTATTTAAGATTGTAAAAGGAAGTTACACATTCCACATGGATGAAGCTTAGGATTACAAGTGAATGATGATTCTGCTATTTTTGGCTTTTCAGATCTTCTAAAGCAGCTTGAAGAGTGGGGAATGTAAAGCTAAAACCCTGTTCTAATGCCGCCGCTGGAAGGACGCGTTGCCCTTTGAGCAAGATCTCGGACAATTCACCAACTGCTGTTTTTAATAAGAAGGCAGGTAGTGGAAACCAATGTGGCCGTTTATACACTTTCCCGATCGTTCTCCCAAACTCTTCGTTTGTAACTGGATGTGGAGCAGTCGCATTAACGGGTCCGGAAATGGCGGGATTCTGAATACAATAATCGATCAGACGAACGATATCTGTCAGGTGAATCCAGGGGACCCACTGGCTTCCTGTGCCAATGTTACCGCCAAAGCCCAGTAAGTAGGGTAGCTTCATTTTTGGGAAGGCACCACTTTCATTGCCAAGTACAACACCGGTACGTAACTTGATTAGACGGATATCTTGGTATGCTTTATCAGAAGCTTCTTCCCAGGTATGAACCACTTCAGAGGGGAAGTCCATAACATGGGCTGGTGATGATTCACTAAAGGTATCTTGTAAAGAAGTTCCGTAAATAGCTACAGCGGACGCCTGAATGACTACAGACGGTTTGTGCTTCAAACTGTCGAGTAGCTTAGCAGCAGCGGAAACGGTTGCAAGACGAGATTGCATAATTGCTTTTTTGCCGCTTGGGCTCCAACGCTGGCTAAGAGAAGCTCCAGCAAGATTAGCCAAGGCATCTGCATTCTCTAGGGGGGCATGATCAGCTTTAAGGGTGTCCCATGTGTGGTAACTCAGTTTAGGATGATATGGCGCAGCTTTAGGTAGATTGCGACCGACGATGGCGACTTCATTTCCTGCTTGCAGCCAGTATTTTGTTAGTTCACTGCCAATAAAACCGGTGCCGCCACATATTACATATTTCATAAGGTTGGCCTCCGTTCTGAACACGACATTCGATAAACAATCACTTAAATAAATGCTGGTAAGCAGAGTAATCGATTTTGTTCTTTTCGAGAAAATTGACGAGGAAACGATTGTCACGCCGCGGTGTGGCGACTATGTAACCTTTAATGCAGTGATCACGAGTAACCTCTTTCGCATTGCTTTCCACTGCGATTTTTCCGATCTCAGCAGCAATAGAATGTTTGGCGATATCGCGAAACGGACTAGGCACAGGTTGAACAAGCTGGTCTAAAAAAGCTTTGGATTCATCACTCCAGAGTGATCGGCTGCGTTCTACCCAGTAATTTTGCCAGTCCAGCTTAGATTTTCCATCGGCTTTCGGCAATACCTTTAGGAATTTTCGGAACATAAAAAAACCGCCGATACACATGGAACCCAGCAGCATAAATGTCCAGAAAGCGATAGAGTTCATGAACCAATTGCTCGGTGTTGCGGATAATAAACCAAGTCCTGATTGGATAGACATGCATACACCACCTTTTGGCAATGAGTATTCTCACATAATTTAATCTCATATTAAAGTATAGCTTATTTCCAAAGTTTTGCGAAGCAGAACCCAGCATATTGACCTTATCTAGATTTATTTTTCTGATCACGGTAGAATAGGGGGTAATTCGTGAAGGAAAGAGGGAAGAAGTATGCTGAAAATAGGTTCACATGTGTCTTGCTCGGACAAGGGTCTTTTGACCGCAGCAAATGAAGCAAATGAGTATGGTTCCAGCTCATTTATGATATATACAGGAGCGCCGCAGAACACGCGCCGCAAGCCGATTGATGCCATGTATCCCGTTGAAGGGAAGCAAGCAATGAAAGAAAATGGTGTGGAGGAGATTGTCGTCCACGCACCTTACATTATTAATCTCGCTTCCTATAAAGAGAATACGTATCAGTTGGCCGTTGATTTCTTACAAGAAGAAATTCGCCGTACGCATGCGCTTGAGGTCAAGCATATCGTATTACATCCAGGTGCTTTCACTGATAAGGACGCTGAATATGGTATCCAGCGGATTGCAGACGGCCTTAATGAGGTTCTTGGGGGAACCAATGAAACGGAAGTTCATATCGCCCTAGAAACTATGGCTGGCAAGGGAACAGAGATCGGACGCAGCTTTGAGGAGATTGCTTCGATCATTGCTAAGGTTGAACATAACGAGCGTTTGTCCGTATGTCTTGATACTTGTCACATTCATGATGCTGGCTATGACATCGTTAATGATTTGGATGGCGTTCTTAACCAGTTTGATGAGATTATCGGCTTGAATCGTCTTGGGGTCATCCACATCAATGACAGCAAAAATCCATGTGGAGCAGGTAAAGACCGTCATACTCCAATTGGATCGGGTTGGATCGGTTTTGATACGATTAACAAAATTGTCCATCATGAGAAATTGGCAGGGCTGTCTTTCATTTTGGAAACACCATGGGTGGGTAAGGATGCTAAGAAACAGCGTCCGATGTATGAGGTAGAGATCGCTTTGCTCCGTGGTAACGTAGCTGAACGATTTGGACCGGAGTTTATAGAAGATGTTGAAACACTCCGCGAGTTTTTTGCTAAGAAGGAGATCGATTCCCGTCAGTATGTGCTTAATGTCTGGGAGTTGCTGAAGAACGATGCCAAGGCTAAAAAAGCTGATCCGCGTGAACCGCTGGAGCGTCTATATGACGAAGTCATCGCTGCCGAGCTGTTCCCTGCGCTGAGCGAGGAAGCAATTAATCATCGCTTGATTGCATGGTTAGCAGGCAAGTAAGTGCTCGTTCATGCATAAGCTAGACTTCAGATTGCACATGTAGATGAGAGGATGGGATGGGATCATGGAATTACACGTAAAAAGAAACAATTCGTCAGGTGCCGAATCATATTCCAACCGGGCGCGTATGCTCATTTCCTGTCCTGATGGACCGGGAATCGTGGCGGCAGTATCACACTTTCTGTATCAGCATGGTGCGAATATTGTGCAATCGGATCAGTACACAATGGATCCAGATGGCGGAATGTTCTTTATGAGAGTTGAGTTTGACCTTCCTGAATTAGGAGATCGTCTGGAAGAGATACGATCTTTGTTCGGCGGAGTGGCTGAACGTTTCAAGATGAACTGGAAAATATTCAATGTTCGTCATAAGAAAAGATTAGCCATATTTGTCTCTAAAGAAGACCATTGTCTTGTGGAACTTCTCTGGCAGTGGCAAGCTGGCGATCTAGAAGCCGACATCGCTCTCGTTGTTAGTAACCATTTGGATATGAAATCGTATGTCGAGTCCTTCGGCATACCTTTCCACCATATTCCAGTTACAGCGGATACTAAGGCTGAGGCGGAAAAACGTCAGCTTGAAGTCATCGGAGACGACATTGATGTTATAATCCTGGCTCGTTACATGCAGATTATCTCACCGTCGTTTATTGAGCACTATCGTCACCAGATTATTAATATTCATCACTCCTTCCTGCCAGCCTTTATTGGTGGTAATCCTTACGCCCAAGCGTATCAACGCGGGGTGAAGATTATCGGAGCAACTGCTCACTATGTTACAGAAGAGCTTGATGGTGGCCCGATTATTGAACAGGATGTACAGCGGGTTAGCCACAGTGATGATGTCATCGAGCTGAAGCGGATTGGACGCACCATTGAACGGGTTGTTCTGGCTCGTGCAGTGAAGTGGCATATCGAAGACCGGATCCTCGTCCATCAAAATAAGACTGTAGTGTTTAAATAGAAAGGTTATTTTCTGGTGAAAGCCTATGGTGTGAACCTGAGCGCTTTTTACCGGAACCCTATAATCTAATAGTTCTCTAAATCTCTACAGGTAAAAAAGCATTTTACCAGCAGCTTGGCTATTTACGCCAAGTTGCTTTTTGTCGTTCTCAAAATCGTGTTTTTAAGGAGGTGGAAGGTTTGGCTTTACAGCGTGGGCAACTGCTAAAACGCAACTATTTCTTCGCAAGCCTCATTTTGATTACTGGAGTCGGCGGACTGCTGGGGTATGATCTTTATTTCAAGCCCTACGTGCTCTCCCGAACCGTGGTCAAAATAAAGGTGGAAGGCGGGGAGTTTCTTCCCAAAAACTATGAGCTGAAAGCAAGTGATGTGTATCTGGACTCTGTTCAGACCAAAGATATACCTTCCGGCGTAATAACTGAAATCGAACAGGTAGAGCACAAGATTACGAACGTAAATCTGACTAACGGAAGTATTTTGACAGCGTCGCTAGTGGATGTTAGTGATTTAGAGCCGCTGGAGGATGAAGGGATTTTTCCTATACCAAAGGAGGCTATCTATGCCATTAATGGTTCTTTGCGAAGCCGGGATAAGGTAGATATTTATCTAGTTGAAGGTGACAAAGAGAAGCAGAGTGAATCGGTTAGTCCGAATGTCAACAAGGACGGGGAAGAGCCGATTGGGCAAATTCCACTTAGTGAACCCGTCAAGGAGGTGTTTTTATCTGGAGTCACCGTGAACTATGTGCGAACTGAAGATAATAACGATGTGCTAGATTCAGAAAAGGGCAACAACAATAATCGATTCACTTCGACTGGCAAGGTGGCCACACCGGAACTGAAGCTGAAGAAAAGCGATGGACAACGGCTAGGACATTTTTTGGAGCAGGGGAAAAAGCTGTGGATCGTACGGGTCGAGTAGGAGGGAAGAGTCTTGAAAATTTTTAGTCTAGGCATAGATCAGTTAACGATTAATGATATCAAAAATGCGGGATTTATAGTAATCACACAAAGTGTACTTCCTGATCCATCTCATGTAGAGAACCATATGCTAATGGTTACTAGTGACCAGATTAAAGCTCAGTCACTTAGCGAACTGCGCCGGAATTATCCAAGTTCAACGATCCTATATGTATATTTGCAAAAGGGAATAAGTGGTTACCAAGCTGTACATATGCTCTGTGAAAGCTTAGGTATCTATTTCATCCCTCCTCGTTCTACCTCGTCAGTGGTGATAGAGAAAATTCGTTTTATTTTAGACGAGGATGGGGAGGAGCGGGGCAATCTGGTTGGATTTTTTGGCTCAGGTCCGGGAATTGGTTGTACAAGTGTAGCCAAACTATTCGCAAGGCGGATTGCTGCGTCAGGTCTCCGTGTTATTGTCCTTGGGCTTGATTTATATGATCCCGGACATGATCGTAAAGCGACCATCAGTCTTGATAGGCTTCGGTCAAGGCTTACAGGGAAAATGATACATGATGAGGATTTTGAACAATTCATTAAGCAAGATGGTTATATGTATCTTCCAGGCAATTACGATTACTTGAGCGCACAAGACTATCAGGAGGATGAGATTGAATATTTTTTGGCTAGGGCTGGAGCGAATGCGGATGTGGTTATTGCTGACTTTGGCTCAATTCCGGAAAGCGCTGCATGGTATGTTGGAATGCACAAATCGGCACTACGCATGATCGTCACTCATCCGAAGCATGAATACAGACTTGAACCTCTACTAGAGCTTGCGGGGCATATGGATCTACGTCCACATGATTTTCAACTGATTATTAACCGCAGCAATGTAGAAGAAATATCTTCACCTAAAAATCTTGCGCTTCGCTTTGGGACTGAAATCTTACTGGAGCTACCGTATTACCAGCCCTTGCAGGAGAGCTTGCCGTTAGGGAAAAAGGAACTGCAGTATGTAGATGATAAGGTACATTCTCTGCTAGTGTCGATGGGGCTAGCACCAGAAGCTAAAAAGAAAGGTATATTCCTATGAACGGAAATCAAACGAAGCGTCCGTTGTTCTCTCTGAAACAAAGCATTCTGCGCTTGAGTAAACCGGGTAAGGAAGACTTTTATACATTTTTGCAAAAAATGAAAAATGATATGAACCAAGGGCTGGAGCGTGAGGATGATGCCTACTTCGAGCTAAATGCGAAGGCACTAATTGGCGATCCGCAGGCAGTTAGCTTTTTTATGAATGGGATAGAAAAGTATTTACGGAAGACTCCATTTACGGGCAAGGTTCCAGAAGCATACCGGACGGTGGCAGAAGCGCTCTATCATGAGTGGAAGGGCTTTGGACCGGCATATCGTTGGTTTACTGATCGTGCATACAGTGAGTCAACGGGGCTCCAGATGATTGGAAAGCAAATTTTTTATAATCATAAAGGTGAGTTTGTAGCTTATCCGTACGAGATGCCTTCTCTAGATCGGGTGGAGCAGTTAAAGCGTTCTTTATTAAAAAGTGATCCCAACAAAAAGCTGAACAAGGACAACCCTTCGGTGGAGTTCAAAATGGATGATCCGCTCTGGCCCGGTCGATTTATCCGACTTGCCATTTGGGTATCCCCGAGAGTATGGGATGGATTCACCACCATATCACTGCGGCGGCAGGTTGTAGAGTTCCTGAGTCTAGAAGATCAAGCAGGTACGGAATGTATTCCAGCGGAAGCGGTTGAAATGATTCGGGCGTTATCATCCACTTTTCGCAATACCATAATTGCGGGTGCTGTTGGATCAGGAAAAACAACCTTTGCAAATACGATCGTCGGCGAGCAACTGCTTGGATCCTCGTCTTGTATGGGTGTGGTGATGATAGAGAAGCATCCGGAGTCGATTTTACCTTATCAGATTAAAGGGCATCGAATTATTCCGATACAAGCTGCAAACGAGGAATTAATGGAGGTGGGGGTAGAGTCACTGCGGCATGACCCAAACATTTTGTATATGACAGAAATGCGGTATAACGAATGGGAATTTTACCTGTGGAGTGGGGAGAAGGGATATGACGGTATCACCGGAACCTTCCACACCGTGGATTCGGAGGACATTCCTTATCAAGGCGCTTTTGCCGTGTCGACAAGAATTGGCGGGAGTCTTAAGGGACATTTAATCTCTGCACTGAAATCATGCGAGCTAGTTTTTATTTTGGAGAGTGTTCCAAATGGGAAGAAGCGGCTGACGCGAATATCGGAAGTCTTTTATGAAGAGGAAAAGAACTCTGTATTTGCGAATGATCTGATGCGCTGGGAGCCTCAGAATATGAGTTGGTCTTATAATGACAAGCTGACGAAGAGCTTGATTCTGAAGATGTCTAAGAAAAATGAGCAGGCGACACAGTTGCTTCAGAAAGAGCTAGGACGACTTGCAACCGCAAAGTCAATGGATCAGCCAATTAAGGAAAGCTTGAAATCTAAGATCATTCTTAACGAGTAAGGGGGTGAAACTGTGGATCTATTATTGTATATTTTTCGTTTTATCCTCCATTTATTGATTGTGTGGGGAATGTGGCTGCTCATTAAACCACTAATTGAACGGCATTTATGGCAGGTGAGTCAGAAAGTAGATTTTCGGATCAAATATAAGATGAGTATTTTTGGTAAAAGGGTTAGCTCAGTAAAAAAAAGGCTGTGGCTTTACCGTCATCTAGATAATTCTCTGTATTTTGTACATCAAAACTATGAGCCGGGTGTAAGTGTTATGCGTTTTGTCGGGCGTACAGTAATAGTATTTATTGCGGTTTTTCTATCAGGACTACTGACGATCAGTGAGCTTCCTGGGCGACTTAGTTTTAACAATCCGTTTTTGGATGGAATCACCTTTAATGAAGGACAGTCGATCCAAGAGGCTTGGAGATTTCCGTTTTTTATGGCTGTGATTTCTGCGATGATTCCTTATTTTCGTATGAGATACATCTACGCACAGAGGAAGGTGCACGGAAGCTACGATCTACTTGATGTAGTCAAGATCTCTACCAAATTCACTCATTTGTCGGTAGATTCCATTCTTGATCGGACAGCTGATTTTCTTACGGATAAGAATGTGCTGAAAGGTCCATTGAAGCTGCTAGGGGCTGCATTTTCTAATTACAGTAATGAGAAGGAGCTTGCCCAGGAAGCCGGAAGGTTTTCCGGTGCGATTGGCACTACTTTCGCTTTGGAGTTTATATCGGATCTGCTCTATGCCGAGAAGGAAGGAAGCCGTTATTTAAAAAGCTCGCTGATGCTATTAAACCGTTCTATGGAGCAACAGAGGGATACGATTTTGACTGTAAAAGCGGGCAGTAGAGATGCGATCAGCCTTGGCTTATACGGGAATCTATTGGTGCTAGTATCTACGGTTGGAACCTTTATGTATATGCTGAAGCCTGATGTCTATTTCCAATTGCAGTTTGAGACTACAGTAGGGCTTTCCTTTTTAATGGTGATCATTTCCGGTCTTTTTATTTCTTTTGTGATCAGTACTATTCTCGCCAGACCTAAACTGGACTACCACTAAGGTGATGAGCTATGGACAGATTGTTACTATTAGTTACTGTAATCGGGATTGTATATGTCGCATTACTTGTCTTTGTAAGCAGCAGTAGTAAACAGGAGAGATATCTTGTTCGATTAGGACTACGGTGGAATAAGCTTGGGGAACGGGTGCAGGGGGATAGACTTCAGCAATTATTGAATGACTCTGGTCTATCGATTTCAGCTCGTAAAATTACGCTTTTCCGTTATTCAGCAGCGCTGATTTATTTAATAACTCAAGTCATCAGCGATTTTATACGCTCCGACACCTTTTCGATCTATGATCCTCTAATTGCTCTACTTATTCTCGTAATCAGCAGTCCGATGCGCTATCTTCCGTTTGGCTGGGTACTTGCATGGCTTCATCAAAAGACGGTTATTAAAAAAGACGGTGAGCTCATCTCTTTCATTCGTCTATACGAGAATAATCGGCTACGCAAGCGTGGATATGCACAATTTGGCACTTTTTGCGGGAGTACGGCTGGACATTTTCAATATATACGTCAGGACTTGTACGAGTTGTCAGAACGAGCAGTAGATGAGGGTGTGGAGGGGGCGATTGAATGGTTTTGTGCCAAGTTTCCGGATGACCATAGTTTTATTAATGACATTCGTTCCATTCTGCTGGCTACTGAGGGGATGGACGACGACACAGAAGCTGCTAATTATTTACGTGAGCAAGGGAAGATCATCTCCAAAATCTCCAGTGATCAGTATTTAAAAAAATGGTCTTTTATCGGTGATTTATCGACGATTATTAACGTTATCCCATCGATTGCTACTTTTTTGATGATCGTCGCGATGGCGATGCAGTACATTTTGCTGATCAAAGGGAATTTTAATGGGGTCGGCATGTTCCAGTGAAAAATTGTATATTCAATATTATTTAAAAAATATAAAATAAAAGGGAGATTTTAACAATTAAAAAAGATGCTATTTCTACTGGTTTGTTTATCGCTATCGGATTTTTGTGCGTGGCCATCGTAATCGCGATTTTAGTTCCTTTGGTGCAAGATGTAATTAATGATACGGATGATAATAGACCGGATATCCCGGGTGTAACCTTAATTCAGCCGTTGGATTCCAGCCAAACTGCAGTTGCTTGGGTCTTAACCCACACTTCGGTTTAACTCAATTATGAAAAAAGACTCGATCTCCATAGCAATGTTTCTAGCCATTGGTTTTGTCATCGCAGGGATGTTCATTACGGTAGCCACGCATATCATTGGCAGCAGTCAGGACGATATTATCACACATACTAAGCAAGTAGAGCAATATTAGGAGGAGGCGTTTCTATTGAAGGAGACCGTCCTCCGGGCATTATTCATGTGGCTTGTCCTGTTTATTATCCTGCAGCCCATTTTCACCTATATTGATTATCTGCTAGATTTGCAGGTCAAAGCTAATACGTCCTACATCACACAAAAAGCAGCAACGGAGGGGATGGTCACAGCATCTATGCGGAATGAAGTGATTTCAAATCTTAAGGCGATTGGGTTCTCGGAGGGTTCCATAGAAATCACAAGCAGCACGGACACTGTTCAGGAACGAAAAAAACGACTAGATGTTTTTGTAACGGCACCGCGAATAAATCTGTTTCCGTATAACTTTTCCACGGTTTCGCAGCCTACCCGATATTATGGGCATGGGTCAATTATGAGTGAATATCTCGATTGATTAAGGGATGAGCCTAATTTATGGATTACATTATTAAGCTGGCATTTGTCCTACTGATCTTTATCTACTCCTGGTTCTTTCAGATTCAGAATCAGGAGTGGGACATGCTGCGCAGCATGCTAAAAGATGCAAACAATATCGCTGTTCACGATGCCGCGCAGGAGTTAGATGAGATTGAACTCACGCAAGGCCGTCTAATTATCGATCCCACGCTTGCATACGATACTTTTCAGCATGCCTTACAGGCGAATCTTGGACTTGATAACGGTCTTTCTCCCAAAATGGGCAGCCGTTTTAAGAATCAAGTAAAGATCGTGAAGTTCGATATTGTTGATGATGCTGCTGGAGTGACTTTTCCGCTTTTATACGAGGATAGTGAATATGGCATTACCAAATACATAGAGGGTCCCTCGGTTATTGCCGTCATTGAGACGGAACATCCGCTGCTGATCTCCAGAGCCAAAACACAAGAGCCAATCAGAGTACCAGCAGTTCAGGAGTATAAGTTCAATAAGTAGGGAAAATCCAATTGAGACTAGGGAGAGATTTGGGGATGAAGAAGAAAATTGTAGAGGCGACTATGGCAGCAACAATGTTATTGGGTGCAGTATTGGGGCAGGGAGTGGTTGCAAATGCGGAAGCGGTTACACCAGTAGCTACTGCTAAGCCAACAGCGGCGGTAAAACCTACAGCAAGCGTGAAACCAACAGCAACGCCGATGCCTATTATGAGGGATAATCTGAGTAAATTTGGTCTGAAGAAAGAAGTGGAGCTGCCTGTGACGGTAACGGTGGGTGGGTTGAGTTATACGTTAGAGAAGATAATGATCTATGATATTAATTCCAAAGATGCACAGGGGTTAATTAAGAAATACGACTACCAAGGTACAGGAAAATATTTTATTTGGACAAAGATTACGGTTGAGAATAAGAGTAGGGACATGATTCGGCAGAATGTAACGGACTTAAGCGAAAAGTGGAGATTACTTTTTGGTGATGAACCGACGGCTCCTACAATGCCTAAAGCCAGTTATTACAAACCAAATAGTAATGAAGCTGTATGGGATTGGAGTCTAGCACCTGGGCAAAAGTTAAGTACGTATCAAGCTTATCTTTATAGTGGGAATTTCAACTGGTTCTACATTAAAGCAAAATATAAAGGTGCTTCTGAGTCGAAATACATCGTTAATCGTCCAGTAGAGTAGGTAAATACAATGAAAAATATCTATTCTTTTGCTCTTTGCTTGTTCTTAATTTTCCCTTTCTTTATTTATCCTGCAGAGGCAGCCGACACGAAATCTATAACGTTGAGCGTACCAATTACAACGGGCTTGACGGGATCGATCAATAGCGCGAAGACATTTTATTTAGACCTTCCTAGTGGGGTATCAAGCGCCTCGATCAAGACAGGTACGCTTAAATATAACGGCAATAACAGTACTATCGGTGCAATTACACTTGAAAATGGTAAGGTGAAAGTTACTTTGAAGGGGAATGAAAAGTCTGAAACATTTTCGGTAGAAGGATACGATGGAGATTATAAAGAACAATTCATCACCCAACCTGGTAATTCCATCTGGCGTTATGCGGATGGTAGAAGGTGGCAGATCAATAACTACAAACCTGAACTGGGAAAGAACGATAGTTATAACGTCAACGCTGCAGATTCGCTCATGCCATCAGGTGAACCGCCCAAAAGGGACGTAGTTACAAAATCAGATATTTCTAATAGGGGATTAGTATGGTTTGGTAAGGGAGGAACAGAAATAATATCTGCTAGTAGTGTCATTCAGTCTAGTATCAGAGTTGAAAGATCAAATCTTATTGGAGCGACTGGTACAAGCGAAATCAAGGATGGCAATAAGTTTATTATTACCTATACAGTGCCTTCGGCGAATGTCCGGCCAGAACAAGTTTCAGATGGTTTTGATAAGGGACAATGGGTAGAAGGACGCTTGTATTTTGTATTGCTTCCTTATTATTTCACAGCCAGTGCCAAAGTAACTTCTTACAGCTACGCTGGCACTGTGAACTTCGACTACACTCTCCCTACAGAACCAACTCTTACCGGTACGGTAACTCTAAACAAACCTAATCCCAATCCTACGAAATTGGGAGATAAAGATGAACCTGTTCAAATTTCACTAATGGGGCAGCTGCAAGGATACAATGATGCTTCAAACATTGATGAGTGGGTGTTCTATGCTAAAGAGAAAGATAGGAATAATACACTCAAAACGAAAAAGGAGTCTGCAAAGACATTTAACGTGAGTACTTTATTTGATTTTGAGATTAAAAAATCGAGTGTTACGGGCGAACATTTTACTCAGGAATATGCTTTAACCGTTCTCGTCCGCTTTAAAAAGCCGATCGTTACAAAGAATGGAACCATCACCTCTCTGGAACAACCTCTACAGATTTCGGCAGGTGTTTATAAAAACAATCCCACAGTTACGTTTCCTCCACCACCAACGAATCCAACAACTCCGGAAGGAAAGCCACCTATAGCAAGAATTTCAGCGCCGAGATATGTCAAAGCAGGAGATGATACGTTAATTAGCGGTGCAGCATCCTATGATCCAGATGGATATATTAATATCTACGTGTGGGAAAATTCGGGTGCGCAAGGAGAGATCGGTAATGCTTCAAAAGGTTATGTGTGGTACACACCTGAACAAGTTGGTCAAACATTCCCTATCGCGCTCACAGTTGTAGACAATGAAAATCAAACGGGGAGTACGAGTAGAGAAATTACCGTCACTGAGCCGAAACCATCAGCAGGGTTAGCCATAGAAGGAACACTTAAACAAAATCGTAAAACGACATTATTCAATAGAAGCCAGAGTCCAACACGGTTTCCCTTAGTATCGAGTAAAACGCGAGTTACGATTACTGCTGTTTCTGGTGGGACGAATGCAGATATAAAGTACAGTGGCACACTATCTGATTTTGAAAACAAAGACGTCTTATTTAAGAAACCCGGTAAATATAAAGCTACGATTTATGTAGAAAACACACTTGGTTACTCAGATAGTAGTGAGATTACTTTTGATATCGTTCCAGATGAAGTACCGTATAATTACTTTACTCTACCAGGAGTAGTCTATCGAAGTCCCGACTTTGGGAACAAAGCGGTTGTTTCATTAGATGATATTTCATATTCTTCTGACAAAGATGTAATCGGCCGCAGA